>CACZEK010000010.1 GCA_902780135.1 uncultured bacterium
GCCGGGAGCACCGCCGCCGAAGCCGCCGAAGCCGCCCATGCCGCCCATGCCGCCGCCGAAGCCGCCCATGCCGCCGCCGAAGCCGCCCATGCCGCCGCCGAAGCCGCCCATGGCCGGAGCGCCGCCGTTACCAGCACCAGCGCCTGCGCCGGGGCCGGCCGGAGCCTGTGCGAAGACCGTGATCGCGAGGGCGATCGCCGCTGCGCAACCGAGGAAATGACCGAGTTTCATATGAGAACTCCTTGTGATTTGTTGGCGTGAGCTTGAATCCTTCCGCCACCTGGCGAGGGGATCTTGAGCTCACTTGTTTGGTTGTTTCGGGTTTTCAGCGTTAATATACAATCGGTGAAATGATTTTTCAATAGTAAAAGGTATGTATAATATGATAAAATCATGTAGTTTTTGTTGAGAAATGTAAAAACCTTAATTTTTGTTTTTGTGCAGAATCTAAACTGCTTTCCGCCGGAATCCATGTTTTTTTCATTGATTTTTTGTGCAAAAACGTAACTTTTTATAACGTTCCGTCACGATCCGCGAGTTCATTTCCGCCTCACATCCGCATCCGTTTCCGTGGCGCGAAAAAAATCCCGCCGGCCCCGGATGAGGCGGCGGGAATGACGTTGAACTGACGTGAGGGGGAATCGAGCTTGGATTACGCTCCTTCCTCCCCGTCGTCGATCGTCTGGTTGATGATGTCCATGGCGCGGGACACGATCGCCAGCTCCTCGCTGGTGCGGGTGCGGAGGTAGCCTTCGATGAAGGCGTTGAACCTGTCGACGACCTCGCCGATGAACTTCGCGCCCTTTTCGGAGAGCGAGATGCGCACGTTTCTGCGGTCGTTGGGGTCGTCGGTGCGGATGAGGTATCCGCTCTGGACGAGCTTGTCGACGAAGAGGGACGCGCCCGCCGAGGTGAGGCCGGTGACCGCCATGATGCGGCTGAGGTTGCACGGCATGGCGAACCTGACGATCATGAGCTGGTTGAACTGGCTCCGCTGGATTTCGTAGGCGTGTTCCTTCCAGTCCTGCTCGAGGAAAGCGCGGTGCTTGCGTTCGAGCAGGCGGACCATCTTCTTGAGCGCCTCAAGATCCGGCGAAGTGTCGGGGAGGGGCGCCCCGGGATCGGGGCGCTTTGCCCGTTTGCCGCCGTTCTTCTTCATCACTTCATCTCCTGATAGTCGTCGTTGATGAAGTTTCCGACCTTGTCAAGGCGTTCGACGCGGTCGGAGCGGTCTTCGTCGAGGCCGTACTGCTGGAAGAACATGTTTCCGACGCGGCTGGTCATGCCCTTGTTGACGCTCCTGACGATCTTGCCGAGGTCCTCGGTGATGTCCTCGCCGGCCTTGTCGTCGGGGTTGGAGTATTCGACCTTGGCGATCACGACGAGCTGGGACTGCTTGATGGACTCGGACTCGGTGGAGACGGCGCGTCCGATGAGGGGGAGGTCCTTCAGGAAGGGCAGGCCGGCGGTGCTGCGGACGGACTCGGATTTCTTGAGGCCGCCGATCACGAATTCCTCGGCTTCGGTGCCGATCTGGAAGGTCGTTCCGGTCTGGGACTTGCTCATGCGGGCGGAGCCGTCGGCGTTCCAGCCGAGCAGGGAGATGCTGTCGAGGTCGAAGGTGATCTTGGCGGCCTTGGAGGTGACGACGGGGGTGACGCGGAGGTCGAACTTGAAGCCGTCGGTGACCATCGGGTACTGGAGCCAGCCGTGGATGACGCCGGGCGCGGCGTTCGCGTTGTCCCAGTTGGTGTTGTAGTACGCGCCGTTGACGACGGTGCCGTCGGCCTTGACGTAGCCGGTGAGGAACTTGGCGAGCGGGCTGGTTTTGGCGTCGCTGCCGAAGACCTTCGCGGAGACGTCGCCGTAGGTGTTCGTGCCGGTCTGGGTGTTCATGGTGCGGAGCGTGTAGCCGTCGGGGCGGATGATCGCGCCGGTCTTGGCGTCCTTGTAGAACTCCTGGATCTTGGCGAGCGGCTGGATCTTGGTGATCGCCTCGCGGAGGATGGTGTCGGGGTTCGGCTCGGTGTAGGTGAACTCGCCCGTGCCCTCGGCGATGGTCTTCGCGCCGGCGGTGTAGAACGTGCGGTCATAGAAGAAGCCGGAGGCGACCTGGACGGTGGAGACGGTGCGGTTCTGCGCCACGATCTCGCCGCGGGCGAGGATCTTCGCCTTGCCGATGGAGGTCATGAAGTCGAGGTAGCGCGAGTTCCACTTCGGATTGAAGTTCCAGTAGGAGACCTTGTTGAACCCGGTGTCCTGGACGCTGCTGGTGAAGAAGGTGCCCCAGTTGCGGCTCATCATGGCGCCGGCGGAGAAGAGGTCGACGCCCTCGTTGTTCTTCCAGCTCTGGAAGTCGACGCCGATGCGGTCGTCGTTCTCGGCGTAGATCTCGATCACGCGGTAGGAGATCTTGACCTCGGGGATCGGGCGGTCGTAGCTCACGAGGAGCTTGCGCATGTCTTCCCAGGACCATTCCGGGGCGCAGATCACGAGCGCGTTCAGCTCGCCGTCGACCAGGACCGTGCTGGGGGAGATCTCGAACTGCGGATCAAGCTCGGAGGAGCCGACCTTCAGGAGCATGTCGCGGAGGTTCGCGGCCTTGCTGGCGCGCGGGAAGTAGATGCGGGTGCCGGCGTCGCCGGAGTAGGTGAGGCCCTTGCGGTCGAGCGCGGCGACGATGCTGTCGATGCCGCGTCCGTCCTCGTTGTCCTGGAATCGGTATTCCTCGGCGGAGACGAGGACCACGCCGGTGCCGTCCTCGAACTTGACGGCGGTGGCCTGCGCGGGGCTGGAGCTGACGCTGCGCGCGCCGACGGCGGCTTCAAGATAGCTGCGGACCGCGTAGGGGTCGGCGTTTTTGATCGTGTAGGGCTTCGTGATCACGAAGGGGTCGGTGTTGTCGCGGACGACGGTGATCTCCTTCGTGCCGTCCTTCACGTCGATCTTCAGCTGAGCCTGGACGTTGGACGGGGCGTATCCGCCGGTCGGGACGCCCTGTTCGCTCTTCGCGGAGCCGGGGATCGCCTGCGGGGTGAGGGTGATCTGGGAGGGGACCTTCGCGCCTTCCAGGACGGAGACGTTCGGCGGGGGCTGCGGGAGCTGGTCGGAGTTGCAGGAAGCCGCGACGAGTCCGGCGGCGAACGTCAGGATGATATTTCTGTAGAGTTTGGTTTTCATGGATCAGTCCTCGCTTTCGGCGTTCTGTTCGGTTTCGGCATTCTGTTCTGCGGCGGGCACTGCCTTCGGAGCATCGTCTTCGCTGGCGCGGAAGGGATTTTCGATGCGGCGCTTCACGTCCTTGTTGACGCTGGTGGTCTGCGGGATGCCCTTCTGTTCTTCGGGATGGAGCAGGACCGCTTCGGCGGTCACGATCACATAGGTGCGTTCCTTGATGCTGGTGACGGTGCTGAAGAGGTATTTGATGACGGGGATGCGGCAGAGGATCGGGAGGCCGATGGTCTGCTCGACGTCGTTTTCCTTTTCGTAGACGGTGAGGACTTTTTCCTGTCCGAGGCCGAGGGTGGCGGCGCCTGCGCAGAGGACGTTGTTGCTGAGCTCGGCGCCGGTGTTGCCGCGCTCGACAACGTCCTTGAAGAACAGGGAGTAGTCGAACATCACGCAGCCGTCGGTCTTGACCATCTGGCCGTTGAGGTCGGAGGCGGCGTCCTTGACTTTGTACTTTTCACTGTAGTTCCCGGCGGGGGCGTTTTCCTGCGGGAGGCAGATGAAGGGGTTGATGACCTGGACGTCGAGCGCGGGCGGATTGGAGTACTTGTTGCCGTCCTCGTCCTCGTAGTAGCTCTTGCCGACGAACGTGCGGCCGAGCATGTTCTTCGCGATGTTCTGGTATTCCGGCTCCATGGAGGCGCGGTAGATGAACGGCGCCTTGTCGGCGGCGGCTTCCTGCGCGGCGCGGAGCACCGCGTATTCCTCAAGCGAGCGGACCGGGGTGTTCACCATGGTCAGGGAGACGTTCGCGGCGACGGAGGCGTTGCCGGACTGCTGGAGGCAGCGGATGAAGCTCATGTCGAACTGCGGGGCGGTGAAGAACCCGCCGTATCCCCAGGTGGAGGTGGCGACGAACTGCATGTCCTCCAGGACCTGGTCGACGGCGAGGCGGCCGGCGTTGTAGCTGAGGTTGAGCAGGTTCACGCCGGGGCCGTTCTTCCACGCGAGGTAGTCGAAACCCCAGTCCTTGAGGTCGCTGTCGCGGAGTTCGTAGTAGTTGAGGCGGAGCGCGACCTGGGGCAGGGGGCGGTCAAGCTCGGTTTCGATGAAATTGAGCGTGCCGCGCGCCGCGTCGGTCTGGTCGCGCCAGAAGATCGTGTTGGTCTCGTCGTTCACGTAGGACTTGCCGACGGACGTGCCGAGCGTCTTGTCGATCAGCTCGGTGAATTCCTGCGCGGCGCGGTATTTCGGGGTATAGGCGATGCGCGCCACGCCGGTGCCCTGGATGCCCTTCTGGCCGGGGCGGTCGAGCGCGGCGACGATCTCGTCGACGTAGGGGAAGAAGTCCTTGCCCGTGGAGACGAGGATCGCGTCCTTGGCGTCCGGCGCGATCGCCGTGACGCGGCGGATCGTGGAGCTGCGGTTGTAGCGCTGGATGGCGGAGTTCACGAACGGCAGAACGGACTCGGAGGTCACGTTCTTCAGCTCGTACACGCGGCTGTCGAAGCGGACCTGTCCGTCGTCCTGCTTCAGGTGGATGGTTCTGGCGGACGCATCGTCCTGCGACGCATCGTCCGCTGCGAGGGAGACGAGGCAAAGCGTCCCCGCGGCCAGGCAGAGAAGGGTTCTTGCGGTCTTGTTCATGTGTTTTCTTGGGGTTGGGGTTAAGGGTATGTACGGGTGTTTTTATTGCGTGCGAATATGCGAAGGCGTCCCGGAGCGAGTGGTTCCGTTTCTTGTTTTTTGGTGGGGGCGAAATGCCCGGGACGTGGTCCGGCAGGGGATCAGAGGAAATTGAAGCCGACGATGATCACGTCGCCCTTGGTGTCGTGCCCGGCGAGGACGCGGAACAGCGCTTCGCTGTAGTATTCCTTGTCTTCCTTGTTTTTGAGCACGAACCGGACTTTCCAGATGTACGGGGTGATCGCGATGTGTTCGAGCGCGGTCACGTAGCTGAACGAGACAGGCTGTCCGAGCGTTTCCGTGATGACCTTGCGCGAGAGCTCGAACTTGTCCTTGCCGAACTCCTCCTTCATCTCGGGCGAGAGCAGGCCGATGAAGCCGGACGCGTCGTCCTTCAGGAACGCCTCAAGCAGCTTGCGGGAGTATTCGCGTTCCTCCGTCTGTTCGGCGCTGAGTTCGGCGTCGGCGGGCGTGGGCGGGAGTTCGCGGATGGTCGTGCATGCGGAGACGGCGGCTGCGAGGAGGACGGCTGCGAGAGCGGAGAAACGACTGAAAATGGTCATACGTTGGTCTCTTTTCTGGAAAGTGTCTTTTGTGAAAAATAGTTTTGTCGCAAAGATAATATACATGAAAACTGTTTAAATGCAAACATAAATCGGCGGAAATCCGTAAAAAAGCGTGAAAAAAAGACGAAAAAGGACCGTTGCGGGAAAAAGCGGATGATGCGAGGCGGGAACGAGGCGGGAGGGGCAAGCCATCCGCGGCGGAAGTTTCCGGCTTCGCACGGACACGGGAAAGGGGGGAAAGAGTGAGGGGAATCCGAGGAGAAAATCAGTCTTCCGCGCCGTCGTCGGATTCTGCGTTTTCGCGGGCGCCGTCGTCCGCGCGGTCCGAGGCGTCGCGGGCGTCGATGACGAGCACGCACTCGCCTTTCCAGTTGACCTTCTTCGCCTGTTCGGCGAGTTCGGACGCCGGGCCGCGGAGGATCTGTTCGTGGATCTTGGTCGCCTCGCGGACGAGCGCGAGCGGGGTGTCCGGGCCGACGATCTCGCTGACTTCCGCGAGGAGCTTCGCGATGCGGAACGGCGATTCGAAGACGACCGCGGTGCGCTTGTCTGCGGCGATGCGCTCGAGTTCTGCGCGGCGTCGTCCGCTCTTCACTGGGACGAAGCCGTGGAACGTGAAATGGTCGGAGGGGAGGGCGCTGGCGGAGACCGCGAAGGTCAGGGCGGAGACGCCGGGGATGATGACCGGTTCGATGCCCGCCTCCACGGCGGCGCGGATCAGCATGAATCCGGGGTCGGCGATGCAGGGGGTGCCGGCGTCGCTCACGAGCGCGGCGGTCAGGCCGTCCTGAATGCGCCGGATGAGGGCGGGGGTGCGTGCGTGTTCGTTGAAGATGTGGTAGGATTCCAGCGGCTTCCTGATGTCGAAATGCTGGAGGAGGATGGCGGTGCGCCGGGTGTCTTCGGCGAGGATGAGATCGGCTTCCTTCAGGATGCGGAGCGCGCGCAGCGTGATGTCTTCGAGGTTGCCGATGGGGGTGGCGACGATGTACAGCGTGCCGGAGGCGGGACGGTCGGCCATGGGGAAGGGAAGCGCCGCGGATCAGCGGTGCTCGAAGAATTCGGATTTCTTCTGTTCGAGGAGGAGACCGACGCGGTCAAGGTCGATGGGCGTGTAGCCATTTTCCTCAAGGAAGGCGCAGAATTCAAGCCAGTCCGTGTGGTTCCATTCGCCATTGTGACGGGTGACGAAATCTTGTGCGAGGCTGGTTTTTGCGAGTCTCGCCAAATTTTTTTCAGCAATGGAAGAAGAAGACATTCACTTACCTCATGGTTTTTACGAAACGGAGTAATTAATATATACCGGAAATCTGAAAAAGCAAGAAAATAGTGTGCTTTTTTTCAGAAAAAAAAGGTTTTGCTCCGCAGAGATTTCCCGAGACGGCCGCTATTATTACTTTAGATTAAAACGCTGTCATTTTTCGAGCTTGTTTCAGGCGGAAAAAGCGCCGTCCGGAACCGGAGACCCCTTTTGCGCCCGGCGGGCAAAGAGTCCGCGTCCCCGGCGGGCTCAGCGGACCGGGACGCGCAGACGCGCCAGGACGTCGCCGCAGAGGTGCAGCGAGCCGCAGAGGACGGCGGGACGCGCCGGGTCGAGCGATTCGAGCGCGCGGTCCAGGGGGGAATCGGACGCCGGGATGCCCGGCGCGATGCGCGCGAGCTCGGATTCGAGTTCGGCGGCGGATTTGCTGGGACGGGCGGATTCCGGCTGCACGAAGATGAACTCGGTCGCGAGCGGGGCGAGCACACGCAGGCTGTCGACCGTGTCCTTGTCGGAGAACGCCCCGAAGATGAAGCGGAATCTGCGCCCCGGGAAGACCTCGCGGAGCGTTTCCGCGAGCACGCCGATGCCCTCCGGGTTGTGCGCTCCGTCCAGCACGAGCCCGAACTCGGGGTGCAGGTCGAAACGCCCCTGCCATGCCGTCCGGCGGAGGCCGTCGATCGCCGCCGCGAAATCGAATCCGGCGAGGTCGGCGAGGTAACGCAGGACGGAGAACGCGAGCGCGGCATTCCTGCGCTGGTGCGGCCCCGCCAGCCTGAGCGTGAGCGGGACGTCGTCGAACGTGAAGCGCTGTTCCACGGTGCGTCCGCCGTCGAGCAGTCGCACGCAGTCTGGCGCGGACGGCTCGGGCGGGATGCGGAACGGCGCGTTGAGCTCGGCGGCGCGGAATCCGATCACGTTGCGGGCGGGGATCGGGGTGCCGGAGGAACAGTACACGGGAACGCCCGGCTTGACGATCCCGGCTTTTTCGCCCGCGATCTTCCGGATGGTGTCGCCGAGGTACTTCGTGTGCTCCATGGAGATGCCGGTGACCACGGAGACGAGCGGCGTGACGATGTTGGTGGCGTCCAGCCTGCCGCCCATGCCGACCTCCCATACCACATAGTCGCAGTGCGCGCGCGCGAAAAGCAGCGCGGCGATGAGCGTGGTGACCTCGAAATAGGTCGGCTTCATGCCGTCCTGCTCCAGCTTCGCGACGGCGGACAGGACGACGTCCCGGACGGCGCACATGCCGTCTTCGGAAACCGGACGTCCGTCGATGCGGAAGCGCTCGCACGGGGAGACGAGGTGCGGCGAGGAATAGAACCCGGTGCGGAATCCTGCGGCGCGGAGCCCGGATTCGATCATGGCGCAGACGGAGCCTTTGCCGTTGCTGCCCGCCACATGGATGAACTTCAGGCCGCGTTCGGGCGACCCCGCCGCGAGAAAGAGCGCGCGCGTCTGGTCGAGGCCGAGCTTGATGCCGAAGAATTCGAGCGAGGCCAGCCAGTCGAGAAATTGTTTGTTCGTCATGGCTGCGGAATGTGTGCCGATGCGGAAAAGGCGCGCTCCGCCGCGGTCATTTCAGGATGGGCGACCAGTTGGACTGGCCGACCTTCCGCGTGCCGGAAACGAGCTTGCGCGTCTTGCCGAGCCGCGTGTCGATCACGTGGATCTCCCCGTTCACGGTCAGCGTGACGTGGCGGTTGTCGGGCGCCCAGGACGGGTCTTCGCCGGGGAACGTGTTTTTCCCCGCAACGCCGATCTCCTCCATGACGCCGGACTTGCCGTCCGCGCTGAGCTTCGCGACGCGGAGCTCGTAGTTGCGGTTGATCCTGGCGCAGTATGCGATCCTGTTGTCGGAGGACCAGGAGGGCGCGACGCGCTCGCTGCCGACGAGGCCGGAGATCTCGGTCGCCTTGCCGCCCGCGAAGGGGGCGATCACGCAGAGCACGGGGCGTCCGTTTTTCGCATCGGAGACGAAGCAGAGCTTCTTTCCGTCCGGGCTCCAGCGGGGGCTTGCCTCGACGGGCTTGCCGCTGGTGAGTTGTTTCAGCTCGGCGCCTTCGGTCGGGCGCGTGTACAGGTCGACCTTGTTGTTGCGGGAGAGGATCATGGCGAGGGTCTTTCCGTCGGGCGAAAGCGAGCCGCCGGCGTTGATGCCGCCGTATTTGGTGAGCCTGCGGGAAAGCCCGGTCTCCAGGTTGTACTGCACGAGGTTCGTGTAGCTGGGGCCGTAGTAGCTGAAGACGACGCTCTTTCCGTCGGGCGCCCAGACGGGTTCGACGCAGAGCGTGTTGTTCTGCGTGAGCGGCTTGATGTTCTTTCCGTCGAAGTCGCAGATGAAGATCTCGCGGTTTTTGGCGGAGGTGTAGGCGGAGAAGACGATCTTCGAGCGGCAGATGCCCTGAATGCCGAACAGCTTGTTCAGGACCGTGTCGACCGCCGTGTGCGCGGCGGCGTCGACTTCCTTGCTGTCCGTGATGCGGAACGAGTGCATCGGGACGCCCGCGCTGTTCGAGATCGTGACCGTGAAGTCCTGCAGGGAGCCTTTCGCGGAAACGTGATAGGCCGCATTGCCGGATTTCAGCACGGTGAACCAGCCGCAGTAGTCGAAGTCGGAAAGGATCTTCGCGTTCAGCGCCTGGTCGGACAGGCCGCCGGTGAAAACGAGCGTGGGATTGGCGTTTTTCGCATCCGCCGTGACGACGATGCCGCCGGAAGCGGCGCTCTGCGCGAAGACGGGAAGGGCGGCGAGAAGAAGCGCCGCCGTCAGAAGGAACAGGATTCTTTTCATGGGATCTTCATCTCTCCTGGCATTAAAGGGTGTCTTCTTCCGCCGGTTTTGCCGGTTCGGCTTGCTCCTGATCCTGCGGCTTGTCCTCGGCCGCCGCCGGTTCGGCTTGCCCGCTGTCCTGCGGCTTGTCCTCGGCTTTCTGTTCCGCCTGTCTGTTGATCGGGTTGATGCGGGGATTGGGGCCGCCGGGCATTGCGCCGGGCATGCCGCCCATTCCCATTCCGGGCGCGCCGGGCCTGGCGTTCATGCCGCCGGGAGCCATGCCGCCGGGGACGGCGCCGGGGATCGTTCCGGGAATGGTTCCGGGGATGGCGCCGGGCCGGGTGTTCATGCCGCCGGGGACGGCGCCGGGGATCGTTCCGGGAATGGTTCCGGGGATGGTTCCGGGGATGGTTCCGGGGATGGTTCCGGGGATGGTTCCGGGGATGGTTCCGGGGATGGTTCCGGGCCGGGTGTTCATGCCGCCGGGCCCCATGCCGCCGGGCCCCATCATGCCGCCCCGTCCGGGGATCATCATGCCGGGCGTCCAGCCGCGGCGCGGGATGGTGGGCCGGATGACGGGGAATCTGGGCTGGTTGCGGTCGGGCTGCGCCTCTTCCGCGGGTTTTGCCGCGGTCGAGGAAGCGGCGGCGGTCCCGTCTTCGTTCTGGGCGTATCTCGGGATGTATTTCAGCAGGGAAGCATACTTGCCGGCGAAGTTCGCGTTGGCGGAGAGGACTTCGGGGATGCCGTCCCTGCAGATGCGTTCAAGCTCGCGGACCGCAGGCTCATAGCCGTTTGCCGCCGCCTCGTGGAGCATGACGATGGCGACCATCTCGTCCTTTTCGACCTTGAAGTCGGTGTTGCCCTTCATGAATATCTTGGAGAGCGCCATGGCGGCGAGAGGGCTGGTCTGAACGGAGCGGAACGCCGGGTCGAGGCTGGTGGGGTCGTAGTCCTCGCCCTCGACCTTTTCGAGTTCTTCGAGGTAGGCGTTGAAGTAGCCCGGATACTTGAGCTTGTAGTCATGCTGGACAAGCATGTCGGTGTACTTCTGAGCGAGTTCGGGGACGGGATCCGGCACGCCGTAGCGTGCGCCGCCGCGGGTGTAGAGCTGGACAAGCAGGTCCATGGAGGTCACATGGCCTTTGTCGGCGGCCTTGATCATGTAGTCAAGGGACTTCTTGAAGTCGCGGCTCTTGTTGTCGGTGCCGCCGGAACGGTAGCAGACGGAGAGGGTGTAGAGCCAGTCGGGGTCTTCGGGATGCGGGTCGAGCTCGAGCGCCCAGATCATGCGGGCGTATTCGCGGCTGCCTGCCTCGCGGAAATAATCCTCGACGGCGAGGAAGTAGCCCGCGTTGGACGCCATGTGGAGACGTTCGAAGTAGTCGGCCTGGGCGCGCTTGTCGTACTGTTTCGCGCGCACTTTGCCGTCCTTGAATTCCTTCGCCTTCAGGTAGATGTCCTCGGCGGACCAGCTCATCTGGACGTTCTTGCGGATGACGTCCCTGGCTTTGCGGAGGTCGTTTGCGAGGATGTAGAACTTGAAGAGGTCGTAGGGGTCGTTTTCCTTTTCGACGCGGCGGAGCATGCGTTTCGCGGCGGTCTCCCGCGTTTCGGAGGATGCGAGCGCGAGGTCGTAGTAGGCGTAGCCCCGGTCCTCGTCGGTGGGGACGAACCCCTTTCCGAACGTGTAGATGTCGCCGAGGTCGATGGCGGCGTTCAGGTCGCCGTAGCGGACCGCGAGTTCATAGATCTCCAGGGATTTCTGGACTTCCTTGGGGAAGATGTTGCCGGAGAAGGTATTGCTGGCGAGGAAGTACGCCGCGACCGGGTCGCCGGCGCGCGCCTTGCGCTCCAGGAACTTCGAGAAGTCGTTGACCTTGCCCGCGCTGCGGAGCATGCCGATGATCTCCGGGATGCGCTTTTCGTTTCTCGTGAAGACGTCGAAGAACTCGAACATGGCGGCGTCCGGGTTTGCCTTGACCCCGATGGAGTCGATGCCCTTCATGAAAATGCGGGCGAGGGCGAGGCGCGCCTTTTCGTTCTGGACGGAGGCGAAAAGGTAGTAGCGGAACGCCAGGTCGAGGTTGGGCTGCACGCCCTTTCCGTTTTCGTAGCATTCGCCGAGGAGGGAATGCACCTCGAAATACTGTTCGGCGGAAAAATCCTTGGAGGGCTGGAGCTTGGCGAGCGCCAGCAGATACTCGAAGGCGGTCTTCTGTCCGGCCTGGACCGAGCTCATCCCGGAGAGGCGGGAGACCGCGAATTCGTAGCGCGCGGCGACGCTGCCGAGTTCGGCGGCGCGGCTGAGGTAGCGCTGGGCGGCGGCGGTGTTTTCGTTCGGGCGGAGATAGAGCTGTCCGCGTTTGGCAAGTTCATAGAGACGGAAAGCCGCTTCGGCGTTGCCTCTGGCTTCCTGGGCGATCAGGTTGTTATGCTCGGGACGCTGCGCGTAGAGCGCGGGGGCGAGCAGTGCGGCACAGCAAATGGCGGTGAAAGTCTTTTTCATGTCACACCTCGCGGGTTTAAGCGTTTACTTGGAGACCTTTGGATTTGAGGTAGGCTTTCAGCTCGCCGATGTCGATCATGTGGAAATGAAAGACGGAAGCGGCGAGGAGTATGGAGGCGCCCGCCTCGGCTGCCTCGTAAAAATGCTCCATCGTCCCGGCTCCGCCGGACGCCACGATGGCGGCACGGCAGTTCCGGGCGAGGGTGCGGATGAGCGGGAGATCGTAGCCTGTGCGCGCGCCGTCCCCGGCCTTGCTGGTCGGGAGGATGACGTCGACTCCGGTGTCGTCGACGAACTTGGCGAATTCGAGCGCGTCGGTGCCGGTGGCGGTGCGTCCGCCGTTGATGTAGACCTCGTAGCCGGACGGCATGGCTTTGTTCGCGTCGACGTCGATGGCGGCGGTGATGCGGTTCGCGCCGAACTCCTTGACCAGGCTGGCGAGGAGCTTGCGGTTCTTGTATGCCGCGGAGCTGACGGAGATGCAGTCCGCGCCAGCGGAGAGCACGGCCTCCGCGCTCTTCTCGTCGCTGATGCCGCCGCCCACGGTGAACGGGACGGTCGCGGCCGCGGCGACGGATTTGACGACGTCGAGGAGCGTGCCGCGGTTTTCGACCGTGGCGTTGATGTCGAGCAGCGCGAGCTGGTCCGCGCCCGCGGCGCAGTAGGCTTCCGCGCACGCCACGGGGTCGCCGGCGTCGGCGATATCGATGAAATGGACGCCCTTGACGACGCGTCCGTTCTGCATATCAAGGCAGGGCATGATCTGAACTTTGTTCATGGGGAACTCCTGAGGAAAAGTTGCGGTTTGCATATTTTCTACTATATAATAAACCGGAATGAGCTTAATTCAAGCGGAAAATGCCGAAAACGGCGTTTTTTTTCGAAAAAAAACGGGTTCATTTCAGGAAATAAAGCGATTTGAGTAAAAAATACCCGCAAAAACGGGAGAAAGCATTTTTGCGGGTACAAGGAGAAAAAGCTGGATCTGATCTGTGCCGGATCAACGGCGTATCGTGTTCGATTTCGAACCGGACGCCGGGCGGCTGGCGACGGAGGTCCCGGTGCGTTTCGTCGTTTCCTTTGCCTGCTGCGCTTTCAGCTGGCGGTCGCGTTCCTCGCGCCTCGCCTGGACGAGCGCGTCCTCGCGGACCTTGCGTTCGTGCAGAGCCTTCTGCGCGGCGGAACGTTCCGCGAGCCATTGTTCTTTGGTGAGCTGGGGCTGGACGTGCATGTATTTGAGGGTGCGTTCGGCGATCGCCTTGAAGGTGGGGCCGGATGCGGACCCGCCGTAGCGGCTGCCGACCGTCGGGTCGTCGCAGGTGACGAGGAGGACGAACTTCGGGTTTTCGGCGGGGACGAAGCCGACGAACGAGGCGTAGTAGCGGTTGGAATACGCGCCGTTGATGACCTTCTGCGCGGTGCCGGTCTTGCCCGCCACGTGGAAGCCCTCGATCGCCGCCTCGGTGCAGGTGCCGCCCGCCTCGGTCACGCCGATCATCATGTCGGTGATCATCTTCTTCGTGGTCGGGTTCGCGAAGATGCTCTTCGTTTCCCTGATCACGGGCATGACGCGCACGTCGTCGCCGCGTTCGATGCGGTCGACGATGCGGAGATTGACCTTGTAGCCGCCGTTCGCGATCATGCAGTAGGCGCGTGCGAGCTGGAGCGGGGAGACCGCGATGCCCTGTCCGATGCAGAAACGGGAGACGGAGAGGGAGTCCCATTTTTCGAGGGGACGGAAGATGCCGGACGTTTCGGGCTTGAGCTGGATCCCGGTCTTCTGCCCGAAACCGAAGGAACGCAGCGCGGTGTCGAGGTTCTTCGCGCCCATCATGACCGAGACTTTCGCCGTGCCGATGTTGCTGGACTGCTTGATGACCTCGGTCACGGGCACCTTGCCCACGTTGTGCGTGTCGTGCAGGAGACGCCCCGCGTACTTCCAGACGCCCTGTTCGCAGTCCACGATGGACCCGGGCGTCACGAAGCCTTTGTCGAGCGCGTAGGAGATCACGAACGGCTTCATGATGGAGCCGGGCTCCAGCGCGAGCTCGGACAGCCGGTTCGCGGAGGATTCGGGGGTCATGGTGGCGCGGTCGTTCGGGTTGAACGTGGGACGCTGCGCGGCGGCGAGGACGTCGCCGGTCGCGGGGTCGACGAGGACCGCCCAGGCGGCGTGCGGCTTCACGCGTTCGCACATGAGGTCGAGCTCCTCCTCCACGATCGCCTGCAGCGGCTCGCGGATGGTGAGGTAGATGTCGTATCCGTCGAGCGTGGGTTCGCTCCGGCTGTTCGCGAAGGTCACGTGGCGGCCGTTTCTGGCGCGTTCGTAGACCATGGATCCGGACGTGGCGGTCATGGCGTCGTTGAGGGAGCGTTCGATGCCCTGGACCGGGACGAACGTGTCGTAGGAGACGTTCGTGAGGCCGAGGATGTTCGCCAGCATCGTGTTCTTCGGGTATTTTCTGCGGTAGGAGCTGGTGAAGGCGATGCCGTGGAACGACAGCTCCTTGACCTTTTCCTTGAGATCCTTCGCGGTCTGGTAGTCGACGCCGGTCGCGATGACGGCGTAGTGGCAGTCCTGTTCGATCTCGTTGCCGTCCTTGTCCTTCGTCGTGAAGGAGCGTCTGCTCAGGCGGCGGAAGATCTCGTCGGACTTGACGTTTTCGCAGTTCTTTTCGAAGAAGTCCGCGATCATGCGGCATTCCGTCTCGGTCTTGTCCGCGTCCTTCTTGTTCAGGATGTAGATGTTCGCCGGATCGCCGATGATGTCCATCGTGGGCATGTTCCCGACGAGGAGCGACCCGCCGAAGTCGTAGATCTCGCCGCGCGTGCCGTGCGTCTCGATCCGGGTCGTGTAGGTGTTCTGCGCCTTCTCGAAGAGTTCGCAGTGGCGCGAGATCTGCACGGTGTAGAGCACGCGTGCGACGTAGCCGAACCCGCAGATGAGCAGGATATACACGAGAGCCATGCGGATTGCCATGGAGCGGAACAGTGTCATGCCGGTCGTCCTTTCTTCTGTGTGCGGGGTTCGGGGTTAAATCAGCGGATGCCTCCGGCGGAGGTCTGCTTCGCGCCGGCGGAAGTGTCCGCGACGCGCGTGTCGCTGCCGTACAGGGACGGCGCGGCGACCTGGCCTTCGAAACGTTTCATGTAGCGCACCTGGTTCGGATTGACCGCGTGGAGCGCCAGGTTGTGCTGCCGGATCTTGGCGTTGATGTTCTCCCAGGATTTGAGCTGGGCGAGCTGGATGTTGAGCGTCTGGATCTCCGTCTGCTTCTCGCGGATCTGCTCGGTGATCCGGGTTTTCTCGCGCGCCAGCTGCTCGGTCTTGTCGTTCAGGTGCACCCGGGCGTAAAATGCGGCGAAGATGATGCTCATGATCAGCGCCATTTTGAAGATCAGCCCCGCGACCCAGGGCGTCTCCGTCCGTCCGGCTCCGGCTCCGTCTTCCGACGGATTGGTCTTTTTGGTGAATTGGTTCATGTGTGTGTCCCGCTCTCTCGTGTTATGGTTAAAGTTTTTCTGCAGCACGCAATTTCGCACAGGCGGCCCTCGGGTTGGCGGCGAGCTCTCGTTCGTCGGCCTCCACGGGCTTTTTGGTCAGGGGTTTCAGGACGGCGCGCCAGGAGCAGATGCAGACCGGCGTGCCGGGCGGACATTTGCAGTTCATCGCCATGTCACGGATGAAGTTCTTGACGATGCGGTCCTCCAGCGAATGGAAGCTGATGACCGCCATGCGGCCGCCGGGGGCCAGGAGATCGACTGCCGCCTGAAGGCCGTCGCGGAGCTCGTCGAGCTCCCCGTTGACGGCGATCCGGAGCGCCTGAAACGCGAGGGTGGGAGCGGGCGGGCCTTTGCGTCCGCCCTTGTGGCGGAACCGGCCCAGAACGTCGTCGCAGACGTCTGCCAGTTCCCCGCAGGTGAGGAAGGGTTTGGTTTGACGGAGTTCGACGATGCGGCGGGCGAGGCGGCGCGCCTCGCGGATTTCGCCGTAGTCGCGGAATATGACGGTGAGGTCCTCTTCTGATAGCGTGTTGACGATGTCCGCGGCGGTGCGTCCGCGGGAGCGGTCCATCCGCATGTCCAGCGGGGCGTCGGCGAACCGGAACGAGAAGCCGCGTTCCGCGTCGTCGATCTGCCGGGAGGACACGCCGATGTCAAGGAGTATGGTGTCGACCTTGTCCCAGCCGAGCGAAGCCGCGCGGTCCGCCATGCGGGAGTAGTCGGAGTGCATGAGGTGTACGCGGTCGCCGGCGAAGGCGAGGCGTTCGCGCGCCGCCGCCAGGGCCTCTTCGTCGCGGTCGAGGCCGAGCAGTTCCGCTTCGGGCTTGCATTTCAGGAGCAGCGAGCTGTGCCCGCCGTAGCCCACGGTGCCGTCGATGATGCGGCGGACGGTGCGGGATTCGGGCGCGAGGAACGAGCAGACGGCCTCCGGGAGCACGGGGATGTGCTTCGGGGCTTCCGTCGTCTTTTCCTGTATGTTCATGGTCTGCGTCATGCCGCGTCCTCCTTAGTCCAGCACGTCCAGGAAACTGTCGCCGGTCTCGTTGAACGCGTCGAACTCGGCTTTCCAGCGGGCGCCGTCCATGATCTGTCCGAAGTTGCCGGACCCGATGAACGCGACGCTGTCCTTGAGCTGGGCGAAGTCCAGCAGGATCTGAGGGATCTGGATGCGGCCCTGCTTGTCGCACTGGAGCTTGAAGGTGCGCGCGCCCAGTTGGCGCAGTTTCATGAGGTCTTCCTTGTTCGACGGAGAAAGGGCGTTCAGCTTGGTGCCGATGCGTTCGTCGTAGATCTCTTCCGAATAAAGCTGAAGCGTGCGGTCGCGCCCGGGCATGAGCACGAAACATCCGGTCGGGCTCTGGCTGCGCCAGTCCGAAGGCACGGCGACACGGTGCTGACTGTCGAGCTTGTACTCGCAGTTGCCGCTCAGAATGCAGAAACTTGAGGTTGTTTTCGTGTCGTTTGCCATGGTTTGTTTCGAGATTCCCGGAGGCTTCCCTTTGAAGCCCCTATTTTCACCTTTCTTCCCCTAATTTACCCTGTCTCCCACTTTTTTCAAGCCTTTTTTCGCATTTTTTTCGATTTTTTTTCGATTTTTTTCGTTTTTGCCCGTTTTTTGCCCGTTTTGTCCCCCCTTTTTCGCCCTTTTGCCGTCTGAAAACGGAAAAAATGGTCCCGCGGGATGCGCCGTTTCACGGAGAATCGTCACGCGTCCGGTGTGCGTGTGTGCATGTACCCGGTATTTGAGGGAAAAGTGAGGAGAATGTCCGCTGGCAATCGAGGGAGAAGCGAGGAGAAGACAGGACGAACAAAGAGGAAAAATGAGGTGAAAGCAGGACGAACAAAGAGGAAAAATGAGGAGAAGACAGGCCGGTAATCGAGGAGAATGTGAGGAGGGAAGACAGAAAAAAATAAGTCCTGTAGGACCTATAAGTCTTATTCTTTTGAGCTCAGATCGGGAGATTTGTCCGGGCATTCGCGGAAAAATGCCGCGTGAGGTAAGGCGAGGCAAAGACAAAGAAAAGCGAAATGAGGCGAAACTGAACTGAAAACAAAGCAAAAAGAAAGCCGCCTCGCGGTTGAGGCGGCGGAAGCCGGGAATGAGCTGAAAAAAACGGTCAGGCGCGCTTGCGCCGGAGACCTCCGTACAGCACGGATCCGAACAGGAGGAGGATGGAGACGGCGAGGGAAACCAGGATGATGCCCGGCGTCACGAAAGAGCAGATCGGTATGCTCGAACAGCGTCTGGAGCGCGCCGAACGGAAGATCGAGGCGCTTCGGGAACAGCAAAAGAAGCTTCGCCCCTGATGCGGCTTCCGGCAAGTGCCGCCGTGATGCAGGGGGCCTGTCCTCGCGCGCATTCCCGCGAAAAACTCTGTAAAAAGAGAGGGAAACGACTGGTTATTTCCGGAAAATGCTGTATATTATATGCGTCTGTTTTCGGAGGCAGCGTCTCCACTGCGGCAGCGCCCGGCTCCGCTCGGGCACGGGGAAGCCTTTCCCTCGCCGCGGAACCGTAATCAAGACGGGAAACGGACACGATCACGCATTTTTCAACGGCAAACAGCCAATCAATAAGGAAACACACATGAACAAGATCACGGACTGGTTCGGCTCCACCGGGCTGACCATGGGCATCGCCGCCGACCACGGCGGATTCGAACTGAAAGCGAAACTCATCCCGTTCCTCGAAGGCAAGGGCTTCACCGTGAAGGACTTCGGTCCGACGGTCTACGACGCCGGGGACGACTACTCCGTGTTCGGGTCCGCGATGGCGAAGGCGGTCTCCAAGGGCGAGATCCAGCTCGGCGTCCTGCTCTGCCGCAGCGGCGCGGGCATGGTCATCACCGCCGATCGTTTCCACGGCGTCCGCGCGGTCGTCGCGTTCTGCAAGGAAAACACCGCCGCCAGCCGCGCGCACAACTGCTCCAACGTGCTGGTCCTCCCCGCCGACTACATGGACGAGGCGAAGATGAAGGAGCTCATCGAAGTGTGGCTCTCCACCCCGTTCTCCGGCGACGCCCGCCACGTGCGCCGTCTGGAGATCCTCGAAAAGCGCACCTACGACGACATCGCCGCGATCCGTTCCGCCGACCCGGAGATCGCCGATCTGATCGACAAGGAAGCCGGCCGCCAGTTCAACGGCATCGAGCTCATCGCCTCCGAGAACTTCACGAGCACGGCGATCCGCGCCGCCCAGGGCTCCGTCCTGACCAACAAGTACGCCGAAGGCTATCCGCGCAAGCGCTACTACAACGGCTGCGAATTCGTGGACGAGGTGGAACAGCTCGCGATCGACCGCGCGAAGGAACTCTTCGGCGCGGAGGCCGCGAACGTGCAGCCCCACGCGGGCAGCCAGGCGAACATGGCGGTGTATTTCGCGCTGCTGAACCCCGGCGACACCGTGCTCTCCATGAGCCTCGACCACGGCGGCCACCTCACGCACGGCCATCCGATGAACTTCAGCGGCAACCTGTTCCACATCGTGCCCTACGGCGTCTCCGCCGAGACCGAGCGCCTCGACTACGACGAGATCGAACGCCTCGCCATGGAGCACAAGCCCCGCATGATCCTCGCCGGCGCGTCCGCCTATCCGCGCGCCATCGACTTCGCCCGCCTGCGCCAGATCGCGGACAAGGCGAACGCCTTCCTCTTCGTGGACATGGCGCACATCGCCGGCCTCGTGGCCGCCGGGCTGCACCAGAACCCGGTTCCGTACTGCGACGTCGTGACCACCACCACGCACAAGACCCTCCGCGGCCCGCGTTCCGGCCTCATCCTCTGCAAGGAAAAATACATCAAGGCGATCAACTCCAAGGTGTTCCCCGGCCTCCAGGGCGGCCCGCTCATGCACGTGATCGCCGCGAAGGCGATCTGCTTCAAGGAAGCGATGTCGCCCGAGTTCAAGGCGTACCAGCAGCAGATCGTGAAGAACGCCTCCACGCTCGCCGCCGCGCTCGCCGACAAGGGATTCCGCATCGTCTCCGGCGGCACCGACAACCACCTGATGCTCGTCGACCTGCGTCCGCGCCACGCCACCGGCAAGGAGATCGCCACCGCGCTCGACAAGGCCGCGATCACGGTCAACAAGAACATGATCCCGTTCGACCCCGAGAAGCCGTTCGTCACCAGCGGCATCCGCATCGGCACGCCCGCCGTCACCACGCGCGGCATGAAGGAGCCGGAAATGCTCCGCATCGCCGACTTCATCGACCGCGCCGCCGCCGCGAAGGACGACGATGCCGCGCTCGCCGCGATCCGCGCCGAGGTGATCGACTTCTGCGCCGACTTCCCGATGCCGGAATTCTGAGCGCAAACAGGAGAATCGAACCATGCTTGACATCAAATTCGTACGCGAGAACCCGGACGCAGTCCGCGAGAACATCCGCAAGAAATTCCAGGACGCGAAGCTCCCGCTCGTCGACAAGGTCCTCGACCTCGACATCCGCAACCGCGAGATCAAGACCGAGGTCGAATCCCTCCGCGCCAAGCGCAAGACCGTCTCCAAGGAGATCGGCAAGCTGATGGCGCAGGGCAAGAAGGACGAAGCCGAAAAGATCAAAGAGGAAATGGCGGGCGACGCCGCGCGCATCGACGAACTCTCCGCCGAGGAAGTGCGCGTCGAGGAAGAACTCCTCAAGACCATGATGGTCATCCCGAACATCATCGACCCCTCCGTGCCCATCGGCAAGAACGACACGGAGAACGTCGAGCTGGAACGCTTCGGCGAGCCGGTCGTGCCCGATTTCGAGATCCCGTACCACACCGAGATCATGGAAAGCTTCTGCGGCATCGACCTGGACAGCGCCCGCCGCGTCGCCGGCAACGGCTTCTACTACCTCGTCGGCGACGTCGCGCGGCTGCATTCCGGCATCCTCTCCTACGCCCGCGACTTCATGGTCAACCGCGGATTCACCTACTGCATCCCGCCCTTCATGATCCGCAGCAACGTCGTCTCCGGCGTCATGAGCTTCGCCGAAATGGACTCCATGATGTACAAGATCGAGGGGGAAGACCTCTTCCTGATCGGCACCAGCGAACACTCCATGATCGGGCGTTTCATCGACCAGATCCTTCCCGAGGAATCCCTCCCGCTCGCCCTCACCAGCTATTCGCCCTGCTTCCGCAAGGAGAAAGGCGCGCACGGCATCGAGGAACGCGGCGTGTACCGCATCCACCAGTTCGAGAAACAGGAAATGATCGTGATCTGCAAGCCCGAGGACAGCATGATGTGGTTCGACCGCCTGTGGCACAACACGGTCGATTTCTTCCGCTCCATGGAAATCCCCGTCCGCACGCTCGAATGCTGCTCCGGCGACCTCGCCGACCTGAAGGTCAAGTCGCTCGACGTCGAGGCGTGGTCTCCGCGCCAGAAGAAGTATTTCGAGGTCGGCTCCTGCTCCACGCTCGGCGACGCCCAGGCGCGCCGCCTCCGCATCCGCGTGAACGGCAAGGACGGCAAGAAGTATTTCGCGCACACGCTGAACAACACCGTGGTCGCGCCGCCGCGCATGCTCATCGCGTTCCTGGAGAACCGTCTCCAGGCGGACGGCTCCGTCACGATCCCGGATGTCCTGAAGCCGTACTGCGGCTTCGACAAGCTCGTGCCGAACAAGAAAAAGTAAGCTGAAACGCTGAAAATAGAACGGCTGAAAAAGCCGTGAAAGAATCGGGCGTCCCCGGCTCATTTCAAGCCCCGGACGCCCGAATCGTGTCCGGACCGGTCGAATGATAATAGGACCAACAGGTCCGATAAGACCAACAGGAATAGGTGTTCAACGCATCTTTTCCCATTCATCTTTTTTCTTCTGGAAAAAGCGAACAATCTTATGCTTTGTTCTTGTCATTTTCGGGAAATGTGGTATAATTATAGAAACGGATACGGTTTGCCGCGAAGTTGAACGCAAAGGAATAAAAGACGAAATGAGCCGATGGAAAAAGATATATGAGATACTCGAGAACACTCTCGGGTTCGTGTTTCTCTCCTTCTTTTTCTTCGTGTGCGGGGGATTCTCCGGGTTCTTGCTGATCTGCGTGGAACCGCGCAGTCTTTTGGACTGCATCGTCGGGACGGCTCTTCTGCTTGACCTGGCGATCATTCTCGGCTGGAGCGCCTGCGGAATGATAAGGGCCTCGAAATCGCCGGAAAACAATGTTCCGCCGGAACCGGTTTCCTCCGTCGCTGAAACAACGGGCGAAACGGCCGCGCCCGGCCGGGCCGAACATCATGTTTCCTGCCTCGGTTTCTTCATCTGTTTTGCGATCATCCTTATGATCGTTTCTATTCCTCTCGGGGAGAGGAAAATGCGCGCCCTCGAACAGGGCGACAAAAACGCGCAGGTCTTCGTTGAGGAGCAGGACGCGGGCAGTTTCCCCGTTTCCCCGGAAAACAAGGAGCCGTGATGAAGCTTTTGAAAGAAATATTCAGGGAACTGTCGGAAAACTGCATCACGATCCTTTGTGATTGCTTCCTCGCCCTCTTGTTTCTCGGAACTGGCTTTCACGTTTGTTACAAGTTGCTGTACCGCGATCCGGCGGGGATATTGGGATATATCATCGGCGCGGCGCTTGCGGTCGTGCTGGCGCTTCTGCTCGGTTTCCCTGTCATCGCGGTCTGTTCCCTGATCCGGGATCATCCGGAGGAAAAACGGAGCGGAAAGAACGCGGACGGAAGCGATTCGGCGCAGGAGGATGCGGAAACATCCGCCATGCCGGACCCGGACCGTCAGCCGGATACGGATCGCCCTCTGTCGGCGGCCGAGCTTGCCGCGATTTCCGCGTCGGGTGCGGCGGAGGTCTCTTCCGGCGAGCAGATGCCGGAAGAAGAAAACGCCTCAAACGGGGAGGAATCGAATTCGCGCGGCTACAGTTGTTCCCTGTTTTGTATCCTGTTCACGCTGCATATCGTCCTCGTCTTCGCCGGATTGTTCGTCTCGGCAGGTTCCTCCTCGGAAACGGGAAAGACGTTTGACGCCGGTCTGACGGCGTATGAACAAAAGGATTATCCTGTCGCGGTGAAGGCGTTCCTGTCCGCGGCGGAAAAAGGCCATGCCGGGGCGCAGTACCGGCTCGGTGTGTGTTATTACAAGGGCCGGGGCGTGAAGAAGGACTGGAACGAGGCGTTCCGCTGGTTTTACGAGGCGGCGAGACAGGACGACCCGGACGCGCTGTATCGGCTCGGGTTGTGCTATGAACAGGCCATAGGCACGGACCGGGACATGGAACGGGCGCTCTTCTGCTGGGGAAGAGCCGCGGAATTCGGACATGCGGACGCTCAATGCAAAGTCGGCGAAATGCTGATCCCCCTTGGGGAGTATGACGAAGCCATCGAACGTCTGCGCAAGCCGGCGGAGCAGGGCAGTCCGTATGCGATGGCGCTCCTCGCCTTTGCGTATGAACGCAAGGGGCATGCCGATGCGGCGGACTACTGGTGCCGGGAAGCCGTCGAAGCCTTCCGCAAGGCCGCGGAAGCGGGCGATCCGTATGCGATGCACAACCTCGCCGTGCTTTACCGGGACGGCAAAGGCGTGGCGAAGGATGCCGCCGAGGCGGACAAGTGGTTCGAACGAGCGGCGGAAGCGTACCGCAAAGCCGCCGAAGACGGCGATCCGGACACGCAGGCGTTTCCAGACGCCCACGGGAAATAATATCATCCCGGCCGCATGTTTCCCGCCTGCGGCGTGCCTTTTTCAGCGCGGCGGAATGGAGTCCGCGGGCGGCGGGGCGTCGGTGAAGAGCCAGTATTGTTCGCCCGCGACGGCGGTGAACTTGATTCGGGGCGAACGGTAGACCTCGGTGAAGGTGCGGCGGCGGTCCTTGCTCACGAGCCGGACCGGATTCTCCCGCAGCGCCTGCAGATACCGCATGCTGCACACGAAATAATGAGGCCCCGGCTCCTTGAGGACAGGTTCCCAGATCGGCGAATACATGAACCCGGTCTGGTCGATCAGGGTGATGTATTCGTCGGTCTTTTCCGGGATCCACTGCGGCACGATCAGCATGCTCCTGCGCTGGACCTCTTCGAGCGACCAGTCGAGCGGGCAGAAGGTGATGTATTTGCCGGATTCCACGCAGTAGAACCTGAGGCCGGGCGCGTAGGCGGAGATCACGGCGTCCGTGATGCCGTAGAAGGGCAGGACGACGGTCGAACCGGGCGGCAGGGTCCTCGTGAGGTATTCGCCCATGTTTTTCGCGCCGGAGAAGGGATGCCGGAAATCCTGCACGGCGAACGAGACGCACGCGGGGATCGTGAAGCAGACGTAAACGGCGAGGAGTTCCGCGAGGCGGCGTTTCAGGGGCGGCGGCTTCGGTCCGTCCAGCAGGCGGAAGAACGCGCCGGGCGCGGCGGGTTCGAGTTCGGAGGGATTCTCCAGGAGGACCCAGCAGCAGAAAACGAACGCGAGGAAGACCAGGTACGCGCGCTGCGGCAGGAAGTAGAAAAGGTACATCGCGAAGACGATCATCCACAGGAACGACGCGAGGCAGACCAGCCCCATGCGGCGGGACACGCGGAAGAGCGAGATCATCGCGACCGCGAAGAACGGCAGGAACACGAAGTCGAGGATGAGCTGGAAATGCGACTGGAAGGGGTGTTCGTGAGGCGGCAGGACGAAGTAGAACGCGCCGAAGAAGACGGCGGCGAGCGCGAGATACAGCACGAACGTCCTGCGGCGGCGGACGAACCACGCGGCCAGGACGACGGCGAGCGCGACCCAGAGGTATTCCAGAACCGGCATTTTCACGTTCGCGACCTCCTTGGAGCACCCTGCGAAGTCGACGAACGAGGTGGCGAGGCGTTCATAGAAGTTCATCTTCATCGGCCAGAACCGCTGGTTGCCGACCGACCGCGCGTCCAGCATGCCCGGCGCGACCTGGAGGAACCCGAAGAGTGCTCCTGCGGAGGCGATGCCGAGCCCGGCGGCGATGCGGCGGAGTTCGCGGCGGGGGAGTTCCGCGCGGAGTTTCCACGCGTCGAACGCCCACAGGACGAAGACGATGCCGCAGAAGCCCTCGAAATAGGCGTGCGTATTGGTCAGGCAGGCGATCAGCAGGCCGTAGAGCAGGGGGCGTTTCAGGCGGGCGGGATAGAGCGCGGCGAGCGCAAAGAGCAGGAGCGGGATCGGGGCGTAGCAGCGCGCCACCGCCGGATACCAGAAGAGCATCCCGGCGGACCCCAGCACGAGGGCTTTCATCGGGAGCGTGAACGGCGCGCGGAACACGAAGAACGCCCCGGCGGCCGCCATGAACGCCCAGGAAAGAAGGTTCATGCAGAGGACCGGGCCGCCGTGCGCCGCGAAGACGTGCAGCATGAGATACCACGGCACGAAATGGCCTTCCCAGCGCATCGCGCGGAAGATCTGCGGGACGGTGCTGTCGCGCGCGATGAGCCACGCCTGAAGCTCGTCCGCCCAGGGTTCGTGACGGAGCGTCAGCACGAACGTGGCCGCGGCGTAGGCGAGGAAGAGCGCCCAGCGGAGAATCAGCTCGCGTTTGCGGTTTCCGTCCGGCATGGCGGGTTCACTCCTTCGCCGGGGGCGGTTCGGATGGCGCGGACGCCGGCGCCTTGTTCTTGTACGCGCTGTCGAACAGGAAGAAGAACCCGCCGAAGAGTCCGCCCGCGATGATGACGCCGGTCATGACGAGCGTCGGGGCGAGTGCGGCGACGTCGCAGCCGGGGAGTTCCGCGAGGGCAGCGCCGAGGATCGCCGCCACGAAGTAGTCGCGCAGTCCGATGCCGGACATGGTGAGCGGGATGAGCCCGGCGATGTTTCCGACCGTGATCGCGGCGACGATGGGGGCGAAGAGGGGCGCGAGCGAGGCGGAGAACGCGAGGCAGACGCAGTAGAAGCAGAGTCCGAGCACGAAGTTCACGCCGAGGATGCTGGCGATCACGCACCACACGATCTCCTTCGCCGCGCCGCTGTACGAATCCAGCGCGTTCAGGAGCTTCGTCGAGAATCCGCGCGTGAGCTTCGCGCCGAGGTCTTCGCCCCAGCGGAAGAACGCGGTTTTTTCAAGCTGTTTGTGCAGGAAGATCACGGCGGCAGCGAGCAGTCCGGCGGCGGACGCCCCCAGCAGCGCGAACGTCAGGACCTTCGCCCGCGGATCGGTCCCGTCGAGATACCGCCACGCGAAGGGCAGGGCGAGGAACACGGTCAGGAAGATGCCGATCATGCCGGTGAAGCGGTCCATCAGGATGGTGAAGACGCCGTCGAATTTCTGTCCCTTCGGCACGCGGTACGCCAGAAATCCCGCCCGGATCACGTCGCCGCCGATCGCGCCGCCGGGCATCACCAGCGAGAAGAAAAACGACTGCGTGGTGAGGGAGAAGGCGGAGAAAAGCGAACAGGGGATCGCGCGGTACGCCAGCAGGAGCCGCCAGCGCCAGGCGTTCACGAAGAGATGCACGAGGTAGAGCAGGAACGCCGCCGCGAGCCAGAGCCAGTTCAGGCCGGAGAAATCGACGCCGTCGAACGTGCCGTGTTTTTTCGAGGACCAGACGAGCACGGCGACGATGCCCGCGGTCACGAGGATCTTGACGGCGTATTTCAGAAAGACAGCCGCTTTGTTCGGGGCGGTTTCCTCCGGCGCGGGGCCGGGAACGCCGCATGCCGGACCGCACTGCGGCGCGGGCGCGGCGTCTTTCTTCGTGTTTTTCGTCATTTTTTCCGTTTCCGGGGTTGCAGTTTCCGATTCCGGGACTATATTTTTTCCTTAAATTGATTTGAAAAATATACTGCGTTCCGGCGGATTTTTCAAATCGAAACGGGAAAACAGTCGTGATTTAAGGAGTATGAACTTGAACGGTCCGTCGCTCAATTTACTGTTCATCGGAGACGTCGTCGGCAAGGGCGGGCGCAAGGCGGTCCATGCGCTCGTGCCGCAGCTGAAACAGCAGTATATGTGTTCCTTCGTGATCGCGAACGGCGAGAACTGCGCGGCGGGCGCGGGGCTGAACAAGTCCTGCCTGCACGAAATGGAGGACGTCGTGGACGTCTTCACGTCCGGCGACCACACGTGGGACCGCAAGGAGTTCGAGGACGAGATCCGCGGCATGAAGAACGTGGTGCGTCCGGCGAACATGAGCAAGCTCCAGCCGGGACGCGGCTGGCTGTACACGCGCAACCCGGCGGGCGGCGAAGTGGCGGTGATCTCCCTGATGGGCAAGGTCTTCATGAAGGACAGCGCGTACTGCCCGTTCGAGACCGCCGAACAGATCCTGACGCAGATCCCGATCACCTGCAAATGCGTCATCGTGGACATCCACGCCGAGGCGACCAGCGAAAAGGCGGCGCTCGCGTGGTTCCTGGACGGACGCGTGACCGCCGTGATCGGCACCCATACCCACGTGCAGACCGCCGACGCCCGCATCCTGCCCGGCGGGACCGCGTTTCTCTCCGACGTCGGCATGGTCGGCGCGGCGGACTCGATCCTCGGGCGTTCCGTGCCGGACGTGATCGCGAAGTTCCGCACCGGGATGCCGCACAAGTTCCCCGTGGTGGAGAGCGGGATCAGGCTGGACGCCGCCGTGATCCGCTACGACATGCTGACCGGAAAGGCGCTCGAGATCAAACCCGTTTCCGTCATGTATGACACACAGAGCGTGCCGTGAATTGCGCGGCATGCGCCCGCGCACGGAAACGCGCGTGAAATTGAAGAGACAACAACTGATTTTTGAGATAATTAGGAGACCCCCCCGATGCAGAAACCCGAAATCGACTGGAAACGCGCCGACATATTGATTCAGCTCGCCCTGGAGGAAGACCTCGGCGACCTCGGAGACACCACCACGAATTCGGTCATTCCCGCCGACCTGAAGACGACCGCCGTGCTGATCGCGAAAGAAGACCTCATCTGCGCCGGGCTGCCCGTCGCGGAACGCCTTTTCCATACGCTCGACCCGGACGTCGTGTTCACGGCGAAAGTGAAGGAGGGCGAGGCGTGCCCCCGCGGGACGGTCATGGCGGAGATCTCCGGTCCGGCGCGCGTGCTTCTGACCGGGGAACGCACGGCGCTGAATTTTCTCCAGCGTCTGTGCGGCGTCGCGACCGCCTCGCACAAATATCAGGAACTCGCCGGAAACCGCGCGAAGATCCTCGACACGCGCAAGACCACGCCCGGCTGGCGCAACCTCGAAAAATACGCCGTGGCGGTCGGCGGCGCGTTCAACCACCGCATCGGCCTGTACGACCGCATCATGATCAAGGACAACCACCGCGAACTCGCCGGCATGGAGGGGAAAGGCGGCATCCTGCGGTCGGTGCGCCGCGCACGGGAGATGTATCCGCAGCTGGAGATCGAGGTGGAGATCGATTCCCTCGAGGAGCTCGACGAAGCCCTGCTTTCCGGCGCGGAGTACATCCTGCTCGACAACATGGACAACGAGCAGGTCGTGCAGGCGGTCGGGATCGCCCGCAACAAGGCGCGTCTGGAGGCGAGCGGAAACGTTACGCTCGGCCGCATCCCGTCGCTCTCCGAGACCGGCGTGGACTTCATTTCGTCCGGCGCGCTCACGCATTCCGTGAAGGCGAGCGACATTTCCATGGACATCAGGATCCCGCAGGCGTGATCCTTCCTTAAACCCGCCTCGGGCGCGAACGGGGGCGGAACGCGCAAAGACGCCGCTGCCGAAGCGCAAGGGCGGCGGATGCTCCGGCACGGGAACCCGAACCCCGGCGGGATGCGCCTGAAACGCGCCTTATCCGGGAAGGTTTTCCAGCACGATCCTGGGCGGCTTTCTTGTTTGCAGAAGAAGCTTGTTGAAGCGCATTGCGACAGCCTGCGGGACGGCCTTTTCGGTCTGCCTGGAATACAGGATCATCTTGAAAAGGATCTGCATTTCCTTGTTCGGATGCCGGTCCCGGAATTTCTTTGCGGCGAAGTCGAACACCTTCAGGAATTCGTCATGCCGCTTCGCCATGCAGAGCAGGAGCAGCCTGTTCTCCCATGCGCCGTAGTCGTCCGGGGCAAGTTCGCACGCCTTCTCCGCGATCGGGATGACTTTTTCCGTGTCGTCCTGGTTGAGGAAGACCGCCGCCCCCATCAGTCCCAGGACCCAGTGCCGGTTTTCCGGGGTGAGCGCGGGCGGATCGTTCGCGAGGATGCGCCTGTAGAGTTCCGGGCGCTGTTTCGCCATGTATTCCGCCATCCAGCGGAACGGCGTCTGTTTTTCATGGTGGAAGCGGCGCGAGTTCTGTTTTCTGTGGATTCTGTAGAGGGTGCGCGGAGTCTCCTCGTCGAAATAGATATCTGTATCGGCTCCGAGGCGGATCATGAGGAAGACGTCGTCGTTGATGGCGCAGTCCGGGACGGGCATGAAATACTTGTGCGCGGCGAGGACGTCGGCACGGATGACCATGGCGTTGATGTTGATCTTCGGGGCAAAGAAGGCGTTGAACTCGGAGAGACAGTCGCCGTGGACCTCCCCGGTGAGGCCGTTCTCGTCGAAAAGGTATTTGCGGGAATAGCTCGCGCTGTATTGCGGATTCCGGTCCATCATGGCGATCACGCCGCCGAGGTCGAAGGGGAGCATGATGTCGTCCTGGTCGAAGGAGAGGATGTAACGCCCGAGGGCGGCCTTGCTCATTTCCGTGCGGACGTTTCCGATGCCGAGGTTGTGATCGGACTTCATCTTGCGGATGATGCCGGGATAGCGGTCCGCATACTCGTCGATGATGCTCTGGGAATCGTCCGGGGAGCAGTCGTTGAACAGGATGACCTCGGTGTTGCCCTGTGTCTCCGCGACGCGGATCACGGAGTCGAGGGTGGTCCTGAGATGGTCCGGATTCGCGCGGTAGACCGGGAGCAGGATCGTGGCGTCACGTTTCCCGTCCGGAGGGATTACCGCTTTTTTTTTTCGGCGAGCGGAGGGAGCGCGATGATCGTGCTGGCGCTGCCTTGGGGCGCCCGGTTCCTGAAGTCGTTCAGGAGTTCCTTTTCTCTCATTTCGGCGACGTGTTTCTGGAACGCGGGAATCCGCATGACCGTTTCCTGGACCATCTTCGGCGTGATGGACCTGGTGCATTCGATCTCGCGCGGCGTGCCCAGGTGGCGCGGGCACCAGACGGGAGCCTTTGAGTCGAAGAAGAGATGCGTGTCGTTCCAGCAGCCGTGGCAGAAGAGGAAGTTCGTGACGCGGTACGGCGTCGGGAATTCGCTGCCGTCCATGGTGAAGCCGGAGATCATGACGACGGGGATATTGCAGTTCCAGGCGAGCCAGCTGAGTCCGCTGGGCAGCCCGATGAAGAAATCGGCGTGTTCCAGATAGTGGATGCGTTCGAGAATGGGGATCCGCCCGGTGAGGTCTTCCGCCTCGGAGGGAACGCGATAGGTGTGCTGGTTCGTAAACGTCAGCTCTTTGTCGCGGTCGAGCACGAAAACGCGGTAGCCGTAGGATTTGAGCCAGCGGATGAGGATATTCCATCCGTCGGAATTGCTGTCCCCGTCGTTTGAACGGAAATTCCAGTATTTCGTCGGGTTCGTCGCCATCGTGGAGATGCAGACGTACGGCTCCTTGACGGGGCGGGGCGAGCCGAGCGGGATCCTGCAATGGAGCGCCTCAAGCGGGAGGCCGAGGATCTGCGCCACGGCCTTCTGCATGCCCAGGTGCTGGTGCTCGACGGGACGCCACGGCTTGCGGTCTTCCTCGAAGATGCCGCAGAAATAAATGGCGTAGGCGAATTTGAGCGGCGGTTTCGTCGCGAGCGGGATGAATTTCAGGGAGGGATACTGGTCCTTGCAAAGACGGATCATCCATTCGCCCAGGACCGCGGTGACTTTCGCCTTGCGGAGGATGCGGAATTTCTCCACGTAGGGCAGCCAGGCGAGGTTGTCGCCGAGCCCGCCGTCCGGGATGATGATGCAGACTTCCCGGTCCTCGCAGTCGTAGTCGTGCTCGAAAACGAGCTTGTCGCCCACAAACGCCTCGAGGCGGTAGCGCACGTAGTATTTGTTCGTCCCGACGACGTATTCGCCGCCTTTGTGCATGTGTTCCTCCAGCGGCATGCCGCTGTCCAGGTCGTATACGCGCAGCTTGTACTCCCTGTTGTCCGCGGGGAACTTGACCCGGTAGCCGAACGCGAAGTCGAACCGGATGCCGCTTTCGCTCTCCATCAGCGGGAGCTCCGCCATGGAGATGCGGGCGCCGATGGAGCTGCGCGGATCGGGGCCGATCTCCGGTCCGATGGGCGGCGGCCCTTTCCGTTTGGCGCCGGTCTGCGGAATGAGCGGGTTCACGAATGAATATGACACGTTCTTTTTCGTATTTTCGGCCGAGTTCTTTTTCTCGTTCATTTCTGAATCCATCAGGGGCAAGCCCGTCCGGGGGCGCGGCGTTTCGCCGTCCGCCGGGCAGGTTTTTTCAGGGTTGTTTTTTGATGCGTTCCCTCTACTTTAGCATCATTCAGCCCATTTTTCAACCCTGTGAAGCAAAAAAACGACAAAAAAATCGGGCGGAACGTGCGTTGGCGGTGAAGCGGGATTTGCCGCGGGCGCGGGCTTCCGCGGCGCGTCCCTTCCGAATTCCGGGAAAAATACGCGGGACAAATTGAATTTCGAACAAAAAATGCTACATTATAAGGTCAAAAACCGTTCTTTTCCCGCGCTTCCGGCGTGCGGGAGACATTTCACCTGGACCACGGGAAACGGGCATGCCCCGTCCCCGGGATCCGAACCGGATGGACGCATTCACATGGAACAATGGCAGAAAGACCTGAAAAACGCCCTGGCCGACGCCTCCGAACTGGCAAAGATGTTTGACCTCTCCGAGGCTGCCGTCCGCCGTGTCTCCGAGGTGTTTCCGTTCCGCATCACCCGGTACTATCTTTCCCTGATCCGGGCGAAGGGCGATCCTGTTTACCGGCAGTGCGTGCCCGACGAGCTGGAACTCCGGGAGAGCGGCGACCTGATGGACGATCCGCTCGGCGAGGAGGGGCTGACCCCGGCGCCCTGCGTGGTTCACCGGTATCCCGACCATTGCCTGCTGCTGGTGTCGAACTGCTGCGCCTGCTACTGCCGGTTCTGCACGCGCAAGCGGAAATTCCGGACGCCGATGTGCGTGGACGAGGCAAATGTCCAGCGCGGCATCGACTACATCGCGTCGAATCCGGCGATCCGCGACGTGCTGGTGTCCGGCGGCGATCCCTTCCTGCTGGATACCGACCGGCTGGAATCCATCCTGATCCGGCTCCGCGCGATCGAACACGTCGGCATCATCCGCATCGGCACGCGCACGCCGTGCGTCCTGCCGTCGCGCATCAACCGCCGCCTCGTCGCCATGCTGCGGCAATACCATCCGCTGTACATCAACGTCCATTTCAACCACCCGGACGAGATCACGCCGCAGTCGTCCGCCGCTTTGACCCGGCTTGCCGACGCCGGCATCCCGCTCGGCAGCCAGACCGTGCTGCTCCGCGGCGTGAACGACGACGCCGAGGTGATCCGGCTCCTGATGCGGAAGCTCCTGGCGGTCCGCGTGAAGCCGTACTACCTGTTCCAGTCCGACCTGGTCTACGGCACGGAGCATTTCCGCACGCCGCTGTCGGCGGGGCTTGACATCATGAAGAAACTGCGCGGCTGGACCTCCGGGATGGCAATCCCCCATTTCGCGGTCGATCTGCCGTGCGGCGGCGGCAAGATCCCGCTTGTCCCGGATTATCTGGAGCGCGTCGACGGGCGCGTGTACACGTTCCGGAACTTCCGCGGCGTGCCGTACCGCTACCCGGACGTCGAGGACTGAACCGTTTCCCGTCCCGCCCGTTTTCCCGCCGTTCCCTTTTTTGTACGGACGGATGATGCCGCAAACACGCCCGGACGGCGCGCATCCCGGCGCGGATCCGTCTTTTTCGAGCTTGACTTTCCCCGTTGCCGTGCTACATTGTAATCATCCGGCGAAGGGCGTTCCACGGGGGAGCCGGAGCGCCGGAGCAATTCAAACAAAGGGGGATCTTATGAAACGAACCATGATCGCAACTCTGGCGGCGGTCGCGGCGGTGCTTGCCGCGGCGTATCTGACGGGAGCCGACGGCACGGCGCAGGCCGCGCAGGGAACGGGGATGGCCGGCGCGCAGACGCCTCATCAGACGAAGCCTGTGCTGCAGGTCATGCAGCAGCCGATGGTCGAAACGGAGGAATGCACGGAGGGATATATCCTGCTGATGCCTTGCCCCGTCTGCCACACCTGCCCGGTCTGCCAGTCGAACTGCGGGACCGCGCACGCGCTGAAATGCTGTCTCGGAAACAGGAAGCCCGCCTACAATGCGGCTTCGTGCGGCACGTCCGCCGACGGCGCGTCCGGCGTTCCTCAGAAACAGCATATCATGACCAACAAGGCGGAGGCGGTGAAGCATGCCGCCGGACACACCTCCGTCTCTCCTCAGGCACAGACGGGCGGGGCCGTGGTGGATATCCTTACGATTGACGCCGACTGAATCCTGTTCGCCGGGGGCAGCCCCCCGGAAACGCCTGAAAAAAACGCCGGTTTCCTCGTTGCCGAGGAGCCGGCGCGTTACGTGTTACGTGATTCGCGTTTCGTGTTACGCGTTTCGTGTCTGGCGTCCGTTCCGCCGCTCAGTCGCGGTCGGGGAAATAGGTCGCTCCGGAGGTCGGGGATTCGCAGACGCGGACGCGGTCGAGCTTGACGCCGGGGATCCTGACCGCGGCGTCGAGCTTCTCGAAGAGGATCCGTGCGATGTTCTCGCTGGTCGGGTTGATGCCCTCGAAATCGGGCAGCTCGTTGAGATATTTGTGGTCGTAGTCCGCCAGCACGGCGGTCAGTTCGCGCTTGATGACGGTGAAGTCGGCGGCGATGCCGATCTCGTCGAGCTGTTTCGAGCGGAAGAAGACCTGCACGGTCCAGTTGTGCCCGTGAAGCGCGGAGCAGAGGCCGTTGTATCCGACGAGCCTGTGGGCGGCGGAGAAGTCGCGTGTGATGTCGAGTTCGAACATGTGATGCCGGGGTTGAATGATTGGTCAGGCGTTTGCGATGCGGGAGACGGCGCGCTTGCGTGCGAGCTCGTATGCGGCGGTGAGGCTGCCGATGGATGCGGCGCCCTTCCATGCGATCTCGAACGCCGTGCCGTGGTCGACGCTGGTGCGGATGACGGGAAGCCCGAGCGTGGAGTTCACGCCGCGGTCGAACGCCAGCATTTTGAACGGGATGTGCCCCTGGTCGTGGTACATGGAGACGATGCCGTCGAATTTGGAGCGGATGCTCTCGATGAAGAGCGTGTCCGGGGGGAACGGCCCTTCGATGGAGAAGCCTTCCTCCGCGAGCGCGCGGACCGCCGGCTTCACGACGGTCTCGTCCTCCGTGCCCATGTTGCCGTTCTCGCCCGCGTGCGGATTGAGGGCGGCGACGGCGATCTTCGGGTGGACGATCCCCTCGGCGACGATGGCGTCGCGGAGCAGGCGCGTGACGGTCACGATGCGGTCGAACGTGACGGCGGACGGCACCTGCGCGAGGGGGATGTGCGTGGAGACGAAGACGACGCGGAGTTCGCCCGCGGACTGCATCATCACGAAGTCGCGGACCCCGCAGAGGGACGCCAGCAGTTCGGTGTGTCCCGTGAACGGGATCCCCGCCAGGTTGACCGCCGCCTTGTTGATCGGGCAGGTCACGATGGCGTCGACTTTTCCGGCGATGGCGTCGAGCGTGGCGGTGCGGAAACACTCAAGCGCGGCAAGCCCGCAGCGCGCATCCAGTTTGCCGGGACGGATCTGCGAAAACCCGAGGTCGGAGCATGCGACGGTCCGCGGGGTGAATCCGGGTGCGAAACGGCGTGCGGCCTCTTCCACGACGTCCGGCGCACCGTAGACGGCGACGTCCGCGGGGGAAACTTTTCCCGCGGAGACCGCGCGTGCGAGACGGACGGCGATTTCGGGCCCGATGCCTGCCGGATCGCCCATGGTCAGGGCAATTCGGGGAAGTCTCATGTCAGTCAGCGTGTGGAGATTCGCGGAGAAATCACTTCGCGAAGAAGGCTTTCTTCTTGTCTTCGAGGACGAGGCCGACGCGGTCGGTGTCGATCGGGAAATAGCCCTTCTCTTCGAGCTCGCGGAGGAAGTTCAGCCAGTCGGCGTGGTTCCAGCTGCCGTTGTGCGCCTTCACGAAGTTCGTCGCGAGCGTGGTCTTGACGAAACGCCTGATATTCTCTTCGGGGTCGTTGGACTTGGCGGGAGCGGCTTTCGCGGCTTTCGGAGCGGCGGCTTTCGCGGCCTTCGGGGCGGCCTTCACGGCTGCGGGCTTGGCGGCAGTCTTCTTGGCGGGAGCGGTTTCTTTTTTGACAGTTTTTTTCGTTGCCATAATAGCACCTCACAAAGTTTGAGTTGAACGTGTTATGTGAAGGATGGTTTTCCACTTTTTGAAAAAATAATATACACACGGATCGATGAAAAATCAAGCCTTTATGCCGGAAAAAATATATTTTTTCAGAAAAAAAAGCAGCCCCGTCCCCGGCAATCCGGTTTAATTAACGTTTTTTCCGCTTTTTTCCGCGCATTGTTTTTCTGCTGATCCGCGGGGGGCTCAACGCGCCTTTTTTCCGCCGTCCTGCGCAAAAAATGAGCGGAAAATGTTTTTTCCTTAAACTATACGGTTGAAAAAAGCCCTGTTTGATGTAAATTAGTTTGAACTTTTTTGTTGCCGAGAAACCGTATTCCGAAGCGGGGCGGATCCGCATTCCGCCTTTTCCGCCGGGGATGCCGCCATCCATAGACCAAATGACTGAACTGAAACGACCGAAAGCGCGTTCGCCTCTGCGCAGGACGCTGAAAGCTGTTTGCTGGACGGCCGGCGTCCTTGTGTTCCTGGCCGCGGCGGCCTGCGTCGCCGCGCTGTTCACCGCGGACCGGTGGATCGTCCCGTTCGGCGCGTGGTGCGCGGACGTGGAGGTCGAGGGGGAACCGGGCGTAATGGTCTCGATCGCGAACCGCGAGATCATCCTGACCGGACTGAAGGTGAGATGCCCCGCCGGCGTGGTCGAGGCGAGGTCCTGCGGCCTGCATCTGGACGGCGTGACGCTGGACGGGTTCAACGTGAAGGAAGTGCAGGTGTCGGGCGTCCATGCCGAGGGGCTTCGCGCGACGCTGGATTTCGCCCGGTATGCGGATTTGCGGGGGGAAAAGGACGGCGGGCAGGCGGCGGAACCGATCTCCGGCGAGAAGGTCCGCAGACTGTCCCGTCTGATCTGGAGCAAGGCGTCGAAGCCCGTCGTGCGCATGGCGGACCTGACGCTGCTCGACGCGGAGGTCGGCTGGAAGTCCGGCGCCGTGCAGAGCCTGATCTCGGTATCCGATCTGAACGCGACGTTCGGCGACGGGCTCCTGACCCGTCCGCAGATGATCTGCGGCGTGAAATACCGCCTGAACGACCCGCAGCGGCTTCTGGAGTGCGGCGCGCGGATCAAGGTGTCGTCCTCGCGCGGCGGCGAGAGCATCATCGTTTCCGCCGCGGCAAACGAGCCGCTGGTGATCGAGCTGCCGGATTCGCATCTGGAGATCCCGTCCTCGGAGTCGACGGAGATGGTCATGCAGTACGAGCCCGAGACGGGCGCCGTCCGGTTCGGCGGGGAATGGACGAATCTGAGCCGCTGGGAGTACATCCCGTGGGACCTTGCCATGGAGAATTCGATGTTCGAGGTGTTCGGGACGCTTGCGCTTGAGGGGGAGAAGCTCCGCCTGAAGTTCGGGACGAACGCGCTGGGCGAGGGGATCGCATGCCGTGGCGAGGAGATCCCCGGCGACGTGATATTCGAGGCGAAGGGCAACGTCGAATTCGACCTGGTGACCGGCGGCGTGACGCTGGATTCCGTCTCCGGTCATCTGATCGGCCCGAAGGGGGGGCGCATCAACCTCGGAACGGCGGGCATGTTTGAATTCGTGCGGCACGAAGACGCGACCTATACGCTGGACCCCCGCCCGGCGAAGCTGACGCTTTCGACCGGGAACCCGCTTGACCTGACCGCGTTCGACCCCGTGCTGCCGTTCGATTCCGCGGACAAGGAACTGGAATTCTCCTACACGATCGAGCTTGACCCGGAAAAAGCGTCCTTGCAGGGCGGCGCGAACGCCGTCATGCGGGACCGGAAGACCATGCGGCGCGTATTCGACGCGGATGCCGCGTTCGAGACGGACGGCGTAACCCGGATCGGGTCGTTCCATGTCTCGCACTGCGGGCTGTCGCTGTACGACGGCGAGGAGCAGATCTGCCATGCGCAGCTTGCGGGCGAATACAATGTCCGCACGGCGTCGCTCGAAGGCGACCTGAAGTATTATCCGTACCGCCTGATCGAGGCGTACGGGGACCAGAACCTCGCCGATCTGTGCAGTTTCCTGGACGACGCCAACCTGCGGGAAACGGAACACGCCGCGACCGCCGGACTTGACCTGGACCTGGTCAACATGGCGGCGAAGCTTCACAAGGAATCCCATCTGTCGCACCTCGCCCTGACCGGGACCGGAGGAAAGACGCTGGAGCTCGTCGCCGTCGGGGACGCCGATTTCAGGCTCTCGCCGGACGACCAGGGGTGGCAGCTGGATTGCGGGCTGGACCTGAAGGCCGGGTCCGATTTCCATGCGGCGCTGAGCGCGTCCGGCGGTAGCCGGACCGCGATCACGGGGCACATCGCGGTCGACCAGCTCAGCGACGTGCTTTCGCGCCAGCTGGAGCAGAAGTTCTTCCCCGGCAGGGACGATCTTCCGACGTTCCGGTTCGCCAACGCCTCGGCATCGGCGGATTTCCGGTGCGAGCCAGCGGACTCCCGCATTTCGCTGACCCGGCTGAACGCGGAGATCGACAACGGAGACGGACGCCTGTCCGTTTCCTGCGGATCCGGCTTCACGTGGAAAGACGACGCGTTCTCGTATCTCCCGATGAACTTCAAGCTGAAAACGAACGGGCTTCCCGTTTCGTTCTGGGATCCGCTTTTCGGCGACGGCGAGGATTTCCGTTTCGCCGGCGGCGTGGTGACGTCCGAGTTCGACCTTTCGGTCAGCGCGGACGGGACGGTCTTCGGCGGCGAGGGAAAACTCGTCGGGAGCGGCCTGACGATCCTGCTCGACGGGAAACCGCGCGAACTGGCGCGGCTCGGATTGAACGGGAATTTCCAGTACGAGCGCGAAAGGAAGCTGCTGATCCTCCCGGAAGTGAACGCGGATATCCAGGACCGGCAGGCGAGGCCGATGCTGTTCGCCAGCGGTTCCGGCACGGTCGACCTGTCGAACGACTGCCGCACGCGGATGAAGTTTCCCGAGGTGCGGTTCGGCCCGGAAGTCCTGTACCTGATCGGATATGGGGTGGAGAGAAGCTTTTATTTCGAGGACCTGGACGCCGCCGGGCAGGTCGAATTCCGGGCGGACCGCGACTTCGATGAAATGGGCTGGACCGGCGACCTGAAGATCGGCCGCCTGCGGCTTCAGTCGGACGAGCCGGAGGAATACCGGTTCCCGGAACTGTCCGGGCGTCTTGAGGGAGACCTGTTTTGGGCAGGCGAGATGTTCGGCGACGTGGCGATCCGGCTGGCGGACGGGGAGGGGGAGGAACACATCGCCGGGCGGTATCTGTACCGGCGCGGGGAAGACGCCATGCCGAAGTTCATTTCCAGTTCGCTGGATCTGCCGTTCGCTATGTCGTATTTCCGCTACAACCACAACACCGACCCGGGCGTGGAAAAGACGGCGATCTCGCTCGTCGACAAGACGTTCGAGCTGGACCTGCACGGGATCTATTCGCGGAACCGCGCGCTGATCTTCTCCGGGGCGGGGCTGCTGGAGCTGCAGGACGGGGACGATCCGGCGATCCTTGTGCCGCATGCGCAGTTCTCCGGCGATGTGTCCGGGATCGCTTCCGCGGAAATCCATCTGAAGGACGGTTCCTGGCCGTTCACCGTCGAGGCGGATTTGAACAACATCCCGTTCGACAAGTGCTTCGCCGCGTTCCTCGCCACGGACGACAGCCCGGAAATCCCGCGCCGCCTGAACGGAACCGTGAAGAACCTGAAAACCGTCGTGCGCGGCGAGGGGTTCACGGCGGAGGCGCTCGCGAAAAACCTCCGGTCCGACTGCTCCGCGGAACTGGAGAATGTCGCCCTGCGGACGAACCTGCGCGAACGCTCGCTTTTCCTGAACATCCTTCTCCTCCCGCTGGTCAGCGTCCCGCGCCTCATCGACTATGTGCCGTTCGAGGTGGTGCGGCGCGCGCTGCATATGACGACCGCCGGGACCATCATGGACATGATCTCAGGAGACGCCCCCATTGAATTCACCCGCGGCACGATGGACGCGTCCGTCCGGCACGGCGTCCTGGACCTGAAATCCCTCGAGCTTGAAGGCGAACAGATCGAGAGCTACAGGGCGAGCGGGACGATCGACCTGGCGGGAGACGGCGGCGCCGAACTTGAGACGACGGCGCGCTTCGCGCTGTTCCACTGGCCTTTCTATCTGACCGGGGACATCCTCGATCCGAAGGTCTCCTACGGCAAGTCCATTTCGCATTTCTTCATGGACAATACGAAGTACCTGCTCACGCTCTTCCCGAACATGATCATCTCCGCGTTCACCCAGGAGGACGCCGACGAGATCGACCGCCGGGAGTCCGAAAAGGATCGGAACGAGAAGTCAGCGCGCGAGGGGGAGGAATAACGCCGGGGCAGGGAGGTTTCCCCGCCGGATCCGAGCAGAAAAAAAGCCGCGGGGCGGATCCCGCGGCTGTGTCAGCCGGAAATGAAATTGAAATGCCGGATCAGTTCGTTCCCGCGTCGGCTGCAAGCGCGGCGAGCACGCCGTCGGGGGAAAGGCCCGTACTGATCTCGCGTCCGTCCTCCATGTGCTTGAGCCTGGCGGACTTCGCTTCGAGTTCGGAATCGCCGGTCACGAGCACATATTCGGCTTTCATGCGGTCCGCCGCGCGCATCTGGGACTTCATGCTCTTCGCATCGTAGTCGATGGCGACGGCGATCCCGGCATGGCGGAGCTTCGCGGCGAGCGACGTGTTGAACGCCAGCGCGGCGTCCCCGAGCGAAGCCAGATAGAGCTTCGGAACGGGAGCCGGAGGCGGCGTCACGCCGAGCGCGTCGCGCACGATGAGGAGGCGTTCCATGCCCGCCGCGAACCCGACCCCGGGGATCGGATTGCGGAGGCCGGGGAGCGTGAGCTCGTAGCGTCCGCCGCCCGCGATGGCGTTCTGCGCGCCGAGCCCGGAGTGCGTGAGCTCGAAGACCGTGTGCACGTAGTAGTCGAGGCCGCGCACGAGACGCGGATCGACGGTGAACGGGATGCCCTGTTCCGTGAGGAGATCGCAGACTTTTTTGAAGTAGTCGCGGGACTCCGCGCTGAAGAACTGCGCCGGGTCGGGCGCGGATTCGATGAACGGACGGCAGCACGCCTGCTTGCAGTCCAGAATGCGCCACACGTTGCGGTCGATGCGGGCGCGGCAGTCGTCGCACATCTCGGCGAGATGCGGCCGGAAATGCTCCGCGAGCGCCTGTTCCGCCGCGGGGCGGTCGGACGCCACGCCGCGCGTGTTGATGAGCAGGTTGAAGCCCGTGATGCCGATTTCCTCGAGGAAATGGCAGAGCATGGCGATGGCTTCCGCGTCGAGGCCCGGCGAAGCGGGACGCCCGACGTTTTCGACGCCGACCTGGTGGAACTGGCGCTTGCGGCCTGCCGCGGGGCGTTCGCCGCGGAACATCGGGCCCATGTAGAAGACGCGGTGTTCGACGCCGTTGGCGGCGTCCGTGGCGGCGAGGGCGCGCATGACGCCCGCCGTGCCTTCGGGACGGAGCGTGAGGCTTCTGCCGCCGCGGTCCTCAAAGGTGTACATTTCCTTCTGAACGACCTCGGTCTCCCCGCCGAGTCCGCGCTGGAAGACCTCGGTGAACTCGAAGATCGGGGTGCGGAGTTCGCCGAACCCGTAAAGTCCGAAGACCTTGCGGGCGGCGGATTCGAGCTGGAGCCAGGCTGTCGCCTCGTCCGGGAAGATGTCGCTCACTCCGGGCGGCGGTGCGATTTTCGGCATGGGACGGACTCTCCGGGATCAGTCGATCTTGAGGCTGGCGACGCGGTCCTTGAGTTCCTTGCCGGCGCGGAATTTGACGACCTTGCGCTCCGGGATCGGGACGGTGATCTGCGGCACCTTCGGGTTGCGGCCCTTGCGGCCCTTGCGGACGCGGATTTCGAAGACGCCGAAGTTGCGGAGTTCGATGTCGCGGCCGGCGGCGAGTTCGTCGGCGATGTAGTCGAGGGTCTTCTGGACGATGCTGGCGACTTCGGTCTGGATCAGACCGGTTTCAGCGGAGATTTTGACAACGAGATCACGTTTCGTCATGATGGATTTTCCTTTTCTGCCCCACGGGGCGTTATGGTTATTGTTGGTGAATTCAAAATAAGGGGATATGCCCGGAGACGGAGCCCCGGACGTTTTTTTGCAGATTGTGCCGGATTCTGAGGATGGGTGCTGCCGGAGACGTTATTTCTGGCGGAAAACGATCCTTCCCTTTGTCAGGTCGTACGGAGACATCTCAAGCGTCACCGTGTCGCCGGGGAGAATGCGGATGAAGTGGAGCCTCATCTTGCCGCTGATGTGAGCGAGGATCATGTGTTTGTTTTCAAGTTCGACCCGGAACATGGTGTTGGGGAGCAGTTCGCGGACGACGCCTTCTACTTTGACAACGTCTTTAGACACGTGTTAAGACCTCCGTATGAGTTTCAGTAATAAGTATCATGTGTTCGAAATGCGCCGAGGGCAGGCCGTCCGCGGTGCGGACCGTCCAGTTGTCCGGCTCCACATAGACGCGCGCCGTGCCGAGGTTCAGCATCGGTTCGATGCAGAGGACCATGCCGGGCGCGAGGACCGGCCCCTCGCTCGTGCTGACGAAGTTCGGGACTTCGGGCGGCTCGTGGAGACGCGTGCCGCAGCCGTGACCGACGAGGTCGCGGACGATTCCGAGCTTGTAGTGTTCGGCGACCTTCGCGACGGCGCGGGAGATGTCGCCCACGCGTCCGCCCGGCTTCGCGGCGGAGATGCCCGCCTCGAGGGCTTCTTCCGTCCCCGCGAGGAGGCGTTCGATGTCCTTCGTGGTCGGCTTGTTGCCGACGAGGACGGTCTTTGCCGTGTCGCCGATGCCGCCGTTCAGGGTGACGCCGACGTCCACGCTGACGATGTCGCCTTCCTTCAGGACGCATTTTTCGCTGGCGATCCCGTGCACCACCACGTCGTTGACCGAGATGCAGATGTTGCGCGGGAAGCCGTTGTAGTTCAGGAACGTCGGGACGCCGCCGGTGGCGCGGATCACCGCCCCCGCCAGCTCGTCGAGTTCAAGCGTCGTCATGCCCGGATGGGCGAGCGCGGCGATCTCCTCGCGGGCGAGCGCGGTCACGTGCGCGGCCTCGCGGATGCGGGCGATCTCCTCGGGCGTGTGGATCACGAAATTGCGGCGTTTCAGCATGCGCATACAGGGACCCCGGGAATCACTTCAGAAGCGCGAGCAGCGCCGCGAACCCTTCGCTGACGGGGAGGGAGGAGTCGATGCGCGCGAGGTTGCCTTTCCCTTCGTAGAACTGGATGAGGGGGGCGGTCTGCTCGTGGTAGACTTTCAGGCGGTTCTTCGCGGTTTCGAGGGAGTCGTCGGCGCGCTGGATCAGCTCGCCGCCGCAGCGGTCGCAGACGCCTTCCTGCTTCGGGGGCGCGAAAAGCTTGTTGAACGCGACGCCGCACTTTTTGCAGGTGAGGCGGGCGGTGAGACGCTGGAGAAGAAGGTCTTCAGGCGCTTCGAAGAGGATGACGGCGTCGAGCTTCATGCCGATGCGCTTCATAGCTTCTTCGAGCAGTTCGGCCTGCGCGACCGTGCGCGGGAAGCCGTCGAGGATGAATCCGTTGGCGCATTCCGGGGTGGCGAGGCGGGCGGCGACCATGTCGGCGACGACCTGGTCGGGGACGAGCTTGCCCGCCTTCATGCAGGCTTCCGCCTGCTTGCCGAGTTCGGTGCCGGCGGCGACTTCGCCGCGGAGGATTTCGCCCGTGGAGATGTGCGCGAGCTTTTCCTGCGCCATCAGCGGATCGGAGAGCGTGCCTTTGCCGGCGCCGGGCGGGCCGAGCAGAACGAGATTCTTTTTTGTAATCATAAGAGTAGGGCCTCTGAATTGGAACTTGGAAGTTTTCTATGAAAAACAATCTTTTAATATACTGCGATTCAGTATGTTTTTCAAGCCGATGAAGCGGAAAACGTCAAAAAAATACGATTTCTTTTTGTGCGGCGTCGTCAGGACGCGAAAAAGTCCCGGAAAAAACACGCTTTGAACTTGTTTTTTTTAAAAAATAGGCTATTTTAAATGGATTTCTTTTTTTCAACCCAATGGAACGACCCAGGAGGTTATCCCCACCATGAGCGAAACGAAGAACGAGTTCTCGGACTACCTGTTTCCGAACAATATCGCCTGCGGCGTGACGGAATCCGACGGCACGAAAATCATCAGCATGCTGCTGGATATGCTCAAGCGCCATTTCCCCCAGCTCAATATCGACGAGGCGCGCGCCGAGATCGAAAAACGCGAAAAAGTGTTCCCGTGCATCGTCGCGCCCGGCCTCGCCGTGCCGCATGCGCGCCTTTCCGGCATTGAATCCCCGATGGTCGCCATCGCGTGCAGCCCCGCCGGGATCTTCTACGGGGGCAAGGATGTGACCACGCAGGTCATTTCCCTGAATATGAACATATCCGTCAATGTGATGGTGCTGATCCTGTCCCCGCTGGAGGACCCGAACCTGCACCTGCAGGTCATGTCCATGCTGGCGAAGTCGTTCTCCGATCCCGCGAGCATCCGCCAGGTCGCCGGGCTGAAGACTCCTGCCGAGGTCAGCTCGTTCTTCGCCACCGGAAAAGTCCAGATGCCGGAATACCTGCTCGCCAAAGACGTGATGCGCACCGACTTCACTCCGCTGCACGAGACGGACACCCTCCGCGAGGCGATCGACATTTTCGCCACCACGCAGAGCGCGTCCCTGCCGGTGGTCGACTCCGTGGGCGACCTGCGCGGCGTGCTGTCGCTGAAGGACATCCTGTCCTACACGCTGCCCGAACACCTCCTCTGGATGGAAAACCTCTCCCCGATCTACCGCTTCCAGCCGTTCGTCGACCTGCTGAAGAGCGCCGGCGACACGCGCGTTTCCGACATCATGCAGGAGCTCGGCGAGCCGGTCTCGGAAGACGTCCCGGCGATCCAGCTGGCGAAGCTCTTCCTGGAACAGGAGACGGCGCAGCTCATCATCACGGACAAGGACGGCCGCCTGGCGGGGCTGGTCTCCCTGCGCGAATTCTGCGCGAAGTTCTTCTGGGAATGACCGCGGCGCAACGAATACGAGATAACTAAAGAAAGGCTACAGATACCATGTCGGAAGAATCCTCCTCCATTTCCGTCAAATACTTTGTTTCGCGTTTCCTGATCCTGCTCGCCGTGAGCCTGTTCGTGGGACTCGGCGGCTTCTTCTCCGGCGCGCTCCTCTCGCACCAGGCCGTCGCCTGCGCCGTCTTCATCGGCCTCATCATGGGCACGCTCTTCTTCTGGAAATTCCGTCTCGCCCTGGCGTTCCTCGGCCTCGCGGTCCTGATCTTCACCGGCTCGCTCGACATCCCGCACTTCGTGCAGTCGTCCTCGCTGGAAGTGATCCTGTTCCTGGTCGGCATGATGGTCATCGTGGGCGCGCTGCGCGACCTCGGCTTCTTCACGTGGATCGTGCAGCTGATCGTGGAAATGCCGAACCTGTCCGGCATGAAGTTCATCACGGTCACGAGCGTGGCGTCCGCGCTGCTCGCCTGCGCCGTCGACGAAGTTACCTCGATCATCTTCATCTCCACCCTGATCTTCCAGGTCTGCGACCGCCTGAAGCTGAACCCGACCCCGTACATCCTGATCGCCGTGCTCGCCACGAACATCGGCAGCTCCGGCACCATGATGGGCAACCCGGTCGGCATCTACATCGGCACGAAGGGCGGCCTCACGTTCGGCGACTTCATGATGTGGGCGTTCCCGGTCATGCTCGTTTCGCTGTTCAGCGTGGTCGCGCTCCTGCTCTTCCTCTTCCGCAAGGAGCTGAAGAAGTTCGACGTGAGCCTGCAGAACCGCCTGGCGCAGGGGCTTTCGCTGGCTCCGCGCGTGAAAGTGCCGTACAAGCCCGGCCTGATCCTCCTCGTCTGCACCGTGTGCGCCATCGCATCCCACCACCCGACCGAAGAGCTCCTCGGCCTGCCGAAGAACACCGTCCTGATCGTCGCCCCGCTCGTCTGCTCCGGCATCGTCATGATCATCAAGCAGAACCGCGCCCGCTACTACATCGAACGCGAAGTCGACTGGTGGACGCTGATCTTCTTCATGCTCCTCTTCGCCGTCGCCGGCACGCTCGAATACACCAAGGTCGACCTCGTGATGGCGAACGGCTTCTCCAAGATCTGCGGCACCAGCCCCTACGAGCTCGTCCCGTTCATCTTCTTCTCCTCCGCAGTCGGGTCCGCGTTCGTCGACAACGTGATCTTCGTGGCGGCGTTCTGCCCCGTGATCGAACAGCTCTCCCAGAGCGTGAAGGACTTCCCGCTGTGGTGGGCGCTCCTTTTCGGCGCATGCTTCGGCGGCAACATCACCATGATCGGCAGTACGGCGAACATCGTCGCGCTCGGCATGCTCGAAAAGCGTCCGTCCGCCTCGCACGTCACCTTCATGAAATGGCTCGCGGTCGGCCTCCCCGCCACGCTCCTTTCCGGCGTTATTGTCGTTACCGTCATTCTGGCCTTGAATCCGCTTATGGCGGACCGTCCCGCCGACCTGAACTTCGAGAAGGTCGACAAGGCGAGCGGACATCATTTCGCGGGCAAGCTCGCGCATTTCGAAGTCTCCGCCATCCGCGCGTACGATTCCGGCGCGGCCGCGCCCGCCGTCGAGTTCGAAGGCCGCGACAACTACACGTTTGCGACCGCGTTCGGCAAGAACGCCGACGAGGCCATCCCCGTGGCGCTGCCGAAGGACGTCGAGCTGACCGAATCCGCCACGACGCTCACCGGCGCCATGTACAGCGTGCCGGAATCCGACGCGAAGTACCCGGTCCTGCTCGTCGTGAAGGACGCGAAGCCCGTCAAGACGAAATAACCGGATCCTTCCGATTCGTTTTATCCCGGAAGCCGACGAACTCACCTTCGCCGGCTTTCTTTTTTCTGCGTTTTTTCATCGAATGCGTTTGACTTTTTGAATATGCGGTGATACCTTTTTGAATTGATACCGTTTCAGTTAGGTTGTATCAGCCCATTCCATATCAGACCCGGAGCCGGATTCCATGAAACACACTGCCTGCAAACTGTTTGTTCCCGCCGCGGCACTGCTTCTCTGCGCCTTGTTTGCGCCTGTCCTGGGGCAGACCGCCGCGCCCGCCGCGAAAGAGACCGCCGCCCCGGCGAAGGAAACGCCCGCCGCGGAGGACAATGCGGCCCCGGCGGCTTCGAACGGTTCCGATTCGTTCCAGTATTTCGAATATCAGGTCATCACGGTCCCGAAAAAGACGCTTGCCGCGGCGGCGGAGTCCATGGGGCTTCCGAAGGATTCCCAGCCGACGGACGAGCTTCTGCCCGCGATCTACAAAGTCGGCGGCTACCGCGTGATCGGATATTCCGCCGGATACGCCGCGACCCGGATGCCCGTCGAATTCAAGATGTCGCGCACCGAGTTCTTCCCCGCGTTCTACATCCTGCCGAAAGACGGCTCCGAGGAGGATGTGCCGTCCTCGTTTGACGACGGTCCGCAGGACGCGGACGACGGCGGCGACTACGCGGACGGCGGCGATCAGGACGGCGACGGCGAATACGAGGAGGTCGAGGATGACGGCGGCGATCCCTCCGACGACTATGTGAGCTCATACAACAACCTTGCTGGCATCTTCCCGTTCTTCGAAGACCCCACGGTCACAGGCAACGAATTCTGCCTCGACATCCGGCCTCCGCGCATTTTCTTCATGGATTCCCTCATGCGGAAGATGAACGGCTTCTCGAACACCGACTACGGCGCGTGGGGCACCGGGCAGGTGCCCGTCTTCGACGACAATTCCTTCTCCAGCACGCTCGCCGCGACCGGAGGCAAGCCCGCGATCGCCGCGATGGCGCAGTCCTCGGGCGCCTGGACCATTCACGTATTCTACACCAAAGCGCTCCCGATGCCGGAAAAGACCGTGCCCGCGAACGCCGAAAACAAACTCGTGCGGCTGGATTTCCAGATCGTGAGGGCGAAGTGGAACGACATCTGCGCAGCCGGGAACTCCGACGGCTGCCCCGGCATCCCGTCCGACGACCTCATGCGGAAACTCTCCGCGAAAAACCAGCTGCGCGACTTCTACAGCCCGTTTTTCCGCCTGGTCCCCTCGCAGGAACCCGTCTTCATCCGGCTCAACGCGAAAACGCAGTTCGTGCCGCTGAAGTGGATCCCCGCGCAGGACCCCGGTGTCCCCGCCATCCCGCTGAACAGCGAGGCGGTCTGGACCGGGACGACCCTCCAGGCGGCCGCCGGCATCCTCAACGACGGCGAGCTCGTGCGGCTGGACTACAGGTTCGAGAAGACCACCCAGACCGGATGGCGCAATTACCAGTATTCGTACTTCGGCGAACCGGTGGAGGAGCCCGCCCCGCTGCAGAACCGCTACGCGCGCCCGCAGAGACGGACCGAGCCGGAGATCCTGTCCGGCATGCTGAAACTGCCCATGCTCGACACGACGGCGTTCCGGCAGTCGCTCTATCTGGAGGTCGGGAAGCCCGTCCTGGCGGCGCGCATCAGCAATCCCGCGTACCAGCCGGACACGCTGACGCTGCTCTTCGTGACGGCGACCGTCGAGGACGCGCAGTAAGTTCGAGGCTGCGAAGAGCTTGCCATCTTCGTGACGGCGACCGTCGGGGACGCGCAGGAAAGTAAGGCTTGGGGGGAGCGGTTTCCCCGCGATAACGGGCGGGAAAATGTCCATTTGAAATCCCGCCTTTGCAAGTTCCTGAAAATAAATATGGTGCCGGAGGAGGGACTCGAACCCTCATGCCATCGCTGGCGCCAGATTTTGAGTCTAGTGCGTCTGCCATTTCGCCACTCCGGCAACAGGAAACCATATTGTTTGCGCGGCTGAAAAAAAGCCGTCCGCCGGATCGTTCGAGCTGGCCGTCAAACGGGATCGCGGGGCAGGGCGGGCGTGCCGTGTGCAAACGGGTCTATCCAAATACAATACCCCGGAATTCGCAAAAAATCAAGCACGAACCCGAAAAAAGCCGGAAAAAGGGCCGCGACGTCATATCCGGGCTGAAAAAACGGACATCCGGCAGATTTGCCCGGAGATGTTTTCCTCCTCAGAAAATGCCTTAGGGATAACCATCAGTCAGAATTCCAGTCCCGTAGAACGAGAAAAAACATTGAAGGAAAACGTTTCCCCAGAAAACAAAGGCGGCAATGCAAAAAAGCGGATTCGCGCGGCATTGACGTGTCAGTACATAGACGCCGGTCCATAAAAACGGCATGGCGATAGCCGAGGAAGCAATGACATATCCCAGGATGAGGAATGCGATGTTTGTGATCTCCCAGTCAGGAAAGAACGGGGCGCAGCAGAACAGAATTATCAGTGCCGCCTGCAATATGCTGAACTTCAGAGGCAGTGAATACCGTCGATCATCTTTGTGCCGAACATAGACATAGATCCAGAAAAACAGCAGGCAAACGGGAAGGGTGAATATGACGACATAGAGCAGAATGAGGAATATGATGTTTGTGATCTCCCCGCCGGGAAAAAACGGGAAACAAAGCATCAGAATCATCTGGGCCGCATGCAGCAGGCACAGGACCCATAACGGCTGCAGATGCCGGTGAAAGACTCTGTGCAGTTGATTGTCCATGACAATTAGAATCACGGTCGCGACCCAATCCAGTATGAGCTTTCGCACGAATGCCGCCTGTATGAAATCATCCATCTGCGTTTCCGTCCTCCGGTTTTTCTCCGTTCTTGTTCCGTCGTCCGGCCGCTCGGTGTGCTGTCCGTCTCCGCCCCGGTTCAGTCGTGGAAATATCTTTCCCGCGATGCGTCCGTCTCCGGTCAGTCCATGTCGGCGCGGCGTTTGTTCTGCGCGGAGACTTTCTTCTTGAAGCCGGACTTCTTTTTTGCGGTCTTCGCCTGCTTCGCGTTGGCGAACTTCTTCTTTGCGTTGCTGGAGCTTCCGGCGTGGTTCACGACCTCGGAAAGGTCGCGGCGGTCGCGTTCCTGCAGGACGATTCGGATGGGGACGCCGACGAGGTTGAAGGCGTTGCGGAAGTAGTTTGAGAGGTACGCCTTGTAGCTGTCGGCGCAGTAGTCGCGCTTGTTGATGAAGAGGATGAAGTGGGGCGGGGCGGTCTCGGTCATGGTGCCGTAGTAGATCTTGAGCGGCTTGAGCCCGACGACCGGGGGCGCGGTGCGCGTGGTGGCGTCCTGGATCACGCGGTTCAGCATGGCGGTGGAGATGCGCGCGGAGAGCTGGGCGCGGACCTGTGCGATGAGGTCGAAGAGCGTGCCGAGGTTCTCGCCGGTGAGCGCGGAGACGAAGACGAGCGGGGCGTAGCTCATTTTCGGGAGGGAGGCGCGGAATTCGCGGACGAGCTCTTCGCGGGGCATCTTTTCGGGGCGTATGTCCCACTTGTTGACGACGAGGATGCAGCCCTTGCCGGACTCCTCGATCATGCGCGCGATGGTCTTGTCCTGCGAGGTGGCTTCGCCCTTGTCCGCCTCGACCACGAAGAGCACGATGTCGCAGGTGTCGAGGGAATGCTGGGCGCGCATCATGCTGTACTGCTCGACGGCGCCGTCGACCTTGGACTTCTTGCGGAGCCCGGCGGTGTCGACGAGGACCGCGCGGACGGTCTCGCTGTCGGAGCATTTCAGCTCGAATTCGACGTCGATGGAGTCGCGCGTGGTGCCCGCGACGTCGCTGACGATCACGCGGTCCTTGCCGATGAGGCGGTTCACGAGGGAGGACTTGCCGACGTTCGGGCGGCCGAGGACGGCGATCTTCAGGACGTGCGCGGCGAGCTCGGCGTCGGAGGGCTCGATGCCGGAGAGCGCGTCGTCCAGGACGTCCTCGATGCCGCGCTTGTGCAGGCAGGAGACGGGGTGGATGTGCTCGAACCCGAGCGAGTGGAAATCGTCGGCGAGGAGGGCGTCCGCATGGTTGTCCGCCTTGTTCGCGATGAGGTAGACGGGCTTGCCGCAGGCGCGGAGGCGGTCGGCGATGCCGTGGTCGAGCGGGAGAAGTCCCGCCTGGACGTCCACGACGAACAGGATGGCGGCGGCGTCCTCGATGGCGGCGGCGACCTGCTCGGCGATGAGCTTGTCCCACTTGCCGACGGAGTTCGTCTCGTTCTCGAACATGCCGAGTCCGCCGGTGTCGATGAGGTTGAAACGGCGGCCCTGCCAGACGCCGGACGCACTGACGCGGTCGCGGGTCACGCCGCAGTCGAAATGCACGATCGCCTGGCGGCGTCCGAGGATGGCGTTGAAGAGGGAGGATTTTCCGACGTTGGGGCGTCCCACGATGGCGAGGGAGGGCAGCTCCATGTGCGCGCAGGAGTCGATGAAGGACGCGGACACGGGTTCGGCGTCGTCGCGGCGGGTCTGTCTGCGCGGTCTGGTCTTCTGGATGCGTTTGCCTTTCATGGGGATCTCCTTTCAACGTGCGGAAACAAAAAGCGGAGGGGAAAATGGTTCGCGGCACCGTGTGGACGGATGACTCGGGGGCGGATTCCGTTCCGCCGCCGGGACGCTCGCGCACGATGCCGCGGATTGTATGTGCGGCCCCCGTTCGTGATGAAACGAGGGCAGGGGCCGCAGATCGGTTTTGAGCCGGATCAGGCCTTCATTGCCTGGGCGACCGCGACCGCGACGTCGACGGATGCGCCGACCATCGGGTTGTTGCCCATGCCGATGAGTCCCATCATCTCGACGTGCGCCGGGACGGAGGAGGAGCCCGCGAACTGGGCGTCGGAGTGCATGCGGCCCATGGTGTCTGTCATGCCGTAGCTGGCGGGGCCGGCGGCCATGTTGTCCGGGTGCAGGGTGCGGCCGGTGCCGCCGCCGGAAGCGACGGAGAAGAAGGGCTTGCCCGCGGCGACGCGCTCTTTCTTGTAGGTGCCCATGACGGGGTGCTGGAAGCGGGTCGGGTTGGTGGAGTTGCCGGTGATGGCGATGTCCACGCCTTCCTTCCACATGATGGCGACGCCTTCGCGGACGTCGTCGGCGCCGTAGCAGCGGACGGCGGCGCGTTCGCCCTTGGAGTAGGCGGTTTCGGAGACGATCTTGAGTTCGCCGGTGTAGTAGTCGAACTCGGTCTCGACGCTGGTGAAGCCGTTGATGCGGGAGATGATCTGCGCGGCGTCCTTGCCGAGGCCGTTCAGGATGACGCGGAGCGGGTTCTTGCGGACCTTGTTCGCGGACTTGGCGAGACCGATCGCGCCTTCGGCGGCGGCGAAGGATTCGTGTCCGGCGCAGAAGGCGAAGCACTGGGTCTCCTCCTGGAGGAGCATGCTGGCGAGGTTGCCGTGTCCGAGGCCGACCTTGCGGTCGTCGGCGACGGAGCCGGGGATGCAGAAGCTCTGGAGGCCTTCGCCGAGGGTCTTGGCGATCTCGCTGGCGACGGTCTGGCCGCGCTTGATGGCGACGGCTGCGCCGACGAGGTAAGCCCAGCAGGCGTTTTCGAAGCAGATGGGCTGGATGTCGCGGACGCGCTGGATGATGTCGAGGCCTTTGGACTTGGTGATCTGTTCGGCTTCTTCGATGGAGGCGATCCCGTTGTCGTTCAGGAATTTATTGATCTGCGCGATTCTGCGCTCGTAGCTTTCAAAAAGTGCCATGATGAACGCTCCTTATGCCTTGCGGGGGTTGATGACTTTGACGGCGTCGCCAAAGCGGCCGTAAGATTTCTGGAACTTGGCGACGAAATCCTTGACGGACATCTTTTCGAGGTCTTCCGTGGAGGACTTGTTCACGAATTCCATCATCTTGCCGAGGTTGACGAACTGGTAGCCGATGACCTTGTTTTCCTCGTCGAGGGCGAGGCCGGTCACATAGCCTTCCGCCATTTCGAGGTAGCGGACGCCCTTTTCGGCGGTGCTGTACATGGTGCCGGTGATGGAGCGGAGCTGCTTCAGGTCTTCGAGGCCTGCGCCGATCGGGAGGCCGTCTTCGGAGAACGCGGTCTGGGTGCGGCCGTAGACGATCTGGAGGAAGAGTTCGCGCATGGCGGTGTTGATGGCGTCGCAGACGAGGTCGGTGTTGAGGGCTTCGAGGAGCGTTTTGCCGGGGAGGATCTCGGCGGCCATGGCGGCGGAGTGCGTCATGCCGGAGCAGCCGATCGTTTCCACGAGGGCTTCCTGAATGATGCCGTCCTTGACGTTCAGCGTGAGCTTGCAGGCGCCCTGCTGGGGAGCGCACCAGCCGACGCCGTGCGTCAGACCGCAGATGTCCTTGATCTCTTTGGCTTTCGTCCACTTACCTTCCTGGGGGATCGGCGCGGGACCGTGTTTCGGACCCTTGGCGACGCACACCATCTGGTCCACTTCGTGCGTAAACTTCATTGTGTTTCTCCAGTTGTTTGGGACGGCGTCCGCTGTGTCTGCGCGGAGAGCCGCCGGTTCGGGTTAAACAAGTGCAGTTTAATAATATATCATGCGGGAAGCCTTTTTTCAATCCCGGCGGCGAAGAAAAGAAGGCGGAGCGGAAAGTTTTTCCGGATATATTTGAAAAAGCCGCGGAACGGGTGTATATTATATCCTTTAGTTTTTAATCTTTGTCCGCGCGGCGCGGGTCCCTCTCCCCGCCGGAACCATGCGCCCGGACGCGGAAAACACGGAGTCGTTTCCCTGATGAAGTTCAAATTGAATATTCCCGCGGCGCTGCTGATCTTCCTGATCCTGTATGTCCTGCTGCTCGGCGTGCGCCCGCTCGTCTCGCCCGACGAAGCGCGCTACGTCGAGATCCCGCGCGAAATGCTCGCCGACCATGACTACGTGACGCCGCGGCTGAACGGCGCGCGCTATTTCGAAAAGCCGATCATGGGCTACTGGCTGATCGCCGGGGCGATGCGCGTGTTCGGAGAGAATGCGTTCGCGGGGCGTTTCGCGCCCGCGGTCTCGACCGGGCTGGCGGCGCTGATCGTGCTCCTGCTGGCGCAGAAGATGACCGGACGGCGCGAAGTCGGCTGGTTCGCCGCCGGGACCTTCCTGCTGATGCCGCTGGTGTTCATCGTCGGCACGACGTGTACGCTGGACGCGATCTTCTCGCTGTTCGTGACCGCGACCGTGGCGGCGTTCTACTGCGCCATGGAGGGGTTCCTTGAGAAAAAGCCCGTGAAATGCGTGCTGTGGCTGCTGGCGACAGGCGCGGCCGCGGGGTGCGCGTTCCTGGTGAAGGGCTTCCTCGCGTTCGCCCTGCCGGTCATGGCGGTGCTGCCGTGGCTGGTCTGGGAAAAACGCTGGAAGGCGATCTTCACGCTGCCCTGGCTGCCGTTCGTCGTGGCGCTGATCGTGATCGCGCCGTGGGCGATCCTGATCCACCGGGCGCAGCCGGATTACTGGCGGTATTTCATCGTGGACGAGCATTTGAACCGGTTCGGCCTCATGGGCGAGGCAAAGGTGGAACATCCGCACGGACCGTTCTTTTTCGTGCTGACCCTGCTCTGGGGCGCGGGCGAATGGTTCCTGCTGGCGCCCGCGATCGGGCTCGGATTCCGGAAGATCGGCGTCAGAGGCAAGGAAAACTCCTGGATCCGGTTCCTGATCTGCTGGTTCGCCGGACCGTTCCTGTTCCTGTCCGCGTCGAGCGGGAAACTCCCGACCTACATCCTGCCGTGCTTCCCCGCGCTGGCGATCATGGTGTCCGCCGCGCTGTTCCGCTATTTCGAGGAACGCCCGGACGGGAAGGGCAGGCTGTTCAACGTGCCGCTGATGATACTCGGCGGCGGGCTTGCGCTTGCGATCGTCGCGGGGCTTGTCGCGGTGTGCCTCGGGCTGCCGGGAAGATTCGGGATCACGGTGTTCGAGAAGAACGAGACGTGGAAATGCTTCATCCTGTTCAATATGCTGGTCCTGACTTTGCTGGGTACGGCCGCGGCGTTCACGGAGAAAAAGCCGGCGCGCAAGCTTTCGTATTTCATTGCGGCGGTCATGCCGGCTTTCATCGGCACGTTCTTTGTCATTCCGCAGCGGTTCTACGATGTCCGCAGCATGGGCAGATTCCTGGAGGAATGCCGCGATGAGATCACGCCGGACACCCTGATCATTTCGAGAGGCACGGATTTCCATGCCGTCTGCTATTTCTACAAGAGAAACGACGTGTACCTCCTTTCCCCCGGCGAGCTGACCTACGGCATGGCGTATCCGGAAGACAAGCCCCGCGAGCTGCTGTATTCCACCGGCGGGCGCACGGAAGACGATCCCCGCGTCGGCGTCCGGCAGTTCCTGAAGGAGAATCCCGGCAGAAAAGTCGTGATGTTCTTCCCTGCCTCGCATTTCTACCGTATCCGGCAGCAGTCCGGGAGCTTCCCCGACCCGCTCCTGGTGAAAAAGTCCATTGAGTCCGACCCCGAAACGAAGAAGGCGGACGGCTTTGTCATGGTCCGGTTCCAGTGAGGCGGACAGCCTTTCCGGCGCGTCCGGCGGCGGGGGGCGGCATCCGTGCGCATCTTCGCCGAGCCGCGTTCTCTAAACGAATTCCCCGCGTTTTTTGGGAAACGGACTGGAAAAACGCCGGAAAGATGCTATATTAATATTTTACAATAAATTCCATTGACCTGTTGACATAACCCAGGAAGGAACAGTCATGAGCTGCACAATCCTCGTTTTTGTGAAGCAAGTCCCGGACACCAAGAATGTTACGGGCGACGCCATGAAGCCCGACGGAACCATCAACCGTCAGGCGCTTCCCGCGATTTTCAACCCCGAAGACCTGAACGCGCTTGAACTGGCGCTCCAGCTGAAGGACCGCTACGGCGCGAAAGTCATCGTCGCGACGATGGGTCTCCCCGCCGCCGCCGGCATCCTCCGCGACTCGCTGTTCCGCGGCGCCGACGAAACCGTGCTCCTGACCGACCGCGCGCTCGGCGGCTCCGATACGCTGGCGACCAGCTTCGCGCTGAGCCGCATGGCGAAGAAGATCGGAAACTTCGACCTCGTCCTCTGCGGACGCCAGGCGATCGACGGCGACACCGCCCAGGTCGGGCCGCAGATCGCCGAAAAGCTCGGCATCCCGCAGATCTCCTACGTGCAGGAAGTGCAGGAACTCGGCGACGGCAAAATCCGCGCGAAACGCGCCATCGAAGGCGGCTACGAAGTGCTCGAGGCCCCGCTGCCCGCCCTGCTGACCGTCGTCGACGCCAACCAGCCCCGCCCGCAGAACGCCTCCCGCATCATCAAGTACAAGAAGGCAAAGACTCCGTCCGAACTCGCCGCCGCCAAGGGCGCGCCCGCCTCGGACGAGGAGATCGCCGCGCTGTCCGCGAAGGGCCTGCTGATCCAGGAGTGGAACGCCGCGCACTGCGTGCCGCAGGATGAATTCAACCGCCTGGGCAAGGCCGGGTCCCCGACCAACGTGAAGCACATCCTGAGCGTCGTCCTGACCGCCGGGAACTTCCAGGAAGTCGCGCCGACGCAGGAAGCGGTCGGCAATCTCGTACACGAACTTATCGAAGATCATACTCTGGGGTGAGCGAAATGGAAAATACCGCTATCGGAAACGTCTGGGTTTTCATCGAACAGGAAGGCGGCAAGATCGCCGACGTGAGCCTGGAACTCGTCTGCAAGGGCCGTGAACTCGCCGACCAGCTCGGCGTCAAGGTCGAGGCGCTCCTCCTCGGAAACGGCGTGGAACACTGCTGCGCCACCCTCTTCCAGTACGGCTGCGACAACGTCTTCCTCGTGGAAGACCCGCGCCTGGAACCCTTCACCGTCCTCCCGTTCGCCAAGGTCATCGTCGATCTCATCCGCGAACACCGTCCCAACATCCTGATGTTCGGCGCGACCATGAAGGGCCGCGAACTCGCCCCGCGCGTGGCGTCCGAAAAGCTCTCCGGCCTGACCGCCGACTGCACCGATCTCCGCATCGACGATTTCGACGACCAGCGCAACGGGAAGTTCTACAAGAACAAACTCATGCAGATCCGTCCCGCGTTCGGCGGCAACATCATCGCCACCATCGTGAACACCTGGGAAGATCCGCAGATGGTCACCGTCCGCGAGGGCGTCATGAAGATGGGCGAACCCGACGCCTCCCGCACCGGCACCGTCACCCGCGTGACCCCCGCCCTGACCGCGCAGGAGATGGTCGTGAAGGTCATCGAACGCGTCCGCCAGGAGAAGACCGTGAACCTGAAGGGCGCGCAGATCATCGTCGCCGGCGGCTACGGCGTCGGCTCTGCCGCGAACTTCAAGCTCATTCACGAGCTCGCCAAAACGCTCGGCGGACAGGTCGGCGCATCCCGCGCCGCCGTCGACGCCGGCTGGATCGACCACGACCACCAGGTCGGCCAGACGGGCGTGACGGTCCGTCCGAAACTCTACATCGCCTGCGGCATCAGCGGCTCCGTGCAGCACCGCGCCGGCATGGCGGAAAGCAAGAAGATCATCGCGATCAACACGGATCCGGCGGCGCCGATTTTCTCCGTGGCGCATTACGGGATCATCGGCGACCTGAACCAGGTCATCCCGATGATGATCAAAGCGTACAAATCGAAAGCCTGAGGAGACCATCATGTCCAACTTCTTTACAGACAACGCCGATCTGCTCTTCACCCTCGACAACCTCGAGATCCAGGAGGCAATGCGCCTCATCGAGAAGGATTACACCGAAGCGCAGAAATACGATACCGCACCGGAAAGCTTCGAGGACGCGCTTGACAGCTTCCACCGCATCCTGAACGTCATCGGCGACGTCGCCGGCGAACGCATCGCCCCGCGCGCCCGCCAGGTCGACGAGGAAGGCCCGAAGTTCGAAAACGGCGTCGTGACCTACCACCCGCTCACGGTCCAGAACCTGAACGACCTGAAGGCCGCGGGCGTCATGGGCGTGATCCTGCCCCGCCAGTACGGCGGCCTCAATTTCCCGCTCTCCGTCTACACGATGATGACCGAAATGGTCTCCCGCGCCGACGCCAGCCTGCAGAACCTCTTCGGCCTGCAGGACATCGCCGACACCATCTGCGAGTTCGGCTCCGAGGAACAGCGCCAGAAGTACCTGCCGCGCTTCGTCACCGGCGAGGCAGACGGCTCCATGGACCTCACCGAGCCGGATTCCGGTTCCGACCTCCAGTCCGTCCGCCTGAAAGCCACGCAGGACGCCGACGGCAAGTGGTACCTCGACGGCATGAAGCGCTTCATCACGAACGGCTGCTCCCAGATCCACCTGGTGCTGGCGCGTTCCGAGGAAGGCACCACCGACGGGCGCGGTCTCTCCATGTTCATCTGCGAGAAGTGCCCGCAGCTGGTCGTCCGCCGCATCGAGCACAAAATGGGCATCCACGGCGTCGCCACCTGCGAACTCCAGTTCAACCACGTCCCCGCGGAACTCTGCGGCATGCGCAAGCGCGGCCTCATCAAGTACGTCATGTCCCTCATGAACGGCGCCCGCGTCTCCATCAGCGCGCAGGCGGTCGGCATCGCCGAGGCCGCCTACCGCGAGGCGCGCAAGTACGCCTCCGAACGCGAACAGTTCAAGCAGAGCATCGACAAGTTCCCCGCGATCTACGACATGCTCGCCCGCATGAAGACCCAGCTCGCCGCCTCCCGCGCCCTGCTGTATGAAACGACCCGCTGCGTCGACCTCCGCACCGTCTACACGCACCTCGTCGACGGCGGCGACAAGGACCCGGCGGTCCGCGAGAAGGCGAAGCTCTACACGTCCCTCTGCGACGTCCTCACCCCGATGTCCAAGGCGCTCTCCACCGAGTCCGCCAACAAGATCGCCTACGACTGCATCCAGATCCACGGCGGCACCGGCTACATGCACGACTTCGACGCCGAGCGTCTCTACCGCGACGCCCGCATCACGAACATCTACGAAGGCACCACCCAGCTCCAGGTCGTCGCCGCGATCGGCGGCGTCATGGGCCGCACCCTCGACGGCCGCATCGCCGACATGATGGCGGCGATCCCGGACGAAGGCCTCTCCGGCGAGCTCAAGAAGATCGTCGCCGGCATGCTCGAACAGCAGCGCGCCGCAATCGACTTCGTGGCGGGCATGAAGGCGACCGCGCCCGACTACCGCAACCTGCGCGCCCGCGCCCTCGTCGAGAACGAAACGTTCATCTTCGCCGGTCTGCTCCTCCTCCGCGACGCGCAGAAGGACGCCGCCCGCGAGGCGATCGCCGAACGCTACATCCGCGACGCGAAGTTCGACTTCCTCCGCAACCACGAGCTCATCATGAGCGGCGACTGCACCACCATCGCCCGCCATGAAGAGGTTACCGCCTACTGATCAAGAGTATCCTGAAACTTTTCGAAAGGTTTTGTCCATGAACAACGAGTATCTTCTCCGTGCGAAACAGGTCATCCCGGACGCGAAAGTCCTGATCGTCCTCGCCTCCAAGCGCGCCGCCATGCTGGCATCCGGCAAGTCCCGCCCCATGGTCCGCTGCAAAGAGGACAGCTTCCTCGACATCGCCCTGCTCGAGATCGCCGAAGGCAAGCTGGAAGCGGAATTCGCCAAGGAAGGCGACAACGACATCCTGAACGAACTCGAAGCCCTGAAGAAAGCCAGTCAGGCCGAGCTGGAACCCCTCAAGAAGACGCCCGGGGAATAATCCCCGCGCCGCATCGACTTCGACGGAGGTCCCATCATGTCTGTCGTCACCATCGTCATGGGAAGCAAGAGCGATCTCGCTTCCCTGCAGGGCGCGTTCGATACGCTCAAACAGTTCGGCGTGCCGTTCCGCGCCAGGATCCTTTCCGCCCACCGCACCCCGGACGAGGCGGCGGATCTCGCCAAAAACGCGGCCGCCGAAGGCACGAAAGTCTTCATCTGCGCCGCCGGCATGGCGGCTCACCTTGCGGGCGTGATCGCCGCGCACACCACGCTCCCCGTCATCGGCATCCCGATGGCGTCCGCGCCGTTCAACGGGCTGGATTCCCTGCTCGCCATGGTGCAGATGCCCCCCGGAATCCCCGTGGCGACCGTGACCGCCGGATCCGCGGGCGGCAAGAACGCCGCGCTGCTGGCGGTCGAGATGCTCGCGCTGTCCGACGAATCGCTTGCCGCGAAGCTGAAGGACTTCCGGAAGGCGCAGGCGGACAAAGTCCTCGCGGACGACGCCGCGCTTCAGGCGGAGGTGCAGCAGTAAGCCGCGAATGGCGCACGATTCGGAATAACCCGAATCCAAAATGAAACAACTGACCCGGACCCCTCGAACCGAGGAGCCCGGGTTTCTTTTTGGCGTAAGGGATGAACGGGGATCTGGTCAGCTGTTGAGCTTGCGGAGCGCCTTGCGGATGATGTTCTCGCTGGAGCGCTCCTGTTCGGGCAGGGCGGCGACGAGGTCCGCGACGGTCTTCTGGATCTTGGCGCGCTGGAACCCGAGCTGTTCGAGCGCGAGGAGGGCGTCCTCCATCTCGCGCGACTGCGGGACGTCCTGCGGGAGACTGGAGAACGTGAGCTCGGGGAAGAGCTTCACGATCTTGTCGCGGAGCTCGACGATCATGCGTTCGGCGGAACGCGGGCCGATGCCGCTGATGTGTTTCAGGACCTTGATGTCCGCGCCGACGATGGCGTTGCAGAACGCCGGGATGTTCATGCTGCTGAGGATGGCGAGCGCGGTCTTCGCGCCGATGCCGTTCACCGTGAGCAGGAGCTTGAAGATCTCGAGTTCCTCCTTCTTCGCGAAGCCGAAGAGCTGGAGCGCGTCCTCGCGGACCTGGAGCCAGGTGAGGACCGTGGCGGTGCCGCCTTCGCCTGCCTTCGCCAGCACGTCGTAGGTGCTCATGGGGACGGAGACGAAATACCCGACGCCGTTCACGTCGAGGATAAGTTCGGTGAGGTTCAGGGAGACGATTTTGCCTGTGAGCTGGGCGATCATGTGAGGGTATCCTTCCGCATCGGGTCCGGCATGCCGGATTTGAGTTTGATCTTATGCAATACTATACACGGTTTCGCGGGAATTTCAAGCGCGCCGGAGGAAGAAAAGGCGGCAGGCGGTCCCGTCAGGCGCGGGTCAGCAGACGCACGTCGCCGCAGTTCAATGTGCGCGTGCTGCCGCCGTCCTCGTCGAAGACGACCGAACCGTCGTCCGCGATGTCGCGGAACAGCCCGGTGAGGCGGGAACCGTCGCCCGCGAGGAATTCCACGCGTTTTCCGAGCAGCCCGTTTTCCGCCTTCCAGCGGGCGAAAAGCGTTTCCGGGGCGTTTTTGAGGATGGCGGCACGGTCGTGCAGGATCTCCTCGAAGCGGCGCAGCGCGGCCTCGTAATCGCACGGCGCGCCGGTCAGGATGCGGACGGACGTGGCTTCCTGCGAGGCGGCGGCGAGCTGTTCCCGCGTCATGTTCAGGTTGACGCCCATCCCGGTCACGAGCCCGCCGGGCGCGCCGTTGCGCGGGCAGATGTACTGGGAGAGGATGCCGGAGATCTTCGCCGTGCCGCGGAAGATGTCGTTCGGCCACTTGATGTGGAACTGTTCGGCTGGCGCAAGCTCGCGGACGAGGTCGAGGACGGCGAGCGAACCGGCGGCGACGCCGAGCAGGGGGCTCGTGACGTTTTTCTGCACGAAGCTGGCGTAGATGTTGCCGCGCGGGGAGATCCAGGTACGGTCGAGGCGGCCCCGTCCGGCGGTCTGCGTGGCTGCGGCGACGAGTTCGCGGTCGGCGAGTTCGTCGAAATGCGCGACTGCCCAGGCGGTCGTGGAGTCGATGGTGTCGAAGAAGATCATGGCGAAGTCAGACGGAGGTGCGGCGGCGTCCCGCCGGGGTGAAGGTCAGGGCCGTGCATTTGTCGGCGCCGATCAGCTCGGCGATGCGCGCGAGGATGGCGGCCTGCACGGCCTTCGTGCGGACGGACGCCAGATAGGCGGGATGCTCCACCTCGATGAAGAGGGTCTTGTCGGAGAAGGAAAGGGGCGTGGTGTGGCGTGCGGCGACCCCGCCCGCGATCTCCGTCCAGCGGTCGGAGATCGTGCGGAAATCGGCGATGCCGTGCGGCAGTTTCTTCCGCATGACGCGCCGGAGGATGTCCCCGACGGGCTGCGAGGACGGCAGATACTTCATGAGTTCGCTGTCGCCGTTTTCTCCGTACCATTCGCGGAGGATGGGGTCCATCTTCTTGCGGGCGCGGCCTGTGGCGGTCCCTTCGGGCGGACGTTTTTCGGTCGGCATTGTTCAGCGCGTCCCCGCTAAACGCCGATGCCAAAGATCGCGAATGGTATCAGACATAGGTTGCCTACAAAACAGAACAGTCCGAGGAATCCCTGGCCCATGTGGGCTATCCCCGAAGAAATGCGCCACGGCATGATGATGCACTCCACAAGGCCCACGGGAAACAGGAAGAACCGGACGAAATATTTTGCGGAACGGACGCCGACGAGGGCGACGTTCTTGAGGCCGCGGATCACGTAGGGGGCGAGGATCTTCGCGCCCTGGATGGCAAGCGGGGTCAGGATGGCAAGCGTGACGGGGTCGAACGCCTCGGCCTTGGGCTGGGGCGTGAAATAGAACGCGCCGATGAGCACGATGGTAAGAATCAAGATAAAACGCCGGGTCATGGTTCGGGTCCTTCCTGGCTGTTTGAGGGTGCGATGTGTTTCTTGAAGAGAGCGTATTCCACGGAATCGGCAAGCGCGATCCAGGAGGCTTCGATGATGTTTTCGCTGACGCCGACGGTGTCCCAGACGCTGGTGGAGTCGTGGCTCTGGATGCGGACGCGCGTCTGCGCCGCGGTGCCGTTCAGGTTCTCCAGGATGCGGACCTTGAAGTCGATGAGGGAGACGTCGCGGAGGGCGGGGTAGAAACGCTCCAGCGCCTTGCGGAGCGCGAGGTCCAGCGCGTTGACCGGGCCGTCGCCTTCCGCGGCGGTGAGCTGGGATACGCCGCCGACGCTGAGCTTGACCGTGGCTTCGGAGACGACTTTGTCCCCGGCGCCGCGCTTTTCGATGATGACGCGGAATCCCTCCAGCGTGAAGTAGGAGGGCCACAGGTTCATGACCTTGTGCATCAGCACGACGAACGACGCTTCGGCGGTCTCGTATTCGTACCCGGCGCGTTCGCGTTTCTTGAGCTCCTGCAGCCCGGCGTTGCCGAGGCGGGAATCCCGCAGGTCGATGCCGAACTCGGCGGCCTTCATGGTGAGCGAATGGCGTCCGGAGAGCTCGGAAATGAGGATGCGGCGGCGGTTGCCGACGGATTCCGGGCGGACGTGCTCGAACGTGACCGGGTTCTTCGCGACGGCGTCGACATGGAGCCCCGCCTTGTGCGCGAACGCGCTTTCGCCGACGTACGGGGCGTGCGCGTCGGGGCGCATGTTCGCCTTCTCGCAGACGAAATCGCTGACGTCCTTCAGCATGGCGAGGTGGCCGGGCGGAAGGCAGCGGAAATCGGTCTTGAGCTCGAAATTCGGGATGATGGTGCAGAGGTTGGCGTTGCCGCAGCGTTCCCCGATGCCGTTGACCGTGCCCTGTACGAGGCGCGCGCCGCTCCGCACCGCCACGATGGAGTTCGCGACGGCGGTGCCGGAGTCGTTGTGGCAGTGGATGCCGAGGACGATGTTTTCGGGGAGAAACGCGCGCACCTGCTTCGTGATGTCGAGGATCTCGACGGGGAGCAGGCCGCCGTTGGTGTCGCAGATGGTGATGACGGACGCGCCGCCTTCGCACGCGGCGGTCAGGACGCGTTCCGCGTAGGCGCGGTCCTCCTGCCAGGCGTCGAAGAAGTGTTCGGCGTCGAAGAGGACCTCGCGTCCGGCGTCGGCGAGGAACCGGCAGGATTCGCGGATCATGGCGAGGTTGTCGTCTTCGGAGACGTTCAGGATCTCGCGGACCTGCGAGGCGGGCGTCTTGCCGACGATGGTGCAGACGGGCGCGCCGGAATCGAGCAGGGCGCGCAGCTGGGGGTCGTTTTCGGCGGCGAGGTCTTTGCGGCGCGTGCAGCCGAAGGCGCAGAGCTTCGCGTATTTGAACGTGTGCGAAGTCGCCTCGCGGAAGAATTCGGCATCGCGCGGATTGGATGCCGGCCAGCCGCCTTCTATGTATGCCACGCCGAGTTCGTCCAGTTTTTCGGCGATGCGGAGCTTGTCGTCCTTCGAGAACGAGACATGTTCTCCCTGGGCGCCGTCGCGAAGCGTGGAGTCGTAAATGAGGATGTTCTGGTCTGGCATGGCATGAGTTCCTTGTAAAGGAAACAATATAACGCCGATTTGGAGGAAAACAACCGGAAAACGCATTTTTTTTCGTGTTTTCCGCTGTTTTTATAGAAAAAAGGGGGAAATGCGGATGAAAATGCGTCGGAAATGCCGGAAAAGGCGGCAGAAAAAAAACGGAACGTCGGAGACGGGAGACGGAACGGGAGACGGCGGGAGGATCAGGCTTCCGCCGTTTCTTCCGGCTTCTGTTCCGGCTTCTGTTCCGGCTTCTGTTCCGGCTCAGCCTGTTTTGCCTTGTGCGGGATGATGAATCCGCCGACGAACGCCGTGAACGGGGCGACGAGGACGAGCCCGAAACTTCCGACGAGCGTCTTGACCGCCTCGGACGCGACGTAGGGGTTGTTGATGAAGTCGAGCGGGCCGATGCCCTGCGCGGCGAACGTCATCATAAGCGTGAGATAGCCGCCGGAATACGCCAGGAGCAGCGTCGTGGTCATGGTGCCGACCACGCTGCGGCCCATGTTCAGACCGGAGCCGATCAGCTCGCGGCGCGGGATGTCCGGGCGTTTGTGGAGGATTTCGACCATCCCTGCGGAAACGTCCATGGCGAGGTCCATGACCGCGCCGGAACTGGAGAGGAAGATCGCGCCGATGTAGATGTCCGGGAGGCTGAGGAATTCGTAGCCGGAGTAGAGGAGCGTCTGGGAGTAGGGCATCATGCCGCCGCTGATCTTGAAGAGCTTCGTGAAGACGTACGCCATGCCGCAGCTGGCGAGCACGCCGAGGATCGCGCCGAAGAACGCCGTGACGCCTTTCCGGGTCATGCCGGCGACCAGGAAGATGATGACCGCGCTGAGCAGCGTGACCGCGGCGAACGTGATCAGCAGCACGTTTCCTCCTTTCAGGGAGAGCGGGATGACGAGCTTCCAGATGACGAGGCAGCTGAAGACGAAGGAGAGCAGGGCGTTGAACCCGGTGATGCCGCCGAAGACGAGCAGGAGCAGGGCGAAGAGCCCGAAGAGCAGGAGCGCGTACCCGATGCGGTAGTGGTCCTGCGCGATGACAGTGAAGCTTTCGTCGGCGTCGTACGGGATGGCGGCGAGCGCGATGTCGCCCGGCTCGAACACCTTGTCCAGCTCCATGTTGGCGCGGATGATGTTCGACCCGTCGAACTCGCGTCCCTTGAACGGGCCGGAGAGGATTTTCATGCGGACGCGCTGCTCGCCCTTCCTCAGCAGGCCGATCGTGAAGATGTTGCTGTTGTCGACGGAGAGGATGCGCGCCTTGCACTTGACGCCCTCCGGGGGCGGGGCGGTGTGGAGGATGTCGAGGAACCAAAGCGCGGCGCAGGCAAGGAGGAAAACGACCACCATGACTGCGTCGCGTCTGGATATTTTCCAATGCTTGAACATGGAAAATGATGATGCGGGATCAGATCATTTCACGGGGACGGAGATGACCGCTTTGAGTCTTTTGGCGACGTCGGAGTTCTCGTACATGCCGCCGAAGATGTTGGAGTTCACGCCGTAGGAGCTGGTGTCCACGGGGAGGGCGGTGTGCGCGCCGCTGGTCCAGCCGACGGAGCATTTGTTGTCGAAGATCGCGACCACGGTGTTCGCCACGGCGTCGCCGCCGCCGCCGAAACCGCCCGCGCGCTTGCCGTTCGGGAACTGCCTGTTGAACGCCTCTTCGATGCGGTCCTGTTCGGACTTGGTGAGGACGAGCGTGAGTTTTCTGCGCGCCTCGTCGTCCTTCGAGCGGAGGCTGACCTTGGCTTCCTCAGCGGGCTTCGCGTCGGCGGTCTTTGCCGCGCCTTCCGGTTCCTTCGCTCCGGGGTACTTGTCGAAGATCAGGCCGAAGTTCTCGGTGATGAGCGGCTTGATGTCGTCGAACTTGATGGTCTTCTCTTCCTTGTTCTCCTGGTTGTTCTGGGCCTGCTGGTTGTTCTGGGCCTGCTGGCTGCCCGGTCTGCCGGGGAAGCCGCCGAACTGTCTGGGGCCGAGGATGCTGTCGGCGAACCGGTTGACTCTGTTCTTGAACTCGTCGCTGGAGCACTTCTGGTTGCCGAGCAGGTAGATGGAGGATTCATACTGGGTGTTCGCGAAGCCGAGGGTCAGGCCGCCGGTCTCGTGGTCGCCGGTGACGACGACGAGCGTGTCTTTCGGATGCTTCTTTGCGAAGTCCATGATGACGGTGACGGCGCGGTCCATTTCCATGGTTTCGCGGAGGCTGGCGCCGGCGTCGTTGGCATGTCCGTGGTGGTCGATGTTGCCGCCTTCGACCATGATGAAGAACGGCTTGTTCTTCGTCATGAGGAAGTCGATGCACTGCTGGGTGTATTCGGCGAGGCCCCATTCGTCCGCGGGCTTGTCGATGGCGTTGGGGAGGGCGCCGTTGTGTTCGCGGACGAAGAGCTTGTCGGCTTTCTTCAGGTCGACTTTGCGGACTTCATCCTTGTAGGCGACGGTGTAGCCTTCCTTCTCGGCGAGCTTGTAGATGTCGTTGTCGCCGCCCCGGTTGCCCTGGAGGCCGCCGCCGCCGAAATAGTCGAAATCGGACTTGATGAGGTCGATGCCGATGTCGTAGTAGTTGTCGCGGCTCTCGTTGTGGGCGTAGAAGGATGCCGGGGTGGCGTGGTTGATGGTGATGCTGGTGAGGATGCCGACCGCGCGGCCGTTCTTCTTGGCGACTTCCGCGACGGATTCGAGCTTGCGCTTGCCCTCGGCGTCCATGCCGATGCGTCCGTTGTTGGTCTTTTCGCCGCAGGCGATGGCGGTTCCGCTGGCGGCGGAGTCGGTGATGAAGTTGCTGAGCGAGCTGGTCTTGGAGTAGCCCTGCACGGGCATGGAGTTGATGGTGAGGCCCTTGCCCATGGTGGAACGGCTGAACTCTTCCGCCATCATGCGCTGGGGCAGGGACATGCCGTCGCCGATGAACAGGATGACGTATTTGGCGGGTTTAAGGTTCTTGAGCAGGTCGGCGTCGCTGTCCTGCGCCGGGACCTGCGCCGCGGAGAGCGCGAGGAATGCGCCTGCCGCGAGCATGGCAAAGAAAGAACGTTTCATGGTGTTACTCCTGAAAAGTTTAGTGTGTGAACGGGGGGGTGAGGGGGTGTGCTTTACTACATGTAAGATACCATTATCGCCCGATTTGTCAAGCGGATTATTGGAAAAAAGGCGAAAAAAGGCGTGTTTTTTTGCGGAAAGACACATTGTTTTCCTCTGCTGACAAAAAACGCTTGAAAAACCGCAAACACGTGATATATTATGGGGTGATCGTCTGTTCCGTGCGCCCGCGGAGCCTTGTTCGCGGCGGCGGCCGGACGAAACCGGAATCAACACCTGCGCCGAACGGCAATCGAAGGACGACAACATGGGTATTCGCATTGCAGGGACGGGCTCCTACCTCCCTGAAAAAATACGGACAAATGCCGATATTGAGAAGCTGGTCGACACCAACGACGAGTGGATCCGCACGCGTACCGGCATCGAAGAGCGCCGCATCGCCGCCGCGGACGAAACCGCGTCCACCATGGCGATCCGCGCGGCGGAAAAAGCCCTGGCCGCGGCAGGCGTCGACGGACGCGACATCGACGCGATCGTGGTCGCCACGATTTCCCCGGACTACATCTTCCCGAACACCGCCGCGCTGGTCCAGCACCATTTCCAGTGCAGGCAGGCGTTCTGCTTCGACCTCTCCGCCGCGTGCGCCGGATTCGTCTCCTCCCTCGAGGTCGGGTTCTCCCTCATGCGCTCCTTCCCGAAGAAATACCGCAACGTCCTGGTCTGCGGCTCCGACAAGCTCTCCGTGATCGTGGACTGGACCGACCGCAACACCTGCATCCTCTTCGGTGACGGCGCCGGGTGCGCGCTGCTTCAGAACGACGGGGCCGACGCCCCGGACAGCATCCTCGCCAGTTCGCTTCATGCCGACGGCGGCTACACCGACGTCCTGCGGATCCCCGCGGGCGGCAGCCACATGCCCGCCAGCCATGAATCGGTCTGGGGGCGCAACCATTTCATCTACATGGAAGGCCGCGAGACGTTCAAGCTCGCCGTGAACGCCATGGTCTCCTCCAGCGAAGAAGTGCTGGCGCAGGCGGGCGTGACGGTCGACCGGCTCGCGCTGGTGATCCCGCATCAGGCGAACCTCCGCATCATCGACGCCGTGGCGAAACGCCTCGGCGTCGGCGAGGACCGCCTCTTCTGCAACATCCAGCGGTACGGCAACACCAGTTCCGCCTCGATCGGCATCGCGCTCGACGAAGCGTGCCGTTCGGGCCGCATCAAACGCGGCGACCTGGTGCTGTTCACGTCGTTCGGCGGCGGCCTGGCGTGGGGCTCCATGCTGGTCCGCTACTGATCCTGTTTTCCGAGGGCGGGTTCTCCGGGATCCGCTCTTTCTTTTTGTTCCGAATTCCGCGTTTTGAACATGCTTTGAACTCCGGCGAGGTTTCCCGATCATGAATGCCGTCATCCTGAAAGAAGGCCGCGAAAAATCCGTCCTGCGGCGTCACCCATGGATCTTTTCCGGCGCGATCCGCGAGGTCGCGGGCGATCCCGGACCCGGCGAGACGGTCGAAGTCCGCGGCGCGCGCGGCGAGTTCCTGGCGCACGGCGCGTATGCCGCCGAGTCGCATATCCCGGTGAAGCTCTGGAATTTCACGGAATCCGAGGCGGTCGACGAGGCGTTTTTCAGGAAACGCCTGGCGTCGGCGTTCGAATTGCGGAAGACCGTGTTCCACGGCCGCCTGCCGGACGCGTACCGCCTGGTCTGCGCGGAATCGGACGGACTCCCCGGGCTGATCGCCGACGTTTTCGGCGAATACGCCGTCTGCCAGATCACGGGCGCGGGCATGGAACGCCACCGCGAGCTGATCGGCGCGCTGCTGCTGGACTACGCGAAGGGCGTGTACGAGCGGTCGGACGTCGACAGCCGCGCGAAGGACGGCCTGCCGTCCCGGACCGGGCATCTCGCCGGGGAGCCTCTGCCGGACGTGCTGGAGTTCACGGAGAACGGCATCCGGTACCGCGCGGACTACCTGGCGGGGCACAAGACCGGGTTCTACCTCGACCAGCGCGACAACCGCCGTCTGGTGGCGGAATGCGCCGCCGGAGCGGAGAGCGTGCTGAACTGTTTCTCGTATACGGGCGGATTCGGGCTTTCCGCGCTGAAAGGCGGGGCGAAGCACGTGCTGAACGTGGATTCCTCCGAGCCCGCGCTGGTGTGCGCGCGCGAGCTGGCGGAGCTGAACGGTTTTTCGCCGGACGCGTTCGAGACGAAGGAGGCGGACGTCTTCCAGTTCCTGCGGAGCTGCCGCGACGCGCGGAAGAGCTTCGACCTGATCGTGCTGGACCCGCCGAAGTTCGCGGAGACCGTGTCGCAGAGGGAACGCGCCGCCCGCGCCTACAAGGACATCAATCTCCTCGCGGTCAAGCTCCTCAATCCGGGCGGCCAGCTGTTCACGTTCTCCTGTTCCGGCGCGATCGACGACGCCCTTTTCGCGAAGATCGTGGATTCCGCGGCGTCGGACGCGCGCCGTCCTCTGCGCACGGTGCGCTGGCTTTCCCAGGGGCCGGACCATCCGGTCCTGACCTCGTTTCCTGAGGGCCGCTACCTCAAGGGGCTTCAGCTCGCGGCATCGGTCTGAGGCGGAGACGGCGCGGCTCAGCGCCAGTGCCGGATCAGATGCACCGCCACGGCGAGCACGTCCGCGGCGAGCACGAAGAAGGTCATCCCGAACAGCAGGCGCAGGATGCGTTCCTGGAGGATGAATTTGTCGAAAAGATCGGGCGCGATGCGCCGGATGAGGTCGTCGCGGTCCGCGATCTGCATTTCCCTGCGGCTGTAGCGCCGCCACGGCGCATAGCTGGAGCCGGTTCCGGGGAGCCTGAAAAAAGGATAGTCGAGTTCGCGGGGGCAGGGGTCGTCCAGTTTTTTCGCGCTGATGCGGCGGATGCGTCTTTTCACGACCTCATGCGACAGGTCCACAAAGACGAACGCAAGCAGAAAGAGCGCGGAAAGAAGCAGAATGAAGACCATGTTGGACGATCCCCGCACGGGTTGACGACGTTGATTTGGCTGGTAATATAATACATCCGGGGACGGCGAAAATCAAGCCGGAATCGGGAAAAGTGCATGTTTTGCGCGTTTTTTTCGGGCGCGGATTTGCATTCGCGGAAAAATGAGGTAAATTTGTAAAGCGCATTTGTTATTGGTTCTGTAAACCGCAATCCGCACCGGAAAGGACATCCGCCCGCGCATGAAGGGACAATTCTGGACATATCTGGTCAAACGCCTCGGCCTCGGCTTCTTCACGCTCTTCGTGATCCTGCTGGCGAGCTATGCCCTCGTGCGCCTCGCCCCCGGCGATCCGTCCAAAAGCACGTTCCTCTCCGCCGACGGCGGCGGCAAGAACGCCGCGGGCTCCATGTCGAGCGACAAGACCGACCTGGGGCGCAACAAGATCATCGAGCAGAAACTCCACCTCGACAAACCGATCATCGTCGGGTTCGGTCTGTGGATCTGGGACGCCTGCCACGGCGACCTGGGGGCGTCCGTCGCGGTCGACAAGGGGCGGCCCGTGACCGAACTGGTCCTCGAACGCCTTCCCATCACGATCCGGCTCAATCTCTTCGCGATCCTCGTCACCTACATCCTGTCCATCCCGATCGGCATCCAGACCGCCGTCCGGCATGACACGGTGTTCGACAAGACCACGACGCTGTTCCTGTTCTTCCTGTACTCCCTGCCGGCGATCTCCGTGGCGCTGCTGCTCCAGGCGACGCTGTGCGTGGGCGGCCTCGTGCCGGTCTTCCCGCTGAAGGGCCTGACGCCCGACATCACGCAGGGGATGAGCTCGTGGAAGATCATGTGGATGACCGCGCTGCACTACGTCCTCCCCGTCTTCTGCCTCAGCTACGCGTCCTTCGCCGGCATCGCGCGCTTCACGCGGGCGGGCATGCTCGACGTGATCCGCCAGGAATACATCCGCACGGCGCGCGCGAAGGGGCTTCCGGAAAAGGATGTCATCTACGTCCACGCGTTCCGCAACGCCCTCATCATCATGATCACGCTCTTCGCGGGCATCCTGCCCGGGCTGGTGTCCGGCAGCATCCTGATCGAATACATCTTCAACATCCCCGGCATGGGCGCGCTTTCCATGCTCGCGCTCAGCAGCCGCGACATCCCGCTGATGATGACGCTTTTCGCGTTCAGCGGATTCCTTACGCTCGCCGGCATCCTGCTGTCGGACATCCTGTACGTGATCGCCGACCCGCGGATCGGATTCGAGTCCCGCGTGTAAAATAGTATTTGCGCGGGAGAAAAGGGTGGACGGATGGGAAAAAGAGGCTTATAGTGCCTGTCAGTTTTTCCGGTGTTTTATTCCCGGCGTTCAGTTTGCGCGCATCTGCGCGGCGACGTCGGCGATGATGCGGTCGAGCGGGAGTTCCGCCTTCCAGCCGCAGATGCGTCCGATCTTGGTGCAGTCCGGGGCGCGGTGGAGCATGTCCTCGAAGCCCGGTTCGTACGCCTTGTCGTAGGAAACGACCTCGATCTTCGACTTGCTGTGAAGCTGTTCGATGACCGTCTCCGCGAGCCGGCGGATCGTGATGCGGTTCGTGCTGCCGATGTTCAGGATCTCGCCGAACGACGCCTCACAGTCGGGGAGCAGCCGGAGCGCGCGGACCGTGTCCGCCACGTGGCAGAAACAGCGGGTCTGTTCGCCGGTGCCGAAGACGCGGAGCGGCTTGCCCTGAAGCGCGGCGGAGACGAAGCGCGGGATGACCATGCCGTAGCGCCCGGTCTGGCGCGGGCCGACCGTGTTGAAGAAGCGCGTGACGGTGCCGGGGAGTTTTTTCGAGCGGTGGTACGCCATGAGCAGGAACTCGTCGATGAGCTTGCTGCAGGCGTAGCTCCAGCGGGAATGCGTGGAGGGGCCGATGATGAGGTCGTCGGTCTCGTGGAACGGCACGGCGGCGGATTTGCCGTAGACTTCGCTGGTGGACGCGACGAAGACGCGGCGTCCGCCGAGCTTGTCGGCGAGCTTCAGGATGCGGCTGGTGCCGGAGACGTTGGTCTCGATCGTGCGGATGGGGTCGTGTACGACCAGTTCGACGCCGACCGCCGCCGCCAGATGGTAGACGACGTCGGCTTTTTCGACGAGCCGGGGGAGCGCGCGGGACGAGATCACGTTGCCCTTCACGAACTCGACGCGGTCCCGGTGCGGGAGATGCTTCAGATTGTCGGGCGAGCCCGTGGAAAGGTCGTCGATGATGGAGACGCTGTGTCCGTCCTTCAGCCAGGATTCGGCGAGATGGGACCCGATGAACCCGGCTCCGCCCGTGATGAGGATGTTCATGGCTTGCGCTCTCCGTCTTCGTTCGCGTCCCGGTCGGGTTCCGCCACGAGCGGATGCGTATGCTTCACGAATCCTGTCTTCAGCGCGAAATAGGCGATCAGGCCCCAGACGACGTAGATGTTCACGAGGAGGAAGGGGAAGAGGAACGGATTCACGAGGAAGGAGGAAACGAGCCAGACGAGGAGCAGGATGCCGATGAGGACGGCGCGTTTCGGGTGGTACTTGGCGGAGGCGAGGTATTTGCCGAAATGCAGGTACGGGACCTGGCTGACCATCAGGAAGCCGAGGATCATGGCGTAGGTGGGCAGATAGCGGAAGTATTCGCGGAGGGTGTTGCTGCCCTTTTCCGTGGCGGCGAAGAGGATGATGGTGCAGAGCGCGGCGGCGGCGCCGGGGGAGGGCAGGCCGGTGAAGACGTCGCTGCTCTTCTTCTCGTACATGGCGTGGACGTTGTATGTGGCGAGGCGGAGGGCGGCGCAGCCGAGGTAGATGCCGCAGAGCATGCAGATGGGGACGAATTCGCCCGCGCGCTCGATGTGGCGCATGTTGTGCGCCATGACGGCGACGAGGGTGGCGGGTGCGACGCCGAACGTGGTCATGTCGGCGAGGGAGTCCATCTGGATGCCGTGGAGGCTGGAGGCGTGCAGGAGGCGCGCGGTGAAGCCGTCGAACATGTCGAAGACCATGGCGAACAGGATGAGCCCGGCGCTCCAGGCGAAGATCGTCGCCATGGCGCGCTGGTCGTCGACGTGCTTGTACGCCTGGAGGGTGACGAGGATGGCGGCGTATCCGCAGAGGGAATTGCAGAGCGTGAGGGTGTTCGGGACGAACTGCAGCCACTGCTGCAGCTTCCGCGAAGGCGGCACGGTGCGTTCCGGTTCGTTTTCGGTGTTCATCACAGGACCTTTGCGGCGGCTTCTTCGGCGAGCGCGTGAAGTTTCGCCTTCGCCTCGGGGCGGACGAACGCGAGGATGGAGGACCCGGCGCGGACGGGTTCGCCCACGTTCACCGCCACGTCGATGCCCATTCCGGCGGGGATGTAGAGCTCCGTGCGGGAGCCGAACTTGATCATGCCGTAGCGCTGGCCGCGGGCGTAGGATTCGCCGGGGTTGACCGGGCAGACGATGCGGCGGGCGATCGCGCCGGAGACCTGGCGGACGGCGATGGGGAACGTCTCGCCCTCGAACGGGCAGGTGCCGCCGACGAGCATGGATTCGTTGACTCTCCCGGCGTCCGGGTCGCGGGCGTCGAGGTATTTGCCCGGCTTGTAGAACTTGAACTCGACCTTCATGTCCCACGGCGCGCGGTTGATGTGCACGTTGAAGACGGAGAGGAAGATGCCGATGCGGAGGATGTCCTTGTCGTGGAAGAGGCGGCGGAGGTCGTCGTTTTCGAGCGTCTCGGACTTGATGAGCTCCACGTCCCTGATCACGCCGTCTGCGGGCGACACGATGGCGGACGGGTCGGCGGCGATCGTCCTGTGCGGATCGCGGAAGAACGCGCAGGCGGCGAAGCACGCGAGCGCGGCGAAGGCTGTGACCGCGCCGGCGACGCCGGGCGGCAGGATGTTGAGAAACACGGTTGCTGCGCAGATCACGAAAACGCCGAGGAAGATGGCGAGCGCCATCCCCCATTCCTTCTTGCCGTATTTTGTAAGAATCATAACATGCCTTCCGTGAGATCAGATGGGTTGAGGTTGCCTGACGATGCCGCTGCCGGCGCGCAGGACCAGGTTGCCGTGGCAGTAGGCGAGCGCGAGGGCGTCGGTGGCGTCGTCCGGGATTTGCGAGATGTCAAGTCCGCCGAGGTTCGCCATGATCGCGGCGACCTGGCTTTTGTCCGCTTCGCCGAGCCCGGTCGCGGCGCGCTTGGCGCTCTTCGGGGAGTATTCGAACGCCGGGACGGAGCATTCGGCGAGGGCGGTGATGACCGCGCCGCGGGCGAGGCTCAGGATCATGGCGGTCTTCACGTTCCGGGAGACGAACGCCGATTCGATGGCGGCGGCCTCGGGCTTGAACGAAGAAACAAGTTCGCGAATGCCTCCGGCGAGACGCCTGAGACATTCGCTGTGGGGCAGGGCGGGCGCGTTGCGGATCAGGCCGCAGTCCAGGATTCGGATCGAACCGCCGGTCCGCATGTCGATCACGCCGTATCCGGTTTTCCGGATGGCGGTGTCTATGCCGATGATGATCATCCGGGACGCCCTCCGTGCGGGGAACGAAGCAGCGTGTCAGCCCTGGGCGTCGATCTCGTCGAGGACTTCGCTGGCGATGTTTTCGTTGGAGTAGACGGCCTGGACGTCGTCGAGCTCTTCGAGGCGTTCGACGAGGCGGAGGACCTGCTGCGCCTTGGAGAGGTCGTTGATGCCGACGGTGTTTTCCGGCTTGCGGGTGATCTTGGCTTCGGAGCATTCGATGCCGGCGTCTTCGAGGACCTTGGCGATGTCGGCGAAGGCTTCCGGGGCAGCCCAGATTTCGGCGATGCCGTCTTCCGCGGTGATGTCTTCCGCGCCCGCTTCGAGCGTAAGTTCCATCAGCTTGTCCTCGTCGGCGTTTTCGCCTTCGATGATGAAGTGCGCCTTGCGCTGGAACATCCAGGACACGGCGCCGCTCGCCGCCAGGTTGCCGCCGTTGCGGTCGAACGTCATGCGGACGTCGCCGATGGTGCGGTTGCGGTTTTCGGTGAGGCACTCCACGACGAACGCGGTGCCGGCGGGGCCGTATCCTTCGTAGGTGATTTCTTCGTATGCGACGTCGCCGAGTTCGCCCGCGCCCTTCTTGATGGCGCGTTCGATGTTCTCGCGGGGCATGTTGCTGGCTTTTGCGGAGGCGAGGGCCATGCGGAGCTTAATATTGGACGCGGGATCCTTGCCGCCCTGCTTGGTGGCAACCATGATTTCCTTGGCGAGACGAGAGAACGCCTGGCCTTTCTTCTTGTCGGTTGCCTCTTTTTTGTGCTTGATATTTGCCCATTTACTGTGACCGGACATAATAAATCTCCATTGGTTGCGGACGCCTCTTTTCAGCGGCGCCCTTGCGGGTTTTGCGTTATAAAGACACTTATCCTATAAATATATCACAGGAAAACCGATTGTCAACCATTTTTTTCCGCTTCATCCCACCTTTTTTCCGTTTCCGCCTGAATCCGCCTCGGGATGAACCGGGTATTTGCAGTCGGCGAGACGGAAATCCGGCGCGGGGAGCGGGCGCCCGGCGAGGAAGTCGCGGCAGAGCGTTTCGGCGTCGTCGAGCCGGTCGGGACGGAGCCAGTGGATCGGGCAGCCGTCGTTCTCGAATTTGCGGAACCAGGAGTCCTGGCGTTTGGCGAACTGGCAGATCTTCGCGTAAAGCTGGTCGTGCATCTCCTCCATCGTGAGCCGTCCCTGCAGATAGCGCGCGAGATAGCGGTATTCGAGGCCGAGGAACTCCATTTTCTCCCAGTTCATGCCCTCCGCGTGGAGACGCTCCGCCTCCTCGACCATGCCGTGCGCGAGGCGTTCGTCCAGCCGCTGCAGGATCCGGGCGCGCGTCTCCGACCTCGTCCGGTAGAGTCCGAGCACGAGAAAGTCGGACGGCGGGAAGGGGCGTTCCAGGTCGTTCGGCAGTACGTTGTCGTTTGCGGCGCGTGCGAGTTCAATGGCGCGGATGAGGCGGATGCGGTTGTCGGGCTCGTTCGCGGGCACGGCGCTCTCCGGATCGAGTTCGAGCAGGAGCCTGCGGAGCGCGGCGGTGTCGAGGCTTCGCAGATAGGCGCGGAATTCGGGCACGGGCGCGCCCGGCGCGAGGTGGTACGAGAACACCATGCCATGCAGGTAGAGGGCGGTGCCGCCGACGAAAAGCGGGACAAGTCCGTCCGCCTCGGCTTCGTTCACCGCCGCCGCGGCGTCGCGCAGATACTCGGCGAGGGAGTATTCGGCGTCCGGCGGCAGGATGTCGATGAGCTTGTACGGGACGGCGGGCTGTCCGGGCGGGGCGTATTCCGCGAGGTCCTTGCCGGTCCCGATGTCGAGCCCGCGGTAGATCTGGCGGGAATCGGCGCTGAGGATCGCGGCGCGGATGCGTGCGGCGAGGGCGACGCCGAACGAGGTCTTGCCGCAGGCTGTCGGGCCGAGCAGGATGATGATGCGATGTCGGTGGTTCATGGCGGAAAATCTCCGAAAAAGGCGGAAAAAAGGAAAAAAACAGAGTTTTCTTTATAATATAACGCCATTTCGACTGGTAATCACGCGAAAAAGAGCTAAATTACAGAGAAAAAAGTTTTTTTCCGTAACTAACCATGAGATTTTGAGAAAAACCATGCCGAAACAGAATACCGTCAAAGGCCCGGCCGTCGTCAAAGGCATCGCGCTTCACACGGGCGCCCGCGCCACACTCCGCATCCTACCCGCACCCCCTGACACCGGGATCGTGTTCCGCCGCATCGACATGCCCGGAGCGCCCGAGGTCCTGGCAAACGCCCGGAACGTGGTCGACGTGCGCCGCGCGACCACCATCGCGTCCCGCACGACCGGCGCGTTCGTCGTGACCGTGGAGCACATCATGTCCTCCCTGCACGCCGCGTGCGTCGACAACGCCGTCATCGAGATGGACGGCCCGGAGCCCCCGATCGCCGACGGCAGCGCGAAGCCGTATTTCGAGGGGATCCTCGAGGCGGGCATCCAGGAACAGGACGCCGAGGCGCATTTCTGGACGGCGAAAGCCCCGATCGTGTTCGAGGAAGGCTCCGCGATGCTCGCGCTGCTGCCCGCCGACGACCTGCGGATCTCGTTCACCACGCAGTTCGGCTACAGCGACCTCGACACGCAGTTCTTCAGCTGCCAGGTCACGACCGAAACGTTCCGGAAGGAGCTCGAGGGCGCGCGCACCTTCTGCCCGTACAAGGAGCTGGAACAGGTCATCGCCGCCGGGCTCGCCAAGGGCGGCAGCCTCGACAACGCCATCATCCTGCACGACGGCGCGCTGATCTGCAAGGACGGCCTGCGCTACCCCAACGAGCTGGTCCGCCACAAGATCATGGACATGATCGGGGACCTGTACCTGGTCGGCAAGCGCGTCCACGCGCACGTCATGTCGGTCAAGTCCGGGCATCCGACCCACTGCAAACTCGCAGCGCTCATGCTGGAACAGGAAGCCGCGGCCGCGGCCGCCAAGTAAAAAAAGGAAACAGACCATGAAACCCGACACGATCCTTTCCGCCCGCGATCTCCTCTCGATCCTGCCCGTCCGCTCCGACAACCTCATGCTCGACCGCGTGAAGGTCATCGACGAAAACCATCTCGCCGGCTGGCGCAACCTCACCATCGGCGACCACTGCTTCCAGGGGCATTTCCCCGGGCATCCGATCCTCCCCGGCGTGCTTCAGGTCGAGGCGATCGCCCAGCTCGCCGAGCTCGCGGTCCGGGAACGCCTTGATCCGCAGGGCACGCTCGACGTCTACGTGAAGAGCATCCGCAACGTGAAATTCCGCCGTCCGAACACGCCCGGCGACCGCATGCTGGTCGAGATTTCGGTCACGGAGCTCGCGGACGGCGAAGCCAAGCTCAGCGCGACCGTGAAGAACAACGGCGGGCTCGCCTGCCAGGCCGACATGGTGATGGCGGTGCGCGAACGCGCGGCGTCCCTTCCCGAGCCTCCGGCGTTCGGGCCGCTCGACAAGACCGACGACGCCCCGAAGGACGTTTCCGGCATCATGGACCTGATCCCGCACCGCTACCCGTTCCTGTACGTCGATTACGTGACGAACCTCGAGGAGACCCGGGTGACGGCGGTGAAGAACCTCGGCAGCTGCGATCCCCTGATCCGCACCTATTCCGACGGCTACATGACGCTGTCGAATTCGATCCAGCCGGAGATCATCGCGCAGGCGGGGGCGGTCCTCATCCTGGGGAACGAGGCGAACAAGGGCAAGCTCGCGTTCTTCATGGGCATCGAATCCGCCGAGTTCAAGGCGCCGGTCTTCCCCGGCGACCAGCTTGTCATTACCGTGGAAATGCCCGTCCCGACCCGCAGGTTCGGCAAAGGGACCGGCCTGTTGTCCGTGGGCGGCGCCGTGGTCACGGAGCTTTCCATGGCGTTCGCGCTCGTCGACAAATAACCGCCGGTTCAAAAAAACGCGGGCGGCCCGGCTCCGCCCATTCCCCCTGAACACAAGTTCCAACAGGAGACCCGATCCATGAGACAAAAAATTCTGATGCTGGCGGCGGTGTTTTTCGGCGTGCTGGCGTTTATCTTCACCTACCAGCAGATCAAACAGGAACGCAGCAAGATCATGAACAGCGCGGTCCGGGTCCGCCTCATCAGGATGAAGACCGATATGGCGGAGGGCGACAAGCTCATGGAATCGGACATCGAGATGTACGAGGCCATGCGGTTCGCCAACGCCGCGGCGAACACGTTCGAGATCCCGTGGGACCGCCGGGGCGACGTGATCGGGTCGCCCGTGCGCTCCATGGTGAGAAAGGGCGACATCCTCACCTGGCGCGACTTCAGGGAGGTCTTCACGAAGGTGAACACCGGGCTTCCCGCGCAGACGCGTTCCGGCTGGCGCGCGGTCTCGATCCCCGTCAGCTCCGTGACCTCGGTCTCCGGCCTCATCCGCCCCAACAACTTCGTCGACGTGATCGGCACGTTCCGGTTCCCGGACGCCAAGGGCGACTCCTCGCTCGACACGGTCACGATGACGATCCTCCAGCGCGTGAAGGTGCTTGCCACCGGCGCGGACATCGGCTACGCCCAGCAGAACGGCGCGCAGGGAGCCTCCGCGGCGGGGCGTTCCTACAGCACGGTCACGCTCGAGCTGACCCCGAAGGAGGTCGAGATGATCATTTTCGCCCAGCAGAAAGGGTCGCTGACGCTGTCGCTGCGCAGCTACGAGGACCCGAACATCACGACGGACGTCCAGAGCGTCGACTGGGCCTACCTCCAGCAGCATATCAAGGACTACACCGCCGAACGCGAACAGCTGCTCAAGAGATCGGCGGGATACTGATCCGGGCAAGGAGTCATCCATGGTCGAAGTCACTTTGAAAATGCCCGGAGAGCCGGATTCCCCGCTGAGCATCCCGCCGGGACAATACCAGGTCGGCTCGTCGGAAGCCGTGCCGATCCAGCTGCCGTTCGTCGGCGTCTCGAAGCTCCATTGCGTGCTTCAGGCGCTGGAATCCTCGCTCCGCGTCGCCGATCTCGGCAGTTCCAACGGCACCTACCTGAACGGACAGCGCATCGGACGCGATTTCGTGGACGTGCCCGCCGGCAGCGACATCGAGATCGGGTCCGTCCATATCATCGTCGGCGCGCCGCGTTCCCGGTCCATCCCCGTGCAGGCCGTGTCCGCGCCGTCCGGGGCTCCGTTCCCCGCCGATTCCGAGCCGCAGTTCAAAAGCCGCATTCTCGCGGTCAGCGGCATCCCGATGTCGGCGCGCCCCCTCGTGCAGGAGATCAAGAAGCAGGCGCACAGCGAACTGCTGATCCGCCTGAACATGAAGCGCCTCGCGCTCAGCGGCGTTTCGGAGAACGACCTGGAGGAGAAGGCGCGCACGACCATCCACGAGATCCTGAACGAGCTCTCCATCCCGCTGCCGGAAGGCGTGACGCAGGAGAAGATCGAGAACGAGCTTTTCCATGAGGCGATCGGGCTCGGCCCGCTGGAAGACCTCATCTCTCGCGACGACATCACCGAGATCATGGTCAACGGCCCGGACAACGTCTACGTCGAACACAAGGGCATCCTCTACAAGACCGACACCGCGTTCGCCGACGACCACCAGGTGCTCGCCGCCATCGAACGCATCGTGTCCCCGCTCGGACGCCGCATCGACGAGAGTTCGCCCATGGTGGACGCCCGCCTCAAGGACGGCTCCCGCGTGAACGCCATCATCCCGCCGCTTTCCCTGGTCGGCCCGTCGATCACCATCCGTAAATTTGCCAAGACGCCCCTCACCGTGGAAAACCTGATCTCCTACGGCTCGATCACCGCCGAGATCGCGCATTTCCTGGACGTCTGCGTGAAGATACGCAAGAACATCCTCATTTCCGGCGGCACCGGCAGCGGCAAGACGACGTTGCTGAACATCCTGAGCGGCTATCTGCCGGCGCAGGAACGCATCATCACGATCGAGGACGCCGCCGAACTCCAGCTGAGGCAGGAACACCTCGTCCGCCTGGAATCCCGCCCCGCCAACATCGAAGGCAAGGGCGAGGTCACGATCCGCGACCTGGTCCGCAACTCCCTGCGCATGCGCCCCGACCGCATCGTCATCGGCGAATGCCGCGGCGGCGAAGCGCTCGACATGCTGCAGGCGATGAACACCGGCCACGACGGTTCCCTGACCACCATCCACGCAAATTCCCCGCGCGACGCCCTCGCGCGCCTCGAAACGCTCGTCCTGATGGCGGGGTTCGACCTGCCCCTGCGCGCCATCCGCGAGCAGATCGCGTCCGCCATTTCCATCATCGTCCAGATCAACCGCGAGAAGGACGGCAGCCGCAAGGTGGTCTGCGTGAGCGAGATCACCAAGATGGAAGGCGACATCATCACGATGCAGGACCTCTTCACGTTCCGCCAGGACGGCTGGAGCGAGGACGGCCGCCTGCTCGGCCATTTCGAGCCGACCGGGGCGATCCCGACCTTCATCGAGGACATCCGCCGCGCGAACCTCGACCTGGACATTTCCATGTTCACCCCGCCGAAGAAGCCCGGCATGAGGGGAGGCGCGTGACATGGGATTCATCTCGGAACACCTGTACCTGCTGGCTTCGGTGTGCGCCGGGCTGTGCGCGCTCTTCGGCACGTTCGTGATCGTGGAGTTCACGGCGTACACGTCCGCCCGCTACAGGGAACGCTTCCTGGCGGAGACCGCGGTCGAGCTGGACGACGTCCTGCTCCAGCTGCCCGTGAACCGGATCCTGGACCTGAGCATCGCGCTTGCCGCCGTGTCGTTCATCCTCTTCGGCGGCCTCAGCTCGTTTCTGTCGAGCGAGGTGAACTGGATCCGCACCGTCGCGATCGGTTCGATCTCGGCGGTCGTGGCGTTCCTGCTTCCGCGCTTTTATCTCAGGATGCTGAAAAAGCAGCGCCTGGCGAAGTTCAACGAACAGCTGGAGGACGCCCTCATCTCCATGAGCAGCGCCCTGAAGGCCGGCTTCAGCATCACGCAGGCGCTGGAGAACGTCGCTTCCGAGAACCGTTATCCCATTTCGTTCGAATTCACCCTGCTTCTCCAGGAACTCCGCCTCGGCGTGCAGTTCGAGACCGCGCTCCGCAAGATGGCGGACCGCCTGGAATCGCAGGATTTCGAGCTCGTCGCCGTGGCGATCATCACGGCGCGGCAGACCGGCGGCGAACTGACGAGCGTGCTGGAGGAGCTGGCGGGCGTGATCCGCGAACGCATGCGCATCATGCAGCGCGTGCGCGCCCTGACGTCCCAGGGCCGCATGCAGGCGTGGCTGATCGCATCCGTGCCGTTCGTGCTGATGTTCGCGATGATGCGCCTGGCGCCCGACCTGATGGATGCGTTCTTCGGCTCCCTGGTCGGGGTCGTGGTGCTCGTGGCGGTCGTCGTCATGGTCGTCTGCGGGTTCCTGTGGATCCGGAAGATCACGACGATCGACGTATAAGGAGGAAGAGGCATGGAACAGATTTTTACGCTTCTGGCAAGTGTTTTCGCGGGGTTGTGCGCGGCGTCCGTGGTGCTTCTCGTCGCGGAAATGGTCTCCGCGATCGACGTCGAGAGGGCGCAGTTCGGTGAAGACGCCCGGCACATCCCGGTCTTCTTCCGCATCTTCCTGCCGTTCACGCCGAATTTCCGCCCCCTCTGCGCCTCGGAAGCGCTCGCCGGCACGATGAAGAAACTGCGCGAGCAGCTCGCCATGGCAGGCTACGAACAGGCGCTGACCGCCGAACAGTTCATGACGGTGCGCATCCTGCTGGGCGCGCTCGGCATGGTCTTCACCTTCCTCTTTTTCGCCTCGAACAACGCGATGGCGGGAATCCTGATACTGTTCTGCACGGTCTTCTATCCGCAGGTCTGGCTCCGGGGGCTGATCGCGAAACGGCACCTCCAGATCCTGAAGGCCCTGCCGAACGTGCTCGACCTGCTGACGCTGTCCGTCGAGGCGGGCAAGGATTTCGTGACCGCCCTCCGCGACATCCTGGCGCGGCGTCCGGCGGACGAACTCGGTCTTGAACTCCGCAAGGCGCTCCACGAGATCCAGCTGGGCAAGCCCCGCCAGACCGCGCTGAAGGAACTGACGGCGCGCGTCCGCCAGCCCGAACTCACCAGCGTCCTGAACGCGATCGTGCAGTCCGAGGAACTCGGTGTGGGCATCGGCCAGGTGCTGCGCATCCAGGCGGAGCAGCTCCGCGCGAAACGCTTCGCGCGCGCCGAAAAGCTCGCGAGCGAAGCTCCCGTGAAGATCCTGTTCCCGGTGGCTCTGCTGATCTTCCCCGCCGTGTTCACCGTGGTGATCGCGCCGATGCTGATGCGCGCGCTGGAGATGTTCCAATGATCCGGAACCTGACGAGAAAGACCGTGCTGTCCTACCGGACCTTTCATGCCGTGTCGTTCGGCGACCGCCTGCGGGGGCTGATCGGGCGCCCGTTCGAGGAGGCCGGCATCGACGCGATGGTCTTTCCGTCCTGTTCCTGCATCCACACGTTTTTCATGACGTTTCCCATAGACGTGATCTTCCTCGGGGCGGACAACACCGTCCTGGCTGCGCATCCCGGCTGCCGTCCGTGGCGTCCGGCAATATGGTGCGGGGGGGCGCAGTCTGTGATCGAACTGCCCGCGGGCGCGCTCGCGCATACGGGAACTTTGCCCGGCGACCGTCTGGACCTGAACGCCGAGACGGTCCCGCCGGAGAAACGGACCAAGTATTCCACTCATGCAGCCGGGGAGCAAAGTACGGTGTGCCCCAGCAAGGAGAATCCGACAGTATGAAAATCATGTATCTGAACGGCGCCCTGACCGGGCAGACGATGGAGCTGGCGCCCTCCGGCACGACGATCGGCCGCGAGAGCGACAATGCCATCCAGCTGCCGATGGGGGGTGTTTCCCGCTACCATGCGAAAATCGAATGCGATGCCGCCGGGAACTGGCTGATCCGCGACCTCGGCAGCACCAACGGCACGCTCGTCGACGATGTCCCCGTGGCGGGGACCGCACGCCTCGCCGCCGGTTCCGTCATCACGATCGGCGAACAGCTCCTGCGCTGCGTGGACTCCGCGCCCGCGGCCGCCCCGAACCCCGCCGTTCCGCCTGCCCGGCAGGATCCGGATCCCTCCGCGCAGCAGCTGACCCGGACGCAGCAGGCATTCTTCTTCCGTCCGCAGAACACGACTTCGACGCGGATCAACACGGACACCGGGCCCGTTCCGCAGCAGCCCTTCGCTCCGGCTCAGGCTCCTTCCGCGCCCGCCGCCGCGCCTGCTTCTCCGGCCGAGGTCCCGCACGGCCTGTTCAAGAAAAAACAGAGCGATTCCCCGCAGACGAACCATGCCAGAAAGCTTCTGGGCAACGCGGTCTTCGCCCTGGTGGTGATCCTTGCCGCATGCGCCGGTTTGTGGATCTTCCTGAAACTGAATGAAACGCAGCAGACGCCCGCCGGCCCGTCCAACGTAAAAAAGAAGGTCGAAAACCCCTTCGTCCTCTACTACGAAAAGGAGTCCGTCTCCGGGACCGCGGTGTTCCGTTTCGTGCTCCAGGTCGAATACGTCCGGAAGGAGGCCTCTTCGGACGCGTCGCAGAGCGGAAGCGGCTACTACATGGAGGTCACGTTGGACGAACCGCAGAACAAGCGCCATTATTACGAGCTGTTCAAGGAGCCGCTCCCCGCCGACCTGATCGAAAAACTCAAACGCGAGATCCTTGAGACCGGGTTCATGGACCTTCAGCAGGAAAAGATCGCCGGGACCTCGCAGGACAACCGCCAGCACCGCCGCATCATGGCGGGATTCGACAACAGGTTCTGCGACGTGAAGGTGACCAACGACGTCTCCGAGACGTTCAACCGCGTGGAGAGCATCATCAGCGAGGACCTGCTCGACGAATACGACCTCGGCGTGATCTCCCAGAACGTCGACCGCATCCTGGAGGACGCCCGTTCGTTCCTGTTCGTCGCCGAGGAGGCGTTCCGCAACATCGACACCACGCCGTCCAATCTGCCGAAGGCGATCTCCAACTACAAGCTCGCCCTGCGCCGCTACCAGCTCTTCGAACCGAAGCCCGCGGAATGGAAGACCGCCCGCGACGGCCTCGAAAAGGCCGAGGCGAAACTGGAGAGCATCCATCAGGAGGGCCTGAAGAACGTCCGGCTCTTCTACGAGCTCCGCGAGTACGACAAGGCCGTCGCCGAGTGCAACCGCCTGCTTGAGATATTCCCGCCCGACAGCAAGACCTATCAGGCGATCCGGGAAAACAAGATCAAGATCGAGAAAAAACTGTCCCTGGGGAACAAATGATATGATGAAACGTCTTATTCTTTCTGTTGTCTGTTCCGTCTGCGCCGCCGCGCTCGTCTTCCTGCCTTCCTGCGAAAAGAAGGCGCCCGAACAGCAGGACCTGAGCGACTACGGCAGCATGAACATCACGTCCGACCCGTCCGGCGCGCAGGTCTCCATCCTCGGCAAGGTCGTCGGCGCGACCCCGTACGCGACCAGGCCCGTGCCGTCCGCCATGTACATCGTGAAGTTCGCCAAGGACGGCTACGAGCCCGCGTGGCTTCCGGTGACCGTCACCCCGGGCCGCCAGGTCGAGGCGCATGTTTCGCTCGTCCCGGAAAATGCCACCGTGATCATCGACTCCGACCCGTCCGGCGCGCATATCCAGATGAACGGGAAGGAGATCGGCGACACGCCCGTGGTCCTGCCCGACCTTCCCCTCGGATCCTACTCCGCCACCGCGCAGATGACGGGCTACACGCGCCGCGACATCTCCTGGAAGGTCCAGAACGGACGTCCGATCCTGATCAATGTCCCGCTGATGAACAACATCGGCACGATTTCGCTTTCCAGCGACCCGGACGCCGCCGAGATCGAGATCGACGGCAGGATGTACGGCAATACGCCGTTCAAGGATTTCTTCGAGCAGGGACAGCATAAGATCCGCCTCACGAAGAACGGATACAAGCCCTACGAGAAGATCGTGACGGTGAAGCGCGACGAGACCACGGACGTGGAAGTCTCCATGGAGATGCTGCCCGGCTCGCTCGAGCTCGACAGCGAACCCACCGGCGCCGCCCTCTTCATCAACGGCATCGACTACGGCGTGACGCCCTACAAGCGCGACTCCATCGAAGCCGGCGACTACACCGTCCGCATGACCAAGGAAGGCTACGACACGCTGGAGCAGACCGTCACGGTCCATCCCGGCGAACCCATGAACCGCACGTTCGCGCTCGACCCGAACACGGGCAGCATCATCCTCTCCGTGAACCCGCCGGGCATGAACGTCTATCTCGACGGCAAGTTCTTCTGCCGCACCGAGCCCGAAGGAAACTCCCGCGACGTCTCAAAGAGCATCACGATCCGGGACCTGGCAGCCGGAGAACATACGGTCACCGTGTCGAACAAGCACGCCAAGCCCGACGTGAAGAGCATCACGGTCACGGTCGGCAAGGGCAGGGCCGTGCAGGTGCCGGGGATCACCTTCTGGCTGCCGGACACCACGATCGTCCTGAAGAACGGCAGCAAGTACACCGGCCGCCTGACCGACAAGTATTCCGAGGACTCGAAAAAGGTCGCGTTCCGCCATTCCGCCGGCAAGGACGGCGTGGGCGGCATCACCAACGAATACAACCGAAGCGACATCAAGGAGATCATCCCCTTGAACGTCATCGACGGAGAGTGAGCCGCCATGCAGCTTCCGCTTCCCGCCGTGCTCGCCATGGCAGCCGCAGTCTCGCTCGCCGCCGCGTCGGTCTTCATCCTGACCGTGCGGCGCGAACCCGCCGTGCGCGCCTGGATCGAAAAACTCCCGCGCGAACGCGTCTCCGGCACCGCCCTGACCGTGCTCGCGCTCCTCTGGTGCGTCCCGAACATCCGCCCGATCTTCATGCCGGATTCGCCGTTCCAGGTCTTCATCCTGCCGCTGATCCTGCTCGCCATGGTGCTCGCCGCGATCTTCCTGAACTACCTCTTCGCCCGCGCCGCGGCAGCCATCCTGATCCTCGGCGCGCACACCGTGCTGAAGGAGGCGTACCCGGCGCAGCTGCCGGGCTATCCGGTTCTCGCCGCGCTCGTGCTGGTCGCGGGCGTGATCGGGATCGTGATCTCCGCCAAGCCGTACTGGCTCCGCGACTGGTTCCGGCTGTCGTTCCGCAATCCCGCCGTGCGCTGGTCCTCCGCCGCGTATTTCCTGCTGCTCTGCGCGATGTCCTGCTATTGCGCCGTGGAGGCTTGAGCATGATCGAACTGCCCCCGCCGGACGCCGCCGAACGCGCCTTCCTGCTCGAATGCGTCGGGGCGGACCGTCTGGAAGCTTTCCTCTCGCTCTGCACGCGGTACGGCGAACTGCTGTACGAGACGAACGAATCCCTGAACCTGACCGCGATCCCGCCGGAATCCTACTGGAGCAAGCACATCTGCGACTGCGCGCTCGCGCTCCGCGCCCTGCCTGAACTCTTCGCCGACGGCGTCCGCATGGCGGACGTCGGGTGCGGAGCCGGGCTTCCGGCGTTTCCGCTCGCCGCCGCGCGGCCCGGTCTGGATGTGACCGCGATCGACTCGCGCGGCAAGAAGATCGCGTTCCTGGAGCGCGCCGCTTCCGACGCCGGACTCGCCAATCTGCACCCCGTCCACGCCCGCGCCAATGAGCTTGCCGCGAAGCCGGAATACCGCATGGGATTCCGCACGATCACGGCGCGCGCGGTCGCCGGGGCCCCGGAGCTGGTCAAGGAATGCCGCAATCTGCTGGGACAGGGCGGCAGCCTGTGCGTGTTCCGCACGGAGTCCCAGGCCGCGGACGAATGGCCCGCGCTGGCCGCCGACAAACGCGTCCGCGCCGAACGTACGCCCGAATTCCCGCTGCCGCACGATGCCGGGACGCGCCTTTTCCTCCGCATCCGGAAACCGTAAATCCAACGCATCCACAAGGAGCCGTTATGCATTTTTACCGTCTTGACGTTTATGTGCCGGATTCGCACGTGGAGGCCGTGAAAACGGCGCTCTTCCATGCCGGAGCCGGAAACTTCGGCAACTACGATTCCTGCTGCTGGCAGACGGCGGGGACCGGGCAGTTCCGCCCGCTGGAGGGCGCGCACCCCTTCTACGGCGAACAGGGGCGCGTGGAACGCGTGGAGGAATGGAAGCTGGAGTTCGTGGTCGAGGAGACCGTGCTGGGAGCCGTGCTGGCCGCGCTGAAGGAGTCGCACCCGTACGAGACCCCGGCGTTCCAGTACTGGCCCGTCAACCGCCACTGGCAGGCGTAGGCACGCCCGTTCCTGTTTCGGCACGCTCTGTGTGGGCGAGCGCAGCCGCCCACTACTCGGCACTCTTTGTGTGTGCTTGAGCGAAGCCAAACGCTGCCCGGCACACTTTGTGTGTGGACTCGCGGCGCAGCGCACTGCCGAAACAAATCATCTGTATCATAAGTATAGCCTCTTTCTCACGCATATTTTTGAAGGAAAAAAACTGGTTCCGAGGCTTGACTTTTCGCTGGATAGGGGATAGATTATAGTCGGAATCAGGTTTCCATACCTGTGGAAGCTCGTTTCCACGCTCATATTTAGTCGTATTGCATCAAAAGAACGTGTGAACTGACCAAGTTTTCGATAGATCCTTTTGATCCCGCGTATGAAATACCAGCAGGAGCATTGTCGCTTCGTTTCTGCTGGGCGATTTCTGTCGTCTCGGAATCGGATTCTTGGTCGGACCGGCACGTTCGCGCACGGGGTAGCGTCCGGCTTTTTTCATCTTTCAGGCGCGACCTCGTGTGCAGGATCATAACCGCCGAGGCCGCCCAATGCATCTGTCCGTTTGTCCCGACAGCCATTATCCTTCTACAGCCGAAATCTCAAATGTCCGGGGGGCATCTTGCTCCTTTGTGTCTCGGACTGAACCAGCAAGACGGAATCAGTCCCGGTCCGGACAGAACAATGCGGTTCTTTTCAACCCCGGAGCAGACCGGATTGTTGTTTCAAAGCCAGTGCTGGAGGAATCAAACGGCAAGGCGACCCTTTCCGCAACCATCTCCGGCGCGGTTTCCGGGACCTGTTTTTTCTCCACGGAAGCCGCAAACCTCGACTGGATCGACACCGCCGGAAGCAACTGTTTTTTGATCGGCCTGCTTTATGTCGCCATGTATTCTGGTTGCGACCTCATTTTGGAAGGTCCCGTGTCGGAAAAGCTGCTCTATCGGACAAAGCATTTCCTTATTCCGATCCTGACCGATTTTTTCGAGGGGAAACTGCATCCTGTCCGCATTCATACCGGTGGCGTACAGACCGAAACGTATCCGGACGCCGACCGGGTCGGCACAGGCTTTTCCGGTGGCATTGACAGCTTCCACACCATCCGGGAGTTTTATCTTGACTACGATGGACCAAAGGAGGATCGGGTCAATACGCTTCTGTTCTTCAACGTGGGCAGTCACGGCATGGGGCATGACCGGGATCATCTGGCCTGGCTGGAGAACAAGTTCGAGGAACGGAGAAAAGTGCTGAGCCGTTATGCCGAGGAGATCGGGCTTCCGTTTGTCACGGTCAACTCGAACATCCACGCCTTCATGCAGAGCGGTCATTTGCAGACCTCTACGCTGGCTTCGCTTTCCGCCGCGCTTTTTCTGGGAAAAAAGCTGAGACTGTATTACCTCGCCTCGCTCGGAATCCCCTATCATGGCATGTTTTACCCGGACAGCAAGCTGGACAGGGACTACGACATCGAAAAGATCGAAGACTTCATCCTGCCTCACATCTGTACGGAGTCCTTTTCCGTGCTTTCGGGCGGGTCGGCTGCGACGAGAGTGCAGAAAACCGAAGCTATCTGCCACGATCCACTCGTGCAGAAATATCTCAATGTATGCGGCAATCAGGATACGGTGGCGACCAACTGCTCGTACTGCTACAAGTGCTTGCGTACGCTGATGGCCCTGGAGATACTCGGGGTGCTTCCGCAATTTTCTGGGGTGTTTGACCTAAAACGTTTTTCCAGCCGAGAACGTTCCCGATACATTGCCACGCTGCTGAACAACCGCAGGAAGGATTTGTTTCTGCAGGACCTCTACGATTTGGCCAAACGAATGAACTACGATCTGAAATCCCGGACCTCAATCCGCGACAGACTGTACATGAGGTTCACGGAAACCAGACTCTACGCTTTCCTCCGCATCCTTTTCCGCAGGGACCGCCATTGATCGCGGGGGATTCGGAAGGATGATTTCCTTATTCAATCGAAACAATCGCACCCAAATATAAAATTGAAAAAGGTCTTATCTGCAGATTGACCTGAAGTGTCGGTCCGGAACGGTTGGTGGCGTTTGTCCGCTCCCATACAGATCGAACCGGAACAAAGCTTTTGCTGGGGCGTCATTAAACTCATCCTGCTCTGACTGATCGCCCGCGCAGTTCGCCGCATTCTCAGATTTGCCGGAAGTGGCGGGTGTGCATGGCAATTCGCTGGAATGCGCTTCTCTTGCGGATGGCGAAAAGGGGGTAGGCTCGCGCAGCCGCCCGCTGCCTGGCACACTCTGTGTGTGCTTGAGCGAAGCCAAGCACTGCATGGCACCCCTTTGGGGAGTCACTTTCTGAAGATGAAGAAGACGGCGCCGCAGAGGCAGAGCGCCGCCCAGATGAAGTCGAGGCGGAATTTCTCGCCCATGAAGAACACGGAGAACGTCTTCAGCTGGGCGAGCGTGAGCGTGGTGTAGCCGATGCGGTTCGCGGGCACCTGCAGCAGATATTCGAACAGCGCGATCCCCCAGCTGACGATGGAAATCACCCTCAAAACAGGTGGTTTGCCCCGTTTTGCCCCGTTTTGCCCCGTTTCCCCCTCAAAATCTTCCCCGTTTTGTTACTTGCGGAAGATGAAGAAGACGGCGCCGCAAAGGCAGAGCGCGGCCCAGATGAAGTCGAGTCGTCAACACAGCGCTTTCGCGGGAAACAGCACTGTGCCCCCCCCTTGGGGGGGTACTTTCTGAAGAAGTTAGCGCCGCTTTTGTTTTGATGTGATGTTTTGCTGTCAGGCGAGCTGAGCCCAGGAGGATTCGCCGGAGAGCTTGTCCGAAGCGGAGTCGGGGAAAGAGCCGGCGAGCATATCCGCGTCGTACCGGTCGAGGCTCAGTCTGTCCGTTATGGCAAGGCTGTCCGCAATCGGATCCGTTTCCGGCATGGAGAGAGCGGAAGCGTCCTGAACTTGGAAACTGCTCATCTCGCTCAACCGTACGGTGTAATCGGCGCTGCCGCCCCGGGACGCGTTCGCCGATTTCACGGAGAAACAGTATTCGCCTTCTTTCATTGCGAGCATTTTCGTACTTACGATCATGCCCTCTCCTTTCACCTGGATCGTCGTCGTCAGCAGTTCCGTCAGTGCGTAAACTCCTTTTTTGTTCAGACCGACGCTGGAGACGGAGAAGATCACGTCATCCGTGGTCTGAATCGTGAAACCCAGCTTTGCTGCGGAGGTATTGAGCGAGAACCCATAGTAGTCGATTTCGTCGCCGTACCCGACCCAGCTTTCCGTGAGAACATCCTGTGTGCCGTCCAGCACGCCGATGTTATTTGAATGGTAGGGGTTGTAGAAGTTATTTGAGCCGTCGTCGGCTTTCGTGAAGAACACGCTTTGCGTCTGATCGAGCGTCACGTTGTAATACGCGCTGCCGCCGATGTCCGCGTTCTGGGACTGCATGGAGATGAAGTATTGGCCCTCATTCAGCATGATCCCCGGCGTTGTCACATGGAAGCCGTTGGTCTCCTGGTTCAGGAGAAGCGATGACGTCTGGATTGTTTTCATCTCGTAAATGCCCTTGACGTTCTGCGTAAGCCGATAAACCGAGAACTGTGCGGCATCGGTGCTGTCGATGTTGAAGACGAGTCTCGCGGCGGAGTTCAGGCGGATTATCGCGAAATCGCATTCGTCGCCCTGGCCGACAAAGTTGTGGAATACTTTGCCGTTGTGCTCGAAGCTGATTTCGCCGCTGTCCAGGACGATTTCCGCCGTGTTTTCATCCAATGCAATGCCGCTTCTGTCCCAGACGTCCTGATTCACAGTTTTTTGGGTTTTGCTGTCGTATAACCAGTTGTTCCAGCCGTTGTCGGGAGTCTTCTGTTCGGGGCCGTAGACCTTATTGTAGGCGATCGTGTCATAGAATTTGCTGTCGTCGCTGAGGAAATTCACTTCGTAATCGGCATCGCCGCCCTTCGCTGCATCGGGATTCTTCACGCAGATGTAGTAGTCGCCCGCGGCAAGCGTTTTCGCGGCGGTCTTGGAGGAATAAGCCCAGTCCGGTTCGACCAGGTCGCCATATTCATCGCGGTATATTTTGGTCTTTGCCGTCGTAGAGGTCTGGACCTGTTTCAGTGCGTAATGGCCCGGTATTCCTGTCAGCCTGTAGATCGTGAACTTCACCTTTTCGGAAGCGTTGATCTGGAATTTTACCTTCGCCCTGCTGCCGAGAGAGAACTTGCAGTAGTCGAGTTCGTCGCCGTATCCGACCCAGCCGGAAAGCACTCTGGACATGCCGGGCACCAGCGTCCCCGCGTCGTCGTACAGCGTCGAGTCATCGCCGTTATCCTTCAGGTCGCCCCAGTCGTTGTAGATGTCGTTCGATTGGGTGAAGTCTCTGCTGTCCCAGATTTCCAGGGAGTAGTCCGCGCTGCCGCCCGTCGTGGCGTTCGTGGACTGCACGCAGATGTAATAGTCCTTCTCCTTGTCGAAGAGTTTTCCCTTGGTGTTTTTGGAATAATCCCATTCCGGGTACTCCCAATCTTCCATATCGGGATCCCAGTATTTCTGGGTCTTTCCCGGCGAGACGGAGAGGATCTGTTTCCTGTACGGATTTCCCCTGGAGTTTTTCGCGAACTCGAAAACGGTCAGTTTCACGTTGTCGGACGAATTGATCGTGAAGCTGATGCGCGCCGCACAGTCGAGCCGGAAGACTCTGTAGTCGTACTCGTCGCCGCATCCGACCCATTCATCCCAGATCTCCGGATTGGTGATCCTGTACACGCCCGTTTCGTCGTTTGCGGCGGCTTCCGGGGTGTCGTCTTCGTTGTTGCCCTTTGCGAAGATCAGGCAGTCCGGATCGAAGTCCACCCGGAACTCCGCGCTGCCGCCCGTGTCGGCGTTCGTGGATTCCATGGAGATATAGTACTCGCCGGGATTGAGGACTTTCCTGTCGGTCCTCACCGTGAGCGCGTAATCCAGTTCGTCGCTGCTTTTTTTCGGTTTTTTCGGTTTCGCAGTGAGGACCGATTCGAGCTCCTTCGTGTCCGTATTGAACCGCCAGAGCGTGAAAACCGAGGAGTCGTCCGCGTGGACGTTGAAACGCATTCTCGCGGTTTTTTCGAGCGTGAATTTCCGCCATGCGATATTGTCTCCATAACCGACCCAGCCGTCCGTCAGTGCGTCTCCCTCCTCGACTTTTTTGATCGTGCCCAGGTCGTAGTCGCTTTCCGCGGCCTTATGGATTGCTTGCCATTCGTCGTCTCCGTGGTCGTCCCTTCCGGCGAAGAATGCGCTTTTTGCGCCGTTGAGCTCCACATCGTAGTTTGAGTCTATGGTCTTGTCCTTTGCCTGAACGGAGACGAAGAATTCGCCGGGCTGGAGCAGATACGCCTTGGTCGTGGCGGAATAGTCCCAATCCGGGTATTCCCAGGAACCGTCGTCGAGCTTGACCTTCCCGTTTTTCGAGAGAGACCCGGTCTGAATCGTCTCCAGTACCCCATTTGCGTACCGGTAGAGCGTGTATTTCAGGTTTTTGTCGGCGTTGACCGTGAGGCATATCTTCGCCGTTTCATTGAGTTTGAACCTCATGTAGTCGATGCTGTCCTCGGACTTGTCGAGCCAGTCATTCAAGATCACGTTGTCCAGATAAGCGTCGTTCAGCGTTGTGACTTTGTCATCTTCCAGCTTGAGGAGGTCCTGCCAGTTGTCGTCGTGTGTGTCTAATTCGTTGGGCATGGGTGCGGTCCTTTCCTGTTTTTTGATCCGGTCTTCCGCGCCTTGCCGTCGGGCGGAAACCCGAATTTTGAAGCGTTTCTTGTTGTTATCCAAATACTATAATGCCGGGTTCGGAAAAATCAAGCCCGAAACGATCATCTTTATACAATTTATGCAAAAAAAGGACAACGCTCAAACGCGTTTCATTGCGGGCAGGCAAATGCCTGCACTGCTACAGTACTCCGCGAGCGCACATAATGCCCTTCGTGCTTGAGCGAAGCCAAGCACTGCTCGACACCCCTTTGGGGTGTCACTTTCTGAAGATGAAGAAGACGGCGCCGCAGAGGCAGAGCGCCGCCCAGATGAAGTCGAGGCGGAATTTCTCGCCCATGAAGAACACGGAGAACGGGTTCGCGGGCACCTGCAGCAGATATTCGAAGAGGGCGATCCCCCAGCTCACGATCGCGGCGAGCCACCACGGCTTGCTCGCCATGTTCTTCAGGTGTCCGTACCAGGCGAACGTCATGAAGCAGTTCGAGCAGACGAGGAGGAAGATCGTGCGGTAGATGGCGGGGATGGAGACGATGGTTTCGATGATTTTCTGCATGGCGGTGCGGTCCTGACTATGCCGGGCTCATGTGTCCGGCGGACTTTTTCTTGAGGGGGAATAAGAACCGGCGGCGCAACGGGTGGTTCCGGTGTGCGCCGCCTGGATGTTTTTGAGGAGGGATTCTGTTCTTTGCGTGGGAGGGTTATTTTTTCCTGTCGAGCTGTTCGGTGACTTTCCGCAGGGATTCGTGCCTGTCGGTGAAGTCGTAGTAGAGCGTCTGGGACGGCTCCTTCGTGAGGCGGAGCTGAAGCGCTTTCGCGAGGTCGGGTTCGCCGGGGAAGACGTAGCAGAGCGCGGTGGAGGTCTGTCCGAGGTCGGTCGAGGAGACTTTCACGACCACGCCGACGAAGAGCCCTTCCTTCGAGATCACGAAGTCGCCGACTTCCGCCTTGAGCTCGCTGGAGGAACGGTTCGGGTTGCGGATGTACAGGTAGTTGTCGCCTTGCTCCATGCTTACGGAGCAGCGGCCGGTGATGTCGGCGGAGTCCTTCGAGAAGGTCGCGGACTTGAAGAGCGTGAGGTTGTCCACGCCGCGTTCGCGGAGCGCGTTGAACGTGATCGCGCGGAGCGGTTCCGCCTTGCCCGCGTCGACGGGGAAGAGGCACACGCGGGCGTCTTCCGCGAGGCAGAGTGCGGGGCCGTTGACGGCGGCCCATTTGTCCTTGCTCTGCGGACGGCGCACCTTGTACTGCAGTTCGGTGACCTTGGTGTAGCCGGAATACTGGTTGAGCCCGGTCGTGTCGCGGAAGGCGGAGACGAGCCAGTTTTTGCCGCCGAGGGTGACGGCGGGCAGGAAGAAGGACTTGTCGATGACGATGTTGTTGAAGAGGCGGTCGTTGACGAGGTGGAAGGAGAGCTCGAGCGCGGAGGCGTTGTAGCTGGTGAGGACGTCGTTGCTGAGCATCTTTTTCAGCTCCTCGGCCTCCTTGCGCGTCTCCGCCAGGTCGTGCTGCTTGTCGGCGATCTGCCTGTCCTTTTCGGTCATGATCTTTTCGTTCTGCGCGATCGTCTCCTTCGAGATGGCGAGGGACTGTTCGGACTTGTCCAGTTCGTTTTTCGTCTTCACGAGGTCCGAATTGACGTCCGCGAGCACGCGGACCATGCCGTTCAGCTGGGTCTGCGTGGAGGTGAGCTGGGACTTTGTTTCCGCGAGTTCGACCTCGGCGTTATGGAATTTCGCGAGCGCCTCGTCTGCTCGTGCGCGGTCGAGGCGCGCCTGCTCGCGGAGCGTCTCGAGTTCGAGCTTCGTCATTTCGAGCTGGCCTGAGGTCCGGGAGAGTGTTCTTTCGCTCTGCTGGAGCTTTTCGTCCGCCGCTGCCTTCTCCTTCGTGACGCGCGCGAGGGAGCGTTCGCTGGTTTCGAGGAGGTTTTCGCTTTCGCGGATGACCTTGTCGCGTTCGAGGAGTTCCTGGGCGGAGAGCTTCAGCTCGCTTTCCTTCTGCTCGATGACGGCGGCGGAGCGTTTCAGGGCGGCTTCGCGGTCGTCGAGTTCCTTTTTGATCTTCGCGAGTTCGGCGGCGCTCTTTGCGAGCTCCTGTTCGGACTTGGTCTTTTCGGCGGCGAGTTCGTCTTTGGACTTCGTGAGGGCGGCGAGCGTCTCGGAGAGCTTTGCCTGCGCCTGCTCGATCTCCTCGTCCTTGGACGCGATCTGTTTCTCGTCCTTGAGCGCGAGCGCGCGGAATTCCTCAAGCCGTTTCGCCAGCTCGTCCTTCTGCTGCCTCACTTCCTCATGGCGCGCCAGTTCCTCGTCGATCATCTCGACCAGGCGGGTCGCCGGAGACGATATTTTCGCGGCCCCGGCGGGGTCGCCGACCTCGGTCATCCCGATCGACAGGGACATTGCCGCCAGGACCAGGAAGTCGCATGTGACAATGAGAATGGACCGGTTCACTGTTCGGATTCCTTTCCGTTGGGTTCAGCGGAGGCGCAGATGAGGGACTGCTTGAGCGGGTACTGGAGCGTCAGGCGCAGGATCACGCTGAAGATGATGCCGACGAGCGTGGAGGAGTAGGCGATCAGGCGGCTGATGTTCGGGTTGAACGACATCACGATGAAGCTGGCGACGGTGCCGAGCAGGCCGAAGTACAGCGGCAGGTCCAGGAAGAGGTCGGCGTTTTCGAGCTTTTTCAGGCGGATGGAAACCGGTTCCGTGCTGCGTTTCAGCCCGGAGAAGACGCCCGCGGCGGTCACGAACGCGAACGCCTGGAGGATCAGGATGAAGACGAGGATGAAAAGCGAGAGATGCGCCGCGTTTTTGTTGATGTTTTCGACGGTCTTCGCCGTTTCGTGGATGTCGTTTTCCGTCGCCATCTGGGTCGGGACGGTCACGTCGCCCTCAAAGAGCGAACGGAAGAAATCGTTCGTTCTGTAGAAATATGCGAAGACGAGGACGATCAGAATCGCGATCACGGCATACATGGCGGCGAACACGAGTATCTTGGCAGTTTTTTTCACGGTTTTCCTCCGGATTTCGGTATTTTCAATGTTGGTTTGCGGCGGGGGATTGATGCGGAATGATTCCGTACATCTATTAAGATACTGCAATTCGCCCGAAAAATCAAGCTGCAAAACAAAAAAAGCGGATTCGGAATTGTCCGCGATCCGCCGGAAAAAAGCAAAAAAAACAGAAGCAGGGTTTCATATACCGCTCCAACTTAAAAGTAGGTGCAATAAGGCCTTGCGGCCCCGATATATTCTTTGTTCAGAGGAATGAACCGCTGCTTCCTGGTGTTTAATTTAGACGTGTTTCCGGAAATTGCAAGCGGTTCCGCGCGTTTTTTTTCAAAAAAACACGGCATTTGCCCGGCATGGCGTGCGCCGCATCCCGGACAGCGTGAAGGCGGTTCGGCCCGGCGCTTTTCAGGGATGCGCCGGTCTGCGGAGCCGAAAAAACGGACTTTTTGGGCGTTTCGACTGGAAAAATGCGTTTTTTGAGCTATCTTTATATGGATTATTGTTTACTTTCCCGAACTTGAAAGGATCTTTTTCCATGAGAATCATTGACTGCACCGATGCCGACTACGGGCAGGCTCTTCAATCTCTTTATACCCGGCCCGCATGCCCCCCCGAGATCGAGGCGCGGGCGCAGGCGATCGTGGACGAGGTCCGGCAGCGCGGCGACGCGGCTGTCCTGGCGCAGATCGCGAAGTTCGACCGGGTGGTCCTGACCTCGCCGGAGCTGAAAGTCTCCGACGCGGAGATCGCCGCCGCGAAGAAGGCGGTCTCCCGCAAAACGAAAGACGCCGTCCGCCTCGCGAAGAAGAACATCACCGAATTCGCCAGAATGCAGATACCGCGTTCGTGGACCTCGCATCCGCGTCCCGGCGTCACGCTCGGCGAACAGTTCAAGCCGATGGACCGCGTGGGATGCTACGTGCCGGGCGGCACGGCCCCGCTGGTTTCCAGCGCGCTCCACACCGTCGCGATCGCGAAGGCCGCCGGCGTCCGCGAGATCATCGCCGCCACGCCTCCGCGCAAGGACGGCAGCATCAATCCCGCCACGCTCTACGCGCTGGTCGCCGCGGGCGCGACCGCCGTCTACAAGATGGGCGGCGCCACGGCGATCGCCGCGCTCGCCTACGGCACGGAGACGGTCCCCGCCGTCGAGAAGATCGTCGGTCCCGGCAACGCCTACGTCGCCGCCGCCAAACGCTACGTCTACGGACGCGTCGCCATCGACATGGTCGCCGGGCCCTCCGAGGTCATGGTGGTCGCCGACGGCAGCGTGAACCCGGCATGGACCGCCGCCGACATCCTGTCGCAGGCGGAACACGGCTCCGGGCTCGAACAGGCCGTGCTGGTCACGGACTCGAAGAAAACGCTCAACGCCGTGAAGGCGCAGATCCTGAAGCAGTCCGAAACGCTCACCCGGCAGGGCCCGCTTCAGAAGGTGCTGGCGAACGGCATCTTCCTGATCCGCTGCAAATCCATGGACGAGGCGGCGGAGATCGCCGGAAAGTTCGCCCCGGAACACCTCGAGCTCCACTGCGCCGAACCCGCGAAATTCGCGAAACGCATCCACGCCGCCGGCGCGATCTTCCTCGGCCCCTGGACGCCCGAACCCGCCGGCGATTTCACCGCCGGTCCGAGCCACGTGCTCCCGACCGCCGGGACCGCCCGGTTCTTCCACGGCATCACGGCGGGCGATTTCTTCTGCCGCAGCAGCATCCTGTCGTTCACGGAGAACGCGCTGATGCGGGAGGTTGACGCGATCGAGCACTTCGCCGAACTCGAGGGGCTCGACGCCCACGGGCGCAGCGCATCCATCCGCAGAAACGGCAAGAAATGACCCGAAAGGCTCCCGTCAAATGACTTCCGACCGCTATATTTCATATTTCCGCAGGGACATCGACAGGATGGACGGCTACGCCCCCGGCGAACAGCTCAACATCCCGGAGCTTATCAAGCTCAACACCAACGAAAACCCGTTCCCGCCGTGCCCTGGCGTCTTCCAGGCGCTCTCCTCGGTCGACCCCGAACGCCTCCGCCTGTACCCGAACCCGACCTCCGATCCCGTCCGCGACGAGATCGCAAAGATGTTCGGGCTGACCCGCGACAACGTGATCGCGTGCAACGGGTCCGACGACACGCTGAGCATCACGGTGCGCTGTTTCTCCTCGGCGGACCTGCCGATCGCCTGCCTGCGCCCGTCCTACACGCTGTATCCCACGCTGGCGGCGCTCCACGGCGCGCCGGTGCGCTACATCGACCTCACGGACGACTTCGGGCTGCCGGACGACATCCTGAAACGGCTCGAAGGCACCAACCTCTTCCTCATCGCCCGCCCGAACGCCCCGACCGGCAACAGTTTCCCGCGCGCCCTGATGGAGAAGATCTGCGCCAATTACAAGGGCATGGTCCTGATCGACGAGGCGTACGCCGATTTCGCGTCCGACAACTGCGCGGACTTCGTGAAGCGTTTCCCGAACGTGATCGTGTCCCGGACGTTCTCGAAGTCGCGTTCGCTCGCCGGGCTCCGGTTCGGGTTCGCCCTGGCGCATCCGCGCACGATCGCCGGCATGATGAAGATGAAGGATTCGTACAACGTCTCCTACCTCACGCAGACGCTCGCGGTCGCCGCCCTCCGCGACAAGGAGTATTTCGAGGAATGCGTCGAGAAGATCCGCCTGGCGCGCGAGATGCTCCGCACCGGGCTCCTGAAGCTCGGTTTCGAGGTGGTCCCGTCCGAGACGAACTTCCTTTTCGCTTCGCCGCCCGACGGCGACGGGGAACGCTGTTTCCGCGAGCTCCGCGCCAACAATATCCTCGTGCGGTATTTCCCGTATCCGCGCACGAAACGCTTCGTGCGGATCTCCATCGGCACGTCCGTCCAGATTGTGAAGGTCTGGTCCGTGCTGTCCCAAATCTACGGAACCAAATCATGATCCGCCTCGTCCTCCGCAGAAAACCGCTCCGCCTGCTCGCGTTTGCCGCGCTGCTCCTCCTTGTGCCGTGCGGACTGCGCGCCGACGTGTTCTCCATCTGGCCGTTCGGCGGCGGCGCGGCGGCGAAGAACGACGCTTCGGACCTTACCGCCGAGGCGGCGGAGGACACGCTGGCGACGCTGCTCGACGCCACGCAGTTCTGGTCCGAGAAGGTCACGATCAACGGCCAGAACATGACCATGAAGATCTCCATGTCCGACCAGCCTCTTTCGCTGGTCCGCGCGTCCGTGCTGAAGCTGTTCCCCACGGCGCAGGCGGCGGGCAACGAGTCGTCCCTGCTCATGCGGCGTCCGCTCGACGACGGCGGCTCCCAGCGCATTTTCCTGCTTCAGCTCCGCGGCATGAACCCGCTTCTCCAGTTCACGACGGTCCTGCCGAAGGACATGCCGCGCGAATGCCCGCGCCCGCTCTGGCCCGCGGAGTTCCCGGTCGCCCCCGGCGCCGCTTCGTTCCAGCTGATGTCGTTCCCGAACCGCGGCTCCCATTTCGGCACGTACGTGATCGCCGGTTCCGAGATCGCGCCGGTCATGGACGAGCTGACCGCGAAGATCCGAAGCGCGGGCTGGGCTCCCGCCACCATGGAGCACGCCGACCTCTTCGCGGGGACCGGCGAGGTCTTCATGAAGAAGGACCCGGACGAACTCCTGCTCCTCGGCATCGTCCGCGACGCCGCCGGGGACGCGCAGGTCTCGTTCTACACACGCAAACTCAAGTAACCTCTCCCAACCAGTTTTCAACGAAGGAAGCCCCGACTATGGCAAGCTCAGTGATCGCGATCGACGGCCCCGCAGCGTCCGGCAAAAGCACGGCCGCGCGGAACCTCGCCGTCCGCCTCGGCATCCCTTACATCAATACCGGCTCGCTTTACCGCGCCATCGCGTGGAAGGCGGGGCAGCGCGGGATCTCCACCCGCGACGAAGCCGCGCTCCGCGCCATGCTCGCCGACACGGTCATCCGCTACGCGACCCCCGCGGACGGCGGCAACCCGGACATCGAGATCGACGGCGTTTTCCCGGGGCAGGCGCTCCGCGCGCCGGAGATTGCGCAGGGGGCGTCGAACGTCGCCGCCATCCCGTTCGTGCGCGCCTTCACGCTCCAGATCCAGCGCGACGCCGCGAAGAACCAGCTCGTCGTCATGGAGGGGCGCGACATCGGCACCGCGGTCTTCCCCGACGCAAAGTATAAATTCTTCCTGACCGCGTCGCCGCGCGTCCGGGCGCTCCGGCGTCTGGCGCAGGGCGGCGAGACGCCAGACAACGCCACGGTCGACTCCGTGGCAGCCGAGATCGCCGAACGCGACAAACAGGACATGAACCGGTCCGTCGCCCCGCTCAAACAGGCGGACGACGCGGTCTTCATCGACAGCAGCGGCATGACCGCCGAAGAAGTGCTGGACGCCATGGTCCTGTGCATCCGGGACGGAGGCGACGCATGACGGTCTCCGCATCCCTCGACTACCGCGTGCCGTACGCCGACACCGACCAGATGACGTTCGTCTACTACGCGAACTATCTCATCTACTTCGAAATGGCGCGCGAGGAGCTCATGCGCGCGATCGGGCTGCCGTACAGCAGGCTCGAAGAGCTCGGCTGCGCGCTCCCCGTCCTCGAAGCCGTCTGCCATTACAAAAAGCCCGCCAAGTTCGAGGACATCCTCACCATCACCGCCTCCCTCGCCGAGATGAAAGGCGTCCGCGTCAAGATCGCCTGCACCGTCAAGCGCGGCGAAGAGCTGCTCGCCGAAGGCTGGACCGTCCACGCGTTCATGAACCGCGACGGCCGCCCGCAGAAGCCTCCGCAGGTCTTCCTCGACGCCATCAATTCCGCACCAACTACTCCCGAACCATAAAGGATTTTTACTTCAAATGAGCAACAACACCAACCCCGATCTCTGCCCCTGCGGTTCCGGCGAACATTTCGCCGACTGCTGCGAACCCGTCATCCTCGGCGCCCGCAAGGCGAAAACCCCCGAGGAACTCATGCGTGCGCGCTACTCCGCCTACGCCACCTGCCACGTCGATTTCATCCTCGACTCCACCCACCCCGAACAGCGCGCCACCTGCGACCGCCAGGAAGTCAAGAACTGGGCGGAACAGTCCGAGTGGGACGGCATCACCATCCTCCGCACCGAACGCGGCGGCGAGAAGGATTCCGACGGCGTCGTCGAGTTCGTCGCGCGCTACAAAAACCGCAACATGCAGATGGAGCACCACGAGATCTCCGAGTTCCGCCGCAGCGGCGGCGAGTGGTTCTTCTACGACGGCGCGATCGTCGGCCCGAAGCCCTACGTCCGCACCACGCCGAAGGTCGGCCCCAACGACCCGTGCCCCTGCGGCTCCGGCAAGAAGTACAAGAAGTGCTGCGGCAAGTGACGCCGCCGACGTTTTCTTGTCCGTACATTCCGTATGACAGTCCGCTTCCCGATGCAATAAAACGCCGTCGGGAAGCGTTATAGTATTCGATATATTGTTTCCGCGCCGTTTTGCCTGCGGCGGAACGTCCTTTCTCTTTTTTCGCACACACGCAAAACCGAGGTGAGCCCATGAAAAATCGCTGGAAAAAAGTACTGGTCTGGACGGCGGTCGTGATCGTCCTGATCCTCGCCGTCGTCGCGTTCGGCGCGTGGCGCATGTTCGGCACGTTCATCACTGCGGCGCGGAGCATCCACAAGCTCCGGGACGGAGTGTATGTCATGGAATACCGCGGCGACTACGGATTCGACGACTTCCTCGCGCAAGGCGGCGCGGCGGACGATTCCGCCGTGGCGGATTACCTGATCGGGTTTCTGTCCGGCGGCTTTTACAGGAAGGCGGGCAACGAGATCAAGCCCGGCGATTACGGCTGCTCCACGGTCTGCGTGAAGGCCAAGAACGGCAACGTGTATTTCGGACGCAATTTCGACTGGGAGAAGGGCCGTGCCATGATCGTCCACACCGTGCCGGAGAACGGCTACGAATCGCTCTCCACCTGCTGCCTGGACTTCCTCGGATTCGGGGACGATTACCAGCCCGACGGCTCCATGCCGGAGCGCATCCAGACGCTCGCGGCGATCTATGTCCCCGTGGACGGCATGAACGAAAAGGGGCTGATCGTCGCCGACCTCATGGCGGGGGACATGGAGGAGACGCACCAGAAGACGGACAAGCCCGACCTCACGACCACGACCGCCATCCGGCTGCTGCTGGACCATGCGGCGAACGTGGATGAGGCGGTCGAACTCCTGAAACAGTACGACATGAACTCGTCCATCGGCGCGGCGCATCACTTCGCCATCGCGGACAAGAGCGGGAAAAGCGTGGTCGTGGAGTACGTGAACGGCGAAATGTTCGTCGCGGAAACGAACATCGTCACGAACCATTACCTCGCCGACTGCGCGAAGAAGGGCGTTGGGGACGAGGAGTCCCATCTGCGATTCGACCACGTGTCCGAATTCATCGGCCCGGATTTCGTTCTCGCCGGCGGGTTCGGCGCTCATGGCAATTGGATAGTCCAAAAGCCGTTCCAGGAAGTCAGGTCCTGTATTGCGCGCGTTTCGCAGTCGCAAAAAGAGTTCTGGTATCCGCAGGGGGACGACGACGGCGACGACGTGACCCTGTGGAGCATCGTCTATGCCCCGGGGAACCAGAGGGCGGACTTCTATTTCCGTGAAGATTTCAAAAACGGCTACAGGCTTTTCCTTCACCCTGAGATCAACAACAAAAAACACAAGTTCGTATCCGACACCCCCGTCATTTACGTCGATTGAGTCCGCCGGAATGCGAGCTGGACGGAGTGTGAACAAATCCTTTTTTACCGTCCGTTCGGGTACAGCATGACGTCCAGCCAGTCATTCAGGTGGTTGTCGAGCCACCATGCATCCATGCGCGCGTAGTTGGCGCGGATGAGCCGGAACTGCGCATTGTATCGTATTCCCGTCCGGGAGCTTTTCCCTTATTCGCCCCCTCGACGGAATCCGCCTTCGAGGGGGTGTTTGGGCATGCGCGGGGGCAGGGAAGAATAAGTATTGTTGCAATTGATTCGCAATCAACAAGATGGGTATATCGCCCGGAAATCGGGGCAAAAAAATGGAGCCAGCGCTCGGAATCGAACCGAGGACCTGTTCATTACGAGTGAACCGCTCTACCGACTGAGCTATGCTGGCATCCGATAGGATACTAATTTAGCACGAATTCGGGCAAAAATCAAGGCGGAATGCGCTTTTTTTGCCAAAAAAAGAGAATCGGGGTGTAAAAATGAACCGGAACGCGCTATATTAAATGGTTGAAATCACTTTATGCGCCGGATGCCCGGGCCGCGGACGCGGTCCCGCCGGAGTCCGGCACGTCCCCATTCACAGCAAGGAGTTCATCATGCTCAAGGTCAAGTCCGCCGATTCGTGCAAATACGACATCCTCTCGCTCGGAGAGATCATGCTCCGGTTCGATCCGGGGCCGGGCCGCATCCATACCGCCCGCCAGTTCAGCGTGTGGGAAGGAGGCGGCGAATACAACGTGGCGCGCGGTCTCCGCCGCTGCTTCGGGCTCCGCGCCGGCGCGATCACCGCGCTCGCGGACAATCCGGTCGGCCGCCTGGTCGAGGATTTCATGCTGCAGGGCGGCGTGGACGTCTCCCTCATCAAGTGGGTGCCGTACGACGGCGTCGGGCGCCAGGTCCGCAACGGCCTGAACTTCACGGAACGCGGCTACGGCATCCGCGGCGCGGTGGGCTGCTCCGACCGCGGCAACACGGCGGTCTCCCAGCTCAAAGCGGGCGACATCGACTTCGACATGATCTTCGGCAAGCTCGGCAGCCGCTGGTTCCACACGGGCGGCATCTTCGCCGCGCTCTCCGACACCACCCCCGGCGTCGTGATCGAGGCGCTGAAGGCCGCCAAGAAATACGGCACCGTGACCAGCTACGACCTCAACTACCGTCCGTCGCTGTGGAAGGCGATCGGCGGCAAGGAACGCGCCCGCGAGGTCAACCGCGAGATCGCGCAGTATGTGGACGTGATGATCGGCAACGAGGAGGACTTCACCGCCTGCCTCGGATTCGAGGTCGAGGGCCTCGACGCCAACATCAGCGCCATCGACCCCGCCAACTTCCGCAAGATGATCGAACGCGCCGTCTCCGTCTACCCGAACTTCCAGGCCGCCGCCACCACCCTCCGCACCGTCCGCACCGCCACGGTCAACGACTGGAGCGCGATCGTCTGGAGCGACGGCAAATTCTACCAGGCGAAGCAGCGCGACGGGCTCGAGATCTTCGACCGCGTCGGCGGCGGCGACAGCTTCGCCTCCGGCCTCATCTACGGATTCATGGAAAAGGGCGATCCCGCGCTCGCGGTCGAATACGGCGCCGCCCACGGCGCGCTCGCCATGACCACACCCGGCGACACCTCCATGGCGCGTCTCGCCGAGGTCGAAAAGCTGGTCGGCGGAGGCGGCGCACGCGTGGACCGCTGAGTTGAAAAAACATCAACGAAATCAACACACGCGGGGAAACCATGAACATCCGTCCCAAAAGATCGTTCTGTTTCCTCGCGCTGTTTTTTTTCCTCGCCGTCACGGCGTTCGTCGCATACAGAGTGTTTGAGGAGCCCGGCCATGCGGAATTCAAGGCGGGCAAGGCCGCTTACTGGGCTGGAAACTACAAATCGGCAGTCGAACACTACAAACTGGCGGCGGATCAGGGCAATCTGAAGGCGCGGACGCTGGTTGGCATCTTCTACCGGAAGGGCTTGGGCGTCGAACAGGACTATGCCGAGGCGCTGAAATGGCTTCGTCCCGCCGCCGAACAGGGCTTCGGTGCGGCACAGTCTGAGCTCGGGCTCTGCTATGAATGCGGTTTCGGCGTCGAACAGAATTATGCAGAGGCCGTGGAATGGTATAAGAAAGCCGCCGAACAGGGCGATGCGCAAGGCCAGCTCCTGCTCGGAGCCGCATACGGTCTGGGACGCGGGATCAAACAGGACGACGAAGCGGCATTTTACTGGATTTACAAGGCGGCGGCGCAGGGCGACGACCTTGCGCAGTACAATGTTGGCTTCCTCTACCGGAAGGGCTTGGGCGTCGAACAGGACTATGCCGAGGCGCTGAAATGGTACCGTCTGGCGGCGGAACAGGGCAACGCCGAGGCGAAAGCGGCGTTGGAAGAGCTCGAAGCAGACGAGTAACTCCGTCCGCGCATGGTCCTGACCGGGGCCGCCCCGTTTTCTTTCCTGTTTTCTTTCAAACGACACCGTTTTCCCTTCCATCGGAATGGCTCCGTTTTTTTGGGAATATCCGTTTTTTCTCTGCCTATCCTGCAAAAAGTCCTTCGGTTTCCTCGGAGAATATGCGTAAAAGTCATTCGATTTTCTCTGCTTTTGAGCTCAGGATGGAAACACGCGCTGATTGATCTCCCGCTTTATGCGCTCGATCAGCTCGTCATATGGTAACGAGCGCGTTTTGCTGTTTGCTCATTTTTTTATCTATACGCCCTTGATTTCTTCAAAAGATGCGATATAGTAATGTTGTGATTCCTCAAACCCGCCATCAGCAACTACATGAAAGGGATGAAATAATGTCGAATACGAAAATAAGATGGAACATCTTCCTCACGGTTATCGCGGTCTTTCTGGCTGGCGCGGCTTTCTCCGGGTGCGGGAAAGAAAGCGCGGAAACGAAAAACGAAGCATCGGGCGGAAAGGTTTACGTCGACTACGCCACCGAAGAGGACCGCATTCTGGCAACGGACAAATCCGGCGCGGCGGAACGCATGGCCGGGATCGCCGCCCTTGAAAAGCTGAATGATCATGAAAAGGCCATGAGACACTTCCGCGCCGGAGCGGAGAAGGGCGATCGGGACGCGATGATGCTGTATGCTACAGGGGAAACAGATAAAGCCGCGGTCGAAGAATTCCTGAAAAAAGCCGCGGAGAAGGGCGATCCGAACGCGATGATGCTGTATGCCCTCTTCCTGGAGAAAGGCTATGGAACCGGGAAGGATGAAGCTGCGACCGAAGAATGGCTGAAAAAAGCCACGGAGACCGGTGACCCGCTGGCGCAGTTCCTATACGGCAGCTTCCTGATGGAACACAGAAAAAAAACGGAAGGGCTGGCGTACTTGCGGAAATCCGCGGACGCGGGATGCGTTCACGGGCAGTTTGCGTTCGGCATGGCCTGCATGGACGAGGGCGATTATGCGAGCGGGCTTGCCAATCTCAAGAAAGCCGCAAGTCAGCCTCTGACAGACAAAAAGGACGTGATGGATTATGCGGACGACCAGAAATCGTACAAAGACTGGTCCGATTTCCCCTTCGATCTGAATGATGAGCATCTGACCACCGCAAACATGACGGTTATCATGTCCCAGGTCATGCTCGGCATGGCTTATCATGCGGGCGTGGCGACAGGCGGACGGGACTTGAACGAGGCGAAAAAATGGCTGAAAATGGCGCGGGCGAACGGCTGTACGGGGGTCGACGAGTGGCTTGAGGAACTGGAGAAGGAAAACAGATAACAGGCCATCCTTCAAATTTCACAGATCATTTGAAAGAGGAAATGACATGAAGGACAACAAATCGGACATCGTGCGCATCCACGACGATGGTACGGCGGGCAAGGTTGCTGCGCCGGAAACGTCCGGTGGCATTCCGCAGAATGGCGGCAATCAGCAGGACGGAGCAACTCAGGCCGAATCCTCCGCCAATTTGAAAGACCCCTCGATCTACGGCGGCGACAGGTCAATCAACCTGAAATTCCCCCTGTGTTTCGATGATATCTGGTTCGGATACATCGTGTTTCCGATGGTCGTGCTGGTGTTCATTGTCTTTTCGTGCGGGGCCTGGGTGTCGACGTTCAAACATCTATTATCCGGGGATCCGGTCGACTGGGCCGGATTGCTTGTGAATCTGCTGATGTGCGTGCTTTTCGGCATCGGCATCGTGTGGTTCGCCTATTCGTGGTTCGTGGATTACTACCGGAAACGGGCGCGATCCATCGACATCGACCCCGCGACGAAAACGTTTCACGTGCGCAATTTCGTGCTGACTCGCGGAAAACACTGCCGACCGGCTTTTTACCCGGAACTGACGTTCACGCTGGACGACGTGCGGAAGGTCTATTTCCAGCGGTCCGCAGCTTCGCCCCTCCTGGTCGTCGACAGCGGATTCTACATCGTCATCCCGGAGGGGTATCTCTATGTGTACGGGAAAACGAACGAGTTCCTGCGGATGAAGTATTTCCTGCTTGTGGAGGCGGAAGGGAAGAATGAAGCCACACGCTATATAACCCTGGACGGCGTTTTCCGCGTCTTCCTCTACCGCGACGGCACTTGAGGCATGCCGCCTACGCAAAAAGTCAACAATGAACTTCAAACCCCCTGTCCGGCAGGCTCCGGGCAGGAAGTCAGCGGATGTTCGGTCAATGATTCTCTCGCTTTTTCATCAAAGTTGCCCTTGTTTTTTCACAAAAGATGTGTTATAATAAAGTTGTGATTCCTCAACCCCTCCATCAACAACACCGCGAAAGAGCTGAAAAATATATCGAACGCGAAAACGAGCGGAAGGACCGCAGGAAGGCAGCGTAAAAACTTATGACCGACAAAACGCTGAAGAAAATGAGACCGTGGCTGTGGGGATTCGCCGCGTCTCTGCTGGTTTTCGAGATCTTCCGCTGCACAACGGAGGCCATGGACATGGCGCGGCAGGGGCTCTACTGGCACGCGGGATACTGGGCGCCCTGCAGCTTCCCTCTTTATCTGCTGCTGGAAGCCATTTTCACAAAGTCCAGGAAAGCGCTGATCGCCTCGACTGTGCTCATGGTCCTTGATCTTTGCTATATTCTGTCCATGTTCGACTTCCTGTCCTGGATCAGCATGATCCTGATCCCCTTCGGAATGATGACCGTCCTGCTGATCTTCGAGGACAACGGGTATCTGAAACTGCTGAATCTCCTGACGCTCGTGGTGATGTCCCTCGGCCTTTTCAAAGTCTCCCGCTGACGCGAAACAACATGAAAGCCTGAAACGATGTCGGAAGCGAAAACGAGGCGAATGATCGGCAGGACAGAGCGTTTTTGCGTTGTTCTGCTCTTCTCGCTCCTCGTTTCGGCGTGCCGTTCCGTTCGAACCGAAGCGGGCGAACAGGAAGGCGGGGAACAGCAAAGCGCACCGGAGCAGACCGGTCAGGACGCGGAAACGGATTCCGGGGGCGGCCCGAAGAGGCGGACTGTCCTGATCGACGCGGAATCCTTCTCGCCGGGTGCTTATCTGCCGTTCAACGCGAGCGGGTTCGACTGTTTTCTCTTCCCGCCGTATGATGTGAACGGCGTCTACCTCAATTTCGCGCCAGCATCCCTGATTGCGGACATCCGGGGCGATCCCATGTGCGAGATCACACAGGTCAACGGCATTCACTGTTTTCTCGTGTCGCCCCGATTCCACCGGACGAACGGACTGTTTCTCGGCGTTGCGGCCCGACCGAAGACCATTGTTTCCGGCATTTCCGTGATCGGCGCCGGGACCAGTGATTTCCCTTTCAGCGTGAATCTCATACGGCACGACGGCGTTTCGTTTTCTCTCCTCGGCGCGCCGCTGGAATGCAACGGCGTTTCGTTTTCGCTCCTCGGTGCACCGGTCAGAAGCAACGGCGTTTCCTTTTCGCTGCTGGGTATCTGCCGGAGACAGGAGCAGGGCGTTTACTGTTCCCTGCTCAACTGCTCCTGTGCGGCGGACTGGACCGATGAGGACGATCCGCAGTCCGTGGTCCAGCTCGGGGTGGTCAATTCATGCCGTTCCGGCGTTCAGATCGGGCTGCTGAACTTCAATGAAACCGGGTTTCTCCCGGTGTTTCCGCTGTTCAATTTCAGCACAAAAGAATGAACCGCGGATCCCGGTCACGAACCCGGATCAAAACGCCGCACGGAATCCATGCTTCCCCGATATTTTCAAAAAAAATAGTACTTTTCCTCATTTTTCCTTCGTTTCCGCTTGATTTTCCGCACAATCCGAGGTACAATATAGGGATATTTTAAACGCGGACGCGTCGAAACGGTTCTCTCGCGCCCGTTTTCACCTCATTTTACAGCCGGCGCGCCGCCGGTCCCGGAGACAGCATGAACGAATTCAAAAACGAGCTTCGCCGCGTGGGCGAGCAGATCGGGGACTTCCTCAAGCAGGACGCATTCCCGGAGACCATCCGGCCCGGCGTCCTCGGCGACGCGGTGCGCGACTACCCCGGACGCGGCGGCAAACGCATCCGTCCGGCGCTCGTGCTGTGGGCGTGCGAACTCTTCGGCGGGGACCGCGAACAGGCGATCCCGGCGGCCGCGGCGGTCGAGATCTACCACAACTGGACGCTCGTGCACGACGACATCATCGACCGCGACGAGCTCCGGCGGGGCAAGCCCTCGACGCACGTCACGCTCCGCGACCACGCCGCAAACAAGCTCGGCGTCGCCCCGGAACAGGCGCAGGCGTTCGGCGAATCGTTCGCGATCCTCGCGGGCGACATCCAGCAGGGCTGGGCGGTCGAACGCCTCGCGTCGATCGCGGACCGGGGCGTCGATCCCGCGCTCGCGCTGTCGCTCGTGCGCGCCATGCAGACGAAGCTGAACCGGGAGCTGATCTCCGGCGAGGCGCTGGACGTGGAATTCGAGCTGCTCGACCCGGCGACCGTCTCCGAGGCGGACGTGATGGGCATGATCAACGGCAAGACGGGCGCGATCATGGAGTTCGCGCTCCACTGCGGCGCGGCGATCGCGAAGGGCGCGTACGAACCTGGATCCGCCGATTTCCGCGCGCTCTCCCGCTACGCCGCGAACCTCGCCGCCGCGTTCCAGCTTCAGGACGACATGCTCGGCGTTTTCGGCGACGAGAAAGTCTTCGGCAAGCCGCTCTGCTCCGATTTCCAGGAGGCGAAGCCCACGCTGCTTTATCTCGAGGCGGTCCGGCATCTGCCTGCGGAACGCCGCTCCGAACTCGACGGCTTCCTCCGGCGTCCGCATTACTCCGAATCCGACATCGCCGCCCTTCGCGCGCTCCTCACCGACTGCGGAGCCGCCGGAGCCGTCCGCGACTGCATCGCCGCGCTCTCCGCCAATGCGCGCGCCTCCCTGCAGCCGTTGCCGGACAACCTCTGGCGCGGCCTGCTGGACACCCTCGTCGAACAAATGCTCAACCGTTCCGTATAACACCTCACAACCCGTAAAGGAGTCAAACCGTATGAAGATCAAAAAGATCACGTTCCAGGGATGGAAAAACTGCATTGAGCTCACCCACGGCGAATTCCGCATCGTCGTCACCACGGAGATCGGGCCGCGCATCGTCGGCGCGTTCCTCGGCAAGAAGGGCGAAAACCTCCTTTACCTCGACAAGAAGCTCCTCGGCACCTCGAACCAGAAGGTGTGGACCAACTACGGCGGACACCGCATCTGGCACGCGCCGGAGGATAGCGTGCGTTCGTATTGCCCGGACACCCGCCGGGTCGTCGTCGCCGAACTCCGCGACGGCGGCATCTCCTTCATGGCGCCCCGCGAAGAGCTGACCGGCATCGTGAAGACGATCAACGTCTATCCCGAAGGCGACAACTCCTTCCGCATCGAGCACCAGATCCGCAACGAGGGCCTCTGGGACATCGAGGCCGCCGCGTGGGGCATCACCCAGCTCCTGCCCGGCGGGACCGCCATCCTGCCGCAGAACCACGGCCCCGAAGGACTCCTCCCGAACCGCTCCGTCAACTTCTGGCCCTATGCCAAGCCGGACGATTCGCGTTTCGTCTTCGGCAACGAATTCGTGCTGGTGAAGCAGACCGCCAAGGGCGCGCCCACCAAGATCGGCCTCAATTCCGGCGAGGGCTGGTGCGCCTACATCAACAAGAACACCGCGTTCATCAAGCAGTTCGAATACTTCGACGAAAACGAATACCCGGACCTCGGCAGCTCCGTCGAAGTCTACACCGAGGGCGGCTACCTCGAACTCGAAACGCTCGGCCCGCTCGCCATCCTCGAGCCCGGCGACGAGGTCACCCACAGCGAATACTGGACCGCCGCCGAAGTCGAGCAGATCCCGCTCAACAACGACGAGGACGTGATCCGCATGCTCGGCATCGAGACGGACGACGGCTGCTGCGACGACGACTGCTGCTGCCACGACCACGCGGAGGAGAAGGCGGCCGCGAAGAAGGCCGCGAAGTCCTCCAAGAAGGATGCGAAGGCATCGAAGAAGGCGGATTCCAAGGCGGCCGCGAAGGCGGACGGCGCGAAGAAGGCTTCCGAAAAGGCCCCGGCGAAGAAAGCCCCGGCGAAGAAAGCCCCGGCGAAGAAGGCGGCGAAGAAAGCCAAGTAAGAGGAGGCAATGCCTCTATTGATACCGTGCCGGGCTTCGCTCGGACACAAAAAGCAAGACTCATTCCCCCCGTCCGGTCTGCAATCCGGCGGGGGGCTTTTCAAGAAGGGATGATAGAAGATGGCACGCGCACAAGTTTTTACCGTCCGCATCGACTGGAGCGACCTGGACCTGCTCGGACACGTGAACAACATCGCGTTTTCGCGGTACTTTCAGGCGGCGCGGGTCGAATACTGCGGCCACGTCGGGATGGAAGTCTACCCCGGCATGAAGACGGGCCCGATCCTGGCGGCGTCGCGTGTGCAGTTCACCGCCCAGCTCTTTTTCCCGGGCAGCGTCCGCATCCTCACGCGCACCAAAAAGGCGGGCGGCACGAGCATCGTGCTGGAACACGCCCTGTTCGACGGCAACGGCGCGATGTGCGCGTTTGCGGAGGACGTGGTGGTGCGCTACGATTTCGCGGCGAAGACGAAGATCCCGCTCGGAGACGAGGTGCGGGAAAAGATCGCCGCCTACGAATCCTCCTGCGAAGGGGAGTTCCCCGTCCTGCCCGAACAGAAACGGTAAAAGGCGTCCGGCGCGCGTACGTTGGCCCGCCGGATCAGTCCTCTTCGTCGAGGTCGGACTTCTGGAAGAATCCGGCGATCTTGTTCAGTTCGTTTCTCTTTTCCTCGGACATGCCGGATGCGCGGTCGTAGCGTTTCCTGAGCAGTTCGGGATCGACGCCGAGGAAGAGCGCGCGCACGAACAGATACTCGCGGAAATCCTCCGAGAGTTTAGCGAGCTGCGGGCTGTTCACGAGCGTGACGACGATCCGGTCCTCCCCTTCGTCCCTGCGGAGCTTGTTCCAGGAGGCTTTCTGGATGATGCTGGCTTTCCGGTCCTGGACTTTCAGGCGGAACGTGGAGTCCGAGATATCGTCCAGGACGCTGTCCGGGTAGGCGCGCGGGAAGAGTTTCATGCCCCGGATCGCGGCTTTGTCGGTGGAGAGGTAGGGCAGGAGCGGCGCGGAGTTCAGGACCAGGAACCGCCGGATGCCGAGGCAGTTTTTCCGGGGTATTTCGTCCGTGAATTCCCTGTCCGAGAGCAGGTCGTTCAGCATCCTGAGCGCATCCGCCTGTTCCGGTTCGTCCTTGATGGTGTTCGGCAGGCTGTCCAGCAGGAGCAGATAATTCAGAAGCAGCTTGGAATCATTCACGGTCCCGGCGGCGTTTTCTTCCGGGGAGGGCGGCGCGTCCGGTTCCGTCTGTCCGGGCTTTTCTTCCTCCGGTTCGGGGACCGTCGCTTCCGTTTCCGGTTTCTGCTGTTCCGTCCCGGCGGGATCATCCTTCGTTCCGGCGGCGATCTCTCCGCCGAGGGAGAGCGCCAGCTGCATCGCCGCCAGCTGTTTCACGTAGGCGTCGACCGTCTTCCTGTGTTCCGGGAGGAAGATCGGTTCGGTCAGTTTTGCGTCGATCTTCGTCAGTTCGTCGCGTTTGGAGAGGACGGACTGGTAGAGCGCGTCGAGTTTGTCGAAATCCAGCCCTTTCGCGTCTTCCTGCCTGAACGCCGCGGCGCGGTCCAGAAGCTCGTTCCGCAGGGTCAGGGCGCGGGTCTGCATCTCCTCGCTGCGGAGCGCGGCGAGCGCGCTGACGGCTTCCTCCGGCGCGTTTTTCCCCGCCTCCGCGACAAACTGTTCGACCTGTTTCAGTTCCAGGCCGGAATCCTCGGATTCCTTCAGGATCATGTCCCACCTCGCGCGGAAGAACGCCTTGTCGCGGACCTGCGCCGTGCCGGGGGCGTCCGCCGGAACGGATGCGGGGTCCGCCGAACCGGACGGGATTTCGCCGGGGGACGGGGTTTCGCCCGCCTGTCCGCCGGATTTCGAAGTCACGCCGAATGCGACCGCGACGGCGGCCGCGATCAGGATGAGTACGGCGGCGGCCGCTATCGCCGCGACGGCAGACTTTTTCCCCGTCAGCGGCAGAGGAAATGGAACGCCGCGAGCGCCGGCAGATTTTTTGTTCTCCGGGGCGTTGAGCTCCTGGCGGATCGCCTTCAGCTCGTCGACCACGTCGCTCCATGCGGCGGGGCGGTCCTCCGGGTCTTTCATCATCAGGGCGTCGATCAGGTCGGACAGGCGTTGCGGGATATTCGGATTGAGCCTGGCGAGAGGCGTCTGGATCTCGGTGAGCTGCATGTCGCAGACCTTCATGGGGTCGGTCCCGACGAAGGGCTCGTGCCCGATCAGGATATGGTATGCCGTGGCGCCGAAGGAATACATGTCCGACTTGAAGCCCGGGACGCTCTTGTCGCCCCGGATGATCTCCGGCGGGGCGTATGCCGGGGTCGCGCGGATGTCCTCGTCGGCGAGTTCTGGGTCTTTGGCGCGGCGCGCGAGCCCGAAATCGGCGAGCTTGACCTTCCCGTTGAGGCGCATGATGATGTTTTCGGGCTTGATGTCGCCGTGGCTGAGCTGGTTGCGCGTCCAGGCGTAGGAGAGGGCGTTCGCGACGGAGATGAAGACGTCCAGCGCCTGCGGGATGTTCAGCGGCCCGACGTTGTTCAGCACCAGTTCCAGGTTTTCCCCGGTGATCTTCTCCATCACGAAATAATAGATGCCGTCCTCGGTCACGCCCGCGTCGTACGCCTGCACCACGTTCGGATGCGACAGGCTCGCGGCCGCCCTGGCTTCACGGAAGAACCGTTCCACGTACACTTCGTCGCTGGCGCTGTCGTCGGACAGGATCTTGATGGCGACTTCGCGGTCGAGGTTGGTCTGCCTCGCCTGGTATACGATCCCCATGGCGCCGCGCCCGAGTTCCTCCTCGATCTCGAACCCCGCCACGATTTCGCCCGGCCGCAGGTCGCGGCGCAGGGGGATGACGCCGCCACATTTTTTGCAGAGATACGTCACCGAGCCGTCGTCGTGTTTTTGCGGCGTGGTCGCTTCAAGCTGCTGGCATTTCGGACAGAAAAGCATGGGTTCTTTTTTCCTGTTGCGCCATGACCGCCGGGCGGGATTCGGACACGGCCCGGCAGGAGAAGATCATCGGCGGATTTATCTTTCTAATATAGCCCGCGCAAGATGAAACTTCAACCTCAAATCCGCTTTTTTCCTCATTTTGACGACATTTCCGGGTTCCGGCGCTTGTTTTTCGAATTTGCCGGATTATATTTCTACCGTTATCATCGGCAAACCAACAGACCGGTTTCTTTCCGGACAACTTTTTTTCAGGCTCATCATGTTTCAATTCGTCCAGCCCAAACTGACCGTCCCGGCACGTCCGGGTTCGCAGGGGAAGCCCCTTCATGCCCCGGCACAGCTGACTCCGGGCAAGACTTATGTTTTCGGGTCCACGCACATCGACGTCGGCGGCTGCTCCTACTACCGCATACTCTTCATCTCCCAGCTGCTATCCCAGATCTACGACAACACCCTTTTCTCCGATGCCCGGATCCTGTTCAACAGCAAAGACCTTTTCCCGATTCTTTCGTCCTTCCGGCTCCAGCGCGCATGCTCCGTCCGCGACGTCGAATGGTTCAGCAAATTCCTTCTGGCCGCGAAGGAGATCTACCGTTTCCCCGTCGTGTATGAGATCGACGACATCCTGGTCAAGGATGACATCCCCGTCTACAACTGCTTCCGGGATATCTTCAAGGAGGGGAAGGAATCCATCCCGGTCTACATGAACGGCAGCGACGCCGTCACGGTTACATGTCCCCAGCTGGCGGACTACTACAGCGGGAAATTCGGGATCCCGCGCGAAAAATTCCGTGTCGTGCCGAACTATCTGCCCCGCTACTTCTTCGATTCGTACGATGAAACGGTCGTCCTGAGCCGCATCCGTTCGCAGAAAAAGAGAAAGAAACGCATCTGTTTTTCCTGCGGCATGTCGCATTTCGACATGTTCCGGACCGGAGAGGGCGACGATTTCTCCGGCATCCTCGACTGGATCGTCGAAAACCGCCGCAGGCATCAGTTCGTCTTCCACGGCGGATTCCCGCCCGACCTCGAACCGTATCAGGACGATTTTGAACGTATTCCGGTCGGTCCGTTTCTGGACTATCCCCGCATCCGGCGTTCCATCCGCGCCGACCTCTATATCCAGCCGCTGCGCCATTCCCCCTTCAACGAATGCAAAAGCCCGATCAAGCTGCTGGAATCCTGGGCGGAGGGGACGCCCGCATTCGTGCAGGACATCGGCAACTACATGCAGGTCGCCCCGAAGGCGTGTTTCGATACGCCGGACAAGCTCGACCGCATGATCGGCGACCTGTTCGCGGACCCGGATGCGCAGTTCCGGCTCATCCGGGACAACTATACGCGCATGAACGCATACTGGCTTGACAACCATCTGGACGAATGGCTGGAAGTGATGCTGTTCCCGAACGGGCGCTGAAAAAACAGCCGGAGAAACCGAAAAAAACGGAGAATCTTCTTGTAATTTGCGGATATCCGGTTTATATTGAGAGAAACAAAACCGTGTTTTGAGGCGAAACGGCCTCAAAATGCCCGGATGATCGTTCCCAAACACCAACCCATCATAACTTACACAAACCAACCAAGTCAGGAAAGAACTCATAATGAAAAAGATGATTCTCCTCCTCGCGGCGGCGGTCTCCGCTCTGCTCGTGCTCCCCAGCGCGTACGCGGAACAGCTCTCCTGCCACAACATCTTCCAGAACAACATGTGCCTCCAGCGGCGCGCCCCGATCAGGATTTCCGGCAAAGCCGACCCCGGCAAGACCGTCACGGTCACGATCGAAGGCACGCAGGCGAAGCCCGCCACCGCCAAGGCCGACGCCAAGGGCGAGTGGGAAGCCAAGCTTGACGCGCTTGAAGCCGGCGGCCCGTACAAGGTGAAAGTGACCGACGGGACCGACACCATCACGTTCGACAACGTCCTCATCGGCGAAGTCTGGATCTGCGCCGGCCAGTCCAACATGGAACTGCCCGTCTCCACCGGCAACACCATGATCCAGATCAAGAACCACCAGCAGGAAGCCGCGGCCGCCGACTATCCGCGCATCCGCCTGTTCGAAGTCCCGAAGACCAAGGCTCCGGGCTCCGAATTCGACGAGATCGTCGGCGCGGGAAGAAACACCGGCACCTGGATGGAATGCAGCCCGCAGACCGTCCCGAACTTCTCCGCCGCCGGCTACTTCTTCGCCCGCCAGCTCCAGAAGGACCTCGACATCCCCGTCGGCCTCATCATGATCGCGTGGGGCGGCGTCAATATCGAGACCTTCATCCCCGACAGCGAATTCGCGAAGCACAACCGCCGCGAAGCCGCCCAGATCGAAGACGCCCTGCTCGCCCAGGCCGCGAATCCGCAGAACGGCCAGGCACGCGGCGGCCAGTTCTCCAGCGAGAAGTTCCCCGGCACGATGTGGGGCGCCATGGCGCATCCGTGGACCCGCTACACCGTCGGCGGCGTCCTCTTCTACCAGGGCGAATCCAACACCGGCAACACGGATTACTACGACCTCCACAAGATGCTCATCGAAGGCTGGCGCGAAAAATGGAACGACCCGAAGCAGCCGTGGGTGATCTGCCAGCTCGCCGGTTTCGAACAGTGGACCCCGATGAACCGTCTCCCCGAAGACCAGTGGAAGGGCAAGCCCCCGATGGGCAGCAAGGTCGACGGCTGGGCGCTCACCCGCGAAATCCAGGACGAAATGTCCTACATCTATGACAACGTCGGCAGCATCCCGCTCATGGATATCGGCGACCAGTCCGACATCCACCCGCGCGACAAGCAGACCCTCGGCTACCGCCTCGCCAAGTTCGTGGAATGGAAGTTCCTCGGCGGCGAACTCGGCGCAGGTCCGGTCTACGACCACATGGACATCAAGGGCGACAAGTGCATCATCCACTTCAAGAACGTCGGCAAGGGCCTGACCACCTCCGACGGCGAAGCTCCCGGCGCGTTCGCGATCGCGGGCGCTGACGGCAAATTCGTCTGGGCGGATGCCAAGATCGTCGGCGACACCGTCGAAGTCTCCTCCGCTCAGGTCAAGGAGCCCAAGACCGTCCGTTTCGCCTACGCCATGTACCGCGGCGACGTCAACCTCTTCAACAAGGACGGCTTCCCCGCCTATCCGTTCCGCACCGACAAGGTCAAAAACGAATACGAGAAGAAATAAGTCCTGAAGAGATTTTATGCCGCGGAGGCTCGGCTTCACGCGGCGTTTCCCTCAAAAACAGTACCCCGGCTTCGCCTTTGCGGCGGGCCGGGGTTCTTTTGCGCCTTGATGACGGATGAAGGCGGAAAAAGCGGGGGAAAACGGTTCAGCCGAGGCGGCTGTTCTTCGAGAGCAGCAGGAGGTCGGCGAGGACGATCGCCGTCATGGCTTCGACGACCGGGACCATGCGCGGGACCAGGCACGGGTCGTGCCGTCCGGGCGTGGAGATGTCGGCGGGCGTGTCGCCGCGGTCGACGGTCTTCTGCGGACGCGCGATGGACGCCGTGGGCTTGACGGCGCAGCGGAAGCGGAAGACGTCGCCGTTGGAGATGCCGCCGAGCACGCCGCCCGCGTTGTTGGACGCGAACTTTCCGCCGGGCAGGATCGGGTCGTTGTGCGCGCTGCCGCGCATGGCGGCCGCGGCGAATCCCGCGCCGAACTCGATGCCCTTCACGCCGCCGATGGAGAGGATGGCGTGCGCGGCGAGGGCGTCCAGCTTGTCGAAGACGGGCTCGCCGAGTCCGGCGGGCAGACCGAGCGCTTCGCAGAGGATGACGCCGCCGACGCTGTCGTTGTCGGCGCGCGCGGCGTTGACCGCGTCAGCCATGCGGACCGCGGCTTCGGCGTCCGGGGCGCGGACGGGATTGCGTTCGACCTGGTCCCAGTCGATGTTTTGAGCTTTGATTCCCGCGATTTCGAGCGCGCAGGCGCGGACGGTCACGCCGTGCCGGGCGAGAAGCTGTTTGGCGACGGCCCCGGCCGCCACCCGGGCGACGGTCTCGCGTCCCGAGGTGCGCCCGCCTCCGCGCGCGTCGCGGAATCCGAACTTGCGTTCCCACGCGTAGTCGGCGTGTCCGGGCCGGAAGAGGGCTGCGATGGCATCGTAGTCGGCGCTGTGCTGGTTGGTGTTGCGGAAGAGGATGGCGAGCGGGGCGCCGGTCGCGACGCCGTTCAGCGCGCCGGAAAGGATCTCGGGTTCGTCGGCCTCCCGGCGCGGGGTGGTCATGCCGGACTGGCCGGGCCTGCGGCGCGCGAGCTCGGAGTTGAGGGCGTCAAGATCAATGGGGAGCCCGGCGGGAACGCCGTCGATGACGCATCCGAGCGCGGCTCCGTGGGATTCGCCGAATGTTGTGACGCGGAACAGTGTGCCGAAGGTGTTGGAGCTCATTTTGAAATCACTTTCGATTCAAGGACGAAGAGAAGACGGTCGACCGCTTCCTCCACGGGGAGGACTTCGGGCAGTTCAAGCACGGCGTCGGCGGCCGCGCGGAAAACGGGACGGCGGGCGTCGCAGATGCGGCTGAACTCGCCGAACGGATCGGATTTGTCCGCCAGAAACGGCGGGAAGCCCTCGCGCGCCATGCGTTCGAACGCCGTGGGAACGGGGACGTCCAGCCAGACGATGATGCCGAGCGCGCGGAGCTCGTCCGGGGCGAGGGCGGGGTTGGAGACCACGCCGCCGCCGAGCGCGACGACCGCGGGGCAGGGGGCGGACGCGACGAACTTGCGGACGGTTTCCGCCTCAAGTTCGCGGAACCGCGCCTCGCCGACTTCCCTGTAGAGCGCGCGGACGGGCTTGCCCGCGTCGGCCTCCAGCAGTTCGTCGGTGTCGAAGAACGGCACGCCGAGCGCCTTCGCGAGCGCAATGCCGAGGCGGGATTTGCCGCAGTGCTTGATGCCGCAGAGCGCGACGCGGCCGCCGAGCTTCGCGGAGAGGATGCGGACGCGCTGGCGCGAACAGCTGATCGCGAGGATCGTGCGGTAGAGGCGTTCGGCGTCGTCGGCGAATTCCGGCGGGACGGAGGCGCGGATCCTGTCGAGGATGACGTGCTCGCGTCCGGGACGGCTCACGGACACGTTTGCGGCGAGTTTGCAGTCGGCGACACGGCCCGCGGCCTCCATGCGGCGGATGAACGCCGGGAGCAGCGCCGCGTCGATCGCGTCGATCTCGCTTCGGATCGCGTCGAGCTGTGCCGGGTCGTAGGGAGTGTCTGACATGGATTTGCCTTATGCGTTGATCTTGCAGCGGAACGGCAGGATGTGGCGGATCTTTTCCATGAGGTCGTCGAAGACGGGCGGCGTGATGGACTGTGCGCCGTCGCAGAGCGCGCAGGACGGGTTGTTGTGGACCTCCACGATGATGCCGTCCGCTCCGGCGGCCGTCGCCGCGAGGGAGAGCGGGGCGACGAAGCGCGCGATGCCCGCCGCGTGGCTCGGGTCGATGATCACGGGCAGATGGGAGAGCGTCTTCAGCGCGGGGATGGCGGAGATGTCGAGGGTGTTGCGCGTGTAGGTCTCGAAGGTGCGGATGCCGCGTTCGCAGAGGATGACGTTCCGGTTGCCGGACGCCATGATGTATTCCGCGCTCATGAGGAGTTCCTGGTAGGTGTTCGCGAGCCCGCGCTTCAGGAGGATGGGCTTGTCGCACTTGCCGATCTGCTTCAGCAGCTCGAAATTCTGCATGTTGCGCGCGCCGATCTGGATCACGTCCACGTCGGCGAAGAGGTCGAGCTGGGAAAGGTCCATCAGCTCGGTCACGATGGGCAGCCCGGTCGCCTTCTTCGCTTCGAGCAGCAGGCGCAGGCCCTCGGCGCGGAGCCCCTGGAAGGAGTAGGGGGACGTGCGGGGCTTGAACGCGCCGCCGCGGAGCATGTCCGCGCCGGATTTCTTCACGGCCTCGGCGATGCCGATGATCTGCTCCTCGCTTTCGACGGAGCAGGGGCCCGCGATGACCGCGAATCCGCCGCCGCCGACCTTCGCGCCGCCCGATCCGACCTGCACGACCGTGTCGAGCGGGTGGAACTTGCGGTTGGCGTTCTTGAACGGCTCCTGGATGCGCTTCACGTCGTCGACGATGTCGAACTGCTTGATGATGTCGATGTCGATGTGCGAGGTGTCGCCGATGAGGCCGATGATGGTCTGCTGGATGCCTTCGCTGATGTGGAGCGAGACGTTCTGTTTGGTAAGCCAGTCTTTCAGTGCGTCGAACTGCACCGCATCGGCGTTTTCCTTTAAGATAATAATCATGGTGTCGGGACCTGTCTGTTTGCGGACCGGTCCCCCCATGCCGTCCGTGCGGACGCCGGGGAATCGCGGCCCGGATGTTCTGTGAATAAAAATCCGCAGATAAAATAGCACGAATTCATTATTTTTTCAAGGGCGCGCGCATGAATAAGGCAAAGAAAGTGCTGAAATGTCGGGCTATCTTTTCGGAAAGAGAAAAAGTTTACCGGGAGAGATTGTTTTTCCGGTATTTTTTGTGATTTTTCCGCGTGTTTTTTTGAAAATGGAGAAAATCGGTAGTATATTATTGGATAACTTAATCCTAAACTCAATACAGGAGTCAAACATGAGCCTCAATTCTTATGCACAGCGTGTCCTGCAGGACAGCGTCGTCGCCAAGTACCCGTGGGAAAAGGAATTCATCCAGAGCGTGACCGAGGTCTTCGAATCCCTCGGACCGCTGCTCGACCGTGAATCCAAGTACGAAAAGAACTGCATCCTCGAACGCATCGTCGTTCCGGAACGCATCATTCAGTTCCGCGTGCAGTGGGTTGACGACAAGGGCGACATCCAGGTCAACGACGGCTACCGCGTGCAGTTCAACAGCGCGATCGGCCCATACAAAGGCGGCCTGCGCTTCCACCCGTCCGTGAACCTGAGCATCCTCAAGTTCCTCGGCTTCGAACAGATCTTCAAGAACTCCCTCACCACGCTCCCCATGGGCGGCGGCAAGGGCGGCTCCAACTTCAATCCGAAGGGCAAATCCGACCGTGAAGTCATGGCGTTCTGCCAGGCTTTCATGCGCGAACTCTACCGCCACATCGGCCCGAGCATTGACGTGCCCGCGGGCGACATCGGCGTCGGCGGCCGCGAGATCGGCTACCTCTTCGGCCAGTACCGCCGCATCGTGGACAGCTACGACAGCGTCCTGACCGGCAAGGGCCTCAACTGGGGCGGCAGCCTGGTCCGTCCGGAAGCCACCGGCTACGGCAACGTCTACTTCGCCTCCGAAATGCTCGCCACCCGCGGCGAATCCTTCGAAGGCAAGAAGGTCCTCGTCTCCGGCGCGGGCAACGTCGCCCAGTACGCCGTCAAGAAGGCCACCGCGCTCGGCGCGAAGGTCCTCACCATGTCCGACTCCAACGGCACCATCCTCGACAAGGACGGCATCGACGAAGAAAAGCTCGCCTGGATCATGGAGCTCAAGAACGTCCGCCGCGGCCGCATCAAAGAATACGTCGAGAAGTTCCCGACCGCCCAGTATTTCGAAGGCAAGCGCCCCTGGACGCTCGCTCCCTGCGACATCGCCCTTCCGTGCGCGACCCAGAACGAAGTCAGCGGCGAAGAGGCTCAGGCGCTCGTCGCCAACGGCTGCAAGTGCGTCGGCGAAGGTGCCAACATGCCGTCCACGCCGGAAGCCATCGCCTGCTTCCAGGCCAATAAGCTCCTCTTCAGCCCGGGCAAGGCCTCCAACGCTGGCGGCGTCGCCACCAGCGGACTCGAAATGAGCCAGAACGCCATGCGCCTCAGCTGGACCGCCGAAGAAGTCGACAAGAAGCTCCACGGCATCATGGTCAGCATCCACAAGGCCGCCTACGACGCCGCCAAGGAATACGGCCAGAAGGGCGACTACATCGACTACGTCCTCGGCGCCAACATCGCCGGTTTCCGCAAGGTCGCCGACGCCATGATCGATCAGGGCATCTGATCGCCGATCATACGTTCCGAACGGTCCGCCGGTCGAATATCTGACCGCGAGACTGCAAAGAAATCCCGCCCGGAGTTCCCTCAACGGAGCTCCGGGCTTTTTGCACTTTGTTTTATAGAATAGCGATTTGCTTTTTCTGAAACAAGTGATATAGTAGAGTTGGAACGAAAAAAACATTCTCAAAAAACGTGACGCAGTGCGCCACGAATTGAACCCGATTCATAACCAACCCCCGAATCTGTCTCTATGAACCTGTTTAAGAAAAACGATTTCTTTTACGCCAACGGCATTACCACGGAGGAGAAGGAGTTTTATTTCCCAAAACAGGAAAAAATCGTTTTGCCTCCGAACCCGGAAGCCACGTTGTCGGACAAGTTCTGGGACTGGATTTTCGATTTGGTGAATCCGAATTTCTTGCGACCGGAAGGGTGTGTTTTCCACTGGCATTGCAACAGAAAATACCAGCTGAAGAAAAAAATCTGGCGTATTCTGCTTTATACCAAGCCGGAATACGACAGAGGAATGAAACAATGGAACGTCGGGGTCATTGGGGAAACGGAAAAATACATCTGCTTGCATAAAGAAACGGGAAGAATCACAATCGATGATATTGCAGCGCTGTTTCGAGGCGAAGAATGGAGACGGGAAACGGATCTGACGCTGCGGGAATTCTTTGCTCAACTGACAAAATCGGAAAAACAGGACGCTTAGCGCCACGAAATGAGTTTGGCCCACAAAAAAAACGCTATACTAAAACGATTCATAATAAAAACGAGGAGCGATAACGAACATGATTTGGCTTGTCATCCTGTATGTTCCCGTTATGGGCGTCTCGGTTTTCATCTTTGTCCGGGCGATGTACGGGTTCTTCAATACGAAAGAGTATTTCTGGAGCATACTCCCCGATTGCGAAAAAGAATGTATCAACAGCTTCTTCAATTGCGCCCCGAGACGTCCGATTCCGGATTACTATAAAAAACATCCTCCGGTCTGGAACAGGGAGTACGTGGACAGTCTTCTGAAACGCAATGAAATCCTCCTGAAATACGACAAGGAGAAAGCGGAACAGCTGTTCCTTGCGGAAAAACAAATGTTTTATTCCTTGAATACCGCGGTCATTGCGACGGGGATATTCGCCGTCTGCCTGATGATGAGATAGCGGTCAGGCGGGCGTTATTCCCTGGGGAGGTCGAACGCGGTCACGAGGTCCTCGACCTGGGCGTCGGTGATCGGGCGGAGTCCGCCGAACGAACGCGCCGCGATCGCCGCGACGGCGCTGTATTCCGTGACTTCGAGGCGGTCGAACGCCTCCAGCGGGGTGCGTCCGCAGGTCAGCACGGCGTCGTTCTGTACGAGCACGACCGGATGCCGCATGGAGAGTGTGCGTGCGACCGTTCCGGGCGCGGCGAGGGCGTCGTCGAACGAAAACGCGGGCGTTTCGCGGAGCTGGATGAAGCTTTCCGGGATCACGCGCGGATTGAATTCTGCATGGGAGATCAGGTACGCGCCGATGGCGGGCGGATTCGCGGCGCAGACGGCGTTCAGCGCGGGCTGTGCGTCGAACACCGCCTTGAAGAACCACGTGCGCGGATCGGGCGTCCTGCCCGCCTCGAATTTCGTGCCGTCGATGAGCACGAGCTCGTCGGGACGGAGGTTTGCGCGGTCGCAGTCAGCGGGCGTGACCAGGAATTTTTCCCCCTCGATTCGGACCGCGTATGCGCCGGACGCGCCGGTGAAAAGTCTCTGACGGACGCAGCGGCGGACGAACGCGGCGGTCGTGGCGCGGAGTTCGAGCTCGGCGCTGGAACGCGGCCCCGGCGCGAACGCGGAGAACGCGGTGTTTTTGTCTTCGGAGTAAGCGATGATCTGGGCGTCCGTGAGCGGTTTTGCGCCGCCGAGGAGCGTCGCCTGATAGATGGTGCGCGCGCAGAAGTCGAGCGTCTCGAACCTCAGATAAGCCTCCGGCAGGGATTCGCCGCCGAGGCACACGCCGTGGTTTTCCAGCACGACCGTGCGCGGCCCCTGCGCGAAGACGGCGGAGATCTTTTTGCCGAGCGCGTCGCTGCCCGGCACGTCGTAGGGCGCGAATCCGACGTCGCCGCAGAGGCGTTTCGTGCGCGGGAAGACGGCGGTGTCCGGGATCGTCCCGGCGATGCTGAACGACACGAGCGCCGGGGGATGCGCGTGCAGGATCGCCTTCACGTCGCGGCACATCCTGAAGATGCCGCTGTGGAACGGGTATTCGCAGGAGGGCTTGTGCGGCCCCGCGATGGAGCCGTCCGGGCGCACGAGCATGATGTCGGAGGGCCGGAGCGCGCCCTTGTCGATGCCGGACGGGCTGATCCACATGTTGCCGTCCGGGTCGAGGACGGAGAGGTTGCCGCCGCTGGTCGTGGTCATGCCGTTCTCGTAGATGCGGTTCATGGTGGCGACGATCTGTTCGGCGGGCGGCAGGGAATCGAACGGTGTCATGGCGTGCTCCGGTGGTGTGAAAGATGAGGTCGGGGATCAGTCGTCGAAGAGCGGGGTCTCCGAGATGAACCCGGTCATGATGCTGTGGGTGAGCAGACGGTTTGCGTCGTCGTAGACGTTCACGTCGAAGACGGCGGTGCGGCGCGTCTTCGAGACGAGCGTGGCGCGGGCGGTGAACTTCGCGCCGGGGACGCCCTTGCCGGGCTTCAGGAACGAGGTGGAGGCGTTCATGCCGACGGCGCGGAACCCGAAGGAATTGAGCGCGGCGGCGAAGGCGAAGTCGGTGAGCGTGAAGAGCGCGCCGCCCATGATGATGCCGACGCCGTTGAAATGGCGTTCGGACGCGGTGAGGACAGCCTCGCTGACGCCTTCTTCGAGGCGGGTGACGACCATGCCGTTTTCCTTGGCGAAATGGTCGTTTTCATTGAGGAATCTGAGAATGCGGTCGTACATATTGCATTGTCTCCTTGTGAAAAGTAAATGATTTACGTTAACGCGAAAACGCCGAAAATCAAATCATTTTCCGAAAATACGCCCGAAAAAACGGGAAAACGGGTTGCATTCTCGCGTTTAAGCATTAAAGTATACTGATGTCTTTTGACCCGTCAACCGAAGGAGCTTTTCCCATGCGTTTTTCCGTCATATCGCTTTTCGCCGCGGCCGCGCTCGCCGCACCGCTCGTTTCCGCCCAGACCGCGCAGGCTTCCGCCTCGGCCTCGACCGGGTCCCGCCGCGACATCGTTTCGTACGTGGAGGAGCTCGCCGGGAACACTGCGGCGCAGCTCCGCGCCGTGCAGGACGAGAACGCCGAGCTTGAGACGCGCGTGATCGAACTGGAACGCAAGATCGCGTCGCTTCAGGAGACGAACCAGAAGCTCCTGAACGAGATCGCCTCCGTGAAACGGCAGTCCGCCGCGGACGCCGACGCCCGCGAGGCGCAGATGAAGGCGATCCTCAGCAAGATCGACAAGCTCGCCGCCACGCCCGCCCCGGCGACGACCGTCCCCACGCCCGTCTCCGTCGCGGACGACTACGACATCTACGAGGTGCAGAAGGGCGCGACGCTGTCCGTGATCGCGAAGGCGTACAACGTGACCGTGCAGGACATCAAGAAGGCGAACAACCTGAAGAGCGACATGCTCCAGGTCGGACAGAAGCTCAAGATCCCGAGAAAGTGAGCTTCCCCCGAATTTGAGCCGCCCCATGCCGAAACAAACGGAACAGAAGCCTGCCGCCGCCGCAAAATACGAGTGGCGCATGACGGAAAAGGCGTTTTACCTGCCGAAGGAAAAAGGCCCGCACCGGATCGACGTGCCGGAGATGAAGTTCTTCGCCGTCGAGGGCGCGGGATCGCCCGCGGACGGGGAGTTCCAGGCGCGGGTCGGCCTCCTGTACGCGCTCTCCTACGCCGTCCGCATGATGCCGAAAAGCGGCTGGACGCCCCCCGGTTATCAGGAGTACACGGTGTTCCCGCTGGAGGGCGTGTGGACGCTGGACACGGACGCCTGGCGGGGCGGCGCGCTTGACAAGACGAAGCTCCGGTACAAACTGATGATCCGCCAGCCGCGGTTCGTGACCCCGGACGTGGCGGCGCGCGCCATGGAGTCCGCCCGGAAAAAAGTCCCCGCCGACCTGCTGGACCGCACCTCGTTCGAATCGTTCTCGGACGGTCCGTCCGTGCAGATGGTCCACGTCGGCGCGTACGACACGGAGCCGGAGACGTTCGCCGCGATGGACGACTATATGAAAGAACACGGGCTGGTCCGCACGGAGCGGGCGCACCGCGAGATCTATCTCTCCGACCCCAGAAAAGTATCCCCGGAAAAGAACCGGACGCTGCTCCGGTTTTTCCATTTGAACGCAGCGCCGGGCGCGAAAAGAACGCCGGACGCCGGGAAGGCCGCAAAATGAGTGAATATGTTTTAACGGTAGAGAACGTGGTGAAATCGTTCGGGAAGTTCCGCGCGCTCGACGGCGCGTCGCTCGCCATCCCGAAAGGCTGCATCTTCGGCATCATCGGCCCGAACGGGGCCGGGAAAAGCACGCTCCTGCGCATCGTGACCTCGCTGGCGCACGCGGACTCCGGGCGCGTGACGGTCAACGGCATCGACATCGAGTCCAGCCCGAGAAAGGCGCTGACCGGGACCGGGGCGATCGTGGATTCCCCGTCGTTTTTCCCCGACCTCAGCGCGCGCCTGAACCTCGACATCCTGTCGCGCGGCACGGGCAAACGCTACAAGGCGCGCCGCGACGAGCTGGCGGAGTACACCGGCATCGCTGGGTGGCTGAACCACCGCGTGCGCGAGTTCTCGCTGGGCATGAAGCAGCGCCTGGCGATCACGCTCGCGCTGCTGCCGGAGTCGCATTTCGTGATCCTGGACGAGCCGACGAACGGGCTTGACCCGAGCGGCATCGTGGACATCCGCAACCTGATCCGCAACCTCGGCGCCGACCTCGGCACGACCGTGCTGGTCACCAGCCACATGCTCGGCGAGATCGAAAAGATATGCTCCAACCTCGCCATCCTCAACCACGGCAGGATCGTCATGCAGGGGCCCATGGAGGAGATCCTGCGGCGTTCGCCCGTGACGCTCATCCGCACGACCGAACCTGACCGCGCCGGATCCCTGCTGAAAGAGACGTTCGGGCCGCGCATCCTGTCCCTCTCCGCGAAGGAGGACATGCCCGGCGTCCTGCGCGTGGAAACGGATTCGGAATGCGCCGCCGAGCTGAACGAAACGCTCGTGAAAAACGGGTTCGCGGTCTCCCTGCTCGAAAAGGAGCCGGACCGCCTCGAAAAGATATTCCTGGAGCTGACCGGCGGCGAATCCGCCGTGAGAAAAGAGGTGCGCGCATGATCCTGTCCATCTACCATGAGATCGTGAAGCTGACCTCGCAGAAGAAGCACTACATCATGCTGCTCGGGTACGCGTTCCTGATGCTATTGATGGTCCTGCTCTTCCGCCACATCCACGAGGACCTGGAAAAGCAGTCCGGCGAAATGCTCAAGGAGATGCCGTTCTATCTGCGGATGATGGCACCCGACCCGGTGAAGCTCTGCGACGGCCTGATGTTCTCCCGCTTCACCGGATACATCCTCTTCTGGGTCGTGATGCCCATTTTCGCGTTCATGTTCGCGGGCGAGTCCATCGCGGGCGAGCAGCAGGACGGGACGCTGAAGGCGTATCTGTCGCACGGGTTCTCCCGCACGCGGCTCGTCCTGGCGAAGTTCGTCTCCGTGTTCCTGATCATCCTGTTCTACTCCATGGCGTTCGCCGCGCTGACCATGCTGATCGGCATCCTGTTCTTCGGGTTCTCGAAGATGCAGATCTCGCTGTTCTGGGGCAACCCGGGCGACCCGGGGACCATGACGACCGTGGGGCTGGTGTCCGCGAAACGCGCGATCTGGGCGTATTTCGCCTCGGCGCTGTATGCGTCGTTCGCGATCTCGGCGATCAGCTCGGTGTCGTTCATGATCTCGGCGTTCGTGAAGCGCATGAGCGTGGCGGCGACCGGCGGCATGGTGTTCTTCTTCGTGAGCTTCATCCTGCAGGTCGTTTTCGCGCGCTACGCGCAGGAGATCGAACCCTTCCTCATCACCCGCGTGATGGACGGCTATTCGCAGGTCTATTCGATCGACGTCATCAACTGGTCGAGCATCGTCAAGTCCTTCGCCGTGATGTGCCTGTACTGGTCGGTGTGCGTCACGGTCCCCGTGGTGACGCTGAACATCAAGGAATACTGACCGCCCTTTCTTCCTTCCGTTCCGTTCCATTCCTTTCCCCCGCGTCCGCCGCGTCCCGTTTTTTCGCGGGAATCGGCGGAAACCACGGAACATTCGTGCGGAAAAAACGGTCAAAGGAAACAGACGGAGGACGGTTGTCCGCCGCCCGCCCGAAACGGAACCCGTGTATCCGGGAGAAAGGTATTTGACCATGCTGCACACTCTTTTCCGCGGCGCGATGCTGGTGTTCGCCGCGTCCTGCGCCGTATTCTGCGCGTCCTGCGGAGTCACTCCGCTGCTTTATCCGCCGGTCGACGACAAATCCCCCGCGGAGATGTTCGACGCCGATGCCTGCGCCGCGCTGCTGAAGGCGGGGACGCTTCAGTCGGACGACGGCGACATCAGGGTCGTTTTCAGCGAGTACAAGGGAGACTCCGCCTCGAAAAAGGATTTCGAAGAGTGTGCCGTGCGCGGCATGGCGACCATGATCGACAGAGGCGACAAGGAGAAAGGCACGGTCGAGACGTGGCTGCCCGTGGTCATCGTGCCGTTCCGGCAGGACGGCGCCCTGTATTATTATCTTACGCTCGACAGCCTGTACATCATGGAGAAGACGGGGCTCAACCCGGAATACGTGTTCATGATGAAGCCGTATTCGTACATCCTGAAGGCGGAGCCGAAGGACGGCGGCTGGGAAGTCGGATTCGTGCAGTTCGCCACGACCGGGCTTGAGGTCAGGAAGGTGACGGAAAAAACGCAGGTCGACAAGGACGGCACGGTGCTGAACCCGCCCGCCGAGATCCTGGAAATGCTGAAGGATCCGAAGACATACGAGATCGTCGCGAAATTGAACTTCCTGCCCGTAAATGCCGCGGAGGCGGAGCCCGCACGGAAGTGACGCCGGGCTTCGCTCCCGCACGGAGAGCGCCAAGCCTTTCCGAATAGACGTTTCCGCGCCCTGTCCGGCACGATCCGGCGGGGCGTTTTTTCTGCTCGGAAAACCTCGTTATCATTAGTCATTTTCCGTTTTTGCAAAAACAAAAAAGAAACGGATGCGAAATCGAAGCGGATCATCTCCCGGTTTTTTCCGAAAAAAAAGGCGGCGGAGATTGAAAAAAAGAAAAAACGGGCTACATTATAGGATGTATTCGTGTGCGCGGGCGCGCCCTGCGTCGCGGCACGGATCCCGGCTTGAATTGCAACTGATTACATAACAACAACTTGAAACGGAGTCCCGGATCATGAAAGATGCACCGAAGTCTGAAAAGAAAAAAGGCTACTATCTTCCCACCATCCTCCTCGGTATTATCGTGGCGGCAATTTTCCTGCTGGCGATCTTCACCTACCAGGTGCCCGCCACGGAACGCGCCCTCGTGCTGACCATGGGCAAAATCACGAAGGAGGCGGAGCCCGGCCTTCACCTGCGCCTGCCGCTGCCCTTCCAGCAGGTGATCCGCTACGACATCCGCAAGCGCCCGTACGACGGCAACATCGGGCATCTGGAGGAGACGACCACGCGCGACCAGAAGCAGGTCGTGATCGGGCTGAACGTGATCTACCGGATCAAGGACCTGAAACGGTTCAAGGAGGCCGCGCCGAAGCTGGAGACCGCGCTGGGGTACCTCGGCGGCCGCATGCGCACGGCGAAGGCGGCGGTCATCGGCAAATACGACTACGACCAGCTCATCAACACCGATCCCGAACTGATGAAGATCGAGCAGATGCGCGCGGAGATCCTCGAAATGATCGCGCCCGACGTGATGGAGAAGTACGGCCTCGAAGTCAGCGACGTGCTGTTCTCGTCCATCGGCGTCCCGGAAAAGACCGCCACCGCCATCGCCAGCCGCATGAAGCAGGAACGCGAGACGGAGGCCGCCCGCAAGCGCGACGAGGGCAAGACGAAGGCGGAGGAGATCCGCACGCTCGCCAACACCGAGAAGAGCAAGATGATCACGCAGGCGCAGGCGAAGGCGAAAGCCCTGATGGCGGAAGGCGACGCCGAGGCGGCGTCCTATTACGCCGTGTTCACGAAGGAGCCCGAACTCGCGACGTTCCTCCGCAAGCTCCAGGCGATGAAGAAGATCCTGTCCTCGAAGTCCACGCTGATCCTCAGCACCGAGTCCGCGCCGTTCGACGTCCTGAACGGCACGTCCGATTCGTTCGCGACGGAGAAGAAGTAAGGAGCGCGGCGCAACATGTCGGAAGAATTGAAACAGACCGCATCCGGCGGACCGGGGGAAGGCCAGCTCAAGACGGGCGTGGACTTCCTGTCCCGCGCCCTGAAGATGTTTTTCGGCATCCTGGCGGCGTTCATCATCGTGTCGCTGGGATGGTTCCTGATCTTCGGCGGCTCGTTCATCGTGGATACGACCACGGAGAGCGTGATCGTGCTCCAGTTCGGCAAGTTCAAGCAGGAGTGCAAGGAAGGCTGGCACTGGTTCCTGCCGTCCCCGGTGAACCGCATCGTCCGCATCCCGATCAACAAGCAGGAGATCACCAGCGCGGCGTTCATGCCGATGGAGCCGGAGTTCCTGTATTACCAGGGCGTGAAGGCCGACGGGTCCGAACCGACGTCGGCGGACGAGAAGCTCGTGCCCGGCGCGGACGGCTATGTCCTGCTCGGCAACAACTCGATCCTGCACTGCGAATGGGTGATGACGTACCGCGTGACCGATCCGCAGAAATTCTACCTGACCTGCCTGAGCACGGACGCGACGGAGAATCCCGCCGCGGCGTCTTCCGGCGACACGTCCGCCAGAGGGCAGGTCGCCTCGCTCGGCACGGCGCGCGTCATGCTGAAGAACCTGCTCGACGACGTGGTGATCTCGTCCAGCGCGGTGCTGAACCTGGAGTCGACCTACTACGACCGGGCGAAATACGAGCACATCGTGAAACAGGCGCTCGTGGACCGCATCGCCGCGGCGGACTTCGGCATCACGCTTGAAAACCTCACGCTCAAGATCGCCGCGCCCCCGCTCGTCACGATCCCGTCGTTCCAGAAGCTGCTGCTCTCCGAGACCGACGCCGAACGCGTGGTGGAAGAGGCGCGGACGTACAGCGTGGAGCAGGAGAACCTGGCGAAGTCCGAATCCGCGAAGATCCTGGCGGACGCCGGCGCGTACAAGCTCCGCGTGGTGAAGGAGGTCGCCGCCGACGCGTCCTACTTCGACGAAATCTACGCCCAGTACAGCAAGAACAAAAAGGCGACGCTCGTGTCGCTCTTCTCCGATACCCTCGCCGAAGCCATCGCTCCCGTGCAGGACAAGTTCATCGTGGATGCGAAGGGCGGCGGCCAGTCCGTACTCTGGCTGAAGGTCAACCAGGAACCCCTGCAGCAGCGTGCGCCGAGCGCGCCCGCCGGCGCGGGCGGCGGTTCCGCAGGAGAGGAGAAGAAATAATGGCAGACGAACTGAAAATGGAAAATCCCGCCGTCGAGGCGCAGGAAGTCTGCGCGTGCGGCCATCATCACGGCCACGACCATCACGACCACGACCATCATCACCACGATCACGGCTGCGGCTGCGGGCACGACCACGACGCCGACCCGGACGAGCCGACCCGCTGCATCTCCTGCGGCGCGCCCATCGGCGAAGGCGTCGGGCACTCCCGCTCCATGGGGCGGGCGTCGTTCGCGTTCGTCGGCGGCTTCCTGATCGTGAACTCCTACCTGCTGGCATGGCTCTTCCCGGACGAGGCGTTCGCCTCGAACCTGAGCGCGGCGCTCGGCGCGGTGACGCTGGCTCTGCCGATCGTCGTGACCGCCATCCGCGACCTGATCGAAGGCCGCGTGTACATGAACGAACTCGTCGCGCTGGCGATCCTCGCGGCGTTCGCGTCCGGTGATTTCCGCACGGCGGGCATCGTGGCGTTCTTCCTGCTCGTCACGATCATCATCGAGTCCCACACCGCCAGCGGCGCGCAGCGTTCCATCGAGGAGCTGATCCGCCTGACGCCGCGCACCGCCCACAAGATCGGCGAGGGCGGCGAGACGGACGTTTCCGTGAGCGAGCTGGCGCTGAACGACGTCATCAGCGTGCGTCCCGGCGAGAACTTCCCGGTCGACGGCGTGATCGTCCGCGGCGAAAGCGCGGTGAACCAGGCGTCCATCACCGGCGAATCCATGCCGGAGGACAAGAACGCGGGCGACGAGGTTTACGCCGGCACGCTGAACATCTCCGGCAGCCTCGAAGTGCGCGTGACGCGCCTCGGCAAGGACACCACGCTCGGCAAGGTCGAGCAGATGATCCGGTCCGCGGAACGCAACAAGACGCCGTTCGTGCGCATCATCGACCGTTACGCGGGCTACTACACGCCCACGATCCTGATGCTGGCGATCATCACGTGGTGGCTCCCCGGGGGGAGCATGGACCGCGTGATCTCCCTGCTCGTGATCTCCTGCCCGTGCGCCGTGGTGCTGGCGACTCCGACGACCATCGTCGCCGCCGTCGCCGCCGCCGCGCGACTGGGCGTGCTCATCAAGAACATCAACCACCTGGAACTCGCCGGAAAGATCCGCACGGTCGTCTTCGACAAGACCGGCACGCTGACCGAGGGCGAGCTTTCCGTGGCGCGCCTGAACCCCGTGGCGGAGGGCGTCGAACCCGCCGAACTCCTGCTCACGGCGATCTCGCTGGAAGCTCACAGCAACCACCCGACCGCGCAGGCGCTCCAGCGCCTCGCCGCCGAAGTCGGCATTCCCGCGAAACCGGTCTCCGGATTCCAGGAGGTCCCCGGCAAGGGCGTCGTCGCGGTGCTGGACGGCAGGCGCGTACTGGTCGGACGCGCGGTCTGGCTGGAGAGCGTCGGCGTGACTCTGCCCGCGCTCGACTCGAAGGAGACCGAGACGATGAGCGTGGTGTATGTGGCGGTGGAAGACAAGGTGATCGGCTGGATCGGCTTCAAGGACAGGATCCGTTCCGAGGCCGCCGCCGCCATCAACGAACTCAAGTCCATCGGCGTGACCCGCTGCGCCATGGTAACCGGCGACCGCGGCAGCGTGGCGGTCTCCATCGCGTCCCAGCTGAGCATCGACGACATCCGCAGCGACTGCCTGCCGGAGACCAAGGTCGCCTACGTGGAAGAGGTCAAGAAGACCTCCACCGTGGCGGTGGTCGGCGACGGCGTGAACGACGCTCCGGCGCTTGCCGCGGGCGACCTCGGCATCGCCATGGGCGCCATCGGCAGCGACATCGCCATCAACAGCGCGAGCATCGCGCTCATGACCAACGACCTGCGCCGCGTGCCGTTCCTGATCGTCCTCTCCCGCAAGACGAGCGCGATCATGTACCAGAACCTCGCGTTCGGCCTGACGTTCGTGCTCTGCGGCATCATCCTGTCCGTCTTCGGACGCATGAACCCGATCGCCGCGGCCGCCCTGCACACGGTCAGTACGCTTATCGTCATCTTCAACAGCGCGCGCCTGGTCCGCACGGGCGAAGACCTGACCTCGGACGGCGGCGCCGCCGTGCAGAAAACGTCCGGCGGAGAGGAATAAGCGATGGCGGAGGCAGTGAAACAGGCGGAAAAGTCCGCATCGGAACGCCCCGTGGTGGTGAGCGCGGTGGGCCTGACCAAGGTCTTCCGCGATTTCTGGAACCGCCCGAAGGCGAAAGCCGTCAACGACATCGACTTCGAGGTCCGCGAGGGCGAAGTGGTCGGCCTGCTCGGCCCCAACGGGTCCGGCAAGTCCACGACCGTGAAAATGCTGCTCGGGCTGCTGTACCCGACCGGCGGCCGCCTGACCGTGTTCGGCAAGTCGCCCCGGGACGTCGAGAACAAGAAGCTCATCGGGTATCTGCCCGAGGAGACATACCTTTACAAATACCTGACCGCGTTCGAAACGCTGGACTTCTTCGCCTCGCTGTTCGGCCTGTCGAAGGAGGAGCGCACCCGCCGCTGCGACCAGCTGCTGGACATGGTCGGTCTGGCGCATGCCCGGAACCGCCCCGTCGGCGAGTTTTCGAAGGGCATGGCGCGCCGCATCGGCCTGGCGCAGGCGATGATCAACGACCCGGCGTTCCTGATCCTCGACGAACCGACGTCCGGGCTGGACCCGCTCGGCTGCCGCGAGGTGAAGGACCTCATCAAGCTCCTGAAGAAACGCGGCAAGACCGTGATCGTGACGAGCCACCTGCTCAGCGACGTGGAGGAAGTCTGTGACCGCATCATCGTGCTGTACGGCGGACGCATCCGCGCCAACGGCGGCATGGAGGACCTGCTCACCATCCGCACCAACGACACCATCACCGTGCCGCGCCTGCCGGAGGACGCCGTCGAGCGCATCCGGCAGATCGTCCGCGAGAGCGTCCCGGACGGCGAGATGACCGTGGCGCATCCGCACATGTCGCTGGAGGATTTCTTCGTGGACATCGTGAACGAGGCGAAGAAGGAAAGCCTCGAGACCTACGGATCCCGTTCGGGCGGCGCCATCGCCGAATACCTGACCGGGGACAGGGAACGCGATGCGAAGGCTGTGCTTGAATCGCTCACGCGCGAGGAGGAGACTCCGGCGCAGACGCTCGCGAAGAAGATGGAGGCGGACGCCGCGAAGGCCGCCGAGGACGCCGCGAAGAAGCGCCAGGACGAACTGTTCGCCAGGCTTCAGGCGTCGGCGCCCGCTCCCGAGGAGGAGAAATCCCGTCAGGAACAGGAGGCGATCGAGGCGAAGATGTCGGAGGCGAACCGCAAACTCAAGGATCTGCTGAAGAATCCGGCGGACAGGAAAGACTGACGCACGATGACCGCGTTTCTCGCTATAGTGAAGCTGACGTGCAGATCGGCAATCCGGTCGCACATCTTCCGCCTGCTCCTGATCCTGCTGCTCCTGAGCGTCTTCCTGCTGCCGTTCACCCTGCTGGGCGACGGCACGCCGAAGGGCGAGGTGCAGATATTCCTGCAATACTGCCTCGGGTTCGCCGGGTTCATCCTGTGCCTGTCGTCCGTGTGGCTGGCGTGTTCCGAGGTCAGTTCGGACGTCGAGACGGCGCAGATCCACATGATCGCGGTGAAGCCGGTCCGCCGGGCGGTGGTCCTGCTCGGCAAATACACCGGCGTCGTCCTGATCCATCTGGCGCTGCTGCTGATCGCCGCGACGGCGGTCTACGTGTTCCTGTCGTTCCGGCTCGCGTCCTCGGAGATTTCCGAACAGGACCGCATGATGCTGGACGAGCAGGTCCTGACCGCGCGTGCTCTGTACCGCCCGGTCCGCCCGGATTTCAACGCGATGGCGCAGCAGGAGCTGGACCGTCGCGTCGCCGCCGCGAAGGAGCACGGACAGGACGTTTTCCACTATCAGGACGACCAGATGCGGCAGCAGGCGTTTCTGGAGATCCGCAAGGAGCTGATCGCGACCTACGGGCTGGTCTCCGAGGACGATTCCGTATTCTGGAATTTCGAGGGGCTGCCGAACGGCCTGACCGACGATGACGTGGTGTTCCTGCGGTACACCGTCTATACGAACCGCTATTATACGCAGGACCAGAATACCGTCCGCGGCCAGTGGATATTCGGCGTGAACTACACGCGCCCGGACGACAACGGCGGCGAGACGGTTGTCTCCGACCTGGTGGCGCTGCCGGAGGAGGACATCCTCTCCGCCGCCCAGAACGAGATGCCGGTCCCGATCCGCAATTCGTTTTTCGTCTACGACGGGAAGGCGGAAGTCGGCTTCCTGAACAAGGACACGAAGACGGGCGAACTGAACTTCGAGGAGGGCAGGGGGCCGTTCCTGCTGATCCGCGAGGCGGGATTCTTCTCCAACTACTGCCGCGCGATCCTGGTGATGGCGATCGGGATCCTCTCGGTCACGCTGCTCGCCGCCGCGGTCGCCGCCTGCATGTCCCTGCCGATCTCGATCTTCTTCTCCGCCGCGTACATGCTCACCGGGGCGCTGGCGAACTACCTGGTGTCGTCGATCCCGGACGTGCTGGATTTCCAGGCGGAATACACGGGGACGTTCGGCTACCGCTACGGCGACCTGATGCTGAACCTGATCGTGCCGCTCCAGGATTTCTTCGTGACGGGGCATCTGGCGAACGGCGAGCTGGTGAGCTTCCCGTTCATCGGCATGCTGTTCCTGAAGGATTTCGTGCTGCGGATGCTCCCGGTGTTCCTGCTCGGAGCCTGGATCTACACGCGCCGCGAACTGGCGCTGGTCTCGAAACGCGGATAGGAGCCGGACTATGAAGAACCGCTATACCTTGTTTTTCGCGCTGCTCGCGGGGACCGTCCTCATCCTCTTCGCGAACGTGTTCGTGCAGAACCGCATGGCCGCGATCGTGAAGGAGGACAAGCTGGTCGACGAGAATTTCGCCGCCGAAGGCACGCCTCCGCTCGTGGCGTTCTCCACGATGGCGCTCGGCGGATTCCGCGGGCTCATCGCGGACCTCCTGTGGATCCGCGCGGGCGACCTGCAGCAGAAGGGCAAATACTACGAGCTGGTCCAGCTCTCCGACTGGATCCTGAAGCTCCAGCCGAAATTCTCCGCCGCCGCGTCGCACATGGGCTGGAACATGGCGTACAACGTCTCCGTGGCGTGCAAGCGTCCCGAGGACCGCTGGCGCTGGGTCCGGCGCGGCATCCAGCTCATGCAGGACGCCGTGACCATGAACCCGAACGACCCGGACGTCTACCACGAGCTCGGCTGGATCTACCAGCACAAGCTCGGCAACGTGCTGGACGACGCCCAGCGGTACTACAAGGAGACCATGGCGCGCGACCTGATCTTCCTCTACGGAAAGCACTATCCCGACTGGGAAGCCTGGGCCGCGTCGCCCGCCACGGAGGAGGCGCTCCGCGAACGGTTCCCCGCCGACTCCCCCGCGTGGCTCGCGGTCATGGAGTACAACCAGGGCGACCTGACGCGCCTGTTCGGCGAATTCCGGCTGAACGGCGGCCTGCCGAAGGAGCTGAAGGAAAAGCTTTCGCCGGAGGACGCGTCCGTGCTGGACTACTATTTCCGCCGCAAATGGCTGAAGAAGGACTGGAACGTGGACCCGGAGAAGATGCTGGAAGTGAACAGGGCGTACGGCGAGCTCGACTGGCTTCTGCCCGAATCCTACGGCATCTACTGGGCGCACGTCGGGCTGGAGCACACCCCCGGCAACGAGGACCTGCAGCTCACGCGCCTGATCCTCCAGTCCCTGGTCGCGACGTTCAACTACGGGCGCATGCTCCTGCCGAAGGAAAACGAGGTCAGCGACTTCTTCCTGCTCGTGCCGAACACGGGCGTGATCGACGCCGCGCGCAGGCTTTACAAGGATATCATGAGTTCGAAGGAGTATGCCCACACGCCGTTCGAGGCGCTGTACGAGAACTTCCTGATCGACTCCATCGTGACGCTGTACACGTACTCCCAGAAAGAGGCGGCGGCGAAGCTCTACCAGGAACTCCGCACCGAGACGAAGAACGGCAACTCCCGGACCATGACGCTCGACCAGTTCGTGCTCAACGAATGGGAGGACGACATCGCCAGCGGCGACTTCAAGCAGATCGGAAACGAGATCGAAGGCCTGCTCTTCACGTCCTGCATGCTGATCGGCTACGGCGACCGCGACGCCGCCGCGGACCACCTCGCGCTCGCGCTCCGCGTCTACGAGACCTACCAGCGCCAGCATCCCGACCTCGACCGCGTCGCGCTCCCGCCGTTCTCCGAAATGAAGGCGCGGACCGCGCGCGCCATCATCGAAAACTATCCTCCCGAAGTCGCGAACCGGATTCGCGCCGAGCTTGAGGAGGACCTGAAGAAACAGGAACAGGCCGCGGCGAACGCGTCCGGTTCCGCGGCGGACCAGGAGGCCGCCCGGCCATGATGATCTATCCACTGTTTCCCGGCGGCCGCGACCGCGCCCTGACGTTCAGCTACGACGACGCGCTGGATTTTGATGTCCGCCTCGCGGGCATCTTCTCCTCGCACGGACTGAAATGCACGTTCAACATCTGCGCGGACAACGGCCCGCACGACGGCTCGTTCCCGTCGTTCGACGTGAACGAGGTCTACCTGAAGCACGGGCACGAAATCGCGGTCCACGGCGCGGAACACGCCTTCGAGGACATGATGCCGGCCGAGGCGGTGATCGCCGACATCCTCGAAAACCGGAAGCGCCTGGAAGCCATCACGCATGCCCCCGTCAAGGGCATGGCGTATCCCTACGGCACGTTCACTTCCGACCTGAAACGCCAGCTCCGCGAGCTCGGCATCCTGTACTCGCGTACCGTGAACAGCACCCACGCGTTCCGCCTGCCGGACGATTTCCTGGAGTGGAATCCGACCGCGCACCACCGCGAGAACATCGCGGAACTGGGCGAAAAGTTTCTGAACAACCGTTACCCGCGCGGCACGGTCTGCTACATCTGGGGCCATTCGTTCGAGTTCGACCGCAACGGCGACTGGGACGTCATCGAACGGTTCGCCGACCAAATGGCGGGCAAGGACTCCGTGTGGTACGCCACGAACATGGAGATCTACGACTACAACCAGGCGTTCCGCATGCTCCGGTTCACCGCCGACTGCTGCTACGTGCAGAATCCCTCCGCGCGGACCGTCTGGCTGATGCGCGGAAAAAACGCCTTCGAGATCCCCTCCGGCGATGTCGTCCGAATCGGCTGAACTTTCTGTCGCGACGGACAACCCGGCAGGCGCTGGCGCGTTCGATTTCCGTGCGCCGCTGCGCCTCTCCGGCCGCCTCACGCTCCCCGGACGCGCCGTCCTTTCCCCGCTTCAGGGCGTGATGACGCGCACCTTCATGCAGGCGGCCGCGCGCCTCGACCTCATCCCGCTCTGGTTTACGCCATTTTTCAGCACGGGCGGCGTCTCCGTGCCGAAACGCGCCGCGATCCTGCGGAAACTCGCCCCGTACCGCGTGCGTCCCGACCTGCCGCTCGTCTTCCAGCTGATCGGACACGACGCCCGGTCCCTGGCGGCGACTGCGGCGGGATTCGGCGCGTACGGCGTCCACGGCGTCAACCTGAACTTCGCGTGCCCGAGCAAGACCGTCACGGCGAGCGGAAACGGCGCGTATCTGTTGAAAACGCCGGAAATCATATTCGAGCTCACGCGGGCGGTCGCCGAAGCCGTCCCGGAGGGCGTTTCCGTGTCCGTGAAACTCCGCGCCGGGTGGGATTCGCCCGGTTCGATAAGGGAGACCGTCCGCGCCGTGTGCGACGCCGGGGCGGACTGGATCGTGTTCCACTACCGGACCGCGGCGGAGATGTACCGGGCCGCTGATGCGTCCGAACGCGTCCGGCGGATCGCCTGCGCCGTGGAGGCGGCGGGGAGCGTGCCGGTCTTCGGCAACGGCGATATTTCGAGCTGCGCGGACGCGGCGGAGCTGGTGCGCTCGACCGGATGCGCGGGCGTGGCGGTGGGACGCGGCTTCCTGTCCGATCCGTGGCTCGTGCGGCGCATCCTGTCCGGCGACCGCAGTCCCGTGTCCGAGGCGGAGAAAAGGGCGTTCCTGCGTCTGCTGATCGCGGGGACCGACTCCACGAAACGCGGCCGGAACTGGTTTCTGGAATGCGTCAAGATGACGTACGGGGCGGATTCCGCCGAGTTCAGGGAAGCCCGGGAAAGCGCATGGGATGCGCTTCGCGCCCGCTGGCAGTGAACGGAAGCCGAGCAGGACAAAAACAGGAAAGCCCGCCGCCGGGAATGTCCCGGGACGGGCATGCGTTTTTTTCAGAGGGCAGGGCGCGGAGATTTATTTCTTCTCCGGCGGGGTGAGGATGGCGGCGTGGTAGACGGAGCCGATGCCGCCGCGTTCGCCCGCGGGCTGGTGCCGGATCACGATGTGGTCCTTGCCCTTCGTGACGGATTCCGGGATCTCGTATTCGACCTCGAAGAACTCGTTCGGGTGCGCGGCGGAGAGCTTCTGCACGCCGATCTGCACGCCGTCGGCGAGGATCGCGGTCTCGGTCCAGTTGTCGCCGCCCCAGTAGGTGCAGGCGAGGATGTTCTTCTTGTCCGGGCTGACCTTCATGCGGAATTCCAGCCAGCCGCCCGGATGCGCGCCGCGGTAGCCGCGTCCGTTGAACCGCCCGGAATGGGAGCGTTCCGACTTCACGGCGTGGTCGGTCTCGGGCTGCTGTTCGCCGAAGTTCATCTCGTCGACGGTGCGCGCGGAGCGTTCGCGCTGGCGTTCCGCCTCCGCCTCGATCCGCGCCTTTTCCGCCGCCCACTGCGCCTCGTTCATGTTCTTCCAGTAGACGTTGTAGTGCCGGTACGGCATCTGGTTGAACGGGCGGATGAGGACGGAGGAGCCGTCGGTCGCGGGCAGGTTGTACGCGCGGTCGGACCCGGCGACGGGTTTCGCGGCGGCGACGAGCTGCGCGGCGTTGTCGCCGAGGAGGATGGGCACGGGCATGCAGGCGGCGTTCTGGAGGTCGAGCTGGTCGCGCAGATAGATGCGCTTCTGATAGTCCTCGACTTCGCCGAGGTCGCCCGCGAGGAGCGTCGGACCGTAGAAGAACGCGTTCTGCTCGGTGTGGCCGCCGTGGAGGTGTTCCGTGCGGAGCGACATCGGGATGTCGATCTCGAGCTTGTCGCCCGCCTTCCAGTCGGCGTTCAGGACGGCGTTTTCACCGGGTTTCCCGGTCGCGATCTCCTTGCCGTTGAGCGAGAAGGAGACGGGCTTGTCCGCCCAGCCGGGACAGCGCACGTTCAGCGCGAGCTTCCTGTCAGGCGCCTTGTCGAACGTGAGCGTGACCTTGCCGTTCTTCGGGTACTCGGTGTCCATGGTGAGCTCGAGGCCGCGTTCCGCCCACTTCAGCTTCGATGCGATGAAGAGCGTGACATAGAGGTTGTCGTCGTCGTGGAAATAGATCGCGTCGTTGTATTTCGTGTGGTTCTCGATGCCCGTGCCGAAGCAGCACCAGAACGACTGGTCCGGCGAACTGTACACGCGGAACTGGCCGGGCTTCAGCGAGACGAAGTAGGTGAACATGGAGCGTTCCGGGTCCTGCGACGGCAGGATCTGGTTCAGCAGCGCGCGTTCGCGGTAGTCGCCGTAGAGGGTGTTTTCCGGCTCGCGGCACTGGAGCAGCGAGGCGAGGCGGATCATGTTGTAGACGTTGCAGCACTCGACGGACGCCGGGGAGAGGTGCCGGTCGGCTTCCTCCGGACGGTAGAAATGCTCGCGGTCGCTGTTGCCGCCGGTGACGTAGGTGTGGTTCTTCACGACGATGTCGAAGAAGTTCTTGCTGACCTTGCGCGCGAACTCGTCGCCGGTGACCTCGTAGTTGACCGCCTCGGCGATGACCTTCGGCACCTGCGTGTTCGCGTGCTTGCCCGCGAGGTTGTCCTTCCCTTCCGCGAGGTCGTCGACGAGCCAGTGGTGGCGGAACCTCTGGGCGAGCGCCTTGTGCGTCTCGTCCTTCGTCTCCGCGTAGAGCTTCCAGAAGACCTCGCCGATGCCGCCGAACTCCATGTCGAGCATGCGCTGGCACTTCTTCTCGTCCAACCCCTTCGTGAGGCCGTCCACCCAGCGCGCGAAGTTCACCAGCACGTCCTTCGCCTGTTCGTTCCCGCCGATCTTCCACGCGTCATAAAGCCCCTCGGCGATCTTGTGCTGCGTGTACCACGGCGCCCACGTGTGGTTGATGGTCTCCACGTCGCCGTCCTTCAGCACCTCAAGCGCGCGGCGGGCGTTCCGCGACATGCAGCCGATGTAGCCCGAGTCGCCGTACAGCTTCTGGCAGCGCGCCATCTCGCCGATGATGTAGTCCACGCGCTCCTTGAACCGCGCGTCCCCGGTGGTGGCGTATTCCAGCGAAAGCGCGGTCAGGTAATGCCCCAGCGTGTGCCCGGAGAGGTCGCTGCTCTCCCAGCCGCCGTAGACCGGCGCTTTCGGCTTCTCGCCGCAGTATTCGTACATGCGCGCCATCAGACGGTCCGGGCTGAGCGACAGCAGGAAATCCGCGTTGCGCTTCTTGTTCGCGAGGAACGGGCTGTCGAGGAGCTCGACCTCGTTGAGGGCGAACGGGACGGCGCGGCCTGCGCCGAACGAGAACGGGATGGCGGATACGAGCGCGGTCGAGATGCAGAGGCAGTGTTTCAGAGCGGTTGTCATGTCGGGGGTCCTGTGTTTTTTTACGGTGGAACGTTTCGGGCGGCGGCAAAGTCCCGCCGTCCGGTCAGAACGATACGGTTTAAGGTGGATAAAATATTAATTTCGAAACAATATAATCCTGAAACAATGAAAAAGCAAGCCGTTTCTTATAAAAAAAAGGAAAAAACGGCGGAAAAATGGCGTGCGTTCGGTTCCGCACGGTTTTCAGGATAATGCCGTCTTGTTTCTTTTTTTTGAGTTGACTTTTCCGAAAAACGTTGTAATTTATAGGGAATGAACCGCAGAACAAAAATGAATACAGGAGTATAATATGTTGGACGATAAAGAATCACAGGAAGCGCTTCAGGAAGCGGAAGAGCTCAAGAAGCCTGGCGTCGGCAAGGTGTTTAAAACCGTCGATGAACTCCGCGAGGATCTGCTCTCCGACTGATTTCGCGCCTCACTCGGCGGACGTTGACTTTCCCGGAAAGAGATTGTGAGGCTTCGGAGGAGGGCTGGGTTCAATCCTGTTTTTCGTGCTCTCGTCCCGGAGGTCGTGATGTCATGGTTCAGGTCGTTTCCGGTTGATTGATTTATTCGGCGGGGAGTTATTCCCACAGGGACGGAGTGCGCCATGCCTGCGGCGGGTCGTTGATCGCATCCGGGGTGAAGAATCCGACGGTAAGGCCGCGGCTTTCCGAATCGTGGTCGAACTCCAGGATATACACCTGGTTCGTCCGTACGCTGCGGTTCGGACGTTCCAGGTGGATGACGTCCGCCGTGATCGCCTCGTAACGCGACGGGTCCGTTACATCGATTTTGAATCGGGCGGAATCATCCTTCGGGAGGCATTTTACGGGGCAGGCTTCGAGCCCGTTCCGTTCGAGCATCTCCGGAATGACGTTTTCGCGGATCTTTTCCTCGCGTGCCGCCATCGTGCCGCGCCAATCCGTCATCGCGTCGAACACCATGCAGAGGAAACCGCACCCGAGATTGATCGCGATGAGAATCAGGAACAATGCGCCGGTCCCGATGTGTTTTGCCACGATCCAAATAATACTCTGTTTCATTCCTGCGCCTCCTCTTTCGCGTCGGGGTCGACCGTGGGCGTGAAGTCGTCCGTGTTCCATTCGATGCGCCCGTCGTAGCCGCGCACGGGGTCCGGGATTACGATGATCACGAAGCCGGAGTCGTTGTGAAAATCGAATGCAGTCCGCCAGTCCTCCGCGGTCTTCAGGTCGCCGAACGGCTGGTCGAACTCCAGCACGAAGGGGCACTGCGGCAGGCCGGGCGTTTCGCGCTTGATGCGGGCGACGTCCTCCGCGATCTCGAAATACCGTTTCCCGTCGGCGGTCACGACCTTGACCCGGATCGTTCCGGCGGGATTCCACCCCGCGTTGCAGACGCGCCGTTCCCCGATGAACCATCCGGGGCGGGTGTATTTCACGTCGAAGTCTTTCAGTCCGAATTTCTGCGTCAGGGCGGGCTTGAGCGCGTCGCGCACGGGCTGTTCGAAGGGCGCCGCCGTTGCCGGGCTGACCGCGCCGTTCGTGTCCGTGTGGATCTCGAGCCAGTAGCACAGGAAGTGGAGCGCGACGGCGCCGAAACAGTACGCGGGAAAGACGCACAGCAGGAGAAAGCAGATCAGCTTGACCGACGGGCGTTTCCGCTTCTTTCGCGTCGGGGAGGTCTGCTCCGCGGGCGGGGCGGTCTGCTCCGCGGACAGAGAAGCGGGGTCTGCGAGCGATGCCTGGTTCGGTTCGTTCGGCATGGTTCAGGTCGTTTCCGGTTGTATTGGAGTGTGCTGTTTTGTTGTAATATAATCCCGTGCGGCCGGAATGTCAAGAGATAAATACTTGAATATCTTTTTTGTGAAGATTTGGGAAAAATGTATTGTTTTGCGTTTTCAGTTCCGTTCGGTTCAAGGTCAGGCGCGGCTGTCCTGAATGCCGCGATATTCCGCCGGTGTCAGGATCGGCAGATAGTCCGCGGAAAAGTGCGCGCGGTCCCGCGTGACGATGCAGTCGGCTTTCGCCTGAAGCGCGGAAAAGAGCTGAATGGCGTCCTCGAAATCCTTCTGCGGAAAATCGACGGCCATTCTGAGGATGGACGTGTCAAGCGGCACGACAGTGAAGATGTTCAGGATGTGCCGGATGCACTCCAGCGCGGAAACCGCAGGAAGGCGTTTCCGCATGATGTAATGAACGTTGTTCAGGCTGATGGCGGAGACCAGCCCCAGCGCTTTTCCGGTTTCGCAGTCGTTCCAGATGCGGACGGCGTCCGGGAGAAACTCTTCCCGGTGCATGGTCACGTCCAGCAGGATGTTGGTGTCGAGGAAGACCCGCTTCATTTTGCACCGTACCGTTCCGCGATGATGTCGGCGAGCTCGTCGCGGTAATCCCAGTCGGCGGGGACGGGCTTGACCTTCTGTCCGATCTCCAGGACGCGCTGCGTGAGCGGCGCGAGCGGTTCTTCCGGCGTTTCGTCCTCGCGGATGGATGCGATGTAGTGCGCGACCATGGCGGAAATGCTGGTCTTGCGGAGCTTGGAGATCCTGCGCGCCTTTGCGAGGACTTTGGAATCGATGCTGAGCGTCAGTTTTGTGGTCATGATCCGTCTCCTTTGCGTTTCTTATGATGATACTATACGTGCGAAAATGGAAAATTCAAGCGAAAGAATAAAGAAATACGTATTTCTTTTTAAGAAATCATACGTATTAAGAAAGAACGCTCTGTTCCGGAGGATGCGGCTTTACTGAACGGACGGTATCCAGAATCTGTCGGTGCGCCACTGGTCGAACATGCTGGAGGAAGTGCCTGCGCCGGTGAAGAGGAAGACGGAGATGCCGTGTCCCGGCTTGCCGTGGTCGAACTCCAGGATGAAGTTGCTGTGCCATTCGCGGTCCTTCCGCGTTTCCTGTTCCAGCCGGATGACGTCCTCCGTGATCTTAGCGTACCGGTCCGGGGATGCGGCGTCGATCCTGAAATGGGTGCAGCCGAACGCCGCATGTTTCACGGGGCATTCCTTCAGGCCGTTCTCCTGAACAAGTCGCGGCACGATCCACTCGCGGACATTCTTTTCAGATTCGTATTCCCAATACCGGTATTGTCTTTGATACGAATTCCAGACGAGGTAGTTGAGCCCGTAAAAGGATATGCCCATACCGAGACACAACAGGTTGAGGACAAGAAGGACTGCAAGGGCGATGTTCACGCCGCTGCTGTTCAGGAATCCGCCGGGTGCGTTCCGTTTCATTTGCGCGCCTCCTCGTCTTCGCCGGGAGTCGGCGTGAAATCGTCGAAATGCCAGTCCCCGCGTCCGTCGTAGCCGCGTTCCTCGTCCGGGATCACGATCGCCGCGATGACGGCGCGTGCGGCGGGATCACTGAAGTCTTTCGCCCCGTCCGGCGTGAAATCGTCAAACCATCTTGGATGGTCGAATTCCAGGACGTAGGGACACTTCGGCAGGCCGGGCAGCTCGCGTTTCATGCGGATGATGTCCTGCGCGATCTCGATCCGGCGTTTGTGGTCCGCGGAAACGATCTTGAAGTGGATCGAGCCGCCCGTATCCTTCAGCATCCCGATGAACCGGCTGATTCCGACCTTTTGCCTGTATCTGGCGGGCCGGGTGTACATGACCTCGCATTCCTCCAGGGCATACTTCTCCGTCAGAACCGGGCAGACCAGCTCGCGCAACGGCGATTCGTACTGGGCCGCTTCCTCCGGGGAGACGGGATGGCTCCAGATCACATAAGTAAAGCCAAACCCGCCGAACATGAAAAAGAAGAACGCCGCCGGAAAGACGAGCAGGGCGGGGAACGCGGCAAGCTTCATCCATGGATGAATGCACAGCCAGCGGTAAATCCATCCGCAGACCGAAAGCGCGAAGACCAGAGGAAACAGGATGATGTTGAGGGGAAAAAAGATGCCTTTAAGCTGTTTCCGCGTCCATTGAAACACCGGTTCGGGCTGTTTTGGCTGCGGGATGTTTTGAGCGTTGTCCTGCGGCATGAAGGTCGTTTCTCCGTTTTTCACGCGGGGAGGATAAAGCGGACGGAAGGATCAAATTCCGAGGCGGCGCGGTCGCGGGCGGACTTCGCGGCGGCATCGTCGCGGAACAGCGCGAGGAGGGTCGGGCCGCTGCCGCTGACCATGACGCGGAGCGCGCCGTGTTCGAGCAGGAAACGCCGGAGCAGGACGAGCAGGGGATACTTTTCGAAAAGGGCATGTTCGAGGTCGTTCCGCATGAACCGCGCGGCGGACTCGTAATCGCGGCGGCGAAGGGCGTCGATGAGTTCTTTCGTGGCGGGCGGCGTGGAGATCGCGCGCGCGAGGTCCGTGTGCCTGTACGCCCATGCCGCGCTGACCGGGAACTGAGGCGCGGCGAGCAGGAGCGGGAGGTGTTCCGGGAGCCCTTCGACGGGCGTGTGGTGTTCGCCCGCGCCGGTCACGTGCGAGGGGCGCGGATTCAGGAAGAACGGGACGTCCGCGCCGAGGGAGAACGCGACGGCCTCCAGTTGTTCCTGCGAAAGCGCGCGGAAGCGTTCCTGAAGCAATCTCAGCACGGTCGCGCCGTCCGCCGATCCGCCGCCCATCCCGGCGGCAACGGGGATGTGTTTCTCCAGATGGATGACCAGCGCGGGGACGTCCATCCCGGCGGCCTTGCAGTACGCATAGACCGCCTTGCCGCAGAGATTCTTCTCGGGTTCGAACGGGACGCCCGGCGCGTCGCAGAGGATGGTCACGCCGGAGCCCGCGGGCGCGTCTTCGAGGCGGATCACGTCGGACGGATCGCGGAAGGGATAGAACAGCGAATCCAGGTCGTGATAGCCGTCGGGCCTGCGGGCGGTGACGGCGAGCGAGAGATTGACTTTGGAGCAGGTCAGCATCGCGGGGAGGGGAATCCGGCGTGGATCACTTTTTGAACTTGTAGAGGCCGTACTTGGTGTTGTAGTCGTGGATCTCGCGGCAGATGGCGTCGGCGAGCTCCAGCGCGCGGAGTCCCTGTTCGCCGGTGACCTTCGGCGGGACGAGTTTCCCGGCGGCCTTCGTGGCGATTACGGCGTCGACGAAGTCGTTGATCTCGTCTGCGAGGGCGTTGGTGTGCGTGCAGTTGATGTCCTTCTTGCCGACGCCGAGGAATCCCTTGCGGTAGATGACGCCGGTGCCGTTGGAGTAGTCCATGGAGATGTAGGAGTCGGTCTGGAAGACGCGGAACTTTCGCATGACCTTGGCGCTGATGCGGCTGGCGGTGATGTTCGCCACCGCGCCGTTCACGAACTTGATGCGGACGTTCGCGATGTCCTCGGTGTTGCTGAGGATGGGCACGCCGACGGCGTCGAATTTCTCGATCTCCTGTCCGACCATGGTGAGCACGAGGTCGAGGTCATGGATCATGAGGTCGATCACGACGCTGACCTCGGTGCCGCGGCGGAGATGTCCGGGGCGCGGCGGGGGGTATTTCGCGAGGCGGTGCGCCTCGATGAAGAGCGTGTTGCTGCGGTTCTTCTCCAGGAAGTCCATGGCGGGGTTGAAGCGTTCCACGTGGCCGACGGCGAGCACGACGCCCTTCTCTGCGGCGAGACGGACCATTTCGCGGGCGCGGCTGACCTCGGAGTCGATCGGCTTTTCGACAAGCACGTGCTTGCCCTTCTGCAGGAGCGGCATGACGGTGTCGTAGTGGAGCGTGGCGGGGACGGCGACCGTGAGGGCGTCGCAGCGGTCCACGAGTTCGTCGAGGTTCTGGAACGCCTGCACGTTGAACTGCTTGGCGGCGTCGGCCGCGACTTTCGGGTCCGCGTCGTAGATGCCGACGAGGTCGGCGTGCGGCGCGATGCGGTAAAGGTTGGTGTGGTATTTGCCGAGGACTCCGGTGCCGATGACGCCGACTTTCAGTTTGGGTTCATTTGCCATGTTGAGGGGGTTCCTTGCGGTTGCCGCGTATGTCGGGGGGTGTGGATGTGTTCAGGTTCAGTTCGGGGATTCGTCGCCGAGGTATTTGTCCGGGAGCAGGTAGCCGCGCACGTAGTCCGCGACGGCTTCGGCGAGCGGGGTGCGTCCGCCGGTGAAGCCCGCGCCCCGGAGCTTCGTCATGTCGGCGCAGGTGTAATACTGGTACTTGCCTTTGAGGATCTCCGGCATGTCGATATATTCGATGTTGCGGGGCTTCTCCATGGCGTCGAAGACGGCGGAGACGAGTTCGTTCCAGGTCTCGGCGAGCCCGCTTCCCGCGTTGAAGATGCCGCAGAGGTCGGGGCGGTCGAGCAGGAAGAGGATCATCTCCACGATGTCCTTCACGTACACGAAATCGCGCTTCTGTTCGCCGTCGGCGTACTCGGGACGGCAGGACTTGAAGAGCTTCACGGTCCCGGTATCGCGGATCTGTTCGAACGCGCGGCAGACCATGCTGCGCATGGGGCCCTTGTGGCGTTCGTTCGGGCCGAAGACGTTGGTGAACTTCATGCCGGCAATGGATTTGACCAGACCGTTGCGGATCGTCCACAGGTCGAACATCTGCTTGGAGTAGCCGTACATGTTCAGCGGACGGAGCGCGGGGATGCCGTCGAGCGCGTCGGAATAGCCGCATTCGCCCGCGCCGTAGGTGGCGGCGCTGGAGGCGTAGATGAAACGGACGCCGCGCGCGGCGCAGAGCGTGGCGAGGAGCTTGGTGCATTCGAAATTGTTGTGAACGAGGTAGGAGGCGTCGAGCTGGGTGGTGGACGAGCACGCGCCGAGGTGGACGACCGCCTTCACGCCGGAGGGCAGTCCGTTCGCCGCGAGCTCGCGGAAGAAGTCGTCCTTCTCCATGTAGTCGGCGTAGCGGAGCGCGCGGAGATTTTTCCATTTTTCGGTCTCGCCGAGGTGGTCGACGATCAGGACGTCGTCGATGCCCCTGCGGTTGAGCCCCCAGACGACCGCGCTGCCGATGAAGCCGGCGGCGCCCGTGACGATGTATTGTGTGTTCGGGATGTTCATGGAATCGGGTGATCCGGTGAGGGGTTGGTTACCAGTTGTAGATGGCGGACCTGCGTCCGAGGAGGGATTCGCTGCGGCGCGGGTCGTGCGTCTGCCACGGGAAAACGGTGTTGGACGCGTCGTCCTTCAGGCGTTCGTTCACGTTGCCGAGGCGTTCGCGCTTTTCGACGCTGTGGACTTTGGAGAAGAAACCGCCGGAATCGGAAAGCTCCTCCTCTTCCGTCTGGCGGCGGCGCTGTTCCGCGCGGAGCCTGGAACGCTGCGCGTAATACTGCGCGACCTCCTCGGGGGTCATGTTGGCGATCTGTTCGGGCGTAAGCTCCGCCATCTGCTGGTGCTTTTTCGCCTCGGTGGAGGCGCAGGACGAGGCGGAGAGGAAGGAAACCGCGAAGGCGGAAACGATCAGGAGCGCGAATTTCGAGGCAAGTCTCATGGCATGGGATCCTTTCTTCAGATGAGGGGCGAGATGACGACGACGGTGCGGTCGTCCTGTTCTCCGTTGGCGGGGGCGAAACGGTCGACGCTGTCCATGATCTTCGCGACGGCCTCGCGGGGGGACTCCTGCGCGACGCAGGATTTCATGAAGCAGTCCTTGATGCGCTGGATGCCGAACTGCTCGCCGTCCGCGTTTTCCGCTTCGTTGATGCCGTCGGTGAACATGATGATCGACATTTCCGGGCCGAACTGGGTGTTGAATGTGTCGTATTCGGTGAGCTCGGACGGGAAGAGGCCGAGGCCCGCGCCGTTCGGGTTGATGCTGCGGATGTGGTTGCGGACGTAGAAGATCAGCTCGGTGTGTCCGGCGCGCGCGTATTCGAGCGTGTTCTCCTTCTTGTTCAGCAGGCAGACGGCGAGCGTGATGTAGCGGCCGTCGCCCATGTCGCGGAAGAGGTTGTCGTTCAGCTCGAAGAGCAGGGCTTTCAGCGTGGTGAAGTGCGGGATGTTGGCGCGGATGAAACTGCGCGTCATCGCCATGATGAGGCACGCCGGGATGCCCTTGCCGCAGGCGTCGCCGATCACCACCAGCAGGCGGTTGGAGTCGATCTCGACGAAGTCGTAGAAGTCGCCGCTGACCTCCTTCGCGGCGCGGGAGACCGCCTGGATGGAGAAGCCGCCCCACTGCGGACAGTCGGGCGGGAGGAGCGAACGCTGGAGCGTGCGCGCGAATTCGAGTTCCTGCGAGATGCGCTGCTGCTGGCTGAGACGGTCGTACATCTCCAGGATGTTGCGGGCGAGGATGACCGGGCCGGTGAGGAGGTTCAGGCGGTTGATCTGCTCCTGCGTGAAGAACTTGCGGTACGGCGCGGAGCTGTTCGAGGCGCAGATGATGCCGACGAGCGCCTTTTCGTAGATCATGGGCACGGCGATGAACGTCTTCACGGTCTCGGTGTGCGTGATCTTCATGAGGAGCGGGTGGCGCGGGTCGCCGATGAGCAGGGATTCGTGCGCGAGGACCGTGGAGAGAATGAGCTCGGCGAGGTCGTTCGGGGCCGCGGTCTTCGCGTTCTCCACGGCGGCAGGGTCGGAAAGGTCGCAGGGCAGGGGGCGCGAGAGCTGGAGCGGGTAGTGCGGCGTCATGCCGGACGGGTAGAACGCCCCGTCGCGGTACAGGTAGACGCAGACGGAATCCGCCTGGATAAGGTCGGACAGATATTTTGCCGTGACGCGCATCCATTCGCTCTTGTCCTCGGTCTGGCGGACGCCGCGCGAGAACATGTTCAGATAGGTGCTTGTCTGGGCATTGGTATGGATCGCGCTCTCCAGCTTGCTGCGGAGCAGGATGATCTTGATGCGCTGATACAGCGCGAACAGCCCGACGAGAAGCAGCAGGACCAGCAATCCCGTAATGATCCAGAACATGAGACAAACTCCAGAAGTTTCAAATTAACTGTAACTATACCCCGTCAAACCCGTTTCTTCAACCGGAAAACGAAGAAAACTTCGACTTTTTTCTATATTTTTCACGCATGGGCGCGTTTTCGGGCGGGTTTCGGGCGGCCCCTCCGCGGTTTCGCGACAAAAAAGCCGGCGCCCGTTGCTTGCGGACGCCGGCGGAAAAAGGAAAACCGTGTTTCAGGCGGATTCGTGCTTGGAAATGCGTTTCGCTGCGGTCGAACGGCGGGGCGCCGTTTCTTTCTTGTGCGGACGCCCGCCCTTCAATCCGTTGCGGCGGCTGGCGGCGGCTTTCCGTGCGGATTTGACCTGGCCCAGAATCCGCGCGGCGTTCCGGCTTCTTGCTTTGAGCCAGGATTCCACGGAGATCTTTTCGGGGAACCGCTCCGGGTGTTCCAGCGCCTCGACCGGCAGGTCGATCCCGATCGTGTTCCAGTATACGCCCCAGCGGTCCGCCGTGACGTCGCGCAGTTCCGTCGCGCAGCAGTATTCGAACCACGGGAAATCCGCATAGCGCAGGAAATAGTCCTTTCCGTTGACCAGGACCGCCATGCCCTCGTCGGTCGTCCCGAGGAAGCATGTCTTATTGTCCGATGTACTGATCCCAAGCATCTCGGCAAAGCTGTTCATTTCGTTTGACCTCCTGAAGAAGTTCGTTGAGCATGGACTCGTTGATGCGCCCCTTGACGGACGCGACGGAGATTTCCGGTTCCAGCCATATTTTGACGTTTGCGTCGTCGCTGATGGCGTGAACATGCCGGCGCCGTTCCTCGAAGCAGTACCAGAAGCGGATGACAAAGCCTTTGTAGCGGAAAATGAGCGGCATGAAGGAAATCCTTTGTGTTGACGGAAATAATATAAACCCAACGATGGATTATTTCAAGTGAAAAACGAAGAAAAAACAAAAAAAGCCGGCGCCCGTTGCTTGCGGACACCGGCGGGTTAACATTGCGTTTCGTTACTTGTTCGGCAGGTAGACCGTGCGGATGGAGACGCCGGGATCGACAGCGCGGATCGTGAACGTGTTTTCGCCTTTTCTGAGGCCCTTCAGCGGGACGACGACGCGCGCGAAGTTGTCGAGGATCTGCGTGCTGCGCGGGCCGTTCTCCTGATTCGCGCTGTCGGAGTTCGGGACGGCGATGGTCCGGAGGTACTCGCCGTTCAGCCAGACGGACACGCGGGTCTGCCTGCCGGGGTAGAGCGCGTAGGACGGCAGGAAGTCGATGAGGGCGTTTGCCTCCGCCTTGTCCGTGCTGAACGTGAAGTTCAGCGCGGGTGCGTTTTCGTCCTTTTCGCCGAAGGAGACGGACGCGGCAGCGGAACTGAGCGTGTAGCCGGGGTAGCCGAGGTCAAGCCCGACCCAGGCCGTTTCTTCCGGGCGAACGGGGATAAAGCCCGTGGCGAGGGTCGCGTTCAAGTCGGCGGACCAGCCGTTCTTGTGGGCGGTGTTGCCCCAATGCGGCCCGGGACGGTCGTTCCACGGCCACTGCATGTGGGTCCACCATTCGTTGTTCGTGGTGCGGTTGCGGATGGTGTCGGGGAGGAACCCGGCCCATTTGCCGCCGTGGAGTTTGCCGAAGCGTTCGCGGTTTTCGTCGATCGCCCCGATGTACGGTTCGGCGGCTTCGCGGAGGTTCTTTCCCTGCTTGGAGGCTTCGCGGCAGGCGAGGAAGATGAGTCCGGCGTTGCCGAGGTACTGCGCCTGATATCCGGCGAGCTCGAACCAGGCGTCGGCCCGATCCTGGGAATGGAATTTCATTTCGGCGAGACGGGCCTCGGCGATCAGTATCTCATAGGCTTTTTTGAGCTGCGGGACCTGGTCGTCGCGGAGATCGTTTGCCCAGGCCTGGGACATTTCCTCGGGCTTGCGGAAGAATCCGAGTTGGAAGTAGTCGTTGAGCGTGTCGAACATATACTGATTGTAGCCGCCGAACTGTTGTTCGATGAAGCTCCTCAGATAATCTTTCTGGTGCATGTTGTTGCGGGACAGCATCCCCAGACTGTCGATGCCGCCCGTGTTGCGCTGGATCGGATCCCAGGCGAGGCGCGCGAAGTAGTCCACGCCGATCTCCATGAGCTTCAGGTCGCCCACGTTCAGCACCCACAGGTCGCGGGCGTTGTTGTCCCACGCCTTGCGGAGTTCCACCTGCATGAGTCCGGGCGGGGTGGTGTTCAGTTCGCAGTAGGAATGCGGTCCGCCGTAGTAGGAGATGTGGTAGTACACGCCGGAGCCGCCGGACCGCTTCTGTTCCTCCGGGTTGCTGAGGCGGCGGATGTAGCCGTAGTTGTCGTCGACCCAGACGAGCGTGACGTCCTCCGGGACCTCAAGTCCGGCGTCGTAGATGGAGAGGACTTCCTTGTACGGCACGAAACACTGCGCGACGGGGCCCCATTCCTTGCTCACGCCCTTTTCGAGCATGGCGCGCTGGTTCATGATCGCCTTGGAGACGAGCGCCTTCTTCTCGTCCATCGTATTCGCGCCCGCCATGGCGGAGTCGTGGATGCCGCGGATGCCGAGCGTCCAGACTGCTTCCTTGTCGCCGCGCCGGTCCACGCTCTCCTGCCAGTAGGCGTCGATCTTCGCCTGGTTGGTGATGTAGTTCCACGGGCCGTCCTCCTGCTTCCAGTGGCAGTTGTTGCGGAGCATGGGCTCGCAGTGGCTTGCGCCCATCACGATGCCGTACTGATCGGCGAGGACGGGGTTTTCGGGGACCGCGCCGAACTCGACGCTGACGTCGTGCATGGCGGGCCAGAAATAGTTCATGCGGAGGCGGAGCATGAGCTCGAAGATCTTTTCGTTGGTCTTCGGGCCGATGCGCCCGAACCCGTCCTTTTCGAAATTGTTCTTCGCCCACTCGTGAAGCGCCCAGTCCTCGTCGTTGATGAAGATGCCGCGGTACTTCACCTTCGGCGCGTCGATGACGTTTGCGCCGTACTTGGGGATGGCGCACGAAAGCATCTCCGAATGCTGCGGCGGGACGTCTGCCCACCAGTGCCACGGGGACATGCCGCATTTCTCGGAGAGCGCCATCAGACCGTAGGCCGTGCCGCGACGGTCGCTGCCCGCGATGACGAGCGCGAAATCCACTTCCGGGAACGGATCGAGGACCATCGTCCAGAGCGTGTGTTCCCACTTGCCCTCGATCTCCGAGACGTTGAGCTTGCCGTCCTTGACGAGACGGTCGATCAGGGCGCTGTGCCCGAGCGTGCCGACGATCACGGCATACGAGGATGCCGTTTCGTCGCCGTTGGAAGAACGCCTCTGTCTTTCAGACTTCTCCGGCTTGTCCGCCGGAAGCTGATTTGCGACCTTGACCGTGTCCGCGCGCCCGGTGATCGCGTTGATGTCCGAGCAGAACATTTCGGCGGCCTTCTTCACGCAGGTGTAGTCGGCGTCGTCGACGATGACGGGGAGCGTCGGGCTGTCTTTTTCCGCCAGGATGAACGTGCGGGGACCGTTGACGTTGTAGATGTAATTGTCCTTCCGGACTTCGGGCTGCGTCGCGAAAACCTGAGCCGCGGCGCAGCAGATGGCGGCGGCCGCTGCGAGTTTTCTGAGGCTGAGGAATGACATGGGGGACTCCTTTCGTTTCCGGGGCAGGGCGCACGTGCGGCGCGTCCATGCCGGATGAGTGGGGATGTTCGATGTTGTATCCTGTTTTATTTTTACTGTAGCACTGCGGGGCGGCGTTGTCAAGAAGCGGGCGCAGGTTTTTCCGCTGAAAAACGTTTTGTTTTTTTCGCCGTGCCGCCCGGTCCGCGAAACATTTCAGGAAAAAACGAAAATAACGGTAAAAAACTCCGGAATTCCGCTTGAAATATCCGCCCGCAAATATTATATTACAGCAGACAAAATCTCGGACCACGCCGATTTTTCCGCCGGAAGACGGATTTTGAGGCGGATTCGCATTGTTCGCGCGTCTCAACAACTGTTTTCAATACCAAACGAAAGGACGGCATCATGAAATCCCGTTGCTCCAAACAATTTACCCTGATCGAGCTCCTCATCGTGATCGCGATCATCGCAATCCTCGCCGCCATGCTTCTGCCCGCTCTGCAGAGCGCGAGAAAAACGGCGAAGATGGCGCAGTGCACCTCGAACTGCAAGCAGTTCGCGCAGTCGAACCACCTGTACGCCGCGGATTTCAACGGCTATGTGACCCCGATCGCGTGGTCCAGCGGCATCAACATCTGGGAAGCCATCATCTGGAACCAGATCGGCGGCGCGTCCCCGATGCCCTATGAGACCCCCATCACCAGCAAGGCATGGGTGAAGAGCGTGCGGAACAGCAAGCTTTTCGAATGCCCCGCCGACGAGGATACCAAGGGGCTGCCCGATTCCGATTCCCTGATGCCCAGACTCTCCTACGCCATCAACCGTTCCGCCGTCCGTAACATGAAGAGCAGCGCGAACGCCGCCAGCATCCCGAGCGGCCCGGTCCTGAAGACCACGAAGTTCAAAATCCCGTCCCAGATGATCTACGTCTGCGATACGTCCTGGAACAAGGCCGGCGGCAGCAGCGCCCCGGGCCGTCTGTACAGCGACAAGACCCACCCCAGCTACAACTTCAAGCCCGGCAGCGTCTGCCACCACTGGGACCAGGGCCAGCTCGCTCCCGAATTCAACAGCGGCAGTGGCGAAACGACGCCGTGGCACGTGAGCAATTCCTGGAACTATTCCTTCATCGACGGCCACGCATCCAACCTGCGCCCGATCCAGACGATCAAGAAGGGCCGCAACGTCGCCGACCGCGAACCCAGCGGTTACTGGACCTGGAACCAGGAAGTCTGGGGAGAATGATCCTTCCCGCAGGAATGAGGCGCTGCCCCGGGCAGACGGCCTCATGAATCCGACATTCCGCTCCGGCGAGATCATCACGGTCCGCCGGAGTTTTTTTAAGCCGCGGCAGCCCGGAAAACAAAAGAGGCTGTCATCATTTCAGGAGTAAGAACCATGGCACACGAAACCGCAAACGGCGCCGGAACCGCCGTCAATCCGAACCGCGACCGCATCCCGTACAAGATCTATCTCTCCGAAGATGAGCTCCCGAAGGCGTGGTACAACGTCCGCGCCGACATGAAAAACAAACCCGCGCCGCTGCTGAATCCGGCGACGAAGCGGCCCGTGACCGCCGAGGAGCTCGGGCACGTGTTCTGCGACGAGCTTGTGAAACAGGAGCTCGACGACACCACGCCGCTGATCCCGATCCCGGCGGAAGTGTACGATTTCTACAAGATGTACCGCCCGTCGCCGCTGGTGCGCGCGTACTTCCTCGAAAAAGCCCTGAAGACGCCCGCGAAGATCTACTACAAGTTCGAGGGTAACAACACGTCCGGCAGCCACAAGCTGAACTCCGCCATCGCGCAGGCGTACTACGCGAAGAAACAGGGGCTGAAGGGCGTCACGACCGAGACCGGGGCGGGGCAGTGGGGGACGGCGCTCTCCATGGCGTGCGCCTTCTTCGGGCTCGACTGCCACGTCTACATGGTGAAGTGCTCCTACGAACAGAAGCCGTTCCGCCGCGAGGTCATGCGCACCTACGGCGCGGACGTCACGCCGTCGCCTTCGACCACGACCGAGGCGGGCCGCCGCATCCTGGAGCAGTTCCCCGGCACCACGGGCAGCCTCGGCTGCGCGATCTCCGAGGCCGTCGAGGCGGCGGTCACGCACGAAGGCTGCCGCTACGTCCTCGGCTCCGTCCTTTCGCAGGTCCTGCTGCACCAGAGCGTCATCGGCCTGGAGACGCAGACCGCGCTCCGCAAATACGGCGTCAAGCCGGACATCATCATCGGCTGCGCCGGCGGCGGGTCCAACCTCGGCGGCCTGATCTCCCCGTTCATGGGTGAAAAGCTCCGCGGCGAGGCGGACTACCGCATCATCGCGGTCGAACCGGCGTCCTGCCCGAGCCTCACGCGCGGCAGGTTCGCGTACGATTTCTGCGACACCGGGAAGATCTGCCCGCTCGCGAAGATGTACACGCTCGGCTGCGGCTTCATCCCGTCCGCCAACCACGCGGGCGGCCTGCGCTACCACGGCATGAGCTCCATCCTGTCCCAGCTGTACCACGACGGCCTCATGGAAGCCGTCTCCGTGGAGCAGACGTCCGTGTTCGCCGCCGCGAAGACGTTCGCGCGCACCGAAGGCATCCTGCCCGCGCCGGAGAGCAGCCACGCGATCCGTGCCGCGATCGACGAGGCGGAGAAATGCCGCGAGACCGGCGAGGCGAAGACCATCGTGTTCGGGCTGACCGGGACCGGGTATTTCGACATGGTCGCGTACCAGAAGTTCAACGACGGCGAGATGGGCGACTACATCCCGACCGACGCCGAACTCGAAAAGAGCTTCGCCACGCTGCCGGAGATGTGACGCCGCGGGCGTCGCCGAAACCGTTTCAGCCGGCAAACGATAAGCCGGGCCCGGAATCAAATCCGAACCCGGCTTTTTCCGCGTTTCCGTTTCCCGGTTACACGCCGAAATGCTTCAGCTCGCTCATAAGCTCCTGTATTTTCAGCGGCTTTGCGATGTGTCCGTCCATGCCCGCCTTCAATGACTTTTCCCGGTCTTCCTCGAAGGCGTTGGCGGAGAACGCGAATATCTTCAGCTTGTCTCCGCCGGGGAGCTTCCGGATGATGGACGTCGCCTCGTATCCGTTCATGACCGGCATCTGGACGTCCATCAGGACGAAATCGTATTTGCCGATCCCGTTTTCACGGATCATGTCGACGGCAAGCTGTCCGTTCAGCGCGGTGTCGACGGCCATGCCCTGCTGCTGAAGCTGCAGCACTCCGATCTTGAGGTTGAGTTCGTTGTCGTCGACCAGCAGGACCTTTTTGCCGTTCAGCGAGACGGTCTGTTCTTCCTCGTCTTCCTGGGCGGGATCGGCTTTTCCGCAGAACTGCAGAAGCACTCTGTGCAGGTCGGACGGGAAGACCGGTTTCGAGATGAATCCGGTAACGCCCGCATCCCGCGCCTCGTCCTCGACCTCGCCCCAGTCGTAGGCGGTCGTGATGATGATGGCGGCGTCTTTTCCGGCGACCTTGCGGATGCGGCGGACCGTTTCGATCCCGTTCAGATCCGGCATCTGCAGGTCCACGATATAGATTTTGAAAAGATCCTTGTGGCGCAGGGATTCCTCCGTGCGGATGACGGCTTCCTTGCCGGACACGCACCATTCGCTGCGCATTCCGGCATTGCGGAGCATGTCCGCGACGCTCTGGCACGAATTGACGTCGTCGTCCACGACCAGGCCGCGCATGCCTTTCAGCTCCGAGATCGCGGTATCCGCCGTTTTTCTGTCTGCCAGCCTGAAATCGACCGAAACGACGAACTCGCTCCCTTCGCCCTTTTTCGAGGTCACGGAGATCCTGCCGCCCATCATCTCCACGATGTTCTTCGTGATCGCCATCCCGAGCCCGGTCCCCTGGATGCCGGAAACCGTGGTGGTCTCTTCCCGCGTGAACGGGTCGAAGATCGTTTTTGCGAAATCCTCGCTCATGCCGATGCCGTTGTCCCTGCACCGGAACTCGAAGGAACCGTAGCCCTTGCTCCGGGCGGGCTTCTGCTCGATCCGCAGCGAAACGGTCCCGCCCGGATGCGTGTACTTGATGGCGTTGGAGATCAGGTTGAGCAGCACCTGGTTGAGGTGCAGTTTGTCGCAGTACACGAGCTCGTTCCGGACATCCACCGTGTCGATGTGGAAATTGAGCTGTTTCGCCCGGACGTCCGCATGGACGATCTCCCGGAGCACATGCAGGATGTCCGCCAGGGACTCCACTTTCTCGTTCAGGGTCATCTTGCCGGATTCGATGCGGCTCATGTCCAGGACGTCGTTGATCAGCGAGAGAAGATGCTCCGAGGAGCGCGCGATGGTCGACAGGTATTCCTGGACGCGTTCCCTGTCGTCGAGGTGGCTTGCGGCGAGGCCCGTGAATCCGATGATCGCGTTCATCGGGGTCCGGATGTCGTGGGACATGTTGCTCAGGAAGGTCGTTTTCGCGCGGTTTGCGGCCTGCGCCATCTGCAAAGCGTCTTCGAGCTGCTTCTGCTTCTTTTCGAGCTGTTCGCGCAGTTCGGTCTCCTGCTGTTTCTGTCGTTCGATGATTTCGGAGTGCTCCATCAGTTTCCGGTTCATCCCCGCCAGTCTCCGGTTGCTGAACCGCACGCCGACCAGGGCCGTGGCAAGCGCGACCAGGATCGCGACCGCGAGGATCGTCAGCCGAATATGCTCCCGGAGAAAATCCCGAATGGAATACGTGTATATCTTTCCCACGAAGGAATACGATGTCTTGTTGACGAAATCGGGGTCGATCATGGTCAGCCCGCGGTCCATCAGCAGCATGAGCCCGATGTTGTCATCCGCGAACGCCATGCGGAAGGTGAAGCCGTTCCTGGCGCGCTCCGTCTTGATCGAATGGTACTTGACCGGCTTCAGCAGCGCTTCCGTCCTGAGACCGTTCAGGAAGGTCCCGTCCGACGTCCCGTCCAGCAGTCCGTCGAGGCATCCCCGGATATCGTCGTAGAACACGATCTCCGCGTCCGGGTAGGCGTCCATGGAGTAGTAATACTGCATCATGTTGCTCTTGTTGACGCCGATCCGGTGCGCCTTGCCATCCTCGAAATCGTTCCGATACGCAAGATCGCTCGTAAGCGTCGCCAGGATCTTGCCGCCCATAATGGCATAATCCTTTTTGACCGAACTGCTGATGTAGGCGGGGAACATCAGGTCGATCTCCCCGGATTCGACCGCCCTGTATCCCGCTTCCTGATCGTCATAGCAGATGAATTCCACCTTCATGTTTTTCTGGAGGTTCAGGCCTTTGACGATTTCCCTGACCGCTTCGATGCCTGCGCCGATCGGATTGCCGTCCTTGTCCTTTGTGGAAAAGGGAAGATAATTGTCGAAGAACCCGACGCGCAGCACTTTGTGGTCCGCGATCCAGTTTTTCTCCTCGACCGTCAGGTTGTGGCTCAGGACCGTATCGGAGAAATACCGTTCTTCCAGCCGCGAGAAATAATAAAGGTCGTTTTTGAGCGCCTTGTCCATCGCGGAGTTGATGTCGTCGATCAGATCGGGCCTGTCTTTGTTCGCGACAAGATAATAGGCGGACGAACCGATCCTTTCAATCGCCGAGAGGTTGCGTTTCGCCTGCATGCTGACTTCCAGGTCGAGGTCGATCTTCCCGGCGTACAGGTCGGCTTCTTTTTTCGGGATGGAATCGTATTCGATGATATTGAATTCCACATTCTTTTTTTTGCACCACTGTCTCAGGAGCTCGGTCACGATCGTGCCGCTCGTGGAGCCGACCGTCTTGCCGTTCATGGACGCATAATCGCCGGGAGTGATGGAGGCGTTTTCATCCAGAGCGTACAGATAGTAGTATTCGTTCCCCATCGGGTCGTCCGGGAACAGGATCTCCTTTGCACGCTCCTCCGTGTAGCTGATGTCGTAGAAGAGATCGACTTCCCCCGAAAGAAGCTTGTTCAGGCAGTCGGAAAAACTGTCGCAGGGAATATACTCGATATACCACCCGGCGTAGGTGCCGATCATCTGAATGTAGTCATACGCATAACCGGATACCGGATTGTTGTTCTCGTCCACAACCAGCAGCCTTTCAAAATGCGCATAGGGGATCCGGACGACTTTCCGCGTGGTTTTGTCCGTGCCGGAAAGCGTTCCCGCGGCAAGCAGGAACAGCATGCAGAGCAGCGTGACGGCCCGGTGAAAACGAATTCCGGATAAATCCAAATGAATCGATCTTGTCATTTTCGGTTCGATCGGAGCGGTCTCTGTGGTGTGATTTGCTTGAACTATCTAAAATACAATAGCAGACTTTACCGGAATTGTCAAGTATAAGACTGAAAAAAAACAAAAACTTATAAAAAAACGTTTTTTTTGAGGAGACGCAGGCACGGGGCGAATAGAACAAAAAAACGCCCGCGGAAGTTTCGGCTTTCGCGGGCTTATTGTCTGTTCCTGCAACGGAATGCTTGATTCGCTTATTCGTAGCGGAGCGCTTCGATCGGGTCGAGCCGGGAGGCTTTCCAGGCGGGGTAGAACCCGAAGAGGATGCCGACCGTGGCGGAGACGATGACCGCCGCGACGATCGCCTGCGGGCTGGCTTCGATGGGCCAGCCGAGGACGGTCGCGATCATGAGGGACATGCCGTGTCCGAGCAGGATGCCCATGATGCCGCCGGAGATGCAGAGCACGACGGATTCGATGAGGAACTGCCGGAGGATGTCGCGGGAGCGCGCGCCGACCGCCATGCGGAGGCCGATCTCGCGGGTGCGTTCCGTGACGGACACGAGCATGATGTTCATGATGCCGACGCCGCCGACGACGAGGGAGATCAGAGCGACGCCGAGGAGCAGGTTGGTCATGAGCGTGGAGGTCTGGTTCAGCATGGACATGAATTCTGCGGAGTTGCGGACGGTGAAGTCGTCGTCCTGCTCGATGCCGAGGTTGTGGCGCTTGCGGAGGAGGTCGGAGACTTCCTGCACCGCCTGTTCGTTCTTCTCGATGGACGAGGCGGTGACGATGATCTGGTCCAGCTGGGTGAAGCGGCTGTAGAACAGCTTGTCCTTCGTGATGCTGTTGTCCTGGTCGGGGTAGAGCGCGCGGCCGCTGACGGCGAAGCGTTCGCCGGGGGAATCCGAGACGGAGCTGGAGGTGTTGGACGCGGTCCCGGTCTTGAGTCCGGTTACGCGCATGCGCATGGTGGTCCACGGGGTCAGGACCACGTCGTCCTCGTCCGAGCCCATCATGTTCGCGCCCTTGGTCTTCAGGACGCCGACGACGGTGAAGGTGACGTCGCCGATGCGGAGCTCGCAGTCGAGGGGGGACATGCCGTTGAAGACTTCCTTCACGATGGTGGTGCCGACGACGCAGACGCGGGCGTTGGTGTCGACTTCCTCGTTGGTGAAGAGGCGGCCTTCCTCGATGTCCCAGTTGCGGATCTCGAAGTAGGCGGGGGCGACGCCGAACATGTTGCTGGGCACCCAGTTCACGTTGCCGAAGATGACCTGCACGTTGCCGCCGCGGACGACTGGCGAATAGAGCACGACGCTGGGGCAGTATTCGCCGATGGCGTCGGCGTCGGCGGGGACGAGCGAGACGGCCGCGCCCGCGCCCTGGCGCGCACCGCCGGGCCCCATCATGCTGCCGGGCATGACCATGATGGAGTTCGCGCCCATGTTTTCGAGGGAGGTCTGGATGGCGCTCTTGGAGCCGTTGCCGATCTCCATCATGGTGATGACGGCGGCGATGCCGATGATGATGCCGAGGGTGGTGAGGAGCGTGCGCGTGGGGTTGCGGCGCAGGGATTTGAGGGAGGTGAGAACGGTGGAAACAATACGCATGGTCATGCCTCCTTCTCTGCCGCGGAAACGGCGCGTTTCGGGTCGTCCACGATGCGTCCGTCCTTCAGCATGATCGTGCGCTTGGCGCAGTCCGCGATCTCGGTGGAGTGCGTCACCAGGATGACCGTGATGCCGGAGGCGTTGAGCTCGGAGAACATGTTCATGACTTCGACGCTGGTCTTCGAGTCGAGGTTGCCGGTGGGTTCGTCGGCGAACAGGACCGGCGGGCGGTTGATGAGGGCGCGCGCGATGGCGACGCGCTGCTGCTGGCCGCCGGAGAGCTGGGACGGGAAGTGGTCGATGCGTTCGCCGAGCCCGACCTGCTTCAGCGCCTCGATGCCGCGGCGGCGGGCTTCGGAGGAGGAGAGTCCCTGCGCCGTGTAGTTGAGCGGCATGATGACGTTGTCGAGCGCGCTGGTGCGCGGGAGCAGGTTGAAGCTCTGGAACACGAACCCGATCTTCTTGTTGCGGATCTTCGCGCGGCGGTCGCCGGAAATGCGCCCGACTTCCTCGCCGTCGAAGAAATAGTCGCCTTCGGTCTGGCGGTCCAGGCAGCCGAGGATGTTCATGAGGGTGCTTTTCCCGGACCCGGACGCGCCCATGAGGGCGACGTATTCGCCTTTGCCGATCTCGAGCGAGATGCCCTTCAGGACGGGCACGGAGATCTCGCCGAGGAAATACGTCTTGCCGATGTTGACGAGTTTGATGAGTTCTTGAGACATGGACGGGACCTCGCGATCAGTTTCTCGGGGCTCCGGGACGTCCGCCGGGCATGCCGCCCGCGCCGGGACGTCCGCCCGCGCCGGGAGCCGTGACGGCGCCGGAACCGCCCGCGGCGGCTTCGCGCTGGCTGGCGCGTTCGCGTGCGCCCGCGCTGCCGCGTCCGGAGAACCTGGGCATTCTGGGCATGAAGGGGTTGTTCTGCATGCCGGATTCGGGGCCTTCGGGTCCGCGCATGGCTGCGGCGGTGTCGATGCCGGTGATGATGACGTCGCCTTCCTTCAGGTCGTCGGTGACGATCTCGGCGAGCGTGCCGTTGTTGAGGCCGACTTTGACCTTGACGGGGGAGAGGATGCCTTCGGATTTTTCGATCCAGAGGAGGGCTTCTTCAGGCCCCGCCTGAATGGGGTTCGCGAGGGCGGCGGGGTCGATGCTCTCCACGTTCGGGGTGTAGCGGAGGGCGGAGGCGGGGACGGCGAGGACGCCGCGTTTTGCCTCGCGGATGAACTTGACGTTGGCGGTGAGGTAGGGCTTCAGCATGCCGCTGTCGTTGTCGGTGTTGACCTCGACGATGTAGGTGACGACGTTGGAGGAGAGCGTGGCGTTGAGGCGGATGCGGAAGACTTTGCCGTGGAAGGTGACGCCGGGGAAGGCGTCGCAGGAGAACGTGACGTCCATGCCGGGCGTGATGCTGCCGATGTCGGCTTCGTTCACGGAGACCCACACCTGCATCTTCGCGAAGTCCTTCGCGACGAGGAAGATGCTGGACGCCGCCTGGTTGGAGACGACGGTCTGGCCGATGCTGACGCGGCGGTCGATCACGACGCCGTCCATCGGGGCGGTGATGGTGCAGTAGTCGAGGTTGCGTTTCGCGCGGAGCAGGGAGGCTTCGGCGCTGGAGAGGGTGCCCTTCGCGCTGGAGAGGGACGCCTTCGCCTCGGCGAGGGACGCCTTCTTCACGGCGATCTCGGCCTGGGCGGTGTTGTAGTCGGACTGGTAGCTGTCGTAGTCGCTCTTGGTCATGGTCTTGGACTGGTACAGGGTCTGCGCGCGGTCCCAGTTCGCTTTCGCGAGGGCGAGGCGCGTCTCGCTCTGCTTCAGGCTGGCTTCGGCGCTTTCGATGCCCGCTTCCGCCTGGATGATGCCCGCCTTGGCGCGTTCGTGCGTGGCTTCGGCGTCCTGGAGGTCCGCCTTGTACGGCACGTCGTCGATCTGCGCCAGCACCATGCCGGTCTTCACGCGGGAGCTGAAGTCGACCGGATTGCCGTCGACGTCCTTGCCGAAGCTCATGATCTTGCCGTTGACCTGCGCGCCGACGTTCACGAGCTCTTCGGGTTCGACGGTGCCGGTGGCGGAGATGGAGCGGATGACGTCGGTGCGGAGGATCTCTTCGGTCTTGAAGACGACTTTCACGCCTGCCTTGCTTCTGGAATAGCTCCGGAAGACGACCCAGCCGATGGCGGCCACGCCGAATACGATGATGAGAACGAGAAGGTTTTTCAGGAAGTGTTTCATGGAAAAACGGCCTTTATATTATGTTTTGATTATGTTTCGGTTTGAGGATGGGCCTGTCAGTTGCCGGCCTGCTGTTCCGCGGGGACGGCGGCGGGCTGGGCGGAGTTCGACGCCGGAGCGGACGCGGATGCGCTGCCGTCTTCCAGCTTTTTGTCGATGTCTTCGCCCTTGCCTTCGTCCTGTTCCATGTCGCGGTCGCTGAACGCGTAGACGGCGGCTTCGAGCTGCGCCTTGGCGTTGGAGGCGTTGATGACGGCGGAGAGGAGTTCGTGCTGGGCGTTGACGACGGAGCGTTCGGCCTCGTTGAGGCGTGTCACAAGCGCGCTGCCCGCCTTGTATTCGTTTTCGACGAGGTCGCGCGTTTCCTTCGTGAGTTTGTAAATGTCGCGCGCGATGTTCGCCTTTTCGATGTTGGTCATGTAGTTGTCGTAGGCGGTGCGGACGTCGGTGACGACGGTGATCCAGGTCTGCGCGAGGGAGTAGTCGCTTTCGGCGAGGCTTGCGTAGGACTGGAGCGCGGCGAAGTAGTCGGAGAAGCCGTTGAAGATGTTCCAGCTCGCGCTGACGCCGTAGTTGAAGCTCCAGCTGCCGGACTTGCTCGTGGTGGTGCGGTCCAGGCGCGTCTGGTTCCGGCTCCAGCTGTAGCCGAGGTTGTAGTTCGCGTTGACCTTCGGGCCGAACGCCGTGAGGGATTTCCAGAAGGTGTACTTCGCCGTTTCGAGGCGGTCGCGGTACTGCTGGAGGTCGGGACGGTTCGCGAGCGCGGAGTCGAGGTACACGGTCACGTCCGCGAGGACATCGTTTTCGGGCATCGTGGCGTCCTCGAATTCGACGGCGTCCGGGATGGTGCCGTCGGTGATGCCGAGCGTGCCGGCGAGGACGTATTTCGCGGCGCGGATGTTGTATTCGGAGCGGATCAGCTCAAGCTCGCCGTTCTTGAGCGTGATCTGGAAGTTGAGGACATCGGAGTAGAGCGCGGTCCCCGCGTCGTACTTTTCCTGCGTCTCCTTCAGCATCTTCCTGCTGTAGTCGATCGACGCCTCCGCGATGGCTTTCTGCGAGATCGCCTGCTGGACGTCGTTGTACGCGTACGCCACGGAGCGGAGCAGAAGGCGTTTCGCGTCTTCCTGCGCGTCCTTCGCCTGGTTCAGGCTGTATTTCTGCGCGAGGATGTTCATTTCGCGTCCGAGGCTGTCGAAGATGAGCCAGGAGCCGCTGAGGGACGGCCCGACGCTCGTGTTGAACGTCCACGGCTTCTCGCCGGAGCTGGAGGACGTGACCTTGGAGAAGCTCTGGTTGAAGGACAGACCGGCGTTCAGGGTCGGCGCGTACGAGGAGAAGCTCTGGTAGTATCTGGCGCGCGCGGAGTCGATCGAGAACTTGACGCGGAGGAAGTCCGGGTTGTTCGCGAGCGCGATCTCCCGCGCCTTTTCGAGCGTGAGAGTCTTCATCTCTTCGGGGAAGAGGACTTTTTCCTCGTCCGGGATGTCGGTGTAGGTGGAGTGCTTGATCGCCATGGGGGGCTTGGTGTAGCTCTGGCAGCCGCCGAAAACGAGGGCGATCGGAACCGCGAGGAGGAGAAGTTTCTTATTCATGGTTGTTTTTGATACTCCGGAGGAAAAGTTGAACGACGGGAACGGGGTCGATGGCCTCGTCCCGGAAATCGCTGAGCATGCAGATGTTGTGGATGGCGCCGTTGAAGAGGATCACGGCGGCGGCGAGGTCGACGCCGAAGAATTCGCCGGACGCGACGCCGTCGCGGATGACGCCTTCGATGATCGCCTGTCGGCGCATGTAGCCGACGATGACCGGATGCGAGGAATCCTTGGGCGGGGGGACGTTCTCCATGATCGCGCGGTGGTACTTGCGCTTCTCGCGGAACGTGCGGATGATGAAGAGCGCCATTTCGGAGAGGCGTTCGGACGCCGGCTTGCCGTTCGCGGCGATCTCCTCGAGCTTGTCGCAGAGCGCGGCGATGGAGGCGCGGGCGATGGCATACAGGATGTCGTTTTTGTCCTTGAAATAATTATAAAGGACGCCGCGCGAAACATTGAGGCGCTTCGCGATGTTCTCCGTGGTGAAAGCCTCCCAGCCGCCCTCGCAGAGCAGGGCGATCCCGGCGGAGCAAACGTCGCGCCGGATGGATTCGGTCATCATTTCGCGCATTTTCTGCGTGTATCTTGGCATAATGAATCGCGTGTTTGAGGGGGAAGATGCTGTATTTCGGACGAATTTGACAAGGTGATTTTATTGTGACACCGTGTCACGAACGGCATAAAAGATACACCGTCTTTGCGTGAAATCAAGAATAAAGTTCAGCGAACCGTTCGAATTTGATAAATAGTCCATTATATTTGTTAAAAAATTCATGCGCCGCTCAACCGCGGGACCGCGCAATTCATGGGGCGGCAAACCGCCGCCGTCATGCCTCCGGAATGCGCCGTTTCCGGCGCTGCGCCGGCGCCGTCCGCGGTGTGCCGGAAGGGCAGGCCGGCACTGCTTCAGCGGAGGCTGTGCCGCCCCGAAACGGGAAACACTGCCGGATTATGCGTTTTTTCGATAAAACAGACTGGAAAAAAGCCGTGTTGCGTGCTACATTATTAGAATAAAGATTTTCAATCACTCTGAACGCGGAGATTTTTCCCTTGAAAAAAAGCACGGAAGAACAGCGGACGCGGCCGTATCTGGTGCGTCTGGTCAGCCTCGGCTGCCCGAAAAACACGGTGGACACGGGTGTGGCCGCCGGAGCGTTGCTCGTGGACGGATTCGGACTGACCGCCGATGACGACGAGGCGGACGTGATGTGGATCAACACCTGCGCGTTCCTGCTCTCCGCCCGCAAGGAGGCGATGGAGGAGATCCGCCGCGCCTGCGCGTGGAAGAAACGCCGCGCGGGGCGTCTGGTCGTGGTCGCCGGGTGTCTGCCGCAGTGGGACAAGGACGGCGCGGTCCGCGCCAAGTATCCGCAGGTCGACGCATGGGAAGGAATTGATTCGCCCGCCGGGATCGGCGCGGTGCTGAAACGCCTGATCGCGGAGAAGCCCGTCCCCGAACGGAAAAACGTGAAGCCGTGCTCGTGGATCTACGACGAGACGACCCCGCGTCTGCCGGTCGAATCGGAGCATTTCGCCTACCTGAAGATCGCCGACGGCTGCTGCAACTGCTGTTCGTACTGCCTGATCCCGTCCATCCGCGGCGCGCTCCGCAGCCGTACCGTGCAGTCGGTCGTCGCCGAGGCGAAATCGCTCGCGGAGCAGGGATTCCGCGAACTCATCCTGATCGCGCAGGACACCGGGGCGTTCGGACGCGACCGGAGCAAGAACGGCAAATCCGAACTGCCGGAATTGCTCGCCGCGCTCGACAAGCTCCCCGGCGAATTCCGTCTCCGCCTGATGTACGTGCATCCGGCGTCCGTCGACGACGCCATGATCCGCGCGTTCAAAAAATGCCGCCGCCTGATCCCCCATATCGAAATGCCGGTCCAGCACGTCTCCGACGCCGTGATGACGGCGATGAACCGCCACATCACGGCGGACCGCCAGAACGAGGTGATCCGCAAGCTCCGCGAGGCGGGATTTACGATCCGCACCACGCTGATGACCGGATTCCCCGGCGAGACCGAGGCGGACTTCCAGCAGCTTCTCGACGCGGTGAAAGCCCGCGTCTTCTCCCGCATCGGCGTGTTCGCGTTCTCGCCCGAGGACGGCACTCCGGCGGCTTCCATGAAGGGGCGCGTCCCCGCGAAAACAGCGGCAGCCCGCGCCGCCATGATCGCCGCCGAACAGGAAAAGATTTCGCGGGAGACGAACCGCGCGCTGGTCGGACAGACGGTCGAGGTCATCCTCGACGAGGCCGCCGGACGCGGCCGCTGGCGCGGGCGCATGCTCATGGACGCCCCGGACATCGACCAGACGGTACATGTATCCAAGTGCCCCGCCGGGCTCACGGCGGGGATTGCCGTGCCCGTGACCATCACGCGGGCCGCCGCATACGATTTGTACGGAACCTACGAACCTGAAGGGCGTACGCCCGGAGGAAAGGCAAAATGAAACATCTCCCGAACGCACTCACGGTCAGCCGCATCATCCTGATCTTCTGTTTTGTGGTGCTGGCGAACTTCGACAGCGCGAACCCGACCTGCATCAAAGTCGGCGAACACGCCGCCTATGTGTGCCACGCGGTCGCCCTGATCGTGGCGTTTCTGGCGGGCATCACGGACCTGCTGGACGGCTACCTCGCCCGCAAATACCACGTGGAAAGCGATTTCGGACGCCTGATGGACCCGCTCGCCGACAAGATCTTCATCCTCGCGACGTTCGTGATGATGCTGGACTACGGCATGATCCCCGGCTGGGTGCTGATCGTGATCCTGACGCGCGAATTCATGGTGACCGGACTGCGGACCCTGGCGTCGTCCAAGGGTGTGATCATCGCCGCCGACCGCTGGGGCAAGATGAAGACCGCCACGCAGATGTTCACGCTGGCGTTCGGCGGCGCGGCATGGATCCACCTCTTCGGGCTCGACCTCGGCGTGTCGCCCGTGACCGTCATCTGGAAATGCCTCCAGGGCGCGGTCGTGCTCATCACGGTCGGGTCCGGGCTGCAGTATTTTGTGCGCTACCGTTCGCTGTTCAGCGGCAGCATCTGATCTTTTTGACCCCATTTCCCGCAGGAGTTTGACCGCATGCCCCAGACGATGACATACCGGACGGACGAGAACGAACGGAAGAACGTCTTCCGCGCGTATCTGGTCGGCCCGTGCATCCATCCGGCGGACCCGGCGTCCACGGCGGACGACCTGAAGGAGCTGGCGGAGCTGGTGCATACCTTGGAAGTGCCCGTCGCCGGGCAGATCGTGGCGAGCCTGAAGGCCCCGAACCCGAAGTATTACGTCGGGAGCGGCAAGGCTGAGGAGATACGCGACGCCGCGAAGGAAGCCGGGGCGAACATCGTGATCTTCGACGTCGCGCTCAGCCCGACCCAGCAGCGCAACCTCGAACAGCTCTTCGGCATGAAGGTGATCGACCGCCAGGAGGTCATCCTGGACATTTTTGCTTCGCGCGCGCGTACTCGCGAGGCGGTGCTTCAGGTCGAACTCGCCCGCTGCCAGTATTTCCTGCCGCGCCTGACCGGCGCCTGGACGCACCTGTCGCGCCAGCGCGGCGGCGTGACCGGGGCGCGCGGCGGCGGCGAAAAACAGATCGAATACGACCGCCGCGAACTCCGCCAGCGCATTTCCGATTTGAAAGCCGAACTCGCGGAGATACGCAAGCACCGCGGCACCCAGCGGAAAAGCCGGATGCGCGCGAACCTGCCGAACGCGGCGATCGCGGGCTACACCAACGCCGGAAAATCCACGCTGCTGAACCTGCTGACCGGGGCGGAAGCCTACGCCGCCGACCAGCTTTTCGCCACGCTCGACCCCACGACGCGCGCGCTGACGCTCCCTGACAAGACGCACCTGATCCTGACCGACACGGTCGGATTCGTGCGGCGTCTGCCGCACTCGCTGATCGAGGCGTTCCGGTCCACGCTGGAGGAGGCTGTGCTCGCCGACTTCATCGTGCTGGTGCTCGACGCGTCCAATCCGAACGTCTTCAACCACGTGGAGACTACGCTGTCCGTGCTGGGCGAACTCGGCGCGGAACGCAAGTCCATCCTCGTGGTCTGCAACAAATGCGACCTCATCACCGATCCGCTGACCCGGATCAAGCTCAAAAACTCGTTCCCGGACGCCGTGTTCATTTCCTGCCGGACCCGCGAGGGCATCGACGCGCTGCTGGAGGCGCTGTCCGCGAAGTGCGGCGGCCCCTCGGAGATATGCCGGGCGGAGATCCCGCCGGAGCGCGCCGACCTGGTGGCGCTCCTGCACGAAAAGGCGCGGATCCTGGAAAGTTCCTACCGCGACGACGGGGTGTTTGTCGCGACGGTGTCCGTGTCCGGGCGCGAATCGGGCAGGTTCGCGCCGTTCCTGACCCCGGACGAGCCTCAACGGAATCAAACAATCAATTTGTGATATAAAAACAGGAGAAACACTATGAATATCAAGCGTTCCCGCATTCTGACGGCGCTCGGCCTCGCGATCCTCGCCGGGACTCTCGCCGTCCCGCAGGAGGCCGCCTCGCAGACCGCGTCGGAAGCCACCTCCACGAGCGCGAACTGGGATGTCTTCCGTTCCGGCGGCGACAATATCGAAAAAGGCGACGCGCTCTTCGAGGCCGGAAAGTATCAGGAAGCCCTCGACGCCTACAACAAAGCCCTGGCGGCGTTCCAGAAACTCCGCACGACCGACCCGAACTGGAACCGGTCCGTCGTGAACTACCGCATCACCATGTCCCAAAGCAAAGTCAGCTCCGCGGAACGCAAGGTCAATGAGGCGAAGGCCGCCGCGCTCGGCAAGACGCCCGCGACGTCCTCCTCCGCGAAGCCGTCCAACGAGGCGATCAACCAGCAGGCGATCGCCGAGATCGCGACGCTCCGCAGCCAGGTCGACGCCCTCAAAAAGCAGGTCGCCGCCAATCAGGCCGCCGCCGAACGCGCCAAGCAGGCGTCGGAACAGGCCGCAACGCTCACGAAAGAGAAGACCGCGCTCCAGAAGCAGGTCAAGGACCTGACCGCCGAGCTCGATGCCATGCGCGCCGCCGGAGACGCGGAAAAGGCCGCCGAACAGGCAAAGGCCGCCGCCGACATGAAGGCGAAGCTCGCGCAGGCGGAAGAAAATCTCGCCGCCGCCCGGAAATCCGCGGACGAGGCAAAGGCGAAACTCGCCGCCGCCGAAAAGACCGCCGCCGATTCCAAGGCGAAACTTGACGCCGCCGAACGGGCGTCCATCGACGTGAAGGCGAAGCTCGCCGCAGCCGAAAAGGACGCCGAGGAGGCAAAGGCGCAGCTCGCCGCCGCTGCCGCTTCGGCCGGAGCCGCCGACGCCGGAGCGAAGGCGCTTGCCGACGCGAACGCGAAGGTGAAGAGCCTGACCGATGAAAACGGCAAGCTTGCCGCCGACCTCGCCGCGCAGAAGACCGCCGCCGAAAAGTCCGCCGCCGAGCTCGCCGCCGCGCAGAAGGCCGCCGCCGACCGCAAGGCCGCGCTCGACACGCTTCAGTCCGCGTACAACGAGACGAAGAAATCCGAATCCGAGCTGAAGCAGAAGGCGGAAGCGTCCGCGAGGACCGCCGCCGAGCTCGCCGGGATGAAGAGCACCGTGTCCCGTCTGGAATCCGAACTCGCCGGGGCGCAGAAGAAAACGGCGGAGGTCGAGGCGGAACGCAATCAGCTGAAATCCGACCTCGCGCAGGCGCGGTCCGCCCAGCCGGACGCGGTCAAAAAGCTCGAAACCGATCTTGCCGAACTCAAAAAGCAGAAGGAAACCGTCGACGCGGCATCCGCCGAGCTGACGAAGAAGAACGCGGCGCTGACCGAAGACGTGACCAGGCTGAGCGCGAAGAACGGCGCGCTGACCAATGAAAACAAGGCGTTGAAGGAAGCCGTCGCCGAGGCGAGAAAAGCCGCTTCCGCCGGAGCCGCGGCCGCCGCCGGAGCCGACGCGAAGGCGCTCGCCGACGCGAACGCGAAGGTGAAGACCCTGACCGATGAAAACGCGAAGCTGAAAGCGGATTTGGACGCCGCGAAGAAGGCGGTTCCCGCCGGAGCCGATGCGAAGGCGCTTGCCGACGCGAACGCGAAGGTGAAGACCCTGACCGACGAAAACGCGAAGCTGAAAGCTGATTTGGACGCCGCGAAGAAGGCGGTTCCCGCCGGAGCCGACGCGAAGGCGCTCGCCGACGCGAACGCGAAGGTGAAGACCCTGACGGACGCGAACGCGAAGCTGAAAGCGGATTTGGACGCCGCGAAGAAAGGCAGCCTGCCGATGGCGGTCCCGGTCCGTTCCGAGGCCGACGCGAAGGCGCTTGCCGACGCCGACGCCAAGGTGCAGAGCCTGACGGACGCGAACGCGAAGCTGAAAGCTGATTTGGACGCCGCGAAGAAGACTCTGTCCGCAAGCTCCGACGCGAAGGCGCTGACCGACGCGAACGAGAAGGTGAAGAGCCTGACGGACGCCAACGCGAAACTGACCGCCGACCTCGCCGCGCAGAAGACCGCCGCGGAAAAGGCGGCTGCGGACGCCGCGAAGACCACCGGGACCCTGAACGAAGCAAACGCGAAGATGAAAGTCCTGATGGACGAGAACGCGAAGCTGACCGCCGACCTCGCCGCGCAGAAGGCGGACAATGAAAAAGTTTCCGCCGACCTCGCCGCCGCGAAGCAGGCCGCCGAAGAGGCCGCGAACAAGCCCGTCCCCTCGGACGCCGCCGAAAAGATCGCGTCCCTGACGCAGGAAAAGGCGAAACTCCAGAACGATCTGGTCGCCGCTCAGTCCGAGCTCGACGCCGTGAAGGCGAAAGCCGAAAAGACCGCGGCGGCGTCCGTTCCCTCCGCCGCGCTTGTCGCCGCCGAAGCACGCGCATCCGATCTCGAATCCGCTGTCGCGAAACTCAATGCCGAGGTGAAGGACCTGACCGAGCAGAACAAAAAGCTCGAGGCGGGCGAAGCCGTCCGGAAATCCCTTGAGGCGGAGAACAAGTCGCTCGCCGATTCGAAGGCCGCGTCCGACAAGCAGATCGCGGACCTGAAGGCGCAGATCGCGAAATTCTCCGCGCCCGCTTCGTCCGACGCGCCAGAGCTCGCGAAGCAGAAGGAGCTGAACGCCTCCCTGACCGCCGCGAACGAAAAGCTGACCGCCGAGAAGGCGGCCTCCGCCGAAGCGCTCGCCCAGGCGAACAAGGACCTCGTGGCGGCGCAGGCGCAGCTGGAAAAGATCAAGATCGACCAGGCGTCCAACGCCGAGGTCCGCAAGCTGTCGGAATCCCTCGCCGATTCGAACGCGCTCCTGAAGAAGAGCAACGACGAGCGCGACACGCTGGCGAAGGAATCCGCCGCGTACCGGGATCGTTGCGAGGCGCTTCAGAACACCCTCTCCAGCCTGCTCACCCAGCAGACCGCGCTGAACGCGAAGCTCCAGCGCCTGGAGAAGGAAGTCGAACTCCGCCGCAGGGACCCGAAGGCCGCCGGCTCCGCCGAGCTCCAGGAGAAGAACGACTCCATCGCCGAACTCCTGAAGGAACGCGCCGCGTTCGACGAGGAAGTGGCGAACCTGAAAGCCCAGCTCGACGACGAACGCGCGCTGTCCTCCCGCTACAAGAAGACCATGAACGCCGCGCGCTCCGTGGCGGAGGCCGCGATCGTCGAGTCCCGCACGCTCCGCGCCGAACTCGACACCTACCGCCGCAACGACCCGGACGCGAAGCCGGAAGTCGGCAGGACCGAGGACACCATCCCCGAGGAGCTGAAGCCGATGTTCGAGGACATCATGTCCGGCAACGCCGGGAAGACGACGCTCGTCATCGACAAGGCAAAATTCGAGGACGCCATGAAGGAGGCGCAGCGCGCCGAAAACGCGAAGGACTTCACGACCGCGCTGTGGCACTACCTGACCGCCGCCGACGCCGATCCCACGAGCTCCTCCGCGCAGCTCTCCCTGGCGCGCGTCCACTACGCCCTGAAGCATGCCGACAACGCGCTGAAAGCCTACGAAAAGGCGCTTCAGCTGGGCGCGAAGCGCGACTCCGGGCTGGAGGAGATGCTGAAGGCCGCCCGCGGCTCTTCGGACAAGAAATGATCCCGCGCTGACAGGAGGCTGACATGATCGTATCGTTTGGCGTCGTCGCCGTCGTGGTCGTCGTCCTCGTCCTGGTGTTTGCCGGGGTCATCCGCCATTGATTTGACAAACAAACCTGAAAGGTATTTATTATGTCCATGTTCGGTTCATTCGGACAGCTCGCCGGAATGATGAAGGATTTCCAGGACCTGAAAAAGAAAATTGAAGCCATGAAACAGGAACTCGCCCAGATGGAGTTCCGCGGCGTGAGCGCGGACGGCACCGTGACCGCCGTTGTGTCCGGCGACTGCTTCGTGCGCGCCATTACGAGCACGACCGCCAGCCCGAGCCCGCAGGCGACCGCCGAAGCGGTCAACCAGGGCATCGCGCAGGCGAAGAACGCGATCTCGCAGAAGATCTCCGAGGCGACCGGCGGCCTGCCGATGCCGGGGCTTTTCTGAACTTTTGACGGAGTCCGCCGATGTTTGCGCAGCCGTGGCCGGAGCCTCTCGCCGAGCTGATCGAAATGCTGAAGAACCTGCCGGGCGTGGGGAAACGCTCCGCCGAACGCATGGCGCTGTCGCTGTACCTGTGGGACCCGGCGAAGCTCGACGCGCTGGCGGGGAACCTCGCCTCGCTCCACACGCGCATCCATTCCTGCCCGGAGTGCGGGAACCTGTCCGACGCGCCCGACAACGGCCCGTGCGGCATCTGCTCGTCTCCCGTGCGGGACCGTTCCATCATCTGCGTGGTGGAGGACGTCGCGCAGATCCACTCCCTGGAGTCCGCCGGGGTCTACAAGGGCGTCTATCACGTGCTGGGCGGCCGCATCGCTCCGCTGGAGGGGAAGTTCCCCGAATCTCTGTCCATCCCGCGCCTCGAGGCGCGCGTCGCCGCGGGCGGCGTCCGCGAAATGATCCTGGCGCTGAGCCAGGACATCGAAGGGCAGGCGACCGCGGTCTATCTCGCCAATCGGTTCCAGGGGCGCGGATTCGCCATCACGCGTCCGGCGCGCGGATTGCCCGCCGGGTCCGACCTGACCTACGCCGATGCCGCCACGATCGCGCTGGCGCTTGACGCGCGGACGAGCCTGAACCGGACGAACGAACAGGAGGAACCCCCGAAATGAGCATTGAACGGAACAAGATAACGTCCGTCCGCGTGGCGCTGGTGCAGGATTTTGCTCCCGCATCCGTGGAGGATGCGCGCGAACGCTTCGCCGCGAGAGTCGCGGAGGCCGCGGGACAGGGCGCGAACATCGTCTGCACGCAGGAGCTGTTCCAGACGGAGTATTTCTGCTGGAAACAGGACCCGGATTTCTTCGAGCTCGCCGAGCCGGTCCCCGGACCCGGCACGGATTTCTACGCCGCCCTCGCGAAACGGTTCGGCGTGGTGATCGTCGGGTCGTTCTTCGAGAAGCGCGCGCCCGGACTCCACCACAACACCGCCGTCGTCTTCGACGCGGACGGGAGCGTCGCCGGCGTCTACCGCAAGATGCACATCCCGCAGGACCCCGGATTCGAGGAGAAATTCTATTTCGCGCCCGGCGACGGGCCGTTCCGCGCCTGGGACACCGCGTTCGGGCGCATCGGCGTGGTGGTCTGCTGGGACCAGTGGTACCCGGAAGCCGCCCGCCTGACCGCGCTCGACGGCGCGTCGATCGTCTTCTGCCCGACCGCGATCGGCACGATCGAATCCGAACCGGACGACCTGATGCTGAAACAGCGGCACGCCTGGCTCACGGTCCAGCACGGGCACGCCGTGGCGAACGGTTGTTTCTTCGCCGCCGTGAACCGCGTCGGCACGGAGCACGGCACGCGGTTCTGGGGGTCGTCGTTCGTGTCGGATTTCTACGGCGCGGACCTCGCGATCGCCTCGCGCGACAAGGCGGAGACCGTGTACGCCGACTGCGACCTCGTCGCGATGGAGGAACACCGCCGCATGTGGCCGTTCTTCCGCGACCGCCGCATCGACGCCTACGGACCGATCCTGAAGCGGTTCGGGGACTGAGCCATGCCCGAGATGCCGGAGCCTGCCTGCGCCGCCGAACGCGGCTTCACGATGCCCGCGGAATGGGAGGAACAGCGCGCGATCCTGCTGTCGTGGCCGCTGAACCCCGCGACGTGGGAGGACCGCCGCGCTGAAATCGAGGCCGTCTATGCCAGGTTCGCGGCGGAGATATCGCGTTTCGAGGACGTGAAGATCGACTGCGTGCGCGCCGAACAGCCCCGCATCCTGAAGCTGCTTTCCGAAGCCGGAGTCGACGCCGCCCGCGTCGAACTCCTGGACGTGCCGACGAACGACGCCTGGTGCCGCGACCACGGCCCCGTCTGCCTCGTGAACCGCGCGACCGGGGCGCGTCTGCTGGACCATTTCCGGTACAACGCCTGGGGCGGGAAGTTTCCGCCGTGGGACCTCGACGCCGCCGTGCCGGAACACGCCGCCGCGCTGCTCGGATACGAACGGAACCCCGTGCCGATGGTCTGCGAGGGCGGCGCGCTGGAATCGAACGGCGCGGGCCTGCTCATGACGACCGAATCCGTGATGCTGAACCCGAACCGGAACCCCGCCATGACGCGGGCGCAGACCGGCGACATGCTGATGCGGTCGCTCGGCATGGACGAGATCCTGTGGCTGAAAAGCGGCCTTTTCTGCGACGATACGGACGGACACATCGACACGCTCGCGCGCTTCGTGCGCCCCGACGCCGTGTTCGCCTGCGTCGCGCCCGAAGGCTCCGACAATGCCCCCGCGCTGAACGAAAACCTGTGCCGTCTCCGCGAATACCGCACGCGCCTCGGGCGTCCGCTGGACGTGATCCCGCTGCCTCTGCCCGACCCCGTGGCGCCGCCCGACGGCTGGCGCGAGGAGACGCTCCCCGCGTCCTACGCCAATTATCTGCTCGTGAACGGCGCCGTGCTGGTGCCGTCCTACCGCCAGCCGCGCAACGACGCCCGCGCCGCCGCGATCATCGGCGAAGCGTTCCCCGGCCGCACGGTCGTCTCCATCGACTGCGCGGACATCATCCTGGAGGGCGGCGCGCTGCACTGCCTTTCCCAGAACCTCTTCTGACGGGAGCAGCCTCTTTTTTCCGACGGACGGAAGCCAGCCCGTTTCGTGCGGACACGATGCGAATAACATATTATAGTCGGATGCGCGGACGCGTGCGCTTTCCTTAAAATCCTTAAAAACTCTTTTCATAACGGACTGTCCGCGCTTGCAAAAACGCCGATGCGCGGTATATTATTCGATATGTTCAAGACAAACATCTTCCTGATGTTTTTTTACATTTTCTTTCACCGTCGACATGCAGAGGAGAAATACGCATGAAGAAAATGAGATTCCCGAACCGCGTGACCGGACTGCTCGCCGGAGCGCTGCTCGCCGCCGGGCCTGCGGTGTCCGCCGCATCCTTCGAGACCCTGATCGCCGACGGGGCGGATGACGCCGGAGACCTGTTCCGCATCGCCGCCAACGGACAGGCCGCGACGATCGTTTTGAGCGAAGAGGATTATGGCCCCGTGATCCGCGCGGCGAAGGATCTGAGCGAGGACGTGAAGCGCGTGACCGGGACGGCGTCGCCCGTGGAAACGGACGGCAAGGCGCGTCCGGGCGCGATCCTGGTCGGCACGGTCGGGAAAAGCCCGCTCATCGACGGTCTGGTCAAGGAAAACAAACTCAACGTCGACGCGATCAGGGGCAAGTGGGAATCGTATCTGATCCAGGTCAGCAAGGACACGCTGGTGATCGCGGGCAGCGACAAACGCGGCACGATCTACGGCATCTACGAGCTCTCGAAGCGCATGGGCGTGTCGCCGTGGTACTGGTGGGCGGACGTGCCGGTGGCGCACCGGGACGAGGTCCGGGCGGTCGCGGGGACCTACGTGCAGGACCCGCCGAAGGTGAAATACCGCGGCATCTTCATCAACGACGAGGAGCCGTCGTTCGGCAACTGGTCGCGCGCCAACTTCGGCGGCATCAATTCGAAGATGTACGCGCACATGTTCGAGCTGATCCTGCGCCTGAAAGGCAATTATCTGTGGCCCGCGATGTGGGGCAAGGCGTTCAACGAGGACGACCCGCTGAACCCGGTCGTGGCGGACCAGTACGGCGTGATCATGGGCACGAGCCACCACGAACCGCTGATGCGCAACCAGGAGGAATGGACGAAGCGCAGCCGCGAGCTCGGCGAGTGGAACTACCGTCAGAACGGCGAGAACATGCGGAAGTTCTGGCTGGAGGGGCTGAAGCGCAACGCGAAGTACGACAACCTGCCGACCGTCGGGCTGCGCGGCGACGGCGACCTGCCGCTTGACCCCGGCGCGAATTTCGAAAGCAACAAGGAGCTGCTGCACCAGCTGCTCTTCCACGACCAGCGTGAACTCATCCGCGAGGCGTACGGACGCGACCCCGCCACCGTGCCGCAGATGTGGGTGGTCTTCAATGAGATCTGGACATTCTACAACCGCGGCGTGCGCCCGCCGGACGACGTCATCATGGCGTTCAGCGACAGCAATTTCGGCTATCTGCTGCAGCTCCCCGCCGAGGAGGACCGCAAACGCCCCGGATCGCTGGGGCTGTACTACCACATCGACATGAACGGCGGCCCGTGGAACGACCGCTGGATCAGCACGCGCCCGATCCCGCAGATCTGGCATCAGCTGTACATCGCATATCAGTACAATATCCGCGGGATGTGGATCATCAACGTGGGCGACCTGAAGCCGAAGGAGGCCGAGATCGACTTCATCCTGGATTACGCCTGGGACCCCGACAAGATCCCGTACTACAAGGTCGGGCACTGGATGGAAGACTGGTGCAGGACCATCTTCCCGGCGGAACACGCCAAAGCGTGCGCGTATCTGATCTCGGAGTACATTCGCCTGAACTACATCCGCAAGCCGGAGATCCAGCAGACGCGCATCTGGAGCGCCGTGAATTACACCGAGGCGGACCGGTTCGCCCGCGAATGGCGGAAGATCGCCGACCGCGCCGAGGAACTGAAGAAAAAGATGCCGCCCGAATACGTCGACGTGTTCTATCAGCTGGTGTACTATCCGGTCGTGGCGGGCGCGGGCACGGCGGAGATCTACACGGAGCTCGCCAAGGCCGACCAGTACGCGAAACAGGGCCGTTCCAGCGCGGCGGTCGCGCTCAAGAAGGCGCAGGACCTCTTCGAGAAGGACAAGCAGCTTTCGGATTTCTACAACAGCGAGAAGATGGCGGGCGGCAAGTGGAAGAACATGATGTCGGACAAGCACATCGGCTACACGCAGTGGAGCATGCCGCGTGACAACTCCCTGCCGCGCGTCTCGCGTATGCCGGAACCGACGGCGGAACCGACGCTCGGCGTCGCCGTGGAGGGCAGCGAGAAGGCCGCGCCGCATCAGGTCGAAAGCCTGACGCTGCCGACGTTCGATATGCTCTCGAAATCGACGTATGACAAGCCTGCCGCCGGTGAATATGAGTATGAGGTCTGGACCGTGTGGGACGGCGGCTGGCCCGTCACGCTGTTCAACCGTTCGGACAAAGGCTCGATCACCTGCATGATGAAGGCGGACCAGCCGTGGGTGAAGACGCTCGAATTCGTGACCGTGGACGGCACGAACGACGTGACGGTCTTCGTCGGCATCGACTGGAGTAAATACCCCGGCGGAAAAGCGTCCGCGACGCTCACCGTAACGCCTGTAAACGGAGTGATCGAGGAAAAGCCGATCGGTGATCCGGTCAGGATCGCCGTGAACGCGGTCGCCCCCGAAAAGGACGCCCCCAAGTATTGTGACGACATGAATGAAGTCTACGGGACCGCCGCACCCGCTCCGATCGTGATCCCGGCGTGGAATTACTTGAACAAAACCGGCGCGAACGGCGCGAACTGGAAAGAGGTCGTCGGACTGGGCCGCTGGGGCAACATCGGCAGTTACGGCGGCGCGATGGCGGTATTCCCCCTGCCGACGCCGGCCGTGCTGCCTCCGAACCCCGCGCCGACGCTCGAATACCGTGTCTACATCCCCGAACCCGGCAAGGTGACGGTCGACGTGGAGATCATGCCGATCTATCCCGAGAACCCGACCGCCGGGACGCTCAATATCCGCGAGCTCCGCATCGGCACGGCGTTCGACGACGATCCGGTGAAAGTCACCGACACGCTCGCACGCGAGTTCAAACGCCTGAACAACGAGGTATTCGAAAACGTCCGCAAGGTGCGCGTGACGCACGACGTGAAGGAAGCCGGACTGCACACGTTCAAAGTCGTGATGGTCGATCCCGTCGTCGCGGTCGAACGCCTCGTGTTCTACCCCGAACTGGTCCGCAGAAGCAACCTCGGCGCGCCGTTTACCAGGGCGGTCTCGCGCCGTATATTCGAGGATCCCCGTCCGCTCGAACCGAAAGATGAAAACCTGGGCGAGTATCTGCGCGGTCCCGACTGGCGCGAAAAGCTGGAGAAAAGGCGGAAAAAAGAGACTGAACGTGAATAAGAAGCGGGACACAACGCCGGCGCGCGAGCCGGAACTCGCGATCCAGAAACAGTGGTCGGAGGTCCGGCGCGGCACGGTCTTTACGCTCCTGAACGGCGCCTCGCTGCGGGTGCTCTCGCTGGGGCGCTGGAACCGGATGCCCGGGCCGGATTTCCGCGGCGCGAAACTGGAGCTGAACGGCGCGGACCTTCGCGGAGACGTGGAGGTCCACACGAAGACGAGCGACTGGATTTCGCACGGTCACGGCGGCGATCCGATGTATGAAAACGTGGTCCTGCATGTGGTCCGGCGCGACGACACGTCGCCCGGAAACGTGGCGTTCCTGCCGGAATCCGCCGTGCTGGTCCTGCCGGAAGCCGGGGCGGAGGACGGCGAGGCGGAAACGAACAAAACGCCGCATGCCGCCTGCGCCGAGCATTTCGCGAAGATGACGCCGGACGAACTCGAAACGTTTCTGTGCGACGCGGGCGCGGACCGCCTGAAACTGCGCGCCGCCGAACGCCTCCGCATGATGATCTCGGCGGGCACGACGAAGGCGTTTCTCTCCGCCGTCGCCGAACAGCTCGGCGTGCCCGACAACCGCGAGGTCTTCCGCACGCTCGCGGAACGTCTCCGCGAATATCAGGAGGACGAGCTGACGGCGCATTTCGAGGCGCTCGCGTGGGGCGAATCCGGGCTTCTGCCCGACCCCGCCGCCGACAAGCGCCTGACCGGAGACGGCCGCGCGCTCGCCTCCGCCTGGTGGGACGAATGGTGGCCCCTGCGGAAGAACGGCGGCGAAGGGCTCTTCTTCAAGCGCACCTGCCGTCCGCTGAACAGCCCGGAACGCCGTCTGGCGATGCTCGGCGCGGCCGGACGGACGTTCCTGCCCGACCCGTGCGGCCAGCTCGCGGGCATTCTGAAGCGCGGAAGCGCGGATTTGATTTTGGAGACGATCCGGGACCGTCTGAGCGGCGGCGAGGCGTTCTGGGACGCGCATACGTCGTTCCGGTCCGCCGAGCTCAAACACCGCGCCGCGCTCTTCGGGCGCCCGCGCGTGGAATCGCTGTTCGCGGACGTGATCCTGCCCGTGCTGGCGGCGTACGCGAAGCTCGTGCATGACGATGCGCTGGAAACGCGCGTCTTCGAGCTCTTCCGCACGATGCCGCCGCTCCAGAGCAATCTGGTGGTGCGGCGGATGCAGGCGCTGTGTCTGCCGGGACGGAAGAACGCCGTGAAGTGCGCCGCCGCCCAGCAGGGGCTGATCCACCTGTACAAAACGCACTGCGAAGCGCAGGCGGGCGACTGCGGCGCGTGCAGACTGCGTCATTCGTTCGCGCCGGAGCCGTGAGGCGGGAAAGGAACCACAGACCATGCCGTTGAAAAAACTCAAGATCGGCGTCAGCGCGTGCCTGCTGGGCATGAAGTACCGTTACGACGGCACGGACAAGCTCGACGCGCGCATCGTGGAACGCCTGCTCAATAAAGTCGAGTTCGTGCCCGTCTGCCCGGAGGTCGAATGCGGCCTCGAGATCCCGCGTCCGGCGATGCGCCTGGAACGGGGGCAGGGCGGCACGCGCCTGAAAGTGATCGCCACGGGCGAGGACGAGACGCGCCGGATGGAGGAATGGGCGGGCGTGAAGATCGAACAGCTCCTGCGGCGCGGCGTCGGCGCGTTCCTCTTCAAGGCGAGGTCGCCGAGCTGCGGATTCGGCAACACGTCCGTTTTCGATTCGCAGGGGCGGTGCGTCATGAAGACCGCCGACGGGCTCTTCGTGCGGATGCTGAGGCTGAAATGCCCGAAGATGGTGATCGGGACGGAGGACCGTCTCGACGAGTTCATCGGCAAGCTGAACCTGGACATCTTCCGCGACTGACCGGCCCTGTTTTGTCCGGGCATGCGGACGAAAAGACCGCCGGACGGCTTGATTTTCGCGTTTGTCCATGTATATTAATGGCGAACGAATGAAACCACGCGATTTTCCACCCCGAAAGGAGTTTCCCGCATGAAAAAGTCTTTTTTGCCGCTGACGTTTGCCGTCGCCTGCTTTATCCTCGCCGCCTGTTCCAGCGTCAAATACGAGGGCGAATCCCTGCCCGCGCTGTCCTCCGACGCCCCGGTGAAGTTCTACCTCGCTTCCGAGCTGGACAAGATGCCCGGCGCGGTCGTGCTCGGCACGGCGGAATACACCGCGCGCCCGACGCTCACGAGCAAGGACATCCGGGCGATCCTTCAGGACGCCGCGCGCGACGAGGGCGCGAACGGCATCCGGATCATCTCCATGGAAAAGATCCCGGACGGCGAGGCGCGCAGGGACCAGATCAACAACACCGGCGCGCCGCAGTGGAACGTTACGGACAACAGCGACACTTCGCTGACGAAGATGAAGAACACGATCAATTATTCCGACGTCCGCGACAAGGAAAAGACCATCTACAAGACGTTCGTGAGGGCGGAATTCCTGTCCGTGCCCGAACGGGAGACGAACGTCGAGACTCGTCCCTGACCCCGCCTGAAAGTCGAGGCGAACGTCGAGGCGCGTCCCTGATCCCGCCCGACCGGGAGACGAACGTCGAGGCGCGTCCCTGATCCCGCCCGACCGGGACGGCGCGATGCTTTCCATGCCACATGAAGCCGTGCGCGGCATGTCTCTGCGCGCGGGGAATCCAAACGCATTGCATCTGCGTTACTTAACATCTTTTCTGTGATTTGCTGTCCGCCTTTTTGTGAAATCGTAACAGAACGGAATAAAAGTTTCTTTTTTTTGCGAAAAAGGTCTTGACAACGTGCTTGTGCAGGGCTACATTATGGAACGGAATGCCGCCCCTGGCATTTTTGAGCTCAAATTGAACCTTTCACCCTCACAAATATCACAAAACAAAAGGCAGAACATGAACAGAAAAACTTTCCTCCTCGCAGGAGCCGTCGCGGCTTTTGCACTCTTCGCGGCCGCCCTTCCGGCCTCTTCCGCCGACGCCAAAGAGTATCCGGGCACTGCGCTGGAACCCAACGGGAACCCGATCTTCACGGACGCCTGGACGTGCGACCCCGCCCCGCTGGTGGTCGGCGACCGCCTGTTCGTCTACACGGGCGAAGACATCTACAAGGACGGCGAGCAGAACGGCCTGCCCGGCAACTACAACATCGCCGCGTGGCGCTGCTACTCCACGACCGACATGGTCCACTGGACCAGCCACGGCGTGCTGCTGAAGCCGGAACAGTTCCCGAACGGCCGCGCGGGCGTCGCGTGGGCGGCGCAGGTCGTGCAGAAGGGCGACAAGTTCTACTGGTACGTTACCTACGGCAACAAGAACGGCCAGGGCAACTCCATCGGCGTCGCGATCGCGGATTCCCCGGTCGGCCCGTTCAAGCCCGTTGAAAAGCCGGTCATCACCGACGACATGACCACCGGCAACGACATCGACCCGACCGTGCTGATCGACGACGACGGCACCGCGTGGCTCGCATGGGGGCAGACCTCCTACCTCGCGAAGCTGAAAGACAACATGTGCGAGATCGACGGCGAGATCATCAACCTCGGCCTCCAGAGCTACATCGAAGGTCCGTGGCTCTATAAGCGCAAAGGTCTCTATTACAATATCTACGCAGGCTTCGGCGGCGGCTTCGGCGGCGGCTTCGGCGGCGGCAACCGTCCCAACCGTCCCGCGGGCGGTCAGGGCGCGGGCGGTCCCGGCGCTGGCGCGGCTCCTGCCGGCGGCCCCGGCGCTGGCGGCT
>CACZEK010000011.1 GCA_902780135.1 uncultured bacterium
CCGCCGCCGAAGCCGCCCATGCCGCCAAAGCCAGCGCCGGGACCGCCTGCAGCACCGCCGCCGAAGCCGCCCATGCCGCCAAAGCCAGCGCCGGGACCGCCTGCAGCACCGCCGCCGAAGCCGCCCATACCGCCGCCGAAGCCAGCGCCGGGACCGCCTGCAGCACCGCCGCCGAAGCCGCCCATACCGCCGAAGCCAGCGCCGGGACCGCCTGCAGCACCGCCGCCGAAGCCACCCATGCCGCCGCCGAAGCCGCCCATGCCTGCGCCGGGTCCCATGCCCATGCCGCCGCCGAAGCCGCCCATACCGGCGCCGGGTCCCATGCCCATGCCGCCGCCGAAGCCGCCCATGCCTGCGCCGGGTCCCATCATGCCGGGACCGGGACCGGGGATCGGAGCGGGCGTCGTCGTTTCAGCCGGAGCCGCCGCTTCCTTCGTTTCCGTTACCTGCTCGGTTTTCGTGCTGGAGCAGGCGGTGAGGGTCGCCATTCCGGCGGCCGTTGCAAGGATGATGATCGCGTTGAGGTTTTTCATAGTCGTTCTCCTTATCGTTAAAGTTTGTGTTGTTGTCAAAAACGTTTTCATCGGCTTGTCGATCCCGACCGCACGACGTCATGCGATCTTCGGATGCTCCCGCGGGTTCTCCGCGCCGTTCACGCTGCGCAACTCTTTCCCGCATCGTCTTTTCGGCGTTTTCCGCGGTGGCTTCATCTCAATTAACGCATCCCGTTTCCCATTTATTGCCGATATTCGCCGTTTTTTCTGAAAAAATCGTGACAGCTTTCCGAAATATCCTCAATCTCCTTTGTGATTCAGGTGATTGCAAAAAGACAGCCCTTGACGCGGGAAACACATATTTCAGCCGGTTTCTTTCCTGCCGCCGTTTTCGCGACGCCCCCTGCCCCGTTTTATTTCCGAAAAACTCCGCGTTTCCGTTTGCTTTTTCCCCCGCGCGTGCTACTTTATATCGTACTCGCACAGCAAAACGCCGCGCACGCGGCTTCAACACAACGGGCGCATCCGCCCGAAGAAAGGCAGACATCATGGAAGAGGCAATCAGAGAAAAACTTGAAGAACTCCGGGGAATGCTCCAGGCCGACGGCGGCGATCTCGAAGTCGTCTCCATCACCGGCAAGACCGTCCTCCTCCGTCTCCGCGGCGCTTGCGGCGCCTGCCCCCACGCCCAGATGACGCTCAAGGACGGCATCGAACGCATCCTCCGGGAATCCGTCGATCCCGAGATCGTGGTCGAACGCGCCTGATCCCGCGCCCGTCACACTCTTTTCTTCTTCAAATAATCACATCATGCGCCGTGCAAATCCTGTACGGCGCTGAGGGGTTTTGTCCTTGCTGTTCCCCCGTTTCCGCAGCGCGGCACGCGCCGGAAACTGCCGCAGTGGAGGGCTTGCCCTCCTGGCAGGCAAGATTCTTTTTTAGGACAATCTAAACCATGACAAATCTCATCATCCGTCCCGAAGAGCCCGTCGACCATCCCGCCATGGAGAACCTGATCCGCGACGCGTTCTGGGACGTCTACCGGCCCGGCGCGAGCGAACACCTCCTGATCCACAAGCTCCGCCGGGACCCGTCGTATCTGCCGGAATTCAGTTTCATCGCTGAACTCGACGGCAAGCCCGCCGGCGGCATCTGGTACGCCATGTGCGCCATTGAGAAGCCGGACGGCTCGCGCATCCCGATCCCCACGCTCGGCCCGGTCGGCGTCGCGCCCGCGCTCCAGAAACGCGGCATCGGCTCCGCCCTGATCCGGCACACGCTCCCGCTCGTGAAGGCCGCCGGACACCCCGGCATCGTGATCTTCGGCGATCCCGCCTACTACGGACGGTTCGGGTTCACGCCCGGTCAGGACGCGGGCATCGCGGCGTGCGACGGCAATTTCTACGACGTGCTGCAGCTGCTCCGGTTCGACCCGGACGCCGACCTCGCCGGACGCTATCAGGAGAGCGATCCGTACCAGATCGACCCCGCCGAGGTCGACGCGTTCGAGATCTGGTTCCCGCCGCGCGAGAAACACGTCCTCCCGACCCAGCTCCACTGAATCCCCCTCCCCTCAGCTTTTGAATCGACAGGAAGCCGTTCCACTCCGGGACGGCTTCTTTTCTTGTGTCCATAATCAAAAGACAGAAAAAGCCCGGCACCAGGGCAAGCCCTTGACGGCAGTAGTGCGCGGCTACGCTCGCGCACAAGGGCAGGCTCTGGACGGCGGTAGTGCGCGGCTACGCTCGCGCACCAGGGCAAGCCCTGGACGGCAGTAGTGCGCGGCTACGCTCGCGCACCAGGGCAAGCCCTGGACGGCGGTAGTGCGCGGCTACGCTCGCGCACAAGGGCAGGCTCCTCAAACAACAGAAAAGCCCGGCACATGAACAATCACGTACCGGGCGGAGGACAAGTCCTCCACTGCGGTTGTGCCGTGCTTCGCGACGGCACGGGAGACAGTCCGCAGTGGCGAATCGCCTTCAGGCGTTATTACTTTCTGTCGATATGGATGGTGTAGTCCAGCTTGAAGGTCGAGTTGCGGTTGCCGCGGGTGATGTATTTCTCCAGCGGGCCGGGTCCGCAACTGTTGCCGCCGAGCGGAGCCTGGAAGAGATCGACTTCGAGGACGGTCCTTTCGGACGGCGGCAGACGGTCCGGCGTACGGGCGTTGCGGATCTCCTTCTGCGTCCACGGGGAGGCGGTGATTTCCATGCCCTTGTCGTTGTTTTCGGAACGGACGGTGACGGTGGTCTTGCCATCGTCGGAGGTGAGGCTGATCCAGCTCACGCCGGTGCGGTTGCCGTAGTGCTGCGTCTTGGAGTACTTCACGAACATGTCCTTCACGGTGGTATGGAAGGTGTCGTAGTACGTGCCGGTGCGGCGGTCGATGTAGTTTTCCTGCGGGCCGCGGCCGAGGTAATCGACCTTGTCGTAGTCGGAGGTCATCTCCATCGTGAATCCGAGGCACGGGATGGCGCTGTTGCGTTCATCGAAGTCCGGCCGGATCGTGTTGCAGGAACGGATGGTGCCGTTGGCGTAGATGGTCCACTTCGTGTTCACGAAGTAATTGAAGCCCTTGCGCACGTAGAGTTCGACCTCCACGTCGACCTGCTTGGGGGAGACCTGCACCGCCTTCAGGCTGCGGCATTCGTCGTCGAGCTCCGCGTTCATGGCGCGGTCGATGTTGCCGCCGATCCAGCCGTCGTTGTCGACGCGGGCGCGGGTGAAGTTCAGTTCCGGGCCCTTGCGGATGACCATTTCGCCGTCGCAGGTGATGAACTCGATCTTGCCGTCGACGAACCGCACGACGAAATAATCGTTGTAGACGGTGATGTTGTTCATGGTATGGTCGATGAACGCCAGGTCGGTGGATTTCGAGGTGTCGACCTTGAGCGGGGTCGCGTCGACGCCGGCGGTGAACGCCTCGTAGGCGACCGCGTACTTGCGCGCCTCTTCGACCTTGTTGCTCTTCAGCAGTTCGACCGGGTCGGCTTCCTCGACGAGCTTGTACTGGACGAGGGAGTCCTTCTTCGACGGGAAGACGAGGACGAACATGTCCTTCTTCATGCCGGCGGGCACGTTGAACGTGAACGTCGCCTTTTCGCCGGGGGCGAGCGCCGGGACCTTCTCGGTCAGGACGGTGCGTCCCGCCTTTTCGTCCTGTCCGCCGGTGATGACGGCGGCGACGGTGTAGCCGGAGATGGTCTTGTGGAAGTATTTGCTTGTGAGCTCGAGCGTGAGCTTGGAGGGATCGTCGGGCGTGGTGTCCTTGAAGCGGAGGTACTGGTAGACCTTCTTGACCTCAAGCAGCTTCGGAGTGACCTGGCGTTCGGACACGATCACGCCGTTGTCGCAGAAGTTGCCGTCGTTCGGGTTGTCGCCGAACATGCCGCCGAACGCGAGGGCTTCGCCTTTGAACGGCGCGGCCTTGTAGATGCTTCTTTCGTTGCCTCTGTCGTTGGTCGTCACTTCGGAGAGGGTGGCGCGGATGTTCTGGTCGACCCAGTCCCAGATGCAGCCGCCGATGAGGCGTTTGTGGCGTTCGAACGTGTCCATGTACTCCTGGAAGTTGCCGAGCGCGTTGCCCATGCTGTGGGCGTATTCGCAGACGAAGTACGGCCATTTGTCGCGGGCGTTCCCGCCGATGCCGTTCAGGCCGTCCACGGAGGGATACATGGTGCTGCCCATGTCGGTCACGCCGTCGGTGTGGTCCATGTCGCAGGAGTGGATGAGGCGCGTCTTGTCGAGCGCCTGGATCGCGCGGGAGGCGGCGGCGAGGTTGTTGCCGCGTCCGTTTTCGTTGCCGAGGCTCCAGAAGATGACGGCGGGGCTGTTTTTGAGGCGGTTGTAGTTGTTGAGGTTGCGTTCGACGTACGCCTGTTCCCAATCCGGGTTGCGGGTCAGGTCCTGCTTGCCGTGGCACTCGATGTTCGCCTCGGCGACCAGGTAGATGCCGTACTTTTCGCAGAGTTCGTACCAGTACGGGGCGTCGGGATAGTGCGAGGTGCGGACGGTGTTGATGTTGTGCGACTTCATCAGCTGGATGTCGCGTTCCATGATCTCGCGGGTGATGGCGCGGCCGTAGTCCGGGTGCGTCTCATGGCGGTTCACGCCCTTCAGGAGGACTTCCTTGCCGTTGATGAGCAGCTGGTATTCCGGTCCGACCTCGACCGTGCGGAATCCGAGGTTGACCTGCACGGTCTCGGCGTTCTCGGCGGTGTTCGCGGCGTCGGCGATCGTCATTTTCAGCTGGTACAGGTTCGGCGTCTCGGCGGACCAGGCTTCGACGTTCGGCACGGTCACGCTGACCGGGACCTCGACGTCATCCTTGCCCGGCGCGATCTGCACCTGCGCGCTGCCGGAGAGGATCTCGCGGCCTTCGCGCAGGAGGGTGTATTTGACGGTGCGGCTGGCGGGCTTGTCGCCGTAGTTGCGGACGAGGATCTTGCCGTCGAGCGTGCCGGTCTTGTAGTTGTCCTTCAGGAGCGAACGGAAATCGAAGTCGCGGATGGCGACGTCCGGGGTGCGGAACATCACGACGTCGCGGAAGATGCCGGAGTGGCGGAAGTAGTCCTGGTCCTCCAGGTAGGAGCCGTCGGTGAAGTGGTACGCCTGCACGGCGAGCACGTTTTCGCCGTCCTTCAGGTACTTCGTGATGTTGAATTCATCGGGGTTGTACGAGTCTTCGGCGTAGCCGACCTTCTCGCCGTTCACCCACACATAGTATCCGGCGGACACGCCGTCGAACTTCAGGAACACCTGGCCGCCCTTCTTGAATTCGGCGGGCAGTTTGAACGTGCGGCGGTAGGACCCGACCGGGTTGCGTTCGAGGAACGCGGTCTTCCAGTTTTCGGGGGCGTTCGTGACGATCGGCGGATTGCTCGTGTTGAACGGGTAATTGACGTTCGTGTAAAGCGGGGTGCCGTAGCCCTGGACTTCCCACGTGGACGGCACGGGGATCGTCTTCCAGGAGGAATCGTCGTAATCGGGCTTGAAGAAGCCGGCGGGCCGCTGCGAAAGGTCCAGCGTGCCGTCCGACTTCGTCATGGTGACGAAGTTGAACTTCCAGTCGCCGTTCAGCAGGGTCTTCTGGCCCGCGTCGGCGGGGAGCGCGGAATCCGAGCGGACCGGTTCCACGTTCACGAAATTGATCTTCTGATTTTCCCATTCTTCACGCATGCTAAGATCCTGTCGGGGTTGCTGTTGTCCGAAACCGAAGCCGGGGCGCTGTCCCTGGCCGCGCTGCCCCTGCTGGGCGGGAGCCTGGGCGAAGATCACGCCCATTGCCAGGGCAAATGATGCCGTCAGACCGAAAATAGCTGTTTTAGGCGACATACCGTCATCCTTTCCGAATTATGGTTGGTGGAGTTGTTAAGGTGAATCCGAATACAATGCTGTCTGAAACATAGCAGTGTTTCAGAAAAATTCAATCCTGTTTCCCGCCTTTTTTCAATATTTTTCCGCGCGAAGGCTCGCTTCATGCGCGAAACCGCGTGCTTTCCCGGCCGCAAAAAGCAAAAAAACCTACCGGACAAGGGTCCGGTACACAGCCGCCGCGCACTGCACGGCGAACGCCGCGGGCATGAAGGAGACCGTGCCGATCAGCGGGCGGCCCGCCTCGTCGAGCTTCGGCTTGCGGGGCGTCTCCGTGGAATAGACCGCCGTCACGCCGTGTTCGATTCCGAGCTCGCGGAGTCCCTTCCTCACGAGTTTCGCCAGCGGGCACACGCTCGTTTCCGCGATGTCGCCGCAGCGGATCGCGCCGGGGTCGGTGCGGAGCCCCGCGCCCATCGCGCTGACCGCAGGGACGCCGCGGCGGACGCATTCCGCCAGCAGGGCGATCTTCGACGGCACGGAGTCGATGGCGTCCAGCACGCAGTCATAACGCCCGGTATTGAGCACGCCGGGCATGTCTTCGGGCGACAGGAACCGTTCCAGCACGGTCAGTTTGAGGTTCGGATTGATGTCCATGAGGCGGTCCGCCATGACCATCGCCTTCGGCTGGCCGAGCGTGCTCGTGAGCGCGGGGATCTGGCGGTTGACGTTGGTCGTCTCCACCACGTCGCCGTCCACGATCGTCATCGCGCCGACGCCCAGACGCGCGACGAGTTCGGCGGCGAGCCCCCCTACCCCGCCCAGGCCGACGCACAGCACCTGCGAACGGCGTATCGTCCCGACGGTCCCGGCGTCTTCGAGCGCGAGCATGCGCCCCAGCCATTCCGGGGCGGAGTCAAGTTCAGGCGAGCTCATGGCGGAATATCCTTTCGAAGTTGGCACGGACCGCCCCGGCGAACTCGGACGGCGAAAGCAGGTGCATGGCGGCGGCTTCCGCCAGGATCCCGCCGAAAAGCTCCGGCGATTCGTCCGTCTCGACCAGGATGCGGTCGAGCGGGATCTCCGCGAAATAATCCATGTTTCCGGCGTCGCGGAGCAGTCCCGCGCCGAACGACAGCACGCAGCCCGCGTCCAGCAGGTCGAACGCCTTGCGCTTCGTCCCGCGGAATCCGTGGATCACCCAGACGGGGGCATCCTCGGGGCGCGACGATTTGAGGCGGAGAAGTTCGGGGAAGCACCGCACGCAGTGGATCATCAGCGGCTTGCCGCGGCGTTCGGATTCGGCGATCTGCGCTTCGAACAGCTTCATCTGAACCGGGAGAGCGGCATCCGCCGTGCGGTCGAGTCCGCATTCGCCGATGGCGAGGCAGCGGGGAGAACCGAACAGCGGAGCAAACGCGGCAAGCTCATATTTCCCGGCGTCCCATGGGTGGATGCCGGCGGAAAAAAAGACGTTTTCGGGCACGGGGCATGACGGGTCGCCGATATTCCACAGGCGGAACACATCTTCGTTTTCGCAGGGGGCGCCGTGCGCATGGGCATCCGGCGCAGCAAATCCGTCCGACGGAGTCCCGGTCATTTGCCACCGTTGCGGACAAAGAGCGCGGTGAAGGAGCAGTCGCAGTCGGCGTGGCAGGGCAGCGTCGTCAGGGTGCCGTCGGTCCGGGAGCCGTCGTGCGGGCTCTTGAACGGTTTGAGCTTGAAATCGGGGCGCGCCTGAAGGAAACGTTTCACCACGCCCATGTTCTCGACGTCGAAGACGGAACATGTGCCGTAGACAAGCCTGCCGCCGGGACGGACGGAATTCGCCGCCTTGTCCAGGATCGCGAACTGCGTTTTGGAAAGAGTCTGAAGCTCTTCCTGCTTGAATATCCACCGCATTTCGGGATTCCGGCGCCAGCGACCCGAAGCGGAACACGGCGCATCGACCAGAACGCCGTCGTATTCGCCGAGCGCGCCGCCGAGCGGAGTCGTGATGACGATGTTTTTGAATTTCGCCGCGAGCATGCGTTTTTTGAGCTGCGCCAGCACATCCTGACGGATGTCCGAGGCATAGATCTGAACCTTTTTTCCGCCCAGGGCCGCGAGCTGAAGCGTCTTGCCCCCCGCGCCGCAGCAGCAGTCCCACCATTTTTCCTTCGGCAGGGGATCCGCGGGCCACACGATGCACTGGGAGGAAAAGTCCTGCACCTCGAAATTGCCGACCAGGCTTTTCACCTGATCCGGATGCGCATGCGGCGTTTTCACGCGCACGGCGTCCACAAGCACCTCGGAGCCGCGTTCCGCCTGAATATCCTGCGAGGCGAGACGGCGGATGAGTTCGGTCGCGGTGATGTTCTGCGCCCGGAGCCACAGAGGGGAATGCGACGTGAGGCCGTCGAGCCACGCCTGCCGGATCGCTTCCGGCACCTCGGCGGGCATCCACCCCGGCACCAGGTCATAGGCGTCGAAGTCCAGATCGCTGTTGGTCACGGTGCGGATGCGTTCAAACGGATCCGGCATCGCGGCAAGCACGTCCGGCGCCACGTCGCACCAGAAGGGGAAAACGGGGCACGACGGCTCGTCGGCGGCAAGCGCGGCGGAAAGCGCGGGCCCGGGAATGTTCTCCCGGTCGATGTCGAACAGTTTTTCGAGGCAGCCCTTCCAGCGGAAAAAAGCGAAAACGCTGCTCGTGATGGCGTGCCTGTCGCGCGACCCGTATTTATGGTTGGCGCGGAAGAATTCCGACAGGAACTTGTCGGCGGGCGTACCCTTTTCCTCCAGGTCATGCCAGGCGAGCCGGATCACATCCAGACAGGCTGTCGCAAGGGTCTTCAGTTTGTTTCCTGCCAATCCCTCAAGCATAACGGCGGACCTTTCTTAAAATCAGGATTCTTCCTTCGGGAAGAGGATCACGGCGGCATGCGCCTCGATCGCCTGGCAGTGCCCGACCGAATCCAGCCCCTCGGCGGTCTTCGCCTTGATGGAGATGCGGTCGGCGTCGACGCCGAGGACGGCGGCCAGGGCATCCCTCATGCGCGGGATGTACGGCGCGAGCTTCGGCTTCTGCGCGATGATCGTAATGTCGGCGTTTCCGATGCGCCACGCCTGGAATTCAGGCAGGGCGAGCGTTTTCCGGAGCAGGGATTCGCCGGACACGCCGAGATACTGCGGGTCGTCGTCCGGGTAATGCTGCCCGATGTCGCCGAGCGCGAGCGCGCCGAGCATGGCGTCGATCAGGGCGTGGACGGGGGCGTCGGCGTCGCTGTGTCCGTCGAGCCCGGTCTCGTTCGGGATATGGCAGGTGCAGAGCATCAGATCGCGTTCCGGCGCCATACGGTGGACGTCGTAGCCAATTCCGATTCGCATGTCTTTCATAAAATCCGTGTCTCCTTCGGTTCTGCGGGAAACGGTTTGGATCATTCCTGGTTCTGGCCGCGGCGGAGGACCGTGGCGGAGCTCAGCACCCAGGACTGAAGGCCGCGGGTCACGACTTCCTGCTTGCGGTATTTCAGTTCGCGTCCGAGCGTCTCCTTCTGCTCCTCGATCTCCTCGGCGGTGGCGGGCGTGTGCGCGCTCACGAAAACGAACACGGGGAATCCGAACTGCTTGTCCGGGGAGGACAGCTTTCCGGGATCGGTGGAGAGCATTTCGTTCACGCCCGGCAGGTACGGGTTGCCTTCGATCTCGAAGCGGGACCGCGTGACTTCCGCGTGCCAGGTGCCGTTCAGGGACTTCACGAGCTCCTCGATCTCGGCGGGGGCGTCCTTCAGCTCCATGAACTTCAGCGTGAGCTGGGAGGCGGCTTCGTCCGCCAGGGCGCGTTCGCGCTGGGAGAGGACGCGCTTCTCCGCGACGTCCTTCACGTCGTCGAACGGCTGGACCACGGCGGGACGGCGGGCGGTCATCAGGAACATGGCAATGCCGTGTTCGCCGACCACAAGGTTGGTGTAGGAGCCGACGTTCTTCAGGATCGTGACGGCGTCGACCAGCCCGTGTTCGATATGGAGCGCCTCATCGTCCTTCGTCTGGGCGGTGATGTTTTTGACTTCGGAGATCTTCAGCCCGGCTTTTTCCGCCTCTTCGCGGAAGAGCTTCTGCGGATCGGCCTGGAACGCCTCCTTGTCCGCGCGGATGGCTTCGCGGAAGGACTTGTTGAAAGCGCGCGCCTTCGTTTCCGCCTCTTCGCGCTCGACCACGGTCTCAAGCTCCTTGCGGATGTCGTCCTTCACGTCGTCGAACGCCTGTTCCGTGCCGTCGGCCTTGGTGAAGATCGCCTTATTCGCCTCGTAGTAATCCTTCACCTGGTCGTCCGAGAGCTCGTTTTTCTTCACGGTGTACTCGGCGAACGCGAGCAGGCCGTCGGACTCCGGTTCGCTCAGGAAGAGCGACGGATTTGCCGCATAGAAATCCTTGACCTCGGCGTCTTCGATCTTCACCTGGTCCTTGAACGATTCGGGGTCGAACGTGATCAGGTGGTACGTGATCTTCTGGAGCATCGACTCGATGCCGGTTTCCGCCTCGCTGTCCGGCACGATCACGTTGGCGGACGTCAGCGCCGGCACCTTCTGCATGCGGATCATGGAGCGGATCGCCTCCTCCAGGTCGGAGAAACCGAGTCCGGCGGGCGCGAGGTAAATGTCCTTATATTTGGTGTAAAGCTCGGCGGAGAACTTGCCGTCCTTCTGGAACACCGGCAGGGTATGGATCACTTCGGCGACTTCCTTGTCGCTTGCCTGGACGTTCAGGACGTCGGCGGCCTTCAGCAGGAGCGCGGCCTGGAACGAGGCGTCCTCGTCCAGAGACTGCACGCGCTGCGGAGACATGCCGTAGGTGGCGGCGCGGAAGAGAGAGGCCGCCTGACGGGCGTCGCTCACGTCGCCGTAGGTGATCTTGTGCCCGAGCACGGCTCCGTACTGGGAGTTCATTCCGATATTCCCGCCGAACAGCAGCGATCCGTCCACGCCCGGCGTGAAGAACCACACGAACGAGACGATGATGACCGCGGTAAAAATGGCAAAAGTGACTTTCCCGTGCTTCACCAGCACGTTGTTCATTTTCTGAATGATCATGGGTTGGGTGACCTCTATTGGTGCATGTGTTCTGATGAAAATACAAAACATTAATTTAATGCAAAAAAATGAAATGTCAAGTCCGCCTCCGCAAAAGTCGACGAAATATTCCACGGGCGATCTCCCCGGACCGCCTCCAATCCGCCCGTTTTGACCGAATATGGGCATCTTTTCCGTTTCCGGCTTGATTTTTTTCTTTTATGTTGTATAATATATTATCCGTTTTTTGAAACCATCCGGAGCGCTTGCCATGAACAGAGCTTTCCTCACATTTTGTATTCTTGCCGCACAGTCCGTCCTTCTCGCAATGCCGCTTGCGGCCGCATCCCTGCAGGACAGGTTCGACATAATCGCCAAACGGGATTCATTCGGAGAGGCGGAAGTCGACGCCCTTCGCGCCATCATCGCCGAGGAAAAGGAATCCGGGGAAAAGGTCGACTGCACCTTCTGCCCCGATGCGTTCACCTGGTATCTGGCGGAAAAAGACCTGTTCCAGGAAGCGGTCTGGCTCTTCGAACACAACGCCGACTACGGCATCAAGAGCAAAAACGACGGGATGACGCTCCTTCACGCCGTCTGCCGGGACGGACACCAGGATTTCGTGGCAATCCTGATCCAGCGTGGCGCGGAGGTCAACCTCCCCGACAAAGAAGGCCGTACCGCCATCCATTACGCCGTCATGAGCGGAAATTCGAAACTCGTGGAGTATCTGCTCGATCTCGGAAGCAACCCGAACTTGCTCACGAAAAAGAAGGAAACGCCGCTCCACTTCGCAGCCAAGTACTCCGGGCTGGAGACCGTTCAGTTCCTGATCGAACACGGCGCCAGGATCAAGGCGATCAACTGGGCGCTGGTGAATGACCTGATAGAACAGAGCCTCCGGCAGCACAGCCTGGACGACGAAAGCTCCATCTCCGCACTGAAGAACGCGCTGGGGCTGAAAACGCCGGAAGCGCTTCAGGCTGTGGATGAAGACGAGGACGACGAGGACGAAGACGAGGATTCCGGCGGAGAGCGTTATGCCGACACCATCGAAGAATTGCCCTCGGGTCCGAACGGCTCGGAACACCGGCAGCTCATTACGCACATCGACCAGATCCCGGTTGATCTTCTCCCCCTCGACAAGAAGGATGCGGCAAACACGGACGGCATGACCGCGCTGCATTTTGCCGCCCAAAACGGCAATACCGAAGTCGTCAAATACCTGATCGAAAACGGCGCGGACATCGAGGCGCAGGATACCATCCTCAGCAGGTCCCCGATGCATCTCGCCGCCGAAAACGGCAATCTCGACTGCGTAAAATACCTCGCGGAACAGGGCGCGGACCTGCTGGACAAGGACAGCTACGGCGCGACAGCCCTGCATTACGCCGCGAAAAACAACAGGCTCGACATCATCAAATACCTCGTCAGCAAAAAAATGGACTACACCGCAAAGGATGTCCGCGGCTGGACTGCGATGCACTACGCCGCCTGCGGCGGCAGCATCGAGATCGTCAGGTATCTCCTGGCGAAAGGGCTTAACATCAACGAGCGGACCCAAACGGGACGCACCCCGCTTTTCTTCGTTACCAAGGAACACCGCGATCTCCGCGTTTTCATGGTCTCCCAGGGCGCGAAATAAACGCCTGCGTCGCAAAGACGCATCCGCTTTTTTCACCCCGATCCCGCACCCGTTTTCATGCCCGGCGCCGGAGTTGTCCGGCAAGATGCGGTCCGGCGCATCCCCCCTGCCCCGCACAGCATATTTCCATTCCGTGCGCCGCATCGTCCGCGCATGCGTTTTTTTTAGAATAAAAACGGGAACGGGACTTGCGAAAAAAGCCAATCCGTGATACAGTAAAAGGATTGTTTTTCCACCCATTCCGGCGGCGCATTCCCCGTGTGCCGCCGGGCCAGACTGAAAGGATCATGCCATGTCTTTTGAAACCGGGAGCATCTCCCTTATGATTTGCCCGCTCCGCAATCCCATGCCGGAGAATTACCTGGAACTCTTCGCGAAGCATTCCGCCGGAAAGCTCGACGACGTGAAGGACGAGCCCGTGCTCGGCTGGGTCAGCGGACGCCATCTGCTCGAAAGCAGGATCGACGACACCACGTCCATGTGCGGCGGATTCCCCTACCTGAATCTCCGCAAGACCGAACGCAAGGTGCCGAGCCAGCTGCTCAACGCCGTGTGCCGCCGCGACGAGCTCGCCTACATGCAGGCGAACGACTGCCTCTTCGTGCCCCGCAAGGAAAAGCGGGCGATCAAGGAGGAGGCGATCCAGGCGCTGATGCCGAAGATGGTCCCCACGATCTCCGCCACGCCGTTTGTGGTCGACACCGCCGCAAACGTGCTGTATTTCGGCGCGGCGTCGCTCGCGAAATTCGACGTCTTCGTGCAGGAGTTCACCCGCGCGCTCGGCATGGACGCCGAACCCGTGCCGATCTCCGTCGACGAGCTTATGGCGACGCTCCTGAAGAAAAATGAAACCGACCTGCCCCCGCTCACGCTCACGAACCAGGCGGCCGGCATGGACGAACCCCAGCCCGGGCGCGATTTCCTGACCTGGCTCTGGTACGAGGCGGAAGTGAACGGCGGACGCTGCTCCGTCGGCGAACTCGGCGATTTCGTGCTGGCGATCGAAGGTCCCCTCACGCTCGCCTATTCCCCCGGCAAGACCAAGGACCCCGACCTCGCAGGTTCCGGCGAAAGCGTCGTCAAGCGCGGCAACCCGATGGCGTCCGGCGAGGCGAAGGCTGCCCTTTCCAGCGGCAAAAAGCTCCGCAAGGCGCGCGTCTCGTTCGCCCGCGAGGGCGGCGACGCCGAGGTCGACAAGTGGACCTTCACCTTCGACGCCGACGCCTTCACGTTCGGCTCCGTCAAGCTCCCGACCGGCGAGGAGATGGAACGCGAATCCGCGTTCGAGGAACGCGTCTCCAACCTGAACATCCTCCACACCGTCTTCTGCGCCTACTTCAAAAAATTCGCCGCCGCCGTCATGAACGGCAGGAACATCGCCACAGAGAAGGCGATGCGCCAGTGGGTCGCCGACCGCGAATCCCTCTGAGCTCGCAAACGGTGTTCCGATGGACCTTCCGCGAGGCAGCAGCACAGCCGGTGCGGCATCATTCGACCGCATCACGCCGGAGTTTTTTCTGCCCGCGCTGGAGGACGCCCTCGCGTGCCGCCTGACCGGGCTCGCCTCCGCACTGCCCAGCTACATCAACCGCGTCTACGAGATCGAGGCCGCCACCGGCGAACGCCTCGTGGTCAAGTTCTACCGCCCCGGACGCTGGACGCGCGAGGCGATCCTGGAGGAACACGAGTTCCTGTGGGACTGCGACGGCGAGGAGATCCCCGTCGTGCCGCCCTACGAGCTCGAAACGAACTCCACGCTCGGCGAGCTCGACGGCGTTTTCTTCGCCATTTTCCCGCGCATGCGCGGCCGCGAGATCGAGCTGGAACAGGACGAGACGCTCGAACGCGTCGGCTCCCTGCTCGGTCGCATCCACGCCTGCGGCGAACGCCGCGACGCCCCCCACCGCCTCCGCATGACGCCCGCCTCCTTCGCCGAAGCCGCCATGCGCCGCATCTTCGAAAGCGGCGCGGTGGACCCGTCGTGCGAACAGGAGCTGATCGGCCTCTGCGACGCCATCCTCGACCTCGCGGAGGCGGTCTACCCGCCCGACGACGCCATGATCCGCATTCACGGCGACTTCCACCGCGCGAACGTGCTCGACCGCCCCGGGACCGGGCTCATGGCGATCGACTTCGACGACATGGTCACGGGGCCGCCCGTGCAGGACCTCTGGCTGCTGCTCCCCGGCACGCTCTCCGAGTCCAAACGCGAGCTCGGCCTGATCCTCGCCGCCTACGAGGTCTTCCGTCCCTTCGACCGCGCCTCGCTCCGCCTCGTCGAACCTCTCCGCGCCATGCGCATGATGCACTTCCTCTCCTGGTGCGCCGTGCAGTCCGGCGACGCCGGATTCCGCAGGCAGTACCCCGACTGGGGCACGCGCGAATTCTGGCGACGCGAAACCGCCGACTTCCGTATTCAGCTCGAAAACATCCGGCGCGCGCTGGATGGAAAGGACTACTCATGGAACAGCTGACCGAAACCGTATCCCTGCACAAACACGCCCGCCGCGGAAAGAATCCCGTCCTCGCGGCGTTCCTCCTCGGCGCGGTCGCCGGGGCCGCCGCCATGTTCTGCGCCGGATTCCTCTACCTCCGCCACAACCTCATCGTCTCGTACGAATTCCCCGGCATCACCGCCGACGATTTCGACGACGCGTTCGAAAACGCCATGCCGGCGGATTCCGGCTGGAAGTCCTCGCGCGAGGCGTGCTCCCTGCCCCTGCCCTCCGACGGACGCGCCCTCTACAACTGGAAGCTCTGCAACCGCACCTACGCGCGCGGCCTCATGGACGACCCGGACCGCGGCCTCGTCCTGCCCGCGCTCATCCCGTGCACGGTCAGCGTCACGGACGACCCGCGCACGGGCAGCGCCGTCGTGTCGAGGCTGAACACCTCGCTCCTCGGCGTGGTCTACGGCGGGAACGCGCGCCGCGTCCTGCGCTCCGGCATCGCACCGGAACAGGACGCGCTGATCTCGCTCCTCGCCGACGGCATCCGCAAAGAAAAAGCTCAACGAAAGGAAACCGAACCATGAGCACCGCACCCGGTCCTCTCAATACGCCCGAAAACGCCGCCGACGTCATCCACAACGGCAATCCGTATTTCGACGGCAAGCCCGCCAGCATCACCCGCGAATACCCCACCCAGCTCCACGCCATCGGCCCCGACGGCAGGCTCCGCCTCGGCGCGGCGTTCGACCTGATGCAGGACATCGCGGGCGCGCACGCCGAGATCCTCGGCGTCGGCATCCACGACCTGCGCCGCCTCGGCATCACCTGGGTCCTCTCCCGCCTCATGATCAAGTTCGACGGCCTGCCCCCGCGCGCCGACTCCATCCGACTGAAGACCTGGCCCAGCGGCGTCCACCGTCTCTTCGCCATGCGCCAGTTCGAGCTGACCGACCCCGCCACCGGGCAGCGCGTCGCCACCGCCAGCAGCTACTGGCTCATGCTCAAGCTCACCAACCTCCGACCCGTCTCTCCCGACGACGTCACAGGCACGTTCCCCGCGAACCCCGACAAGCCGATCTTCTTCGAGGACTGGGGCAAGCTCGACCCCGCGCCCGGCTCCGCCCCCGTCCGCACCGACATCGGACAGTCGAAGATCGACTACAACAACCACGTGAACAACGCGCATTATCCGATGTTCGCGCAGGACTGGCTCGCCGCGAAGCTCGGGTACCCCGTCCGCGTGAACACCATCCGCGTCAACTTCAATTTCGCGCTCCGCCTCTTCGAATCCGTCGTCTGCTCGGGCGACATCGACGGCGACGCGTTCCGCGTGACCGGGCACACGCCCGAGGGCAAAAACGTCTTCGTCTGCGACGGCACGTTCGCCCCCATGGAGATCGCCGAAAAGTAACCTCATTCCCAGCCAAAAAAAACATTTTCACACCTCATATCCGACAGGAGACACAGCATGAATCCCGAACTCGACCGGCTTTCCGCCCTGCTCAATGAATCCGTCGACCGCGGCGAATACGCGGGCGCGTCCGTCATGGTCATCCACAAGGGCGAGGAGATCTACTACACGGAATGCGGCTACGCCGACGTCGAATCCGGCCGCAAAATCTCCCGCGACACCATCTTCCGCATCTATTCGCAGTCGAAGCCGATCACCGGGACCGCCGCCGTCATGAACATCGACCGCGGCATCCTGTCGCCCCGCGCCATGGTCGCGCGCTTCCTGCCGGGATTCGCGAACCAGCGCTACGACACCGAGTTCGGACAGGGGCTCGCCATCGTCAGCGACCGCCCGATGTACGTCTCCGACCTGCTGAACATGACCTCCGGCCTGCTCTATCCCGACTGCTCGCCCGACGCCGCCATGGTCGTGCGCGAGATGGAGGACCTCCGCAAGCAGGGCGTCCAGCTCTCCACGGTCGAGTTCGCGAACAGGCTCGGCGGCTGCCGCCTCGCGTTCAAGCCCGGCGACCGCTGGGCGTACGGCTACTCCGCCGACGTGATGGGCGCGGTCATCGAATGCGCCGCCGGGAAACGCTTCGGGCAGTATCTGCAGGACGAGATCTTCGGCCCGCTCGGCATGAAGGACACCGGATTCATCGTGCCCGCCGAAAAGCGCGGCCGCCTCGCCACCGCCTACGACCACCGCGACGGCACCTGCAAGCGCTTCGACTACGCCGACTGGCACCTCGGGCTGAACGCCTACCGCGAGGACACCGCGTTCGAGTCCGGCGGCGCGGGCCTCGTCTCCACCATCGGCGACTACGCCGAGTTCGTGAAGATGCTCATGAACCGCGGCAGATACAACGGACACAAATTCCTCTCCGCCGCCGGATTCGACTACCTCATCTCCCCCCAGCTCACTCCGCACCAGGCGCGCACGTTCACATGGCAGGACCTCCCCGCCCAGAACTACGGCAATTTCCTCTTCATGAAGACCTTCGGTGGGTGCTCCTCCACCACCGACGCCGTCGGCTCGTTCGGCTGGGGCGGCTGGCTGGAGACAAACTTCACGCTCGACCTCAAAAACGAGCTCGCCGTCCTCTTCATGGCGCAGAACCAGTCCCCCCAGGACAATTCCCACCTCTTCCACCGCCTCCGCAACGCCGCCTACTACGCCCTGACCTGAGGAGGACAAGTCCTCCACTGCGGATGTGCGCTCGCGCACATAATAGGTCTTATAGGTCTTATGGGACCTATAGGTCCTATTCTGTTATGCAAGGCGCGACTCGCGGTCAACAAAGAAAGACTGCCGAGCTTATGCGAGGCCACTGAGCCGGCGTGATGTGCGCGAGCGGAGCCGCGCACTACTCGACACACGCTGTGTGCGCCCCCAGCAACGCGTCCTGCCTGCAAGCCCTTGTTATTCTGCTGGCTCCGTCGGAACGAGCGCGAGGCGGAAGCCGGTGAAGATATCCCGTGAATCGGAGCCGGAGGGATCCCGGAACGCAATACGCGCAATGAGTTCATCGGTGTACCCCCAGCCGCCGCCATGGCAGACGCGCCTATCTCCCTGATTCCCACGCAGAAATTCCGGATCCCCGGCGTAATCTTTTTCATACCAGTCCCGGCACCATTCAGTTACATTTCCGGTCATATCGTACAAACCAAGCTCGTTCGGCTGCTTCGTCCCGACCGGATGCGTCGTTTGCCCGGAATTGCCGTCATGCCATGCCACGGCGTCGAGGTCATCGCTTCCGCTGTACTTGAAGCCCTTGCCCTTCTTTCCGCCGCGCGCCGCGTACTCCCACTGCGCCTCGGTCGGCAGGTCGAACCGGTATCCGGCGGGCAGTTTCCCGGCATACATCCCGTTCAGGCGGGCGCAGAATATCTGAATATCGTCCCACGACACGACCTCGACCGGGAGGTCGTCGCCCGTGAACCCGGACGGAGTACGGTTGCTCATCACGGCTTTCCACTGCGCCTGCGTGACCTCGGTCCGCCCGAGCCAGAAAACGTGTTTCAAGGTCACTTCATGCGGCATTTCATTGTCGAAAAGCTCCTTGTCGATCCCCTCGTCCGTTTCGCCCATCGTGAACGTCCCTGCCTCGACTTTCACCATCCGCAGTTCCGTTCCGCCGGGGAGCACGATCACGCCGGTCGAATCGAATTGCTTCATCGCGTCTTCCGCGAGCTTGACCGCCTCTGCCGGAATCGGCTCGAGCGGCATCGTCGCGAGTTCCTTCGCGCGATTCATCGCCTCGCGCTGGATATCCAGAATAGCCTTCGCCTCGAGCTGCAACGGCGTAAGGGGTTTCTCCCCGCCCTGTTCCTCCGCGATCCGCTCATCCCCGGCGGAATCCGTTTCCCGCCATTCCGCCATGACTTGATTCGCCCTGGCGGCCGCCAGAAAAACGGCGCAACATACGAGCGCCGCACCGAGCTCGGCGGCGATCAAAAACTTCCTGATCTCCGGTTTCCTGTTCATCTCGGCGGGTTCCTTTCTGTCGGGATTTCAGGCAGGGCGCGTTCTCCGGCCTGTTATTTCAGCGCGAGCATGCGTTCGATGGGCTTGCGGGCGGCGTCCATGATCTCGGGGTCGAGCGCGATCTCCTCGCATTTCCCCTGAAGCGCCGCGAGCACATTTTCGAGCGTGATCTTCTTCATGTCCGCGCAGACCACCTTCGGCAGCAGCGGATGGAACACCTTGTCCGGGTTCTCCCGCTGCATGCGGTGGATGATGCCGATCTCGGTGCCGATGATGAACTCCTTGAACAGCGATTCGGACACGTGCCGGAGCATGCCGCCCGTGCTGAGCGCGCAGTCCGCCGCCGCCACGACCATCGGACGGCATTCGGGGTGCACCAGCACCTCGGCCTCCGGGTGCGCCGCGCGCGCCTCGCGGATGCTCTCCAGCGTGATGTGGTCATGGATGGGGCAGCAGCCGTTCCACAGGGACATCGGGCGGCCGAGCTTGTCGGTCATGTTCGCGCCGAGGTTGCGGTCCGGCAGGAACATCACCTTGGCGTCCGCCGGGAGCGCGTTCAGCACGCGTTCCACGTTGCCGGACGTGCAGCACCAGTCGACCTGCGCCTTCACGGCGGCGGAACTGTTCACGTACGCCACGAGGATCTCGTCCGGGTGTTCCTTCCTGTAACGCCGCACCTCGTCGACCTGCGCCATGTCCGCCATGGGGCATCCGGCGGCGGAGTTCGGCAGGATCACGCGGGAGTCGGGCGACAGGATCTTCGCGGTCTCCGCCATGAAGCGGACGCCGCAGAAGACGATGAGGTCTGCTTTGTATTTCTGCGCCTTGATGCTGAGCTCCAGGGAGTCGCCGCAGAAATCGGCGATGTCCTGGATCGCGCCGTCCACGTAGTTGTGCGCGAGGATGGTCGCCCCGGTCTGTTCCTTCAGCGACAGGATCTCTTTCTGCAGCTCGGCGGGGTCGCGTTTCATTTCGCGCCTCCGGCGCCGGCGTCCTTGCCTTCGCCTTCAAGCTCGGCGACCTTCGCCTCCAGCTTGGAGATGCGCTCCATGAGCTTGCGGACGCGGATCGGCAGGGCGAAACGCTCCAGGTACGCCTCCTGGCTTTCGCCGGGCACGCCGAACACGGTTTCGCCGGGGGGCGTGCTCTTCTGCGCGGCGGAGAGTCCGAGCACCTTCGAGCCGTCGCCCATGGTGATGTGGCCGTTCACGCCGGCGCGCGCCTGAAGCACCACGCCGCGTCCGAGCTCCGCGCTGCCCGCGATGCCGGACTGTCCGATCAGGACGGACGATTCGCCCACGATCACGTTGTGCGCCACGAAGACCTGGTTGTCGATCTTCACGCCCTTCTTGATCCAGGTCATGCCGAACCTGGCGCGGTCGATGGTCGTGCACGCGCCGACCTCGACGTCGTCGTCGATCCGCACGATGCCGTTCTGCGGCACCTTCACGAGCCCGCGGAACGAGGGGGTATAGCCGAATCCGTCCGCGCCGATCACGGCGTTGCCGTGCAGGATCACGCGGTTGCCGATGATGCAGCGGTGCATGATGCACACGCCGGGATAGATCGTGGTGTTCTCGCCGACCTTCACGTACTGGCCGATGTAGGCGCAGGCGCAGATCTTCGTGTTCCTGCCGATCTCCGCGCCCTCCATGATGACGGCGTTCGGACCCACGTGGACGCCCTCGGCGAGCTTCGCGGTCGGGTGGACGAACGCGGTCGGATGGACGCCGACGGGGTAGTCCAAAGGTTCCGGAGCAAAGATCGCGCAGAGCTTGGTGAAAGCCTTGTCCGGGTCCGCGCAATGGATGTTGGTCTGTCCCTCGGGCGGGTCGTACTTCCACTCGTTCGGGACCAGGACGACTCCGGCGTGGCTCTCGCGCTGCGCCTTCAGATATTTCGCGCTGTTGAGGAACGACACTTCGTTGCGTTCCGCCAGTTTCAGGGAATTGACCGCGGTGATCACGGTGTCCGGATTGCCGACGAGCGTGCCGTTGACGATCCCGGCAAGTTCGGATGCTTTGTATTCTTTGCTCATTTCAGGTCCTTTATGGGTAAGTTGGGTGTTTTCTGTTCAGGGGGATCATTTGTCCGCCGCGGCGGCCCCGGCGGGGTCCTTCGCGTTCTTGCGGTAGCCGCGGTTCAGGTCCTGGATGATCGAGTCGGTGATGTCGAGGCCGGGCTGGACGTAGATCACGAAGCCGACGTCGTTCAGGGATTCGCCGGACTGGTCGAGCACGATCGTATAGCCTTCGAGCACAGCCTTGTTGTGGACCGCCTTGCGGATCTCCTCGACCACCTCGCCGCGCAGTTTCGTGTACATGTCGCGGATCTGCGTCTTGCGGCTCTCGCTGTAGCTGGTCATCTCCTGTTCCTTCAGCTTCAGCGACTCGTACAGCTGCTGCGCCTTCTGGCGCTTGTTCTCGCGTTCGGCGGAGGAGAACGCGATGTTCTGCGAGTCGTCGCGGGCGGACTCGTACTGTTTCCGCAGGTTCTGGTACTGCTGGTTCAGCTGATTGGAATACTCCTTGAAGACCTCCATCTGCTGGTTCAGCTTGATCTCGATGGTCTTCGTCTTCTCGTATTCCTGGAACGCCTTCTGCATGTCGATCACGGCGATCTTCAGCTCGGCGGCGCGCAGCCCGGCGGTCATGCTCAATGCCAGCATCAATGCGGCGATGATTCGTTTCATGGTCCTGTTCTCCTTTCCGGAAAAAAAGTTCTCTTTAAAAAATAGAGCATGTCTTGAAATATACAAACTCAACACGTATTTTAAACCGGATTTTTTTCACTTTTTTTGGAGTTTGCGCCCTATGAATCCCGATCCCATCCTGTCCGCGGCGGACGTCATCGCCGAAAAAAAGAACATGCTCATCTTCACCGGCGCCGGAGTCTCCGTCGAAAGCGGCATCCCGCCGTTCCGCGGCGCGGGCGGCCTGTGGAACAAGGTGAACCCGGACTTCTTCGAGATCGACCACTTCATGCGGCATCCGGTGGAGTCGTGGGACCGCATCCGCTCCATCTTCTACGACCTCTGGGGCAAGTCCGCCCCGAACGCCGCCCACCTCGCGTTCGCCGAACTGGAGAAAATGGGCGTCGCATTCTCGCTCGTCACGCAGAACATCGACAATCTCCACCAGCAGGCGGGCTCGAAGAACGTGATCGAATTCCACGGCACGCTCGGACGCCTCCGCTGCACCGCGTGCTCGTTCTCCGGGCCGCCGACCCGCGACCTCCTCGCCGGAAATCCGCCGTCCTGCCCGAAGTGCGCCGCGCTCCTGAAGCCCGACATCGTCTTCTTCGGCGAAGGCATCCCCGAGCACGCCATGGACCAGTCGTTCGCCGACGCCGAATCGTGCAGCGTGTGCCTCGTGAGCGGGACCACCGGCGAGGTCATGCCCGCCTGCATGGTGCCGCATACCGCCAAACGCCGCGGCGCGGTCGTCATCGAGGTCAATCCCGAACGGTCCGCGTTCACCGGGCACATCACCGACATCTACATCCCCGGCAAGGCGGGCGAGATCATGCCGCAGCTCCTTGCCGAAGTCAAAAAGCGCCTCGCGGCGGAATAATGATCCGGTCCGGGCTCCCCATCGACGCGGCGCTGCCGCAAATCGCGGACGCCGCGCGCGCCTGCCGCCCGCTCGTCGTCACGGCGGAACCCGGCGCGGGCAAAAGCACCGTCGTCCCGCTCGCCCTGCTCGAACCGGGCGTCCTGCCCCCGGGGAAGATCGTCATGCTGGAACCCCGCCGCATCGCCGCGCGCGCCGCGGCACGCCGCATGGCGTCGCTCCTGAACGAGCCGCCGGGGAAGACCGTCGGCTACCGGACGCGCTTCGAGACGCTCGTTTCGGCGGACACGCGCGTTGAGGTCGTGACCGAGGCGCTGCTCACGCGCATGCTCCAGCGCGACCCGTCGTTGGAGGGCGTCTCAGCCGTCATCTTCGACGAATTCCACGAACGCAGCATCCACGCCGACCTCGCGCTGGCGCTCACGCTCGACGCACGCTCCGTCCTGCGCGACGACCTCCGAATCATGCTCATGTCCGCCACGCTCGACGCCGATTCCGCCGCCGGGCTCCTCGGAAACGATACGGAGATCGTCAACGCCTCGGGACGCTGTTTCGAGGTCGGAGTGAACTACGCACCGCTGAAACCAGGCGCGCCCGTCGAGCCGCACGCCGCCTCGGCCGTGCTGGACGCCATGAACGCGCACGAAGGCGACGCGCTCGTCTTCCTCCCCGGCGAGGCGGAGATCCGCCGCACCGCCGCCGAGCTCGCCTCCGGGCGCCACGAGTTCGAGGTCCTTCCGCTCTACGGCTCGCTCTCCGCCGCCGAACAGGACCGCGTGTTCGTGCCGTCGGACCGCCGCCGCATCATCCTCGCCACCCCCGTCGCCGAGACCAGCATCACCATCCCCGGCATCCGCATCGTCGTCGATTCCGGCCTCGCGCGCATGCCGTTCTTCTCCCCCGCGTCCGGCATGGACCAGCTCCGCACGGTCAGGATCTCGAAGGCGTCCGCCGAACAGCGCCGCGGCCGCGCCGGACGCACCGCGCCGGGCGTCTGCATCCGCCTCTGGCACGAATACGAACAGAACGCCATGCCGGATTTCGCCCCGCCGGAGATCGAGCACGCCGACCTCACCGAGCTTGCGCTCGAGCTGGCGCAATGGGGCGTGGTCCGCGAAAAGGCCGCCGCCCTGCCCTGGATGACGCCTCCGCCCGAGGCAAAACTTGATTACGCGTTCGATCTGCTGACCGACCTCGGCGCGATCTCCGCAAAGACCGGGCAGATCACCCCGCACGGCAAGCTTCTCCACCGCCTGCCCGTGCATCCGCGCCTCGCAAACGCCATCCTCTTCGCCGACGCGCACAGACTCCGCCGCGAAGCGCTCATGATCGCCGCCATCCTCTCCGACCGCGACCCGCTCCTCAATCCGCAGACCGCCGACCTCGCCGAACGCCTCGCCGCGCTCGACAAGGCGTCCGCGCATCCTGCAGACCGGCAGACTCTCTTTCGTATTCGGCAGGCAGTCTCCCAGCTTGAAGCAGTTCTTCCTCGTTCGAAAAACTATTTATCTTCTCAGAAAAAAGCCGATCCGTCTCTTGCGATAGCGGCGGCATACCCCGACCGCATCGCGCGGCGGCGTTCCGGCGGCGACCGCCCCGAATACCTGCTCTCCAACGGCATGACCGCCAAGCTCGGCGCGCGCGACCCGCTCCGCGATTCGGAATATCTCGCCGTGGCGGATTCCGGCGGACTCTCCGGGCAGCCCACGATCCGCCTCGCGCTCCCGCTCGACATCGACGCGCTCGAAGCCGCGCTGCCGGACCTCTTCCGCACGCGCCGCGAGACCGTCTGGGACGACGACGCGCTGTGCGTCCGCGTGTTCAACGTGAAGGCGGTCGGCTCGCTCACCATCGAACGCAAACCATCCAATCTGCGGCCCGGCGACGACACCGCCGCGCTCCTGATCGCCGCCGTCCGCAAACGCGGTTTCGCCTCGCTCGGGCTCTCCCCCGCCCAGCTCAAATTCCTCCGTCGCATCCAATTCCTGCACGTGCACGGCTGCGAAGGCTTCCCCGACTGCTCGGAACAACACCTGCTCGACACGCTCGAAGACTGGCTCGCGCCGCACCTCGACGGCGTCAGCCGCCTCGACAAGCTCGCGGACTTGGATTACCGTTCGATTTTCGCCGCCATGCTCCCGCCGAAAGCCCAGTCCGCGCTGAACTCGCTCGCGCCCGAACGCTTCGAGGTCCCCAGCGGCTCGCACATCGCCATCGACTATTCCGACCCCGCCGCCCCCATGGTGCGCGTGAAGCTTCAGGAAGTCTTCGGCCTCGCGCATTCGCCGAAGATCGCCGGCGGACGCGTCCCGCTCGTGTTCGACCTGCTCTCCCCCGCCATGCGCACCGTGCAGATCACGCGCAGCCTCGACGAATTCTGGGACGGCTCGTATTTCCTCGTGCGGAAGGACATGCGCGGCCGCTACCCCAAGCACAACTGGCCCGAAGACCCCCGCACCGAGCCCCCCTCCCGCTCCAGCATCAAGCGCCCGAAAAAAGCCTGATATTCACCTATTGCAAGCAGTTGCAGTTTTTTTGTTCCGGGAAACGCCCACCTCGCAGGCAAAACTGGCCCGAAGACCCCCGCACCGAGCCCCCTTCCCGCTCCAGCATCAAGCGCCCGAAAAAATCCTGACCCGCGAAGAAACAGCATGGGGCATCCCGCCTCACTTCCTCCTCACGCCCCCTTTTGCCGCTCCTCATTTCCCCCTGCCGTTCGCGTCTCAGCGGTAAATAAAAAGTCTGCTCGCGCAAGCGAGCTTACCGAGGCGGCGAAGACGCCCCCAGCGAAGCATGGACGCACCACGTCCTTCCTTCACAATCTCATGGACAAAAAAACAGTCAAACAATCCTGTTTTAACTTATTTTGTTTTAGAGATTGTCTCCACAAACAAGCTGTAAGTATCCTCAAAAAGATGATCAGGAAATTCACTTTCGTGACGCGCTAATGCTTTGACGAACTCATTCAAGACGAACAAATCAAAACCTCCATCTAGATCAAGATATTTCAGATCGTCTCTTTTTTGAGCCAAAATACAACTAAAGAAATTACGTATTTCTTTGTACCAGACAACCTCATACCCTTTGCTTTTATAAGTATCTTCCTCCCTTTTGTTGTAATTTGGGAGAAAAGCATAAAATTTTGGATGTGTTTCATCTGGGAAACCGATGTCTTTTGCTATTTTATTTGCATTTTCTTTATATTTGTCGAGTTGATTGTAGTTATTTGTTTTCTCGGAATCTAATTCAGTATTAGAATCATTCATCTGCGTTGTCGGAAGGTCTTCTTGTTTTTTCTTAGCACCATTGATTCCGGATTTAATCTTATTTTCAATGACAACAAGAGAATTTGTTCCAGGATCAACTATCAACAAATCAATATTTTTTTCCTCCCGTAGAACATATGCTTGAGAACTTAATTCGCAATTCAATACACTCCTTGCGAAATCTTTCAACATCGCTGGATTTTCATTTAGAAGATAGCTAAACCAGTTCGAAAAAGCAAGTTCATCATCTTCTTTTCCTATTACATTCAAAATATTGAATTGTTTTTTTATTGTTCCTCTTATATCAATCATTTCAGAATTATCTTTCTCTTTCCAACAACTATCATCATTGATTATTTCTGTCAATTTTTTATACACGTTTTTTTTCCTTTTATCATCTGAATTACAAGGATAGTATCCTCTTAAGGAATGACATCCAGGATTTCCCATCTCCTCTTTATTCGAATAATCAACATAAAGACGTTCATCATCTTTCGCCCGGCGAAAATCTCCAGCTTCATAGGAGACCAATATCCCCTGTTTATCATTTTCTTCGGCATAATTAAAGATATCCGCCAACTTCTTTCCCCCATACTTTATTTCTTCACAATCTTTCATTTGCCCTTTTTTTATTTCTAATAAATCCTGCGGCGTGCGTTCTTTTCTTGAATGTCTGCCTTTTACACCTGAATATGAATCACTTAAATTCCACGCCTTAGCAATAATTTTAACTTTGCGATTACCGACATAACGAACTAAAAGAATTGTTTCGATCTTACCGTAATCCTTTTCATTGACATGCCCCCACGGATTGACATAGATATAGTGCTTCTTATTATCAGCCCTAAATAGGTTAATAATCTCATGTCCCAGTTTTTCTCTGAGATAATTACCTCGGAACATGAATACCATCAAGATAGTTCCGTTCTCATGCTGCCCGCTTGCGCTCATTTGTTTTCTCCTTATTGGGGTGAAGAGGGGGTGGTTTTTAAGTTATCCCGGACTTCTTTCAGCTCAGGGGAATAGACTTTGTTTTGGACGGATTGATATAATTCCTCGTCGTCGGGGGCGGCGACGGCGGCGCGGCAGAACCATACACACGCCGCATCAAGGTCTTTCTTCACGCCGACGCCGTCCTCATAGCATTCTCCGAGGTGAAACATGCCCCACGCATCGCCTTTTTCCGCCGCCTTGCGGAACCACTTGACCGCCTCGCGCGGATTGTACACAACGCTTTGTTCGAACAGACACCAGTTGCCAAGTATGACCATCGCTTTCACAAGCCCCTGCTCCGCCGCTCTCCGCATCCATTGAGCCGCCGTTGCGCGGTTCCGCCTCACGCCGATGCCGAATGTATAGCATCTGCCAAGCTCAAACATCGCCTCGGCGCACCCCTGCTCCGCCGCCATGCGATACCACCTGACCGCCTCCGCCTCATCCTTGCCGACGCCGTCGCCTGTCCCGTAGCATTTCCCGACCTGAAACAACTGTTCCACGGTCTTTGCCTTCAACGCCTGAAAACCCTGCTTGTTCATTTTTGCTGCACCGTTTTGTTCTGATTATAAACACAAAGAAAGATAATCTAAAGCACAATATACATTTGATCGGAAGATAATCAAATGGTTTTTCTGCTTTTTTTATCTTTTTCTGCGTTATGAGAAGGAGAAAAGGTGGCAGAGCATCCGAGCTTCGCCGGGGGGAGGCAAGGCCTCCTCTGCGGTTATGCTTGGCTCCGCTCAAGCACATAGGACACATGGCGTCCGCGCTTCGCTGGGGGCGCTTCGCGCCTCGGAAAACTCGCTTCGCTCGACAGCCTCTTTATTTACCGCTGAGACGCGGACGGCAGAGACTTTAGAGGATTGAGGTGGATTCACCTCACCGCCGAGGCGCGAACGGCTATGTTTTTCAAATATGGGAGGAAGATATCCTCTTCCTCGTTTTTCTCTGAGGTTGTTTTGCCTCACCGCCGAGACGCGAACGACTAAGTTTTTTTTAAGGGAGGGAGTTATTTTCTCCCTCATTTTCTGCCGAACGATGTAGCGTCACTTCTCCAGGGCGGCGAGCAGGACGATCTCGGGCTTAGCCGTCGCGGCAACCTTCGCGGGGCGAAAAATCACTTCTCCGGGGAGTCGAGGAGGACGATCTCGGCTTAGCCATGGCGGTGTCCTCACCCCCCCAAAAAAACAGACATCTGCAGCCCGCGGTGTTACTTCTCCGGGGAGTCGGTTTTAGCCGTCGCGGCAACCTTCGCGGGACGAATAATCACTTCTCCGGGGAGTCGAGGAGGACGATCTCGGCGGTGACGGGGAAATGGTCGGAGGACGCGAGGCCGTTGCGGAAGTCGTTGATGGCGCCGTGGGAAAGCACGCGCACACGGCTGTTCACGAAGATGAAGTCGATCGGCTTGCGGTGGGAGCGCTCTTTGCGGTTTTCGTGGAAATCGTGGAAGGTCTCGTCGCCCGCGCCGTAATGGTCGGTCTCGGAGACGTCGCGGGCGTTCCGCAGCACGCCGAGCACGCGCCGCGCGGGCATGTCGTCGGCGGTGGAATTGAAGTCGCCGGTGAGGATGAACGGGTATTTGTCGATCATGGGCGCGAGGCGGGTCAGGATCACGTTCACGCCCTGAATCCGCGCCATCGCGCTGCGGTTGTCGAGGTGCGTGTTCGCGATGACGAAGCGTTTCCCGGTCCGGCGGTCGAGCAGGAGCCCCCACGTGCAGATGCGCGGGCACGCGGAATCCCAGCCGGAGGAGCCGGGCTTCTGGGGCTCTTCGGAGAGCCAGAACGTCTCCTGCGAGAGCATTTCGAAGCGTTCCGGGTCGTAGAAGACGGCGTTGTGCTCGTCGCCCTTGTGCCGGTCTCGCCCGACGCCGAAATAACTGAACCCAAGCGAACCGGCGAGGTCCTTGATCGGGCCGGAAAGCGTCTCCTGCGTGCCGATCAGCTCGAATCTGTTGTCGCGGATGGTCTTCACCATGCGCGGCAGGCGGTCGCGCCACGAATTCGGCGCCCGGTCGTTCGGACCGCGCACGTTGTAGGTCGCCACACGGATCAGGTTCTTTTCCGCCTCGGAATCCGCCTTCGCGACCTGCGCGCCGGAAAGCGCCACCGGCGCGGCGACGGCGATCAACATGAACGCGGCAAACAACAGAATGAGCGGCAGTCCGCCCGGCTTCGCATGGAATAAACGTTTCATGGGACGCTCCTTTCCCCGTTGGATTCAAGATTCGCATCATTCGCCGGCGCGGTGACCAGTGAAAGCAGGTCGCGGCGGCCGTTTCTGTCGGCTTCGGCTCCTCTGACGCTCCGGACGTCCAGATCCGCCGCGCCGTCCGCCAGGATCGCGCGCACGCGCTGCCCCGCCCAAAGCCCGCCGACGCCCGTGATCTGATGCCCCGTGCCGGGTTCCGCCAGATAAACGTAGCCGCGTTTCAAAATTCTGAACGGATCGTAAGCGTCGAACTCGGCGCGGACGCGTTCCAGGCGGTGCGTGGCGGCGTCGGCGCGGCGCAGCAGGGCGGCGGACGCGGTCTGCATGAGCATGTCCACGCGCTGCATGCGTTCCAGCGCAAGGCGCATGGAGTCGCGGAACACCTTCGAGCCCATCACCTGCGCGAGACGTCCGGCGGAACGTTCCACGGCGTACGCGGCGGCGGTGTTCATCCTCACCTTCAGGTCGTCCAGCGAGTCGAGCAGGACGCGCTTCTCCGGGACGAGCTGTTCGGCGGCCCCGCTCGGCGTCGGCGCGCGCATGTCGGCGACGAAATCCGAAATGGTGAAGTCGATCTCATGTCCGACCGCGCTCACCACGGGTATCTTCGAGGCGTAGATCGCGCGCGCCAGCACCTCTTCGTTGAACTGCCACAGGTCCTCCATCGAACCGCCGCCGCGCGTGAGCACGATCACGTCCACGCCGCCGACGCGGTTGAAGAACCGGACGGCGCGCGCGAGTTTTTCCGCCGCGCCCTTGCCCTGCACGGGGGCGGGACAGAGGCGGATTTCGAGGTTGGGGAACCGCGCGAGGGCGATCTTCATGAAGTCCTTCACGGCCGCGCCCATGGGCGAGCTGATGACGCCGATCCGGCGCGGCAGGTACGGAACGGGCTTCTTGTGTTCGGGGTCGAAAAGCCCTTCCGCGGCCAGTTTTTCCTTCAAAAGCGCGAACTGGCGGTGCAGATCTCCCACGCCGCACATCCTGAGTTTCTTAATATAAAACTGGTAGTCGCCGCGCTGCGCGTACAGCGACAGCGAGCCGAAGACCTCCACCTGGTCGCCGACCTTCAGCCCGAGTTTCCGGCACACCTCCGACCCGCTGAAATAGACCGCGCGCACCTGCGACGCGGCGTCCTTCAGTGTCAGGTAGACATGCCCGGAGCGGTACGGATTGTACGAGCCGACCTCGCCGGTGAGCCAGAACGGGCGGAACGAGCCTTCGAGGATCGTGCGGACGGCGTCGTTCAGCTCGGAAACGGTCCAGGGGCGTTCCTCTTCGGACGTGCCGGAGGGTTGTTCCGGTTCACTCCACATCGCCGGACTTTTCCCCGGATTCCTCTTCGGAGCCGGGCAGGATGGCGCCGCAGCTCACGATCAGGCGCATGGCGTCGGACACGCTCATTTCGAGCATAATGCACTCGCTGCGCGGGATCAGCATCAGGAAACCGCTTGTGGGGTTCGGCGTGGTGGGCATGAAGACGCTGATCAGGTCGCCCTTGCCGAGCTTCCGCGCCGCCTCGCTGTTCTCGGGCGTGTTTTCGTTGGTCATGAACCCGATCGCCCAGCAGCCCTTGCGGGGGTACTCGAACAGGACGACCTGCTGGAACATGTTGCCTTTTTTCGACGACATGATCGTGTCGCCGATCTGCTTGCAGGTGGAGTAGATGAAGTTGACGAGCGGGACTTTCAGGAGCAGCGCCTGCGCCTTTTCGATGACCTTGCGTCCGAGGGTGATCTTCGTGAGGACACCCAGGAAGAACAGGAAAGCCAGGATCGCGATCAGCGCCAGCACGCGGATGATCTGCGTGCGCCAGAAAGGCGGCAGTTCGGACATCAGCCCCAGGGAATCGGCGAGCGTCAGGCCCCATCCGGTCAGGCGGGAGTACAGATACCAGGCGACCCAGAGGGACAGGAAGATCGGGACCGCCACAAGGATGCCGGTCACGATCATGTTGCGGAAGAACTGGAAATGCTTTTTCTTCGCGGCGGTCTTTTTTTCTGCTTTATTCGGCATCGGACATATCCTCCTCTTCTTCCCGGATCGGTTCAAGCCTCAGTTTGCGTATCCTGCGGAAATCCGCCGAAAGGATCGTGGCGCGGAATACGCCCGGCTCCTCGTAGACCTCCCTTGTGCGGGGGATGCGTCCCAGGCGGGCACAGATGAATCCGCCGATGGTGTCGGCCTCGTCGGAATCCTCGATCTTGATCCCGGCCTCGGTATTCACGTCGTCCACGAGCGTGCGGGCGTCCAGGACCACGGATCCGTCCGGCATGTGTTCGGGCGGATCCCCGAAATCCTCGGCGGTGTCGTATTCGTCGTGGATCTCGCCCACGATCTCCTCGATGATGTCCTCGAAGGTGACGACGCCCGAAGTCCCGCCGTATTCGTCGATGATGACGGCGAAATGATTGCTGGTGCGCTTGATCTGCCGGAGCAGATCGGAGACGTCCTTGGTCTCCGGGATGAAGATCGGCGGGCGCGCCAGTTCGGTCAGGGTCTTGCCCTCCAGGCTGTGCTCGTCGATGAAATCCTTCGCGTACAGGATGCCTTTCACGTCGTCCAGGTTCGCGCCGTAAACGGGAATGCGGCTGTGCCCGGACCTGACGAAGAGCTTTTTTGCTTCCGCCACGCTTGCGGAAGCCTGGATCGCCTCCAGGTCCACGCGCGGCGTCATGATCTCGCGCACCTTCATCTCGCCGAGCTCCAGGATGCCGCGGATCATCTGCTTTTCCTCCTCCTCCAGGCCGTCGGACGCATCTTCGTCCGGGCCGTCCAGCATGCTCATGATCTCGTCTTCGGCGGAGGCAAGCTCGTCCGGGGCGTCCGCCCGGCGCCAGTCGTCGCCAGCAGTCGTCACGTTTTCGATCAGGGAGGCGAGCGGATGGAAGAACCTGCTGGCGACGATCGGGATCGTGAATTTCAGGATCGCCAGGTCGAACCGCAGGATCACCAGCCGGGCGGCAAGCTCGGAGATCACGGTCAGGACCGTGACCGCGCCCATGACGACCAGCCAGCCCCAGCGGTGCGCGAATTTCGGCGCCACCGCGCCGGTCCACTCCATCGCGAGCACGCCCGCGAACGCCGCCAGCACGCACAGAAAGAGTTTCAGCAGCGCGCGCAGGGATTCCTCCCGGTCGTGCCAGTTTTCCAGCTGTTCCGCGAATTTGCGGTCGCGTTCCGCCACTTTCAGGATGCGGCCGCCAGTCAGCGAGGAGATCGCCTCGAACGCGGAGGTGATCCAGAGATACAGGAGGGAACAGAAAACAAGGAGGATCAGGTTCATTCCGCGGATTCCTTATGTACCATCGGCGGGATGAGCCGCGCCTTGCGGAGACCCGCCATCACGCGCTTCTCGGCGCGGCGCATGACGCGCTTCGCCTTCGGGTTCAGGTCGTCGTATCCGGCGGCATGGAGCAGGCCGTGCGCCACGTACAGCGCCACCTCCTCCGCGTACGGCAGGCCGCGTTTCACCGCCTGTTCGTACGCCACGGCGGGGCAGACGATCAGTTCGACGGAGGGATCGGCGTCGCCGTCCGCGTCGAAGCCGTCCGCGCCGGACCCGTCCGCATCGTCCGCGAACCGGGGATCGTCCTCCGCGCGGTAGTCGAAGCTGATGACGTCCGTCGGGCCGTGATGCCCCAGGAAATCCTCGTTCACGCGTTCGATGCCCGCCGGGGACAGGAACGACACGCAGACGCCGCCGGGGACGTCGTGAAGTCCGGCGAGTTCGGCGGCAGCGGCGGTCATTCTGCGGAGCCGGGCGCGGGAGGGCGCGGGGAAGCATCTTCCGGCGCGCCAGATGGTAACCGCCTTCATGGTTTCTTCTCCCCGGCCGGATCCGTCTTCGCCCGCGAATAGGAGATGCGCGTATGGCTCATGGACTTGAGCGTCTTCAGGAAGGATTCGCGGATCTTCGTGAGCTGTTCCAGCGTGATGTGAGCGGCGTCCAGCTGCTTGCGCTGGAGCTTGCCGTTGAATATCTTTTCCACCAGGGCGCGCACGTTCTCCTCGGTCGGATCGCTCATGGAGCAGACCGCCGCCTCGCAGCAGTCAGCCAGCATCAGGATCACGCACTCCGGCTCCTCCGGCAGCGGGCCGGGGTAGCGGAACGGCTCCTCGGCGGGAGTCTTTCCGGTGCGCTCCTTCTCCTTCTCGTAGAAGAACGAAATGAAGTCGTTGCCGTGGTGGCATTCGATGGCGCGGCGGATGGGAGTCTTCAGCTTGTATTTTCTGGCGAGCTGCACGCCGAACTCCACGTGGCAGCGGATGATCTCCGCGCTCTCCGCCGGATTCAGGTCCTTGAACATGTCCTTGCCGTTGGAGTTCTCCGTGAACATCTCCGGCGAGGCGAGCTTTCCGACGTCGTGGAACAGCGCGTACGCCTGCGCCTTCAGGGAGACGCCGCCGATGCAGTTCGCCGCCTCTTCCGCCAGCAGCGCCACGCGTTCGCAGTGGTGGTACGTGCCCGGCGCCTCCATCTGAAGCTTTTTCAGCAGGGGCTGGTTCCGGTCGGTCAGCGAGAGATAGGACATGTTGCTCGTCACGTCCAGCACGGTTTCCAGCGCGATGATCAGCGCGGAGGAGATCATGGCGGTCAGCAGGCCGGAAGTGAGCGGCACGGCGAGGCTGAACCCCAGCCGGTTCCAGTCGCGCATCCTGACGATCGTGAGGAAGTCGGGATTCTGCTGGAAGATCAGCGACGCCAGGCACATGGTGACCGTGCAGGAGAAGAACGAGCGCGTGAAGAATTTCTTGTAGTCGTAGACCTGGCGCACGCAGGCGGTGCCGACGGCGCAGACGAAAAGCCCGGTGGCAAACGCCGGGAACGAGAAATCCAGCGCCACGGCGGAAACGCCCGCCACGAACAGCCCGGCGAACACCGCCGACCGTCCGCTGTAGATGGCGGCGATCACCAGCGCGGGCAGAGCCAGCGGGATCGCCAGATACAGCGGCACCACGGGATACCCGTTGTCCAGGGCAAATCTGTTGTATGTCTCCATGAACAGCCGGTTGCACAGCAGGGAGAAGATCACGATGAACCCGATCAGCCAGACGGAACGGTTGTTGCCGATCAGCTCGGGATGGACGCGCACGATGTAGATGCAGGAAAGCACGATCAGGAGCGCCACGAGCATCGTCTTCTGGAAGAGGTTGCCCCAGGTGCGGAGTTCGCGGAGATACTCGTTGTAGTGGATCTGGTACACCTTGTACATCTCCGCCTGCTCCGCCGTGAGCTTTTCGTTCTTGTGGATCAGGATCGTGTCCTTCTTGTACTTGATCTCAGGCTCGCGCGCCTCCTTCGGCTTCTCCAGGAACTCCTCCTCCATGCGCCGTTCGGTCAGCGCCTCGTCGTAAGTCAGGTTGCCTTTCGCATACAGCCCGCGGAAAAACTTCTGAAGCAGGTCCTCGTAGGGAACGCGCTGGTCGTAGGAGACGGCGGACAGCAGGGAGTTCACGGTCTGGTACGCGGCGAGTTCGGGCGTCTGAAGGTCGCTGACCTTGAACGGGCCGACTTCCCGCGAATCGGAATCCAGGATCTTCGCGTTCATCTGGGCGTTGACCGCCCGTGCGCCGTCGCATTCCGCCAGATCGCCGGTGAACGGCTGCGCCTTCTTCAGTTCCTCCGCGGTCGCGATGCCGCCGAGGACGATCTCCTCGACCTGCGAGGCGGCCTTCGCCCTGCGGGCGTCGTCGAGCGCGGTCTGCCGGAGGAAGAAATACAGAAGCGGGGGGAGTTCCCGCACGAACGACACCATTTCGGCGACTTCCGGCGCGGCATTCTCCGGGGCGGCGTACGTCTTGTGCTCCTCCTCGGCGGAGTTCCGGCGCAGCACCTCCGACATCAGGAGCCCGTAGCCGTTTATGATCTTCTCCGAGCGTTCCGCGTCAAGCCGGAAATAGCGCGGGAACTCCAGCGCGAACGTCCGGAAGATGCGCTCCGCCTCCTTCTTGTTCTGATAGGAAAAATCGTATACGGCCTCGATGTCCTGCGTGGACTGCGCGCCCTCGACCAGCGACGGCAGGTCGCTCTGGCTCGGCATCCACAGCAGCGCCACGGCCGCGGCGAACACCAGCAGGATCATCAGCAAAGACATGAACGGCGAACGCTGGAGCGTCCCGCCGATCCGTCTGAAAAAATCACGGAAGCTTTTCGTATTCTCGCTCATTTCCTCATTCCTTTCCTCTTTCCTCCCGTCCCTTCCCGCCCGTCTCGTAGGCGCGGATGATCTTTTCCACCAGCGGATGCCGCACCACGTCCCGCGTGTCGAACCGGCAGATCCGCACGCCGTCGATGTCCGCCAGGCAGTCCAGCGCGTGCGGCAGACCGGACTGGCCGTGCGGGATGTCCGCCTGCGACGGGTCGCCGCAGACCACGCACTTCGAATGGAATCCGAGGCGGGTCAGGAACATGAACATCTGTTCGTTGGAGGCGTTCTGCGCCTCGTCCAGGATCACGAACGCATGGTTCAGCGTGCGTCCGCGCATGAACGCCAGCGGCGCGACCTCGATCACGCCGCGCGACATCAGCTCCTCGGCGGCGGCGTAGTCCATCATCTCGTGGAGCGCGTCGTGCAGCGGGCGCAGATACGGGTTGATCTTCTCCTGAAGCGTGCCGGGCAGGAATCCGAGGTTTTCCCCGGCCTCCACGGCGGGACGCGTCAGGATGATGCGGTTGTATTTCCCGGCGACGAGCAGGGAGACCGCCATCGCCATGGCGAGATAGGTTTTCCCGGTACCGGCGGGCCCGACGCCGAACACCAGGTCCTTGCTCCGGATCGCGCGCAGGTACGCCAGCTGGTTCGGGGAGCGCGCGGAGACGTCCTTCTTGCCGGGGCCGACCGTGACGCGTTCGGCGAAATACGTGCCGAGGTCCTGTTCGCGGCCCTCGCGCCAGGCGTCCAGCGCGAGGTCGAATTCGGACTGGTCCAGGCAGCGGCCGCGTTCCTTCTGCAGGCGGCGGAGCTCCCGCAGGAATCCGTCGCCGCGTTTGTCGGGGGTATCCTCCACGGACATCGCCCAGGATTCGCGCGAGGCGAACTTCACGCCGAGGCCGTACTCCGCCGCGGCGAGATTCCCGGTCAGATTCCCGGCGAACGCCGATTCCAGCGCGCCCGGACTGTCGAAATAGACGCGTCCCCCTCCGGTCTTACTGTCGGGGGAAGCGCTGTCGGGATCCTGTTCCGTGGATTGCATGGAGCGTATAAAACTTACTTCGAAGAGACGGGGACCTTCTTCACGGCCGGGATGACAAGTTTCATCTTGGGCTTCAGGAAGTTCGGTTTCCCGTTCAGAAGTTCTTTGTTCGCGTCGAAGATGATCTCCCACGCGGCGCCGTCGTGGTAGAGCGCCTTGGCGATGGCGGAGAGGGAGTCGCCGTCCTTCACGATGTACTCGGTGGAGGGCTGGTCGGGATCGGCGGCAAGCTTTTCGCGGACGGGCTTGGCGGCGTCCTTCGCGGCGGCGTCCTTCGCGGGCTCGTCCTTGATGCCCTTCTGCGCGCGGACTTCCGCCTTGCGCTGCGCCATGATGTCGTCGTTGGTCATCACGTTGAGCTTGGTGATGCCGGCGGCCTTGCAGTAGTCCACGACGGCGTTCAGGTCCGCCACGGTGGAATCCGTGCGGCCGTACACGATCACGGCGATGTCCTTGTTCGCCTTGCCGGCGTCGTTGAGCGCGTCCTTCAGGGCGGCGGTGTTCACGCGCTCGCCGTTGACTGCATACACGCCGTCGACTCCGGCCTCGGCGGGGAACACGTCGACGCGCATGAACTTCGCGGGCGCGGCGGGCTTGACCTCGACCGGCTGCGGCTGCTGATCCTGCACCTTCGGCTGCGTTTTGGCGGCCGCGGGCGTTTCGTCGATCTTCTTCACGGGCGCGGGTTCGGTCGTCTCATCGGCGGCGACGACCGCGACGGGCTCCTTGCCGTCGACGGGACGCGGTTCGCCGAACGCTTCCGCGTAGGCGGGATTGCCTTCCGGCATTTCCTCGGGGGGCTGCCAGTCGGGATAGGAATTCTGGATTCCGGGGGTCCAGGCTTCGGCTTTTTCGTCTTCCGGCGGCGGCACGTTGGAGGCGCAGGAGACGAGAGCGAACATAGCGGCGATCGAAACGGCGAAAGAGAGCGATTTCATAGGGAACCTCCGAAAAAGATATTGATTAACAATGAATAGATGACATTTTCAAGACCGGATCACATGCAGCGGCGCAGGGCGATCACGCCGTTATGTCCGCCGAATCCGAGGTTGGTGTTCAGCGCCACGTCGACTTTGCGTTCGCGCGCGACGTTCGGCGTGTAGTCCAGATCGCATTCGGGGTCCGGGGTGGTGTAGTTGATGGTCGGCGGGACGATTCCGGTCTCGATGGTCTTCGAGGCGATGATCGTTTCGAATCCGCCCGCCGCGCCGAGGCCGTGCCCCATGGCGCCCTTGGTGCTGCTGATCGCCATCTTGCGGGCATGGTCGCCGAACAGCGACTTGATCGCCTGCGTCTCGCAGAGGTCGTTCAGGTGCGTGCTGGTGCCGTGCGCGTTGATGTAGTCCACGTCTTCCGGGTTCAGCCCGGCGTTGTCGAGCGCCATCTGGAAGGCGCGCATGCCGCCGACGCCGCCGGTGATGGGCGCGGTCATGTGGAAGGCGTCGCCGGTGGCGCCGTAGCCAACCACTTCGCAATGGATCTTCGCGCCGCGCTTCACGGCGTGTTCGTACTCCTCAAGAATGAGGATGCCGGCGCCCTCGGACATCACGAAGCCGTCGCGGTCGCGGTCGAACGGACGGCTGGCGATCTCGGGGGTGTCGTTGAAATGGGTGCTCATGGCTTTCATGGAGCAGAATCCGGCATAGCCGAGGCGGGTGATGGAGGATTCCGCGCCGCCGGTGATCATCATGTCCGCGCGTCCGTCGGCGATCGCGTCGAAGCTCGCGCCGATGGCGTGCGTCGCGGTGGCGCATGCGGAGACGACCGAGAAGTTCGGGCCGCCCGCGCCGCAGCGGATGGAGATCATGCCGGAAGCCATGTTCGTGATGATGGACGGGATCATGAAGGGCGAGACGAAACGCGGTCCTTTGTTCAGGAGCACGGCGCACTGGCTCTCGATGGTGTGCAGGCCGCCGATGCCGCTGCCGACGACCACGCCGACGCGGTTCACGTCGAGTCCGCTGCCCTCATCCCGGAAATCGGCGGGCAGTCCGGCGTCGCGCCGCGCCTCGTCGAACGCGACCAGAGCGAACGTGACGAAGCTGTCGACTCTGCGGTAGTCCTTTTCGGAAACTACGCTCGCCCAGTCGAGATTTTTCACCTCGCCGCCGACCTGAGTCTTGAAATCGCTCGGGTCGAACTGGGTCACGCGGCCGATGCCGCAGCGCCCGTTGATCAGGGAATCCCACATGGTATTGACATCGTTCCCCACGCAGGAAACCGCGCCATATCCGGTTATTACAACTCGCCGTCTGTTCGTCATTATGAATAGTTCTCCGGTCGCAAAGGATAAAAAGAAAAAAAGGGGTCACTCAAGACGAATGACCCCGGGAAGCAAAAGAAGGAAATTATTCCTTGGCAGCAGCCTTGCTCTCAATGTACTTGATCGCATCGCCGACGGTCTTCAGGTTTTCGGCTTCCTCGTCCGGGATTTCGGAACCGAATTCCTCTTCGAGTGCCATGATCATTTCGACGATATCCAGGGAGTCGGCGTTCAGATCTTCGACGAAACGGGCGTCTTCGGTGACCTGGTCTTCGGCGACTGCGAGCTGCTTCACAACGAGCTCTTTAACTTTGGTTGCGATTTCGGACATGTTAAATCCTTTCGTAGTGGTATGAAGGGTTGGTTTTCGTTTTCGTAACGTGTATAGGCTATAATATACACCGTTTTCGCGTTTTTGCAAATCCTTTGCACGCTTTTTATGTGTTTTTATAGCCTTGCATTGTGTTTTTTACCGTTCCGGATGCAAATTCTCAGAAAAAGACCTTACATCAGGAAGCCGCCGCAGACGTTGATCACCTGGCCGGTCACGTAGTCGGAATCCGGGCCGCAGAGGAACGCCACGACGTTCGCGACGTCCTGGGGCTTGCCGCCGCGCTTCAGCGGGATCAGGTCCAGGAAGAGCTTCTTGGCCTCGTCGGGGAGGTTTTCGGTCATGTCGGTCATGATGTAGCCGGGGGCGACCGCGTTCACCATGATGTTGCGGCTGCCGAGTTCCTTTGCCACGGACTTCGTGATGCCGATGACACCCGCCTTGGATGCGGAGTAGTTGACCTGTCCGGCGTTGCCGGCACGGCCGACCACGCTGGAGATGTTCACGATCTTGCCGTAGCGCGCCTTCATCATGGGACGGATGGCGGCCTTCGTGAAATTGTAGGTGCCCTTCAGGTTGACGGCGATCACGGCGTCCCAGTCGGCCTCGCTCATGCGCATGAGCAGGTTGTCCTTGGTGATGCCGGCGCAGTTCACGAGGATGTCCAGGCGGCCGAACTTTTCGATGACGGTCTTGATGGACGCTTCGGCGTCTTCATACTTCGCCACGTTCGCCGCGATGGCGATGGCGTCGATGCCCTGCGCGCGGAATTCCGCCACGGTCTTGTCCGCGGTTTCCTGCATGATGTCCACGACGGCGAGCTTCGCGCCTTCCTTCGCCAGGCGTTCGCAGATCGCACGGCCGATGCCGCGGGCTCCGCCCGTCACCAGCGCCACTCTGTTTTCGAGTTGACTCATTGTCTTTCTCCTGATTCGGTTTCAGTATGTTCGGGTTGTGTTGTTTTCAAAAAGGAAAAAAGGACTCAGGCGTTCGCGAGGCCGTCCGCGCCGGACACGTTGTGCAGCGCCGCGCCCGGCAGGATCTTCCGCACGAGCCCGGTCAGGACCGTGCCCGGTCCGAACTCCACGAAACGCTCCGCGCCGAAGCGTTCCGCCATCACGCGCACGCAGGTGTCCCAGCGGACGCTCCCGGCGACCTGGGAAACGAGGTTCGCGCGGATCTTCGCCGGGTCGGATTCGGGTTCGCCCGTGAAATTCTGGAGCACGGGGAATTTCGGCGCACTCATCGGGGTGGCGTCCAGCACGGGGGCAAGCGCGGCGCCCGCGGAAGCCATCATGCGGCTGTGGAACGCTCCCGCCACGTTCAGAGGCAGGGCGCGCTTGACGCCGCGTTCCTTCAGGATCCCGCACGCCTTCAGCACCAGGTCCTTCACGCCGCTGATGACGATCTGGCCCGGCGAATTGTAGTTCGCCACGTCGATGCCGCATTCCGCGCAGACTTCCGCGATCACCGCGGGATCGCCGCCGATGATGGCGGCCATGCCGCCCTCGGCTTCGTGGCAGGCGGCGTCCATCAGGGCGGCGCGCTTCGACACGAGTTTCAGGCCGTCCTCGAACGTGAACGTCCCGGCGGACGCGAACGCCGCGTATTCGCCGAGGCTCAGGCCGCCCGCGGCAACGGCTTCCTCGCCGGGGTTCTTTTCCAGCCAGGCGGCGAGGCACGCCATGCTGGTGGTATAGATCGCGGGCTGGCAGTTCGCCGTCGCGGTCAGGTCGGATTCCGGGCCTTCAAAGCACAGTTTCGACAGGCTGCGGCCGAGCACGGCGTCCGCGCGGTCGAAAACCGCTTTCGCAGCGGGAGACGCTTCGTACAGGTCCTTCCCCATGCCGACTGCCTGGGCGCCCTGCCCCGAGAATAAAAACGCTGTTTTCATGTCGTTGTCCTTTCATGAATGGGAGTCCGCAGCGGAATCCTCTGACTTTTCCGAAAAAGCGGACCTAATAAAATACCACATTTTTCCGAAAATGCAAATCCAAAGGCCGAGCCAACGGACTGCCGGATACGACTTTCCCCTTCGCGCCGCTGCGAAGCAAGGCGCTACCGCAGCGGAGACGCCGCCTCCCGGAGCATGGTTTCCGACACCGGGCCCGGACGCAGGATGCTCCACGCGCCGTCGCGCTCGACTTTGATCACGGTCGACGCCGCGGAATCCGGCGGGATCGGTCCGCCGTCCAGAATGCCGTCGGGCGGGATCGCGAGCGACGCCAGCGCCTCGTCCACGGTATGCGCCGGGGGCTGACCGGAAAGATTCGCGCTGGTCGACGCCAGCGGACGCCCGTAAGACGCAAGCAGGCGCAGCAGCGCGGGGTGGTCGGGGATGCGGAATCCGGTGAACGCGCCGCCGTCCGGCACGATCAGGGTCACGGGACCGGGGCAGAACGCCGCCGCGAAACGCTTCGCGGTCTCCGGCATGGCGGGGAACGCCGCCTCCGCCGCTTCGCGCGAGGCGAAAAAGAGCGTGAGGAGCTTGGACGCGGGACGATGCTTCATCTCGTAGATCTTCGCGCGGGCGACTTCGTGCGACGCGTCGCAGACCAGTCCGTAGACGGTTTCGGTGGGAACGAGCAGGACGCCGTCTTCGCGCCGGAGAATACCGGAAAAGACCGCCGCCGCGGACGCGTCGGTGCAGAGGATCCGCTCCATGGGGATCACTCGGAGTAAATATAGATCACTTCGCCGTCGCGGCACAGGTGATACTGTTCGCGGGCGACTTTCTCGACGGCGGAGGCGTTGTGCTGGAGGTCGTGGACTTCCTGCTGAAGCGTGAGGTACTCCGCCTTCTTGCGGTCCAGGTCCGCCTGAAGGCTTACCACTTCCTGTTTGGTGCGCTTGTACTTCTGATACGCAGGCAGCACAAGGATGCCGGATACGATCAGCACCAGCACCAGCAGGACGTAAATGACGGCAGTCAGGACTTTTCCCATTCTTTCACCTCGGTAATACACTAATATAGCACATCCCGCGTGAATTACAACAAAAAAACGCAAAAAAATCCGCCCCCGAAGGGGCGGACAGGGATTTCATTTGTGCCCGGGCGGAGTCGGGCACTGTTTCAGTGGAGGACTTGTCCTCCTTAGCCGAGCTTGGCGACGCTTTCGTCGATCTTCTTCTTGATCGTCTCGAAGGCGGCCTGGTTCTGAAGCTGTTCGAGCGTGTTCAGAGCGTTTTTGAACTTGGTGCGCTCGACGACTTCGTCGCCGATGGTCACGCAGATCGTGCCGTCCTGTTCGGGGCGGGACGAGAACGCGGCGTCCATGTCGACCTTGTCCGTGTAGTTCTTGCTGCGGACGTATTCGGAGATCATGCCGATGAGGAGCTGGCCGGGGCAGTTGTCCTGCTTGGCGCAGATCGTGACGGTGATCATGAAGCGGTCCGGAGCGGTGCCGCGCATGATCGGGATCTTGGCGTCGAAGAGCTGGCTGCGGTTCTGGTAGACCGTGTGCAGCAGGTGGTGCGCCTCGTGGGAGCCGGGCTGGCCGCCGATGTGCTGCTTGTAGCACTGGTCGACCAGGAAGTTGTCCTGGCACTTCTGGACCTGCTGGGACTTGTCGGCCGCGTAGAGGCCCTGCTGGCGCTGGATGCGGATCGCGTCCGTGACGCCGACGGGCTGGCCGCCGCCGGAGATGCAGCCGCCGGGGCACGCCATGACTTCGACGAAGTCGTAGTGGGCTTTGCCGGAGCGGACGTCGTTGATGAGGCGCTTGGCGTTAGCGAGGCCGTGGACGACCGCCACGCGGATCTCCCTGCCGGCCGCGGTCACGGTGGCTTCCTTGACGGTCTTCATGCCGCGGACTTCCTTGAAGTCGACGGAGGCGAGCGGCTTGTTGTCGAGCTTTTCGACCGCGTAGCGGAGGGCGGCTTCCATGACGCCGCCGGACGCGCCGAAGATCACGCCGCCGCCGGTGGCGAATCCCATGGGCATGTCGAACGCTTCGGGCTGGAGCTCGTTGAGCTTGATGCCCATGGAGTTGATCATGCGCTGGACTTCGCTGGTGGTCACGACGATGTCGACTTCCGGCTTGCCGTCGACGGCGAACTTCGGAAGCTGGGCTTCGAACTTCTTTGCCGTGCAGGGCATGATGGAGACGACCACGAGGTCCTCGCGCTTGCAGCCGAGCTGTTCGGGCAGGATCTTCTTGGCGATGGAGCCGAACATGGCCTGCGGGGAACGGCAGCTGGAGATGTGGGGGATCATTTCGGGGTAGTAGATCTCGGCGAACTTGACCCAGGCGGGGCAGCAGCTGGTGAACATCGGGAGCGTGCCGCCGTGGGCGATGCGGTCGATGAGCTCGGTGGCTTCCTCGAAGATGGTCATGTCGGCGGAGAAGCTGGTGTCGTAGACGTGCTTGAAGCCCATGAGCTTCAGGGCGGCGACGAGCTTGCCCGCCACGTTCTCGCCCGGCTTCGCGCCGAAGTATTCGCCCAGCGCCACGCGGACGGCGGGGGCGATCTGCACCACGACGGTCTTGCTCGGGTCGTACAGGGCGTCCCACACGCGGTTGCGGTCCTGCTTCGGCACGATCGCGCCGGTCGGGCAGACGGCGGCGCACTGGCCGCAGTTCACGCATTCGACGGTGCCGAGGGACGCGCCGAAGGCGGGAGCCACGCGGGCGTTGGAGCCGCGGTTGGAGAAGTCGATCGCGCCGATGCCCTGGATCTCGGAGCAGACGCGCACGCAGTCGCCGCAGAGCACGCACTTGTTCGGGTCGCGGACGAGCGACGGGGAGGAGAAGTCGATCGGGTCGTCCTTCTTCACGGATTTGAAGCGGATGTCCTGGACGCCGAGCTGGTAGGCGATGCGCTGCAGCGTGCAGTTCTCGTTGCGGGCGCAGGTCGGGCATTCGCGGTTGTGGTTGGCGAGCAGGAGCTCCACGCTGATCTTGCGCATGTCGCGGATCTCCTTGGTGTCCGTGTGGACGACCATGCCGGGCGCGGGGGCGGTGGAGCAGGACGCCATGATGCCCTTGCCTTCGACGAGGACGAGGCAGAGGCGGCACGCGCCGTAGATGCTCAGTTCGGAGTGGTAGCAGAAGGTCGGGATCTCGATCCCGGCTTTGCGGATGACTTCCAGGAGGTTGCGCTCGTTGGTGAACGTGACTTCCCGTCCGTTGACGGTCAGTGTTTTAACGGTATCGGCCATGATGAATGATCCTTATAGTTGTCAGATTCCCTTGACTGCGCCGAACTTGCACGCGGCCTTGCACGCGCCGCACTTGATGCATTTTTCGGGGTCGATGCGATGCGCTTCCTTCACCTTGCCGGTGATCGCGCCGACGGGGCACTTGCGGGCGCAGGCCGTGCAGCCTTTGCACTTCGCGGGGTCGATCTCGGGACGGGCGAGCGCCTTGCATTCGCCGGTCGGGCAGATCTTGCGGAACACGTGGTCCTCGTACTCCTTGCGGAAATAGCGCAGGGTGGAGAGAACCGGGTTCGGGGCGGTCTTGCCGAGGCCGCAGAGGGAGCCGAGCTGGACTGCCTTCGCGGTCTTCTCGAGGAGGTCGAGCGTTTCGGCGGTGGCGCGGCCCTCGATGATGTCGTCGAGCAGCGCGAGCATCTGCTTCGTGCCTTCGCGGCACGGCACGCACTTGCCGCAGGATTCGTTCTGCGTGAACTGCATGAAGAACCGCGCGATGCGGACCATGCAGGTCTGCTTGTTCATGACCACGAGTCCGCCGGAACCGACCATCGCGCCCGCGCTCTTCAGGGAGTCGAAATCGAGCGGGAGGTCGAGGAGGTCGGGGACCAGGCAGCCGCCGGACGGGCCGCCGATCTGCACGGACTTGAAGTCTTCGCCGGTCACCTTGCCGGTGTTGTCGGTCACGCCGCCGCCGATGTTGTACACGATCTCGCGGAGGGTGGTGCCGAACGGAACTTCGATGAGGCCGGTGTTCGCGACGTGGCCGGTGAGGGCGAACGTCTTCGTGCCGGGGGAGTTCTGGGGGCCGACTTCGCGGTACTTCGCCGCGCCGTTGCGGATGATGTACGCCACGGATGCGAGCGTTTCCACGTTGTTGATCACGGTCGGCTTGCCGTAGAGGCCCTTCTGCGCCGGGAACGGCGGCTTCGGCATCGGCATGCCGCGCTTGCCTTCCACGGACGCGATCAGGGCGGTCTCTTCGCCGCAGACGAACGCGCCCGCGCCTTCCATCACGCGGATGGTGAAGTTGAAGTTCGTGCCGAAGAGGTTCTTGCCGAGCAGGCCGTACGCCTCGGCGTCGGCGATCGCCTTGCGGATGCGTTCGACCGCCAGCGGGTATTCGGCGCGGACGTACACGACGCCTTCGTCGGCGCCGATCGCGCGTCCGGCGATCATCATGCCTTCGAGCACGGCGTGGGGGTTGCCCTCCATGACGGAGCGGTCCATGAACGCGCCCGGGTCGCCTTCGTCGCCGTTGCAGATGACGTATTTCTTGTCGTTCTGGGAGGCGAGCGTGAATTTCCACTTGAGGCCGGTGGGGAAACCGCCGCCGCCGCGACCGCGGAGTCCGGCGTCGATCATGGTCTGGCAGACCTGTTCCGGGGTCATCTCGGTAACGGCCTTGCGCGCGCCGACGTAGCCGTCGCGGGCGATGTATTCCTCGACGTCGTCCGGCTCGATCATGTAGTTCGCCAGCACGACGCGGGTCTGGCGGGCGTAGAACGCGATCTCGTCCTCGTGGCGGCAGGGCTTGCCGCTGACGGGGTCGACGTAGACCAGGCGGTCGATGATCTCGCCCCCGATGAGGGTCACATGGACGATCTCGGCGGCGTCTTCGGGCTTGACGTGGCAGTAGAAGATGCCTTCGGGTTCGATGCGGAGGATCGGGCCCATCTGGCAGAATCCCTGGCAGCCGGACTTGGAGAAGTAGGTGACGCCCTCGTTTTTGGAGCAGTCGTGGCGGTCGAGGACGACTTCGATGTGTTCGCCGGCCTTTTCCAGCTCGGCGCAGATGGCGTCGCGGACCTTCATGGAACCGTTGGCGATGCAGCCGGTGCCGCCGCAGATGATGATGCGGCGTTTGAGCTTGGCGACGACTTTCTTGTAGTTCGCGGCGATCTCTTCCAGATTCGGCGTTTTGATTTCGGTGCTCATCGTATGTGATTCCCTTCGTTACTTGTTTTCGGATTCCGCGGCTGCGGCTTCGGCGGCCTTGATCTCGTCGATGATCTTCTCGACCTGTTCCGGGGTGGCCTGGCCGTGGACTTCGCCGTCGATGACGATCACGGGCGCGAGGCCGCAGGCGCCGAGGCAGTTCACGATCTCGACGGTGAAGAGCAGGTCGTCGGTCGTGCGCTTCTCGTCGCTGAGGCCGAGCTTCTTGTAGATCGCCTCAAGCAGCCCCATGGACTTCTTCACGTGGCAGGCGGTGCCGTCGCAGAGGCGGAAGATGTGCTTTCCCTTGGGGTTCAGGGAGAAGTGGGCGTAGAACGTCGCCACGCCGTACACATGCGCCACAGGCACGTCGAGCGACGTTGCCACATAGCTGATGACGTCCTTCGAGAGGTACTTGTAGACTTCCTGCACCTCCTGAAGGATCGGGATGAGCCGGGACGGGTCGTTCCCGTTCTTTTCGAGAATCTCGTTGACCGCCGCGAGGTGGTGCACCATCGCGCGCGTCTTTTCCAGGGTTTCCTGCATAGGTTTCTCCATGGGGTTGATGTGGGTGTTGGGGTTTTATTTCAGGTTGAATGTTAAACGTATTTGATGATGACTTTCTTCAGGTACTGGGTCTCGAGCGTGCGCGCCAGCCGCTGCACGATGTTCCGGCGCAGCTCCAGGTCGTGCGGCAGGTTCGGGTCCTGGTGCGCCTCGTTGATGCGCGTGCCGACCAGGAACGTGATCACGTCGTTGCGGAGCATCAGCCCGGTCAGCAGCCCGGCGGGGTCGTTGTGGCGCACGCCGTCGACCGACTCCAGGTACGTCGCAGCCTTCGAGAGCGTGAAGATGCCTTCCGTCACGAGGTTGACGCCGTCCATGGTGGACATCGGGGGCATGTCCGGGGAAATGCTCGAGAGGTCCATTTTCAGTTCGCGTCCGAGCTCGCGCGACACGATCTCCGCGCTGGTGCCGCCGCAGATCGCCTTGTCGCCCACGAAGTTCTTCAGGAACGACGCGCATTCGGCGTCGCGGGCGGAATCGTACGGCGGGCCGGTGAAGAGCAGCATCTCGCGCGGATTGCGGAAATACAGCGCGGCGCAGGTCATGTCGTCCTTGTTGATGTTGTGCGGCTCCTTGCTGATCGCCTCCGCAATCACGTGCTCCGCGACTTCGTAGGAGGACACGTCCGGGCAGTTGTTCAGGTAATCCACCAGGTACTCCGACACGCCGCTTTCGCGCCAGCCGAGCGGCAGGTCGTCCGAACCGATCGCGGCCTGCGACACTCCGTCGGAGAAGAAGACGATGCGGTCCCACATGTCCACCTTGAAATGGTACACGCGCATGCTGCGGTTGTCGTACTTGGACGGGTTCAGCTCGTCGTAGGGCACGGGCAGGACCTTGTCGTTGCGGAGCAGCACGAACGCCGGATTGCCCATCTCGATGATGCGGACGTTGCCGTCCGGCCAGGCGTTCAGGATGGTGAACGTGGCGTAGCTGATCTTGCGGACCTGGCAGATCGGGAGGGCGTCCATCATGATCTCGGCGGCGTGCAGGATGCCGCGGGGGCCGGTGAGCTCGTTCGCGAACTTCAGCGCCATGGTCGCGGTCATGGAGGCGAGGATGTTCGCCTTCACGCCGCTGCCCAGTCCGTCCGACAGCACGGCCACCACGCGCGAATCCTCCATGTTCTTGATGAACTTGAAGGCGTCGCCGCAGATGTCCTCGCCGTGCTTGCGGCACTGGCTGAATCCGAGGTCTACGAAAAAGGGCTCGCTCATGCTCCCGTCACCTTGCGTCATTTATATTTCTTACGGAAATCGTCGTCGGCAGGAGAATCCGCGTAGTTTTCCGCGATGGATCGCAGCAGGATCTCCGTGTCCGCCATGTGCTCGCCCAGCTTGCACGCGATGTCCTGCACCGTCGCCAGGTTCTTCCGGATGACCTCGCGCGCCTGCGCGGCGATCTCCTCGCGGCGGAACTCCGTGCGCGTCACGTCGAACATCATCGCGCCGACGACCTGCCCCGGGTCGATGTTGAAGATATAGAGGCTCAGGAGCCGCCCGTTCACGTGGATCGTGTCGCGCGACAGCTCCTCCTTCGTGGTCAGGACCTCGCGGAAGAGGTCGGTGAAGCTGATGAACGTGTCGAGCGCGGCGCCCGCCATGCCGGGGAGCACGCTCCAGACGTCCAGCGCGGATTCGCCGCAGAGCTCCGCGAACCTGTGGTTGGACTCGATGAGCGTGAGGCTCTGGTCCACGATCACGACCGCGGCGGGGATGCACCGCAGGATGGCGTTGGATTTCTTCTGCGCCAGCTTCCGCATGTAGGACACGCACATGTTCGGCTCCGCCTTGCCCGCGATCAGCGCCTTGGCGAAGTTGATGCAGGTGTTGTAGCCGCACCCGCCGCAGTTCAGTTCGTCTTCCTTGTCCTTCTTGCCCACGCGGAGCAGCGCCTGGCGGATCTCGTGAAGCGTGACGTCGTTCCCCGCAGCGGGCGCTTCCTTGTAGTCCAGGTCCAGCGCCACGCCCGGCTCCCGGTCGCCAACCGTCTCCGGCACGTCCGCCATCCGCAGGATGCGGAGGCGTTCCATGAGCCCCGGCGCGCCGTGTTCCGTGCCCGGCCCGTGGACGCAGCCGCCCTGGCAGGCGAGCGTTTCGAGGAAGACCGGTTCGCGGATGTCGCGCGGATGAAGCCCTTCCAGCGTGAGGCGGAGGCTGTCAAGCCCGGTCACCGCGACATATTTCACATGGCCGCAGCCCGGATGCAGTTTGATCGTATCGTTCATGCCGCCCTCGATCGGGTACAGCGTGCCTTCGCGCGCCGCCTGCGGCACGAAGACGTCCTCGCCGGTCGTCTCCACGCGCCACGGGTCGATCTGCATGCTGCGGAACCACTGGCGCAGGCGGGAGAACAGCATCGCCAGCGAGATCAGGTCGCCGTGCCGGTCGGATTCGTTCTTCTTCGCGATGCACGGACCGATGAACACCACTTTCGCGTTCTCGCCGAATTCCTTCTTCAATATCTTCGCGTGGGTCAGCGCGGGCGACAGCACCTTCGTGATGCACGGCGCGAACTCCGGCATGTACTTGCAGATGAAATCGTCGACCACGGGGCACGCGGACGAGATCTTCAGGCCGCTTTTGAAATTCTTCAGCTCCAGCGCGAGCGCGTCGGAAACCGCCTGCGCGCCGATCGCCGTCTCGCCGACTCCGGCGAATCCGAGCTTCTTCAGGGACGCGATCATGTTCTTCGCGGGAAGCCCCTTGAACTCGCTCACCCACGAGGGCGCCAGGGAGACGTAGACGGGATCCGGCCCGAGGATGAGCTGACGGGCGCGCGTCATGTCGTCGCGGATCTTCTTCGCATGGACGGGGCAGACCTCCACGCAGCCGCCGCACGCGATGCAGAGTTCGGGCATGACGGAGGCATGCCCCTCCTCGACCTTGATCGCTTTCACGGGGCAGCGCCGGACGCATTTGAAGCAGTCCTGGCACTCGGCGTCGGCGGTAAAAACCGGATATCCCTGGTTCATAGTCTTGTTCCGTTATTGTTGTTTCGCGAGGAATTCGCGGTTCAGGATGTCGATCAGGGCTTCCTTGCTCACATGGCTGTAAGTCGTATCGTCGATGATGATGTTCGGCCCCTCGGAGCAGATGCCCGCGCAGCAGCGGCCGGAAAGAAGCACGTCCGCCTGCAGGTTGTTCGATTTCAGGAAATCCTCGATCACGCGGAGATTTTCCTCGTTGCCGCGGGCAAAGCAGCTGCTTCCCATACAAATGACGATCTTGCGTTTCATGAACGGCTCCAGTTATGCAGTGGAATAAAAGTAGACGGTTAGAAAACGAGTCGAAAACGGGCGTCGTCGAGGGGCGGCGGCTGTATTCGATATTTTTTTATCGAATATATAATTTACCCCATTTTTCCGTTTTTTCAAATCGTTTTCCGGAAAAATACTTAAAAACTAACGATTTTTTATCCCCGACACGCCGCCGCGTTCTATTCTTTTCAGAAATCTGATAATTCAGCCAATTCCGCAGCAAAAAACAAACCGGAAAAAAACATGAAGGAGTCTGGACGGTTTCGACCCCGGCGGCCGCCAAAAGGACCGGACCGCGGGATGTGCGGCGGTCTTTCCCGGCGCATGGGACGCCCTGCCCTGAAAAAAACGGCAAACGGGGCAGAGCCGTGCGGGACGGGAATCCTGTTGAACAAAATCAGGACTGAAACGGCAGGTCGGGCTGGTCCGAGTTCTTTGACGAGGCGGATTTGGAGCGCGAGGGAGACGGCGGTTCCAGGTGGACCACCACGTCGACGATGTTCAGGTCGGAACTCACGAGCAGGTCGCGGACCTGGTGGGACAGGTCGTGTCCCTCGCGGACGGTCATGTCGGGGTCGACGATGATGTGGATGTCCGCCCAGATCGCGCCGCCGGCGTTGCGGGTGCGGAGCGCGTGCGCGCCGAGGACGCCGGAAAGCGAAGTGGCGAGGCGGTAAATCTTCGCCTGGTCCTCGCGGGAGACGCCCGCCTCGGAAAGCTCCTGGAGCGTTGGCCGGACGATGGTCCAGGCGGCATAAAGGACGAAAAATGAGACGAGGATGGCGCCGACGGGGTCGACGAAATGCAGTTTCGGGAAGAAGTAGGCAAGCGCGATGGCAATGGCGGCGGGGATCGAGCTGAGGGCGTCGCTGCGGTGATGCCAGGCGTTTGCCTCCATCGCGGTCGAATGCACGGCGCGGGCTTTCGCGCGGGTCCAGTGGAACAGGATCTCCTTGGATATGATGGAGAATACGGCGATCACGAACGCGAATCCGGCGGGGCCGTGCTCCGATCCGTGGCGAAGCGTGCCGACGGCGTCCCAGGCGAGGCCGACCGCCACGGCGGCAAGCGCGATGCCGATGAACGCCGAAACGAGCGTTTCGATGCGGCCGTGTCCGTACGGATGCTGCCGGTCCGGCGGCGCAGACCAGTATTTCACGCCGAAGATCACCGCCAGGTCGGTCACGAGGTCGGACAGGCTGTGCACGGCGTCGGCGAGCAGCGCCTGGCTGTAGAAAAACCAGCCGCCCGCCGCCTTGGCGAACACCAGGACCAGGTTCAGCGTCATTCCGACGACCGTGACGAATTGCACGGTGCGGACCGTTTGCAGGTTTTTATTCATGATGGTATGCCGTCCCGGCGGGCATGCGCCGGCGGGCGCCGGATATGCGGCGTCTTTTGTGGATAGATTCTTTTTTGAAGCGAAATCCCGTTTCCGTCCTGGATCGGAGGAAGCGGGACAAAACCGTGTGTGTGCAGGGATGGATGTGCAGGAAAGAATGAAAGAAAACTATAACACGAAAAACGGAAAATGCAAGAAGGGAAGGAAAAAATATTTTTTTCTTTCTGTCGGCTTGCATTCTGATTTTTTTGTTGTAGATTATTGTTGAATGAAACAGACAATCCGCTTTTCGCGCGTTTTATTCCGAACGCGCCCGAATTCAGCCGAAACAGTGAGGTAGCAACATGACTGTTCATCACACACGCCTGGCCAGATCCCGCCGGAGTTTTTTTTCCGGATTGTTCCGCAACGTTTTCTGCCTCGCACTTCTGCTGTTCCTGTTCTGCTTCGCCGCGGCGCCCCGTTCGTCCGCGCAGGACAGAAGGCAGTTCAATATCCTGATCATATTCTCCGAGCACACGGCGAGCGAGATCCGCACGGACCTGACGGGCGCGTTCTTCAACGAACTGGCGAACCTCGGCATCATGTTCGAGAGCGACCTGGTCGAGCTTGACTCGCTCCACCAGCTGAACCAGACCGCGTGGGACGAGAAGCTGAGCGAGAAGAAAGAGGCGATCGAGGCTGGAAGATACAAGCTGATCGTGACCTTCGGCGAGCCGGCTGCGAACACGCTGAAAAACATCCTGCCGAGCGTCCCGGAATCGACTGCCATCATCCTGTCCTGCATGAAGACGTTCCCGGAGGAATGGCGCACGCTCCACCCGAACACGACCGCGGTCATCCGGCAGATGGACCCGCGCACGAACATCAAGTTCGGCCTGAAGCTGTTCCCGGACCGTCCGCACGTGGTGCTGCTGGTCTCAAGGTTCGCCTGGTCCGACAGGCAGGACATCACGCTCAGGAACGAGTTCGCGGGCATCTGCGACTTCACCACCGTCTACATCAACAGCGACTCGGAGGCGGACCGCGACGCCGCGTTCAAGAAGCTCGCCACCGCCCCCTCGGACTCCTTCATCGTCTCCTGCGACTGGGACATCTACCTGCCGAACATCGGCAGCCGTTCGACCATGTGGTACCAGCTCATGCAGGTGCGCGACGACCTCCCGATCATCGGGCGGCGGCGCATCCTGCTGGACTTCGCGGTCGGCGGCTACATGTCCTCCATCGAGGACGTCGGCAAGGAGACCGCCGCGCTGACCAAGCACCTCGCGAACGCCAGAGGCTCCTGGAACGCATCCAACCTCGATCCGGTCACCATCCCCGAAGTCTGCACCATCAACTACAAGCGCATCAACTACTGGGAATATGACAGGAAGGCGATCCCGGACGACGCCGTCTGGGTCAACGAACCGGAATCCTGGATGCAGCGGAACCAGGAGCTGCTCATCATCCTCGCGATCCTCTTCGTGGTCCTCTGCGCGTTCGTCCTCGGCGGCCTCGTCTATTTCTTCAAGTACCGCAGAATCACCGGACGTTTCATCGCGATCCACGGACACATGCCGCTCCTCGTCGCCGCCTACTCCACCTCCGGCGAGGTCCTCTATTCGCACGTGCCGTTCAACGACCCGGACGCCTCCCAGAACCTCGACGACCTCCGCACGGCGCTGACCAACACCATCCGCGTCGAAATGGCGGAGACGGCGATCTCCGGCAAGACCATGACCATCAACCGCAAGCACGGGGAGAAAAACTACACCGTCACGCTGACCAAGCTCGACAAAAAGATATTCAACCACGAGGCCGTGCTGGTCGTCGCGCAGGACACCACCGAGATGGCGGAACTCCGCGAAAAGGCGTTCAACCTCGCCACCAGGCTTCAGCTCACGCTCCGCGCCATCGGCGACGGCGTCATCGTCACGGACCGCATGGGCTTCATCACCATGCTCAACCACTCCGCGGAAAAGATGACCGGGTTCACGCAGGCAGAAGCCGAAGGAAAGACCGTGCAGGACGTCTTCAACACGACGTCGCCCGACGGCTCCGCCACGCTCACCTCCCCCATCGAAACCGCCATCCGCGAAAACCGCATCGTCACCGGCAGCGACAACATCGCGATCACCTCCAAAGACGGCAAAAGGCACCGCATTTCCACCTCCACCTCGCCCATCCGCGGCGCGAAAAACGCCCTCCTCGGCGCGATCGTCGTCTTCCGCGACATCACGGAGGAATACGAACGCCGCGAGGAACTCGACCGGAAGACGCACGCACTCCAGACCGCCACGTCGCTCGCCAACCTCGGCTATTTCTACTACACGCCGGACACCGACGCCTTCGAAGCCCCGTCGCCGTCCGAGGCCGTCTGGCCGTTCGAAAACGGCAAGCCCGTCCCGCCCGAAGCCTGGATCGTCCAGGACGACCTGCAGGACTACCTGACGCGCCGACGCGCGCTCTTCCACGGAAAAGCGGATTCCCTCGAATGCACGTTCCGCAGCGACTTCTTCGGCGAACGCCGCCACTTCCGCATCATCGCCGTCAAGGACAAATACGCCAAGAGGAAGCACCCGCGCTTCTTCTTCATGCTCCAGGACATCACCAAGGTCCGCGAGCTGGAGACCGAAGCCGCCAACGCCGCGCTCTTCCTCAAGACGATCTTCGACCTCATGCCCTGCACCGCCACCGTCCGCGAATGCGAAAGCGGAAAGCTCATCATGGCGAACAAGAAATACTGCAGCCAGATGAACATGGCGGAGGAAAAGGTCATCGGGTCCACCTACGAGGAGCTTTTCGAGCCGGAGATCGCGAAAAACTTCCAGGAAATGGACGACGAGGCGGTCAGGAAAAACGGGGAAGTCTCCACGCACGTCATCCGGGTCCCCGGCCAAAACGGCGAGATCATGGCGCAGATCTCCCACATCGCCTTCACGGACACCACGGGACGCCTGCTCGTCTTCGGCTGCGGCATCGACGTCACGGAGCTGAACAACGCCATCAAGTCCGCCGAATCCGCGGCCAAGGCGAAGAGCCTCTTCCTCGCCACCATGAGCCACGAGATCCGCACCCCGCTCAACGCCATCCTCGGGTTCAGCCAGCTCCTCCAGGACGAATCGCTCCCGCCCGCCGAGGCGAGCGAATACCTCCGCAGCATCCACTACGCGGGCAACGCCCTGCTCTCGCTCATCAACGACATCCTCGACCTCTCCAAGCTCGACGCCGACCAGATGATCATCCAGCCGGAGCCGATCAACCTCCGCGAACTGCTCTTCGAGCTTGAAGCCGTCTTCACCGCCAAGGCGAAGTCCCAGGGCATCGAGCTCATCACGTCCGTCCCGGACGACCTCCCGTTCCTCAATCTGGACGAACGCCGCCTCCGCCAGGTCCTCCTCAACATCATCGGCAACGCCGTCAAATTCACGAAACAGGGCTCCGTCTCCGTCTCGATCACGTTCTTCAAGCTGAACGAAAAGCGCGCCGCGCTCACCATCCGCATCGCGGACACCGGCTGCGGCATCTCGAAGGAATCCCTCTCGAAGATCTTCGAGCCGTTCGTCCAGGACAAGTCGTCCTACCGCGGCATCCGCACGGAAAACGGGACCGGGCTCGGGCTTTCCATCGCGAAGCGCCTCGTCGACTGCATGAAGGGCTCCCTTACGGTCGACAGCACGGTCGGCAAAGGCAGCGTGTTCACCATCCTCCTGCCCGACATCGACATCTGCAGCGACGCCGAGCTCAAGCAGGACGACCACGCCGCCGAGGGCAAGCTGGATACCACAAAGAAGATCCTCGTCGTCGACGACGTCCCGCTCAACGTGAAGGTCCTCTGCGCCATGCTCCGCAAGATGGGCTTCGACCCGATCTCCGCGCCGTCCGGCGCAAAGGCGCTTGAGCTCATGAAGACCACGAAGCCAGACGTCGCCCTGCTCGACCTCTGGATGCCGGAGATGAACGGCATGGAGCTCGCGGCGGCGATCCGCGCGAACCCGGAATGGAAGGGCATCAGGATCTTCGCCGTCACGGCGGATACGGAAAACAATTCGAACTTCAACATGGGCGTTTTCGACGCGATCGTCATGAAACCTGTCACGCAGGAGTCTCTGGTCAAAGCCCTCGGCTGACAATTGTCCGCCGCGCGACAAAAAACGCCGTTCGGGCTTTTTCCATTTGACTTTCCGCATTTTCGTGGTATAGTTAAGGGAAAAAATGCAAATCCCGGACCCCAACAGAAAGGAGTGAGCCATGAAATATCTTTTCGCCCTTTGCTGCTTCCTGACGACAGCCCTGCTCTTCCCCGGCCTCAACGCGGGGGAATGGCATACCGATTTCGAAAAGGCGAAAGCCGAATCCATGCGGACCAAACGTCCGATCTACATCCTGTTCACGAACTCGGACGCGGCCCCCAGCCTCAGCCTTGACCGTGCCATCTTCCGCGAGAAGAAATTCCTGGATTACGCCGAGAAGAACCTCGTGCTCATGAAGGCGGATTTCCCCGTCGCCATCCATCTCCAGCCGAAGAGCCTCTCGCAGCAGAACGCCCAGCTCCGCGCGAAGTACCGCATCTCCATCCTGCCGACCGCGCTCCTGCTGGACGCAAACGGGGAGATCTACATCGATTTCATCAAGGCGGACGGCAGCCCGGAAAGGCACCGCCGCAAGATCAACGAGATCATGGATTTCAACGCGCCGAAGCGCTATGCCGAATACCTCGACGGATTCGTGAAGAAGTACACGGCGCCGGAGCCGCCCGCCGAAGCAAAGCCGGAGGCGAAAAAGACGGCGAAATCCGACGCGAAGAAGCCCGCGAAAAAAACGGATAAAAAGCCCGCGCAGAAAAAGCCGGACGGCGACGCCGTTTCCACGGACACCAGCATCCCCGAGGAAAATGCGGGCAAGCCGCTGGTCCCGCTCGATCCCGAAGGCAATTTCCAGGACTGGCTGAAGTCCAGGCTCGCGGAAGAAGCGGTCGCGGAAGAGAAGGAAGCGGAGGAGATCAAGGAAATCGTCGAGGAAAAGAAGGAAGCCATCGAGGAAGCCGCCGAGACGACGCCCGCGGAAGAAAAGCCGCAGGAGGCTCCCGCGCAACAATAAGCCGCTCCTTCACATCAGACAGGCAAAAATCCCGTGCCGTTCATCGCGGCACGGGATTGTTTTTTTGGGGAAGCTCCGCGTCCGGCGGAACCGGACGCGTTTTCCGGGGAGGAACGGTCCTCCTCACTTCAGCGGGACCAGCTCCACGAAGAAGACGTCGTTCTGCTTCATGTCCAGGCCGAGCTGGAATTCCTCGCCCTTCATGACCGTGACCTGAGCCCGGTACATGGGGCGGAGCTGCGAAACGCGCGTCAGGCGCGCGATCTCCTCGCGGCTGATGTCCGTCTTCGCGCCGTCCTCCTCCAGCCACGCGGAATACGCGTCGCCCGCCCGGTAGCCGATGCGGGTCACGCGCAGGTCGTATTCGCCCGCCTTGAGCCCGGCGATGCGGAGGAGCGCATGGCCTTTGTCTTTGGCGGGATGCGGATCGAAGAACGTGTCCTGGTTGCTGACCTTTCCGCCCTGCGTGGGGTGGCTGAGGTCCCAGAAGAGCGCCTGCACGCCGCCCTTCGCGTCCTTGCAGACGTACGACGACGCGTCGCTGGAAACGAGCTCCGTCGGGCCGAGCGCGGCGAGGCACTGGTACGCGCGGTAGGCGGCCTTCGGGATGCTCTGGAACGTCAGGAGGCCGAACCCGCCGTGGAACGGACGCGGCGCGGGGCCGCATTCCTCGAAGATGTCGGTGAACGTCCACAGGCTCATGCACGCCATCTTTTCGGTGTTGCGGAGCTGTTCCAGGATGAACGGCGCGGCGAAATAGGAGTCGTGCACCGGGTCGACGGGGGACGGCGAGGCGTGCCACTCGGTGATGTAGACCGGGACGTCGCAGCGGAGGTTTTTGCGGATGTCCTCCAGCTTTTTGTTGAAGCAGTCGGCGACATGCCGGAGGTTCTTCATCAGGTAGATGTAATTGCCGCCGAACCGGTCGACCTTCGGCAGAGCCGGGTTCTCCGGGTCGAAGCCGTACTGGTGGAACGAGATGAAATCCAGCGGCAGGCGGTTTTTGCGGCAGTAGCGCACGAGGGGGGCGATGAAGTCGAGCCCGGCGCCGGAGGGACCGCCGACCGGATACGCCTTGTTCACGGACTTGACCGCGCGGGCGGTGTGCTTGTACAGCTCAAGGTAGGCGTCGAGCATGGTGGTCTTTTTGCCGGGGTCCCAGAAGACGTCCAGATCCGGTTCGTTCCACACCTCGAACCGCCAGGTCTTCACCTCGTCCTCGCCGTAGCGTTCGGTCCAGTGCCGCACGGCCGCGCGGACGAGGTCCGCCCAGCGTTCGTGCTTCTTCGGCGGGGTCACGTTCGCCTTCCACCAGAAGATCGTGGTCTTGCCGGAGGCGAGCTTTTCCGGCATGAAGCTGAGTTCGACGAACGGCTTGACGCCGATGGAGAGCAGGAAATCGAACACGTCGTCGACGTACATGAAATTGTACACCGGATTGCCCGCCTTGTCCTCGCTGTACACGCGCATTTCGTCGTGGAAGAGGCCGTGCGCGCGGAGATAGCGGAACCCGAGCTCCTTTTTGCATTTCGCAAGCTGTTTGCGCCAGGTGTCGCGCAGCCCCTCGCCGATGCGCCCCGCGCCGACGCAGTCGCGCCAGACATCGGACCGTTTCCCCTTCACTGCCTTGAGATCCGCCTTGATGACGCGTTCCGGCGCAGTCTCGCCCGGATAGACTTCGGGGACGGCTTTCTTTGCGGCGGCTTTCTTTGCGGCGGGTTTCTTCGCGGAGGAAGCGGACGAGGTTTTCGCGGCGGTCTTCGCAACGGCTTTCTTCGCGGCGGGGGTCTTCTTGTTCGAACTCATGGAACGGTTTCTCCTGGTAATCTGTCCGTGCGCCGGGAACTGCGGCGGACTTGGGGTTGATGACATCGGAAACTCTTATGATGCAAATACAATAGCACGTTCCGGGCGTTTTCCCATACACTTTTTGCAAGAATTCATGTTTTCTTTGAACAAAATCGCCCGCCCGCCGGAGATGCGGATACAAAAAAGCGGCACAGGGGGGAACCCGTGCCGCATAAACCGGACAGAAACGAACCGGTCAGAAGCCTTCAAGCAGGGACTTTTTATCCTTGCCCCCGGCGCGTTCGCCGGCCTTCTCCGCCGCCTCTTTCGCGCCAAGGGACTCGGGGCCGAGGATGGCGTCGGGATCAAGCGGCTCGTCGAGGAGGGTCCCCTTCGGGTCGCGCATATCCTCCAGGAACTGGATGTCGCGGATTTCCTCGTAGTCGACGTCCTTGCGCGCCTCGCGGCCGCCGACGACCTTCACGATGCCGGTATCGGGATCGAACACGAGCCGCGGAGCCTTTTCGTCCTTGATCAGGATCTGGCGGTTTTCCAGCTCGCCGTCGGTGTTGTACTGGTAGTAGGCGTAGACCTTGGTGCTGGCGGGCAGCAGGACGTTGAGGCGGGACAGGAAGTCGATCTCGCATTTCGGACGGAGATCGGGCCCCAGGTCGTAGCCGATGTGGCGGAGCATGTAGAGATTCTCCTTGTCCTCAAGCGTGAGGCAGTAGACGTGGGACGCGCCCGTGAAATAGCTCAGGATGCGGTATTCGCGCGTCCGGATCATGCGGGTCTTCTCCTCCTTCGCGCCGCCCTCGTTCTCCCCGGCGTCCTCGGGCGCGTCGTCGAGCAGAGGCAGGCCGACCGTCCGCGACCAGATCACGTTGCCGCGCACGATGTTGAAATGCGCCTCCTTGGACTGGTAGGGGGTCGGCATCTGCGGATGGCGCAGGACGGCTTTCACGCTGTAGCGCCCAGTGGAACGCAGATCGTAGTATTTGCTGAGGTTGAACATGTAGGTCTTCTCGCCGCCGGGAGGCAGGATCACGCCGGTCATGTCGGGAAGCGGAGCGTCCTTCGGCGAACGGATGAAACTCGGGTCGTTGCGGTCGGACCGGCGGATCTCGAACTGGAGATTGCCCTTGAGGCCGATGTTTTCGCCGAACGCCAGGGGATGCGCGGAGAGATTCCGCATGGCGACGCGCACGAAAACGGACTCGTACTGGAGATAGTTGACCTGGACGGGCTTGACGACGATCGCCACCTGCGCGCGGACGCACAGCGGGAACAGAAACAAAACAAAGACTGCCGCGAAAGCATGGCGCAGTTTGAAGAACATGGTTCAGCTCCTTTCCATAAGAAGTTTGCAGGACGCCGCGGCGACCGTTTCCGGGTCGACCATGGCGTGACATCGTGAATCTTTACAGTAGCGCAAAAAACAGCGATTGCAAGCGATTTCCGGAACAAACACGGATTTTTTTTCGCAGTAGGGCCCGGTCAAGGCGGGATCCGTCGGCCCGAACATGGCGACGACGGGCACGCCGAGCGCCGCCGCGATGTGCATCGGCCCGCTGTCGTTGCAGACCATCAGCGACGACATGCGGATCGTCTCCATCAGTTCGCCCACGCCCGTCCGTCCGCAGACGGATGCGACGGGCAGCCCGGCCGCCGCGCTCTTCGCCAGGATCTTTTCCGCGTCCTCCGCCTCGTCGCGCGTCCCGGCGAGCAGGAATTTCAGCCCCGGCTCCCGGCGGGCGACCGACGCGATCACGGCGGAGAAGAAGTCCGCGGGCCATTTTTTTGTCTCCCAGCGCGCGCCGGGCGCGACGACCGCGAAACGTTCCGGCACGGCTCCGCCGAACGCCTCCGCCAAGATCCCGCGGGCGCGTTCCGCGGTGCGTTCGTTCACGGGCAGGTTCAGGCTGAAATCCAGGTCTTCGCGGCCGAGGAAATCCTTCATCAGCGCGTTGTTGACGTCGACCGCATGGCGGGGCTTTTCATGCCCCTTCAGGCGGCGCGTGTAGAAACGCACGGCGAAATGCTCGCGCGGCAGCGCGAATCCGGCGCGCACGGAGCATCCGGACAGGCGTCCGATGAACGCGCTGCGGATGAGCCCCTGCAAATCTATGACGGCATCGTAAGGCTCGCGCCGGAGATCGGCGCGCAGATGAAGCGCCGCGGGGAGGAACCGAAACGGCTTGCGGAATTCTTTGTCGTAAAACGGGATCACCCGGCGGACGCACGGGAGGTACGGAGGGATCTCGGCGAACGCGGGCTTCACGACCCAGTCCACGCAGGAGTCCGGGCCGGCGGCTTTCGCCAGCGCGGAGACGGCGGGCATCGCGTGCAGGATATCCCCCAGGCTGCTTGGTTTTACGATCAGATAACGCATGGCGGCGTCCGCCGGAGGCTTCCCGGCGGCTTCCTCCTGTCCGGTGTTTTCAGATTACATGCCGTGTTCCAGGCGGGTGGCGAGGCACTCGGGCAATCCGGCGGCGCGGATTTTCTCCTGCGTCCCGGCGATGTCGTACGGCAGACGGTACCGCGTGAGCGTGTGCTGATCGGTGTCGAAGACGGCGAACGTCGCGCGCGGATCGCGGTTGCGGGGCTGCCCCACGCTGCCGACGTTGATCAGATACTTGCAGCCGGGCTGGATCGGCAGAACGATCTCGTCGGCCTCGTCGGAACGGAACACCATCCCCTCGTCGTCCGGCTTGACAGCCCAGAGCCGCAGCTCGTCGACCGGCATTTCGCCGGGCCGCGCGAGCATTTTCTTGCAGTACGCGATCGGGACGTGGGAATGGCCGCAGAAACAGAGCTGCGTGTACTGGTAGGAGAAATTGTCCATCGCCTGGTGGATGTCGAAGATGTAGCCCCATTCCGACGGGCTGTCCAGCGACGCGTGCACGGCGGTAAACGGCGTTCCGCGGACCTGCATTTTGTACGGGAGCCCGGCGAGGAACGCCTGCTCTTCGTCGGAAAGCGTGTTCTGCGTCCACAGGACCGCGCTTTTCGCATGGGGGTTGAAGCCCGCCATGACGGTGTCGCCGTTGGACGCGTATTCGTCGTGGTTGCCCTTCACGAACGCCGCGACGGGGAGCGAGCGCATGATCTCGAGGCATTCGTGCGGGTTGGCGTTGTAGCCGACGATGTCGCCGAGGGAGAGATAGGAGTCCACCGCCAGCTCGCGGCAGCGGGCGAGCACGGTCTCCAGCGCTTCAAGATTGGCGTGGATGTCGCTCAGGATCGCATATTTCATCGGTGTTTTGATTCCGGACGGGTTCGGGTTAGGCAGAAAACATTTTATGAATATACCACATCCGGCGGCAATTTTAAAGAGCAAAACGGAGAAAAAAACGATTTTTTCTTCAATAATTTCAGATTCGTGCAGTTTTCGACTTGAAAAATCGGCATTCATGCCTTATTTTTTAGCGGTATTCATTTTTCTTCCCACCAAATGAGGTTTCAACGTGCTTGACAGTGATTATGTATTGGAACTGCTTCAGGAGAACGGATTCGTCTCCAAGGAGCAGATAGACGAAGGCTGGAAAAAAGTCGCCGACTCCGACGGCGAACTGGATATCCTGGACGCTTTGAAGTCCCTGCAGTATGTCGACGAACAGGAAATCACCAACATGCTCGCGCAGCAGTACGGGCTGGAGACCATCGACCTTTCCACGTTCGAAATCCCGGACGAGGTCATCCATGAGCTCCCCGCCGAAACGGCGCGGCAGTACCAGGTCGTCCCCGTCATGCTCCACGACGACATCCTCACCGTCGCCATGTCCGACCCGACCGACATGGAGACCGTCGACACGCTCCGCTATCTGCTGAAACGCGACGTCGAGGCGGTCATCGCCCCGGCGAAGCAGATCCAGAAAGTCCTCGAATCCGCCTACGGCGGGCTGGAGGGCACCGTGGACTCCTACGTCGGCAGCGTCGACACGTCCAAGCTCGAAGTCGTGCAGACGGACGAGGACGAAAACGCCAAGGAGGCGGCGAAGGCCGCGAACGCAAATCCCGAGGACGACGCCCCGATCATCAAGCTCGTCTCCCTCCTCATCTACAACGCCTTCAAGCTCCGCGCGTCCGATATTCACCTCGAGCCGATGGAAAAGAAATTCCGCATCCGCTACCGCATCGACGGCGCGCTGCGCGAAATGGAAAGCCCGCCGAAATACCTTCAGACGAACATCATCAGCCGCATCAAGATCATGTCCAAGATGGACATCTCCGAAAAGCGCGTGCCGCAGGACGGACGAATCCAGATCGAAGTCTCCGGCGTCGGGCTCGACCTCCGTGTGTCGACCATCCCCACCACCCACGGCGAATCCATCGTCATGCGTATCCTCGACAAGTCCAGCATCCAGCTCGACATCCCGAAGCTCGGCTTCTACACCGACGACCAGGAGAAGATCGACCGCATCATCTCCATGCCGGACGGCATCTTCCTCGTCACCGGCCCGACCGGTTCCGGCAAGACCACCAGCCTCTACGCCTTCCTGAACACCATCAACAAGCCGAACCGCAAGATCATCACCGTGGAGGACCCCGTCGAATACCAGCTCAGCGGCATCAACCAGGTCCAGGTGAACCCGATCGTCCAGATGACGTTCTCGAACGCGCTCCGCGCCATGCTCCGCCAGGCGCCCAACATCATCATGGTCGGTGAAATCCGCGACCTGGAGACCGCCGACATCGCCATCAACGCATCCCTCACAGGCCACCTGGTCTTCAGCACGCTGCACACCAACGACGCCCCCAGTTCCGTGACCCGTCTGATCGATATGGGCGTGAAGCCCTTCCTCGTGGCGTCCTCCGTCCGCGCCATCATGGCGCAGCGACTCGTCCGCCGCGTCTGCAAGAACTGCGTGGAGCCGTACAAGCCCTCCCCCGACGAGATCCGGCTCCTCCACCTCGACAAGGACTACCTCGACTCCGCCAACCTCGTCCACGGACGCGGCTGCCCCGCCTGCGGCGGCACCGGGTACAAGGGACGTATGGGAATCTACGAGATCTTCCTCATCACGGAGGACATGCAGTACCTCATCTACAACAAGGAAAGCTCCGACAAACTCCGCGCCGCGGCCCGCCAGAGCGGCATGAGGACCCTGCGCGAAGACGGCCTCCGCAAAGCGGCCGCGGGCACCACCACGGTCTCCGAAGTCCTCGCGGTCACCGTCGGCGACGAAGAATAACGCAATCAACCATACGGATCCTATATCATGCTTGACTCTGAAAATCAAACACTGAAAGACATCCTCCTGAACGCGAACGCATGTTCCGCACAGAACATGAAGGAAGCCGAGGAAGAATACGAACGCACGGGGAAATCGCTTCAGCAGATCCTGGTCGACTTCCAGATCCTGACCGAAAACGAGATCCTCAACTACATCGCCGAAAGCCTCGGGACGACCGTCGTCGACCTCTCCGTGATGGAGGTCCCGAAAGAGGTCATCGACCTCATCGACGCGGACAACGTCCGCATGCTCGGCGTCGTCCCGATCGAAGCGGACGACACCACGGTGACGCTCGCGGTCCGCAATCCGCTGAACTACCAGATCGCCGACGAGATGCGGTTCGTGCTCGGCAAGGACGTGATGATCGTCCTCGCCGAAGAGAAGCAGATCGACGCCTTCATCGACAAGTATTATCCCGTCGACATCAACGGCGTGAACGACCTCCTCTCCGAAATGGACTCCATGGAAGGCTCCGACTACGCCTACGCCAACGCCGAGGAAGACGCGAACAAGGCGCCGATCATCAAGTTCGTGGACGCCGTGCTCTACCAGGCGATCCGCGACAAGGCGTCGGACATCCACTTCGAGCCGTTCGAGCACGAATTCAAGATCCGCTACCGCATCGACGGCGCCCTGTACGAAATGTCCCCGCCGCCCCGCAGCCTCGCGATCCCCGTCATCAGCCGCGTGAAGATCCTCTCCGGTCTGAACATCTCCGAACGCCGCAAGCCGCAGGACGGCCGTATCCAGCTGAAGATCGCCGGACGCCCCATCGACCTCCGTGTGTCCACGCTCCCGACCTCCCACGGCGAATCCGTGGTGCTCCGTGTGCTCGACCGCTCCGTCGTCAACCTCGACCTCGACGTGCTCGGCATCAACGAAGACACGCTGAAGAAGATCCGCGAGATCATCGCCATGCCGAACGGCATCTTCATCATCACCGGCCCGACCGGCTCCGGCAAGACGACCACGCTGTACTCCGCCCTGAAGGAGATCAACAAGGTCGAAGACAAGATCCTCACCGCGGAAGACCCTGTCGAATACGACCTCGAAGGCATCGTCCAGCTCCCCATCAACGACGCCATCGGCATGACGTTCGGACGCGCGCTCCGTGCGTTCCTCCGTCAGGACCCCGACATCATCATGCTCGGTGAAACGCGCGATATCGAGACCGCCGAAATGGCAGTCCAGGCATCCCTCACGGGACACCTGGTCTTCACCACGCTGCACACCAACGACGCCGCCGGCGCCGTGACCCGTCTGATCGACATGGGCGTCCAGCCCTTCCTCATCACCGCCTCGCTGATCGCCATTCTCGGCCAGCGACTTCTCCGCCGCATCTGCCCGCACTGCCGCACGGCGTTCGTCCCCACCGACGACGACCTGAAGCTCCTCGGGCTCCAGCGGAAGGACATCGGCGAAAACAAGTTCTACTACGGCAAAGGCTGCCCCACCTGCAACAACACCGGGTACAAGGGCCGAAAAGCCATTACCGAACTGCTGTGCATGAGCAGCAAGATCTCCTCGCTGATCCTGGACTCCGCGCCCGCCGTCGTCATCCGCGACAAGGCGCGCGAACTCGGCATGACCACCATGCGCGAGGACGGCATCCGCGCCATCCTGAACGGCGAGACCACGATGGAAGAAGTTCTCAAATACACCTAATAAGCATAAAGGGCCCTCAACATGGTTGAAATGGATGAATTACTGGATCTCGTCGTTACCGAAGGATGCAGCGACCTGCACCTCGAAGTCGGCGTCGCCCCTGTGATCCGCCTCCACGGTGAAATGACCCAGCTCGACCTCCCGGTGCTCACGCCGGAGGATACGGAAGCGCTGGTCAAATCGATCGCCTCCCCGCGCCATCTTCAGCAGCTCGCCGAGGACGGCGGTGCGGACTTCGGTTTCGCCTTCGGCGACCGCGCCCGTTTCCGCGTCAGCGCGTTCAAGCAGAAAGGCTGCATCGGCGCGGTCCTGCGCCAGATCCCCAACGAGATGATGCCGCTGGACAAGATCGGCCTCCCGCCGAGCATCAAGGACCTGCTCTACCGCCCCCGCGGCATGATCCTCGTGACCGGCCCGACCGGTTCCGGCAAGTCCACCACGCTCGCCTCGATGATCAACGTCATCAACGAGGAGCGCGCCGTGCACATCATCACGGTCGAGGACCCCATCGAATTCTACCACCACCACAAGAAAAGCGTGGTGATCCAGCGTGAAGTCGGCGCGGACGTCCCGAGCTTCTCCGAAGCCCTCCGCCGCGCCCTCCGCCAGGACCCCGACATCATCCTCGTCGGCGAATTGCGCGACCTGGTCACCATCGAAGCAGCCGTCACCGCCGCCGAAACCGGACACCTGGTCTTCGGCACCCTGCACACCACCGGCGCGGCCCCCACGGTCGACCGTATCGTCGACGCCTTCCCGACCAACCAGCAGCCGCAGATCCGCACCCAGCTCGCCGCCGGCCTCGTCGGCGTCATCTCCCAGGTGCTCCTGCCACGCATCGACAAGCCCGGCCGCGTCGCCGCCTTCGAGATCATGATCACCACCCCGTCCATCCAGGCGCTGATCCGCGACGGCAAGACCTTCCGTATCACGTCGGACATCCAGACCGGCGCGAAGTACGGCATGAACACCCTCGACTCCCACCTCGTGGAACTCTACAAGAAGGGCATGGTCTCCTACGGCGAAGTCATCACGAAGGCGCAGGACCCCGAAGGCATCGTCCAGACCCTCGCCGGGACCGCCATCTGATCCGAGATTACGATTCATCATTCACATAACCTGGAGTTCACAAAATGCCGATCTTCCAATACACCGCGATGGATGCATCCGGTAAGGAACAGAAGGGACAGCACGAAGCCGCAAGCGAAGAAGCCGTCGCATCGTTCCTGAAAGAACAGGGGATGTTCCCCACCTCCATCAAACCGCTCGCCAAAGCGGAAAAAGGCAAGAAGGAAAAAGCCAAAAGCTCCGCCGCGGCGAAGGGGCTGAACATCAGCCTCGGCCCCACGGTCATCAAGGGCAAGGACCTGACCGTCTTCACGCGCCAGCTCGCCATCCTGCTCGATGCCGGCCTCCCGCTCATCCGTTCCCTCAAAACGCTCGAAAGACAGGCGAAAAACCCGTCCGTGAAAACCGTTCTCGGAAAGGTCGCCAACTCCGTCGAAGGCGGCTCCACCTTCTCCGAAGCCCTCGCGCAGCATCCGAAGTCGTTCGACAAACTCTACCTGAACATGATCCGCGCCGGCGAAGCCGCCGGTAAGCTCGAACTGATCCTGACCCGTCTGGCGGGCTTCCGCGAAAAAGCCGCCAAGATCGCCGGCAAGGTCAAATCCGCCATGGTCTACCCCGCCATCGTGCTCACCATCGCCATCGGCATCACCATCTTCCTCATGATCTTCATCGTCCCGAAATTCGAAGTCATGTTCACGGAAATGCTCGACGGCGCGCAGCTGCCCGCGGTCACCCGCTTCGTCATGGGCGTCAGCCGCTGGCTGCAGAACAACATCATCATCGCCATCGTCATCGTGGTCGTCCTCGTGGTCGCCATGAAGTTCATCCTCAAGACGGAGAAGGGACGGTTCTACTTCGACAAGGGCATCTACAACGCGCCCGTCATCGGCCTGCTCATCTCCCGCAACGCCATCTCCAAGTTCTCCCGTACGCTCGGCACCCTCATGGGTTCCGGCGTCCCCGTCCTGAACGCCCTCCAGATCGTCCGCGACACCGCCGGCAACGAGCTGGTCGCCAAGGCGGTCCAGCAGGTCCACGACGCCGTGAAGGAAGGCGAACCGATGGCGCCCCCGCTTCAGGCGACCAAGATCTTCCCCGACATGGTCATCAGCATGATCGAGGTCGGCGAGGAAACGGGCAAGCTCCCCGACATGCTCGAAAAGATCGCCGACACCTACGACGAAGAAGTCGACAACGCCGTCAGCGCCCTGACGTCCATGATCGAACCGTTGATGATCGTCTTCCTCGCCGTCATCGTCGGCGGTATCGTCATCGCACTGTTCAGCCCGCTGATCACCATCATCCAGACGCTCGGCGGCGGTTGATCCGCCCCGTCCGCGGTCCCGCCCGGGCTTCAGGCGGGACCTTTTCTTTTTTCCGGAGGTGCGCACGAATGCGCTGCTTTCTGAACATCGGAAACACCCACACGCAAATCCTCACCGTCGGACCGGACGGCGGGCGCAGTCTGCGCACCGTCCCGACGGCAGGATTCGACCCCGCTTCGCTCCCGGACGGCGCGGAGATTTTCGCGGCATGCGTCGTGGCGGAAAAGACGGACGCGCTGACTGCGCGCGGCGCACGGTTCGCCACGCCGGAAGCCGCCTCCGCCTTAAGGTTTCTGGATTTCTCCCGCGTCGACGCGTCCACACTCGGACAGGACCGCGTCGCGAATGCCGTTCATCTCGCCGCAAAGGGCATTCTCCCGGCGGTTTCCATTGATTTCGGCACCTGCATCACCGCGGAGGTCGTCGACGCGCAGAAGCGCTTCCTCGGCGGCGCGATCTTCCCCGGACGCACCCTCACGCGCCAGGCCCTCCACGACTACACCTCGAAACTCCCGCTCGTCGAGCTCGCGGACGAATTACCCCCCTGCCCCGGCACAAACACTCTCAACGCCATCCGCATGGGGACCGATGCAGCGGCAATCGACGCGGTATTAGGATTCATCGCCCGCATCCGCAGGATGCTGAAGGAGACCCCTTCTGTCTATGCCTGCGGCGGCGACCGCGCGTTTTTCCTGCGTGCGCCGGAGTTCCAAGAGCTTTCCAATGGTTTTCCGTCCGTTCGAGGCATACGGGACGGCGGCGAAGACTTTACCCTGCGCGGAGTCGAAATCCTTTTCAGCTGAGAAACGCCCCATGAGGATCAAGATCTGCGGCATCAGGAACGATTCGGATTTGAAGGCGGCGCTCTCCGCCTCGCCGGACGCCGTCGGATTTCTGGTCGGACAGGTGCATCCCTCGCCGGATTTCATCCTCGCATGCACCGCGCGGCGTCTCGCCCGCTCCCTGCCGCCGTTCGTCCAGCCGTGGCTGGTCACGCATTTTTCCAAGCCGGAGGAGATCCTCGACCTCGCGGAAGCGGCGGCGATCTGGAATATCCAGCTCCACGGGGACTCCACGCCGGAGGAAGTCTCCGCGATCCGCGACGCCCTGCCCCCGTGCGCGAAGCTCGTGCGCGCGGTCCATCCCGAGCCGCAGGACACTTTTTTCGAATACGCGGACTATGCGCCGTTCATCGACGCCTATCTGATCGACACGCTCAACGCGAAAACGGGACAGGTCGGCGGCACCGGACTCACCGGAAACTGGATCCGCGCCGCGCGTTTCGTGCAGGAATCGAGGCTCCCGGTCATCCTCGCGGGCGGGCTGACACCCGCCAACGTGGCGCGCGCCATCGAACGCGTCCGCCCCTACGCGGTGGACGTGAACACCGGGGTCAAGGCGCCGTCGGACCGTTCGGAAAGCGCCGCGCTCTGCCGCGCGTTCGTGAAGGCGGCGCGCCTGACGGATTATCAGGCTTAGGAAAACCCGCCGTTTTCTGTGCGCGGGCGTCAGCCGCGCACTGCTTCAGCGGAGGACTTGTCCTCCAGAATCTTCTGGTAATACACGATGCTGAGCCAGCGGTCGAATTTCCGGCCCGCCTCCCGGACGGTCCCCGCATACCCGTAGCCGCATTTCCGGTGCAGCGCAATGCTCGGCAGGTTCTCCGAGTCGATCACGCCGACGAGCGTGTGGATGCCGATCCCGCGGCATTCGTCCTCCAGGCGCGCCATCAGCGCGGTCCCGACGCCCGCACGGCGCGCGGACGGCACGACGTACACGGACAGCTCCGCCGCGTGCAGATACCCCTGGTAATGCCGGTACGGTCCGCAGGAGGCGAATCCGAGGAACGCGCCGTCGCCGGACTCCGCCGCCAGAACGGGATAGCGCCCCGCCGCGTGTTCGTCGAAATACTCCCGCATGTAGGATTCCGGGTGAGGTTCGCAGTCGTACACCCAGGTCGTGTGCAAGATCGCGTCGTTCAGCAGTTCCAGCATGGGCGCGGCGTGGCGTTCGAAAACGGCGGGAACGATCTTCATTTGCGCGCTCCGTTTCCCTCAGTTTCCGGTCAGGGCGGGCAGGACGCCCTCCTGGCGCCAGACATAAGCCCGGCGGTCGAGCTCCTCGCCGTTGTCCCAGAAGACCGGGCAGATGCCGTTCTCGCGCGACAGGCGCACGATGGAGCGGAAATAGTCGACGCGGCTGGCGCGGTCCTTGTTCCGCAGCAGGCAGCCGTACTCGCCGATGATGACGGGGATGCCCTTGTCCAGATAATGCTCCTTCAGCTTCGCGAAGTTGGATTCCATGGTCCTGCGGTCGTCGGCGGTCCCCCAGGTGTACTGGTAGCCCCAGCTCGTGCCGGGCGTCGCGATGGCGAACTGCGGCGGCAGATAGTAATGCACGGACACGATGCAGCGCGGATCGTCGGGCAGGACCAGATGGTCGCACGCCTTGTCGAGGTCCGCGCCGATCCCCGGCAGCAGGAGCCGGCGGGTCCGGTTCGCCCCGCCGGACGCGCGGACCAGCTTCACGAATTCGCCGTTGATCCGGTTCACGAGCGCGCCGTTCTCCTCCATGGGCAGGTCCGTGAAGTCGATCTCGTTCATCGACTCGAAGATCAGGCGGTCGGTGCGTTCGCGGAACCGGGCGGCGATCTGGCGCCAGGCGGCGCGGAACTGCGCCATGGTCCCCTCGTAGTCCTTCGAAGCCTTTTCCAGCCAGGATTTTTCATGGTGCAGGTTGAGGATGACGTACATCTTTTCCGCCAGCGCCCAGTCCACCACTTCCTCCACGCGGGACAGCCACGCCGCGTCGATCGCGTATTCCGGCGCGGGCCCCATGTGCGGCCCCCAGGTCGCCGGGATGCGGATCGTGTCGAATCCCTGGTCCCTGATATACTTGATCAGCTTGCGCGTGGTGCGCGGATTGCCCCAGGACGTCTCCGTTTCCAGGCCGCCCCGTCCGCCGCCGTTCGGCAGCGCGTCGAACGTGTTGCCGAGGTTCCAGCCCAGCCCCATGCCGGACACGAACGCGATGCCCTCCGATTTCGCCACGCCGGACGAAGAAACGCAGGACGGCAGGCATGCCGAAACGAGGAGAGCGAACAAGGAAAGGATGGTTTTTCCGAGGGAAGAGGATCTGGGTCCGGGCATGGAGGCCGCCTTTCTGAAATGATTCCGGGGCAGAAAAATGTTGGATGGAACGATGCGCCTAATATAGCACGCGCCGTCCGCAAATGCAAGCGGAAAACGTCGGGAAACCGATTCGCGGCACGTTCGGAGGCGATGCAAAAAAAACGGAAAAATATTATTTTCCAGTTGATTTTTCGGAAATTCGATGTATCTTTATATCGTAAGTTCAAAAACGAGGTCCAATCCCCTCCGTTCAGTTTTTTATTCCCGGAGTCCCATTTATGAGAAAACATATTCCGTTCACAGCGATCCTGGTCGGCGTCTGCTGCGCCGTCCTCTGCCTTTGCGCCTGTGGAAAAAGAACTCAGAACAAACGTTCCGTCGATCCCGACACCCTGAGGCTCATGCAGAAGACCCAGGCGGAGCTCGCGGCATGCGTCGAACGCTGCAGGTCCGCGGCCGCCGAATCCAAAGACAGGGAGATCCTCCTCGCGCTCGCAAATTCCCAGCAGATCCTCGCCGACCGCCACGAGACGATTATCAGCATCCTTCTGAAAAAATACAAAATGGAAAGGACCTCCACGGTCTCCTACCCCATCGAAATGGATCCGCGCACGATCGTGCTCCCGCCGCTTGACGAGTACCGGGCGTATCTCGCGAAAGCCGACCCGGAAAGAATCCTCCGCGAAGTCCTGATCGCGCTCGAAGTCACGAACAAGGTGCTGGAATCCGACAGCGAGATCGAACTGCTGATCGCCCCGGACGCCGAGGAGGAACCCGATGTGGATTTCTGGCTCTGCCCCGTCTGCGGACGGCTTTTCCTGCTGGAGCCGGAGGAAAACTGCCCCATCTGCCATTCCGACAAGGAACGCATCCTCAAGATGATTGACGGCGAACTCCCGCCCCGCGAGGAAGGCTCGTTTGTTACCGTCTCCGAGTAAGACCCGACTCCCTCCCCCGATCTTCACGCGCCGGACCCGGATTCATCGGTCCGGCGTTTTTTATTGCCGGGCGTTCGGCCGGGCCCGTCCCGGCGCGGGCGCGTCTTTCAGCAGCCTGGTGTGGTACAGGATGGACCCGCCGATCACCAGCCCGGGGATCAGAAACGGGATCGCCTCCATGAAACGGGCGAGGATGCCGAATCCCAGCACGGACACGCGGTCCTTCGCGACCTGTTTTTTCAGCACGGACACGCGGAATCCCTGACGGATGGCGCTGTCGTGAAGGTACGACCGTCCGCAGATCGCGCTGCGGTACACGAATCCGACGACGGGGATCCAGAAGATCATAAAATAGACCAGGTAGGAGACGACCGTCAGCAGGATGAACCCCGCCGTGAGCCGGAGGACTCTGCCGTACGGCTGGACCGCGCCGGGATGCCCGGGAAATGCCTCCTTCTCGAACGCGTCCACCAGCAGGTCGAACAGCATGTTGCCGAACATCTCGTAGAACGTGCCGATGAAACAGAGCAGGAGAAGCGGGATGACGACCCAGAAGAAGAACGAGAGGCACCAGTCCAGCGCGGTCTGAAGCCACGACAGCCAGCCGGGGAAGGAAATGGACGCAAGCCATTCCCGGAGCCCCGGCGCGGCCCAGAAAACGACCGCGGAGAGGATCCCGGCGTACAGCAGCAGGACGCACAGCAGGGGCGGCACGGCGTACGGCCACAGACGCGGGCGCGCGTAGAAAACGCGGATCCCGCGGAGCGCGCATTCCGCGCCGTATGTCAGTTCGTCCAAAGTCTTCATGGCGGGGGGAGCCTGTCCGGGTTCGACGGGATCTTATTTCCCGTCGTGGAAGCTCGTCCAGAGGTGTTCCTCCTCGTCCGTGCGCTTCGGCGTGGCGGCCTCCATGCGGAGCATCCGCGCCAGATTGTGCGCCAGCGTGCGCATGGTCTGAAGCCCTTCGGCGTCCTTGCGGACGTCGTCCGGCGTGAACCCGTGCACGGAGTTCCAGTACTGCGAGGACACGACCGGCATCTGGCTGATCGTGAAATACTTGTTCAGGCGGTCGAAGGACGCGCTCGCGCCGCCGCGGCGGCAGCTGACGACCGCCGCGCCCGGCTTGCCCTTCAGGAACGAACCGGCGGAGAAGAACAGGCGGTCCAGCAGCGCGCACAGTGCGCCGTTCGGTCCGGCGTAGTACACGGGCGACCCGATCACGATGCCGTCGGCGCGCTTCACCGCCTCGACAAGCCCGGGCAGAGCGTCGTCCTGGAACGCGCATTCGCCGCGTTCCCGGCATGCCCCGCAGGCGATGCAGCCGCGCACGGGCTTTTTCCCGAGCTGGAAGATCTCGGACGTGACACTCTCCGCCTTGAGCGTGGCGGCGATCTCGGAAAGCGCGGTGAAGGTGCAGCCGTCGGCGTTCGGGCTGCCGTTGAGCAGGAGTACGTGCATGGTTCAGGGTCCTTTCAGGGTGGTGCGGTTGAAGGGAGATGAAGGAAGAAAAGAGGCGGGCCGGAGAACGGTCCGGTCCGCCGTCAAAGTTGTCAGAGGAAAAAAGCTTCAGCTTACTTTGCGGAAACTTTCTGAATCCAGGCGTCGAGGGCGGGACCGGCGTTCGCGGCTTCCGTGCCCTTGTGCGCGAAGACTTCGGGGAAATAGTTGATTTCCGGGACGGCGGTCTTCGCGTCGGCGAGGTATTTGAACGTGGCGGGGTTGCCCTGTCCGTGCGTGCAGAAGAGCGCGACGGTCTTGCCCTTGAAGTCGTAGGACTGGAGGAAGGTGCGGACCGGCGGCGCGAACGTGGAGAACCAGATTGGGGTGCCGACGTAGATCGGGTCGTACTTGGAGATGTCGAGGTTCATGTCCTTGATCGCCGGTGCCTTCGGCTGCGCCAGGTCGCGCTGGCCCGCCTGGGCGGCTCCGCCGAAATCGGACGGATACGGCGTGACCATTTCGATCACGGCGATGTCCGCGCCGGTCTTCTGCTGGAGCATTTCCGCCACGACCTTGGTGTTGTGCGTCTCGGACCAGCTCCAGTACACCACCAGCGGTTTCGTCTTGGCGGCGGCCTTCGCGGAGGCGTCGTCGGAGCAGGATTTCCCGTCGCTGTTGCAGCCGAAGAATGCGGCGGCGGACAGGACGGCGGATGCGGCGAGCATGAAAGCGTGTTTCAGTTTCATAAGTTCAACTCCTTCAAAAAATGTTGTTTTGTATCAGGAACTATACCATGGATTCCGCGGTTTTCAAGCGCGGAACCCGAAAAAAGCGGAAGAACGGCGTGAAATCACAACCCCTGTTTGGAGATCCGGCCCGTCTGCTCCAGTTCCAGCGCGTGCGGATACAGCCGGTCGCAGAAGACGTCGAAAACGGCAGGCGTTCCGGGCGCGGCGGCTTCGGGCGCGGTCTCAAGCTTTTTCGCCGGATACAGCTTGCCGTTGCGGCCGACCAGCAGGCGTTTCTTCGCGGGGTCCCACGAGACGCCGAGCTTCACCCATTTGTTCGCGGGGAAGAACGCCTCGTCGCCTTCGGTACGGCTCACCGCGTAGGACACGCCGTCGACCGTAAAGACAACGGGATGATCCGGCGAGACGGAAAGGTCGAACTCCTCCCACACGGACAGCACGGGCACCGTGGCTTCAGGGACCGCCGCGAACCGGATGTTCGCCGAAAACGCGAAGCCGGTCCCGTCGGTCGGGTTCCACCACTGCTCGGGCCGCCAGGCGGCGCCCTTCATGCGGTGGAACGGCGCGGGCTCGACGGCGGGCGCCTCGACCTCCACGGCAGGCTGTTGCGCCGCGGGCGTCTGCGTTTCCTGTACGGTTTGCTCCTCGGCGGGCTGCGGCTTCTGCGCCTTCTGGAAGAATCCGGCGGCGGACAGGAACGTCACGAAGATCAGCACGGGCGAAATGAAGCGGATGAACACGGACCAGGAGATGACCGGGAGGCGCGTGCGGTTGAATTTCTGGAGTTTGGAAAGACCCTTCAGGTCGGCTCCGGTGCGGTAGAGTTCGCGCGCCGCGCCGTTGGTGCCCCAGACCCACCCGGCGTAGAACGCCGCCGCGAGGCCGTTCAGGAGCAGGATCCAGTTGCTCGCCACATAGTCGATCAGGTCGAAGAGGCTGTCCTTCACGCCGCCGAACAGCCCCGTGAGCAGGCGGTGCAGCGAGGGCAGATGCGACCAGTCGTTCACGCTGAACGAGATCACGCATCCGAGCCCGGTGATGAGCACGGTCGAGAGCAGCACGGAGGCGCGGCGCGAGAGCTTCAGGTTCTGCATGAAGCTGGACACGACCGCCTCCTGCAGGCTCAGTCCGCTGGTCAGCGCGGCGATCGCCAGCAGCAGGAAGAACAGGCCGTTCCAGAGCCAGCCGAGGCCGCCCGGGATGGATTCGAACGTGATCGGGAGGGTGTTGAACACGAGCGCGGGCCCCTGCGCCGGGTTGCCGCCCTGCGCGAAGAGCGCGGGGAAGATCGCGAGTCCGGCGAGCAGCGCGATGAGCGTGTCGAAGAAGACGATCCAGAGCGAGGACTTCAGGATGTTGCGTTTCTTGCTCAGGTAGCTGCCGTAGGTGATGAGGATCGCCATGCCCAGGCTCAGCGAGTAGAACGCGTGCCCGAGGGCGTCCAGCACGCTCGAGCCGTTGATCTTGCTGAAGTCGGGCTTCAGGAAGAACTCCACGCCCTTCGACGCGCCGGGGAGCGTCACGCTGCGCACCACCAGCACCAGCACGAGAACGAAAAGCAGCGGCATCATGATCTTCGAGACCGTTTCGATGCCCTTCTTTACGCCGAACCAGCAGATCGCCGCCGACGCGAGCATGAACGCAAGCGTCAGACCGGACGACAGCCAGCCGTTGGACGACACGCTGTTGAGATACGCCCCCGCCTCTTCCGGCGAGGCGAAAACGAGTTCGTGCGCGAACGATTTCCACGCATAGAGGAAGATCCAGCCGCCGATGATCGCGTAGTAGGACAGGATCAGCCCCGCCACCAGCGTGCAGGAAAACCCGACCGTGGACCAGCCGTAGTGATAGATCAGGATGCTCAGGATCGCCAGCAGGACCGACATGCCGTAGTTGTGGGAACTCGCCAGCGCGGCGGCAAGCCCCAGCCCGAATCCCGACGCCACTTTCGGCAGGCGCGGCGAACGGATCGCGAAGTGCCGGAACGCCTTGATCGGATCGCCCTGCGAGGCGCGCCCGATGGCGAGCTCCGCCAGCATCACCGGCAGGCCGACCAGCGCGATGCAGAGGAGATAGATCAGGACGAACGCGCCGCCGCCGTTCTCACCCGTGATGAAGGGGAACCGCCACACGTTGCCGAGTCCGATGGCGGAACCGACCGCCGCCATGACGAATCCGAATGAACTGCCCCAATGCTCGTGTTTAACGCCGTCTGCCATATCTGTTCCGTCCTGTGTCTGCCGAAAAGGGTTGGCCAGCTCCTCAGAGCTGGATGTTGTCGATCAGGCGGGTGCTGCCGAATTTCGCCGCCACCGCGATCGTGAAGGATTTGCCGGGCTCGAGCGCGACCGCGGGCAGCATCGTGTCCGAATCGGTCAGCTCGACGTATTCCACCAGGCCGCCCGCCGCCGTGATCTCCGCGCGGATGTCGGCGATCAGCTTCGCGGCGGAGATGCCGGGCTGCGCGGCGAACGTCTTCTGCGCGCGGAACAGGCTGCTCGAGATGGCGAGCGCGCGGCGGTGTTCGTCCTCGGAGAGGTATTTGTTGCGCGAGCTCATGGCGAGGCCGTCCGCCTCGCGCACGATGGGCGCGGTGATGATCCTGATGGGGAAATTGAGGTCGCGGACCATGCGGCGGATGATCGCCGCCTGCTGGGCGTCCTTCTGTCCGAACACCGCCAGGTCGGGCAGCGCGGCGTTGAAGAGCTTCGAGACGACCGTGGTCACGCCTTCGAAGTGGATCGGGCGCGACTTGCCGCAGAGGTTTTTCGAGATCGTGTTCTCGTAGACGTGGCAGGTCAGCGGCTCCGGGTACATGTCCTCGACGCCGGGCGCGAAGATCACGTCCACGTTCCGGGCTTCGCACAGCGCGCGGTCGCGTTCGAAGTCGCGCGGATACTTCGCGAAATCCTCGTTCGGCCCGAACTGGATCGGGTTCACGAAGATGGAGATGACCACGGCGTCCGCGCCGTTCGCGCGCGCCGCGTCGATCAGGGAGAGATGGCCGTCGTGCAGGAATCCCATGGTGGGCACGAGGCCGACGGTCCTGCCGTTCTTATGCGCGTCGCGGGACCACTGCTGGAGTTCGGGGATCGAATGAATGACCTGTGTCATGATACACCTCGGTTTTCACTGTTTGCTGTTGCGGGCGATGCGGGCGGCCACGGCGCGTTCGTAGGCGTCGAGGTCGTCGATTTTGATCTGCGCCACGCCGGACGCCATGGCGGCCTCGGCGACCTTGCGCGCCACGCGGGGCACGACGCGCGGATCGAACGGCTTCGGGATCACGAACGACGCCTTCAGCGGGATCTCGCCCTCGAAAATGCCTTTCGCCGCCTCTTCGGGATACGCCGCGGAGAGCAGCCGCCGGATGTCCTCCGGCATCGGCTCCGCCACGATGTCCGCCAGCGCGCGGGACGCCGCCAGCTTCATCGCCTCGTTGATGTCGGACGCGCGGGTGTCCAGCGCGCCGCGGAAGATGCCCGGGAACCCGAGCACGTTGTTGACCTGGTTGCTGTAGTCGGACCGTCCCGTGCCGGCGACCGCCGCGCCCGCCGCAAGGGCTTCGTCCGGGAAGATCTCGGGCGTGGGATTCGCCATGGCGAAGACGACCGCGCCGGGCGCCATCGTGCGGACCATGTCGCCGGTGAGCGCCTTCGGCACGGAGACGCCGACGAAGACGTCCGCGCCCCTGATGGCGTCGGCGAGCGTGCGGGCGTCCGTGTGGGCGGCGAAACGCTGTTTCTGCGGGTTGAGGTCGGTGCGTCCGTCGTGGATCACGCCCTTGGAGTCGCAGAGGATGAACTTGGAACGGTCGGCGCCGGCGGACACGTAGTATTCCGCGCAGGCGATCCCGGCGGCGCCCGCGCCGTTCATCACGAAACGGCAGTCGCCGATCTTCTTGCCGACCACGCGCAGGGCGTTCAGGATGCCGGCGAGCGAGATGATGGCGGTGCCGTGCTGGTCGTCGTGAAAGACCGGGATCTTCATCGCCTTCTTCAGCGCGGGTTCGATGGCGAAGCACGCGGGCGCGCCGATGTCTTCGAGGTTGATGCCGCCGAACGAGGGTTCCAGGCGGGCGACGGTCTCGATCACCTTGTCCGGATCGGTGCGGCCGTCCTCCTTGAACACGCCGCCGATGCAGAGCGCCACGGCGTCGATGTCGGCGAACCGTTTGAAGAGGACGGATTTGCCCTCCATGACGGGGAGCCCCGCCTCGGGGCCGATGTTGCCGAGCCCGAGCACCGCCGTGCCGTCGCTGACCACCGCCACGGTGTTGCCGCGTCCGGTGTACTCCCAGATCTTCTCCGGGTGGTCGTGGATCTCGGTGCAGGGGACGGCGACGCCGGGGGTGTACGCCAGGGAGAGGTCGTCCTGCGTGGTGCAGGGTTTCGAGGGCAGGATCTTCAGTTTGCCCGGCTGCGGATTCGCGTGGTAGGCAAGGCTGCGGGAGGCAAGGTCGTTCGACATGGTTGTATTCTCCAAAAGTTGTGATGAAATTGTTCCGTTCAGATGCGGACCGGGATGCCGCGCCCGGCGAGGAAGCGTTTCGCGTCGCCCACGGTGTACGTCCCGAAGTGGAAGATGCTGGCGGCGAGCACGGCGTCCGCGCGGCCTTTTTCGATGACTTCGGCGAGGTCGTCCAGGTCGCCCGCGCCGCCGGACGCGATGACGGGCACCGGGACGGAATCGGCGACCGCGGCGGTCAGCTCGCAGTCGTATCCCGCCTTCGTGCCGTCGGTGTCCATGCTCGTGAGCAGGATCTCGCCCGCGCCGAGCTCCACGCCGCGCACCGCCCATTCCAGCGCGTCGATGCCGGTCGGACGGCGTCCGCCGTGCGTGTAGACTTCCCAGCGGTTTTCGCCGGGGACGCGCCGGGCGTCGATCGCCAGCACGATGCACTGCGCGCCGAACCGGTCGGACCCCGCCTTGATGAGGTCGGGATTCAGCACGGCGGCGGTGTTCAGGGAGACTTTGTCCGCGCCGGATTTCAGCATCAGGCGGATGTCGTCCGCAGTGCGGATGCCGCCGCCCACGGTCAGGGGGATGAACACCTGGTCCGCGGTCTTCGCGATCACGTCGACCACGCTCGCGCGGGCGTCGCTGCTGGCGGTGATGTCCAGGAAAACGAGCTCGTCCGCGCCCTGCCGGTTGTATTCCACGGCTGCCGCCACGGGATCGCCCGCGTCAACGAGACTCACGAAATGCACGCCCTTCACGACGCGTCCGTTGTTCACGTCCAGACAGGGTATGATACGTTTGGCAAGCATCTTCGTGCGGCTCCTTTCTACAGACAATGGCGGAAAAAATCTATCCTATTACTATACATGAAAATGCACACATTTTCAAGGTGATTTCAGGCGGTTTTTTCATACTTTCGCGCGCATGAAGGATTCCGGCGCGAAAAAACGCCGTCCGAAGCGGATTCCGGGCGGCGTTGAAGAAGACAGAAACGGGGTTTGTCCGTGCTTTTCAGCTTTGCTGTGGACGGCGCGGCGGACGGTTGCCGGGCTTGCCGCCCTCGCGGTTGCCGCCCTCGCGATTGCCCTCGCGGTTGCCGCCGTCCTGACGGGGCGGACGCGGAGGCCGGTTCTGACTGTTCTGCTGCTGACGGTTCTGCGGACGCTGTTCGCCCGCGGGACGCTGGGGACGGTCGCCCTGTTTCCGCGGCTGGCCGTGCGGACGGTTCTGTCCGTCCGGCGCGCCCTGCCGCGCGGGTCGCTGCTGAGGGGCGTTCCCCTCGGCGGGCTGTTGTTTCGCGTCGCCCGCGCCGGACTGTTCCTGCCGGGCGGGATCCCCCTGCCCCGCGCCGCCGCGCACTTTGTACTTGTCGAGGTAGACGACCGAGACTTCGGAGGCGGAGCAGACCACGGTGTGGGTGGAGTCGTCCAGCTGGATCGTAACCTTCTGCGTCAGGAGGTTGCGGTCGATCACGCGGCCGCGTCCGTCCTTGCACTCGCAGAGTTCGCCGCGGCGCGGCATGGTCTTTTCCAGCTCCAGATAGCCCTCGTGCTCGTATTTGAGGCAGCATTTCAGCCTGCCGCAGATGCCGGAGATGGTGGACGGCGTGAGCGAGAGGTCCTGCTCCTTCGCCATCTTCACGTTGATGGAGGCGAAATCCTTCAGGAACTGGCAGCAGCAGAGGGGGCGTCCGCAGTTCGCGATGCCGCCGAGGATGGCGGTCTCGTCGCGCACGCCGATCTGGCGCAGTTCGATATGCGTGTTGAATTCCTGCGACAGCAGCTTCACCAGCTCGCGGAAGTCCACGCGCCCCTCGGCGCTGAACTGCACGGTGATGAGCTTGCCGTCGTACGAATAATGCGCGTTGATCAGCTTCATGGGCAGTCCGAGGCGCTCCACGTACTGCCCGGTGATCCGCAGGGCGGTTTTCGCGCGCATCTGGTTTTCGTGCGCCTTGCCCTGGTCCACCACGGTCGCCTTGCGCTGGATCGAGTAGATCTCGTTCTTTTTGGCGGAGAACACGGTCCCGCCCGATTCGCGCTGGTCGTCCTCGACGGGCGCGGCGGGCGTCGATTCCGGCGGCGGCGCGTCGAACTGCTTCACGATCTGCCCGTAGTCCAGGTAGAAGTCCTTTCGGATCACGCAGAAGTCGCCGACATGGAGGCCGAGCGAGGAATCGCACCGGGCGTTGTACCCGGAGCCGTTGTCAAGCATTATCCCGTAAACAATATCCATACGGTTTCCGATCTCTTTTTTACGTCATGGGACTCCGGCGGCACATCCGGGGAAACGGACGTCCGCACGGATTCAAGGCGCGTTCCGGACAGCGGAGACGTCTTACCAGCTGATGACGAGCTTTTTGTTCTTGGCGAGCTTGGAGAGGTCCGTCTCGTTCTGGTCGCCGTAGGAGTACACGGCCACCTTGGTGCGGAGATCCTGCCCGCTGCGGTTGTTGACGCCGTTGACTTCCTTCACGGCCTGCACGCTGTTGTCGATCTTGCCGTCATAGTCGGCATCCAGGATGACCTGATAGGGTTTGCCCCACGGATCCAGGATGCCCTTGTTCTCGTCGTAGCCGACGCCGACCTCAAAGAAGACCGTCTTCTTGGAATTCTTGCCCGTGAGGATCTTGCACATTTCCACGTAGTTGGTCACGAGGCCGTCCTTCGAGCCGACGGTCCCGGGCCAGCAGGAAAACTCCGATTCGTACATGACGATGGCGGTCTTCATGGCCTGGCATTCGCTGCTCGCCTTGGATTTCTTCGCGTTGTTGCGGACGGTGCCGAGCGCGGGGAAGACAAGTCCGGCGAGGATGCCGATGATGGCGATCACGACGAGGAGTTCGATCAATGTAAATCTTTTGCAGGAAGTGGTTTTCATGGTATGGATTCCTTATGAAAGGTTGGGTCTGTCATTTCGCTCTCGGGTTCTTGAAATTCGCGATGTCGTCGCCGAGCCCGGGCGACTTCTTCGAGCCGTCCTGGGCATCGCCGACCTCCTTGTCGCGGCCGACGGAGTACAGGTCGTAAGATCCCGTGTTGTAGATGCCGGGAGAACGGTAGCGGATCGCATTCCCCCACGCGTCGCGGATCTTGTCGGCGTTGCCGTTTTCGGCGGCGATGGACCTGCACGTCTCGTACGCGTCGCCGAGGAAATCGGGGTCCAGGCTGATGGAGTGGAAATCGCCTTCATATGTGGAGCCGCCGTTCGGGTAATAGTACCCGTTTTTGACCTTGTACTGTTCGTTGGCGACGCGGATGATCTCCATGATGGTCTTCGTCTTCGTCTCGTCGGCGCGGCGGTAGGCGATCTGCGTGATCTTGACCGAGATCGCGGCGAGGAGGGCGATCACGATGATCACGCAGAGAAGTTCGACCAAAGTAAAGGGGTGTTTGAAACGTTTCATGGCGTTCTCCCGGTATCTGTTGATTTTTCCAATACGTACTATATCATGCAAACCGGCGGAATACAACCGGATTTTCATGAAATAATCCAAAAAAAGTCGCGTTTTTTCCGTGCCCGTCCGGTCATTTGGAAACCGATTCCGGCGCGGATGCCAGAATCTCCCGTTTCAGCGCCTCGAACGCCTCGTCCTGCGGGAGGTTCGCGAACGGCACGCCCTTGCGGAAAAGCGCCACGAAACCGTTTTTCGAACCCGCCAGCCCGAATTCCGCGTCCTTCGCCTCGCCGGGGCCGTTCACCACGCACCCCATGACCGCGATCTTTCTGATGCCGATGCGGCGGCCCGACGCCTTCAGCGACGCCACAAGCTCCTCCACGCGTTCTGCCATGCCGATCAGGTCGTACTCGGTGCGGGCGCAGGTGGGACACGACACGATCTCGGGATACGCGTCCCGCAGGCCGCAGACTTCCAGCAGGGCGATCCCCGCCTTCACTTCCTCGCGGGGCGGCGCGGTCAGGCTCACGCGGATGGTGTCGCCGATGCCGTCCAGCAGCAGCGCGCCGATCCCGGCCGCGCTCTTCAGGATGCCGCGCGAAGCGGTCCCCGCCTCGGTCACGCCGAGATGGAGCGGGAACGGCGAACGCGCCGCGAACTTGCGGTAGGCGGAAACCATGACCGGCACGGAGCTTGCCTTCAGGGAGACTTTGATGTTGTGGAACCCGCAGGATTCCAGCGTGCATATCTGCGCCTCGACCGCCTCGCAGAGCGACTCCGCCATCGCTTCGTCGCGGTTTCCGCACGCGGCGAGCTTCGATTCGAACAGTCCCTTCGGCAGGCTGCCGGTGTTCGCGCCGACCCGGATCGGGATCCCCGCCCCGCCGGCGGCCTCCGCCACGGCGCGCACGCGGTCCGCACCGCCGATATTGCCCGGGTTGATGCGCACGCCGTGGACGCCCGCGCGGATGGATTCCAGCGCCAGGCGCCAGTCGAAATGGATGTCCGCGATCACCGGGATCGGGGATTCGGCAACGATGCGGCGCATCGCCTCGGCGGACGGCATGTCCGGCACGGCGCAGCGGATGATGTCGCATCCGAGCGCGGCGAGTTCGCGGATCTGCGCGAGCGTGGCGTCCGCGTCGGACGTCCGCGTGTTCGTCATGGACTGCACGGACACCGGGGCGCCGCCTCCGACGGCGACGCGTCCGACGTGCACCTGATTACTCACCCGCCGTTTCATCCGCCGCCTCCGTCTGAGCCTGCGTTTCCGCGGCTTCGCCCTTGTCCCCGGCCTCCGCGGACGCTTCCGTCTGCGCGGATTCCGTTTTGCCGTCCTCCAGCTCGCCGGAAGCCCGGTGTATCTTGATCTCCAGCGCGTTCGACCATTTCGCCGGGAGCATCTTCTTCACGTCGTAGAACGACACGATCACCATGAACGCGATCAGGACGAACATGAAGAAATACGTGACCGGCTGGACCAGCTTCGTCGGGACCGGGCGCCGGATCGCCGTTTCGATCAGCGCGATCATGATGTGTCCGCCGTCCAGCACGGGGATCGGCAGCAGGTTGAAGAGGCCGAGCGAGAAGCTGATGACCACGACCAGATACAGGCCGCGCATGAAGGAGCCCTGGAACGTCATGATGAGGTAGCGGCCGATGCCGAGCGGGCCGGAGAGGTTCTGCACGCCGATCGTGGTGTAGCCGGTGTCCTGTCCGACCTTGCTCTGGATCGTGTGCCCGAGGCTGTTCAGCGTGCGCTTCGTCATCTTCAGGACGTTGCAGAACTGTTTCCACGGGGTCGGGTGCTCGATGCGGTAGAAGCTCACGCCGATCTCGTACGGGACCACGATGCGGGGCGTGATCCGGATCTCCAGCGGGTCGTCCTCGCCGGCGCGCTTCACGGTCAGGGCGATCTCCTTGCCGTGCATTTCGCCGTCGCCGTCGGTCTCGACGCCCTTTTCGGCGACGAGCCGGGAGAATATCGCCGGGTCGTCCTTGAGGGATTCGCCGTTGAACGCCGTGATCACGTCGCCAGCGCGCAGGACTTCCGCCGCGGGCATCCCGGGGATCGTCTCCTGCACCTCGCAGAGGTCGTTTGCGACCGAGAAGAAGATGCCGACCTGCGGACGCGGCTTGATGCCGGGGACCGTGACGGGCGTCACCGGGACCTCAAGCTGTTTCCCGTCCCGTTCCACGCTCAACGTGAGCGTCTTCCCGCCGGAGAAGTTGATGCGGCTCATCAGGTCGTCGGTGCCGTAGACAGGCTCGCCGTCGATCGCGGTCACGCGGTCCTCCGGCTGGATGCCGGCGGCTTTCGCGGGGGATCCGGGGAGCGGATAGACGTAGACGCGCATTTCCGGCTGGAAGAACGGCAGGGCGACGCTTTCGCCGGGCATGAGCCTGTCGTTGACGGCGGGCGTGTAGGAGATTTCGGAGGTCTTCCCGTCGCGGACGATCTCCAGCGTGACCTGCTTCACGTTGTCGTCGTTCAGCATGATCTTCTGCATGAACTCGTTCCAGCTCAGGTCGAACTCCTTTCCGTTCAGCTTCACGATGCGGTCGCCCTCGCGCAGCCCGGCGCGGTATTCGGGGCAGTCCTCCGGGACCTCCCGCACGGTGAACTCCGTGTAGCTGTCCGTGTCGGGCTGCGGCATGCCGACCAGCCAGACCACGACGCCCAGCGCGAATCCGAAAATGATATTGAACAGCGGTCCGGCGAACGCCGTCGCGATGCGTTTCCACGGTTCGGCGTGCGGCAGCGGATTGCCCTCGCTGTCCGTGATCTCGTCGCTGGTGGAGTCGATCTGCGGCAGGTCCACGTAGCCGCCGCACGGGATGCAGCCGATGCGGTATTCCACGCCGTTGATCTTCTTGCCCCAGATCTTCTTGAATCCGACCGAAAACGCCTCGATGTGGAGGCCGCAGAGCCGCGCGACGATGAAATGCCCGAACTCGTGCACGATGATGCACAGGCCGAAAAAGATCACCATCAGCGCGACCGATGCGATCAGGATCAGGGTTTCCATATCTTCAAAATCTCCTTTTCAGATTCAATTCAGGTTAAGACCGGCAGGACAATCCCGCGGGCGTACTCGCGCGCCCGGGCGTCCGCCTCCAGGACCGCGTCGAGCGTCTCGTCGCCGCACCGTCCCAGCGCGTCCATCGTCCGCTCCACGATCTTCCAGATGTCCGTAAAACGTATGGTCCCCGCGCGGAACCGTTCGAACGCGATCTCGTTCGCCGCGTTCAGGATCGCGGGCAGAGCGCCGCCCGCCTCGAGCGCGGCGCGGGCGAATCCGAGCGACGGGAACCGCGATTCGTCGGGACGCTCGAATGTGAGTTCCCCGATCTCCGCCAGGTCGAGCGCGGGCAGATCGGACGCCGTGTGCTCCGGCCAGGTCAGCGCGTACTGGATGGGGAACCGCATGTCCGGCCGGCTCATCTGCGCCATCAGTGCGCCGTCGCGGAACCGCACGAGCGAATGCACGATGCTCTGCGGATGGACCAGCACTTCGATGCGCGGGGCCTCCACGTCGAAAAGCCAGCGCGCCTCGATCATCTCCAGCGCCTTGTTCATCAGCGACGCGGAGTCGACCGTCACTTTCGGCCCCATCGACCACGTCGGATGCGCCAGAGCCTGTTCCCACGTCATCCGGTCCATCTCGGACACGGGCGTATTGCGGAACGGTCCGCCGCTGGCGGTCAGAATGAGCTGCGCCACCTCGGACGGACGGCGTCCCTCCAGGCACTGGAAAAGCGCGCTGTGCTCGCTGTCGACGGGCAGGATGCGGGCGGCGTTCGCCTTCGCCTCGTCCGTGACCAGGCGTCCCGCCATGACCATGACTTCCTTGCTGGCGAGCGCGATCGTCTTGTGCGCCCGGATCGCCGACAGGGTCGGGAAAAGCCCGCCCGTGCCCACGATGGCGCACAGCACGGTCGAAATCTCCGGCGCGGCGACCGCTTCGCAGAGCGGTTCGCGTCCGGAAACGACCTTGCATCCGGCGGGGACCGCGGCGCGGAGGTCGTCCAGATGCGCGGCGTCCTCCAGGCAAACGCAGTCCGGGCGGAACTCGCGCGCCTGTTCCGCCAGAAGTTCCCAGTTCCTCCCCGCGGCAAGCAGGGAAACGCGGATGCGGTCCGGCAGGGCGCGGGCGACCGCGAGGGCGCTTTTGCCGATGGACCCGGTGGAACCGAGCAGAGCGAGGCTGCAGAGGCTCATTCGTCGCCCTCCCCGTTCGGATTCGTCGTCACGGAGTATTCCCACGGATGGGAGAGCAGGAACGTCGCGGGGCCGTCGTTTTCGAGCGAGACGAGCATGTCCGCGCCGAACCGTCCGGTCTCCACGCGCCCGACGCCCTCCGCTTTCAGGCGTTCCGCGAAATATTCGTATAATTGGCTGGCGGCCGCCGGATCGCCCGCCAGGTCGAATCCCGGGCGGCGTCCCTTGCGGCAGTCGGCGTAGAGCGTGAACTGCGACACCACGAGCGCGTCCCCGCCGATGTCCAGCAGGGAACGGTTCATCTTTCCGGCGTCGTCCTCGAAGATGCGGAGCCCGGCGGCCTTTTTCGCGAGCCAGTCGGCGTCGGCGCGCGTGTCGCCGTGCGTAACGCCGACGAACAGCAGCACGCCGTGCCCGACCGCGCCGACGGTCTCGCCGGACACGGTCACGGACGCCTTGCGGACCCGCTGAAGCAGCACTCTCATGCGTCGTTCCGGCTGTTCAGTTCAGATCTTCGCCAGGGCCTGTTCGAAATCGGCCTTGATGTCGTCGATGTTCTCGATGCCGACGGACAGGCGGATGAGGTCCGGAGGCACGCCCGCCGCCGCAAGCTGTTCGTCGGAAAGCTGGCGGTGGGTCATGCTGGCGGGGTGCAGCACCATGGTGCGGACGTCCGCCACGTGGACCACGATGGAGGCGAGCTTCAGGGAGTCGATCGCGCGCACGCTGGCCTCCTTGCCGCCGACCGCGCCGAAGCAGAGCACGCCGCTCGCCGCCTTCAGATACTTTTTGCAGCGTTCGTGTTCGGGGCTGTCCTCCAGGCCGGGGTAGTTGACCCACGCGACCTTCGGATGCGCCTTCAGGAACTTCGCCATTTCCAGCGCGTTTTCGCTGTGGCGGTCCATGCGGAGCGCGAGCGTCTGCATGCCGAGGTTGATGAGGAAGGCGTTCATGGGCGGCAGGATCGCGCCGGAGTCGCGGACCCACTGCACGCGGAGCTTGGTGGAGAACGGCGCGGCGGGGAAATCCTTCGTATAGATGAGGCCGTGGTAGCTCACGTCCGGCTCGGTGAATTCGGGGAAGTTGCCGTTCGACCAGTTGAAGTCGCCCTTCTCCACGATGATGCCGCCGATGCTCGTCTGGTGGCCGTCGAGGTACTTCGTGGCGGAGTGCGTCACGATGTCCGCGCCGTAGTCAAACGGGCGGCACAGGTAGGGCGTGGCGAACGTGTTGTCGACGATCAGCGGCACGCCGAGGCGTTTCGCGGCTTCGGAGTACGCGGCGAAATCCAGCACGCACACGCTCGGGTTCGTCAGGGTCTCGGCGAAGAGCGCGCGGGTGTTCGGGCGCGCCGCCGCCACGATCTCGTCCGCGGTCGCGTCGTGCGGGACCATGGTCACGTCCACGCCCATGCGCTTCAGCGTCATGGTGAAGAGCGTCACGGTGCCGCCGTAGAGCGCCGCGCTGGCGAGCACGTGCCCGCCGCTCGGGCAGACGTTCATGATCGCGAGCATGTTCGCGGTCTGGCCGGAGGTCACGCCCACGGCCGCCACGCCGCCTTCCATCGCGGCGATCTTGGTCTCGAGCGCCGCCACGGTCGGGTTCGCAAGGCGCGTGTAGAAGAATCCGTCGGCTTTGAGGTCGAAGAGGTCGGCGACGCTCTGCGCGTCGTTGTATTTGTATGCCGTGCTCTGGAAGATCGGAAGCTGGCAGGGTTCGCCGTTCTTCGGGGTCCAGCCGCAGTGGACGGCCTGGGTTTCGGGTTTCCAGTTGTTGGAATTCATAATGCGCTCCTTGTTTCGCCGCTCATACGTTAATAACTAAAAACAGTATCCCATACAATACCATGCTTTCGGGCGTTTTTCAACTCAAATCCGCATGTTTTTACAAAAAAAGCCCCCGCGCCGGGAATCGGAGCGGGGGCCTGGTCCGTTTCGGAGAAACGATTTACAGGCTTGCGAGCAGGCCGTTGCCGGACTCGCCGAAGAGCTTGTCCTGCACGGAATCCGCGTACGCGGCCGCGGCAGCCGGCATGTCGAGCGCGGAGCTGAAGGAATTGCCCTG
>CACZEK010000012.1 GCA_902780135.1 uncultured bacterium
TTTTTCGAATTTTCTTCGACACCGTGCTCCGTATCCCGCCACGGAATCCGAAGCTTCTTTCTCGCTTTTGAGGAGAACACCGGCACTTTTCAGAACCGATATCATATAAAATACACCCAAAACCGGGCTTTGTCAAGCCCTTCCCGCGAAAAATCCTCAAAAAAACTGAAATATATCCGCCCCGCCCCGGACGCCACGAAACAGGTTGCGGACAATGCCTTGAACATACGCGACCGGCTCCCGCCGCCTCAGCCCCAGCATACCCGTACGCGCGGCGCGCTATCTGATACGTCCTATGTCGCGCAGAACGCAATCCGTGTTCATCCGGGACAATGCACCACGGAACGCAGGAATCCGTCCGCGACCAACAGGAAAAGAGGAGCCGAGCTCAATTCAACATTTTTCTGACAGAAACGGCGCAAAACTGTGAATTATTCACAACAAATGTTTGACATCGCGCACAACACGTGATACATTAATATGTTGCACGAAAGGAAACGCGCACAAACATTGCGCCATCCTCCCTCAACGCCGAATCACACGCGGTTTTTTCCCCACATTGCGCCTGATTCCGGTCCGGAACTCAAACCGAACTCAAATACTCTCTACTCTCCAACCAAGCAAAGGAACGACCGATGAAAGAAAGACAGGAAGCCATCAAACGCTACATCGAACGCAAAAGCGACGTGACACTGTCCGAGCTCGCGAAGGAGTTTTCCGACTGGTCGGAAATGACGATCCGCAGGGACCTGGAGTTCCTGGAGCAGCGGAGGTTCCTCATCCGCACGAAACGGGGCGCGCGCATCATGCCGACGAGCTACGAAGTGAGCGTGGGCATGTACGGCGAACGCGAAAAACGGAACTGCGACCTGAAGCAGGAGATCGCGGCGAAGGCGGCGGCGCTGGTCGAAACGGACATCAGCATGTACCTGGACGCCGGATCGACCGCGATGATGCTGGCGCGCGAGCTGCCGGACCGCAACCTGATCATCACCACGTCCGCGCCGAACATCGGGATCGAGATCGTGCTCAAGAAAAAGAACCCGACGGTCATCCTGCTGGGCGGGACGCTCCAGCGCAAAACGATCTCGATTTCGGGGCTGAACGTGCTGGACCAGCTCAAGACGCTCAACATCGACACGGCGTTCATGTGCGCGTCCGGGTACACGGAGGCGACCGGGTTTTCCGTCGGCGGCCAGCACGAATGCGTGCTGAAGCGCGCGGTCATCGCATCCGCGCGTCGGGTGATCATGATGATGGACAGCTCGAAACTGAACTCGATCCTGCCGTTCACGTTCGCGCAACTGTCCGACATCGACACGTTCATAACGGACTCGAAAGCGCCGGAATCCATCAAGGCGGCGTTCCGCGCGGCGGGAGTCCACGTGATCTGAATTTGAACGGAACCGGTCCCGAACCATGCTGAGCACGATCAGGATGCCCCAGATGGGCGTATCCGACGAAAGCGCGATCCTGTCCAAATGGCTGGTCCGCGGGGGGGACCGCGTTTGCAAGGGGCAGCCCGTTTTTTCGCTCGAGACCGACAAGGCGACGTTTCAGTACGAAGCGGAGTCGGACGGGTTCCTCGTGCGCATCCTGACCGGAGAAGGCGAGGAGGCGGCAGTCGGAAGCCCGGTCGGCATCCTGTCCGACACCGGAGACTTCGAGGGAACCGAACTGGAAGCGCTGCTGAACGGGACGGATGCGGCGGGAAAAGGCGTTGAGGCACGGGGCGAGGCGGAGACAGGCAAAACGGAACCTCTCGAACCGGCCGCCGCCCCGGACAGCGTCCATGTTCGACCCGCCCCCTCCCCGGCGCGAAGGATCTCGCCGCGCGCGAAGAAAAAGGCGGACGAGCTCGGATTGGACTTGAACCTGATGCAGTCGGGAAGCGGGCCGGAAGGACGCATCATCGAACGCGACGTATGGAATGCGGACCGCGCATTCTCCGGGAATGGCTCCGTCCGAAAAACGAGGGGGATCTATCCCGGGCGGCCGCTGACGCAGGATGACCGCGTCAACGCAAGGAGAATGCCGGAAGGCAGGACAGGTCAGACCGGATTTGCCAGCCGCCTGGTCGACGCCCGGAAGATCCTGGCCCAATGCACGCCTCGAAACGGGCTCACGCCCGGCGCGGCGGTCTGCCGCGAACTGGCGCAGCTCCTTGTCAGGATGCCCGGCATGAACATCCGGCGGCACGGCGACCGCATTTACGAGTATCAAACAGTCCATCTGCGCCTGACCGTGGAAACGCCGCGCGGCACGCTGAAGCCGGTCATCCGGTGCGCGGAAGCATACACGGCGGACGAACTTGCCGCGCTGATGCGGAACGCCGCCGAACGATGCAGAGTATTCGCCTCGAAACCGCAGGAATTTCAGGAGGGAACGTTCACCGTGGCGGATTTGAGCGGATACGGGACGGACTTCTTCACGCCGGAGCTGACGCCGCCGGAACTCTGCGCGCTCGGCATCGGCGCCGTCACCATGCAGGCGAAGACCGGCAGACAAGGCGGGCACGAGGTGTATCCGGCGATCCGGCTGACGCTCGCCTACGACCGCGCGGGAGCCGACGCGCTCCGGGCGGCGGTCTTCCTGAACGAACTCGCGGTCCGGCTCGAACCGGGCGGGACCGAACCATGAAACGAAACAAAAACAACCTCACATAACCTCATAACACAAGGATGAAACCATGACATACGACTTACTGATCCTGGGCGGCGGCCCCGCGGGATTCCGCGCGGCGGAACGGGCGGGGCATTTCGGGCTGAGCGCCGCGGTTTTCGAAGGGAATGCGCTGGGCGGCGTCTGCCTCAACGAAGGGTGCATCCCGACCAAGACGATGCTGTATTCGGCGAAGCTGTACGACTATGCAAAGGGCGGCGCGGAGAAATACGGCGTGACGGCAAAGGAAGCCTCGCTGGACCATGAATTCGTGGTGGCGCGCAAGGACAGGATCGTGAAGAAGCTCGTGGCGGGCGTGGAAATGCAGATGAAGAAGGCGCGCGCGGACGTCGTGCGAGCAAACGGCGCGCTGGCGGGCAGAAACGAGGCGGGCGAGTTCGTGATCGAGGCGGGCGGCGAGACGTTCGCCGGAAAAAACGTGCTGATCGCGACCGGGTCCTCCGCCTCGGTCCCGCCGGTCCCCGGGCTGAAAGAGGCGCTCGCGGACGGATTCGCGGTCACGAACCGGGAAATCCTGTCGATGAGGGAGATCCCCTCGAAACTGGTCGTGATGGGCGCGGGCGCGATCGGGCTGGAAATGGCGTCGTACTTCAACTCCGCCGGGTCGGACGTGACGGTCGTCGAGATGCTCGACCGCATCGGCGGGCGCATCGACCGCGACATCGCCGCGCTGCTTCAGCGGAACTACACGGCGCGCGGAGTCAAATTCCTGACCGGGAGCCGAATCCAGTCGGTCGAGGCGGGACGCGTCCGCGGCGTGAAGCCGAACGGAGACGAGTTCGAACTGGAAGCCGACAAGATCCTGGTCGCCGCAGGACGCAAGCCGAACACGCGGGGAATCGGGCTGGAATCGCTCGGGGTCGAGCTCGTCGCGAACGGCGGCATCCGCACGGACGAGAAAATGCGGACGAACGTGCCGGGCGTGTTCGCCGCCGGGGACGCGAACGGAATTTCCATGCTGGCGCACACGGCGTACCGCGAGGCGGAAGTGGCGGTGAACGTGATCCGCGGCGCCGACGACACGATGCGCTACGACGCGATCCCGTCGGTGATCTACACGAACCCGGAAGCGGCGTCCGTCGGCGAGACCGAGGAGACCGCGGCGGAAAAAGGCATGACCGTGAAGACGGTCAAGCTGCCGCTGCTCTTCAGCGGGCGGTACCAGGCGGAAAACGAGGGCGGAAACGGCATCATGAAGCTGGTGCTGGACGGGGAGAAGCGCATCATCCTCGGCGCGTGCATGCTCGGCAACCCGGCGTCGGAGATCATCCCCGCGATGGCAGTGGCGGTCGCGCGGCGCATGACCGCCGCCGACCTCGCGCAAACGGTGTTCCCGCATCCGACCGTGGCGGAAGTCCTGCGCGACGCCGCACTGACGGAGCTTTGAAAAACGGAATGACGCGATGCCGAAGACACAGATCATCCATCCCTCGGACCTGAGGCGGGCCGGACGGCTGGAAATGCCGGAGATCCCGCTGAACCGGTACAACAGGTCTTTCGAGGAGGAATTGAAGACTTTTTCGCCGGAGGAACTGAGGAGCATCTACCTCGACATGCGGTACATCCGCGAGGTCGAGACGATGATCTACGGCGTCCGCACGGTCAAAAACTACAACGGCGTCGAATACTGCTACACCGGCCCGGCGCACCTCTCCGCCGGACAGGAGGCGGCGGCAGTCGGCATGGCGTTCACGCTGAACAGCGACGACATCATCTTCGGGTCGCACCGCAGCCACGGCGAATTCCTGGCGCGCGGATTCCGCGCGATCCGGACGCTGAGCGAGGATGAGCTCGACCGCATCATGAAGTCGCGGCCGGACATCCTGCGCGTCGCGGAGAAAGACGCAAAAAGCAACAGCATCCGCGAGCTCGCGGCGGATTTCCTGCTGTACGGGTTCATCTGCGAGGTCTTCGGGCGCGCAAACGGATTCAACCGCGGCCACGGAAACTCCATGCACGTCTTCTTCCCTCCGTTCGGCATCTACCCGAACAACGCCATCGTGGGCGGCTCGGCGGGGATCGCGGCGGGCGCGGCGCTGTACCGGAAAGTGACCCGGAGCGGCGGGCTCGTGGTGTGCAATTTCGGCGACGGCGCGCTGGGGCGCGGCCCTGTGTGGGAGGCGATGAACTTCGCCGCCATGGACCAGTTCGACATGCTGTGGGAGAAAGGATACCGCGGCGGACTGCCGGTCATCTTCAACTGCATCAACAACTGCTACGGCATGGGCGGGCAGACCTCGGGCGAGACGATGGCGTACGGCTGCGCCGCGCGGGTAGCGGCGGGCGTGAACCCGGAAGCCATGCACGCGGAACGCATCGACGGCTATAACCCGCTGGCGGTGGTCGACGCCTTCCGCCGGAAACGCGCGCTCATTGAGGCGAACCGGGGCCCGGTCTTCCTGGAGACGATCACGTACCGTTACGCCGGGCACTCCGCCACGGACGCGAATTCGTACCGTTCGCAGGAGGAGATCGAGGAATGGCGCAAGGCGGATTCGATCCTTGCGCTGAGGCGGGACCTTGAAGCGGCGGGACTTGTTTCGTCTGATGATTTTGAGGAGACGGACGCCCGAATCGTCGAACATGTCACGCGCCTCACGCGACTGGCGGCGGACACGGCGGTCTCGCCGCGCCCCGATCCCGTGAGGGAACCCGACGCTTTCCGCAAATACAATTTCTCGAACGGGCGCACCGAAGCGCACCCGGCGGTCGTCGGGCGCGACGTCACGCAGCCGGTCGAAGCGAACGCGAGGCGGAAAAAGCTCGCGGAGAAAACGCGGTTTTACCTGGACGCCGCGGGCAATCCGGTCTCCAAACTGAAGGCGTTCACGCTGCGCGACGCGCTGTTCGAGGCGATCCTGAACAGGGCGTACGCCGACGACAGGCTCGTCATCTACGGCGAGGACAACCGCGACTGGGGCGGCGCGTACGGCGTGTACACCGGGCTGACCGAAGCCCTGCCCTACCATCGGCTCTTCAACGCGCCGATCTCCGAGGCGGCGATCGTCGCGACGGCGGTCGGCTGCGGGATGTGCGGCGGGCACGTGCTGATCGAGCTCATGTACAGCGATTTCATCGGATGCGCCGGGGACGAGGTGTTCAACCAGCTCTCGAAATGGCAGGCGATGTCGGCGGGCATGCTGAAAATGCCGGTGGTCCTGCGGGTCTCCGTGGGCGCGAAATACGGCGCACAGCACGCGCAGGACTGGACCGCCCTCTGCGCGCATATCCCCGGACTGAAGGTCGTCTATCCGGCGACCCCGTACGACGCAAAGGGCATGCTGGCGGCCGCGCTCGCCGGGACCGACCCGGTCGTATTCTTCGAAAGCCAGCGGCTGTACGATACGCCGGAGACGTTCCGCGCGGGCGGCGTGCCGGAGGAGGATTACGAGATCCCGCTCGGGACGCCCGACGTGAAGCGCGCCGGAGACGATCTCACGATCCTGACGGTCGGCCCCGCGCTCTATCCCGCCATGCGGGCGGCGGAACGCCTCGAACAGGAATATCATCTCTCCGCCGAGGTCATCGACGCGCGGTCGCTCGTGCCGTTCGATTTCGAACCTGTCGTGCGGTCCGTGCGGAAGACCGGGCGCATCCTGATCGTGTCGGACGCCTGCGAACGCGGCTCCTGGATTCAGACGCTCGCCGCCCGCATCGCGCGGTACTGTTTCGACGACCTGGACGCGCCGCCCGTCGCGATCGGCGCGCCGAACGAGATCTCGCCGTGTCCCGAGCTGGAAAAGAGCTACTATCCGCAGCCGGACTGGATCCTGGACGCGGTCCACACGCTCGTCCTGCCGCTGGACGGCTACACGCCGGGCATGGATTTCCGCGACGCGGAGCTGATGCGGCAGGACCGTCTGGGCATCTGACGGCGCGCGTCTGGCAGGTTCTCCGTTTCGCCGCCCGTTTTCGCGGCAAAAGCGCACTATTTGGCGAAACCGGGTGGAAAGTTTCACGCACACGGTGTATATTATATGCTCCAAGTTTTTTTGGACAACCGCAACCGTGCGTGAAGGCGCACAAGGAGACAAGCATGAGAAAAGTCCTCATTCCCACCAAACTCGACAAGGTCGTTGAAAAAATCCTGAGCGAACACGGCTTCACCGTGGTCCAGAACCCGGACGTCCAGCTGGCCGATCTGGCCGCCGAGAACTCCGACGCATCCGCGATCATCGTCCGCAGCGAGAAGGTCACGCCCGAGATCATGGACGGACTGAAGGACCTGAAGCTGGTCGTCCGCGCCGGCGCCGGTTTCGACAACATCGACATCCGCCACGCCCGCAAGCTCGGCATCGACGTCATGAACACCCCGGGCGCGAACTCCAACGCCGTCGCGGAGGAAGTCATCGCCCTGATCCTCGCCGCCTACCGCAAGCTCGTCCCCGCCGACCAGTCCACCCGCGCCGGCAAGTGGGAGAAGAAGAGCTTCATGGGCCGCGAGCTGACCGGCAAGACCGTCGGCATCCTCGGCCTCGGCAACATCGGCCGCCTGCTCATCAAGCGTCTCTCCGGCTTCGACGTGAAGATCCTCGCCTACGACCCCGTTCTCTCCGCCGACCTCGCCGCCCACCTCGGCGCGCAGCTCTGCACGGTCGAGGAAGTCTTCGCCCAGTCCGACATCGTCTCCCTGCACATCCCGGAAAATGACAAGACCCGCGGCATGGTCAACGCCAAGCTGCTCGGCCTCATGAAGAGGGGCGCCATGCTCGTGAACTGCGCCCGCGCCGGCATCGTCGACGAGGAAGCCATCCGCGCCGCCAAGCAGGAAAAGGACCTGATCTTCTGCAACGACGTCTACGCGAAGGACGCCGCGGGCGACAAGTCCGTCGCCGACATCGCCGACATCATGCTCCCGCACCTCGGCGCCAGCACCAAGGAAGCCAACTTCCTCGCCGCCAAGCGCGCCGCCGACCAGACCGTCGCATACTTCGAGGACGGCGTGACCGCCTGCGTCGTGAACAAGGGCGTGCCGGACGGACTCGACGAGAACTACCAGAAGCTCGCCTCCGTGCTCGCCGGTCTCGGCGTGGCGTACCTGAACGGACGCGCGGTCTCCAAGATCGAGCTCAGCTGCTACGGCAAGCTCCACCAGTTCTCCAAGTGGATGATCGCCCCGGTCACCGCCGCCATCTGCCCGCAGTTCGACGCATTCAGCGGCGCGGACGAGGCGCTGAAGCTCCTCGAATCCCGCGGCATCCAGTTCGTCGTCCGCGAAGTCGACGAGAGCAAGCACTACGGCGAAGCCATCACGATCGACTTCATCGCCGGGTCCGAGCGCATCTCCATCCGCGGCACCATCGCCGAAGGCAGGCTCATGGTCTCCCGCATCAACTCCTTCGACGGCATCTACATCCACCCCGCCGGAAACTACCTCTTCGTCGAATACGAAGACGCACCCGGCATCATCGGCAAGATCGCCGGCGTCCTCGGCAAGAACAACATCAACATCACCGACGTCCGCGCTCCGCACAGCCTCGAAAACTCCCACTCGATCCTCGCCATCAACGCGGAAAGCGCGATCCCGGCCGAGCTCGTCAAGGAGATTTCCGAGGTCGTCAACGCGATCAACGCCTTCACGTTCGACTGCTGATGGCAGAAACCCTCTGCGTCATCGCGCTCGGCGGAAATCTCGGGGACGTCCCCGCCGCTTTCCGCCGGGCATGCGAAGCACTTTCCAACGCCGGATTCCGCATCCGGCGTTTTTCGTCTCCGCTCCGGACCGAGCCCGTCGGCTGCGAGCCCGGCGCCCCGGTGTTCACGAACGCCGCACTGTCCGGGTTCTGGGACGGCACGGCGCACGATCTGCTCCGGCTCTGCCAAAAGATCGAGGCGGACAACGGACGCCCGAACGACCACGCGCACCATGTTTCGCGCACGCTCGACCTCGACATCATCACGTTCGGACGGGAGACGGTCCGCCTGCCGGACCTGACCGTGCCGCATCCCGAGGCCGCGCGGCGCGATTTCGTGATGCTGCCGCTGCGCGAGATCGAACCGGAGCTGGCGGACTGGCTGGCGGAACAGGCAAAGGTCAGGGCGGATTCCGGCAGCCCCGGAGGCAATTCGGACAAAACCTCCCGCTGATCCGTTTTTCCGGAAAAAGGCTGTTTTTCCGCCTCAAGCTTCTTGCAAAAATCATTTTTCAATCTATATTATAGTTTTAAGACTTTTCGAACATCAGCGAAGCGGACGCATCGTTCCCCCGGGATACTTCCGCGAAACACCATATCAATCAGGAGATTTCTCCATGTCGCAAAACACCGATCTGCCAGAAGATAAGAAAGCCTCCGAACCCGCTCAGGCGATCTCCGCTGTTCCCGCCTCGGGAAATGCCGCTTCCCCTGACGTCAAGACCGGCAACCTTGCCGACACGGATCCCGAATACAAGCACAAACACGGCGAGCACAAGCACGGCGAGCATCACCACCATCATCACCACCATCACCGGCACCACCATTTCCATTTCCTCAATCTGTCCCCCTCCGGGATCCGCGAAAACCTCAAGCTGCTCTTCACGACCATCTACGCGTATCCCTACATCTTCCTTTTCCTGTCGCTCATTTTCCTGTTCGTCATGAACTCCGGCTTCGTGCTTTCGCGGCTCAATGCACACAAAGGCAGCTTCTCCGACGTTGAGACCTTCTTCCGCTGGCAGGAGTTCCTGGTCATGAACAAGGCGGTCCTGACCCGCGTCCCGTTCCAGTTCACGCTCCTTGTGGCGGTCGGCATCACGATCTTCCTGATGCAGCAGGCGGAACGCCACTGGCAGCGCAACGTGCTGAAAATCCTCCCCGCGCTCGGAGCTGCGCTGGTCTTCTCCATCCCGATGGGCAGCGGACGCCCCGCCGAGGAATTCGCGCGCAGCGCCTGCCGCGACTGTCTCCGCAACTACCATATCGTCTGCATCGAGTACGCGGAGCTCAACGACGGAGCATTCCCCGCGGAGTTGCCCGAAAAGCCCGCGCCCGCGGCGAAATACGGTTCGGACCACTACGTCTACCACGGCAGAGGCAAGAAAGCCGCCGATGAGCCCTTTGTCCTCGTCGAAGACAAGGACGTCAACCATGTCGGCAACTGCCGTTACGCGGTCCGCAGCGACGGCGTAATGCTCGTTTCCAAGTACGGCGGCCTGTACGAGGAATACAAGGGAAAAGGGCAGAAACAGCCCTGACCTCCTGAACCGCGTGCGGATGCTCTCGAGGGGATGAGATGAAGATACTGATCGCATTGGCAGCGCCTGCCTTGCTCGCGGGGGCGCTTCTCGCCGAAAGCATCGCCCTGTGCCGGTTCAAAATCCCGGACCGCGTAAAACGTTTTTCGAAGGGGCTGAACCTCCTGCTTCTGTTCATCCCCGCGCTCGCCGTGCCGGTGTTCGCCGTGCTGTTTCTGTTCGTGCTGAAAGACCGGCTCTGCGAACGCCTGTCCCATGCGATCCTTCTGCTCTCGCTCTGGCTCTATGCCGCCCGGTATTACTGGTTCCTGATCTCGTACTACAAATACCTCGACTTCGGCATCTTCATCAAACCGGCAAAATCTTTCTGCCTGTTCATTCTGTTCGGCGTCTGTTCCGCCGCGGCGGCGATCTATCTGATGCCGCTTGACCGTTATGTGGAAAAGTTGTATTCCGTCCTGGGACCGGCGTCGATCCTCGCCGGAGTCGGGCTGTTGCTCGTCTTCTACATCGCCGCATTCTTTACGACCTGCGCGAACAAAACGAAAGTCTCCGGCGGCTCGCGGGGAATTGACAGGTGATCAGGTCCTGACCATGGGCACGAAACTCCGCGCAAAAAACAACCGAACGATCACGCTGAGCGACGACCGGAAGGAACAGCTGGCGCGCGAGATCGCGCCCGCGCCGGACGCCGGTCTGTCCGCGGACGCCGCCGCGAACCGCGTGTTCTGCGGCGACTGCACGGCGGTCATGCCGCGTCTGCCGGAGGGATTCGCCGCCATGGCGCTGCTCGACCCGCCGTACAACCTCACGAAAACGTTCAACGGCTCGGTCTTCCGGAGCCGTTCCGAGGATGCCTACCGCGATTATCTGGCGTCCTGGATGCCGCTCGTGCGGCGTCTGGTCCGCCCCGGCGGCGCGGTGTATCTGTGCTGCGACTGGAAATGCAGCGCGGCGTGCTTCGAGATCCTGCGGCAGCATTTCATCGTGCGGAACCGCATCACCTGGCAGCGCGAGAAGGGACGCGCCGCCGGGACCAACTGGAAAAACGCCTGCGAGGACATCTGGTACGCCGTCGCGCCGCCGGAGGACGCCGCAGTCTACCACGCCGACGCCGTCCGCATGAAACGCAGGGTGATCGCGCCGTACCGCGAGAACGGACGCCCGAAGGACTGGAGCGAGGAATCCGGCGGGAAATTCCGCCTCACCGGAGCCTCGAATTTCTGGGACGACGTCTCGGTGCCGTTCTGGTCGATGCCGGAAAACACCGACCACCCGGCGCAAAAACCCGAAAAGCTGATTGCGAAACTCATACTCGCCTCGACCGATCCCGGGGACGTCGTGTTCGACCCCTTCTCCGGCAGCGGCACGACAGCCGTCACGGCGAAGAAGCTCGGACGCTCGTTCACCGCCGTCGAACAGGACCGCGACTACTGCTGCCTCGCGCTCGAACGCCTTCACCGCGCGGACGACGACAAAACGATCCAGGGCTATGAGGACGGCGTCTTCTGGGAACGCAACACACTGCGTGTGTCAAAGTAGTGCGCGGCTCCGCTCGCGCACATGCCCTCCCCTGTGCCGTTGCGAAGCAAGGCGCTACTCGATACATTCCGTGTGTGTCCGAGCGAAGCCGGACGCTATGACAGTGGAGGCACAGCCTCCCCAGCCGAGTTCAGGTCGCGCACGGTGAAGACGCCGTTGTCGAACGTGATCTCCCGAAGGATGTCTTTTTTCGTGAGGGAGCCGACGACAAGCTCGCCACGGCCGCGCGCGTCGAGCCGCTGGAACGGCGCATGGATATGCCCCGCCACGGAAAGCGCGATCTTCCCGGCGTTCAGCAGCGCGGTCGCGCGCCCGCCGCCGATCAGACGGTGCCGGAACGACTTCCAGTCATCGTTGCCGAGCAGCGGGAAGTGTCCCACGCAGACGAGCGGCCGCGGATCGTCCTTCGCCGCCTCGCGTTTCAGGAAATCCGCCGTCTCCGGCGTCATCTCGCCGCAGGACAGCACGGGCGTGAACGGGCGCGCGCAGTCGGTCACAACGAAGCGCAGTTCGGGCGTTTCGTACACGCCGGGAAGCGCCATGGGACAGTGTTTCGTGAGCTCGGCGCGGAAACGCTCGAACGCCTCGCGGCAGGCGCGGTCGCGCACGTAGCGGTCATGGTTGCCGGGCGAGAATAGGATCGGGATGCCGGAATCGACCAGCGGACGGAGCCGTTTCAGCGCCGCCTCGAATTCGCGCGGATCGGACGTGCTGACGGCGTCGCCCGTGAAGATCACGAGGTCGGGCCGCAGGGGATCCAGGATCGTGCGGACGGCGGCGTCGATGCGTTCCATGCGGTAGTCGCCGTGCCGGCAGAACGTCGAGTTCATCAGCCCGAAGAAACGTTTGTCGAGCAGGGCGCGGCACGAAAAGACCGCGTGTTCGTGGATGTCGGAGAAAAGGACGAACTTCGTGCTCATGGCGCGGTCACGGATTCGCCTTCAGCGCCTTCACGTTCCGATAGAAGGAAAGAGCCTGGTTCGCCTCGTCGAGGAATTCGGTCCCGGCGAAGAGCGACACGGCGCGCGTCTGGTCCTCGATCGCGGCGTCGATATCCTGCGCGAGGTAGGCGGCGCGCGCGGAGAATTCGCAGGAGAACGCCTCGCTGGAGCCGCCCGTGCCCGCGTAGGCTTTCTTCACGGACGCGGCGGCGTCGACGACCTCCCGGGGCGGGATCCAGCCGAACGGGGCCTGTTCGAAGGCGTAGGCGAGCAGCCGGGACTGGGCGGTCGGGGACGCGGCGAAGTCCCTGAACGCGGCCTTCAGGTCGGCGGAGAACTTCTCCATCTCGCCGGTTCGCTCGTAGTAACCGAGCAGGAGCAGGCGCACGTTCACGTTGTCCTTCACCTTGGCGGCGATCGCCTGCACGGCGGCGTTGTTCTCCCGGATGCGGCCCGTGCTCTCGAAGACGAAAAGCTTCGCCTGGATCGCGATCTGGTCGTCGGGGCGGAGCGCGAGGATCTTGTCGGCGGTGGAGAGGATGACGGCGGACAGCCCGGTCTGGATCGCGTTCTGCAGGTCCTTGTGCATGATCTCCAGTTTCAGCTGGGAATCGAAGCTGAACTTGTCCGTCTGGAGGTCGCGGATCACGTTCTCCAGCTCCTGCGGCGCGCCCTTCCACACGATCTTGCCGCCGTCCACCACGATGGCGAACGGGATGACGACCTCGGTCCCCGCGAACTCGGGATAGACGTCGCCGCGGTCGTCGCCGTAGACGGGCATGCGAAACTTCGAAAGCTCCAGCGCGGCGGTGCGCGCCTTCCCCATGCGGGAGATCGCGCAGAACGAGGCGGGCTTCGCCTTATTCTCCAGCGACTGCTCGTAGATGGAATCGGCCATGCGGAGGACGTCCTTCGCGCCGGGCAGCGCGGGGTCGAAGAAAAGGAATACCTGAAGCGAAGTCTCCGTCTTCGGGACGGTCCCCGCCACGAGGGAGAGTTTGCCGAGGTCTTTCGCCGGGGTCACGATGCCGCCGACTTCCGCCGCGGAGAGGACCGCCGCGGACGCCAGCACGAGCCCGGCAAGCACGGTTGAAAAGAAAGCGTGTTTCATTCGTTGAAGTCCCTTTCTGATTCGGTAACGGATTCGGATTCCGCCGCCTGCGCGGCGGCGTGCACGGTCTGCGCGTCCTGCGCCGGATCCGCGTTGCCGTTTCCGCCGCGGCGGCCTCCGCGATGCCCGCGGCGGCGTTTTTTCGGCGCGCCGGAGGAACGGACCGGGAGCGGGCAGCTGTCCTCGAAATCGGGGATGTGCCAGGCGAGGATGTTCTGGATGATTGCGAATTCGCGCGCGCCGGGGTAGCCCTTGCGGTCGGCGAAGGAATGCAGCCTGCGGTGCGTCTTGAACCGGATCTGCATGAGCAGGTTGTTCACGGCGTCGGACGTGGTGCGGTGGGTCAGGACGAGCGGGTGGAACAGCCTCAGGATGATGTGCCGGAGGTCGCTTTCGACGCCCATGTAGTATTCCCAGAGCCCGCCGCGCTCCGTCTGCCCGATCTCGGCTTCGGCGAACGGCAGCGCGACCATGGCGACGGCGGTGGACAGGCTCGCGCGGAAGATGCCGGACCGGATGCGTTCGCCGCGCAACGCGAGCAGCTGAAGCGCGTAGTCCGTCTGCGGCGTCTCGAAGACGGCGTCGAGTTCGGGCAGGAAATATTTCAGGAAGCCGTACTCGTGGAACGCCTTCAGGATGGCGCCGGTGTAGGAGTTGCGGAGTATCTTTTCGAGTTCGAGCGAGAGGCGCGACGGCGAGGCGTGGAGGATCAGGTCCAGCGAGGCGCGCACGGCTTTCCCCGTCTCAGGCTCCATGGTGAACCCGTACTGGCCGACCAGCTTGATCGCGCGGAGCACGCGCACCGGGTCCTCCTCGAACCGCAGCGCGGGGTCGCCGATGGTGCGGACGATGCCGTCGCGGAGGTCGCTCACGCCGAGCCCGGTGTGGTCGACCAGTTTGTCGTCGATCGGGTCGTAGAAGATGGCGTTCACGGTGAAGTCGCGGCGGAACGCGTCGTCGCGCGAGGTGCCGAAGGCGTTGTCGTGGAAGATCATGTTTTCGGGGGCGTTCTCGCAGCGTTTCGGGCGGTCGGCCTGGTCTTCCTGTTCGGGGCGCTTGCGGAACGTGCTGATCTCGGTGACGTCGCGTCCGCGGATGAGGTGGACCAGACGGAACCGCCTGCCGATGATGAGCGTGTGGCGGTCGCGGAAGACGCGGCGGACTTCCTCGGGGGTGGCTGCGGTGGAGACGTCGTAGTCCTTCGGGACGCGGTCGAGCAGGATGTCGCGGACCGCGCCGCCGACGAGGTAGGTCTCGTATCCTGCGGAACGCAGGCGTCCGATGACGTCGATGATGTAGGGGTCGATTTTATTTTTCAGGAACTTGGGCATGCGTGGAAATTACCGGGAGATCGGGGAAAAGTGTTTCTGGAGGATCGTGTCGACGCCGTCGAGCGAGGGATCGCGGTCCGGGTAGTCGGCGTTGAAGTGGAGGCCGCGGCTTTCCTTCCGGCTCATGGCGGAGTCGATGATGAGCTCGGCGACGGTGGCGAGGTTTCGGAGTTCGATCAGGTCTTTCGTGAGGTGGAAATCCCAGTAGTACTTGTCTATCTCGCGCCGGATGTTCACGATGCGGCTCTTGGCGCGTTCGAGGCGCTTGTTGGTGCGGTAGATGCCGACGTAGTCCCACATGAACCTGCGGATCTCCTCCCAGTTGTGGGTGATCACGACCTGTTCGTCGGAGCTCGTGGCGTCGCCGCTGGACCACGGCGGCGCCTTGTGGTTGTCGAGCCCCTTGCGGAGTTCGTCGATGTGCGCCATGATGTGCTCGGCGGCGTTCGCGGGGACCACGAGCGCCTCGAGGAGGCTGTTGCTGGCGAGTCGGTTCGCGCCGTGCAGTCCGGTGCAGGCGGTCTCGCCGACCGCGTACAGCCCGGGGATGCCCGTGTAGCCGTTCACGTCGGTCTTCACGCCGCCGCAGCTGAAATGCGCCGCCGGGACCACGGGGATGAGGTCGCGCGACATGTCGACGTCCGCCTCCAGGCACTTCGCGAAGATGTTCGGGAACCGCCGCTGCAGGAAGTCGCGGTCGTGGCAGCGCATGTCGAGCCAGGCGCACGTCTGGCCGGACCGCTTCAGTTCGTTGTCGATGGCGCGCGCCACGACGTCGCGCGGCGCAAGGCTCTTCATCGGGTGGTAGTCCTGCATGAACTCGACCGGCTCGCCGCCGTCGCGGGAGATCTTCAGCACGCCGCCCTCGCCGCGGAGCGCCTCGCTGATGAGGAACGACTTCACTTTCGGATGGAAGAGGATGGTCGGGTGGAACTGGTAGAACTCCATGTTCGCGATCTTGGCGAACGCGCGGTAGCCCATGGCGACGCCCGCGCCGCAGGCGACGTCCGGGTTGCTGGTGTAGAGATAGACCTTGCCGCAGCCGCCTGTGGCGAGCGTGGTGGAGAGCGCGGTGATCGCCACGACGGCGTTCTCGCGGCTGTCCAGCGCGTACGCGCCGATGCAGCGGTTTTCGCCCATCCAGCCCATGTGCCAGGTGCTGATGAGGTCGATCGCCACGTGGTATTCGAGCACGTGGATGTCCGGGTTGGCGCGGCAGGCGGCGATGAGGGAGCGTTCGACCTCCTCGCCGGTGATGTCGCCCGCGTGGAGGATGCGGCGCTTGTGGTGGCCGCCCTCGCGTCCGAGGTCGAAATCGCTGTGCCCCGCCTCGGCGGGCGCCTTGCCCATCTCCTCGCGCGTGGTGAAGTGCGTGCCGATGTCGTTGATGAGCCACTTGATGCGCTCCGGGCCGCGCCGCACGATGTCCATGACCGCCTGCGGGCTGCACAGATGCGCCCCGGCTTCAAGCGTGTCCGCGAGGTGTTCCTCGAAGGTGTCGCCGACGTCGGTCACGCAGGCGATGCCGCCCTGCGCCATCTTCGAGTTGCAGTCGTCGATGGAGCTTTTCGTGATGATGCCGATGGATCCGGCATGATGTTCCGCGAGCATGAGGGCGGTGGAAAGCCCCGCGAGGCCGCTTCCTATGACCAGATGGTCGAAATAACATTCCTTGGCTGTCTGCATTTTTTTCGTCCAAAATCACAAAAGCGATTTTTAATTTCATGAAACATGATATAAATTACATTGTAAACCCGTTTTTTTCCAGTTTTTTCTCGCGAACTTTTAAACAAAAGGCGATTTTTCATGAAAGAAAGCCATTTTTCGATATTTTTCCGGCCTTTCCGCGCCGACAAAGCGACTCCGGAGGAACTGGCGTTCCGCGTCTCCTGGAAGCGCACCGTGCGCGACCTGCTGGTGCTGGCGCTGACCGGCATGGCGCTGACCACGGCGTTCCCCGGCGTGAACTTCCAGCCGGCGGCATGGGTGTGCATCGCGCCGCTGCTGTGGCTCTGCGCGGACGTGTCGAAACGCCGCGCGTTCGCCTACGGCATGACGTGGGGGTATTTCTGGAGCCTCACGAGCACGTTCTTCCTGCGCGAGATCAGCATCGCGATCCCGTTCGTCTTCGGCGCGGTGCTGGGCGTCTTCATCGCGGTCTGGGCGATGCTGGTCCCGGTCGTGTGCCGGAGCCTGCTGGTCCCGCCCGAGGTGCGCGTGCGCGGCGCGGCGGCGGTCGCGGCGTATCCGCGTCCCCGCGCCGGCGACGAGATCCTGGCGATGTTCACGCTGGCGGCGTGGTGGGTGATCCTGGAGTGGATCCGGTCGTGGATCTTCACGGGATTCCCGTGGAACCTGCTGGCGGCGACGCAGTGGAAGAACCTGAACCTGATCCAGATCTGCGAATACACGGGCATCTACGGCCTGAGCTTCCTCGTGATCCTCGTCAACATCGCGCTTTTCTTCACGGCGAAGGACCTGCTGGCGGTCGCGCGCGGCGCGAAATACCGCCGTCCGCTCACGCTCTACGCCGCGCTCGCCATCGTCGCGGCGGCGGCATTCTCCGGCATGGGCGTCTGGAAGAAGTACAGCCGGGCGTACGCGCCGGAGAACGTGACGGAATACAAGGTGGGCGTAGTACAGCCGGACCTGTCGCAGCGGCGCGCCGGCGGCGACGAAAGCACGCGGGAAGCGCTTGACGTGTGTTCGCGTCTGTCCGAAGCCCTGATCGCCGACAAAAAGGCCGCGGAGGCCGTTTCCGCCGAATTCGATTCCATCCCCGTCGGCCAGCCCGCCCCGTCCACGCTCCAGCTCATCGTCTGGCCGGAGACCGCCGTCCCGACCGCCTACTACGGCGGCGGACCCGTCGCCTCGGAGTACCGTTCCCGCGTGCGCCGCATGATCCGCGAAAGCGGCACGCCGTTCCTGGTCGGCACGCTCTCCTACGACAACATCCGCAGCAGCACCGAGTTCGACATGTTCAACTCGGCGCTTCTGCTGAAGGAATTCCCCATGACAGGCGGAAACATCAGGTACGACGCGGACGCCGCGGGGCGTTACGACAAGGTCCACATCGTGCCGTTCGGCGAGTTCATCCCGCTGAACGACAAGTTCCCCGCCATCGGCAGGCTGGTCGGCATGGGGCGCAACCTCACGCCGGGCCGGGCGTTCCGTCCGGTCGACCTCACGAAGGACGTGCGCGCCGGCGTCATGATCTGCTACGAGGACGTCTTCGCCTACGCCGCGCGCGAACTGGTCCGCAACGGCGCGAACTTCCTGCTGGTCATCACGAACGACGCGTGGTACCCGACCAGCACGGAGCCGGAACAGCATTACGCGAACTCCGTCCTGCGCACCGTCGAGACGCGCCTGCCCATGCTCCGCTGCGGCAACTCCAACTACAGCGTGCTGATCGACCAGTTCGGGCGCACCGTGGACAGCGTGACGAAGCGGATCGACCCGGCGACGGGCGACACCGAGCTGACGCCGTGGGAACAGAAGGCGGCCTCGGCGGTCATGACCGTGAGGGTGCCGAAAAACTACAGGCCGACTTTCTACGTGCGCTTCGGAAACGTGTTCGTGCTGGTGCTGTGGGTGATCTTCGCGGGCGGCATGGCGATGGTCCTGCGGAACAACTGGCTCTTCCGCAAGAGTGCGGACAAACCCGAGGCGTAAAAACCAACAGGAGACGGACTTCATGCAGGTCAAAATCTCGAAGCATTCATTCAGTTACTGGGGCGATTTGCATTCCCAGGAATGGTTTCGGAAAAACCGGTCCAAACTCCCGGAAGTCTGGACGGGAATCGAGGAGATCGGCTGGGACGGGCACAAGCCGTTCAATGTCGTCTGGGACGGAGAGGACTGGATCGACGTCCCGGGAGATCATAAGATCAAAAACTACAAAGGCATCAAATCCTTCCGCACGTACATGACCTGGGAAAACAAATACGTCGCCGCCGTCAAGAACCTCATAAAAGTCTTCGAAATGGAGCGTATCGCGATCTGCTACAAGAAATATATCCGGGTCAGGGAAAATATCAGGCTGAACGTCTCCTCCAATGAAGTATACCACAACATCGACTGCGGCTATATGTTTCAGCTGAGCAGGAAAGACATCTATGACCTCATCCGGAGCTATGACGGGAAAAAAAGCTCGGGGTTCATTTTCGAGATCCTGCTCCGGTTCGGGATCCGGGGCGTGATCGCCCCGTTCGTCCTGAGAGACGCCGATGACCGGAACACGAGGATCTATGTTTCCGACCAGATGTATATTTACGGCAAATCCGGGAAGCTGACGTCGCTGGACCAGCTGAAGATCCCGAAAGGATTGAACGTGCGCCGTTTTACGCGGGGATTTCCCTACGGATAATCAGAGATCGTCCAGCAGCGCCGAGGCGTCGCGCAGAGCCTGTTCCGGCGACTCGAAGCGGACGGCGTTCCAGCCGAGCCCGCGGGCATGTTCGATGATCTCGGCGCGGTCGTCGAAGAAGACGAGCGGGCGTCCGTAGCAGCGTTCGAAGGCGTCGAACATGACGCTGCCCTGAAGCTTGAACGCGCCCGCCTCGAAACTGTAGATGCCGCCCGTGACCAGGTGCACGAACTCGCAGTATTTGAAGACCTGGTCCAGGTGGATCGGGGAGATGTCGGACATGAACGAGAACCGCGCGCCCTTTGCGGCAAGCGCGCGGACGGTTTCCGCCATGCCGGGCATCGGATCCCGGACGCCGCACCGCCAGGCGTCGAGCAGATATTCCCGTGTGTGACGGTGTCCGCAAAAGACTTCGAGCCGGTCCAGGAACTCCGGGACCGTGATGCGTCCGGTTTCCAGCGCCGCGCCGTGTTCCCACAGCCGTCCGACGCTCTCGCTGTCGCCCGGATCAAGGTCGAACCGGCGGTACATCCCGTCGAAATTCAGCTTCATGCTGACGTTTCCGATGTCGAGCGCGATGACCGGCGCGGAGATGCGTTTTGCCGTATGATCCGTACTCATGCGAGGGTCCCCTCCGCGATCCGGATGGTGAGGAGTTCCAGCGCGACGCGGGCGTTCCCGCCGGAGGACACGATGGCGCGGTTTGCCTCGACCAGCGCGCGGAACGCCAGGACGAGCTCGCGGTCGGTGAAACGCCGGGCGTTTTCCCACGCCTTGTACGCGCGGAACGGGTGCATGGAGAAGAGCGGGGACTTGACGGGCGGCGGCGACTGCTTGTATCGCTCGTTCATGCGGTAGAAATAATCGGAGGAGGCGTCCTCGGGGATGCCGAGCTTGACGCCCTCGCATTTGACCGAGGCGAGGTTGCGGAATTCGCCCATGACGGAGTAGATCAGCACGATCTCCGGCCTGGACGCGCCCTTGTCCTGCTCCAGATGCTCCATGATGCTCGGGATCAGTTCAAGCGCCTTGCGCGAGTTGCGTTCCACGAGCGCGGACGAGAACGCCCAGGCGAGCGTTTCGGTGGCGCGGCTGCACACCTCGCGGCAGTCGTTGTACGTCACGACCGGCTTGTCTCCGGCGTAGGTCAGGAGCTTTTCGAGCTCGGTCCCGAGGCGCGCCTCGTCGGCGCCGATGGTCTCGGCGAGGAACGACGCGGCGGCGTCCTCGATGCGCTTCCCCCGGTCCATCACGATGGACTGGATGCGCCGGATGAGCATCTTCGCGAAGCCCTTGGTCTTCGGGTCCGCCTTCTCGAACCACTCGAGCTTGCCGCCGGAGGCTTCGCAGGCGGCGGACGCGACCTTGTAGAACGCCTTGCGGCGGTCGAGTCCGGGTCCATCGATCACGAGCGTGATGTCGGCGGGAACGCCGTCCTGGAGAAACGCTGCCAGACGGTCGAGGCGCGACGGCTTCTTCTTGGTCGAGGGCTCGGAGAACGCCTCGTCGAACTTCAGGAAATGCTTCAGCCAGACGATCTTCTCGCTGGAGAAGAACGCCGGGGAGTCCAGCGACAGCAGGAGCTTGTCGAGGACCTGGGGCGCTTTCTCGTTGTCCGAGTCGCCCCGGATGATCTCCAGCGACGGATTGTCGTCCGGCGGATCGCCGCAGAGCGCGCGCATCATCTCGTTCGCGCGCTCCTTGACCGCGTAGTCCTCGTTGCCGGAAATCAGGTAGAAAGCGCCCATGGGAATCCGTCTCAGTCGATGCCGGGGATGAAGGTCTCTTTGCCGGTGAGGGAGGCGATGGTCTCCACGATCAGGCCGATCGCGGACTCCACGTCGCGCAGGTCGCAGATCTCGGCGGGGGTGTGCATGTAGCGGTTCGGGATGCTGATGAGCGCCGTCGCCACGCCGCCGCGCGTCATCTGGATGGCGGCGGTGTCGGTGCCGCCGGTGGCGCGGTGGCCGGTAGTCATCTGGTACGGGATCTTGTGCTTCGCGGCGGCCTTCAGGATGCGGTTCAGGAGCGGCGGATTGTTGTCGGCGTTGCGCTGGAGTTCCGCGCCGCCGCCGAGCCTGATGTCGCCGAGGAGTTCGGGCTTGATGCCGGGGACGTCCGTGGCGAATCCGACGTCGACCGCGATGGCGGCGTCCGGGTTCACGCCGAACGCGCCGGTGATCGCGCCGCGGAGGCCGAGTTCCTCCTGCACGGTGCCGACGCACGCGACGCCGACTTTGACCTTGCGCTTGGCGAGCTGGCGGAAGGCTTCGGCGATGACGAACGCGCCGATCTTGTCGTCCAGGCTCTTCGAGTGGAGGCAGGTCTTGCTGAGCATCTCGAAATTGCGCGAGAAGGAGATCGGGTCGCCGACCTTCACGAGCTTCGCCGCCGATTTCTGGTCCGCCGCGCCGATGTCGATCCACAGGTCCTCGATCTTCGGGACCGCCTTGCGTTCGTCCGGGGTCTGCAGGTGGATCGGCTTACGCCCGATCACGCCGGGGATGTGGCCTTTTTCGGTGAGGATCTCGACGCCGGTGCCGGGGAGCGTGAGCGGGTCGATGCCGCCGACGGGCCGGAACGAGACCAGGCCCTGCGGCATGATGCTGACGACCTGGAAACCGATCTCGTCGTAGTGGCCGGACAGCATGAACTGGAATTTCGCGTCGGGATTGAGGCGCGCGATGGTGTTGCCGAGCACGTCCGTGCGGATGTCGTCCGCGAACGGCCTGAGGTAGTCGCGGTAGACTTTCGCCTGTTCGAACTCGAACCCGGAGGGTCCGCAAGTCATCAGGAGTTCTTCGAGAAACTTTTTCGCTTTTGCGTCGATCATGGTGGTATCTCCAAAAATGAGGGGGTTGATGTGTCGGTTTTCAGGTGCGGCGGGTCACGGTTCCTTCGCGGACGCGTTCAGCGGCACGCCCAGCTCCGTGTACTCGCGCAGCTCGCCCTCCGCCTTGCCGTCGCGGAAGAAACAGTCGTTGGCGATCATGCCGTTTTCGTAGTAGTTGCGGGTCAAACCGTGCAGGACCTTCTCGCCCTTGTCGTTGTACTTGAACTCGTGGTAGCGTTTCGGCGCGCCGCTCTCGGAATAGCGTTCCGTCTGTGTCTCCACGCCCGCGTCTTTCGCGAGCTTCCGGAAGATCTCCAGGGCGTGGTCGAAATCGTTTTTCAACAGGCAGGCGCGGAGGTCTTCGGCGGTCTGCATGCCCTGCCCCGGCGGCTGGTCAAGCGCCAGGAACGCCGCGCGGTTCACGACGTCGGCGGTGCCGGTCCCGCTCCCCGCCCCGTTCTTGTCCTGATGGAAGAAGAAGCCCACGAAGAGCACGCTGGACGGGTTCTCCCTCAGAAACTTTTTGAAGAGCCGTTCCATCGGCGTGCCCTCCACCATGAAATGCGCGGTCCCGCCGTCCGCGTCCACGACGGTCTCGTGGACCACGCCGCCCACGGTGAATCCGCGCTGGAACCGGGCGGGCGTCACGGAGGAGCATGCGGAAACGAGCAGGACGGATGCGGTCAGGACTGTCAGGATCAGGCGTTGGAACATGGCGGAAACTCCGGGCTTCGGGATATTTTTCTATTTACAAGAGTAATGTACCACAAAAGACGGATTTTTCAAGCAGAAAAGGGATGCCGCGGAAAAAAAAGCGCGGAGCGATCACTTCGAAGGCGGCGCGGCGCGCCAGTAGCTGTTGAAAATCGTGCGCAGGGACGTCCGCTGGGCATTGTTCTCCGGGTTGAAACAATGGCGGGCCGGGAAGAACGCCGTGCCGGAGACCTCGCGGCGCAGAATCAGATAAAGGACCTGGTTGGAAAGTTCCGAGGGCGATTCCATGCCGGCCGCCACCCCACCCTGATATATGCCGATGCCGATGTACAGATTCACCTTCGTTCCGCGCACCTGGTCCGCCCACCAGTTTACGATCCCGGCGAACGGAGCCCTGCTGTTCGCGAACCCCCAGTTGACCTGCGGAATCACAAAGTCGATCCACGAGTTCTTCACCCATTTGCGGACATCGGTGTATGACTGCGTGTAAGCCTCTACTCCTTTCGTCGTCGGGGAACCCTCCGGCATCTTCTTCGAACGGTTTGCCCAGATGCCGACCGGACTGACCCCGAACGGAATGGAAGTGCCGTTCAGTTTATTGAACGCACGGACGGTTCCGGCGACGGAGCGCACCAGAAGTTCCGTATTGGCGCGCCGCCAGTCACCCAGATCCTGGTTTTTTCCGGCGTATTTGCGGAACGTGGCGGCATCGCAGGCGGTATCACATCCGTCCGGATAAAAATAATCGTCAAACACGATGCCGTCTGGTCTGTAGCGCTCCAAAATCTCGCGAACTGTGGCAACAATATGCGTCACGACTTCGGATCGTCCGGGATCCAGGAAAAACACCGATTTGTTTGTTTTGTTGTTGTCCCAGCGGGCCACAAGCCCGGGATTCCTGCGGGCAAAATTCCCCGCGGAAAGCGTTTTAAGGTACGCGGATGCCGCCGCAGTGTCCGTCTGTCCGATCCGATATGGATTCAGCCAGGCATAAAACTTCAAGCCATGCCGGTGCGATTCGGCGATCATGAACGGCAACGGATCGAATCCGCCGTCCGGCGCTCTGCCTTCCTCCCCGGTCAGCCAGCGCGACCACGGATTGATGGAGGATTTGTAAAAGGCATCGCAGTTCGGTCGCACCTGAAACATGATGGTGTTGAAGCCAAGCGCGGCGACTCTCGCGGCGAGCGAACGGAATGCCGTCTGGAACTCCGCGGAAGTCGGCTGTTTCGCGAAATCCAGATTGTATGCCGTAGTAACCCAGATGCCCCGGAATTCGTTCGGCTTGGGCGTGTACGTCGAGGGCAGCAGAATGGTGCCGCCGCCGTAGGCACCGTTCATCGGGATAATGTTGCCGGAAACGTCGCGCAGCGGTTTCGGATTTACGAGAATCGACGTGGCTTTCGTGGAAACAGCCGAAGACGACGATGCGGCGGGTTGCTGTAGAGAGGATTGTTGCGCGGCGGACTGTTGTTGTGTTGAGGACGTTGAAGCCGACGACGCGGGTTTCTGCTGCGCGGATTGCGTCGCGGACTCGGAAACTGTTGCCCTTTTTTGTACGGGCGGCGGGTCTTCGGCGGGCGGCGGGATCGGATGCGGCAGCGGCAGCGCCGCGCCGGACAGGCATGCGCAGAGGAACACGGTCAGGAACAGCGTCGGCAGGAGGACGGCCCGGAACCGGAATCCGGCCCGTGGAGTCCGGGAACAAAACGGAATACTGCCGGCGCGGTCCTTCATGCGTTACGCTCCGGGAAACATGCGGATGGGCTTCGGATCGACAAAGACGGCGGGCCGCAGGTAGATGAGCTCCGTGGGCGGCATGTCGCAGACGCCGGGCGGGATGGATGCCAGCGTGGCGGCGTTCACGTGCGGAGACAGGACGACGGGGAGCGACGGATCGAACAGGCGGACCGCCTCGATGTCGTGCGGGCTGGCAGTGAAGGTGTCGTAGGAGCCGCGCATCTCGGCGAGCTTGTCCGGGTTCTCCAGCACGCCCTGCCAGCCGTCCGGGATCCAGAAACAGCCGTCCCGCTTCAGCCCGAAGCCGAGCAATTCGTGCTTGCGCCCGTCGTACAGCACCAGAACACGGTCGCCGAACGGCGTTTCGCCCTCGAATCCGCACGCGGACGGGATCCCGCGCACGGTCTGGTTTTTGCCGCGGGACGCGCCGAGCACGAACGCCGCCGCCACGCGCAGAGCGGTGAAGGAACCGGGCCCGGTCCCGACCGTCCACGTGTCGATGTCGTCGTAGGTGAACCCGGCGTCCGCCAGCGCGTTGCCAACGAGGACCGGGAGCGAGGAGGAATCGCGTCCCGGCAGGTCGACCTGGAACGAGGCGGCGGGGTTGCCGCACGGATACACAGCGGCGAACGAAAGCTCGCCGCACGAAAAATCCAAAGCCGCTCTCAGCATGGGTCAGGCGTCCTTTCCTTCGATCAGGACCAGCGACGCGCCGGATTTCCGCAGCTGGCGGTTCGCCCAGCGGGCGAATTCCCGGAGCGCGGGCAGATCCCAGTGCGGCAGGTCTTTCTTGCGGCCGCGGTCGAGGTGTCCGGCGCGGCGGCAGAAACGCCCGCCTTCGATCGCAATGGCGAAAACGTCGCCCTCCTTCGCGGAGGCGAGGCGCGTCCGCACCCATTTTTTCAGGCTGTTTTCGGTGGCCTGGGCGCAGGCGCATTCGCCGCATTCGGCGCGCAGGTCGAACACGTCGGCATACGTCGCGTCCGGGGCGGCGGGATCGCCCCACTGCAGCGACCAGGTGATGTTCCAGTTGCGGCCCGGCGGAGGCGGCGTTTCCGCTTCAGCGGGGGAGAAGACGTACAGGCTCCAGGTGCAGATCAGGTCGCCGCCCTCGCTGCGGACGATGAACGTGGACACGCCGTCGCCGATGCGGGCGGCGTTCGCCCAGCGCCAGACGTCCTTCCCGGTCTCGAACCGCACGGTGCGGCCGTCGGCGAGGCGGAACAGGATCGCGAGCGGAGGCGTCGCGCCCTTGTAGAGTTCGGCGTCGGCGCCGAACGGCGTCAGCTCCGGCTCCTTCACGATGCCTTCGGCGGAGGGAATCTTCACAACGGCATACGCGGCGATGGAGCCGTGGAACCGCAGGCCGCCCGCCGTGAGGCTGCGGAGCTCGAACGCATGCGGCAGCTCGAATCCGGTCTGCACGGCAAGCGATGTATCGTCCAGCTTGTAGCGGTGCGAGATCACCACCGGGATGCCGAACGGGATGCGGCTTTCGCTGTCGAACGAGACCTCCGCGCCGTCGTCGGAGTGATGCGGACGGCGGAGTCCGGCGAGCGCCATGGACTCGGGATATTCGCCGGGGACCGCCTCCAGCGAGGTAACGGTCAGGCCGTCGAACGGCGTAAGCGTGAAAAGTCCGGCGGCGGGCTTGTCCAGCTCGAATCCGGCGCCTTCGCCGCCGAGCCGCCAGAGACCGTCGGGCGTCTGTTCAAATTGTCTGTAGTTCATCCGATCACCTTCACAAGCTCGTCCACGGGTTTCACGTTGCGCGGACGGCAGGCGTTTTCCCTGCCGAATCCGAGCGGGGAGACCGCCACGGACCGCCACGGGGCGGCGATCCCGGCGGCGGCGTCCACTTCGTCGCGGTTGTAGCAGCAGATCCAGCACGTGCCGAGGCCTTCCGCCGTCGCCGCGAGCACGAAATGCTCCATCACGATCGACGCGTCCACGTCCACGATGGAACCGCCGTCGGGGCGCACCCATGCGGCGGAGGCGTTCCCCGCCAGGACCGCCACGACGGGCGCTTCCTTCAGCCACGGGAACATGATCTTTTCGCAGATCTTCGCACGGGCGGCGGGGTCGCGGTACAGGAACAGCCGGAACGGCTGGCGGTTGCAGGCGGTCGGGGCGAGCTGGACGGCGCGCGAAATCCGCGCGAGGGCATCGTCCGGGACGTTTTTGTCAAGATAGCCGCGGACGCTGCGCCGGGCTTCGATCACATCGTAAAAATCCATGATAACCTCCTCGGAAAATCATTCCGCAAAGCAAGTTCATAACGGAAACGGCGCAAACAGGATTCCGCTTCAGCGGAAACAACGCCTTATCTTACTATACAGGCGGCGCGCCATTTTTCAACCGGAAACAGCCGGATTTTTTCAAGGGATTTTCAAAGAAGGAAATCGGGGAGCCGCTTCGCGCATTGACGCAGCAGGGCGTCGCGCTCCCGCCAGTCCGGGCACAGCCCGTCCATTTTTTCCTTGAACCGCTCGGAATGGTTCATCTCGAACTTGTGGCAGAGTTCGTGCAGGATCACGTAGTCCACGGCCTCCGGCGGGAACAGCATCAGCAGGGTGTTCAGCGTGACTTTCCCCGTGGCGGAACAGCTCCCCCAGCGGGATCTCTGAGGATGCACCAGCACGCGGAACTCCGGGAGCCCCAGCGCCGCCGCATGAGCCCGGATGCGCGCCGTCAGCACGGGCTCCGCGATCTGCGTCAGCACGGACAGAAACGCCTGCGCGAAGGCTTTCGCGTCCGCGGGATCGCCCCGCAGGGTGATCTGCCGGAACAGCGGGTCGTACCAGCACCGGACAGCGTCCGCGCCGGGAATCTCCTCCACCGTGATCTCCAACCGTTCCCCGGTCAGGCACAGTTCGAGTTCCGGCGGGATCCGCCTCGGCACATCCGGCCCGCGCGGCATCGCGCCGGGTTCCGGCGCCATCCGGCGGATCGTCGCCGCAAGCCACGCGGTCTTGCTCTCCGCGAACTTCCGGGCGGACGCCACGGAACGCCGTTTCGGGATCACCAGCTGGACCGAGAAGGGATGCGGACACACGCGCAGGAAGAAATGCTTTGCCTTCAGGGAACGGCGGACCGCGCAGCACACGGGCGGCATGCCGTCCGGCAGGTCAAGCATGATGTACTCGGGATCGGGCTGCATGGCTTACGGAGCTCACAAGATAATGAAGCTGAATAGGATTCGCAAAGAATAAGTCTTATGGGACCTATAAGACTCATGTCGTGTGCGGGCGAAAGACGCACCGGGTATCAGCACTGCCGCAGCGGAGGCGATGTCTCCTCAGGCTTTCTTCCCGTGGCCGTATGCGGCGTAGGCGAGCGCGGAGCAGACCTCGGCGGAGGTGCGGCCGAAGACGGCGATCGACTTCGGAAGCAGGCTGGACGCCGTGAACCCCGGGAGGCTGTTGCCCTCCAGCATGAACACCGCCTTGTCGGAATCGCGCACGATGACGTCGATGCGGATGAGCGTGGTGTTGCCGACCGCCTGTGCGAACTTCAGCGCGGCGGCGGCGATCTCCTTCTGGACTGCCTGGTCGATGGTGACCGGCGGGCAGAAATACTTGGTCTCGCCCTGGGCGTGGGTGTACTTGGCGTCGTAGTCGTAGAGGGTACCGGGGTGCTGGATCTCGACGACGGGGTAGACTTCGCCGAGGACGACGCCGACCGTGGCCTCGGTCCCGGCGATGAACTCCTCGACGAGCACGCGCCTGTCGTATTTGAGCGCGGTGGAGAGCGCGAACTTCCATTCGGAGGCGTCGCGCACGAGCGACAGCCCGAACGTGGAGCCTTCGGAGTTCGGCTTCACGATCAGCGGCAGCTTCATCCCGGCGGGTATCTCCGCCTCCGGGTCGTCGATCACGGCGTAGGCGGCGTTGCGGATGCCCGCCTGGTCCATCACGCGCTTGGATTCGAACTTGTCCATCACGATGCGGCAGGACTCGGCGGACCCGCCGACGAACGGGATCCCGGCCTGTTCCATGAGCGCCTGGATCGTGCCGTCCTCGCCGAAGCCGCCGTGCAGCACGGGGTAGACGACGTCCGCGGCGCGCATCCGGTCGGTGATCTCCGGCTTCGTGATGTCGTACGTGGTGACGTTGTGTCCGGCGTCGCGGAGCGCGCTTGCGACGTTCGCCGCGGACTGGAGCGAGATTTCACGTTCGGAACTGGCTCCGCCCATGAGGACGAGGATGTCCAGGGGAGTCTGCTGGCACATGGCCGCCGCCTGTTCTTTCATGTTGATCGATTTGACCTCAGGTTGAAGGATGATGTTGGAATGCCGGAAAACCGCGCTTCGCATCGCGCGGATGAGTTCGTAGCAGTCGTGGCCGGAATGCGCCAGGAGCTCCGGCGAAGGCGAGGCGTCGCGCACGATCCAGTTCGCGTGAACGGGGGACACCACGAACGCGCCGGACCGCTTGCCCTTCATCCCGGCGGATTCCAGCAGACGGCCCGCGTAGAGTTCGGGCGCGGGGTTGCGGAAGATCGAGCCCGCGCTGCGTCCCTGCGGCGACTGGCGGCGGCGTTCGTGCTCCGCGTCCATGGCGGCTTTTTCCGCCGCCGGATCGACCGGACGGAACCGGAACCGCGCGGACATGACCATGATGTTCTCCGGGATGCCGGAGTCGCGGTAGCGCCAGAGATAGGCGTTCTTCGGGACGACGGACACGGACGCGGTCCCGAGGTCGAGCAGCGTCATGTCCAGCAGGAAATCGGAAATGGTCTGGCCGTTTGCGCCGGCGTTCATGTGCAGGCCGCCGCCGACGGAGCCGGGGATGCCGCACAGGCCCGCCGCGCCGCCGAAGCCGTGCTTCAGCGCTTCGTTCAGGACCGCCGCCAGCTTCGCGCCCGCGCCCGCCGTGCAGAGGCCGTCGTCCGAGCAGGAGACTTCCGCCAGCACGCCGGACGGCTTGAGGTAGACGGTGCCGTCGGTCGGCTCGTCGGACCCGACCAGGTTCGTGCCCGCGCCGAGCGGACGCGCGATCCATCCGGCGCTGAGGATGTAGCGCAGGAATTCGAGCGTGACGGCGGGATCGGTAACACGCGCGTAGAGGAATGTGCCGGAACCCGCGCCGAGGGAGGTGTGGTCCGCCCAGACGGCGTCGGAGACGAGCTCAATGCCGGGGAACTCCGCGGCGGCTCCGGCGATCAGTTCACTTTTTGTAAACTTTCTTGGGATCAAAGACACGTTCTCCAACGACTTCCAGAGTGTCGCCCGCGACTTTGCGGAAGAAGCAGGTGCGGTAGCCTTCGTGGCAGGCGGCGCCGCCGACCTGCTCGACCTTGAAGATCACGGTGTCGGCGTCGCAGTCCACCAGGATCTCCTTCACGATCTGCACGTTGCCGGACTCCTCGCCCTTGTGCCAGAGCTTGGAGCGGGAACGGGACCAGTAGACGCCGTGTCCGGTTCTGAGCGTTTCCTTCCAGGACTCCTCGTTGATGTAGGCGAGCATGAGGACCTCGCCGGTCTTCCAGTCCTGGGCGATGGCGGGGATGAGGCCGCCGCTTTTCTTGAAATCAAGTTCGATCATGGCAAATCTGTCCGGAAATGGTGCGTGGTGCGGTCACTTCTCCGCGGGAACGGCAGCGGGAGCGGAAGCGGAGTCGCTCGGGACGCCGATGGTCTTGACGTCGTTTTTGTCGCCGGAGACGTTCTCCTGCGGAAGCGAAGGAATGGCTTCCCTGACCGTTTCCTCTTCCGCCTCGGCGGCCGCGGATTCGGCATCGGCTTCCGCGGCTTCATCGGCTTCCCCGTCGGCGGGTTCCACGCCGTCGGAGAAGGGCTTTTCGGAAGCCGTGAACAGGCTCATGGCGAAGTTGCGGCACTCCTCGGTCGGGGCGTGGCCGACGAAACGCACGGGATCGCCGGGGATGGTCGAACGGAGACGGTAGGACTCCTGCTCGGGAACGAGGTTGCCTTCGGCGTCGAGCCAGTAGAAACGGTAGGCGAACTCGTAGTCGATGTCGCCGAAGAACGCCCACTTCAGGGCGGAAAGCTCGGGAGTCTTGCCGGAAACGCGCACGGCGAGATAGCCGTTTTCGTTGATCTCGCTCTCGACGTTGCTGAACACGAAGATATTCGCGGCATCCCTGGAGATGTAGATGTTGCCGGGCTGGACTTCCGTTGCCCCGTCCGCTTCGATCACGTGGACGCGCTCGTCGGTGGGAGCCGGAGTCGAAGCGCATGCCGAAACGACCAAGGCGCATGCGGCGGCCGTCAGAATGGAGAACAGTTTCATGGTTGTTGCCTTTCGGTTTTATTCTAAAAACAATTGTTTGATTTGTATTCCGGTGAGTAATTTACACCGCGCAGGCGGTGTTTTCAAGCCTCGATGTCACATTTTTTGCCGACATACACCTGGCGCGGGCGCACGATCTTGGTGTTCATGCCGATCATTTCCCGCCAGTGGGCGATCCAGCCGGGCAGGCGCGCCAGCGCGAACATCACGGTGAACATCTTCTCCGGGATGCCGAGCGCGCGGTAGAGGATGCCGGAGTAGAAGTCGACGTTCGGGTAGAGGTTGCGGGAGACGAAATAGTCGTCGCTGAGGGCGGCCTTTTCGACCTCGAACGCCACCTGGAGCAGCGGGTCGGTCACGCGGCGCTTCGCGAAATAGCGTTCGCACTCCGCCTTGATGATCCGGGCGCGCGGGTCGAACGTCTTGTACACGCGGTGCCCGAAGCCCATGAGGCGTTCCGGGTTGTTGTGGTCCTTCACGCGGTCGAAGAACCTCTTCACGTTGCCGTCGTGCTCGATGCGGCGGAACATCTCGATGACTTCCTGGTTGGCGCCGCCGTGGAGCGGGCCGGACAGCGCGGACACGCCGGCGGAGATCGTGGCGTACAGGTTCACCTGCGCGCTGCCGATCGTGCGGACCGTCGTGGTCGAGCAGTTCTGCTCGTGGTCGGCGTGGAGGATCAGCAGGACGTTCAGCACGCGCACCGCCTCCTCGGAGATCTCGTACGGCATGACCGGGGAGTCGAACATCATGTTCAGGAAGTTCGCGCAGTAGGACAGGTCGTAGCGCGGATAGACGACCGGCTCGCCGATGCTCTTCTTGTACGCGAACGCCGCCATCGTGCGGACCGTGGAGATCAGGCGCGCCGTGGACGTGTCGATGTCCTCGCGGAACGACAGCAGGTCGACGTTCGGATAGAACACCGCCAGGGCGTTGATCATGGTCGACAGGATGTGCATGGGGTGCGCGCCGCGCGGATACAGGTCGAAGAAATGGCGCATGTCCTCATGCAGCAGGGAGTTGACGTTCAGGAGCTTGGAGAACGCGCGCGCCTCCTCCGGGCTCGGCAGTTCGCCGTGGACCAGCAGGTACGCGACGTGGACGAACCGGAGCTTCTCGTCCGCCACAAGCTTCTCGATCGGAATCCCGCGGTAGCACAGGATGCCCTTTTCGCCGTTCACGTATGTGATGCTGCTGCGGCAGACCGCGGTGTTCATCAGGCCGGGGTCGAACGTGAGGCAGCCGGTCATCTTGCGGAGCGCTGTGATATCTATCGCTTTTTCGCCCTCGGTCCCGACAATAATCGGCAACTTGATCTCCTGTCCGTTTACGGACAATGTCGCGAATTCACTCGCCATCATTCAGCCTCCTCTCTCGTATGGTTTCGGGCCGTTCGTGGTTGCAGTCGATGTATGAAAATCATATAAACTGAATAATGTACACCCCGCACGCGGAAAAATCAAGCGAAAAATGAATATAGATATGGGAAAAGATGAAATGCGGCCGCGGCGGCTTACGGATATGAGACAAGTTTGCCGCATGGGCGGCTGGGACACAGTACTGAGACACTTTGTCTCATTCCGCTCCCATCACGCAAGCCGCAACCGCCTGATCCTGAAACGTTTTAAATCTTGGCACGCAAGTTGCTTGATTTCAGCCGGCATACGCAATATACAACAAACAACAACCGAAAACAAAGGAGTCGCGATTATGCTGGACATTCAGAAAATGACCGAAAAGACACGTGAAGCCCTCGCAGCCGCCGGCGCCGCCGCCCGCGAATACGGACACCAGGAGATCCGCCCGATCCACCTGCTCTCCGCATTGGCGAAACAGGACGGAGGCCTGCTGCCGTCGCTGCTGAAACGCCTCGGCACCCCGAACCAGCTACTATCGGACGCGGTGGAAGCCGAACTCGCCAAGCTGCCGAAAGTGACCGGAAACGCCGTCGACGTGTATCCGTCCCGCGATTTCAGCAACATCCTGGTGGAAGCCCGCGACCGCGCGGAAAAGATGAAGGACGAATACATCAGCGTGGAACACCTGCTGATGGCGATGATCGACAAGGACGCCGCATGCGCCGCCGCGCTCGAAAAGGCGGGGCTTACCGCCGACACCCTGCTGAAGACGCTGGTGGAAATCCGCGGCAACCAGCGCGTGACCAACGAGAACCCGGAAGCGTCGTTCGAGGCGCTTGAAAAATACGGACGCGACCTCACGCAGGCCGCCCGCCAGAACAAGCTCGACCCGGTGATCGGCCGCGACGACGAAATCCGCCGCACCGTGCAGATCCTCGCCCGCCGCACCAAGAACAACCCGGTGCTGATCGGCGAGCCCGGCGTCGGCAAGACCGCCATCGTCGAGGGGCTGGCGGTCCGCATCGTGAAGGGCGACGTGCCGGAATCCCTGCGGAACAAGCGTCTGATCGCGCTCGACATGGGCGCGCTGATCGCCGGCGCGAAGTACCGGGGCGAATTCGAGGAACGCCTGAAAGCCGTCCTGAAGGAAGTCTCCGGCTCGAACGGCGACGTGATCCTGTTCATCGACGAGCTCCACACGGTCGTCGGCGCGGGCGCGTCCGAAGGCTCCATGGACGCGGGCAACCTGCTGAAGCCCGCCCTGGCGCGCGGCGAACTCCACTGCATCGGCGCGACCACGCTCAACGAATACCGCAAGTACATCGAAAAGGATCCCGCGCTCGAACGCCGGTTCCAGTCTGTCCTCGTGCCGCAGCCGTCCGTCGAGGACACGATCTCCATCCTGCGCGGCCTGAAGGAACGCTACGAACTGCATCACGGCGTGAAGATCCGCGACGGCGCGCTCGTGGCGGCCGCCGTGCTCTCCGACCAGTACATCGCCGACCGGTTCCTGCCGGACAAGGCGATCGACCTGATCGACGAGGCTGCGGCGAAGCTCCGCACCGAGATCGACTCCTGTCCGCAGGAGATCGACGAGGCGGAACGCAAGTCCATGCGCATGGAGATCGAGCTCTCCGCGCTCCGCAAGGAGAAGGACGAGGCGAGCGCGGCGCGGCGCGCCGAACTGGAGAAGGAACTCGCCGACATGAAGGAGAAGGCGAAGGCGATGCGCGCCTCCTGGAACGCCGAAAAGGACGCGATCGGGAAGCTGCAGACGCTGCGCGAAAGCCGCGACACGGCGAAAAGCGAGCTCGAGAAGGCGGAACGCGACAGCGACCTCCAGCGCGCCGGCGAACTCCGGTTCAGCATTATCCCCGGCATCGAAAAGCAGATCGCCGCGGCGGAAAAGGCGCTCGCGGGCGACGAGAACGGCAAGCGCATCCTGAAGGAGGAGGTAACCGAGGAGGACATCGCGGACATCGTGAGCCGCTGGACCAGCATCCCCGTCGCCAAGCTCGTCCGCAGCGAACGCGACAAGCTCCTGCACCTCTCCGAGCACCTGCACCTGCGCGTCGTGGGCCAGGACGAAGCGGTCGAGGCGGTCTCCGACGCCGTCCTGCGGTCACGCTCCGGCCTGAAGGACCCGAAACGCCCCATCGCGTCGTTCCTGTTCCTCGGGCCGACCGGCGTGGGCAAGACGGAACTCGCCCGCGCGCTGGCGGAAGACCTGTTCGACGACGAACGCGCGATCATCCGCATCGACATGTCCGAATACATGGAGAAGTACAGCGTGTCGCGTCTGATCGGCGCGGCGCCCGGCTACGTCGGGTTCGAGGAAGGCGGCCAGCTGACCGAGGCGGTCCGCCGCAGGCCCTACGCCGTGGTCCTCTTCGACGAGATCGAAAAGGCGCATCCGGACGTGTTCAACCTCTTCCTGCAGATCCTGGAGGACGGCCAGCTGACGGATTCGCACGGACGCACCGTGAGCTTCAAAAACACGATCATCATCATGACGTCGAACCTGGGCAGCGACCTGCTGCTGGAGTGCGGCGGCGACGTGGAGAAGACGCGTCCCGAGATCGACAAGCTCCTGCACGCGCAGTTCCGCCCCGAGTTCCTGAACCGCATCGACGGCATCCTGCTCTTCAAGCCGCTGGAGCTCGACCAGATCGAATCCATCTTCGACATCCAGATCGGACTCCTCCGCGAACGCCTGAACAGGCAGGGCGTGGCGCTCGAGGTCAAGCCGAAGGCGCGCACGCTGCTCGCCAAACGCGGCTACGATCCGAGGTTCGGCGCGCGTCCGCTGAAGCGCGTGCTCGTGAACGACCTGGAGACGCCGCTCTCGCGGATGCTGATCTCCGGCGAACTTCACGAAGGGATGACCCTGACCGTCGGCGTGAAAAAAGACGGCGAACTGGAGTTCACATGCGCGGACAAAGGTTGAAAAAAGCGTTTCCCGCGCTATATTAAAACGTCATAATTCAGAATCTGGAGACATACCATGCACAACAAAAAACGCGGCATCGACCATGCCGAAAAAATAGAAGCCGACGCGGCCGCCGAGGCGCGCGAAATGCCCACCATGGAGCCGAAAGGCGAGGCGGCGTTCGACGAGGCGACGCAGGCCGCCGCGTCCGCGATGGCGGACGCGAATTTCGAATACGAGGCGGAATGCGCCAAGATCGAAAAGCTGGAGGCGAAGCTCAAGGAGACCGAGGAAAAGCTGAAAGAGACGGAGCGTCTCCGCCTCCTCGCCCTCGCCGAGATGGACAACCAGCGGAAACGCCTGGCGAAGGAGATGGAGAACGTGCGGTACAACACCACGCAGGACACCATCTTCCCGTTCCTCCAGGTCTTCGACCATTTCACCATGGCGGTGGCCGCCGCCGGGAAGTCCAGCTCCCTCGAATCCCTGATCCAGGGCATGGACATCATCCAGAAGGAATTCGACAAGGCGTTTGCGGACCTCGACGTGACCGTGATCGACGCGACCGGAAAGCCGTTCGACCCCGCCCTGCACGAGGCGGTCGCCGAAGAGCCCTCCGACACCGTGCCGAACGGCACCGTGATCCGCCAGTGGAGCCGCGGCTACCGGTGCGGCTCGCGCCTGCTGAAGCCCGCCATGGTCGTGGTCAGTTCCGGCCCGGCTGCGCCCGCGGAAAACGCGGATCAGAAGGACGGAGAATAAGCGGGTCCGGCCCGCCGGAAGCGCCGGGAGACCGGAGACGGCCGGCGGGTCATCATATTCAGGCACTTTGAGGGAACATTCATGGCGAAGGATTATTACGACATACTGGGAATCGCGAAAACGGCGTCGGCGGACGAGATCAAGAGGGCGTACCGCAAGCTCGCCGTCAAATACCACCCGGACAAGAATCCCGGGGACAAGGCCGCGGAGGAGAAGTTCAAGGAAGTCTCCCGCGCCTACGAAGTCCTCAGCGACGACAAGAAACGCAAGCAGTACGACCAGTTCGGGCCCGACGTCTTCGAACGGACCGGCGGCCAGGGCTACGGCCCCGGCGCGGGCGGATTCGGCGGCGGCCCGGGCGGGTTCTCCTCGGCCAATTTCAATTTCTCCGGCTTCTCCGATCCGCGCGACATCTTCAGCCAGGTGTTCGGCGACGGCGGATTCTCGTTCGACGACCTGCTCGGCGGCATGAGAAACGGCCGCGGCGCGCGGCGGCGGTCCTCGTCCGGCGTACGCAAGGGCGGCGACCTGAACTGCCGCGTGGAGATCGACCTCGAGGACGCCATCCTCGGCGCGGACAAGAAGATCCGCCTCGCCAAGGACGAGATCTGCACGGCGTGCGGCGGGTCCGGCGCGGAGCCCGGCTCCACGCGCAAATCCTGCCCGTCCTGCGGCGGCTCCGGCTTCATCGTCTCCGGCCAGGGGTTCTTCCAGTCGCAGGAACCGTGCCCCGCCTGCCACGGCACCGGCAGCGTGATCCTGCATCCGTGCAAACGCTGCGGCGGGCGCGGCGTCATGCGCGTGGACAAGGAGCTTCAGATCCACATCCCGCCCGGAGTCGACGAAGGCTCCAAGCTGCGCGTGTCCGGCCAGGGCGAACCCGGAACGGGCGGCGGCCCGGCGGGCAATCTGTACGTCATCATCGGGCTGCGCCCGCATCCCGTCTTCGAACGCAAGGGGCAGGACCTGATCTGCGAGCTGCCGATCACGCTCGAATGCGCGATCCAGGGCGGCGTCGTGGACGTGCCCACCGTCTCCGGACGCACCCGCATGAAGATCGCGCCCGGCACGCAGAACGGCACGATGCTGCGCCTGCGCGGAAAAGGCGTGCCCGCGCTGAAGGGCGGCGCACGGGGCGACCAGCTCGTCCGCATCTTCGTGGAGATCCCGTCCGGCATGACCGCCGAACAGCAGAAGGCGATCGCTTCGCTCGGGCTCTCCGGCGCGAACTACCCGAAACAGGCGGAATTCCGCGCGAAAGCCGCAAAATTCCTGCACACATAAACCGACCGGACACACTATGGCCGCGGCAAAAAACAAAGACTCGAAAAACAGCAGCGATCCCGTCATCGCCCGCAACCGCAAGGCGTTCCACGACTACGACATCATCGAAACCTGCGAGGCGGGGATCGTGCTCGTTGGGACCGAGGTCAAGAGCTGCCGCGGCCACAGCGTCCAGCTGCAGGACTGTTTCGCGCGCATCGAGAACGGCGAACTGCTCGCCTACGGCATCCACATCTCGCTGTACGCGTTCGGCAACCGGTTCAACCACGAGGCGAAACGCCCCCGCAAGCTCCTGATGCACAAAAAGGAGATCCTGCGCCTCGCCAACAAGGTCAAGGAAAAGGGATACGCCCTCATCCCCCTGAAAATGTACCTGAAGGGCATGCACGTGAAGGTCGAGGTCGGCCTCGCGCGCGGCAAGACGTTCGGCGACAAACGCGAGACGCTCCGCCGCAAGCAGGACGACATGGACATGCGGCGCGCCATCGCCGCCAGACGCCGGGGCTGAACCGCTTCGGCGTTTTTTATTTCCCTTTTTACGAATGGCTGCGGACGAGTTTCCGTTCCACGGACTCGGGATGCAGCGCCAGATTCTCCAGGTAGCGTTCCGTCGGCCCCGCCGCGACCGCGTCAAGCAGCCTGTTCAGCGCGTCGGCGGAATCCAGGAACGAGATCGACGCCCGGAGCGCGCCGGGATACCCGCGCCCCCTCAGAAACTCCAGCAGGGACTTGCGCGCCACGACGTACGCGAACTCCGGCCCGTAGCAGTCCAGCATGTCCTCCATGTATGCGCGGATCGTCTCCGTGAACTCCGCCACGTCCGGCGGAGGCGCGGACGGATCGGCGATCTCCCGGAAGATCCACGGATTGCCGAGCGCGCCGCGCGCGACCATGCCCGCGGAACACCCCGTTTCCTTCAGAAGCGTGCGGAACGATTCGCCGTCCATCGCGCCGCCGTTGGCGACGACGGGGATGTCGAGCGACTCGCGGACCGCGGAAATGATGTCGCAGAAAACGGGGCCGGAATAGAAATTCCGCATGAGGCGGCCGTGGATCGTGATCGCTTTCGCGCCCGCGTCGCGCAGACGGCGGCAGAACGCCACGGTCGGGGCGGGGTCGTGTTCGTCCTGGATCCGCGTTTTGGCGGTAACGGGCAGGCGGGAGGCGGAAACGAGCGTTTCGAACGCGCGGACCGCGCCGTCCGGGTCCTCCAGCGCGAACCGGATGCCCTCGCACTTGCGGGCGACTTTCGGCGCGGGACATCCGAGGTTGAAGTCCAGCACGTCGAAGTCCATGCCGTTGACGAGTTCGGCGGCGCGTTTGAGCGTGGGGAGGTCGGACCCGACCAGCTGGATGCCGAGGAAGCCCGCGTCGGAGCCGCGCTGCGCGAGGCGGAGCGTCTTCTCCCCCTGGAACACGAGGGAGCCGGCGTCGATCATTTCGGTGAACGCGTGGCGGCAGCCGAACCGCCGGATCATGCGGCGGAAGGGGATGTCGGTATGCCCGGCGATCGGGGCCATGACGGCCGCACCCGGCGGATACAGGACCGGGAGCATGAAATCGACCTCAGGCGTCGTAGCGGGAAACGATGATCGCGGCGTTGGTGCCGCCGAATCCGAAGCTGTTGCTGAGCGCGTGGCGGACGGGGACGTTCAGGCGGACGGTCCGCACGATGTCGGCCCATGCCATGGACTCCTCGATGTCGTCCGCGTTGATGGACGGGCTGACGAAGGAGTGTTCGATCATCTGCGTGCAGAAGATCAGCTCGATCGCGCCGGCGGCCCCGATCGGATGCCCGGTCTGGGACTTGGTGCTGTTGATCATCGGGGACGCGCCGTGGTCGTGGAACACGGCCTTCAGGGCGTCGACTTCGACGGGGTCGCCGACCGGGGTGCCCGTGCCGTGCGTGTTGACGTAGTCGATGTCGGACGGCTTGAGGCCGGCGTTCGCGATGGCGTCGGACATGACGGCGGCGGAGACTTCGCGGCTGGGGGCGACCATGTCGCAGGCGTTGCTGTTGCACGCATAGCCGCTGATCCTGCCGCGGATCTTCGCGCCGCGCGCCTTCGCGTGGGCTTCGCTCTCCAGGATCATGATGCCCGCGGCCTCGGACAGCACGAATCCGGTGCGCTGCTTGTCGAACGGACGGCTTGCCTTCTCCGCGTCTTCGTTGAAATTGTGCGCCAGCGCGTGCATCGCGCCGAACCCGAGGGCCTGCTGCCAGCAGAGCTCTTCGCAGCCGCCCGCCATGACGATGTCGTACGCGCCGGACTGGATCAGGCGGATCGCCTGGATGAGCGCCACCGCGCCGCTGGTGCAGGCGCAGCTCACGTCGTAGCTCTCGCCGCCGATCTTGTAGACCAGGGAGAGGTTGGCGACGGCGGACGACGGCATGATGCGCGGGATGCTGAACGGGGAGATCTTGCGCGTCGAATGCGTCCTTTCGTACGTCATGATCGACTTGTAGTATTCGGCGTAGCTGCTGCCGCCGCAGCCCGTGATCACCGCCATTCTGGAGCCGGGGAGCGTCTCCATGGTGTAGCCCGCCTCGGTGATGGCTTCATAGGCGGCGGCCACCGCCATGACGCCGCTCTGCGTCATGAAGCGGATCTGTTTCCGGTCAAACGCGGGACACTCGAACCCGTCGAGGTTCACCGCTCCGGCGACCTGCGAGTCCAGATTGAGTTCCTGCCAGTGCGGAATCCGCGTGATCCCGCTTTTTCCGGTTTTCAGGGACTCCAGATTTTCGGCAAGACTCAGCCCGATCGGGGTGATCAGACCGCGGCCTGTGATTACGACGGGAATCATTCGCTCCATTCCTGACTGTTTTGATAGGGGTTGTTTGAGGTATTTTATCTTTATACTTTACACGCTGTTTTTTATTTTTCAAACGCGGGAAAATATTTTTTTAGGTAAATATCTAAATCGCCTGCGAAATAATGTCATTTGCCGACCCGGGCGCGGATGTCGGAGAGTTTTTCCGCCTCCGGGACCGAGGCGTTGTAACGGATCAGGGCGTCCAGATAGCGGAGCGTCTCCTGGCGCGGGAGCGCGCGGAGGATGTCGATCCCGACTTTGTTCACGCGCGCGATGTACTGCGCGGAAACGCGTTTGTCCTTGGTCAGGAACATGGCAAGCTCGATGCCGGCGGCGACGCTGAGGTCGGTCTGCGGAGCTTTCAGGATCGCCTCCTTCGCCGAGGCGATGCGCTTCTCGTCCTCGACCTGGAGCCGGGCGTTCCGGGTGGCGTCCGTCTCCTGCACGTTGCGGTACAGCGGGGAATTGGCGATCTCGCCGCTGCGGATGGACGCGATGGTGATCTCGTTCAGCGCCCTGGTATGCACCAGGTTCAGCTTCGGGTCCTTGAGCAGCCAGCGGGCGCGGGCGACCGTCTCGAATTCGGCGACGGATTTCGGCCGGGCGTAATAGGCGTCCAGATACGGGGAGATCTCCTTGGTGCAGCCGAGGATGTCGCAGGCGGCGAAGCCGGGCCATATCTTCTCGCGCGTCTCCACCATGCGGATATAGGCGTGCTTCAGGCGCCCGTCCACGGACGGCATCCCGATGATCGCGGTGAACGAGGCGTCGCGGATCTGGTCGTCCTTGGAGTCCGCCGCATCGTTGAGCAGCTCGAACGCATCCTCCGTGGCGATGTTCGTGAGGCCGAGGAACTGCTGGATCGGCGTCGCGCCGGACGCCGCGATGCGCTTGATGGCGCGCTGCAGGGCCGGGATCGAGGCGTTGCCGAACTCGGACAGATGCACGAGCGCGAACCGGTTCGTGAAGTATTCCTCGTCCTCGATGTCCAGGCAGTCCACGAGCAGGGAGATCAGGTCGGTGCCGCCCTTCATGTTGATGTGGCGGAACAGCGTGTAGATGACGCTGATGTTGCCCGAGGCGAACACGTGGAAATCCTCCGTGGCGCCGAGGTAGAGCGTGAAGGTCTCGTACTGCGCCTGGAGCTTCCGCCACATGATGCCGTATTTCGTGAAGAACAGCGACTGGAGCGTCGGCTCCGGCGGCTTCCCCACCGTGCCGAGCTTCAGGGCGTTGGAAAGCCGGATGGACCGGACCGGAATGAGCGTGATCGCGGCGAAATCCTCCTTCACGTCGTCTTCGCCGTCAAGCCCGGTCTGCACGCCCGCGCCGCCCGGCTTGTCGAAATTCTTCACGTAGATCAGACGCCAGGTCGGGATCACCTCGCCGGAAAGGTCGCGGTTCAGAAGAGGTTCCTGGCTGCGCTGAAGCGGCTTGTACGGCACGAGCGTCCTGTCGAGCCGGGCGGTCATCTCCCTGATCGCCTCGGCCTCCGTTTTCGCAGGTTTCGCAGGCTTCTTTTCGGCGTCTTCCGGTTCCTTCCCGTCTTTTTCCGGGGCGGAAACCGTTTCCTCCGGTCCGTCGTCCGGAAGCTTTCCGATGACGGAGGACGATTCCTCCTCCGGCTCGTCGTCCTGGAGCTTCCGGACCGGGGCGGCGTGAAGGAGGACGCCGGACGCGGCGGCGAGGATCAGGCAGAGGAAAAGCAAATGCAGTCGGATCGTATTTGACATGGGGCAGGCTCCCGGGCCGGAGGCGTCACGCCGAGGCCGGTTCGGATTCGGACTCCTTGTCCCGGCGCCACTGGCGGCGCGGCTGCGGGACGTCGTCCTTCGGTTTGATCGTGTAGTGGTTTTCTCCGAGGAGCGCGTCGAGGTCGTTCAGGAGCGACCGGGACACGTACACGCGCACGGACTGCGGCAGCTCGATGAAGGCCGCCAGGCGGTCCTTCGTGGCGGCGCAGATCAGCACGGGCACGGGTTCCGGGCCCTGCTTCGCCTTCGCGTTCCTGCGTTTCGGGACGATGCTCCCCGCATCTTCCTGCGCGGGCTCCGCCGGGAAGAGCTCGGGCGGCGGCGCGGCGTGGCGGGCGAACAGCGCGCGGAGTTCGGCGAAGACTTCCGGCTTCATGCCGTCCTCGAACAGGTTGACCTGGAGCGTCTCGGCGTTGAAGAACGGCGCGTCCTCCAGCGGGATCACGTCCTCGAGCTGGAGCGAGACTTCGTCGCCCTCGTCGTCGCCCTTCTTGGTGACGGCGCGGACGAAGACCTTCGCGCCCTCGACGAGCAGGGCGTTGACCTCGGTGTACAGGCGGTTGTAGCAGACGCATTCGATGGTGTCGGTCAGGTCCTCGATCTGGACGATGGCGAACGGCTTGCTGTCGCTCTTGGTGTATTTCTTGGCGACCGAGGTCACGAGGCCGCCGAACTTCACCCCGACGTCGCCCGGCATGCGGGAGACCTCCGCCAGGTTTGCCGTCGAAAACGTGTCGATGATCTTCTTCGAGGACGAAAGCGGATGCCCGGAGACGAAGAACCCGAGGAGCTGTTTCTCGTCCTCCAGCATCTCGCTGTCCGGGAATTCCGGGATGTCCGGCGGCGGCTGCTCCTCGAATCCCGCCTCCTGCGGGTCGTCCAGCATGTCGAACAGGCTCGCCTGCCCGGATTCGCGGTCGCGCCGCGCGGACGCCGCGGACGACAGCGCGGAGTCGATCATGGCGACGAGCTGGGACCGCTTAAGGCCGGTGGAATCCAGCGCGCCGCAGCGGATGAGCGCCTCGAGCCCCTTGGCGTTGAGCCCCTCCGTGCGTTCGGCGAGGTCCGCCATCGAGGTGAACGGGCCGTCCTTGCGCGCTTCGATGATGGCGGCGGAGATGCCCTGCCCGAACCCCTTGATCGCGCCGAGCCCGAAGCGGATCGCGCCGCCGTCCACCGTGAAGTTCACGTCGCTGGTGTTCACGTCCGGCGGCAGGATGCGGATGCCGGTGGTGCGGCACTCGTTGATGAGGAACGTGAGCTTCTTCGCGTTGGAAAGTTCGCTGGTGAGCACCGCCGCCATGAATTCGGGGCGGTAGTTCGCCTTCAGGTAGGCGGTGCGGTAGGACAGCAGCGCGTACGCCGCGCTGTGCGACTTGTTGAACCCGTACTCCGCGAACTTCTTGATGTTCTCCCAGATGCGCTCCGCCTGCGCCGTCGGGATGCTGTTCGTCTTCGCGCAGCCGTCGATGAACTTGTCGTGCTGCGCCTCCATGTCCTTGATCTTCTTCTTGCCAATGGCGCGGCGGAGGATGTCCGCCTGGCCGAGCGAGAACCCGGCGAGCACCTGCACGCACTGCATGATCTGCTCCTGGTAGAGCATGATGCCGTACGTTTCCTTCAGGTACTGCTCCATGAGCGGATGGTCGTATTCGAGCGGGATCGTGCCCTTCTTGCGGCCGACGAAGAGGTCGAGGAACTGCATCGGGCCGGGGCGGTAGAGCGCCACGAGGGCGATGATGTGCCGCAGATTCTCCACGCCGAACTTGCGGCAGAGGTCCTGCATGCCGCCGGATTCGAGCTGGAACACGGACACGGTGTCGCCGCGGTTGATGAGGTCGTAGGTCTTCCGGTCGTCCAGCGGGATCGTGTCCATGTCCAGCGTGACGCCGTGCGTGCGCTTCACGTTGTCCACGGCATCCTGGATCACGGTCAGCGTGCGGAGCCCGAGGAAGTCCATCTTCAGCAGGCCGATGCTCTCGCAGAGCGGCGCGACGTACTGCGTGATGACTTCCTCGTGCGCGCCGCGTCCGAGCGGGACCAGGTCGGCGAGCGGCTGGTTGCAGATGATGACGCCGCACGCGTGGATGCCCATCTGGCGGTTGAGCTGTTCGATCGGGACGCAGTACTGGAAGATCTCGCGGACCCACGCTTCCTTTTCGAGCAGCTGCTTCAGCTCGGGCGACTCCTTGACCGCCTTCGCGAGCGTCATCTTCGGGTCCTCCGGGATGAGCTTCGTGATCATGTTGCCCTCGGCCGGGGTGCGTCCCAGCACGCGCGCCACGTCCTTCACCACCGCCTTCGCCTTCAGCGTGCCGTACGTGCCGATCTGCGACACGCTGTCCTCGCCGTATTTCCGGATCACGTAGTCGATGACCTCCTGGCGGTGGCGTTCGCAGAAGTCCGTGTCGAAGTCGGGCGGCGACACGCGGTCCGGATTCAAAAAACGTTCGAACAGCAGGTCGTATTTCATCGGGTCGATGTTCGTGATGCCGCTCAGGTACGCCACGATGGACCCCGCGCCGGAGCCGCGTCCCGGCCCGACCGGGATGCCGTGCTCCTTCGCCCAGTTGATGAAGTCCCACACGCAGAGGAAGTAGCTCGGGTATTTCGTGCGGTTGATGACCGACAGCTCGAAGTCCATGCGGTCGAGGTTGCGTTTCGCCTCCTCCTTCTTGTCCTCCGGCGGATTGAACGGGTCGTAGCCGTATTTCTTTTCGTAGCCGCACACGCTGTCCGCGCGGCCCGTGCCGTACAGGCAGATGCTGCGGAGATAGGCGGCGGATTTCTTCATGACGACGCGGCGTTCGACGAGGTTGGCGCGCTTGTCGTCGGAGGGCAGAGGCTTTTCCGGGTCCTTCTCGTGGTCCTTCGCGATCTCGGCGTCGATCTCCCGCTCGGACTCCGCGCGGATGGCGTCCAGGTCGAGCGTATCGACGAACTCCTGCGGCGGCGTGTATTCCGGGTAGTGGTTCTCGTAGCCGATCGTCACGTCGCACTGTTCCGCGACCGCGAGCGTGTTCGTGATGGCGTCCGGCGCCTCGGTCCCGAAGACCTGCATCATCTCGTCGCCGGACTTGAAATAGAACTCGTCGTACTCCATCTTCATGCGGCGCTCGTCGCTCAGCGTGGTGCGCGTCTGGATGCACAGCATGATCTCGTGGGAACGCGCATGCTCCTTCTTCAGGTAGTGCACGTCGTTCGTGGCGACCAGCCGGATGTCGTTCTCGCGGGCGAGCTGGATCAGGCCGCGGTTCACGGTCTTCTGGTCCTCGATCCCGTGGTACATGACCTCCAGGCAGAAGTTCTCCTTTCCGCCGAAGAGGTCGAGGTAGTCGAACAGCACCTTGCGGCCGGCGTCCACACCGCAGCGCAGGATCGCCACGTCGATCTCACCCTGCAGGCACGCGCTCATGCCGATGATGCCCTCGTGGTACTTCGCGAGGAGCTCGCGGTCGATGCGCGGCTTATAGTAGAACCCGGTCATGTGCGCTTCGGAATTGAGCTTGCAGAGGTTGTGGTAGCCCACGTTGTTCTTCGCCAGCAGGATCAGGTGGAACCCCTTGATGTTCGGCACGCCGGGCGTTTTTTCCAGACGGCTCCCCGGCGCGATGTATGTCTCGCAGCCGATGATCGGCTTGATCCCCGCCTTCTTCATGGCGTTGTGGAATTCGTAGCAGCCGCCCATGACGCCGTGGTCGGTGATCGCGCACGCCTTCATGCCGTACTGCTGCGCCATCGTCACCAGGTCCACCTTCCCCTCGGCGTCCTCTTTCTTCAGCTTCGCCCACGAGATGGCGCACGCGCCGTCCAGCAGGCTGTAGTCCGTATGCAGGTGCAGATGCACGAAATCCGTAGCCATAATCCCAGTATCCCCGATCGTTTTGCGTTGAATGATCCCTTGCGGACGCGGCGGGAGGGCGCGCGTCCATTCTAATTAATGCGATGCGGAATAATTATACAGCCGGAACCGGGATTTTTCAAACGCGAAACCGGAAAAAGGCGGGAAATAACGGGGAACGCCCGGAATCAGGGCACAAAAAAAGTGAGTCGGCAGGGACTCGAACCCTGGACCACCGCCTTAAAAGGGCGATGCTCTACCGACTGAGCTACCGACCCACGACAAAATAACGTGAAACATTTTTAAAATATCACGTTTTCCCGAAAATGCAAATCCTTTGCGGAAAAAAGCCCGAAAAAACAAGCGGAAACGAGCCCGCGTTCACCACATGGCTCATGGAAACAGAGACGAGAGAAGATCGTGCAGATTTTCGGAATAGAATGCCGGTCTCTGCGTTGCAATGTACCCGAATTTCCCGGGGAGGACGATCCTGATATCGCGGCCCGCCTTCCTCTCGTCGAACGCGAGCACGAACACCTCGTCCGCCAGCGGCTCGGACTCTTTTCTCAGCCGGTCGAAATCCGCGGCGACCTCGAACGGATCCTCCGCGCCCGACGTGGCGATGTCGATGCGGAAACGGAAATCCTTTCCGCACGTGCAGGTGGTGTTTGCGATGAGGATGCCGGGATGTTTTTCCAGCAGAGCCGGTCTCACGCTGTCGAAAAACACGGCGCGGACCGGGAGTTCCAGGGTGTTTCTCCGCACGCCAACGCCAAGCGGACAGGAATGCAGGAGGATCATGAAAAGCAAAACGCCCAGGCCGATAAGAACGAGCCGGAACACCCTCTTCTTCCTTTTCGGGGGATTTGACTTTTCTTTCGGAGGATTCCTGTGATTATTCTCCGAAAACGTGGAACCGGCGAGGAGGTGCAGCACGTCGGCGAGCGTTGTCTCCGGCGTGATCCGTTCGGTGTCAATGACCGGAATATCTCCGCACGCGGCAAGCGACCGGCTTAACAGGTCCCCGATCTTTTTCGAAGCCTTCATCCGTTCCTTTTCCCCGGGATGGAGGACAAAAAAGATGTCGTTCACGGTGTCATAATCGGCCGTGAAGGATTCGTAGTGTCCTTCGTGGGGCGCGAGAGCGAGGAAGGAATCGGACGGAAGGAAGAGGGCGTTGGGCCAGCCGTTGTAGACCCGGATGCACTCCAGGATCGCCTGCGTTTCCGCATGAGGCGGGAAATCCGGGGAAGCCCACATGCTTTCGATTTCGGCCTCATAAGGAACCCGCGACAGCAACTGCTGAATGACCTTTTTTCTGCACTTGCGGTCGGCGCCGAAAAAAGGCGCGGCGGAAAAGAACCCGAAGGAACTCTTCGGCGGCAGTGCGATATTTTCCGGGGTCGGCATATTCGTTCTCATCTAACTGTGTTTCAAAGTCATGGACGCCGGGAAACCGCGGAGAAAAAAGTCGGCTTGCTGGCGGACCGATAGCCGTTTTTTCCGGGGAAAATGAACCGGGTTCCATGGTCTTCCCTGTCGCCGTCGATCGTGACGATAAGGACCTCCTCCGACATGAACTCCGACTGCTTCTTCAACTGGTAAATCTCCCGGGCAATCTCCATCGGCTGCGGAGCCTCCTCCCCGCGGGTGGAGATGTCGACATGGAAGAAGTCATCTCTCTTAAGCCGGGGCCAAGCATCGCGAATTACGACCGCCTCGCCGTAATGTTCCCGCAGAGACGATTCCATATCCTTGAAGAAGGGGTAGCCTTCCGCGTTTATGCTTTTGCGAATGATATCCGGTCCGATGAACAGGAAGAAGAACAGCCAGAAGACAAACAGAATAATTCCGACGCCGGCGAGCAAAGCCAGACAGCTCCTGAGCGGAGTCTCTTTCTTTTTGGGCGGCTTATCCCCGTTTTCCGTCGTCGTGTTCATTTTTTGCCTTGACGCCCTTCGTTTTTAAAAACTGGCGGTAACTGTCCCTAATCCAGAGATCCGTTGCGGATTCGCCGCCGATATCCAGAAAATAATACCACCTTTTGTGCTTTCCCCGGTTTCCGTATTTGCCGGGAAGGATGATTTCTCGTCCATGCTCGCCCTTTTCATTATCATAGACCGTGAGGACGATGACCTCGTCCGCGAGTTCTTCAGACTGTTTCCTCAGACGGTCAATCGCTTCGGCGATCGCATTCGGATCCTCCTGCCCGAACGCCCCAATGACGACATGAAACCGGAATTCCCTGTCCAGCGTCGGACAGAGGCGGATCACAAGGTCGCTGTATTGTTCTTTCAAGGCGGGGATCACATATTGGTCGAACCTGCCGCATGCCTTCAACCCAAGTGGTTTTCGCATTTCGTACGGCCCGACAGTCAAGTACAGGAACAGAATAAAAAGGATCGGCAGGCAAACGATGATGAAAAGAAAAAGGCGACCACCCCGGGACTTCGCCTTCTTTTTCGGAAGATTCGTTCTGTTTTCTGTGGGCGGCGTACTCATTTTCTCCTCAAAATGTTTTCGTCGTTTTGGATTCGGCGATGCGTTTCACCGCGTCCAGAATGCCGTGCACAAGGCCGTCCGGTGCGCTCGCGCCGGAGGTGACGCCGACGCGTTTCGCGCCGCGGAGGAGGTCCGGCGTGACGTCTTCCGGGCCGGAGACGAGTTCGGCACGCGCGCCCTGGGCATCGGCGATCTCGCACAGACGGCGCGTGTTTGAGCTGTGCGCGGACCCGGCGACCAGCACGAGGTCGCATTGCGCCGCGAGCTTGCGGACGGCGTTCTGGCGTTCGAGCGTGGCGCGGCAGACGGACGCGGATTCGACGAGTCCGGGTATCTTTTCGCGCAGGATCGCGGTCATCTTCGCGATCACGTCGCTGTTCATGGTGGTCTGGCTGATGCAGGCGTAGGTCCTGCCGGGGACCGGCTTGAAATCGCGTGCGTCCTCCTCGTTCGTGAGGAGATGCTTCTCGCCGTGGATGCGCCCGAGGATGCCCTCGACCTCGCGGTGTCCCGCCTTGCCGAAGAGCAGCACGACGTGCCCGGCGTCGGAGAGCGCCGCGCCGCGTTCCTGCACCTTGCGGACCAGCGGACACGTGGCGTCGACGATGTTCAGCGGGAGCGCCTTTGCGCGCGCCTCGACCTCCTCGGAAACGCCGTGCGCGCTGAAGATGAGCGTGGAGCCGGGGGGCAGCCCCTCGGGTTCGTCGACGATCTTCGCGCCGCGCGCCAGCAGGTCGTTCACGACCGATTCGTTGTGGACGAGGTCGTGCAGGATGAAGACGGGCGCTCCGTGCAGTTTCAGCTCGTCCATGGTGCGGTTCAGCGCGTTGCGCACGCCCGAGCAGAACCCGGTGATGCCGCAAAGGATCACTTCCATGACATGACCTCCAGAAATGCCCGGTGGAACGCCTTGTCCGCGTACGGATCGGGCGTGCCGGGCGCGAGCTCGTCCGGGGCGTAGTTCGAGCCGACGGATTCGAAATGCAGCACATGGGCGTCCGCGTCGGCGCGGTACACGATGCGCCAGGTGCGGCAGTGGATCGCCCAGGAGCCGTCCGGGAGCCGTTCGATGCGCTTTCGGGCGGGGTTGAAGGGTTCGTATTTGAGCTGGACGGCGCAGAAATTTGCGAGGTCGAGCCCGGTCCGCGCCATAATCCAGTCCATCTGCGCCCGTGCGGCGGGCGAAAAATCATGCGTCCACTCGGTCAGGACGAGTTCGTCGCGCCACCCCGCCTTCGACTCCGGGAACGCGTCAACCGCCGGGATGTACGGCTTGAGGTCGAGGATCGGGGTCCGGTCGAGAATGTCGCAGTGGTTCAGGTAGACGTTCAGGCCGTCGATGCCCTCCAGCTCGACGCAGCTCAGTCCGATCGGGTTCGGGCGGTGCGGCGACCGCGTGGAGAAGACGCCGTACTTGCGGTTTTCGGGCGCGTACGGCGGCGTGACCTTCGGTTTCCAGGTGGCGTTCAGGTGAAAGATGAAGACGACCCAGACGCGCTCGAATCCGGCAAGGTCCTCCAGCGCCTGCTCGAAGCCGCGTCCGGGGTAAAGCTCGATGCGCGCCTTCGCCTCGGAGAATCCCGCCTGGCGCGGCGCTTCGTACCGCCAGCGCAACCCGGTGTGCAGGAGCCCGATGGGCGCGAACTCGTAGCGTTCCCTGATCTCGGCGGGCATGGCGGCTCACCTCACCCCTGTACGCCCGTGTCGATCGCGACGGAGAGCGCGAACGCCCGCACGGCGAGCTCGTCGTTGACGTTGGTGTTCAGCACGCGGACGAGCGATTCCGCCTCGCCGAGCATGCGCGCGGCCTCGTCCGGCGGGAGCGCCGGGCGCGGGTCGGCGTCCAGCCACGCGCGGATGACCTCCGGGTTGGGCAAGAGTTCGGGCGGCGTCCCCTCGGCGGCGAGCGCGATCTGCGCGAACCAGGTGTGCAGGATGCTGAGGAATTCCTCGCGGAGCCGGAGGTATTCGCAGCCCGTTTCGCCGTCCATGCGCTTTTCGATCAGCTTCATCGCGGCGGATTCGAGGTTTTCGGCGGCTTTCAGGCGTTCGTCCCAGCGCGCCTGCACGGTCGCCTCCGCCATGCTTCCGAGCGAGCCGAGCACGTCGATCAGCCCGGCGGCGCAGTCCTCGCCCGCCACCAGGTCGCCCTTCGAGGCGAACGTGAGCTTCATGAGCAGCTCCGGCATGGCGGAGAACGTCTCCATGTCGTACTTGCAGACGTTGTCCGTGAGCGAGAGGATCTGGCAGCGCGAGCGGATGGTGGGCAGGAGCGAGGCGGGATGCCCCGTGGTGAGGATGAAGAGGCAGTTGCGCGGCGGCTCCTCCAGCGTCTTCAGAAACGCGTTCTGCGCGTTCTCGTTCATGGTGTCGCAGTCCTGGATGACGCCGATCTTCCAGCCGCCGGGCGCGCTGCTGCTGAGGTGGAACATGGATTCGAAGTTGCGGAGCGTGTCCGGCTCGGAGTCGTCGTTCCCGATCACGATCTGGCGCGATTTCGAGGTCGGCGCGAGCAGGAAAAGGTCGGGATACAGCCCGTTCTCCAGCAGGGAGCACGTCTCGCAGCGTCCGCACGGCGCGCCGTCGGGCTGCGGGTCCAGGCAGACCGCGAGCTGGGCGAGCAGGGTCGGGAACCGGTTGCGGATGGACGCATTCGAGGAGACCACGAGGTGGGAATGCCCCAGGCGGCCCGCATTCTTCGCCATGCGGAGCGACCGCCCGAGGAGCGGATACGCGGATTCAAAGGATTGCCAGTCGTGCATGGATCGCCTCCAGAATGGATCGTGTGACCTGTTCGGGCGCGGGGGACGCGTCGACCACGGCGAAACGGACGGGATCGCGCCGGGCGAGCTCGAGGAAGCCCTCGCGCACCGCGCTGTGGAACGCCGCCGACTCGGAGTCGAACCGGTCGTTCTGCGTGTTTCCGCCGGACCGTCCCGAGGTGCGCCGCAGCCCAAGTTCCACCGGGATGTCCAGCACGATCACCAGGTCGGGGCGCGTGCCGCGGCACACGAACTCGTTGACGCGGGCGACCGTCTCCGGCGCGATGCGGCGGGCGCAGCCCTGGTAGACGAGCGTGCTGTCGGTGAAGCGGTCGGAGATGACGACCGCGCCGCGCGCCAGGGCGGGCCGGATCATGTGCTCGCACATCTGCGCGTGGCATGCGCCGAAGAGCATCAGCTCGGTTTCCGGCAGCAGGTCTTCGCCCGGCTCGCGCTTCTTCAGGAGGGCGCGAATCTTTTCGGCGACCGCCGTGCCGCCGGGGGAACGCGCCGTGACGACTTCGCGGCCGGATTCGGCGCGCAGGGCGGCGGCGACAAGTTCGAGCTGGGTGGATTTGCCGCAGCCTTCGCCGCCCTCCAGTGTCAGAAAAATACCGTTCATTTCAGGTCAGGTCCAAATAAAATCGAAGATTTTTTGCGAATGTGATTTGCGATATTGCCCGCGTGAATGTAAATTGAATGTTGCATTTTATTTATTAAAATACCACAAAATTCCAACCTTTCAAAGCCGGAGACAAAAAAATGTCTGGAAAGATCGACAGAAACACCTATCTTACCGCCAACATCGGGGATTTCCCCGACGAAATCGTCGTCTGCGGACGCCGCTACGTCAAGAAGGACGACCTCCGCTACGGCACCAATCCGCACCAGCCCGCGGCGTTCTACCGTCCCGCCGACGAACACGGCGCGCTCATGGACCTCGAAGTCCTGAAGACCGGCAAGAACGGCCTCTCCCAGACCAACCTGGAAGACATCTCCGGCGCGCTGAACATCGTGAAGTATTTCGAGGAGCCCGCTTGCGCCGTCATGAAGCACGTGAACCCGAGCGGCGCGGCGGTCGGCCTGCCCGGCGAAACGCTCCGCCAGGTCTTCGTCAAGGCGCGCGACTGCGACGCCCGCGCGGCGTTCGGCAGCGTGATCGCGTTCAACCGCAAGGTCGACAAGGACACGGCGGCGGCGATCATGGAGCTCTTCGCCGAATGCGTGGTCGCGCCCGATTTCGACGCCGACGCGCTCGAGGTCTTCAACGACAGCGTGACCTACAAGGTCAACAAGCAGCTCCGCGTGCTGAAGTGCGGCGCGCTCGACACCCTGCCCAAGTTCGTCGGCGACCCCGCCGTCAACACCATCAAGGTCCTCGGCGACGGCTCGCTCGTGGTCGCCGCCCCGCTCCTCACGAACGTCCGCTCCTTCGCCGACCTCCCCGCCGCCACCGGCGAGAACAAGGCGTGCGGCGCGCAGGTCTCGACCGTGGAGCCGACCGACCAGCAGGCGAAGGACCTGCTCGCGGCGTGGTACATCAACATCTCCGTGCGCTCGAACGGCGTCGTGATCGTGAAGAACGGCCAGACGCTCTCCGTGGGCACCGGCGAACAGGACCGCGTCGGCGCGGTCGAACAGGCGATCGAAAAGTTCAAGCAGAAATTCACCGGCGACGTCACGCTCGACGGAGCCGCCATGTCCAGCGACGGCTTCTTCCCGTTCCCGGACGCCCTCGAAGTCGCCGCCGCCGCGGGCATCCGCGCGGTCGTCTCCCCCGCCGGATCCCTGAAGGACGCCGACGTGGTGAAACGCGCGAACGAACTCGGCGTGGCGCTGCGCCATGCGCCGGAACGCATCTTCTCGCATCACTGATCCGGTTGCGGCACAAGCTCAAAACCCGCGGGCGGTCATGACGGACGGACTCAGCGCAGACTCCGGAAACGCCTCCCTCGCCGAGCACAAGCTCAACGGGGAAGTGGAGCGCGTCGTGTACGAAAGCGAGGACGCCTCGTACACCGTGTTCCGCCTGCGGGACCCCCAGGGCGCGGTTCACACGGCGGTCGGGACCGTGCCGGGTCTTTCGCCCGGCCAGACGGTACAGCTCTCCGGCAAGTGGGAGATGCACAAGGACCACGGGCGGCAGTTCCGCGTGAGCTCGTGCGTCTTCTCGCTCCCCGCCACGCGCGACGGCCTCGTCAAATACCTTTCCAGCGGCGTCGTGAAGGGCATCGGCGAGAAATACGCCAAAGCCATCGTCGACACGTTCGGCGCGGACACGCTGACCGTGCTGAACCAGCAGTCGCGCCGCCTGAAGGAAGTCCCCGGCCTCGGCAAGAAGCGCATCGAGGCGATCCGCAAGGCGTGGAAGGAGAACTCCGACCGCCGCGAAAGCCAGATCTACCTGCAGGGGCTCGGCATCAATCCCGCCTGGTTCGTCCGCATCTACGACAAGTACGGCAACGACGCCCCCGAGGTCATCCGGTCGAATCCGTACCAGCTCGCCGCCGACATCAAGGGCATCGGGTTCACCTACGCCGACAAGATCGCGCGCCAGCTCGGAATCGGCCGCAACGACGTGCGGCGCATGACCGCGGGCGTGACCTACGGGCTGCTTCAGGCGCGCCAGGCGGGGCACGTGTGCATGCCGCAGGCGGCCTTCGTCAGGTTCCTCGCCGAACTGTTGGACGTGGACGAGGCGGACGCGGGCGCCGCGCTCGAAAAGGCGCTGGAGACCAAACGCGCGGCGTCCTGCGTCTCGCACGAGGGCGACGTGATGATCTACGAGCCGGGGCTCCTCCGCTGCGAGGACGAACTGCCCTTCCTCATCCGCTTTCTTCAGTCGCGCGACCGCTACGCCGGGATGAAGCTCGCGCAGGTCCCAGCCCCGCCGAACTCGAAATTCAGCACGGAACAGCTCCTCGCCGTCGACCGCGTGTCGCAGTCGCCGATCACGGTCATCACGGGCGGCCCCGGCGTCGGCAAGACCACGGTCGTCTCGGAGATCGTCCGGCGCGCAAAGCTGGCGCATCTCTCCATCGCGCTGGCGGCCCCGACCGGACGCGCCGCGAAACGCATGACCGAGGCTACCGGGCTGACTTCGTTCACGCTCCACCGCCTGCTCAAATGGGACCCCGCCGCCCGCAAGTTCGTGTTCGGGCGCGGCAACCAGCTTCCCTACGATTTGTATGTCCTCGACGAGACGTCCATGCTCGACATCCTGCTCGCGCTGGCGTTCTTCCGCGCCGTGAAGCCGGGCGCGTCCGTCGTGATCGTGGGCGATCCCGACCAGCTGCCGTCCGTCGGGCCCGGCAACGTCCTGAACGACCTCATCGCGTCGGGCGTCTGCCCCGTCTCCCGCCTCACGCAGATCTTCCGCCAGGGCGACGGCAGCGGCATCATCCACGCCGCCCACGACGTGAACAACGGCGTCGTGCCGCGCCTGCCCCGCCGCGAGAAGGACGCACAGGCGGATTTCTACTGGATCGAGAAGGACGACCCGGAGGACGCCGCCGACGTGATCGAACGCATGATCACCGACCGCATCCCGCGCCGGTTCGGGCTCGACCCGGTCCGCGACGTGCAGCTGCTGTGCCCGATGAACCGCGGCGCGGTCGGCACGCAGGCGATGAACGAGCTGCTTCAGGAGAAGCTGAACCCGGAGACGAAATTCGTGTTCCGCTCGCTCGGCCGCCTGTTCAAGACCGGCGACAAGGTCATGCAGATCGTGAACAACTACGACAAGAACGTGTTCAACGGCGACATGGGCTTCCTCGGGCGCATCGACTTCAAAAACGAATCGTTCCAGGTCCGCTACGAATCCGGCCCGACGGTCGAATACCGCTTCGAGGAGGCCGAGCAGATCGTGCCCGCCTACGCCGTCACCGTCCACAAATCCCAGGGCTGCGAGTTCCCAGCCGTCGTCATGCCGCTCCTCTCCCAGCACTACATGATGCTCCAGCGGAACCTGCTGTACACCGGCATCACGCGCGCCAAGCGCCTCATGGTCCTGGTCGGCTCGCGCAAGGCGGTCTCCATGGCGGTGCGCAACGCCGTCCGGGAGCCGCGCTACTCGCTCCTGCTCGAAAAACTCATCACCGGAGGCCCGCTCACATGAACTCACCCGGCTCCATCCCGTACACCCCGGTCAACTACACCTTCCCGTTCCCGAAGATCCGCGCGCAGGGCACGCTCGCCGCCATCGGCTCGTGCTTCGCGCAGGACATCGCCATGACGCTGCTCGACAGCGGCATGCGCGGCATGATCAATCCGAACGGGATCCTGTACAATCCGTACTCGATCAACGACGCGCTCCAGCGGCTGGAGTGCGGCTATACGGAGAGCGATTTCTTCGAGCTGAACGGGCTGTGGCATTCGTGGCGGCATCACGGATCGTTCTCCGCCGCAAGCGCGGCCGAGGGAGCCGCGAACGCGAACGAATCCGCCAAACGGTTCCGCCGCGTGCTCAAAAAAGCCGATTTCTTCCTCATGACCGTGTCCACCGCGGTCGTCTACAAGCACATGCCGGAACGCCTCGTGGTCGCGAACTGCCACAAAGCGCCGGGCGGCGAGTTCGAACAGAGCGTGCTGTCCTACGACACCTGCCGCGCCGCGATGCGCAACGCCTGCGAGATCATACGCTCGTACAACGCCAAATGCCCGATCGTCATCACGCTGTCGCCCGTGCGGCACAATCCGGGCGACCTCACCACGAATTCGCTCTCGAAGGCGCGTCTGCGCGCCGCCGCGGCGGATGTCTGCGCCAGGGTCGACGGCTGCGCGTATTTCCCCGCGTTCGAGATCCTGAACGACGAACTGCGCGACTACCGGTTCTACGCCGAGGACATGCTCCATCCGTCCGAGCTCGCGCGGAAGATCATCCTCGAACGCTTCCTCGATGCGTGCTTCATCCCGCGCGCGAAGGCGGACTACGAAGCCGCCGAACTCCGCCGGCGCCAGTCCCGGCACATCCCGCTCGCGGAAAAGGAGAAATGACCCATGTGCGGGATCGCAGGCTGTTTCAATCCGCAATCGCCGCCCGATGAGGCGCTGCTGCAGAAGCTCTGCGGCACGATGCGCCAGCGCGGGCCGGACGCGCACGGCGTGTACCGGGACGGCGCGCTCGGGCTTGCCCACACCCGTCTCTCCGTGATCGACCTCGACGGCGGCGCACAGCCCATGCACGGCGGCGAGGGCCGCTACACGCTCGTCTTCAACGGCGAGATCTTCAATTTCCGCGAGCTCAGCGCCGAGCTGGAACAGTCGGGCGAAGCCTTCCGCACGAAATCCGATACGGAAGTCCTGCTGAAACTCCTGATCCGCGAGGGCGCAAATTGTCTTCCGCGCCTCAACGGCTTCTTCGCGTTCGCGTTCTACGATGCAGAAAAGAAAACGCTTCTGATCGCGTGCGACTATCACGGCGTGAAGCCGCTGTACTATTATCACCTCCCGACCGGGGAATTTGCTTTTGCGAGCCGTTTCGAGACGCTCGCGCTCTGTCCGGGATGTCCGGACAGGATTTCGCTTCCGGCGCTCGCCGATTATCTGGCGTTCCAGTACATCCCCGCGCCCGCCACGATCCGCGAGGGCGTGAAGAAACTGTGTCCCGGGACCGCGGTCGAGTTTGAACTGGAAACGGGCTCCATGCGCGAGATCGACTGGGGCGCGCTGGTCACAATTAAGCCGGAGACGGTTTCCTACGAAGATGCCTGCGAATCCGTGCGGACGCTTCTTTCCGATGCCGTGAAACGCCGCATGGTCGCCGATGTGCCGCTGGGGGTCTTCCTGTCCGGGGGGCTGGACTCCGCCGTCGTGGCCGCCCTCGCCGCAAAGCATTCGACCGCGCCGCTGGAGTGCTTCTCCATCGGGTTCGACGACCCGCGCTACGACGAAAGCGCCGACTGCAAGGCAACCGCCGCGCACCTCGCGAATCTTGCCCCTCACGGCCTGCATCACCATATCAAAACCGTCCAGCCGCAGGACTTCGACCTCCTGCCGAAGCTCGCCTCCGAGTTCGGCGAACCCTACGCGGACGCGTCCATGCTGCCGTCGTACTTTTTGGCGGCGTTCGCCCGCGAACACGTTACGGTTGCTTTGAGCGGGGACGGCGCGGACGAGCTGTTCGGCGGATACGAACGCTACCGCGCGATGGCAATGCTTCAGAATCTGAGGGCGTTCACGCCGGGATTCCTCTGGAGCGCCGCGGCGGCGTGCCTGCCGGATTCGGGCGAACGAAGCAAAGCCGGACGCCTGAAACGGTTCCTGCGGCTCGGCGCGGTCTCCGGCACGGGCGCGCGCTACGATGCGCTGATGACGCATTTTGCGGCGGAATCCATCGGCATGATCGCGCCGGATCTCCGTCCGTATCTGAACGCAAAACGGTCTTTGCCGGAGGCGGCAGAGCTCATGGCGTCGCTGATGGAGGACGACCTGCGGCGTTACCTGCCCGGCGACGTGCTGACGAAAGTCGACGTCTGCTCCATGGCGGCCTCGCTCGAGGTGCGGAATCCGTTCCTGGACCCGAAGGTCTCCAGGCTTGCGCGCTCCCTCCCCGTCGAATTCAAGATTCATGACGGCCGCCGCAAACGCATCCTCGGCGAAGCGTTCGCGAGGGAACTGCCGCCCGGTCTCGCAGTGCGCCGCAAACGCGGATTCGGCGTGCCCGTGGCGGCGTGGTTCCGCACGGTCTGGCGCGACCGTCTGCGGACGGCTCTGCTGGACGGACTGCCGGCACGGTGGGGGATGTTCGACCGCGCCGCCGTGGAACGCCTTCTTGCCGAGCATCAGAACGGCGGAAAAGACCGCTCCTACCTCCTGTTTTCCCTGCTGATGCTGTCGTTTCAGGGGAAAAACGCATAATTTTTAAGGATTTGATTTGCAAATCCGTCAAGGATAAGTATTTTATTATGCACGTATTTCAACAGGCGACACCGCGCAGCGGGGCCGCCGCGCCGGGAAACGGGCCGCATACAGCCGCTTCCGGCGCACCAAACCTCAAGGTTATCAGATGATCTGCGAAACAAACAACGAAGCCGACATGCGGGAAGCGATGCACGAGCTGGGCCTCCGCGCCCTCCGCGCCTCCCGTGCGCTCGCCGTCTCCGACTCCGCCAGCCGTTCGCGCTGGCTGCTGGCGATGGCCGACGCGCTCGAACGCGACACGGAAATCATTCTGTCCGCCAACGCCGAAGACCTGGCGGAAGCAAAGGAAAACGGCCTGGACGCGCCGAAACTGGAACGCCTCACGCTGACGCCGAAACGCGTCAAGGACGTGGCGGACGCCCTGCGCCATGTGGCGGGGCTGGACGATCCGGTCGGACGCGTCCTCTCCAGCGTCACGCGCCCGAACGGCCTCCGCATCGACAAAGTCTCCGTGCCGATCGGCGTCATCGCGATCATCTACGAATCCCGCCCGAACGTGACGGTCGACGCCGCCGGGCTCTGCATCAAGTCCGGCAACGCGGTCATCCTGCGCGGCGGCAGCGAGGCGTTCCGCTCGAACACCGCCTTCGCGAAGTGCATCTCCGACGCGGGCGTCGCCGCCGGCATGCCCGAGGGCGCGCTCCAGCTGGTGCCGTTCAAGGGACACGCCGCGGTCTCCGCCATGCTGAAAATGAACGACTGCATCAACATGGTCATCCCGCGCGGCGGCGAACGCCTGATCCGCGCCGTGGTCGAACAGGCGACGATGCCGGTCATCAAGCACTACAAGGGCGTCTGCCACATCTTCGTCGACCATGTCTGCGACCAGGACCGCGCGCTCACGATCATCGAAAACGCCAAGTGCCAGCGTCCGAGCGTGTGCAACGCGCTGGAGACCATCCTCATCGACGCCTCCATCGCGCCCGAATTCGCCCCGAAGCTCGCCGCGAGGCTCGCGCAGCTCGGCGTGACCATGCACGGCGACGAGGCGTTTATGAAGCTCTCCGCGCCCGTCGCGGTCGTCCCCGCCACCGAGGAGGACTGGCCGAAGGAATACGGATCGCTCGACGTCACGGTCGGCATCGTGGACGGCGTGAAGAAAGCCGTCGACCACATCAACCGCTACGGCTCCGGCCACAGCGACAGCATCCTCACGACCGACGAGGCGAACGCGCAGTTCTTCCTGGACAACGTGGACTCCGCGGCAGTGTACTGGAACGCCTCCACGCGGTTCACCGACGGCGGCGAATTCGGCATGGGCGCCGAGATGGGCATTAGCACGGACAAGTTCCACGCGCGCGGTCCGATGGGCCTGGTCGAACTCACCTCCTACAAGTACAAGATCTACGGCACGGGCCAGATCCGTTCCTGATCCGCACCTCACGCACCGCTTAATCCGCCGGGGCACGCGTCCCGGCACGGCCTACTTTTTCCTACAAAAACACCTCACAGCGACAGAACATGAAACCGATCACTGCAGCGGTCATAACACTTGGCTGCCGGCTCAACCAGGCCGACAGCGCGCTTCTGAACGACAGACTCATCCGCCTCGGATTCCAGATCGTTTCCCCGGACGCCTCCAGCAGTCCGAACCTCATCCTCGTCAACTCCTGCACGGTCACCGAGACCGCCTACAAAAAGAGCAAGCAGGCGCTCCGCGCCATCCGCGCCGAAAATCCGCAGTCCTTCATCGTCTTCACCGGCTGCGCCGCGGACGTGAGCAGGGACGAGCTGGAACGGAACCAGGACATCGACCTCGTGCTCACAAACGAGCAGAAGAAGGACATCGAGACGATCCTGCCCCAGTACCTCGCGCTGCTGGAAAAACGCGACGTCCCCGCCGCCCCGAAGCTCGCGAAGGGCATCTTCGCCGAACAGGCGCAGGGCGTGTTCCCGTTCCGTTCCCGCGCGTTCATCAAGGTGCAGGAGGGCTGCAACAACAGCTGCTCGTACTGCATCGTCCCGACGGCGCGCGGCCCGGAGCGTTCGCGCGACCTGAAGGAGATCGCCGCCGAGTTCAAGAAGGCGGTCGCCGACGGCTTCCAGGAGATCGTGCTGACCGGCGTGAACACCTGCCACTACAAGGCGGGCAAGGTCGGGATGCCGGAGCTGATCGACCGTCTGTGCGACGTGCCCGGCGATTTCCGCATCCGCCTCAGCTCCACCGAGCCCTGCGACGAGCTTTTCCCGATCGTCGACGCCATGAAGCGCAACGCGGGCAAAGTCTGCGAATTCCTGCACCTGCCGCTCCAGAGCGGCTGCGACAGGATCCTGAAGGCGATGAACCGGCACTGCGACGCCGCGAAGTTCGCCGAATACGCCGCGTACGCACGCGAGGCGGTCCCGAACCTCCACCTCGGCACGGACATCATCGTCGGGTTCCCCGGCGAGACCGACGCGGATTTCGAAGAATCGCTCGCGTTCCTGCGGAAAATGGACTTCGCGAACATCCACATCTTCCCGTACTCGCCGCGCTCCGGCACCCCGGCCGCCGACATGCCGGACAAGGTGCAGAAGACCGTCGTCGCCGACCGCATCGAACAGCTCAAGGCGCTGAAGGAGGAGTGCGCGCAGAGATTCGCGAAGAGCCTCATCGGCACGGCCGGAGCCGTCCTGATCGAGACCAACTGCAACAGGAAGGACCTCTGGGACGGCTGGTCCGGCAACTACGTCCGCACCATCGTCAGCAGCGAGTCCGACATCTCCCGCAAGCTCCTCCGCGTGAAATTCCTGCGGTTCCTCCCCGTCGGCGCGCTTTTCGCCGAAATAATCAGCGATCCGGGTTGATTTTCGCATGATCCCGGTGTATCTTTTCTCCTGAATCAAAGTTCGAGCAAAAGGAACCGGACCGCCTCATGCCCCCCGAAAAGAAAACCGCGCCCGTCGTCGCCGTGGAGATCCTCGCGAAACGCCTCGTCTCCACCGCCGAACTGCGCAAAAAGCTCGCCGCGAAGAAGCTCTTTTCGCCCGCCGAGATCGACGAAGCCGTCCTCGCGATGAAGCGCATGGGCGCGCTGCACGACGATTTCCTCGCAGAGGACGTCGCGCGGTCCTACCGTTCGCGCGGATACGGCCCGGCGCGCATCCGCATGGCGCTCCGCAAACGCGGCATCCCGAACGAGATCGTCGAACAGGTCCTGAACGGGAAGGACGAGGACGCGGAGCCCGCCGAATCCGGGCAGTCCGGGGACGGCGAAAATGCGTTCGCCGTGCTTCACAGGAAAGCCGCGCAGTTCCGCCGCGAACCCGATCCGCGCAAACGCAAGGCGAAGGCCGTGCGGTGTCTCGTGGGGCGCGGATTCGCCTACGAGGACGCCATCGAAGCGGCGGACCGCTGGATGCGCGAGGAAGGGACGAGCGAGGAATGAACCGTATTTTATCTTCGGTCCGCCGTTTTCTGTTCGTCGCGCTGCTGTGTCCGCTCTTCCTCACGCTCTGCGCCTGCGGAGACGGAGACCGCGACGCCGCCACGGAAAAACGCGTGGTGATGAGCCTCGGCAAGCAGATCAACACGCTCGACCCCGCGCTCGCCGCCGACACGACCAGCCAGTACGTCTGCGGCGCGTTCTACGACACGCTTCTGCAATACCGTTACGCCGAGGGCGAATACCAGCTCGAACCGTGCATGCTGACGTCCATGCCGGAAGTCTCCGCCGACGGCACCGCCTACACCTGCACGCTCCGCGACGACCTCTATTTCCAGGACGGCGAGGTCTTTGCGAACGAAGACAAATCCGCCCGGAAGATCACCGCGCGCGACGTCGCGTTCTCCATCCTGCGCCTTGCCGACACCCGGCTGCGTTCGCCGGGCTTCTGGCTGGTCCGCGACCGCGTCCGCGGGCTCGAGGCGTTCCGGAAACGCACGGAAGCCGCCGCGGAAGGCGACCTCGCGCCCTACGACGATTTGTGCGAAGGGCTGGAGATCCGGGACGGCCGCACGCTCGTCATCCACCTGGAAAAAGCCGATCCGCGATTCCTGTACGCCCTCGCGCTGCCGTACACCGCCGTCGTCTCCCGCCGCGCGCTGGAGCATTACGGCGACGACTTCGCGGACCATCCGCAGGGCTCCGGTCCGTTCCGCCTGACCCGCTGGGAGAAGGACTACATCATCGAAATGGCGCGCTACGACGGCTACCACGCGGAGTCCGACGGCCGCACGCTCCCCGCCGCCGACCGCATCTCCTGCTACCTCGTGAAACAGCCCCTCGCCTCGTGGCTGATGTTCCTGCAGGGGCGCCTGGACCTGTACGTGCCGGACAGCGAGTGTTTCGAGGCGGTCGTGAACAAGGACCTGGAGCTGTCGCCCGCCCTGCGCGGACGCGGCATCCGCCTGCTTTCGCGTCCCCAGCTGGAGACCAACTACATCGGCTTCAACTTCACCGATCCGCTCCTCGGAAACAATCCGCACCTCCGGCGCGCCATCACGCTCGCGTTCGACAGAGAACGCCGCATCGAACACTCCGGGAGCCGGTTCTCCGCCGCCTACGGACCGGTCCCCCCGGGCGTCCCGGGCGCGGTCACGGAACCGAATCCCGAGCTCGGACACCGCGACGTCGAGGCCGCGAAACGCGAGCTCGAACTGGCGGGCTACAAGGACGGCATCGACCCGAAGACCGGGCGCGCGCTCGTGATCACGTTCGACCAGACCGGCAGCGACACGTTCTACCGCCAGACCGCCGAGCTCATGGCAAATGACATGGCGGAGATCGGGATCGAGATCCAGCCGGAGTTCAACACCTGGCCGCGTTTCGTGCAGAAACTCCGCGCCGGCAGCATCCAGCTCTTCCGCTACTCCTGGACCGCCGACTACCCCGACGCCGAAAACTTCCTCCAGCTCTTCTACGGCGAGAACGCCGGCGGCTGCAACCGTGTGAACTACCGTTCGGCGGAATACGACGCCATGTACCGCGAATTCCTCGCGGTCTCCGATCCCGCCGAGTACGCCGCGCGCTCGCAGAAGATGATCCGGTTCCTGCAGGGGGAATGCCCCTGGATCTTCGAGACGCACACCATGTGCTTCGTGATGGCGCACGAATGGCTCTCCGGCTACATGCCGCACGATTTCGCGTTCAACCGCTGGAAATACCTCTCCGTCGATCCCGCCGCTCGCGAACGGAAGATCAAGTCGTTCAAGCCGTTCTCCATGAACGAGCTGACGTACTGATTTTTCCGCTCATCCCGAACATAATAACACATTTCCGCTTGCATTTTCGCAAAAGAAGTGTATAGTACAAGTATACACTTTCAAAGGAGGCGAACCATGGAAGCAAGTGTCCTGGATCTCAGAAAAAGAATGCGCGAGGTCATGACGGCCATCGACCGCCACGAAACGGTCACGCTCACGCATCGCGGGAAACGCCGCGCCGTCATCGTTCCCCTCGCCCAAACGAAGAAGGCGAAGGTCAGAACCGCCGATCTTGCCGCGTTCGGCATGTGGAGCGACCGCCCCGAAATGGCCGATCCCGCCGCCTACGTGGAAACGATCCGCAAACCGAGGTTCCGCTGATGCTGTTCGATACGGATGTCCTGATCTGGGCGCTTCGCGGCTCGAAGAAGGCGGCGAAGGAGATTGACAACGACGAAAACCGTTTCATCTCCGCGGTCAACTACATGGAGCTGATGCAGGGCGCGCGGAGCAGGCAGGAACAGAGCCTGATCAAGCAGTTCCTGAACGCGCTGGATTTCACCGTCCTGCCGATCACGGAGGCGATCTCGCACCGTGCTGTGATCTTCATCGAGGAACACGCGCTGCGCTCCGGCATCCAGCTCGCCGACGCTCTCGTCTTTGCGACAGCCTGCGAGCATTCCCTCACGCTGTGCAGCGCCAATCAGAAGCATTTCCGGAGCATCCGGTCGCTCGATTCCAAGGTCTTCAAGCCGGAATAAGACGGGGTCATGTCTCCGGTTTGGACGGGGACGGTTCGGACGGGCGTTTCTTCTTCCGGATGATTCCAACCGCGCCCAGGAGGGCTCCGATGATCACTCCGGCCGGAACGAACAGAAGCGTCCAGCCGATTATAAGAGCCCCCGCGATTGTCACATATTCCCAAAAAGTCATCATCTCGTAATCGAGGTCATCCTGAGCAGTCAGGTAATTCACGGTCAGGATAATCACATACAGAAAGGCAAGCCCCCACGCCGTGAAGAGTCCGCAGATCAGTCCGCGACATGCGCCATAGCCGACCCTGTCGGTCCATGTTTCCATTTTGTCCTGAAACGCCGCCACGCGACCGGACGCATTTTTTGCGCTTTCCGGCCCGTTTTCAGGAGTGTCCGATGAGTTTTTATCTTCTTTCATGTTCCATTTCGATCGGTTCGGGGGATTCCTTCGGCAGGAGATCAAAACGGAAATAATATATCATAACAAAACATGAATTGCAAATCGCTTTCCCCCCTGTGTTTTTGTCAACACGAAGACGGGCAGGGATCGAATCCTTTCATCCGTCCTGCCGTTCAGTTTCAGGCGAGGCTGCGAACGGGTAAAAAAAGCGAAAAAAGCCTGCCGGACCGGTTGCATTTGAACCTTCGGACTGTATATTATTAGAGAATCAGGAAGGTCAATATGGGAGTATTGTGCCCATATTTCTACAGCAACCCGCCCGAACATCAAAATACAAAACGCATCATGCCGGACTCCGAACCTGAAAAAACGAACGTCCCCGCCGGGATGCCGGACTCTTCCGGGACCGACAAGCGGAAATCCGAACCGGACAAGAAAACGTCCGGGGCGTCCGCCGCGCCCGCGAAGAAGCAGCCGGTCCCGCGCCGCGCGAAGTGGGCGATCGCCCTGCTGTCGGTCCTGTGCGTGATCCTGCTGGGCGCGCTGGTCGAGCTGGCGTGCCTGCCGCGTTTTCTGGAGGAGGACATCAACAAACTCCTTCAGCCGCTGGCGGAAGGCGGCGGCGTGGAGTTCCGCATCAAAACGATCAGCCTGACCTCGGCGGAGATCGCCTGCAAGCTCACCGATACCTCCGGCGGCGCGGCGCGCAACGTCGGCGGCATCGGCGCGTTTTCCGTCCGCTACTCCCCGCTCTCGCTCCTGCGCGACAAGACCATCGAAGCCGTCGAGATCGAAAACTGCGACGTCACGGCGGATTATTCCGGCGGCTCCGTCCGGATCCCCGCCTACGACCTCTTCGCAAAGGCGTTCCGGCCCGGCGAACCGAAGGAGAAGAGCGACGCCCCCGCCCCGGACGACCTCAACGCCGTGATCCCGGTGAAGATCGGGCGAATCTCCCTCTCCGGCAGCCTGTCGGCGGAGTCCCGCAGCGAGGACGCCGTGGACATCCTGCACGTCCCGTACGCGGTCACGGTCAAGCCCGACCCGGAACTGGGCTGGAACAAGCTCGACTGTTCGCTGTCGGTGCATTTCGCGACCAACGCCGTCGAGTGCCGCGCCGCGTATCTGCACACGGAAAAGAAGGTGATTCTGGACCTCGAAAACTTCACGCTCGCCACGTCCGCCATGCCCGGCACGGTCCGCAGCGCTCTCCCGCGCGGACTCCGCGCCGGACTCTCGTTCCGCTCGAAGGCGGAGCTCGATTTGAACACGCTCAAGGTCAAGGAGGATTCGTCCGTCGAGGGCGCGTTCACGGTCGCCTACCGTACCCCGCAGGGGCTCCGCATCAACTCCGAAACGCCGTTCTCCGTGAAGATGCTCCCGGACGAGGTCGTTTCGCTCGCGGTCGGCGCGCTGAAGGGCGAATACGACGCGATCCCGTTCGAACTCGGCGAGATCAAGGCGTCCGTCTCGCTCCCCGAACGCACCGTCCGGGGCGGATTCCAGGTCAAACTCGCCGAGTCCGAGCCCGCAAAGTTCAGCGTCTCCGGCTGCATGAACGCCGAACGGACCGGCATTGAACTCTCGCTCGACAACACACCCCTCCTCAAAGCCGCCTACAAAGGCGCGGACGTCGCGTTCCGTCCCGGCAAGCTCGCCGCCGAGGTCGGTTTCATCGACGACGAGCTTGTGGCATCAGCCGATTTTTCATGCGGCGAGATCCGGGCCGGATTCGAGGGCGCGCTCCTCAATCCCGAGCTCAAAGGACTGACCGCGTTTCTCCGCCCCGCCTCCATCACGGCACACGTCGGAATAGACACCAGCACGAAGGAGGCTTCCGTCGAGCTTACGGGCGGCGAACTCGGCGCCGGATTCAAGGGAACAAACGTCGTCTACAGGCCGGAACGCATTCATGCGGGACTCGACTCGGCTGGCGAAGAAACGGTCCTTTCCGCCGGGCTCACGGGCGGCGAGCTCACCGCGGACACCGGCGGCATCCGTGCATCCTTCCGCCCGGAAACGTTCGCCGCCGAGCTCAAATCGTGCGAGGGCGCATGGGAGCTTACCGTCGGACTTCTCGGAAAACAGCTCCTCGCCGAGCTTGAGGGCATGAGCTGTTCGGCGGATGCGCTCGCGTTCAACGCCGAATCGCAGAACGGACAGACGTACAAAGCCGACGCGAAGATCACCGCGTTCAAGTTCAAGCAGGACGCCGCCAACCTCACCTACGCCGCGCCGGAACTCAAACTGAACGCCGCGTTCGACATCGGCGGGGGCGTCCTCTCCGGCGATGCCGTCTGCCCCGATTCCGCGCTTGCCATGCCCGAGCTGAAGCTCCTCGCGAAGAACCTGCAATGGGAATTCCCGTTCGACATGGCGCTGGCTTCGGCGGATGAGGAGTCCGCGGAAGCAGAACCGGAGACGGATGAAAAGCTGCTCCGGCCGCGCACGGGCAGGGTCGCGCTCGGCGACTTCGAATTCAACGGCATTCAGGCGGCTTCGCTCGACGGGACGGTCCAATGGGACGACGCCGCAAAGGCGTTTCACCTGAAGACCGACGCGAAGCTTCTCTCCATCAGCGGGCAAATCTATGCGGACGTCGTGCTCGGCGCCGCCGGGGTGGAGACCGAGTGCGGCATCACCATCCCCGAACAGGACGCCGACCTGTCGAAGGACCTCGCGGCGTTCCTCCCGCAGTTCGAGGAGATTTTCTGCATCGGCAAGCTCGGCGGCAGCGCGGTCTACAGGATCCTGCCGAAGACCACCACCGGCAACGCGAAGTTCCGCATCTCCGGCGCAGACGTCCTCATCCCGGAACAGAAACTCGAGGTGCGCGGCATCGACCTCGGATTCGAGGTCCCGGAGATCGCCATCCTCAAATCCGCGCCCGGCCAGACGCTCTCCTTCCGGTCCGTGAAGTACGACAAGATCGAGACCGGCTCCGGCCGCGCCACGTTCCGCATGGAGGCCCCGGACACCTGGCAGATCGAAAACGCCCACCTCAACTGGTGCAACGGCAACATCCGCCTCGGCGGCATCACGTACCGGCCAGGACAGGAGACCACCGAGGCGGTGCTCTACTGCGACCGCCTGGAGCTCCCGCTCTTCCTCACGCAGATCGGGCTCGGCGAGATCAACGGCAGCGGCTCCATCAACGGCACCATCCCCGTCGTGCTCAAGCAGAAGACCGACGCCTTCGGCAAATCGAAGATCGACAACATCTATTTCGAGGACGCGTTCCTCTTCTCCACTCCCGGCGAGGAGGGCATGATCAAGGGCGACATCGACGAAGCCCTGATGGACTCCTCCGGCGGCATCGAAATGGAGCTCGCGAAAGACGCCCTGAAGGACTTCTCCTACTCCTGGGTCCGCATGCGCATGGAGTCCGCCGGCCCCGACAAGGACGCCATGAAGCTCTCGCTTTCGCTCGACGGACGCCCGAACCGCGCGTTGTACTATGCGTTCGACGAGAACACCGCCTCGTTCATGAAGTCCAACACCCCGTGCGTCTTCCAGGGCATCCGCCTGGACACGAACGTGAACATGTACGGGAAGGCGATGGAGCTCGTCGACTATTTCCAGAAGATCTTCTCCAAAGCGGAGTGACCATACCCCACGAACCCTTAACCAGTCAATACAAACTGCAACACATAACGCAACCAGCAAAAAAAACCAACAACCGGAAAGGAATCCACACCATGAAAAAATTCCTGCCAGTCCTCGCCGCCGCGGTCGTCCTGCTCGGCCTCGGCACTTCGTCCTGCATCCGGACGCAGAACGAGGTCGACGTCAAGCCGATCGAGATCAAGCCCGTCCACATCACGCTCGACATCAACATCCGCATCGAAAAAGCCCTCGACGACTTCTTCGGCGACATCGACGCTCTTTAATCCGAACCTTTCTTTCAGGAGACTTTACCATGAAAAAACTGCTCGCTCTCTCCGTCGCGGTCTTCGCGCTTTCCTTCGCCGTCCCGATGGCGCTTTCCGCCGCCGATGACGCCGCCACCATCAAGAAGCACATGGTCGAACGCAAGCCCAAGATCGACGCCATGAAAAAGGCCGGCACCGTCGGCGAAGCCAATACCGGATACCTCGAAGCCATGAAGAAGGACAAAGACGGCAAGGACGTCAAGCTCGCCGAAGACGACACCAAGCTCATCGACGCCGAAAACGCCGACCGCAAGGCCGTTTATGCCGCCATCGCCAAGAAGGAAGGCTCCACCGTCGAGAAGGTCGGCGAACTCCGCGCCAAGCAGATCCGCGCCAAAGCCCCCGAAGGCGAATTCATCCAGGGCGAAGACGGCAAGTGGGTCAAGGCGCCCAAGCCCGCCGAAAAGCCCGCCGAAAAGAAGTAAGGCGAAAAGCAACACATAATAATCGGACAACCAAACGGATTAACAGCTACTGCTGCATCTTCAGCAGCAGTAGCGTCTATGCTTGATATTGTTACAGGAGAAAGAAAGTGATTATATCTTCTGATATACACACTGATTCCGAATCTTCCAATGATTCCCCAAACAGCAAACGACCCAAAAAAGGCAAGGATTTCGTGACCTTAACCAAGCTGGGACGCACCGCTGTTTCCAACAAACATGATTCGGATTTGAAACAACTCTCGTTTGATGATCTATTTGATTGGATCCACAAAGAGACACAGACACAAAATACACAGCAAAACCCTCGTCCCATGAGACTTGCAACTGTTTTCAGTGGAATCGGGGCTATTGAACATGCGTTAATCCGCTCTCATCTGCAACATGAAATAGTTTTTGCCTGTGATAATGGAGAGCAAACTCCTTTTCCATGTAAAGCTGTTAAATGGGATGCATGCATAGAGACATTTAAGGACCTATCCTCCTTTATAGATTCGATAGAACCGAAAACAAACAGTCAGAAAGTCGCTGCTGAAATTATATACAACCAAAGAAACACTATTCAGCGTCTGCTCGATGGTGCCCCAGCTACAAGTAAACGTCCTGAACGAGAATTAAAAGACAGAGTTCAGATGCTTTTTGAAGCAGTTGGTTTTTATAAATTCCGTGTCAAATGGGAACAGGAACAGGACTGGACAAAGAGAAAACAATTAGTGGATGAATTATATCGTCCATTGTTGTCCCGAAACAAAGTACGACAATCTTACATGGCGAATTATCCTGTTGATAATGATCGCTTTCACTGGAATGTATCTTTCCTCGAGGGTGAACCATACCGTGATCAGGTTGACCTGTTTGTTGGCGGAAGCCCTTGTCAGTCGTTCAGTTTAGTTGGGAAACAAATGGGCTTGTCTGATACTCGCGGCACATTGTTTTATGAATTCGCCCGTCTCGTTTCTGAGATTAGGCCCAAATGTTTTATTTATGAAAATGTCAGAGCCGTTTTAAGCAATGATAATGGGCGAACATGGGAAGTAATGTCAAAAGTGTTTTCGGAAATCGGCTATAGGTGGAGCTGTAAGATACTAAATGCAAAAGACTATGGAGTTCCTCAAAATCGCGAACGTTTATTTGTGGTTGGGTTTAGAAAGGATTTGCGCCTTGACAATTCTTTTGAATTTCCAAAACCGATAAAGCTTTCTCGAACGATGCAAGATTTTTTATTAGACATTGTTCCCGGAAAGTATTATCTTCCTGAAAAAGGAGTAGATTTTGTAATAGATCAAGGAAATTTAACCAAAAGATATACTCAAGTCAATGGGACAGTGCAACTTTGCCAAAAGAAAAACCAGCAGTTTAATTGGCATGGAGATTTCGTTTTCGTTGACGAAAAAACTGCGGCAAAACTTGGAATGCCGGACCTGGAAAAATACTATCTTTCTGAAAAGGTTCGTCAATATGTACTTGCATCGGGAACAAAAACATTTTATTCAAAACCCCAAACGGACTTGTCTATTGCTCGTCCGCTTTTAACAACAATGCACAAAATGCATCGAGCCGGAATCGACAATTATATAACAAGAGATGGTCGTATTCGCAAATTGGCCCCTAGAGAGTGTTTGCGACTAATGGGATTCAGTGACACATTTAAAATCGTTGTTCCGGATACCTCGATGTATCAACAGGCCGGGAATGCAATAGTTGTCGATGTTCTCATTTCTATTCTTAACTCCATACAAAAAGTAATCCCTGAAATCTTCCTAAAGGAGGTCCATCATGAAAATTCTAAGTGAAAAGTTTGATATTCAGGAAGTATCACGTGTGCTGACCGTACCGGATTGCAACGTTATCGGCCCCAATAAACTCGGACGAGGAAATGGTGAAGCAAAGTTCTACTTTGGTTCCAAAACAGAATTAGAAGCTTTCACATTGGGACTTCCCTCCATCAACTGTTTCTTTTTGAAAAATGATTTGATGACTTATTTGCTTTCAGCTCAACCGGAGTATATGAATCCATCACAGAATTATGCCGGGAAAGATAACATGAAGCATCTTTGGAAAGAACGTTTTGCGGAAGTATCTAAATTATCCGACTTTATTGAGTTTACGGTTGAAATTCAAAACCAAATTACGGGACCGCGTGGTTATTTCAACTCTAAAGATGCTGGATACAAGCTGTTTCGAGAGCTTTCTCTTCCTCTTATCAGTTATATTTCTATTATGCGCCTCAAAGATGCGAACAACAATCCTGTTTTTTACTGGAAATTGTTTGTTGATTATGATGCCATTCAGCATAAAGAGGTAGGACCTCTAGTCTTCAATTATGGAAAAGGATCTTACCAAAAAAAGAAGACCAAGGGTAAACAACTACCAGTTCTTACTCAGGATAGTTCTGCCCGCGATGCTGCTGCACAGGCAAAATACCGAGAAAAGCTTTTGGAAGAATGTCCTTTCTGCCCGATCACTAAGATTTCAGACGAAAGACTTCTCATAGCCAGCCATATAAAGCCATATGCTGTGTCCAATAAAAATGAAGCGTTTGATCCGAAAAATGGTTTTATGCTTTCCCCTTTGTACGACAGATTGTTTGATCATGGATTCATTTCGTTTGATAAAAACAAATGTTTGATGGTATCCAATTGGCTTTCTCCATCTAACCAAAAGAATTGTCAAATCAAACCTGGAACATTTATTCAACTTCTACCTTTAGATGAAAAAAGAGAAATCTATCTTCAGTATCATCGTCAATTCGTTTTCAAGGGATAGTTTCTCCATATGGATGTAAAAACTCCCGCACAACGTAGCTGGAATATGAGCAGAATCCGGTCTCAGGATACGAAACCGGAACTGCTCATACGCTCTTTTCTCTATCTGCGGGGATTTCGTTTCCGGTTGCATGAAAAGAGTCTGCCGGGGTCTCCGGATATCGTGTTACCAAAATACAGGACTGCAATAGAGATTCGAGGCTGTTTTTGGCATCGGCATCCGGGGTGCAAGGTTTCAACGACACCTTCGTCCAATGTTGACTTTTGGAACACGAAATTTGAGCGGAATGTCGCACGGGACAAGAGAAACGAAGTTGCGATTGACAATCTCGGATGGAATTTAATTGTTGTTTGGGGGTGTCAAGTTCGGGACAAAGCAATTTTGAATCGGCTGCCCGCCAAAATCAAGGCCGGCATCTTTAAAGCTCCGAAGCAGTTTCTTGATGTGAGAATATCGGGGATGGCGTAGAATAGAGGTAATACCGCTATAAAGAGGTAAAAATAGAGGTATTTCATAGGCAATTCCAAGATTATTTTGCATTTTTACATCACTTTTTCACAGGAACCGGATATGCGTTACCAGCCGCCATTTCATCTTTCCGCGGATGCAGTCAACATGATTGCAGAGATCGCCGCGCTCGTGGAACGCAGTACGGTCCGTCCGGGGGGCGCGTTTGAACTGAAACTCCGCCGCGCGAATCAGATCAGGACGATTCAGGCGTCCCTGGCGATCGAGGGCAACACGCTGTCCGAGGAACAGGTCTCGGAGATCCTGGACGGGAAACGCGTTGCCGCGCCTCTGCGGCAGATCCAGGAGGTCAGAAACGCGATCGCGGTCTACGACATCGCGGAGAAACTTGATCCGTACTCCGAGGACGACCTGCTCCGGGCGCACGGGATGATGATGGCGGCCCTGATGGACCATCCCGGCGAATTCCGCCGGGGCGGTGTGGGCGTCGTGAAGAAAAACGAAGTCGTTCACCTGGCGCCGCCCGCCCGCCTGGTGCCGCGGCAGATGAAGGACCTTTTCGCCTGGCTCAAAAAATCGGCCGACCATCCGCTGGTCCGGAGCTGCGTGTTTCATTACGAATTCGAATTCATCCATCCTTTCGGAGACGGCAACGGGCGCATCGGGCGGCTGTGGCAGTCCCTGATCCTTGCGCAATGGGATCCCATTTTCCTGCAGCTCCCCGTGGAAACGATGATCTACAGCAATCAGGACCTGTATTATCAGGCTATCAACGCCAGCTCGGCAGCAAATGATTCCGGGGCATTTATTGATTTCATGCTCCGCGAGATTCTGAACGCCCTGCGCGGATATATGTCGCTTCAGGAGAATCCGGACGATCCGGCGGAAGCGATTTTCCGGTATATTCAAAACAACCCCGGAGTACGAACCGGAATGCTCGCCGAAAAGCTGTCCGTCAGCCGCCGGACGGCGGAACGCCACCTGCAAACGCTGAAACGGGCGGGAAAAATCGAATTCCGCGGTGCGCCGCGAAACGGCGGATATTATCCGAAATGAGCCGTTTGGCGGAGTAAATGGCGGAGTAAATGGCGGAGTAAATGGCGGTGTAATTGGCGGTGTAATTGGCGGTGTAATTGGCGGTGTAAACGATGGAAACGGGGCTTAACACGACAATCGGCGGGGCGGCGCAGGCACCTTGCACAGTCAACGCGATCCAGCAGGGCGGGGCGGCGCAGGCGTCCTGCACTGTCGACGCGATCCAGCAGGGCGAGGCGGCGCAGGCACCTTGCACAGTCAACGCGATCCAGCAGGGCGAATCGCGCATGAAACGGTACAAGATACTGGATGCGAATGCGATCAAGCTGATCGCGATCATCGCCATGACGGTCGACCACATCGCGTGGACGATCTACCCCGGGTGTCCGCTGAACTGGAAGCCGGAGCTGATGCACATCATCGGGCGCATCACGATGCCGACGATGTGCTTCTTCGTGGCGGAGGGGTTCTTCCACACGCGGAACGTCAGCAAATACACGTTCCGCATGTTCCTCTTCGCGCTGATCTCGCATTTCGCGTACGTGTCGGAGTGGAACGGATTCGGCGACTGGCGTCCGTTCGTGCCGCTCTACTACAGCGGGATCTGGGATGCGATCCGGTTCCGCGACATGACGTTCCTGAACCCCGCCGCATGGCACAGCCAGACGAGCGTGATCTGGACGCTGGCGTGGGGGCTGGCGATGCTCCGCGTGGAGTATTCGGAGCGCATCCGAAGCGCCGCGCTGAAAACGCTCCTGATCTGCCTGATCTGCGTAGCGAGTTTCCCCGGCGACTGGAGCTGTACGGCGTCCGTGCTGGTGCTGAGCTTCGGGACGAACCGCGGACACTGGCTGAAGCAGACGCTGTGGCTGGTCTTCTACGTGGGCGTCTTCGGATTCACGTTCATGCCGAACAACCTGACGTACGCCGCGCTGCAGCTCTCCGTGGTGCTGTCGATCCCGGTCCTGGCGCTGTACAACGGCAAACGCGGCCCGAACCCGGCGTTCAACGCGTTCATGAAGTGGTTCTTCTACGTCTACTACCCGCTGCACCTGCTGATCCTCGGCCTCCTCAGATCGCACGGCATGCTCCCGGCATATTACTTCTAAGGAGGACAGGTCCTCCACTTGGGTTGTGCGCTCAGCTTCGCTTGCGCACGGGAGTGGCGAAGCCTCCACTGCGGCAGTGCTTGGCTTCGCTCAAGCACAAGAGAGAGAAAACGGCATCACTGCGGGGGGAGCTGCGAGGGGATGTCTCCCCAGCCTTTGCCGAATTTCAGGACTTCCGGCTTGTCGGCGGGACCGCGCACGATGAGCACGCGCAGGCCGGGGAATCTCTTCGTCCAGCCCGCCACGGCGTCCGGCCCGGCGATGAAGATCGAGGTGGACAGCGCGTCGCTGGCGACGCCGGAATCCGCGATCACGGTCACGGAATCCATGCCGGACACGGGCAGCCCGGCCGCCGGGTCGATGATGTGCGTGTACTGCTTTCCGTCGATGACCACGTAGCGTTCGTAATTGCCGCTGGTGCTGATCGCGGCGTCGCTGAGCGCGGTCCTGCCGAGCAGGTCGTCCTTGCGGAACGGATTGCGGATACCCGCAGCGTACTTGCCGCCGCCGGACTTCTTCGGCAGCGCGAGGATGTTGCCGCCGATCTCGATCCAGCCGGTCTTCACGCCGAGCTTGCGGACGGCGTCGGCGGCGCGGTCGAGCGCGTAGCCCTTCGCGATGCCGCCGAGGTTGATGGACATGCCCGGCACGGTGAACTTCACGGTGCGCGTTTCGTCGTCGAACACGACCTTGTCCAGCCCGGTGAGGCGTTTCGCCTCGGCGATCTCCGCTTCGGACGGGAGCGTCTCGCGTTTGCTGTGGAATCCCCAGAGCTTCATCAGCGGGTCGATGGTCACGTCGAACACGCCGCCGGAATCGCGCCAGAACGCCCGCGCCTGCGCGAGCACGTCCCACAGCAGTTCGCCGCACGCGAAGGGTTCGTCCGCGGCGGTCGCGTTGAGCTTGGAAAGCTCGCTCTCCGGGTCGAAGACGTTGCAGGTCTTCTCCACCTCGCGGATCGCCTCGTGCGCCGCCGCCAGGGCGTTTTTCACCACGATCTTCTCCTTGTGGCTCAGCGTGACCGAGCCGACCGTGCTCATGGTGGAGAACATGACGGTCTCGCTATGCGGCCGGCGGGAGTCGCGGAGCATCACGAAGAGCAGGCAGACGCCGACGACAAGCGCGAGCGCGATGTTGCGCGCGACCATGCGGCGGATGGGGGTGTTGAGGTATTCTTTCAGGTTCATGGGCGGTCAGGCTCTCGGGTGGAATTTGTTGAACACGCCGAGCAGGCGGTTCTCGTCGACGTGCGTGTAGATCTGCGTGGTGCTGATGTCGGCGTGCCCGAGCATCTCCTGGATCACGCGCAGGTCCGCGCCGTTTTCGAGCAGATGGCTGGCGAAGGAATGGCGCAGCGTGTGAGGGTGGATGTTCTTCGTGATGCCGGCGATGCGCGCGGCGTCCTTCACGATCATCCAGACGCGTTCGCGGTCGAGCTTCTTTCCGTGGTTGGACAGGAAAAGCTGGGGCGCGGCGCCGTCTCCGGCGAGTTCGGGACGCGCTTTTTCGAGGTAGCGTTTCAGCTGGCGGACCGCCGCGTCGCCCATCGGCACGATGCGTTCCTTGGAGCCTTTGCCGAGCACGCGGATGGTGCGTTCGTCGAAGCGGACCGCACCGAACCGGAGGTTCACGCATTCGCTGACGCGCAGGCCGCAGGAATACAGCAGCTCCAGGATGCAGCGGTTGCGGATCGCGAGCGGTTCCTGCGCCTTCACGGGGAAGGCATTGAGCAGGGCGTCGACCTCCGCCACGCTCAGAAAATCGGGCAGGATGCGCCAGAATTTCGGCGAATCCATCACGTCCGTCACGTCCGCCGCGATCAGGCGTTCGCGGAAAAGATAGCGGTACAGGATCTTGATCGCGACCAGACGGCGCGCGATGCTGACCGTCTCCAGCGCGCGTTCGTCGCGGCAGTATTCGAGGTAGTCCAGGATGGCGTCGCGTCCGGCGTCGTCGAACGACTTGATGCCGCGCGAATGGAGCCACTGGACGTAGTCTTCGAGGTCGGAGGAATAGGCGGACGTGGAATTCCGGCTGAGTCCGCGTTCGGCGGTCAGATAGCCGATGAAATGTTGAAGGATCTTTTCCATTCGCCCCCCGGAGGACAAGTCCGCCACTGCTGTTGCGCCGTGCTTCGCGGGCACGGATTCAAGACATAAAAAAACGCCATTTCGTATCGTGCGGATACAAAAATGGCGAGAGCGACGGGATTCGAACCCGCAACATCCACCGTGACAGGGTGGCACTCTAACCAGTTGAGCTACGCCCCCGCAATTTCTTGCATGAGATTTAATATACACCCCGGATTCGGAAAATGCAAACAGAAAAGCGAAAAAAACGGGCAAAAATCAGGCAAAAACGCGCGAACGGCTCAATTACGGCGCCGCATCACGCTTCATTCCGCCGCGGGAAGCGGCATTTTGCGAACCGAGGGCGAGCCGTGCTTCGGCGGGGGTGAGCTTGCGCCACTGTCCCATCGGGAGGCCGCCGAGACGGAGCCCGCCGACCGCGATGCGCTTGAGCCTGCGCGTGCGGTTGTCCAGCGATTCGAGCATGCGGCGTATCTCGCGGTTTTTGCCCTCGCCGAGGATGAAGATGTACCGTCCGGGCGCCTGGGCGCGGATGGAGAGCGCGCGGAGCGTTTCGCCGTCGTTCTGCACGCCGGACGTGGTGAGGAGGCGGATGTCGGCGGGCGTGAGCGGACGGTCGGTCGTCACCTGGTAGGTCTTGCGCGTGCCGTGGCGCGGATGCGTGAGCTTTTCGATCCACGCGCCATCGTTGGAGAAAAGGATCAGGCCCTCGCTGTTCTTGTCGAGGCGGCCCGCGGAAACGAGGCGCACGCCGGGGATATGGATCAGGTCAAGCGCCTTTTTCGGGGCGTGGGGGTCTTCGGAGGTGCACACGTAGCCGCGCGGCTTGTGGAGCATGACATAGACGAATTCGCCGACGGCTTTGATGTCCTTGCCGTCCAGCGACACGCGGTCGCCGGGGCCGATGCGGACGGAGGGATCGGTGCAGATCTCGCCGTTGACGGAGACATGCCCCGCCTTGATGAGTTCGGCGGAATGCCGCCGGGAAGCCGCGCCGGAAGCCGCCAGGAACTTCGTGAGGTTGGGATCCGACTCCGGCATCGGGGGATCAGTCGGCGTCGTTTTTCGCGGCCTCGACGGCGGCCAGATGCTTTTTGGCGAGCTGGATGATCTCCATGAGCTTCTGGCTCTGGACGTCCGGCGGCAGGCTGTCGAACGCGTCCAGCAGGATCTTCTGGTCGGCGGTCATTTCGATCTCGTACTTGACCTTGTCGCCGTCCTTCGGCAGATAGGCGGTGAGGAGCGGCTGGAGCTTCAGCCAGGTATCCTTCTGCATGACCTCGGTCTCGCGGCGCATGTACTTGGAAATGGTGTTCGCGCTGACGTTGGCGCAGTTCGCGAAATCGGTGACGGAATCGTATCCGTCCGCGATGCAGGCGTGCAGGGCTTTGACAATGTCTTCTGTGATCTTCATGCTATCGTTGCCCCCAAGTTGATTCAGGGATTGGTTGACTTGTTCCGCGCGGACATGGCGTTCCGGAATTCGCGCATCGTGCCGTATCTTGCCTTGAGGTCGTCAAGCGCCTTTTCGTCGGCGTTTTCGATCGCGTGCTTGAAATAGCTGGCGATGACGTAGTCGGTGATCGCCTTCGCGTTGTCGTCGTCCGCGGCGATCTCCTTCGCGCCGGCGAAATCGCCGTAGAGCAGCAGGTAGAAATACAGCGCGTCGGTGTGCCCGGCCTCGCCCGCGCCCTTCTTCAGGAGCACGAGCCTCTGCTTGAGCGGGAGTTCGTCGAAATCGAACTGGAACGGCTTGTTGTCGACCGTGACCGCCTTCACGACGCCGTTGTTGATGGACTTCACGCGGCAGATGCCGGACGGCCCGAAACCGATCTGCGTGTCGGCGAGGATGGTGTTGCCGTTGTAGGTGTTCTCGCGGATGGCCTTCGCCCCGGCGATGCTGTCCAGCACGACCCTTGCCCAGTCGCGGTACGGACGCGCGATTTCGGCGACGGCCTCGTCGGAATCCTGCGTGTGGCGTTCGAGGGTCTGGCACCAGTCGGCATAATCCTTCTCGGCGCGGTCCAGATGGTCGTGGCGGGTCTGCTCGATCATGCGCCCGGCGAAATACTCCTTTTCCTGGACCAGGCGTTCGGAGAGCGCCAGGGCGTTGCGGGCGCTCTGCTCCTTGCGGAGCTGTGCGGCCTGCTGGGCGTATTCCTCCGCCTTCTGCTTGTCCGCGGCGGCCTGTTCGGCGCGGCGGCGCGCCTCTTCGGCGGCCTCTGCGTCGTCCTTGCGCTGGGCGATGAGCTTGCGGAGCTTGCGCGCCTCCAGATCGCGCGTGGAGGACATCATGCCTTCGTCGACTTCCTGGAAGACCGCGCGGAACGTCATCAGCGCCTCGTCCTCCTTGGGTTTCGTCGGACGGAAGTTCTTGGCGATGAAGGCTTCGCACTTGTCCAGCAGCCCGCGTTTGTCCGTGGGGTTCGTGCGGGAGAACGCCACGATCTCGTCGACGGCGAGCGTCATCGGGGTGTCGCGCTGGAGTTCGCGCTCCGCGGCCTCGGCGGCCTCCCTGCGGGCGCGTTCCTCGCGCGCCTTGGCGTTGTTGAAATAGAAGAGGATGCCCGCGGCGACGAGGGAGACGAGCAGCACGAGGCAGGCGATCAGGATCACGACGCGCGTCCTGCGCGCCTCGTCCTGCTGGCGTTTTTTCAGGTTGTAGATGTTGCGGGCGCGGTCGTTCTGGCGGTCCACGGCCCCGTCGAGGACGGTTCCGCCGCCCACGGGGCGCGCCACGCGCGTGGCGGTCTTGGAGCCGGCGGCGAGGATCTCGGATTCGGTGGAAGGCCCGGCGAGCTTGCCGCGGCGCGCGTTGCGGAGGTCGTCGATCAGCTCGGAGGCGTCCTGGTAACGCATGGACGGGTTCTTCGCCATCATCTTGATGATGATGCGGGAAACGCTCTCGGGGATGTCCTTGTTCACGGAACGCGGCGGGATGAGCGGCTCGGTGAGGTGCTTTTTTGCGATTTCGGCGGCGGAGTTGCCGTCGAAGGCGAGGCGCCCGGTGACGAACTGGTAGAAGGTTGCGCCGAGGCTGTAGATGTCGCTGCGGGTGTCCATCGGGGCGCCGGTGAGCGCCTCGGGGCTGATGTACTGCGGCGTTCCCATGACCTCGTCGTCGTCGGCGTCGCTCATGTCTCCGGTGACGCGGGCGAGACCGAGGTCCGCCAGCTTGGCGCGTCCGGTGGAGGTGAGCATGATGTTGTCGGGCTTGATGTCGCAGTGGATGAGTTTCTGTTCGACCCAGGCGTAGTTCAGCGCCTCGGCGATCTGCTGGATCACGTTCAGCGCCTGGTCCACGGGGATCGCGCCCTCGCGTTCCAGCACGTCCTTCATGGTCTCGCCGTCGATGTTCTCCATGGCGAAATACAGCAGACCGTCGTCCTCGCCCACGGCGTACGCCTGGACGATGTGCGGATGGTTCAGCTTGGCGGCGGCGCGCGCCTCCTTGATGAAGAGCGCCACGAATTCGGCGTTGTTCGCGTAGGATTCGGCGAGGATCTTCAGCGCGGCGGGCCGGTCGAGCGTGATCTGATGGGACAGGTACACCGTGCCCATGCCGCCCTGCCCGATGGCGCGCCGTATGATGAAGTCGGCGATCACGGAGCCGCGGGAAAGGCGGGTCGGGGGCACCTGCACCACGCTGCCGCAGTGGCCGCACTGCACCATGATGCCGGCGTCGATGTCGTCAACGGCTACGATCCTGCCGCAGGATGAACATTGGAAACGCATACTGTGTCATTCTCCCGGAATAGAAATTTTACTGCACGGGGTCCAGGTATTTGGTCTTGCAGGTCAGCCAGTTGATGTTCAGCGGGAGTTTTGGCGCCTGGCTCCGGTTCGCCTCGTACCGGTTGGCCTCCACGAACCGCACCACCACGTTCCTGTCGCCCGTCCCGGCAAGCTGGCCGTTCGGCTTGAAGACGATGGCGGGGGCGTCCCCGCCCGCGGCGCCGTTTTCGGAACTCAGGTTGGAAACCTTGGGAACGTTGCCCGATCCCGTCTGCCCCTCCGAACCGCCGGACGTGGTGCCGAGGTTGGCGTCCCCTTCGGGGACCATGGTGTTTTCGGGGAGAAGCACGAAGGAGGAACCGGGGACCCAGCGGCGCCAGCTGTAGGAGGTGTTGTCCGTGTCGGGGTTGTGATACACCTCCGCCATGCGGAAGCTCCTGTAGCCGCTGTCGGACGGGTTGTCCTTCACGAAGACCAGCGCGGTATAGACTTTGGCGGAGACGGCGTGCGCACGGGCCTCCATGACGGCGCTGTTCACCTGGTTCGCGGCGAGCGTGGTCTTGCGTCCCGAGAAAAGCGAGCTGTAGGCGGGGATCGCGACGGCGGCGAGGAGGATCATGACCCCCATGACCGCGATCAGTTCGATCAGCGTGAACGGTCTGGCTGCATGTTGTCTCATATCGTGTCTCCCGGTGGGATGGGTTGGGTTATTTCTTTTTGGAGGAAGACGACTTCGCCTTCTTCATCTCTTCCTCAAGTGCGGCCGCCGCGGCGGCCTCCTGCTCCAGGATCTGCTGCTTGCGCTGCTCGATGAAATCGGCCTTGCGTTTCGCCCTGTTGGCGTCCGTGATCTTTTTGAGCGTGGAGGCGTCGATGCGCGCCGGCTTCTTGGAGAGCTTGGTCAGCTCGTCGTATTTTTCGGCGTAGGCCTTCGTCGCCTGCGTGTACATCGACGCGTTCTTCAGGCGGATCGCCTTGTCCATCAGCTCCGCGGGCTCTTTCAGCTCGAGCGCCTTGTTGTAGAGGGACCGGAACCACGCCTCGGAAGCCTCGGTCACCTCCATGAGCTCGGGGTTGACCGGCACGGTGTCGGAGCCGCTCTTCCTGAGGCTGGAGTCAAAGATGTAGTTGTAGAGGTTGACGAGAGACGCCTTGAGCTGGGAGGACCCGATGCGCTTGTATTTGTCGGGGTCCTTCGCGAAAACCTCGTAGGAACGCGGCATGTCGGAATCTCCGAACGCGCCGATGCACTCCTTCAGAAGCTCCTTGGCGTCGTTTTTGGTCAGGGAGGGCTCCAGGACCTTCTCCGGGACATAGATGTCGCTGTCCTTGATGGTCGCGGTCCGGGCGGCGGGCTTCTGCTGGGTGAACGCGCTGATCGGGGCGATCACTGCCGCGGCCAGGGCGGCCAGCAGGATCTGGGTTTTGAAAAAATGATTATTCCGCATATTCTTTCCTCGTAACTTTCCACGCACCGTTGTTATCGTTGGCGGACTCGTCCCACTCGAGACGGACGATGATCTTCGCCTCGCCCGTGATCTCGTCGTAGAAATCGTCGTACTGCCTGAATTTGACGTTGCGTTTTTTGAAGGTCGAACGGATCTTGGCGGCCGTCATGGACGACGCGGTGTTCTTGTTCGTGGACTCGAACGACTGGAACCCGGAGTCGCGCAGGACGTCCGCATCCTTGTCGGACATGACTTTTTCGAGCGAAATGTCGCCGCCGACGTCCTTGATGGTCTGCGCCAGCACGAGGACGGTCGCGCGCTTGGTCTGCTGCTTGTTCCATTTCAGCAGATTGACGACGCGGCTGTAGATCTCTTCGGCCTGCGCGTCCGGAACGTTGGCGGGGATGATCTTTTCCATCTGGTTTTCGGCCGGATAGGAGGCGGGGAAGACCGCGGTGCGGCGGAAATAGCTCCCCTGCGAGATCGCGTAGGTGACGGCCTCGGAGAGGTCCTTGGCATACGCGTCGGCGTCGGCATTGTCCGAGTCGACGGAGCCGCCGCCGATGACGCCGCCCTCCGCCCTGCCGTTGTTCATGGCGGCGAAGGAACGGTAGACCGGGAAGTTGGTGAAGAGGGACTTGAAGGCGAACGGCGCGCTGCTGCCGCCGAACGTCGCCACGCAGTTCAGGTTGATCATGCCGATGACGTAGTCATTGGCGTTTTCGGTGCTGCGGGCGAGCGCGATCTGGTCCAGCAGGTGCCCGTCGCCTCTCTCATAGTTTTCCATGGAGGTGCCTTTGGGGGAGGCGCACTTCAGGTTGATTGTCTGCCACGGGGCGCCGCGGTGAACGGCGCCGAGCTCCCACAGGGACTGCATCTGGCCGTGCCGGATGTACGCGGTGGAAATGGAGTCGTCTCCGGCGTATGCGGGATCGTTCCGCTTCTCGTAGTCATGGTAGGTGCCGAGGCTGATGACGCTGTTCGTGCTCCCGATCGTCGCATTGACCTCGTTTTCCTTTTCCGAGAAGAGCGGGCCGCTCCACTGCGCGCGCGCCAGATTGAACCGCGGATCGTTGACCTGCGTGTCGAAGTAGAAATGCCTGCTGGAATCGCCGGATCCGGCGACCTGTTCGCCGGTGACGCGCATCAGGAACGTGCGTCCGTTTCTGAGCTGGTTCGGCATCAGGGCGAGGTCGGCGTTCCGTCCGGCGGCGTCCCGCAGGACGATGCGGTCGAGGCTGAGCTTGACGTTGCGGACCTTGACGGATCCGTAGAAGTCGGCTTCATGCCCCATGGGCCTGTCGTAATTGTCCCGTCTCTGCGTGGTCATGCTGCCGACCGATCCTCTGTCGAGCATATAGGTATAGACTTTGTAGCCCGCGTCGCTGCCGGACGGGATGATTTCCCACTGGGTCCCGGCGTCGATCCGGACGGTCTCCGTGGACCAGAAGCCGGGGTTGTCCCCGTTTTCGTTCCAGTAATCGTAGCTGATCTCGCCGATCAGGATGGGGTTGGCGACCGCAAGCGCGCCGTCGCTGCCGCCGGTCGTCGGGTACATGTTCACGGTCTCGACATTGACCGTGATCTCATGCGAATAGGTGCAGTTGGTGTACCACACGCGCCATTTCCAGCTCGACGGGTTGTTGGGGTCCGCCAGGTAACGCTCCTGCATGCGGGTGCCGAGGTGGCCGCCGATCGCGACGTCCGCATGCACCTCGTTGATGTACGGGGTGCGCTTGTTGCCGGTGTAGGTGGGTTCTCCGCTGATCCAGTTGTCGTTGTCGGTCACGGGCGGGCGGTTGAAGGATGCGTTGTAATTGATGAGGTTGGCGACGGTCTGGTTCGCGACGACCCGGTTCGAGGCGTTTCTGAACCACGGGATGGCGTTCCGCAGGGCGTCGACGCCGATGCTGTCCCAGTCGTTGCGGATCAGGGGGAACCGGTAGGATTCGCCGTTGGCGAGCTCATACTTCGAAAGGTCGCCCGTTGCCTTCCCGTCGGTGCGGAACTTGTTGTATTCGCCCTGGCTGGAGACGTCGAAATACTGGTCCGCCATCATCTTGAGCTGCTTGTCCGTGCCGGAATTGCCGCCGGTGAGGTCGTTGATGAAGACGTCTTCGTCGACCCAGCCGTCCGGCATGACGTACTTTTCCCGGATGGTGTCCGGGGAGATGATCCTGGAATAGTCCCAGTTGTTGCGCGTGCTCTTGAACACGAACTGCGGCTCGCAGGTCCAGCGGCCGAGGCGCTTCTGGTAGGTCGTGAGGTCGAAATCGGCGTAGTTGCGCTTCCCGATGGCGTTCGGGTTCAGCTGGTCGTTCTGTCCGATGGCGACGTAGGCGAAACGCCCGAAGATGCGGTCCTCGCTGCTGCCGTAGCCTTTGCTGCAGACGTACTCCCAGGAGGGGCAGCGGGAATCGTCGCGGTTGTAGTAGACGGTCCTGTTGAAGCGGAGCGGGCCGTCGTTGAACGAGAACAGGTCCTTCTTCTCCAGTTTCCAGATCCAGTCGGACGCATACTCGTCGGCGTTGGCGCCCGGCGCGGTCCCGGTAAACGTCTTGTAGTTCGAGCAGACGTAGGACGCGTTGTCGGACTGCATCAGGGCGAGGATGGCGCGGTTGACGACGCCGTCGGCGAGGATCCTGGCTGCGGAGGAGTCGACGTACGCGCTGGCGACCTTGCGTCCGGTCGACGCGTTCGAGGAGAAGATCATGGCGGTGATCAGCGCCATGGAAAGGATGCAGAGCGTGAAGAGAAGCGCGATGCCGTGTTCGCGGCGGGCGCGGACGGCGCGCTTCAGCATCCGTATCATCGGATTATGTTTATGCGGTATCATCATGCACTTGCTCCTTCCCGGTCAGAGTTTCGGTTTCGGCTGGCCGCGGTCGATGACGACCATGCGGCGGAACTCGCGCTTGTTTGCGTTTTTGAGGATTTTGTCCTTCGCGGCGGAATTTGCTTTGATGCGCTTCAGCGTCTTGCCGTCGACCAGCTCCATGCGGACGACGACGAGCGCGGGGAGCAGCTTGAAGCCGTCGCCGCCGAAGTACGGCTTGACTTCAAATTTGGTCACTCCGTCGACGAGCTCGGTCTTGTTGCCGAAGCTGGCGCCGTCGAGACCGAAATTGTCGCCGTTGGCGTCGCTGGAATAAACCAGCGTCATTTTCGAATCGCCGGTCCACTCGTATTTCACCGCCACGATATTCGTCTTGGCGTTCCTGTTCAGCTTCTCCGGGCGGACCGTGGCGACGGAGAAGAAGCTGTTCTCGCTGCAGTCGAACGGCTTCAGGTCGTCGTCGGTCTGCGAATAGTACACGCACGCCAAGTCGTTCGCCATCATGTCCATGGCGATGCGGGCGCGCTCGAACATCTCGGTGCGTTCGACGCCGGAGCTCAGCACGGTCTCGGTCGAGGAGTAGAACTGCATCAGGCCGAGCAGGAAGACGGAGAGAACGCTCATCGCGATCAGGACTTCAACCAGAGTGAAAGGCTTTTTCATCGGGAATCCTCCTCAGTTCGCCACCGGCTTGTAATAGGCGGGGTCAAGGTACTCGCGCACGAACGTACGGGACTGGCGCGGGAATTTGTCGTTTTTCGTGTACGGCTTGTTGATCGGCCAGGTGATCTCGATGTACACGCGGATAAACGGCGCCTTGCTCGTCGAGCCCGAGCCTCCGGCGGCTCCCGCCGGATACTTGATGTTGGAAACGGTGATCTGCGTCGGGGCGCCGGTTTTTGCATTCAGGGAAGAAATCTTAAGCGAGCTGTCCTGGTCCCGCCAGCAGATGACCTCGGCCGCGAAATCGCTCTTTTTGTTCGGCGGCCCGAAGAGGAACGCGAAATGTCCGTTCTGAAGGCCGGTGGCAGGCTCGATCTTGTAGGAATTCTCGTCCAGATCCCTGCCGGCGTAATCCTGACAGGCTTTTTCGGAAAAGTTTTGCGGCTTCGTCGTCTTCAGATTCTGGATCCAGTCGAAATGTTCCCAGGCGGCCCGGTCAAGCTGGGCGATCACGGTATTGGCGGCATCGGCGGCGAGCGTGTCGCCGACGGAATCGGAGGTGGACTTGACGGCAATCGGCAAAAGAGCCATGATGGCGGCCACGCCGATCGCCGCGACGGCCATCGCCACCGCGATTTCAATCAGACTGAAAAGTTTTTTTCTGCCCATGGAGACCTGCTTTCCTGCTTGCCGGAACGAACACCGTTCACCCCGCGGCCGGAAGGCCGGAACGTTCCGCCGGGCATGTCGGGAAACGCCCGGCGACGGACCGGAGCAAACGCCCCGGGATATGGCAAAGAGCCTGAAAAGGATCCGCCGGAACAGCCGTCTTCGAACCAGAAACCCGGTTCGCAGCGGTCATTCCGCGGCGAGGATGTCGAAGATTTTCGCGCGGTCGTCGCCGGCGGCGCGGATGTTGGCGATGACGTTGTCCTCTTTGAGGCGGGAGGAGATGCTGCCCAGGAGCTTCAGGTAGGCTTCGGGGTCGCGTTCGTCCGCGGCGAAGAAGACGGCGAGCGTCACGGGTTCTTCATCGAGGGTCTTGTAGTCGGTGACGGGATTCTTGCAGACCGCCACAATCACGAGCGGGGACGGGAAGCCGCTGATGCGGATATGAGGCAGGGCGAGTCCTTTTCCGACGCCGGTGGTCATCATGCGTTCGCGTTTCCAGATCGCTTCGCGGATCTGGTCCTCGTCCATGGTGCAACGGGTGCAGGCGTGGGCGATAATGGCGTCAAGCACTTTCTTTTTCGTCTCGCCGTCCACGATCAGGATGGAGTCCTGCTGGAGGTACTTTACGAATTCCGGTTTCATAGTTTTTGCCTTTCTATAGAAGATTGGTGTGTATACCGATTTAACGGGATAAAATATCCTCGATTCCGCGAAAATGCAAGCGTATAGTTAGAAAAAACCGCATTTTTTTGCCTTTTGCCGTTTTTTCCCCGCTTTTTCCGGCTTTCCGGCGGACCGGATGCTGTTTCCGGGGTTCGCCGGACAAACGAAAAAAAGTCCGGCGGTTCCGGTGGGAACGTCGGACCATGATCGTCAGGAATTCATCGCCAGCGCGGCTTTCGTGATGCCGGCGACTTCGGCGGAGACCGCGTCGGAGTCCAGGAAGCCCTGCGGGAGCTTTCCGGCGTCGCACGCGGCGAGGAATTTCGGATCGAGCGGGATCTGCGCCAGCAGGGCGAGGCCCTCCCGGTCCGCGAGCTTTTCGCCGCCGCCGGAGGAGAAGAGCGCGTGCTTCGCGGAGCAGTCCGGGCAGACGTACGCGCTCATGTTCTCCACGACGCCGAGGATGCGGACGTCCAGGCGGTTGCAGAAGCTGATGCACTTGCGGCAGTCCGCGAGCGAGACTTCCTGCGGGGTCGTGACCACGATCGCCGCCTTGTCGCCCTGGATCATCTGGCAGGCGGAAAGGGATTCGTCGCCGGTCCCGGGCGGGAAGTCGAGGATGAGGTAGTCGAGGTCGTCGCCCCAGTCCACTTCCTCGAAGAGCTGGCCGAGCAGGCCGATCTTCGCCGGGCCGCGCAAAATGACCGCGTCGTCCGGATTCTCCAGCAGGAATCCGATGGAAACGAGCTTCACGCCCGCGACGGACAGCGGCTGGAGCCCGGCTTCCGTGCCGTCGAGTCTCCGGTCCGCCGCGCCGAACAGGGTCGGCTGGCTCGGCCCGTGGAAGTCCACGTCCAGCAGGGCGACCTTCATGCCTTCGCGCGCCAGGGCGACCGCGAGACATGCCGCGACCGTGCTTTTTCCGACGCCGCCCTTGCCGGACAGCACCATGATCTTGTGTTTGATCTTGTCGAGACGGGAGGGTTTGCGTTCGTTGCAGGAACCCGCGGATGCGCAGGAGGAGCAGGAACCGGAGCAGTTTTCGGACATGGGTCAGATCCTTCAGGGGTTTGAACGTGTTTTATGTGCAGGAAAGAATGGGACGCAGGAACGGGAAACGGGAAGCGCGGCCGCTCAGCAGCCGCGCAGTTTCCGCTGGAGCTGGTTCAGGACGCGCTTGAGCTCTTCGTCCTTCAGCGAATTCGCCTCGACCTGCTTCACTGCGTGGATCACGGTGCCGTGGGAGCGTCCGCCGAACGCGCGGCCGATCTCCTGATGCGGCCGGGTCGTGAGCTTGCGGGCGAGGTACATGGCGATCATGCGCGGCTCGGCGATGTTCTTCGGCTTCTTCGGGCCGGTGAGGTCGTAGACCTGAAGCCCGAAGAATTCGGCGACCGCCTTCTGGATCTCCTCGATGGAGATCGTGCGGGATTCCGCCTCCTTTTCGAGCTGGTCGGACAGGATGGTCTTCGCGACATCCAGGTCGATCTCGCGCTTCATCGCGGTGGCGTACATGGAGAGGCACATCAGCGCGCCTTTCAGCGGGCGGATGTTCGAGGAGATGCGTTCGGCGATGAAGGTCAGGACCTCGTCGCTGAGCTTCAGGCGCAGGCACTGCTGCTCCTGCTTCAGGATGGCGAGGCGCGTCTCGAACGACGACTGCGTGATCTGCGTGGTCACGCCGGAAACGAACCGGGAGACGAGGCGCGCCTCCAGGCCGGGGATCTCGGAGGGCTGCTTGTCGGAGGTGAGGATGATCTGCTTGCCGAGGCCGTACAGGGTGTTGAACGTGTTGAAGAACTCCTCCTGCAGGCTGGTCTTGTTGCCGAGCGTGTGGACGTCGTCGACGAGCAGGTAGTCCACCTTGCGGAAGGTCTCGCGGAATTCGTACATGGTCTTGGTGCGGAGGGAATCCAGGAACGCGTTGAGGAAGTTTTCGCAGGACGTGTAGCGGACGCGCGCCTTCGGATTGTGCGCCTGCACCTCGTGCGCCACGGCGAGCAGCAGATGCGTCTTGCCCATGCCGGACCCGCCGTAGATGTACAGGGGGTTGATCGTGCCGGGCTTCTGCGCGGCGGCGAGCGCGGCGGAATACGCATAGCGGTTTTCCTCGCCGACCACGAAGTTGTCGAACGAGTGCTTGCGGATCAGGTCCGCCAGCTCGGGGGAGACCGGCTCGGCGTCGGCTTCCGCGGCTTCCGCGGAGTTCCGTTCGAACTCGGGGTCCTCCAGTCCGGTGTCCTCGGAGTCGTAGCCGTAGCCGTATTCGAACACCACCTTCAGCCCGGCGTATCCCGCGGAAGCGAGGGCTTCGTTGAGGAGGTCGCCGCAGTTGTTCAGCACCCAGCTGGCGAAAAAGCTGTCGGACGTGCCGAGCACGATCTGCTTCTCATCGACTGAAATCGGGACCATCTTCTTGAACCACTGTTTGTACGCGTCTTCGGACTTGGTTCTGATATATCCTGCGACGGACTGCCATACTTCGGAGGCACTGCTTTCTCCGTTCGACATTTTCTTCCTCTGCTCGTTCTAACCGTATCGTTTATGATTGTTTTGCCGCAACTTGTTGACAATCCCCGCGGAGGCCCTTGCGGGAGCCGTCCGAAGGCATGTCCGGACCAAAGGGCCGGCAACCCGCAAATCACGGGCGCAAAAGGCTTTCCGCGGGAAGACCGCGGTTCCTTTTTCCGCTTCGTTTTGAGCTTGCGCGCTGTATCGTTCCGATGATCCGGAGCACGTGCACGACTTTTGAAAAAGTCAAGCCGTTTTTCCGAATTTTCCGCACTTTTTTTGAAGCCCTGACAACCTTGCGAAAATCAACGACATACAGCTCTCTTGACAGGTTGTTAACAAGTTGTTGACAATCGTTGCTGCCAGTCTGCGCCAAAACGCGGTGCGGACATCCTTCCCGTGTCCGTCGTCCTGGCTGCCGCCCCCCCTGCCGGACCGCTGGCGGCATCGCGCGGATGCGCCGGTCTGGACGATGGTGAGGGAACGGCTGTTCGAAAGCCGGAAACGCGAAGAACGCTATCTATAATTTGCATCATTTTTCCGATTTAGCAAGTCGAAAATGAAGGATTTTTCGGACTTTTGCCGTATCCTGTTGATTTCATGTTGAAAAAAATTATTTCGGGTGCATATTATGGTATCACTTTTTTTTACGGAGCGTATTATTATGGAGAAAAAACGTCGCATTCTGTTCCTGCTGGACCACTGCCTGACCCCGTACGAGCGGATCGAAAGCTGCGGCATCCTGTGCGAGAAGGACGCCATCATCGCCATCGGCGGCGAAACGGCGTTCTCGCTGGACGAGCCCGGGCTGCAGGTGGTGAAGCTGAAGGACGCCTACGGGCTGCCCGGATTCATCGACACGCACATCCACGGCCTGGGGGCGAACGTGATGCCCGACTTCAGCGGCGAACGGGACCCCGTCCACGAGATGAGCAGGATCCTCGCCCGCCACGGCGTCACCACGTTCTTCCCCACGATCGTGTCGCTCCCCCGCGACACCATGATCGAATACGTCGACGCCATGTGCGCCTCGATCCAGAGCGGCTACCAGTACGCCGAACCGCAGGCAATGCACCTCGAAGGGCCGTTCATCAACCCGCAGAAGCGCGGCGACCAGATCGCCGCGAACATCTCGCCCGTCGACCTCGGCTTCGCGCGCGAGCTTTTCGAGGCGGGACGCGGCCGCATCAAGGTCATGACGTTCGCCCCGGAGATGCCGAACGCGATCAAGCTGGTCGAGCTCATGCTGGAGCACGGCGTGATCCCGTCCATGGGGCACAGCCTCGCGACCGAATCCGAGACGCTGAAGGCGATCGACGCCGGCGCGCACCGCTGCACCTACATCTTCAACGCCATGCCCGCCATCTACCACAGGTCCTCCTCCCTCACCGCCATCGCGCTCACCGACGACCGCGTCACCATCGAGATCATCGTTGACGGGCTCCACCTCCACCCGACCATCGTGAACATGATCGTCCGCTGCAAGCCCGCCGACAAGATCGTCGTCATCAGCAACGCCGTCATCCTGGAGCACGGACGCGAAACCGACGACCGGCCGGAGATCATCCGCACGGGCGACGGCGTGATCTCGGGCTCCACCATGACGCTCGAAAACTCCTGGCTCCACCTCCTCAGCTACGGCAACATGGACGAATCCCTCGCCGCCGCCTGCATCTCCACCAACCCCGCCAAGGACCTCGGCCTCATCACCCGCGGCGAACTCCGCCCCGGCAAGCGCGCGGACATCACCATCCTCGACACAAAGACCAACCGCGTCCGCATGACCGTCTCCCGCGGCAACATCATCTACGACTCCGAAAACCCAGACCTCTGATCCGCACCCGCCCATGAACAAAACGAACATCCTCCCCTATCTCCTCCTCGACACGGGCTCCTGCCGCAAACTCGAACAGGTCGGCCCGTACCGGATCATACGCCCCGCGCTCAACGCATTCTGGCGGCCCACGCTCCCGGACAGGGAATGGAACGCCGCGGACGCCGTGTTCGAACGCCAGAGCACGGGCGGCGGCGTGTGGACGTGGAAACGCGGCATGCGGCAGCCCGACGAGGGAAAGTGGATCGTGCGCTGGGGCGAGGTCAACTTCCTGGTCAAACCGACCCACTTCGGACACCTCGGGTTCTTCGCCGAGCAGACCGGAAACTGGGCGTGGCTCCGCGAATCCGCCGCGCTCCTGCCCCCGGAGTCCGACACGCTCAACCTCTTCGCCTACTCCGGCGGCGCCACGTTCGCCATGGCGCAGGGCGGCGCGAACGCCTGCCACCTCGACGCCTCGCGCGGCATCATCGACTGGGCGAACAGGAACCAGGCGCTCAACAACGACCTGAAGGGAAAGATACGCTGGATCTGCGACGACGCCATGAAGTTCGTCGCGCGCGAACAGCGCCGCGGGCACAAATACCGCGGCATCGTGCTCGATCCGCCGTCGTTCGGACGCGGCGCGCAGGGCCAGGTGTGGAAGATCGAGTCCGACATCGCCGACCTGCTGGCGTCCGTCCGCGCCATCCTCGACACCTCGGGACGCTTCTTCATCCTCCTCACCTGCCATTCCCCCGGATTCTCCGCGTTCTCCCTCGGGCGCATGCTGAAACAGGCGTTCCCCGATTTCGCCGCGCAGGTCGAATCCGGCGAAATGCTCATCCCGGAGACCTCCGCGCCGGACCGCGCGCTCCCCGCCGGACTGTACGCGCGCCTCCGCAACTGAACACGTTTCCCTTTTCCGCCGCCGCACGCCATGCTCATCCGTCCCACAGAATCCCTCCCGCGCCAGGCCGCGCCGCGCCGCATCGCCGTCCGCGTCAAACAGAAGGCAATGCCCGCGGTCCGTTCGGGGCATCCGTGGCTCTTCGAGGATTCCGTGAAGAAGGCGCCGCCCGACGCCGCACCCGGCGACGTGGCGGTCCTGTACGATCCCGACGGAAAGAAGATACTCGGCGCGGGATTGTACGATCCGCACTCCCCGCTCCGCGTCCGAATCCTGCAGAAGGACCCCTCGCAGCCTCCGGTCGGGCCCGCGCTCTTCGCGAAGCTCGCCGCCGACGCCGCCGCAGTCCGCGCGGACGCCATCCCCGCCGAAACCACGGCGTTCCGCCTCGCCAACGGCGAAAGCGACGGATTCCCTGGGCTCGTCGCGGACCGATATGCCGGCACGCTTGTCGTGAAGCTCTACAGCGAGGCGTTCGCGCCCTGGGCGGGCGACGTCGCCGACGCCTTTTTCGCGGCGAATCCCGGGCTCGTCCATTGCGTGATCCGGCTCTCCCGCGCGCTGGAGGACAGCCCGTCCGTCCGCCGCTTCTTCCCGAAACCCGCGGTCGTCTTCACCGCAACCCCGGACGCCTTCGCAAATCCGGTGCGCTTTCAGGAGAACGGCATCATCTTCGAGGCGGACGTGATCCGGGGGCAGAAGACCGGGTTCTTCCTCGACCAGCGGGACAACCGCGCCCGCGTCGGCACGATGTCCGCCGGACGCGACGTGCTGAACGTCTTTTCGTTCTCCGGCGGGTTCTCCCTGTACGCCGCGAGGGGCGGCGCGGCAAGCGTGTGCAGCGTCGACGCGGACAAACACGCCATCGCCGCCTGCGCCCGCCATTTCGAGCTGAACGCCGCGCATCCGAACGTCCGCCGCTGCGCGCACGAAGGCATCGTCGGCGACGCGTTCGAGGTCATGCGCGGCCTCGCGAAGGCGAAACGCCGGTTCGGGCTCGTGATCGTCGATCCGCCGTCCTTCGCGAAATCCGCCGCGGAACACGACCGCGCGCTGCATTCCTACGCCCGGCTCGCCGCCCTCGCCGATTCCCTGCTCAAGCCCGGCGGCACGCTCGTCTTCGCGTCGTGTTCCAGTCGCGTCTCCGCCGGCGATTTCTTCCCGGCCGTCCTCGCGCACACGCACGCCCGCGAACTCGCCCGCACCGGGCACGCCGCCGACCATCCGGCGCGGTTCCCGGAGTCGAACTACCTGAAATGCCTTTACGCGGAGAAGCTGCCATGAGCGAACACTTCCCCGCAGAACTCCTCGCGCAGCTGCCCGGCCTCCTCGTGCCGTGGTTCCTGCGCGCGAAACGCGACCTGGAATGGCGCAACGACCCGACGCCCTACCGCGTGTGGATCTCCGAGATCATGCTCCAGCAGACGCGCGTCGAGGCGGTCAAGCCGTATTACGACAGGTTCCTCGCCGAACTCCCGGACGTCGCCGCGCTGGCGGCCGCCGACGAAACACGCCTGCTCAAGCTCTGGGAGGGCCTCGGCTACTACCGGCGCGCCCGCAACCTTCAGGCGGCGGCAAAGAAGATCGTGCGCGACCACGGCGGCGTCTTCCCGTCCGACTATGACGGCGTGCGCGGCCTGCCCGGCATCGGCGACTACACCGCCGGAGCGATCCTCTCCATCGCGTTCGGGAAGCCGTTCCCCGCGGTCGACGGCAACGTCCTGCGCGTGGTATCGCGCCTCGCCGCCAGCCGCGCGGACACCGATTCGCCGAAAGTCCGCAGGGAGCTGACCGACGCGCTCGCCGCCGTGTACCCGGCGGGACACTGCAGCGAGTTCACGCAGAGTTTGATGGAACTCGGCGCGACGATCTGCCTGCCGAACGGTGCGCCGCTCTGCACGACGTGTCCGCTCGCGGGCATTTGCCTCACCTCGAAAAACGGCCTCACGGACGAGATCCCGGTCCGCAAGGCGAAGGCGGCGCGCCCCGTGAAGGAATTCGCGGTGGTCGTCCTGCGGGATGCGGACGGACGCTTCGCGGTGCGGCGGCGGCCGGAAACGGGTCTTCTGGCGGGGCTTTACGAGTTTCCCAACCTGGAGGGGCGTCCCGGCGAAACCGCGCTGAAAAAGGCGTTCCATGCCGTCAGGATCGCGAAATCCGGCACGGCGCGGCACGTCTTCACCCACGTGGAATGGGACATGACGCTGTATCTCGCCGAAACCGGCGATCCGCCCGGCGGCTTCGAATGGGTCCCGCGCGATTCCCTGCGCTCGGAAACCGCCATCCCCAGCGCGTTCAGGGCCGCGCTCAAACTCGCCCTCGATCCCGATTCCTTCCCCGGAGGCAAACCATGAAATTCCTGCTCGCGATCTACAGATACAACCCGTTCGGCGGCCTCCAGCGCGACACGCTCCGCCTGATCCGGGAGCTCACCGGACGCGGACACGAAGCCGTCGTCTTCACGACCGCATGGGACGGCCCGCAGCCGCCCGCCGGGACAAAGCTCGAACTCGTCCCCGCCTCGAAACTGCGGTCCAACCACGCCAACATGCTGAAGTTCGCCGAGGCGTTCCGCAGCCGCCTCGGACGGCGCGATTTCGACGTTTCCGTGGCGATGAGCCGCATCCCCGGCGCGGATTTCTATTTCGCCGCCGACGTCTGCATGAAAGTCTACTGGTCGAACCTTCATTCGGCGTTCGCCCTGCGCTTCAATCCGCGCTACGCCGCCTATCTCCGGCTGGAACACGCCGTCGCCGCGCCGCCGTCCCGCACGCGCATCGCCTGCATCGCGCAGGCGCAGATGCGCGACTACGCAGCCGCGTACGGCACGGAGCCGGAACGGATGTTCCTGCTGCCGCCGGGCATGGACCCGGCGTGCCGCCGTCCGCCGGAACCGGAAGCCGAAACCGTCCGCGCCGGGATCCGCGGCTCGAATCATGCGAACGCCGGCGACACGGTCATCCTCCTCGTCTCGAACAGCGTCTACAACAAGGGGACCGACCGCGCCATTTCCGCCGTCGGCGCGCTGCCGGACGGGGTGAAGAAGAACATCCGGCTGTGGTTCGCGGGCAAACTCCCGGAAAAGGAGATCCTGAACAGGCTCGACAGTGCGGGGCTCTCCGGGCAGGCGGTCCTGTTCGGGCAGACCGACGGCGTGCGCGATCTCATGCTCGGCGCGGACCTCTTCCTGCATCCCGCGCGCAACGAATCCGCCGGGTCGGCATTGGTCGAAGCGCTCGCCGCAGGATTGCCCGTGCTCACGACGGACATCTGCGGATTCGCGCCGTTTGTGCGGAACGCGACGGGGACCGTGCTGGACGGCCCGTTCCGGCAGGATGACCTGGTGAAGATGCTGGCGGGCATGCTCCCGCGACTGGACGCGCTGAAGGAACAGACGCTCGCTTATGCGGCGAAAGAGGATTTCTGTTCGCGCGCCCGCGTGTTCGCGGATATTCTGGAAAGAGGAAAACGCTGACCGCCCGGTTCGGCGCGGCTCAGTTCAGCTCGATGCGGCGGTCGCAGTGCCGGATGCTTCCGGCGCGGTGCGCGATCATCAGGATCGTGAGCTTGCCCTTCAGGGAATTGAGGGCGTCGATCAGCGCGGCTTCCGTGTCGTCGTCGAGCGCGCTCGTCGCCTCGTCGAGGATCAGGAGTTCCGGCTCGGAGTACAGCGCGCGGGCGATCGCGATGCGCTGCTTCTGCCCGCCGGAGATCCGTGCGCCGAATTCGCCCAGCCGCGTGTTCAGTTTATCAGGGAGGGACTCGACGAAATCCGCGACCTGGGCAAGTTCAAGCGCCTTCATCACGCGGGCGTCGTCGATCCGCTCCGGTTCCACCCCGAACGCGACGTTCGCGCGGATCGTGTCGTCGAAGAGGCAGACCGACTGCGGCACGTAGCCGATGCGGCTCCGCCACGAACGCAGATTGCCGCGGATGTCCTCGCCGTCGACCGCCACGCGGCCGGATTCGGGCTTCAGGAACCCCATCACGAGGTCGATCAGGGTCGACTTGCCGCCGCCCGTGGGGCCGACGACCGCCACGCACTCCAGGCGTTTCACGGACATGCTGAAATCCTCGAACACAGCCGGGCGGTCCGGCGCGTAGCGGAACGTAACGTGCTCCACCGCCAGTTCGCGTTCGAAGTGCAGCTCCGGGGCGTCCGGCGCGGGCAGCACATTCTCCGCCGGGATCGTGTTCAGGTCGGCGCCGAGGCGTTCGAACACGTACAGCATCCCGCGCACCAGGATCAGGTTGTACTGCATGCGGGAGACCGACGGGATCAGGCGGAACATCGCCGCCAGGAAGAACGCGGCGTACAGGATCAGGCGGGACGACGGCATGCCCATCCAGGTCAGCACGGCGATCAGGCCGCCCGCGGCCGCGACGACGAAGACTTCCAGGGAGAAACGCGGGAGCTGGCCCAGGTCGTGGCGTATCTTGACCGCGTTCACGATGTTGAACTGCGCGTGCTCCAGGCGGCGGCTGAAATACGATTCGCTTCCGGTCAGCTTCACCTCGCGGATCGCGGCGAAGCTCTGGTTCATGGTCCGCGTCGACTCCCCGTTCGCCGCGAAGAGTTTTTTCGACGCCGCGTCCAGGACGCGCTTGAAAAGCTTGTGGAAGACGAGCGCGACCGTGCCGCAGACGAGGAACGCCGCCAGCGCGACCTTCGGCACGAGCATGAAGATCACCGCCAGGACCGCCAGGAAGACGACCGCCTCCGAGAGCGCCACCAGCGCCGGCATCAGCAACACTTCCGCCACCTCGCGCATCTGCATGATGCGTCCGATCAGCTCCGATGCGCCGTGCTCCAGGTGAAACGTGTAGTCCGCGCGCATGTACGTGCGGTAAAGCCGCCCCGCCAAGTTGACGGAAAGATCGCGGCAGAAGCGGTTCTGGCATTTCGTCAGGATGAACGCGAAAACGTTCTTGACGATGAAGAAAAGGGTGAGGGCCGCGACGGACTCCAGGATGAACGCTTCCCGGGACGGCGGCGCGGCGAATTCATAAAAGGCGTGGAGCCAGCGGTTGGACTCCAGCAGATCCGGGGCCGCCAGCGCGGACGCCACGGGCATCACCAGGGCGAGCGCGGCGAGTTCCAGCAGCGCCGACACGACCATCATCGCCGCCAGGCCGGCCGCCGCATACCGGAAGGCGGCGGGCAGGCTTCGCCGTATCTCGCGCAGGAACTTCAGCATGACCGCCCGAGTTCGGATTCGGACGAGATCTCGGCGGCGACCATTTCGGTCACATCCGTATCCGCGCCGTCCGCCGGGATGTCCGCGCCGGAACGCAGGATCTCAATTCCGATCCGGGCCGGCTTCTCCATGCCGAACGTCTCCGTCATCATCCGGGCGACCGCCGCGCGGAACTGCGCGGACAGATCCGCGACGGAGACATTGCCGTCGCCGCCGTTGAAGTCCATCGCGACTTCCAGCTCGACCGCGCTCTGTTTCCCGTACAGGCCGACGCGCCGGACGCAGAACGCGGGGAACTTCTCCGCGACCGACCGGACCGCGCCCTGCACCGCCTTCGCGTCGATGCGGAGGTCGCCGCCCCCGGACGGGATCACGATGCAGCGGAGCTTGCGGGAACGGAAGAGGAACGCGAGAAAAAGGAACAATAAAATGAGGGAAAGCGCAGCGGCAAGTCCGGTCAGGACTCCGCAGGAGAAAGGTCTTTCCGCGATGAGGGAACTGATCCGTTCCGCCAGTTTCTGAATCGACTGGAACATGCCGCAACCGCCTTTCCGGGAGGGTTCGACCTCCCAAATACCGTTTTGCTGTTACTGGACGACTTCGCCTTCGACGACGTCATCTTCGTCCGGCTTGCCCTCTTCGGGGGCGTCCTCGGTGTCGGTGATCACCACGTCGATGTTCTTCACGTTCATGCCGGTGAAGTCGACGATCTGGTGATAGACCGCCTTCTGGATGGCGGCCGCGACTTCTCCGAGCTTGGAGCCGTAGGCGGCGACGATGAGGATCTCCAGGCTGACGTCGCTGCCGGACTCGGTCACGACGATGGACTTGTCGAAACGGCGCTTGCTGCCGACGAGGTCCGCCAGGTCGGAAACGATAGAGGAACCGGAGAAACGGATGAACCCGGGAATGCCTGTCACGGCCTTCCGGGCGAGGGAGATGATGACGCTTTCGTGGACCGTGAAGGTCGCGGGCCCAGCCGCCGCGGTCTGTTTGCCGGTGTCTTTGTCTTTTGCCATGATGCTTCTCCTTTATTCCGTTTCTTTCCCGGAGTCCGCGGCTTTCTCTTCCGCCGGACGCTCCTCGATGCCCTTGATGTCCACGCTGACGGAAACGACCTTGATGCCGGTCATTTCGAGGACGGCGGCGGAGACTTTCCGCTGGATCTCGGCGATCAGGGCGGGGAATTTATAGCCGAAATAGGGATTAACCGCGACCGTGACCGCGATCGCCTGGTCCTTGTGCTCGATCTGGATGGAGCGGTCCTGCATGCGTTTGCTGCGGACGAGGTCGGCGAAGTCGTCGATGATCGAACTGCCGGAAAGACGCGCCACGCCCTCGATCCCGAGCACGGTGCGCTTGACGATGGTGGAAATGGCTCCGTCGAGGATCCGGATCGTGCCGACTGCGGCGCCGTTGACCTCGTAGGCGCCGGGGACAGTGGAAACGGACTCGGCCGCGGCGTGCGCCTGTTGCGAATTGCTCATTGTCCATGCCTCCTTGGGTTGAATGGTTATTTCGCGATCTCTTTGCGGATCGCGCTTTGCTGCTCGAAATAGCCGCCCTTCATCAGGCGTTCGATCAGGGTTGTATCGTAATTGCCCGAAATGAACTCGGGCGTCTCGATCAGGAAATGCTCGAACGGGATCGTGGTCGGAACGCCCTCGATCAGGTATTCGTCGAGCGCGCGCTTGCACCGGGCGACCGCCTCCTCGCGGGTGGCGGCGTGCACGATCAGCTTCGAGATCATGCTGTCGTAGTGCGGCGGGATGCGGTATCCGGCGTAGACGTGCGAGTCCACGCGGACGCCGGGCCCGCCCGGCGCGGAGTAGAACGTGAGTGTGCCCGGGGACGGCGCGAAGTTGCTGTACGGATTTTCCGCGTTGATGCGGCATTCGATGGCGCATCCGCGGAGCGCGATCTGCTTCTGCTGGACGCTGAGGCGTTCGCCCGCCGCGATCCGGATCTGCTCCCGGATGATGTCGAGGCCGCTGACCATCTCGGTCACGGTGTGCTCGACCTGGACGCGGGTGTTCATCTCCATGAAGTAGAAATTGTTGCCGGAGACGAGGAACTCGATGGTGCCCGCGCTGGTGTAGCCGACCGCCTTGGCGGCCTTGATCGCGGCGTCGTAGAGCTTCTTGCGGAGCGCGGGGGAGATCGACGGGGAGGGAGACTCCTCGATGAGCTTCTGGTGGCGGCGCTGGAGCGAGCAGTCGCGTTCGCCGAGGCAGATCACGTTGCCGAACTTGTCGGCGAGGATCTGGACCTCGATGTGCTTCGGGTTCTCGATGAACTTCTCGATGTAGACGTCGCCGTTGCCGAAGGCGCGTTCCGCCTCGGTCATGGCGGCGTGGAACCCCTGGATCAGGCTGGCGTCGTTGTGCGCCACGCGCATGCCGCGTCCGCCGCCGCCCGCCGTCGCCTTGATGATGACCGGGTATCCGAGCTTGTGCGCCTCTTCGAGCGCGGCGTCCTCGGAAAGCACGACGTTGTTGCTGCCGGGGGTGACGGGCACGCCCGCCTTGCGCATGGTCTCGCGCGCGGACGCCTTGTCGCCCATGGCGCTCATCTGTTCGGCGGTCGGGCCGATGAACTCGATCTTGCAGTCCTTGCAGATCTGCGCGAACTGCGGGTTTTCGGAGAGGAAGCCGTAGCCGGGGTGGATCGCGTCGACGTCGCCGATCTCCGCCACGCTGATGATGCGTTCGATCATGAGGTAGCTCTGCGTGGCGGGCGCGGGCCCGATGCAGACGGCCTCGTCGGCGAGGCGGACAGGCAGGCTGTCCTCGTCGGCCTGGGAATAGACGACCACGGTTTTGATGCCCATTTCGCGGCAGGTGCGGATGATTCGCACTGCAATCTCGCCGCGGTTGGCAATCAGGATTTTATTGAACATGGGGGACCTGTATCTGACAGTGATTACTCAAGCACGAAAAGCGGCTGGCCGAATTCCACGGGCTGGCCGTTCTCCAGGAGGATCTCCTTGATCACGCCGCTCTTTTCGGCCTTGATCTCGTTCATGACCTTCATCGCCTCCACCACGGCAACGGTCGTGTCGGCCTCGACATGGCTGCCGACCTTCACGAACGGCTCCGCGCCCGGCGCGCTGGAACGGTAGAACGTGCCGACCGTGGGGGACTCGATGATCTTGGCGGGGTCGAGCGCGGCGCGGCCCGCGTCCGCGGGAGCGGCCTTGACCGGTTCCGGAACAGCGGCCGGAACGGGGACGGGAACGGCGGGAGCGGCCGCCGCGGGAACGGCAGCCGGGACGAATACAGGTGCGGGCGCAGTCTGCTGACGCGCGGCTCTGCGGAGACAGAGCGTCATTTCTTCCGATTCGATTTTGAACTCGGTCAGATCGTTGTCCGACATGAGTTTGACAATCGTTTTGATTTCATCAATTTTCATAAAGCACCCGGGGTTTGCGTTGAATGGGGTTGGTTAGCGGGTTTGAGCGGAAGCGGCGGAGAGGCGGCGGACGAGCGCCCGGAGGGCGAACTCGTATCCGTCGGCGCCGAGTCCGGCGATCTGCGCGATGCAGGCGGGGGCGGTGAGCGACGTCCGGCGGAAATCGTCGCGCGCCTGGATGTTGCTCATGTGCACCTCGACCGCGGGGATCGCGGCGGCTTCCAGCGCGTCATGGATGGCGATGCTGGTGTGCGTGTAGGCGGCGGGGTTGATGACGATGCCGTCGACCCCGTCCGCGATCGCGCCGGCGATCCTGTCGCAGATCGCGCCTTCATGATTGCTTTGGAAAAAATCGACCGTCACGCCGAGCGAATCGGCGGCCGCGCGGAGGTCCGCCTCGATCTCCGGGAGCGTTTTCGTCCCGTAGAACTCGGCTTTGCGCCGTCCGAGCAGCTGCATGTTCGGCCCGTTGATGACGAGGATCTTCATAATCGTTTTCTTCCCTGTGGCTTACTTCTTCGCCTTGGCTTTGGCGCGGGAGACTTTGCGCTTCGCGGGCTGGTAGGCGGCCCACTTCGGGTCGTTGGCGAACTGGAACGCGTATTCGTCCTTGTATTTGAGCTTGGAAGCGGCGTCGGCGTCCAGGACCACGACGGCGTTGTCGTGGAGCTGCAGGGCGGTGGCGGAGATCATGCCGGTGACGGGGCCTTCGAGCGCGGCCGCCACGATATTGGCTTTTTCCTTGTGGGTGGCGAGGAGCAGGAGGCGCTTCGCGTCGAGGCAGGTGCCCACGCCCATGGTCATGGCGCGCATCGGCATGTCTTCCGGCTTCTTGAAGAGCGGGGAGTTCTGCTCGTAGGTGGTCTTGGTCAGCGTCACCACGCGGGTGCGGCTGGAGAAGGGGGACATCGGCTCGTTGAACCCGATGTGTCCGCTGCGGCCGATGCCGAGGAGCTGCATGTCCACGCCGCCGGCGTCTTCCATTTCCTCTTCGTACGCGGCGGCCGCGGCCTCAAGCTCGTCCTCGGGCGCGAAGCCGTTCGGCACGTGCGTGTTGCGCTTGTCGATGTTCACGTGGTTGAAGAGGTGGTAGTTCATGAAGTAGCGGTAGGAATCCTTGTTCGTCTCGGCTTTGCCCTTCAGGCCGACGTATTCGTCCAGGTTGAACGAGATCACGCGGGAGAAATCGACTTTCCCCGCCTTGTACATCTTCACCAGATTGGCATACACATTTTCCATGGTGCGTCCGGTGGCAAGACCCAGCTTGTAGAACGGTTTGGCGTTGATGGCGTCGGCAATGATGCGGGCGGTGAGGAGTTCCGCTTCCGCGGCGGTCGGCATGACGATGATATCCATACTCTTCCGTTTCCTAACGTGTTTTGTTGTGTTTTTTCCGCCGCGGGGCATATCGGAAAAACCGGCCTCGCAGGCATGTTAATCTATTTACTATAGCATCCTTTTAAAAAAATGCAAACCGCAAGCCGGAAAAACATAAAAGACCGGCACGCGGGAAGACCGGCAACGCGGAACCGGCGCCGTCCGGCAACGTCCCTTTTCCGGAGCCGGAAACCCGAAAAAAAAGCTTCCGCGCAAATGTGTTTTCCCGTCCGCCTTGCAATCTTTCCCGGCAGGGAGTATATTAAAAGATAAAACTGTTTTTGAACTTTATGAATCAGGAGAAGGCAACCATGATCCGCTTTTTCAATACGCTCGGACGCCGCATGACCGAATTCACCCCGATCCGCGAGGGATACGCCGGGATGTACACCTGCGGCCCCACGGTCTACAACTACGCCCACATCGGCAATTTCCGCGCCTACCTCTTCGAAGACCTCCTCCGCCGCACGCTCGAATACCACGGCATCAAGGTCACGCAGGTCATGAACCTGACCGACGTCGACGACAAGACCATCCGCGACTCGCGCGCCGCCGGGCTCCCGCTTCAGACCTTCACGCGCAAGTACAAGGACGCATTCTTCGAGGACCTCCGCACGCTCCGCGTCGAGCCCGCCGAGCACTACCCGGAAGCCACGGCGCACATCCCGGAAATGCTCAATATGATCCAACAGCTGATGGACAAGGGATTCGCGTACCAGTCCGACGACGGCTCCATTTATTTCTCCATCGAGAAATGCAAAAACTACGGGCAGCTGGTCAAGCTCGACTTCGAAAACCAGCGCATCGGCGACCGCGTCCGCAGCGACGAATACGCCAAGGACTCCGTCGCCGACTTCGCCCTCTGGAAAGCCTGGGACGAGAACGACGGCGATGTGAAGTGGGACAGCCCGTGGGGCCCCGGCCGCCCCGGCTGGCACCTCGAATGCTCCGCCATGAGCCGCAAATACCTCGGCCTCACGTTCGACATCCACACCGGCGGCGTCGACAACATGTTCCCGCACCATGAGGACGAGATCGCGCAGAGCGAATCCGCCAACGGGTGCAAGTTCGTGAACTGCTGGCTCCACTGCGAACACCTCACGATCAAGGGGCAGAAGATGTCGAAGTCGCTCGGCAATTTCTACACGCTGCGCGACCTCACGGCGAAAGGCTGGTCCGGCGCGGAGATCCGCTATCTCCTGCTCGGCACGCACTACCGTTCCAAGCTCAATTTCGACCCGGACGCCCTCGGGACCGCACGGTCCGCGCTGAAGAAATTCCACACGCTCTTCGCGCGCCTGAACGCGGTTCCCGCCGGAAACGCGCTTCTCGCCGAGGCGAAGGCCGCCGCGGATGCCGCGCACGCCAAATTCGCCGACGGGCTCGCCGACGATCTGAACATCGCGGAGGCGCTCGCCACGGTCCATAAGTTCACGAAGGAAGTCAACAGCCTGCTCGCGAAGGGCGCGGGCCATGATGCCGCAGCCGTCCTGCTCGACCAGTACCGCGATTTCGACCGCGTGCTGGCGTTCCTGGACGTCGATTCCGCGCTGAAGGCCGCCGACGCCCCGAAACAGGACGTCCCGGCGGAGATCCTGGAGCTCGCGCGGAAACGCGCCGAAGCGAAGAAGGCGAAGGATTTCGCCGCCGCCGACGCCCTCCGCGCGCAGATCAACGACGCCGGCTGGGCCGTGAAGGACACTCCGGCGGGCCCGGAACTCTCCAAGTTATGACCCCGGACCGCGCCGCACAGATCCAGGCGATCGCCGCGACGCTCGCGCCCGAGCTCGATCCGGCGCGCGACTACCCCGCGCTCGCGGCGCAGGCGGAACGCTGGCGCAAAACGCGCCCGCTGGCAGGTTTCCGCGTCCTCTGCGGCACGCCGCTCTTCCTGAACACCCTGGCGCAGTTCGCCGCGCTGCTCGCGGGCGGGGCCGACCTCGCGGCCGTGTACTCCGACGAGCTCGGATACGACCCGGCTGTCCCCGGTTTCCTCGCGGGGATCGGACTCCCGGCATATCACGGCGCGGAGGAAGCCGCCGCAAGCGGTCCGTTCGACGCCGTGCTCGACTGCGGCGCACTGAACAAAAACATCCCGTCCCGTTTCGGCTACTGCGAGCTCACCCGGTCCGGCGTGCACGTCTACGAAGCGAATCCGCCTGAAAGACCCGTTTTCGCGGCGGATTCCGGGCGCATCAAATCCATCGAGACCGTGCTCGGCACCGGCGACGGCTGTCTGCGCGGGCTCCGGCACATCGGGTTCGAGCCCGCCGGAAGGACCGTCCTGCTCTTCGGACACGGGCGCGTCGGACGCGGCATCGAATACGCCCTGATCCATGCGGGCGCGACCGTCCGCATCGTCGATCCGGCGCAGGGCCGCGTCTTCACGCCCGCGCTGCTGAACGGAGCGGATGCCGTGATCACCGCCACGGGCATCCGCGACGCGCTCGCGCCGTTCGCCCGGCTCCTGCTCGACAGCGGCGCGCTGCTGGTCAACATGGGCGCGGACGACGAATTCGGGCCGGGCATCCCGCCCGACCGCGCAGCCAACCGCAAACTCCCGGTCAACTTCATGCTCCGGGAACCCACGTCCACGCGCTACATCGACCCGACGCTCGCGCTTCACAACGCCGGGATCCTCGAACTCGCGCACACCGAAGCCCGATCCGGCATCCTGACGCCATCCGCGCCGATCGAAGACTCCATCCTCGCCGACGTTCGCGCCGCGGGCGTCATCAACGCCGAGATCGACGCATTGAACCTTTGAACGGGAAAAACGCATTTATCCGCCTCAAAACAGAATCAAATACAACCAGCAGGTCACAGATCATGTCAAGCATCCTCCTCCGCAATGTCGTCCTCAACGGTTCCACGGTCAACGTCCGCATCGAGGAAAACCGTTTTCAGAGCATCTCCCAGTCCGTCCCCGCCGAACCCGCCGACGAAACGCTCGACGCACACGGACAGATGGCGGTCCTCCCCGCGTTCTACAACGCCCACACCCACGCCGCCATGTCCCTCCTGCGCGGATACGCCGACGACCTCGACCTCTTCGACTGGCTCAGCAACCACATCTGGCCCGTCGAGGCGCGCCTCACCAACGAGGACGTCTACGCCGGGACCCGCCTCGCCATCCTCGAAATGATCAAGTCCGGCACCGTCTTCTTCAACGACATGTACTGGCGGGGCCGCCAGGCCGTGCGCGCCGCCGAGGAGATGGGCGTGCGCGCCTGCATCGGCATCCTGCGGCAGACCATGGGCAATCCGGCGTTCCTCCCCATGCTGGACAACGACTGGCTGCTGGAGAACCGCGACAAGCTTTCGCCGCGCATCCAGATCTCCGTCGCGCCCCACGCGATCTACACGACCACCGAGGAGATCCTGCGCGACGTGGCGGACACGGCGAAGAAGCACGGTCTCGCGATCCACACGCACCTCGCCGAGACGAAGAAGGAGTTCGACGACTGCATGGAGCAGCACGGCATGAGCCCCGCCGCCTACGTCGACCGCTGCGGCATCCTCACGGACAGGACCGTCCTCGCGCACTCCGTGTTCCTCACCGACAAGGACATCGAGCTCCTCGCCGAACGCCGCTCCGTGCTCGTCCACATGCCCGTTTCGAACATGAAGCTCGTCTCCGGCCAGTTCCGCTACGACAGCGCCGCGCTCTTCAGCAAGTGCCGCTGGGCAATCGGCACCGACGGCGCGTCCTCCAACAATTCCCTCTCCATGCTCGGCGAGATGAAGACCGCCGCCCTCCGCGGGAAGGACGTTACCGGCGACCCGAAGGCGATGAAGGCCGCGGACGTCTTCCGCGCCGCCACGCGGTCCGGAGCCGAGGCGTTCGGCATCGACGCGGGCGTCATCGAGGAAGGCCGCCTCGCCGACTGCATCCTCGTCGACCTGAACAACCACAACCTCGTCCCCGGGTTCAACCTCATTTCCGACATGGTGTACGCGGCGGACAGCTCCTGCATCGACATGGTCGTCTGCGACGGACGCATCCTGATGCGCGGCGGACACGTCGACGGCGAGGAGGAGATCGTCGCCGGGGCGCGCGAGGCCGCGAAACGCCTGACGGCACAGAAGAAATGACATCCCGTCCGGCGGCGGATCGGGTATGCGAGGGAACGCCCTTCCGCCGCCGCAAATTTTCCTTTATTTCGCCTGATCCGTCGCCGCAACCCGTTGCCGACCACAAGATTCAGGGGAAGCGCATTTTTGTCCGATATTTTTTTATCGAATTTATCCCTTTCAACTTGTAAAAATCTGAAAGCGTGCTATATTTATAGCATTTGAAATTTTTGAAAACCATTCCCAGCCTAAACAACCTTCAAACCTCTTAAGGAGAAAAAACAATGGCTATCAAAGTCGGTATCAACGGATTCGGAAGAATCGGCCGCATGGTGTTCCGTGCCGCCATCGAAAACTTCGCGAATGACATCGAAATCGTCGGCATCAACGACCTGCTCGACCCGGACTACCTCGCGTACATGCTGAAGTACGACTCCGTCCACGGCATCTTCAAGCACGACATCGCGGTCGACGGCAGCTTCCTCGTCGTCGACGGCAAGAAGATCCGCCTCACCGCCGAGAAGGATCCCGCCGCCCTGAAGTGGAACGAAGTCGGCGCCGAGATCGTCGTCGAATCCACCGGCCTCTTCCTCACCGATGAAAAGGCGCGCGCTCACATCACCGCCGGCGCCAAGAAAGTCATCATGTCCGCTCCGTCCAAGGACGCCACCCCGATGTTCGTCTTCGGCGTCAACCACAAGACCTATGCCGGCCAGGACATCATCTCCAACGCCTCCTGCACCACGAACTGCCTCGCTCCGCTGAGCAAGGTCATCCACGAGAAGTTCGGCATCAAGCGCGGCCTCATGACCACCGTCCACGCCGCCACCGCCACCCAGAAGACCGTCGACGGCCCGTCCAAGAAGGATTGGCGCGGCGGCCGCGGCATCCTCGAGAACATCATCCCGTCCTCCACCGGCGCCGCCAAGGCCGTCGGCAAGGTTCTCCCGGACCTCAACGGCAAGCTCACCGGCATCTCCATGCGCGTCCCGACCTCCGACGTCTCCATCGTCGACCTGACCGCCGAACTTGAGAAGCCCGCCACGATCGAAGAGATCAAGGCCGCCGTCAAGGAAGCCGCCGAAGGCGAACTCAAGGGCATCCTCGGCTACACCGAAGACGCCGTCGTCTCCACCGACTTCCGCGGCGATGCCCGCACCTCCATCTTCGATGCGGACAAGTCCATGGTCCTCGATCCGACCTTCGTGAAGCTGCTCTCCTGGTACGACAACGAGTGGGGCTACTCCAACAAGGTCCTCGAAATGGCCCGCGTCATCGCGAAGTAAGCTGTTTCAAGGCAACTTTGCACGGGGAACTCTTTTAGAGACACCCTGAAATTCCCGCGGGGCGGGCGGCATTCCGCCCGTCCCGCTTTGCTTTCTGTTCAAACCGAACTTATTTCTCTTCACTTTCACACAAACGGAGTTTTTCCATGAATAAGAAAACCCTTCGCGACGTCGACCTCAAAGGCAAACGCGTCGTCATGCGCGTCGACTTCAACGTGCCCATCAAGGAAGGCGTCATCAAAGACGACACCCGCATCAAGGGCGCCCTGCCCTCCATCCAGTACGTCCTCGAACAGGGCGGCAGCCTCGTCCTCATGAGCCACCTCGGCCGTCCCGCCGAAAAGGGCTACGAGGCCGATTTCAGCCTCAAGCCGGTCGCCGAATACCTCTCCAAGATGCTCGGCAAGCCCGTCACCTTCGCCCCCGACTGCGCCAACGCCGACGACATCGTCAAGGCGATGAAGCCCGGCGACGTCGTGATGCTTGAGAACACCCGCTTCTACAAGGAAGAGCAGGGCAAGCTCAAACAGAAGGAAGGCCAGAGCGACGAAGAGTTCAAGGCGAAGAAGGCCGAGCTCAAGGAAAAGCAGAAAGTCCTCGCCCAGAAGCTCGCTTCCTACGGCGACATCTACTGCAACGACGCGTTCGGCACCGCCCACCGCGCCCACGCCTCCACCGCCGTCATCACCAAGTACATCGGCACCTCCGTCGCCGGCTTCCTCATGGAAAAGGAAATCACGTTCCTCGGCAACGCCGTCAACAACCCGGTCCGTCCGTTCGTCGCCATCCTCGGCGGCGCGAAGGTCTCCGACAAGCTCGCGGTCGTGAACAACCTCCTGACCAAGGTCAACACGCTCATCATCGGCGGCGGCATGGCATACACCTTCCTGAAGGCGCAGGGCCACAACATCGGCAAGTCCCTCTGCGAGGACGACCAGCTCCAGTACGCCCGCGACATGATCGCCAAGGCGAAAGAGCTCAACGTCCAGTTCCTCCTCCCCGTCGACAACATCGCCGCGGACGCCTTCTCCAACGACGCGAACATCCAGACCGTCTCCGACGACATCCCGGAAGGCTGGATGGCGCTCGACATCGGCCCCAAGACCATCGAACTCTACGCCAACGCCATCAAGGGCGCGAAGACCGTCGTCTGGAACGGCCCGATGGGCTGCTTTGAAATGTCCAACTTCGCCAACGGCACCATGGGCGTCTGCCAGGCCGTCGCCGACTCCGGCGCCACCACCATCATCGGCGGCGGCGACTCCGTCGCGGCTGTCAACAAGAGCGGCCTCGCCTCCAAGATGACCCACATCTCCACCGGCGGCGGCGCTTCCCTCGAATTCCTCGAAGGCAAGGACCTCCCCGGCGTCGTGGCGCTCTCCGACAAGTAATCAACCCGCGGACGCGTCCGGCGGTTCCCCTTTACCTCGCCGGACGCCCCGCACACCTCAGGAAAAGATACCATTATGGCACGCAAAATCTTTATCGCGGGCAACTGGAAGATGAACAAGACCGCGGCCGAGACCGCCGAGCTCGCTTCCGCCCTGAAAGCCTCCCTCGCCCAGTTCGCCGGCAAGTGCGAAATCGCCGTCTGCCCCACCTTCACCAGCCTCGCCACCGCCGTCGAGATCCTCAAGGGATCCAACGTCAAGGTCGGCGCCCAGAACATCCACTGGGCCGACAACGGCGCGTACACCGGCGAAATCTCCGGCGCGATGCTGAAGGAGATCGGCGTCGAATACGTCATCATCGGCCACAGCGAACGCCGCCAGTATTTCGGCGAGACCGACGAGACCGTCAACCAGCGGATCAAGGCCGCTCTCAAGTACGGCCTGAAGCCCATCGTCTGCATCGGCGAGACCCTCGCCGAACGTGAAGGCGGCGTCACCAACACCGTCCTCGAAAAGCAGATCCGCGGCGCCTTCGCCGACATCTCCGCCGCCGACATGGACGCGATCACCGTCGCCTACGAGCCCGTCTGGGCGATCGGCACCGGCAAGACCGCCACGCCCGACGTCGCGCAGGAGACCCACGCCTTCATCCGCTCCGTCCTGACCGCCCTCTACGGCGACAAGGCGCAGGACATCGTCGTCCAGTACGGCGGCAGCATGAAGCCCGAAAACTCCGGCGCTCTCGTCTCCAAGCAGGACATCGACGGCGGCCTCATCGGCGGCGCGGCCCTCAAGGCCGACTCCTTCACCGCGCTCATCCAGAACGCCCTGAACGCCTGACGATCCTTTCCTGTTTTCAGGATCCTTCTCCCTCCCCGCGGCATCCCCGCCGGGAGGGTTCTTTTTTTGTTCGGATCGCCTGTTTTAAACTTGTTTTCGTTTCTTTTTTCGCCCTGCGGCTTGATTTTTCCGTTTCGCGTGCTAAAATTTCAGACGGATGATGCGTCTAATTCCCGAACACAGCCCGAAAAAAACGATCACTCATACAGCAAAAAGAAAGGCTCACAATATGAAACACACCATGCTCCTGGCCGCCGCCGCGCTGTTCGCGGGGCTTCAGCTCGCCGCCGCCGACACGAAGGCGGACCTTCAGCCCAACCTGCCCGATCCGGACGCCCCCGTGGAAATCCGCGTGACCACCGGCGACGCGAACAAGGAGATCAAGGCGAAGGTCGGCGAAATCCTCGTGGTCGAACTGGAGAGCTACGCCGCGGACGGCTACTACGCGTGGAGCGAACGGCCCGGCCGCTCGGACTCCGTGCTGGAACTCGAAGAAAAAGACCAGAAGGTGAGGGATAATCCGGTCGGCATGGTCCGGGTCGGCGACAAGTCGGTCTTCCGCTACCTCGTGAAAGCCCCCGGCAAGACCGAACTCACGTTCGGCTGCGGCCGTCCGTGGGAACAGGACAAGCCGCCCCTCAGCACCTTCAACGTGAAGATCGTCGCGGAAGCTGCGGCGGAAACCGCGCCCGCGGCCGGCGCGCCCGCGGCGGGCAAGACCTACAACATGACGAAAGACGACAGCGGCAAGACGCTCAAGGTGAAGGTCGGCGACGTCATCCGGGTCAAGCTCAAATCCAACCGCACCACGGGGTATTCCTGGGCGATCGTCTCCGGCAAGACCGACGCGAAGGTCCTCAAAGCCGGCGAAATCGAATACGCGGTCGACGAGCATCCGGCGGGCATGGTCGGCGTCGGCGGCAATGATCTCTGCACGTTCACCGCGCTCGCCCCCGGCAAGACCGACATCTCGCTCGGCTATGCGCGTCCGTGGGAAAAGGACAAGGAACCCGCCCAGACGTTCAAGCTGACCGTCGAGGTCGAAGGCTCCGTCGCGAAGGCCGCCGATACGGCGAAGGCCGCCGCCCCGGCGAAGGCGGAGATCCGGCTCACCGACGCGGACAACGGAAAGACCGTCAAGGTCGCCGTCGACGGGACCGTCATCCTCTCGCTCGAATCCAACGCCACCACCGGATTCAGCTGGACGAAGGCCGACAAGGTCGACAAGGACATCCTCAAGCTCGAAAAGGACGACTACATGCAGAGCCCGAATCCGAACGGCCTGCTCGGCGTCGGCGGCACGACCGTCATCGTCTACCGCGCGCTGAAAAAGGGCACGGCGAAGATCGACCTCACCTACATGCAGCCGTGGAACCTCGATTCCGAGTTCAACACGGACTACAGCGTCACGGTCGAAGTCGAATAAGCAATACCCCGGCACAAAACAAGTTCAGATTCACGGGACGGTCCACGCCGTCCCGTTTTTTGCACACCGGGGGCGTTATCGCTGAAAAATGCCGTTTCGATTCGTATTTTTCAGAATAAGGTGTATATTAATATACTTCAACTCTTTCTCACGGAGACGACCGAAACCATGACACTGGAACTTCTCAAAGGCAAAATCCACCGTGCGCGCCTCACCGCGTGCGACCTCAATTACGAGGGGAGTCTCGCCATCGACCCGGATTATCTGGACCTGGCGAACATCCTGCCCTACGAACGCATCCTCGTCGTGAACGCCACGAATGGCAGCCGCCTGGAGACCTACGCGATCCCCGGCGAACGCGGCAGCGGCGTCTTCTGCCTCAACGGCGCGGCGGCGCACCTCGGACGCGTCGGCGACGTCGTGACGATCATGTGTTTCGGCTACTACACGCCGGAAGAAGCCGCCACGCACGCGCCGAAGATCGTCGTCCTCGGCGAACACAACGAGGTCCTCGTGCAGCGTCTCGGCAAGAAGGTCATCGAATCGTAATCCTCGCTTTTCTCCGATTCCCCTTTCCCGTCCATGAAAAAACCCCATGCAGTCGCCTGCACGGGGTTTTCTGTTTTCAGGGGATGTCCCGGCCGGGATCACTTGTCCAGCGGGAGATACGCGGAGTAGTGTTCGTGGTAGATGTTGAAGAGCGGCATCAGCGTGAATTCGCCGTTCTTGCCCTGCGCGACGAACTCGCCGAAGTTCTTGCCCGGCTTGAACGCCTTGATCGCGGTCTCGGCGTCGGCGGCCGCCACGGTCGGGATCGGTTCGTGCGTCTCGGGGCCCCACTGGTCTCTGTAACGGCGGACGGCGGGGTCGGCCTTGCCTTCGGCGGGCGGGATCACGGCGGCGAGGAGCAGCGGGCCGTAGAAGAAGGCGACGTGCTTGCCGTCGGGGAGGGATTCGCTGTAGAGCGGGAAGTCGAATTCGACTTCGACCTTGTCGCCGTCCTTCCACTTGCGGCTGATGGCGACGTAGCCGCGTTCGTCGGCGTCCGCCTTGACCTCGGAGCCGTTGACCTTCACGGTCATCCGCTTCGCCCAGACGGGCCTGCGGAGGTCGAGCGTGAAGGTCTTCGCCTTCTTGAGCTCAAGCTCGATCTTCGCGGTCTTCGAGAGCGGGAACGCGGATTCGATCTTGAGTTCGAGGCCGAGCTTGTCGTCCTTCAGCTCGGCGGCCCAGTACTGGTTCACCGCCACGGTGGACGCGCCGTCGGTGGCGAAGCTGATCTCGGTGTAGCGCTCCGGGTTTTCCATGCCGGACCCGACGCAGCACCACCAGGAGTCGAACTCGGTGGAGAAGACTTTGTAGTGAGGCGAGCCGAGGGAGAGGAAGTAGCCGTATTCGCCGGGCTCTTTGCCAATGTTGGACGCGATGTGGTTCAGCGTCACGCGTTCGGCGAAGTCCATGGGCTTCGTGTTCTGGTTCCACTCGAAGACGTGCATGGCGATCTTCACCATGTTGAACGAGTTGCAGGTCTCGGCGGTGTTCGGCTTCAGCGTGCGGTTCACGTCGTTCATGTCGTAGAAGTGTTCGCTTTCGCTGTGGCCGCCGTTCGCGTAGGAGCGCTTCGTGGAGACTTCGTTGAAGAAGTATTCGGCGCCGGTGCGCGCCTTTTCGTCGCCCTCGACCTCATAGAGGCGCGCCAGGCCGGCGATCTTCGGGATCTGCGTGTTCGCGTGGATGCCGTTGAAGATGTCGCGCTGGTCCTCCATCGCGCCGAGGATGCGGTTGTCGAAGAAGAAACGGCGTCCGGCCTCGGAATACTTCTTGTCGCCAGTGTCCGTGGTGAGGTCGACCATGACTTCGAGCATGCCGCCGTGCTCGGCGCGGAGCATGTTCTGCACCTGGTCGGCGTTGAGGTTGCTCAATGCGGCGATCACGCGGTCCGCGAGCTTCTTCTCGACGTCGAGCGCCTTCTTGTTTCCGGTCAGGCGGTACGCGTCGCGGAGTCCGGCGAAGACTTTGTGGATGGAGTAGAACGGCACCCAGACGCCGTTCAGGTTGAACGGCTGCGGGCGCACCGTGCCGCGTTCGAGCTGGTTCAGCCAGCGTTCGTCCTCGGCGTGGACGTACCCGGTGCCGAGCTTGTCCTGGCACTTCGCCAGCTCGTCGACGATATAATCGGAGCGTTCCTTCGCCTTCTTGTTGCCGCCGTGCGCGTACGCCATGCCGAGCGCGGAGAGGTAGTGGCCCAGCGAATGGCCCGCGATGTCGCGCGCTTCCCAGCCGCCGTAGGGTTTCGCCTTCGGTTCGAGGCCCGCCACAGTCAGGAATTTCGACAGCAGGGCGTCCGGGTTCAGCGTTTCCAGCAGGAACGTCTCGTTCACTTTTTTGCGGTCGGCGAGCGGACCGGCTTCAAGCTCCGTCGCGCTGGACGGGTAGAAGGTCAGTTTTCCGGGGACGGGCGCGGGCTCTTCGTCGGCGGAGGCGCAGCTCGCGACGGCTGCGGTGGCCGCGCAGATCGCGGCGGCGGCAAGGATTGCTGCATGTTTCATGTCTTGGTTCTCCTGATTCATGCGGTGGGGGATTATAGGTTGGAAAGTATCTGTTTTACGTTCGAATCGGGCGCGGGACGATGCCCCGCACGGACATGCGGACATCCTTCCCGTTCAGACATAATATACTATAAAACCTGAATTATGCTATTCCCATTTCAGGAAAAAACATACATTTTTTGATCATTTTACCGGATCGGGAAAACAGACGCCGATACCTAACGCAAAGTCACCGGAGCCTCAAACCGGACTCCGGCCTTTCACCGTTTAATCAACCTCGGACGCAGTTTTCGTTTTCGCGGAGGTTTCCTCGTCCGGTCAGTACGATTCCGACAGATGTCTGTCACCCGCCTCCGCGTTTACGTACATTTCCAAATCGATCAGGAAGGAGAAATCCTCGTTATTGAGTGCCATCTCGTCCACAGGATGGAAAGCGTCTTCCGGAAAACCCAAATCCCATGACCTCCCGGGAAAACTGAACCTGGCCTTCGCATAATGCCCCGCGACTCTGACAAACGCCAGTCTGTATCCGCTGCACCATACCGTCTTGAGCCCTTCATCCCCATAGTTCCAGATGCGGAGCACCTCTTCCACGGGGAAAGAGACTTCCCTGCGTGTGTAGCCGTCTTCCGGAGCCATTTTCCGTTCCTCCAAAAAACGTCTCGGCGCTTCTCCCAACTCCGTGCCGATCTGCGTGTACTTTTCCCTGTATTCCACGCCATCGCCGTATTCCCTGATCCTGCCGTCGAATGGGTTTTGTTCCAGCACGGATTTCCCCTCGTCGACCGGAATGATCCCGTCGGCGGGGTCATCAGAATGGAGCCGGAGGATGAAGACCGCGGGGTATTTCACCGGCACGCCTTTGTCGTCGACGACGCCGGGAAACTCCCGCGTGACGATCTCTCCTTTGTCATCGCGTTCGAAATCGACTTCAAAATACTTCTGTCCCTTCAACTCCTCCCCGAGGGGAAGAAACCTGGACTCAGAGACACCATCCGGACCGAACAATACGGTGACATGCTGATAGTCCATGCAATATGACGGATCATAGCCCACATCGTACAGTTGAACTCTTTTCGGCGGTGGAGGCTCTTTCCTCATCACAACACGCATCCCGTTCCACTGAAACACCTTTGTCCCGTCCGGCGCGATTGCGTATTTCTGATCGGCCCCGTAAGACTCGATCTCGTACCCTTCCTTGGTGAAATACAAAGAATCGATTTCTCCCATCCGGGACAATTCTTTGTCCGAAACTTCGAATTCTCCGTTGACGGTCATGCTTCGGAGAACGTGCTTATATGTCGGCGCGTTCGGCCAGGCGCCCTTTCTCTGAAAAAACGGAATCGGCTCCCGATACTCGAGCATGACTTTGACGCCGTCAAGCGGCGCACCGCTTTCGTCCACGATGGTCCCGCAAATAGTCGGCCCGGATACGGTCGTATTGACTTTTTGGACTTCATGAAAGACATACACGCAGGCAAAAGCCAGCAGAAAGAGGAGAGGGAATAACCAGATATAACGTTTTAATTCCGACATGACGGGGAGCCTTCTTTGGTATTTCAAAATTGCAAAAGGGTGCAGTCATACGGATACTATACCGCATGTTCATGAAAAAGTCAAATGATATGACGATCCTCCCGCCTCATCTCCGGTTTCGGCTGAGGTCAGAACAGGTCGGGCTGGGCGTCAGTGGAGGCGTCGGCTTTTTTCCGGGCGGAGGGGGATGCGAGGAAGGATTTCCGCACGCCGGGGGTGACGGTGTCGCCGGGCTTGAGGCGGCCGAGCAGGAGCGGGGACTTCGGGTCGTGGTACTTGAAGTTCTCGAACGCCTTGCGCGGATTCTGGTTGGCGTAGCAGTATTTGCAGCCGTTGAGGCAGGTGTCGTACGCGCCGATATCGTGCGTTTCGATGCAGTGGCAGCCCGCGCGGATGCCCTTGTGCTTGAGCTTGCGGAACTGCACGCCGTTGGCGCGGCCGAGGATGTCGAGCGTCATGCAGCCGGAGGAACGGATGCCGTAGCGCGTGTAATCGCCGTCGGTGCCGCAGGTCTGGATCGGGATGCCGAAGCGCGCGGCGGTCGCGCCGAGGGATTCCGCGAGCTCGTTCCGGTAGGCGTCGTTCAGCGGGACCAGCTCCGGCATGTTCGCCTCGACTTTTTTGTACATCTCCACGAAACTGAAGATGCAGCGGTCGACGTGCGGGGCGAGGCGTTCCGCCATGCGCGCGAACGTGTCCTTGTGGCGTTCGATGGTATACGTCTTCGTGAGCAGGACGGGGTCGTAGCGCCACGCGACGCGCTCCCGCCCGACGATGGAGGCGAGTTCGGCGAGCGTCTCCATGCTTTCCTCGATCGGCGGCACGCCCGGCTCCACGTCGCGCCCGTACGCCGTGATCGTGTAGAAACAATACGTGCGGAACCGGTCCGTGATCTCGCGGATGCGCGGCAGGATCGGGCGGTAGTTCTTCGAGCAGAACACCACGCAGTCGACGACCTCGGGGTCCAGCTCCCAGCGCGTGACCTTGTCCGGGAAGAGCGGATTCCGGGACAGGACATAGCCCTCCGCGAACCGGTTCAGCAGCCAGTCCGTGAAATACTGGACCGTGTCGGTCCTGCCTCCGGTGTTGATAATCATACTCCGCTTCCTCCGAACATACGGGGTTCAGGGGCGCCTCTATTCATTCGAGCGGATGGATTTTCAGCAGACAGGCAAACAGGACGATGCAGGAAGATTTGATGGCGGCTACCTGAAAACGTAACCGCCGAGAATCTTCCCAGTCGGGATTTGCCCGGATGCGAAAAGCCGCCGCCAACCAATGAATAGAGGTGACCTCAAATTACTGGTTGTCTTCGAGCTTCTTGTACTCGGCGTACTTCTTCGCGGCGAGGCGGCTGCCGGTCTCGAAGAGCGAGGCGGCGTTCTCGGGGAAGGTGCGTTCGAGCGCGGCGAAGCGGACTTCGCCCTTGAGGAAGGCGCGGTAGTCCTTCGTGGGTGCGGGGGAATCGAGCGTGAAGGGCTTCTCCTTCGACGGGTTGTAGCGGTAGAGGAACCAGTATCCGGCGTCGACGGCGGCCTTCATCTCCTGCTGGACGTTGCACATGCCGCACTTCAGGCCGTGGGTCATGCAGGGGGCGTAGGCGATCACGACGGACGGACCGGGGAAGGCTTCCGCCTCTTGGAGCGCCTTCATGAGCTGGTTCGGGTCGGCGCCCATCGCGACGGACGCGACGTAGACGTTGCCGTAGGTCATGAAGATGCGTCCGAGGTCCTTCTTCGGGCTGCGCTTGCCGGAGCTGGCGAACTGCGCCACCGCGCCGATCTGCGTCGCCTTGGAGGACTGGCCGCCGGTGTTCGAGTAGACCTCGGTGTCCACGATCAGCGCGTTGATGTTCTCGCCGCTGGCGATCACGTGGTCGAGGCCGCCGAATCCGATGTCGTACGCCCAGCCGTCGCCGCCGTACATCCAGAACGTCTTCTTGGCGAGCTGGTCGCGGTGCAGGAGGATGCCTTCGGCAAGTTCGGAAACATCACGGTCGGAGGCGAGTTCGGCGCGGGCGGATTCGAGCGCGTCGCAGAGGGCGTCGGACGCCGTGCGCGAGGCGTCGAAATCGTCGAACGCGTCAAGCCACGCCCGAAGCGCGGATTTGAGGGTTTCCGGGACCGCCTTTTCGAGCAGGGACTTCACGCGGATGACCTGCATCTCGCGCTGTTTCTTCGAGGAAAGCAGCATGCCGAGCGCGAACTCGGCGTTGTTCTCAAACAGCGAATTGGTCCATGCCGGGCCGAATCCGCGCTGGTTGACCGTGTACGGGATGCCGGGCATGGGCGAGCCCCACGCCTGCGAACACCCGGTGGCGTTCGCCCAGTACACGCGGAGGCGGCGGAGAACTCGAGGAGCGGGCGGCGGAACTGGCTGCCCTTGACCGTATAGGGGTTGAAGACGTCGGACTTGGCGGGGAGCGACAGCAGGTAGTTCCAGTTCGCGAGGTCGTGGTCGGTCTCGGCGTTCGGGGTCATGACGAGCGCCTTTTCCTTCGCCGGGCAGACGGACGCGCAGACGCCGCATCCGGTGCAGTCGGCGGCGCTGATCTGGAGCGTGAAGACATAGCCGGGCTTGCCGCCCTTCGCGGGCTCGGTGCGGAGCGGGGCGGGCGCGGCGGCGGCTTCCGCCTCGGTCAGCAGGTACGGACGGACCACGGCGTGCGGACAGGCGAACGCGCATTTGTTGCACTGGATGCACTTGGCGGAATCCCAGACGGGCACGTGGATCGCGATGTCGCGTTTTTCGTAGGCGGTCAGGCCCATGTCGATCACGCCGTCCTCGTAGCCCTTGAACGCGCTCACGGGCAGGTCGTCGCCCTTCTGGGCGTTGATCGGCTCGAGCAGGTTCGTGACGACGGCGGGGAGGCCGGGACGCGCGGCGGGCGCGGGATCGGCGGCGTTCCGCCAGGATTCCGGCACGGGCGCTTCCACGAGGCTCTTCACGCCCTCGTCGATGGCGGCGAGGTTGCGGTTCACCACGTCGTCGCCCTTGGCGAAATAGGTCTTCTTCGCGGCTGTCTTCATGAAGGCGACGGCGTCCTCCACGGGGATGACGTTCGCGAGGCGGAAGAAGGCGGCCTGCAGGACCATGTTGATGTGGCTGCCGAGGCCGAGGCGTTCCGCGATGGCGACGGCGTCGATGAGGTAGAGCTTCGCGTGGCGTTCGGCGAGCGTGCGCTTCACGTGCGCCGGGAGCTTTTCGTCGAGCTCGGCGGGCGTCCACGGGCAGTTCAGCAGCAGGGTGCCGTTCGGCTTCAGCTCGCCCGCGACGTCGTACTTGGAGATGTACGTGGCGTTGTGGCAGCCGATGAAGTCGGCGGCCTTCACGTAGTAGGAGGACCGGATCGGGCTGTCGCCGAACCGGAGATGCGACTTGGTCACGCCGAACGACTTCTTGGCGTCGTACTCGAAATACGCCTGGGCGTATTTGGAGGTGTGGGCATTGATGATGTTGACCGTATTCTTGTTCGCGCCGACCGTGCCGTCGGAGCCGAGGCCCCAGAACTTGCAGCAGACGATGTGCTCGTCGTCGGGATAGAGGGGGGCTTCGACCGGGAGCGAACGGTGCGTCACGTCGTCCACGATGCCGATCGTGAAGCCGTTCATCGGCTTTTCGGCGGCGAGGTTGCGGAAGACGGCTTCGATCTGTGCCGGGTCGGTGTCCTTCGAGGAGAGGCCGTAGCGGCCGCCGTACACGGAGAGCGCGGCGGGATGGTTCGCCGCCGCCAGCACGGACCGCACGTCCAGATACAGCGGATCGCCCGCCGCGCCCATTTCCTTGCAGCGGTCGAGCACGGCGATGCGCTTGACCGAGACGGGCAGCGCGGCGAGGAAGTGTTCGGCGGAGAACGGGCGGTACAGGCGGACCTGGAGGAACCCGGTCTTTCCGCCGCGGGCGTTCAGCCAGTCGACGGTCTCGCGGATGGTGCCGGAGACGGAGCCCATGGCGATCACGACGTATTCGGCGTCGGGCGCGCCGTAGTAGTCGAAGAGGCGGTATTGGCGGCCCGTCACGGACGCGATCTTGTCCATGCAGGACTGCACGATGCCGGGCAGAGCGTCGTAGAACGGGTTGTTCGCCTCGCGCACCTGGAAGAAGATGTCCGGGTTCTGCACGGTCGCGCGGAGCATCGGGTGCTCCGGGTTCAGCGCGTGGGCGCGGAACGCCTCGAGCTTCTTCATGTCGACGAGCGGCTTCAGGTCGGCGTAGTCGATGGGCTCGACCTTGCTGAGTTCGTGCGAGGTGCGGAAACCGTCGAAGAAATGCAGGAACGGGATCAGCCCCTCGATCGCGGCGAGGTGCGCCACGGGCGCGAGGTCCATCACTTCCTGCGCGTTCGCGCTGGACAGCATCGCGAATCCGGTCTGGCGGCAGTTCATCACGTCCGAATGGTCGCCGAAGATCGACAGCGCGTGCGTGCCGACCGTGCGGGACGCCACGTGCAGGACGCCGGGGAGGCGTTCGCCGGAGATGCGGTGCATGACCGGGATCATGAGCATGAGGCCCTGGGACGAGGTGAAGGACGTGGAGAGCGCGCCCGCCTCGAGCGAGCCGTGGATCGCGCCGATCGCGCCCGCCTCGGACTGCATTTCCACCAGCGTCACGGTCTGGCCGAACACGTTTTTGCGGCCTTTCGCCGCCCATTCGTCGGTTTTGCCCGCCATCGGGGAGGACGGGGTGATCGGGTAAATGGCGGCGACTTCGGAAAACGCGTATGCGGCGTAGGCGCACGCCTCGTTGCCGTCCATCGTGACAAACTGTTTCGCGGAACTCATCGGATCGGGTCTCCTTGTTCGGTATCAGTTCAAATTATCAATCAAAAACGCAGGATGCCGCGCGGATGCGGAAACCCGGCGGAAGCGCTTTGTCCTCCGCCGGGAAACGCCGCCGTGCGCGGCGGGCAGGGGTCACTCGGCGACGATGCCGTCGACCTTCTTGATCTTGAGGCGGTTCACGGCGTCCTCGCGCATCTTGTACTTGAGGATTTTTCCGGCGGCGTTCATGGGGAACTCCTTCACGAAGTCGACGTAGCGCGGAACCTTGTACTTCGCCATGTGGGAGCGCACGAAGTCCTTCATCTCCTCCTCGGTCATGGTCTCGCCTTCCTTCAGGATCACGCACGCCACGATCTCCTCGCCGTACTGCTCGTCCGGGATGCCGATCACCTGCACGTCGGAGACTTTCGGGTGCGTGTAGATGAACTCCTCGATCTCCTTCGGGTAGATGTTCTCGCCGCCTCGGATGATCATGTCCTTCAGGCGGCCGGTGATGCGGTAGTTGCCTTCCGGGGTGCGGAGCGCCAGGTCGCCGGTGTGGAGCCAGCCGTCCGCGTCGATGGCGGCGGCGGTCTCGAGCGGCATCTTGTAGTAGCCCTTCATGATGTTGTAGCCGCGGGCGAGGAACTCGCCGGGCACGTTGTCCGGGAGGTCCTTTCCGGTCGCGGGGTCCACGATGCGGCATTCGATCTCCGGCATGGCGCAGCCGACGGTCTCCACGCGGACCTCGAGCGGGTCGTCGGTGCGGCTCATGGTGCAGCCGGGCGACGCCTCGGTCTGGCCGTACACGATCACGATCTCGGTCATGTTCATCTTGTTCACGACGTCCTGCATGACGGACACCGGGCAGGGCGAACCCGCCATGATGCCGGTGCGCATGTAGGAGAAGTTCGTCTTCGGGAAGTCGGGGTGCTCCAGCATGGCGATGAACATGGTGGGCACGCCGTGGAACGCGGTGATCTTCTCCTGGTTGATGCAGGCGAGCGCGGACTTCGGGGAAAAATAGGGCAGCGGGCAGAGGGTGGTGCCGTGCGTCATGGACGCGGTCATGGCGAGCACCATGCCGAAGCAGTGGAACATCGGCACCTGGACCATCATGCGGTCCGCGGTGGAGAGGTCCATGCTGTCGCCGATGCACTTGCCGTTGTTCACCACGTTGTAATGGGTCAGCATCACGCCCTTCGGGAATCCGGTGGTGCCGGAGGTGTACTGCATGTTGCACACGTCATGGATGTCCACGGCGTCGGCGCGGCGGCGGAGCTCCTCCATCGGCACCTTGTGGGCGTATTCGACGGCCTCTTCCCAGGTCAGGCTGCCGGGCTGGCGGAATCCGACCGAGATGATGTTGCGGAGGAACGGCAGGCGCTTCGCGTGGAGCGGTTCGCCCGTCTTCGTCTGCGCGAGTTCGGGGCAGAGCTCGTTCATGATGCCCGCGTAGTCGGAATCGCGGTAGCCTTCGATCATCACCAGCGTATGGGTGTCGGACTGGCGCAGCAGGTATTCCGCCTCCTGGATCTTGTACGCGGTGTTCACCGTGACGAGCGCCGCGCCGATCTTCGTGGTCGCCCAGAACGTGATGTACCACTGCGGCACGTTCGTCGCCCAGATCGCGACTTTCGCGCCGGGCTTCACGCCGAGGGCGATCAGCGCGCGCGCGAAGGTGTCCACGTCGTCGCGGAACTCGGAGTAGGTGCGCGTGTAGTCGAGCGTGGTGTATTTGAAGGCGTACTGGTCGGGGAATTCGCGGACCATGGCGTCGAGCACCTGGGAGAACGTCTTTTCGATCAGGATGTCCTTCTTCCAGATGAATTTCCCGGTATGGCGCTTGTTTTCGTAGAGGGTCGCCTTGGCGCGCGCCAGCTCGAACCGGCTCATGTAGCTCACGAACTGCGCGAAGATCACGTCGGGCGAGCTGATCTCCGCCTCCCACTTCGGATCCCATTCGATGGAGATGAACCCGTCGTAGTTCACGGAGCGGAGGGCGTTCATCACGCGGTCGAGCGGGAGCGAGCCTTCGCCGACGATCGCGTGGACCTCGGCGCTCTCGGAGTCCTTCAGGTGGACGTGTTTGATGTACGCGCCCAGGTTCTTGACCGTGGCTTCGGGCGTTTCGCCGCAGACGCGGTAGGGATAGTGCAGGTCCCACAGCGCGGCGAGGTTGTCCGTCATGAAGCTCGCGAGCAGATCGCCGAGCTTCAGCGTGTCGGCGTAATACCCGACCGTCTCCACGAGCAGGACCACGCGGGACTGTTCGGCGAGCGGCAGGGCGCAGTCGATGAAAGCGCGGGCCGCGACATCGTCCTCGGGCGTGGTTCCGCCGGTTTTCAGGCGGATGTAGGGCACGTGCAGGCGGCGCGCGGTCTCCAGGCAGCGTTTGAGCTCGTCGAGCGCGGCTTCCGGCTTCGCGGCGATGTCGTTCACGAGGTCGAGGCAGGAGATGCACAGGTCATGGTTGCGGAGTTTGTGCTGGACGCCCGCGAGGCGTTCCGGCCGGAAATCGTTCCTGAGCTTCGGCGTGTCGACATTGTGGACCTCGATCCCGTTGAACCTGTATTCCCGGGCGATCCGGACGAAATCGTCGAAACTGTAGGATTCCCAACGATTGGTCGAGAACGACAGCTTCATTTGACACCTGCCTCGTAACAGATCTTGTTCACGGCGTCGATGTACGCGCGGATGCCCGCGCCGACCACGTCGGTGGAGACGCCCTTGCCCGCGTACACCTTGTTCTCATAGCGGAGCTTCACGATGGTCGTGCCCATGGCGGACGCGCCGCCGGTCACGGACTGGATCTGGAAGTCGTCCAGCTCGAAATGATGGTCGAGGATCTCCTCGATGGCGAGGAAGGCGGCGTCGATCGGGCCGTCGCCCGTGCCGTAGCCCTTCACCTCGGCGCCGTTGCGTTCGAGGATGACATGGGCGTAGGACGTGATCTCGTTGCCGGAGGTGATGACAAAGGACTTGAGCTGGTAGGTGGGCGGCACCTGGAGGGACACCGTGCCGATGATGGCTTCCAGCTCCTTCGGCCCGACCGCGGCCTCCGATTTCTTCTGCACGATGCGCTGGACGGAGTCGTAAACGGAATCCAGTGCGGAATCGTCGAGGTCGTAGCCCATCTGGCGGACGGCGTCGGCGACGGCTTCGCGGGAATCGGATTTGGACAGGCTGAAACTCGCCTCGCCGGAAACGGGCGCCTCGCCGCATTCGTCCTGCTCGGCGCGGCCGCTCAGGATGTGGCGGATCTGTTCGCAGGATTTCTCCAGCACGGTCATATTGAGGCCGCAGGACACGCCGAGGGCGTCGCCCTTCGCGCGGAAAACGTGCGCGACACTGCGGAGGCTGGGCTCGTTCATGCCGGCGCAGGCGGTCTTGATCTGGGCGAATCCGGTGTCCACGCTCGCGAAGATGCACGCCGCCGCCATGTGCAGGGCGTTGGAATACTCGAACGAAAGCGCCACGTTCGCGAGCTCCGGCACGGCTTCGTTCAGCGCGGAGACGAACTTGTTGAACTCGTCGGGCAGCATGACGCCCGCCGTGTCGCACACCGTGATGACGCCCGCGCCGCATTCGATGCCGGCGCGGATGACCTGCGCCAGAAACTCGGTCTCGGCGCGCGTGGCGTCGTGGAGCGTCAGCTCGACGTCCTCGCAGAGTTCGCGGCAGGCTTTCACCTGAGCCTTGATCATTTCCAGCACGACCGGCGGCTTCTTGTGGAACTGGTACTCCATCTGCACCGTCGAAACCGGCGCGACCACGTTCAGGCGCGGGTGTTTCGCGGCACGAAGCGCCTCCCAGGTATCCGGAAGAAGTTCCGGATCAAGGCCGACCGGGCAGGCAAGAATGCAGCGAGTCATAAGGGGAGCAAGCGTGTGAAGGAAAATGATGTCATTTTTCCCGTTCACGATGGGAGCCGTTTCAATGGCATCCACGTTCAGCTTGTCAAGCTGACGCGCCACCTCGATCTTTTCCTTAAAACTCAAGGAACTGCCGTTGCACGCGGCTTGTTCGCGCAGCGACACATCGACGATCTGTATCTTTCTCATGGGGCGTCTCCTTACGACGTTCGCCGTCCCTGCCCGGCACCGCGCCGGACCATCGCGGCAGAAAAGATTATAAACAATTAATATACCACATCCATATTGAAATATCAAGGCGGAAAGATGACTTTCAGCCTCATGTTTGCGATTTTTCCGCGCTTTTTCGTCTTTTGCTTGATTTTTCTCTTTTCTGCTGTAATTTTTATCTGTATTTTCTTTCGTATTTCTCTACCCGTCAAACGCTCCGAACATCCCGCCCATGTCCCCGTCCCTTCCCCCGCTTTCCAACTTCGACTCCGCCCACATCATCGGCTGCTGCGGCGCAGGATGCGCCCCCCTCGCCCGGATCCTCCTCGAAAAAGGCTTCCGCGTCTCCGGGTCCGACCTGCTCGACAACGCCGCCGCGGCGGCGCTCCGCAGGCACGGCGCGCAGATCGCGCCCGCAGGGCACCGCGCCGGAAACATCCCGGCGGACGACGACAGGCTTCTGGTCATACGCACCTCGGCGGCGGGGCCGGAGAACCCGGAAGTCGCGGAGGCGATGCGGCGCGGTTTGCCCGTGCTGAGGCGGGGCGAAGCGCTCGCGATCACGGCGGATTCGTACAAGAGGCCCGTGGCGGTCAGCGGCTCGCACGGCAAAACGAGCGTGAGCGCGATGCTGGCGTGGCTGCTCCGCGAACTCGGCGCGGATCCCGGATACATGATCGGGGGATCCGTCACGGGCTGGGAAAGCGCGGGCGCGGCGGGCGACGGCGACCTGTTCGTCACCGAGGCGGACGAGAGCGACGGCACGCACGCGCTGCTGCACCCGCACCTCGGGATCGTCACGAACGTGGAGGACGACCATGCGTGGAGCCTCGGCGGATTCGAGGCGCTGGAACGCAATTTCAAGGCGTTCGCGGCGCAGTCCGAAACCCTGCTGTACTGCGCCTCGGAGGAGACCGACCGCCTGTTCAAAGACCATCCGCACGCGGTCCGGATCGACCTCGCGAACATCCCCGAAAACTTCCTGCCCGGATTCGGGCATTTCCAGCGGCTGGACGGCGCCATCGCGTTCGAGATCGCCGCGCTGCTCGGATTCGACCTGAACGAGGCGATGCGCAAGCTCCGGGAGTTCCCCGGGGTCGAACGCCGCCTCTCCGTCCGGTACAACGGCGCGGTCACGGTCATTGAGGACTACGCGCACCATCCCACCGAACTCCGCGAAAGCATCCGGTCCCTGCGCGGACTCTACCCCGGACGCCGCCTCGTCGCCATCTTCCAGCCGCACCGCTACGCGCGCCTCGAACGCTATTTCGACGAGTTCACCGTGGAGCTGAAAAAGGCGGACCTCGTGTTCGTCACGCCGGTCTTCGCCGCCTGGACGGGAAGCGGGAAACGCTCCTCGGAAGACCTCGCGGCGGCGGTCGGCGGGACCGCGCTTGAGGGGAGCTGGGACGACATGGGCGCGCAGGCAGGGCTTGAGCTCAAAAAAGGCGACGTCGCGGCGATCATAGGCGCGGGAGACCTGCCGAAGATCCTGCCCTCGCTGATCGCGGCGGCGAAAGCCGCCATCTGAGCGGAGTTTGCCTCAGAATCAATACTCGCGGACGGCGCGCGCCAGCAGACGCGCCAGCTCCGCCGCCTCGTCCGGCGTGTTATGGTCGAAGAACGACACGCGGACCGCCGAATACGCCTCGTCGCGGCTCAACCCCATCGCGGTCAGCACGCGCGAGGGCGTCCCGGTCTCCGCGTCGCACGCGCTGCCCGACGCGATGGACGCGCCGAATTTCGCCATGATACGCGTGAGGATCGCGCCCTGGTACGTCCGCGCGCCGCCGGAGAACAGCAGATGCACGATGTACGGGGAGGCGTTCGAGGCGGGGACCGTCTCGCGCCAGCAGCCGTCCGGCAGCGCTTCCCTCAGCTCGGCGAGGAACCGTTCGCGCAGTTCGCGGATGTAGTCCAGGTCGCCGCTCATCGTCGCGAGGCGTCCGCCGAGCGTCTCGGCGAGCAGCAGGCAGAACGGCGGCGGGACGCGCCCGACCGCGTGGCGTTCCGCGCGGAGCTTCTTCATGGCGGGACGGAACGCGTCGCCGTACAGCACGGCCGCGCCGGACGGGACGCCGAATTTCTGCCCGGAAACGAGGAAGAATTCGGGCTGGACGGCGTCGAAATCGAACGGGAGCTTGCCCGCGCCCTGGATCGCATCGACGAGCAGGCTCGCCTGCGGCGCGATGGATTTGACCATGGCGCGCACGGCGGCGAGGTCCTGGACCACGCCGGTCTCGCTCTGCACCCAGTGGAACACCACGAGGCGTGTGCGTTCGCTGAGCTTCTGCGAGAGGTCGGTGAGGTCGATCCTGCCGTCGCGCAGGAGCTTCACGCGGTTGCGCGGGCACGACGCCGGAAGCATGTCGAGCGCGGGCGGGATGCTCGCGTGTTCGCCGTCGGTGAACAGGACTTCGCCGTGCTTCTCCGGGGTCAGCTGAAACGCCGCGACGGCGGCGCGGACGGCGTCGGTGCCGGTGTTCGTCCACAGCACGGAGCGTCCCTGCGCCTTCGAGCCGCAGACGGCGTTCAGCAGGCGGTGTTCCGCGGTCGAAAGAGCCGCGCGCACGGCCTCGGCGGCGGCGCCGGACGCCTCCTGATTGGCGGAATAGTCCTGCGCGAGCGCGGCAAGGCGCGACATGGTGACCGGGCGGACGGGAACCGCGGCGGCGTTGTCGAAGTAGAGCTTCATTCGGCGCGCACCGCCTCTTTTTTACGGGCGAGCGATTCCTCGATGGAACGGATCTCGTTGACGAGCCCTTCCTTCAGCTGGTCGATCTCGTCCGGGTCGGTCATCGAGGCGAGCTTGTGCTCCGCCGTGATCTTCGCGGCGGCGATCTTCGCCTGCGCGGCGCGTTCCAGCTCGGCGATCTTTTCCTTCTTTTCGGGGGAGAGTTCCTGCAGCGCGCCGCCGCTGCGTTCGAGTGCGAGTTCCCAGGCGCTTTTCATGGTCGTGGTTCCTTCGGGGTAAAGGCCGCGCGGCAGATGTCCGCGTCGGGCCGGTCAAGTTCGGGGTTTTTCGGAGCGAGACGCCGCGCGGTCGCGAGGTCGCGCCGTTCGTCCGGGCTCAGGGACAATTCGGACACTCTTGCCTCGCCCAGGAACGCGGCGCGTAGCGACATCAGGCTCCAGGCGTAGTTGAACCGGGCGCGTTTGACGTAATGCGCGGACTGAAGCGGGTCAAGCGCGATGACACGGTCGATGCAGGCTATGGCTTCGTCCATCCGCCCGGTCCTGTACATGTAATCCGCGGCGGCGTTCCAGTGGAACGGCGACCGGGGAGCGGCATCGACAGCCTCCATCAGCAGGGTCTTCACGCGGTCATACGACGGCACATAGCCCGGATCGTTCTGGTGTTCGAACGAGTATTCGGGATTGAGTTCGGCGAGCAGTTTCGAGTAGGCTTTCTCCGCGCTGAAGACGCTTCCAGACGGCACGTAAAAGCCCACAGCCAGGCATCCAAGGAGAATCGAGGTGACCCAGCAAAGGCGCGGGCGGCAATGATCGACCAGCGGTTCCGCATCTGCGGACGCATCCCGGTTCAGCGTGAGCAGGGAGAACGCGATCAGGACGCCGGCGTACGCGGTCGTCTCGAACCCGATGTCGAGCAGGGTCCCGGCGGAGAGGACGAGGCAGGAAAACGCGGGGACAAGCGCGAAAACGTCCTTGAGGTCGCGCCAGTTCGTCCGACGGATCTGGCGGCAAGCGGCGACAACCGGATACGCGAGCACGGCGAACGCGGCGAGGAAGCCCGCGACGCCGCACTGCGAGCCGAACAGCATCACCATGTTGTGCGGAGTGTGCGCCGCCTCCTTGTCGCGCCACAGGCGGAGAATCGAGTAATCGTGCAGGAAATCGCCCCAGCCGGTGCCCGTCAGCGGGTGCTCGAACATCATCCGCGCCGCCGCCTGGACGTAATCGAAGCGCACGAAGATCGACAGCGCGCCGCGTCCGAGCCAGATCATGGCGGCAAGCCCGGCGACGCCGAGCAGAAGCAGCCCCGCGCCCGCGAGCTTCCATTTGCGCGGCAGACGGGAGAAAAAGAACACGGCCGCGCCCGCGGCGAGCAGGGAGAACACCGCGCCGCGGCTGTCCGTCTTCACGAGCAGGAAGAGCGTCACGGCGAATATGAACCCGCCGAACAGACGCCGCGAGAGCTTCGGCGGCGAGACGCGTTCGTTGCCGAACCGCCAGAAGAGGACCGTGAGGAACGGCAGAAGCGCGGCGAGGTACGCGCCGTAGACGTTGCAGGAATTGAAATCCGCCTGGACGCGCCCCTCCCGGATGCGGACCGCCATCCCGTCGGCGATCTCGCGGCCGCCCGCCGCCGTGCGCGCCTGAACGTGTTCGCGCAGCGCCTCGAATCCGTACCAGTACTGGTACATGCCGGAACAGAGCGACAGCACGCCGCCGAGGACCAGCGATCCGGTCAGCATCCGCGCGAACCGATCGTTCCCGGCCAGCAGAAGAGAAAGCGACGTCGCGTAGGCCGCCAGCGACAGCGTGTGGGCGATCATCTGCGGCGGATACCCCATGCAAGAGGCGTCCATGAGCCCGAGAATGCTCACGCCGCCGAGGATCAGCCACAGCGCACCGTATTTCAGGAGCGGCGGACGGAACGTCATTTCCCTGCGGCACATCGCGACGGGTATGGTCAGACAGAGCAGAACGGGAGAAGCCATCATGAAGACCGGCAGCGGCCACGCGATAAAGACCAGGGAAAGCGGATCGCTCCAGTACAGCGCGCCGCCCTCGGGCGCGCTCACGAACGAGGCGAACTTGATCGGCAGGAGCACGGTCAGCAGGCAGGCAAAAAGTTCAACTGCGCGCCACAGGAAATTGAAATATGCCAAATCGCCCCGGTCGAGCTCTCCGATTTTCCAGCCCAAACCTTTATTGCGGACCCGGAACGTCCCCATGGGAAGTAAAATGGAATCAGGCGTGCGGATGGGCTTTTTCATAGATCCTCTTCATGTGTTCCGTGCTGACGTGCGTGTAGATCTGCGTGGTGCTGAGGTTCTCGTGTCCGAGCAGAGCCTGAACGCTCCGCAGGTCCGCGCCCGCGTCCAGCAGATGCGTGGCGAACGAATGGCGGAGCTTGTGCGGGGTCAGGTCGGGCGGAAGCCCCGCCTGCGCGAGGTAAAGCTTGAAAAACCGCTGGAACGAACGCGCGGTGAGGCGTCCGCCGAGCTGGTTCAGGAAGATGGCGGCCTTCGGCGACTGGTCGGACGAGAGCGCGCGGCGGTGTTTGAGGTAAGCGCGGAGCGCGCGCTGGGCGGGGCCGCCGAGGGCGCAGAGGCGTTCCTTCTTCCCTTTGCCGCGTATCTTCATCACGCCGGAAAACGCGTCGACGTCGCCGAAGTTCAGCCCGAGCGCCTCGCTGATGCGGAGCCCGCCGGAATAGATCACCTCAAGCACGGCGGCATCGCGCGCGGCGGCGAACGCGGCTGCTTCGGGCGTTTTCGCGAGGCCGAGTTCGGCGTGGTCCGCCCAGACCGCCTGCGGCGCGGAAAGGAGGCGTCCGACCTCGTCCACGGTCATATATTTCGGGAGGAGCTTCGGACGGCGCGGGGACGCCTGGCCGACGAACGGATTCGAGGTCGCGCGGTTCTCGCGGATCAGGTAGCGGTAGAACGACCGCATGGCGGAGAGTTTCCGCATGATGGAGCTGCGCGCCAGGTCGTCCGTGCTCAGCGACGCCACGAAATCCCGCGCGTCGTACACGCTCAGGGCAGCCCAGTCGACCGTCCCCTCGAACGGGTCGGCTTTCAGGCAGATCTGCGCGCACTGGCGGATGTCCAGCGCATAGGACGAGCAGGTGTGTCCGGACGCGTTGCGTTCCGCCGCCAGGTACGACAGGAAGCCCCGGAGTCCGTCGTCGTGAATCGTTTCGGTCATGATCCGGCCTCTCAGTTGAAATATCAGAATAATTTACCCGCTTTCAGGCGAATATGCAAGCGGAAAAGATGAAAAAACACGATTGTATTCCGCCCGCCCGGATGCTATATTATGGAGCGTACTTTTTTTGAACCACACACCACGGGGGACCCCGCCATGAAACAGGCTATCGTAGTTCTCGCCGAAGGCTTCGAGGAGATCGAAGCGCTCGGCACCGCCGACATCCTCAACCGCTGCGGCATCATGACCATGCTCGCCGGCATCTCCGGCTCCATCGTCTCCGGCGCGCACGACATCCGGGTCGCCCCGGACATGTTCCTGGAGCACACGCCCGGCTCCGACGCGGACGCCATCATCCTGCCCGGCGGCCTGCCCGGCGCGACCAATCTGATGAACTGCGAGGCGCTCGGCGAAATGGTCCGCGAAGCCGTCGCGAAGGGCAAGGTCGCCGCCGCCATCTGCGCCGCCCCGATCGCGCTCCATGCGTTCGGCGTGCTGGACGGCAGGACCGTGACCGGCTACCCCGGCAGCGAAAAGCTCAGCACGCGCCCCGGCCTCGTGTACACCGGCGAACTGGTCGAACATGATGGAAACATCATCACGGGCAAGGCGCCCGGCGCAACGCCGTTCTTCGCCGCCGAGATCGCCCGCGCGCTCGGCGTGGACCCGGCGACCGTGCAGGGCGTGCTGAACGGGATGTTCATCCGTCCATGAGCCGCCGCTGTTTCACAGTCGAACGGCGTTCCGAAGCGTCGCATGCGCGCCTCGGCGTGCTGGAGACCGTCCACGGCACGATCCATACCCCGGTCTTCATGCCGGTCGGCACGCGCGCCACGGTGAAGGCGATGTCCCCGCGCGAGCTGGAGGAGCTGAACGTCCGGATCATCCTCGGGAACACCTACCACCTGATGCTCCGTCCGGGGTCCGGCCTGGTCCGGCGCGCCGGCGGCCTGCACAAGTTCGAGGACTGGAACCACCCCATCCTGACCGACTGCGGCGGATTCCAGGTCTTCAGCCTCGCCCCGCTCCGCAAGATCAAGCCGGACGGCGTCGAGTTCGCCTCGCACATCGACGGCTCGCGGCATTTCCTCGGCCCGGTCGAGTCCATGCGCATCCAGCGCGACCTCGGATCCGACATCGTGATGGCGTTCGACGAATGCACGCCGTACCCCGCCACCCACGACGCCGCCGAAAAATCGCTCGCCATGACGAAACGCTGGGAGGAGATCTCCCGCGAACAGCCTTTGGACGACCATCAGCTCCGGTTCGGCATCGTGCAGGGCAGCGTATACCACGACCTCCGAGCCGATTCCGCCGCGCACGTCGCCTCGCTCGACTTCGACGGCTGCGCCATCGGCGGCGTCTCCGTCGGCGAATCCCAGGAGGAGATGTTCGACGTGACCTCGTTCGTCGCCCCGCTCCTGCCCGAGGACAAGCCGCGCTACCTGATGGGCGTCGGCACCCCGAAACAGATCCTCGAAAACGTGAAGTTCGGCGTCGACATGTTCGACTGCGTGATGCCGACCCGGCTGGCTCGCCACGCGGCGGCGTTTATGCGAGGCGGCGGCACCCTGCCCGCCAAGGCGGGACGCTACGCCGAGGATTTCTCCCCGCTCGACCCGCGCTGCGACTGCTACGCCTGCACGCACTTCACGCGCGCCTACATCCGGCACCTGCTGAACGTGAACGAAATCCTCGGGGCGCGCCTGCTCACGATCCACAACATCCACTATTTCATCGCCCTCATGGAGCGCATCCGCGCCGCCATCGCCGACGGCACGCTCGAAAGCCAGGGCGATTCCATCCTCTGACCGGGCAAGCGAAGCAAGCGCACCTCGAAAAACGCCATGCCGGACACCGCATCAACAGACTGGACCCGCTACTACGAAAGGCCGTTCTTCACCGCGCACATCACGCGGCGCATCACGGGTCGCATCCTCGCGAAGATGCTCGTCAAGGCGGGATTCCCGGCGGGCGGCAGCATCATCGAGCTCGGAGGCGGCAACAGCGCGTTCTGCGATACGCTCATACGGCGTCTGAAAGTCTATCGTTATACCGTCGTGGACAGCAATCCGCGCGGCGTGGAGCTGTTCAAATCGAGGCACGCCGGACCGCAGACGGAAGCGCTGTGCGCCGACATCCTCACGCTGGACCCCGCCCCGTTCGAGCCCGCCGACCTCGTGTTCAGCGTCGGGCTTGTGGAGCATTTCTCCGAGGAACAGACGAAGACTGCCATCCGGCGGCATTTCGAGCTTGCGAAGCCCGGCGGGCTGGTCCTCATCACGTTCCCCGTGCCCACGTTCACCTACCGCCTCATCCGCCGCGCCGCCGAAACGCTCGGCATCTGGCGTTTTCCGGACGAACGCCCGATTCAGCTTGAGGACGCCGCCCGCCTCTGCGCCGAACACGGCGAGGTCATCGCGAAGCGCCTGAACCGGGCGATCCTGCTGACGCAGGGGATCGTTCTGGCACAGGAGGACAAGTCCTCCACTGCGGAAGTGTCCGGCTGCGCTCGGACACGGTGAAACACACGTTTCACACTCTTTTTCACGCGTGAACTTGACGAACCGTCTTTTCCGTGCTACATTATTCTGCAATTTGTTTTCAACCGAACCATCCGCGAAAGGCCGGCCATGCTGAACGCCGTCATCCTCGGAGCGGGAGCCATGGGCTGTCTCTATGCCTCCTACCTCTGCAAGAACCCGAACATCAACCTCACGCTGTTCGACCACCGCGCCGCGAAAGTCGACGAGATCAACAAAAACGGCCTCATGATGATCGAAAACGACGAGGAGGTCCCGTTCAGCGTGCCCGCGAAAGTCAGCGGCCGCGGCCGCAACGAGCCGGTCGACATCCTGCTCATCTTCGTGAAGGCGCACCAGACCTACGCCGCGCTGAAGGCGAACCGGTCGCTCATCGGCCCGAAGACGGTCGTGGTCTCGCTGCAGAACGGCATGGGGAACTACCTCGAGATCGTGAAGTTCGTGCCGCTCGACCGCATCGTGATCGGCACCTCGAACCACAACAGCACGCTCCTCGGCAGCGGGCGTTTCCTGCACGCGGCGGACGGCAAGACCATCATCGGCGCGTTTGCCAAGGATTCGCCGCACGTGGAGCTGATCCGCTCGATCTTCGCCGAAAGCGGCCTCGACATCTCCGTGTCGAACGACGTCCGCGTGCTCATCTGGCGCAAGCTGCTCGTGAACATGTCCATCAACCCGCTCACCATGCTGCTCGAGGTCAAAAACGGGTTCATCCAGTCCAACCGCCCGAGCTGGGACATCGTGCGCCAGATCGTCGACGAGGGGCTGACCGTGGCGAAGGCGGACGGGATCGACTTCGACCGCGAGGAGATCCTGGAGCTCGTGCACAAGATCTGCGTCCTCACGCGCACCGGGTGTTCCTCCATGTTCCAGGACCGCATCCACAAACGCCGCACCGAGATCGACTTCATCAACGGCTCGGTCGTCTCGCTCGCGCGAAAACACGGCATCCATGTGCCCGTGAACGCACTGCTCGTCCAGCTGGTCCACGCCGTCGAGGATTCCTGTTCCGACGAGTGAACGCCGGAACGCCCGGCAGACGCCCTCCCGCGCCGTTTGACGCGCGCGAAGCCGAAATCCGTCCGTGTGCCCGTCCCGCCCCGAAACAGCGCGGGAAACGCCTTTTGCGCGCATTTGCGGCATATCCCGCCACCGGACATGACGCGCCGATCTCCGCCGCTGTAAAAAAGAAAGGGAGCCTCAATGAATTCAGTTCGGATGGATTTTCAGCGTACGGGCAAAAAGGCCAATGCAGGAAGATTCGAGCGTGGCTACCTGAAAACGTAACCACCGAGAATCTTACCAGTTGGACTTTGCCCGGACACGAAAAGCCGCCGAACCGAAATGAATTGAGGCGACATAAAAAAACCGGGGTCCCTTTTGAGGGGGATCCCGGAAGAGAATACCGTAAACGGTACCGGTAAAGAACGGATTAGACCGTCTTGCCGGAGATGACGCCGTGGCCGTGGAAGGTACGGGTCGGGGCGAATTCGCCGAAACGGTGTCCGACCATGTTCTCCGTGACGAAGACGGGAACGAAGATCTTGCCGTTGTGCACGTTGAAGGTATACCCGACGAACTCGGGGAGTACCATGGAACGGCGGGACCAGGTCTTGATCGGCTTCTTGTTGCCGCCGGCCTTTTCCATGCGTTCGACTTTTTCGACCAGATGATAGTCCACAAACGGACCTTTTTTGATAGATCTGCCCATAGGTTACTTTCTCCTGCGTTCGACGATGAACTTGTTGCTCGGCTTCTTCGGGTGACGGGTGCGTTTGCCCTTGGCAAGCTGACCCCAGGGGGACACGGGGTGACCGCCGCCGGAGGAACGGCCTTCGCCGCCGCCCATGGGGTGGTCGATCGGGTTCTGGACGACGCCGCGGACGTGGGGGCGGAAGCCTTTGTAGCGGGCTTTGCCGGCCTTGCCGAGGGAGACGTTCATGTGATCGAGGTTGCCCACCTGGCCGATGGTGGCGAGGCAGTTGATGTGGAACATGCGGACTTCGCCGCTGGGAAGCTTGACCTGGCAGTAGTCGCCTTCGCGGGAGCGGAGGACGGCGTACTGGCCGGCGGAACGGACGATCTTGCCGCCGCGGCCGGGAGTCATTTCGATGTTGTGGATCTGGAGTCCCAGGGGGATGTTCTTCAGCTGGAGGGCGTTGCCGGGCTTGATCTCGGCGTTGGCGCCGGAGGAGATGACCTGACCGACCTTGAGGCCGACGGGCGCGAGGATGTAGGACTTCGTGCCGTCTTCGTAGCAGATGAGGGCGATGAACGCGGAGCGGTTCGGATCGTACTCGATCGCCTTCACGGTCGCGGGACCGGTCTTGGTGCGGTTGAAGTCGATCTGGCGGTAGGCGCGCTTGTTGCCGCCGCCGCGGAAGCGGACGGTCATGCGGCCGACGTTATTGCGGGCGCCGGTGGAGCGGATGCCCTTGGTGAGAGCCTTCTCGGGAGCCTTCTTGGTGAGCTCGGCGGAGTAGTCGACGACGCCGATGTAGCGGCGGTTGTTCGTCGTGGGCTTGTAGGTTTTGATCGGCATTTGCGTGTCTCCTTATGCGAGCTCGATCGTGCCCTCGGCGAGGGTGACGATGGCTTTTTTCCAGTTGGAACGGCGACCGCGGACGGGGGATTTTCCGACGCGTTTGAGCTTGCCGGTGTAGTTCATGATGTTGACGGACTTGACCTTGACGCCATCGTAGATGTCTTCGACGGCGGCGGCGATCTCGGTCTTCGTGGCGCAGGAGCAGACCTTGAAGGAATACTGGTTTGCGCCCTTGAGAAGCGTGCACTTCTCAGTCATCATGATATGCTTGATGATGTCGTAGGAAGATTTCATTTGCTCACCTTCTCAATGCGCTTGACGATCACATCCATGGCATCCTTGCTGCAAACGAGCATGTCAGCCCAGAGGACCTGGTAGGTATTGACCGCGGAAGCCTTCATGAGGCAGACGGCGGGGAGATTGCTGGTGGCGAGGATGGAGTTTTCCTCGTAGTCGGCAACGACGCACAGGATCTTGCCGGTGGCCTTGATGGCGTTGAAAGCGGCGACCGCTTCCTTCGTCTTCGGGCTTTCGAACTTGACGTCGTCGACGACGATGACGCCGGCGTTCTTCACGCTCTCGGAGAACGAGCGCTGGAGGGCAAGTCTGCGGACCTTGGCGTTGATCTTGGTCGCGAAGCTGCGGGGGGTGGGGCCGAACGCAACGCCGCCGTGACGCCAGGAGGCGTTACGGGAGGAACCGCTGCGCGCACGGCCGAGGCCTTTCTGCTTGAAGGGCTTGCGGCCGCCGCCGGAAACCTGGCCGCGGGTCTTGGTGGAGGCAGTGCCTGCGCGGCACGCGTTGAGGAAGGACACGACGGTGTCTTTGACCGCCTGGGAGCCCTTCTCCAGTTCGAGGGCGGTATCGGGGAGCTCGTAGACTCCGACCTTTTCGCCCTTCATATTGAGAATATCGAGATTCATAACGTGTCACCTTGTAAGTTTGGGATTATTTCTTGATCGCTTTTCTGACGAGTACGGTGCCGCCGTTGGGTCCGGGGATCGCCCCACTTACAAAGATCAGATTTTCCGCGGAATCGACTTTGACAACGCGCAGGTTCTGCACGGTGCGCTTCACGCTGCCATGCTGACCGGGCATTTTCTTGCCTTTGATGATGTTGCCGGGGGATTCACGGCATCCGATGGAGCCGGGCTTTCTGTGCCAGCCGCCGCCGTGTCCGTCACGACCGCCTTTGAAATGATGGCGGACCATGACGCCCTGATAGCCGCGTCCCTTGGTCACGCCGGTGACGTCGAGATATTCACCTTCCTCGAAGATGCCGGCGCCGATCTCGGCTCCGATCTCGAACTTGGAATCGTCGGTAATGCGGAATTCCTTCATGATGGACGGGGTCGTCTTGACTCCGGCCTTTGCGGCCTGGCCGGCAACTGCCTTGCCTGCATTTTTCGCTTTCCGGGAACCAAATCCGAAAAGCACGGCGGAATAGCCGTCGCGTTCCACATTTTTCACGTCGATAACGACGCACGGGCCAGCCTGAACGACCGTCACAGGGGTCAGCACACCCTTGTCGTCGTAAAGCTGGGTCATCCCGACTTTCTTTCCGATCAAACCTTTCATGTTGTTCTCCTTTCAGGCACATGTCCTCAATCGGAAAAGGACCTTGGTGCCGGATTGCCGGCCGATGCCCGAACCGTTCGGGCGGCGGCCTGTTCAGCGGCCGCGAATCAGCCGCCGATCTTGATGGAAATATCCACGCCGGCGGGGAGACTGAGCTTCTTCAGCTCGTCGACCGTCTTGGCGGTAGGATCGATGATGTCCATCAGCCGCTTGTGCGTGCGGATCTCGAACTGCTCCATGGACTTCTTGTCCACGTGCGGAGAGCGGTTGACGGTGAAACGTTCCACCCGGGTCGGCAGCGGGATCGGACCGGCGACGCGGGATCCGGTGCGGCGGGCGGTGTTGAGGATTTCCGCGACCGACTGGTCGAGGATGCGGTGTTCGTAGGCCTGAAGCTTAATGCGGAACTTCTGGACCTGACGGGGAGCGGGCTTTGTGCTCATTTTTGTGATTTCTCCACGATTTTATCTTGAATAAAAGTTGGTACGCGTTCGAAATGGTTGGGCTCCATCGTGTAGGAGGCGCGGCCGCGCGTCAGGGAGCGGATGGCCGTGGCATACCCGAAGAGCTCGGAAAGCGGGGTGTTGGCGATGATCTGGACGGTGTTTTCGCGGGTGTCGACCTGGATGACGGCGCCGCGGCGGGAGCTGATGTCGCCGATGATGTCGCCCATGTTCTCTTCCGGAGTGGTGACTTCCACCTTCATGATCGGCTCGAGCAGGCAGAGGCCGCCTTTGCGGGCGGCGTCCTTCAGGCCCATGGAAGCGGCGATCTTGAACGCCATTTCCGAGGAGTCGACCGGGTGGAACGAGCCGTCGACGATATCCACGTGGAAATCGGTGAGCGGGTAGCCCGCAAGCACGCCGGTGGACGCGGCTTCGCGGATGCCCTGTTCGATCGGCTTGATGAATTCCTTCGGGATGGCGCCGCCGACGACCTTGTTTTCGATCGTGATGCCGTGGCCGCGTTCCATCGGGGTGACGTTCAGCACGCAGTGGCCGTACTGGCCGTGGCCGCCGGTCTGGCGGACGAACTTGGAGTCCGCGGTGGCGGGATTGAGGATGGCTTCGCGGTAGGCGACTTCGGGCTGGCCGGAGTTGGCTTCGACCTTGAATTCGCGGATCAGGCGGTCCATGATGATCTCAAGGTGAAGTTCGCCCATGCCGGAGATGATGGTCTGGCCGGTCTCGGCGTTGCTGTTGATGGTGAAGGTCGGGTCTTCGTCCGAGAGCGCGGCGAGCGCGGCGAAAAGCTTGTCGCGGGCCGCGGAGCTCTTGGGCTCGACCGCGATGGAGATCACGGGATCCGGGAACGTCATGGATTCCAGGACGATCTGGTTTCCTTCGTCGCAGATGGTGTCGCCGGTGGTGCAGTTCTTGAGGCCGACGCAGGCGGCGATGTCGCCGCAGTAGATCACGTCGCGCTCTTCGCGGGAATTGGCGTGCATCTGGAGCAGACGTCCGAGACGTTCGCGGCGGCGGGTGCGGGGATTGATGACCGTGGCGCCCTTTTCCGCCATGCCGGAGTAGATGCGGATGAACGCAAGCTTGCCGACGTACGGGTCGTTCATGATCTTGAAGACCAGCGCGGAGAACGGCTGGTCGTCGCCGCAGTGGCGGGCGATGGGTGCTTCGGTATCGGGATCGGTGCCTTTGGTCTCCCAGATGTCGACCGGGGACGGCAGATAATCGACGACTGCGTTGAGGAGGAGCTGGACGCCCTTGTCCTTGAAGGCGGTGCCGCAGAGGGCGGGCACGAGCTTGCCGGCGACGACGGCGGAACGGAGGGAAGCCTTGATCTGCTCCTTCTCCGGGGTCTTGCCTTCGAGGTAGAGTTCCATGATGGAATCGTCGACCTCGGCGAGGCACTCGATCAGATAGTCGAACGCCTCCTTCGCCTTTTCCTGGTATTCCGCGGGGATGTCGTATTCGACGACCTGCGCGCCGTCGGAGCCTTCGTAGCGGTACGCCTTCTGGTCGATGACCTGGACGTTGCCGCTGAAGTTGGACTCGGAGCCGATGGGAAGGGAGATCGGCACGACGGTCGCGCCGAGCTTCTTGCGCATTTCATCGACGACGCGGTAGAAATCCGCGCCGGTGCGGTCCATCTTGTTGACGAACGCGAGGATCGGCACGTGATATTTCTTTGCCTGACGCCACACGGTTTCCGTCTGGGGCTGGACGCCGCCGACGGCGCAGAAGACAGCGACGGCTCCGTCGAGCACGCGGAGGGAACGTTCGACCTCGGCAGTGAAGTCGACGTGGCCGGGAGTGTCGATGAGGTTGATGCGATGCTTCAGCCAGAAGCAGGTGGTGGCGGCGGACGTAATGGTGATGCCGCGTTCCTGTTCCTGGACCATCCAGTCCATCGTAGCAGCGCCTTCATGGACCTCGCCCATCTTGTGGCTCTTGCCGGTGTAGTAGAGGATACGCTCGGAAAGCGTGGTCTTGCCGGCGTCGATGTGAGCCATGATCCCGATGTTCCGGGTGGCGGCGAGAGGGGTCTTGCGGCCGGGAGCCTCGTGGTAATCCTGATTGAGTATGTGTGCAGCAGTCGTCATAGGGTAGATCTTGGGAGGAGCGGATGATTACCAGCGGTAGTGCGCGAACGCCTTGTTGGCCTGAGCCATCTTGTGGGTATCATCTTTTTTCTTCACGGAGGAGCCGGTGTTGTCGAAGGCGTCGAGAAGCTCCGTGGCGAGGGCGATCATCATGGGTTTGCCCTTCTTGGCCTGGGAGTAGGTCGTGATCCAGCGGATAGCGAGGGCGACCTGGCGTTCCGGGGCGACGTCGATGGGCACCTGGTAGTTGGCGCCGCCGACGCGGCGGGACTTGACTTCGACTTTGGGCTTGACGTTTTCGACGGCCTGGATGAAGACCTCGAGGGGCTCCATGTCCTTCTTCTGGGTCGCGATGTAGTCGAACGCGCCGTAAACGATCTTCTGGGCGATGGACTTTTTGCCGCACTTCATCAGGGTGTTGATGAGACGGGCAACGAGTTCGCTGTTATATTTGACGTCGGGGATGAGTTCCCGTTTCGTGGTTCTGCGTCTTCTCATGGTGTATGCGTTACCTTATCTCGTGGGATTATTTCTTCTTGTCGTCTTTGGCACGCTTGGCGCCGTACTTGGAACGGCCCTGGCGGCGTCCGTCGACGCCCATGCTGTCGAGTGCGCCGCGCACGACGTGGTAGCGGACGCCCGGGAGGTCACGGACACGGCCGCCCTTCACGAGGACGACGCTGTGTTCCTGGAGGTTGTGGCCTTCGCCGCCGATGTAGGCGGTGACTTCGAGTCCGTTGGTCAGACGGACACGGGCGATTTTACGCATAGCGGAGTTCGGCTTTTTCGGGGTTCTCGTCGTAACCTGGAGGCAAACGCCGCGTCTCTGCGGGCATTTGGTGAGAGCTTTGGATTTGCTCTTGCACGGTTTCGGGCTGCGACCGGCTCTGACCAACTGGTTGATTGTCGGCATGTTAAGTTTCCACCTGTATTCTGGTTAATTGCTGATTGTGCGCAAAAATTCAAGCATATAATATACCTTCGTTTCCGCGGATAATCAAATCAATTTTTCCAGTTTTTCGTTATTTTTTTTGATTTTTGCTCGTTTTGCAGGGTTTCATTCCCCATCGTCATCGTCCGTAAGGGAGTCGTCGCTGAACTCGTCATCGGAGAGTTCCGTCTCGTCGAAGAGGATGTCTTCGGCGGGGAAATCCAGCGAATCGCTCTCGTCGAGATCGCCGAATTCGGCCCGTTCCTCGTCGGTGGGCTGGTATTCGTCGTCGTCGCCGAAGTCGATCTGGGTGATATCGAGTTGATCGGGAGAGGACCCGTCGTCCTTCCGCTCGTCAATCTCAGGCATCTCGGGCGGCAACTCTTCGCCCAGGAGCTTGACTTTGACGTTCTGGAGGTCGACGGCTCCGGTTCCCGCGGGAATCAGATGTCCGGTGATCACGTTTTCCTTGAATCCGCGCAGCACGTCTTCGCGGCCGAGCGTGGCGGCGTCGGTCAGGATGCGCGTGGTATCCTGGAAGGACGCGGCGGAGATGAAGCTGTCGGTTTCGAGGGACGCCTTGGTAATGCCGAGCAGGACGGGTTCGGCCTCGGCGGGTCTGCCGCCGGCGGCGGCGACGCGCTTGTTCTCGCGGTCGAATTCGTAACGGTCGACCAGTTCGCCCGCGAGGAAGCGGGTGTCGCCCTGGCCGGAGGAACCGTCCTTGCACTTGTCGACGATGCGGACTTTCTGCATCATCTGGCGGATGATGATCTCAATGTGCTTGTCGTTGATCTCGACGCCCTGGGACCGGTACACGGTCTGGACTTCGTTCACCAGGTAGCGCTGGAGCTCCGGCGCGCCGCAGATGGTGAGCAGGGACTGCGGGATCACGGCGCCGGTGGTGAGCTTCTGGCCCTTCTTGACGTATTCGCCGTTGCTGACGATCAGGTGCTTGTTGTTCGGGATCTGGTGTTCCGTGGTGACGTCGGTGTCGGGGTTCTTCACGTACAGCACGCGGCCTTTTTTGCCTTTGTACTTGGTGATCTCGACGTAGCCGTCGATCTGGGCGATCTCGGCGATGTCCTTCGGCGTACGCGCCTCGAACAGTTCGGCGACACGCGGCAGACCGCCGGTGATGTCCTTGTTCTTCTGCTGCTGGTGCGGGATACGGGCGAGCGTGGTGCCGGGGCTGACGCGCTGGTTCTTCTTGACCATGAGCAGGGTGCCGGCGGCGAGGGGATATTCGCCGATGTCCTCGAGCGTCTGCGGATTCTTGATGACGATGCGCGGGTTGAGGTCGTCGTTGTGCTCCAGCACGGTCAGCTGTTCCGTGCTGCCGCGGCGCTGGTCGCGCTTGTAGGTCACGCCGTCGATCAGGTCGGGGATGTCCACGATGCCGCCTTCCTCCGCGATGATGGGCATGTTGGAGGGATCCCAGATGGCGAGCTGCTGGTTGAGCTCGACGGTGTCTCCGTCGCGGCAGAAGAGGGTGGCGCCGATCTCGACCGGGTAGCGGTCGACCGGGGTCTCCTTCATCGCGTCGGACCAGTAGTCGTAGTCGGCGTTGTAGAAGGAGCCGATGATGGCGGCTTCCTGCTTGGCGCGTTCGCGGGCTTCCTGTTCGGCCTGCCTGACGAGGTCTTCGTCGAACACGACGATGAAGCCGTTCTTGTTGATGACGAGCATCTCGCCCTTGTCGTTGGTGACGGTGCGGATGTTCTCGAAGTAGATCTTGCCGGACTTGCGCGCCTTGATGTCGGACTGCTTGGACGTGGCGGAAGCGACGCCGCCGATGTGGAAGGTGCGCATGGTCAGCTGCGTGCCGGGTTCGCCGATGGACTGCGCGGCGATGATGCCGAGCGCGTCGCCCACTTCCGCGTCGCGGTCGGTGGCGAGGTTCTTGCCGTAGCACTTCACGCAGACGCCGTGCTCCACGTCGCAGGTCAGGACGGACCGGATCAGGACGCGCTGGAGGCCGCGCGCCTCGATGCGCTTGGCGATCTCGGGCGTGAACTCTTCGCCGGCGGCGATGATGAGCTGGCCGTCGTTGGTGGTGTCGCGGATGTCCTGCGCGCTGTAGCGTCCGACCAGGCGGTCGGCGAGGGAGAGCAGCGGCTTGTCGTCGTCGCCCTTGATCGCCTCGACGTAGATGCCCTTCGTAGTGCCGCAGTCTTCGCAGCGGCAGATGATGTCCTGCGCGACGTCGACGAGCTTGCGGGTCATGTAGCCGGAGTCGGCGGTCTTCAGGGCGGTGTCGGCGAGGCCCTTGCGTGCGCCGTGGGTGGAGATGAAGTATTCGAGCACCGAGAGCCCCTCGCGGAAGTTGGAGAGGATCGGGCGTTCGATGATTTCGCCGTTGGGCTTCGCCATCAGGCCGCGCATGCCGGCGAGCTGGCGGATCTGGTCCTTGCTGCCTCGCGCGCCGGAATCGAGCATGGCGTAGACCGGGTTGATGCGGACTTTGTTTTCGGCCTCGCAGGCGGCGAACAGGTCCTTGGCGACGTCGTTGGTGACCTTCGTCCAGACTTCGACGATGCGGTCGTGCTTTTCGCCTTCGGTGCGGGCACCGGCGTCGAACTCGGCCTGGATCTTTTCGATCTCCTTGCGGGCCTCGGCGATGAGGGTCGCCTTGGTCTTCGGGACCGGGACGTCCGCGACGGAGATGGAGAACCCGGCGACGGTGGCGTATTCGTAGCCCAGGTTTTTGAGCTTGTCGAGGAGGATGATCGCCTTGTCGTGGCCGACATGCTCGTACGCCTCGGCGATGAGCTTGCCGATCTCCTTCTTCGTCGCCTGGGAATTGTAGAAGCCGAGCGACTTGTCCCAGATGCCGTTGAAGATGCAGCGGCCGGGCGTCGTGATGATGAACTTGGAATCCTTGTCGCCGCGCGGAGTCTCCACGCCGTAGTCGGGGTTCGGGATCTTCACGGCGTCATGGATCCTGATGTGCTCGGTATCCAGGGCGAACAGCACCTCGTGGATGTCGCGGAAGAGGCGCGCGCTGCCGGGCGGGGTCATCGGGGGACGCGTGAGGTAGTACACGCCGAGCGTGATGTCCTGCGTCGGAGTCGTGATCGGCTTGCCGCTGGCGGGCGAGAAGATGTTGTTCGTGGAGAGCATCAGGAGCTTGCACTCGAGCTGGGCGGCGGCGGACAGCGGCACGTGGACCGCCATCTGGTCGCCGTCGAAGTCGGCGTTGTAGCCCGTGCAGACGAGCGGATGCAGGCGGATGGCGGAGCCTTCGATCAGGATCGGGTCGAACGCCTGGATGGAGAGGCGGTGCAGGGTCGGCGCGCGGTTGAGCATCACCGGATGCCCCTTCGTGACCTCTTCGAGGATGTCCCACACGGCGGGCGCGCCGCGTTCGATCATCTTCTTGGCGGAGCGGACCGTATGCGCGTGGCCGCGTTCCTTGAGGTAGCGGATGATGAAGGGCTCGAAGAGCGTGAGCGCCATCTTCTTGGGAAGGCCGCACTGCATGAGCTTGAGTTCGGGGCCGACGACGATGACGGAGCGTCCGGAGTAGTCGACGCGCTTGCCGAGCAGGTTCAGGCGGAAGCGTCCCTGTTTGCCTTTGAGCATGCAGCTGAGGCTCTTCAGCGGGCGGCTGCCGGCGCCGGTCACGGCGCGGCCGTGGCGGCCGTTGTCGAGCAGGGCGTCGACGGCCTCCTGGAGCATGCGTTTTTCGTTGCGGATGATGACCTCGGGCGTGTGGGTCTGGAGCATGCCTTTCAGGCGGCTGTTGCGGTTGATCACGCGGCGGTAGAGGTCGTTGAGGTCGGAGGTGGCGAAACGGCCGCCCTCGAGGGGAACGAGCGGGCGCAGGTCGGGCGGGATGACGGGGAGGACCTCGAGGATCATCCACTCGGGGCGCGAATCGCTCTTGATGAAGCCTTCGACGAGGCGGAGGCGCTTGGAAAGTTTCTTGCGGGTCGCCTTGTTGTGCGTGGAGGCGAAGTCGACTTCGAGCTTGGCGCGCAGGGGCTCCAGCTCGATCTGCTCCAGCAGGGTGCGGACGGCGGGGGCGCCCATTTCGGCGCGGAAGCCGTCGCCGTACTCGGAACGCGCCTGGTTGTACTGCATGCCGTCGAGGGTTTCGCCGAGGGTAAGCGGGGTGTCGCCGGGATCGGTCACGACCCAGACTTCGTAGTAGATGATGCGTTCGAGTTCGCGCGCGGTCTTTTCGAGCATGAGGCCGATGCGGCTGGGCATGCACTTGAAGAACCAGATATGGGACACGGGCACGGCGAGTTCGATATGGCCCATGCGTTCGCGGCGGACCTTGGAATGGCAGACTTCGACGCCGCAGCGTTCGCAGATGATGCCTTTGTTCTTGACGCGTTTGTATTTGCCGCAGTTGCATTCCCAGTCGCGCTGCGGTCCGAAGATCTTCTCGCAGAACAGGCCGCCCTTCTCGGGCTTGAAGCTGCGGTAGTTGATCGTCTCGGGGTTCTTGACCTCGCCGTGGCTCCAGGAGCGGATGACTTCAGGAGACGCGACTTTGATCACGACCGCCTCGAACTGGCTGAGCGGCTGGTAGGGTTCGCGGGTGTCCCGGTTGTAAGAGCTGTCAATCATAGTATCTCTTCCCCCTTCGGTTATTTACTCGGATTTTCAGAACGTTTCACCGTCTGCACGTCAAGGCCCAGCGACTGGAGTTCCTTGAGCAGGACGTTGAAGGATTCGGGACGGCCGGGTTCCAGGATGCCCTGACCACGGACGATCGACTCGTAGATGCGGGTGCGGCCGGTCACGTCGTCGCTCTTCACCGTGAGCATTTCCTGCAGGGTGTGCGCGGCGCCGTACGCTTCGAGCGCCCACACTTCCATTTCGCCGAAGCGCTGGCCGCCGTGCTGCGCCTTGCCGCCGAGCGGCTGCTGGGTGACGAGCGAGTACGGGCCGATGGAGCGCGCGTGGATCTTGTTGGCGACCAGGTGGTCGAGCTTAAGCATGTAGACGACGCCGACCATGACGCGCTGATCGAAGCGGTTGCCGGTGCGGCCGTCGAAGAGGTCGGTCTTTCCGTCGAAGACTTCTTCGCCGTTGACGGTCTTGAAGCCCCAGTGGAAGTTCTCGCCGGTCTCCTGTTCGACCTTGGCGTTGGCTTCGCGCATCATGTCAATGATCTTCTCTTCGGAGATGCCGTCGAAGACCGGGGTGGCGACCTTGACGCCGAGCATGCTGACGGCCCAGCCCAGGTGGGCTTCCAGGACCTGTCCGATGTTCATGCGGGAAGGCACGCCCAGCGGATTCAGCACGATGTCGACGGGGCGTCCGTCCTTGGTGAACGGCATATCCTCGATCGGGACGATACGGGAAACGATACCCTTGTTGCCGTGGCGGCCCGCCATCTTGTCGCCGACCTGGATCTTGCGCTTGGACGCGACATAGACCTTGACGCGCTTGATCGGGCCGCGTTCCTCGGCGTTGTTGTCGGTCGCCATGTTCATGGCGTCGATGCGGTTCTGCTCGATGATGTTGAACCGCGGGATGTATTCGTCGAAGACGGCCTTGAGCTGGTCGCGGATCTCGCACTCCTCCATACTCCAGTTGTTGTAGGCGTTCGCGAGCTTGGCGATGGAGGGACGGGTGACTTTGCGGTTGGAGGTGACCAGGACGACGTCCTCGCCGGTCTCCTCGTTGTGCGTGTAGATCGGCTTCGGGAGCTTCTGGCCGAGGAGCATCGCGGAAAGGCGTTCGAGGAGGGAGTCGATCTCCGCCCCGAACTGTTCGCGGTAGGTGTCCTTGGCGCGCTTGATGGCGCGTTTCTGCTCGGTCTTCGTCATGGCCTGCTGGCCGGATTCCTTGGCGTATTCGATGCGGATGTCCATCACGACGCCGCCCTTGCCGCTGGGAACGGTGAGGCTGGAGTCCTTGACGTCGGCGGCCTTTTCGCCGAAGATGGCGCGGAGGAGGCGTTCCTCGGGCGCGAGTTCGGTCTCGGACTTCGGCGTGATCTTGCCGACGAGGATGTCGCCGGGCTTGACCTCGGTGCCGAGGCGGACGATGCCGTGCGCGTCGAGGTTGCTGAGCGCTTCCTCGCCGACGTTCGGCAGGTCGCAGGTGATCTCCTCGTTGCCAAGCTTGGTCTCGCGGCTTTCGATCTCGAACTCGTCGATGTGCAGGCTCGTGTAAACGTCTTCCTTCACGAGGCGTTCGCTGAGCACGATGGCGTCTTCGAAGTTGTATCCGCACCACGGCATGTACGCCGCGCGGACGTTCTTGCCGAGCGCGAGCTCGGCGTCCTGCGTGGCGGCGCCGTCGGCGATGGGATCGCCCTTGCGGACCGTCATGCCGGATCTCACGATCGGGACCTGGTTGATGCAGGTGCCGGCGTTGCTGCGGAGGAACTTGATCAGTTTGTAGGTCGTCGGGTTCTTGTCGGCGGTCTCGCCGATGACTTTGCCGTCGCCGGTGATCACGATGTGGTCGGCGGAGACTTCGGCGACGATGCCGTCGCGGTCGGAACTCAGCACGGCGCGCGAATCCACGGCGATCTTGTGCTCAAGGCCGGTGCCGACGTACGGGGATTCCGTCGTCATGAGCGGCACGGCCTGGCGCTGCATGTTCGATCCCATCAGGGCGCGGTTGGCGTCGTCGTGTTCGAGGAACGGGATGAGGCCGGCGGCGCCGGAAACGAGCTGCTTCGGGGAGACGTCCATGTAGTCGACTTCCTCGCGCGGATGCTCGGCGGACTCGCCGTACTGGCGCGCCATGACGGTGGGGTTGACGAACGTATGTTCGGGCGTGAGCGGGGCATTTGCCTGCGCGATGACGAACTGCTCCTCCTTGTCGGCGGTCAGGTAGTCGATCTTGTTCGTGACGATGCCTTTTTCGACGCGGCGGTACGGAGTCTCCAGGAACCCGAAGTGATTGATGCGGGAGTACAGGGACATGGAGGAGATCAGGCCGATGTTCGGACCTTCGGGAGTCTCGATCGGGCAGATGCGTCCGTAGTGGCTGGTGTGGATGTCGCGGACTTCGAATCCGGCGCGTTCGCGGGAGAGGCCGCCGGGACCGAGCGCGGAGAGGCGGCGCTTGTTGGTCAGCTCGGACAGAGGATTGGTCTGGTCCATGAACTGGGACAGCTGGTTGCGCGAGAAGAAGTCGCGGACGGCGCTGATGAAGATCTTCTGGTTGATGAGCTTGAGCGGGGTGTCGCCGGGCTGCACCATCGTCATGTGTTCCTTCACGATGCGCTTGGTGCGGAGCAGGCCGACGCGGCACTGGTTCTGGAGGAGTTCGCCCACGGGACGGACGCGGCGCGCGCCGAGGTGGTCGATGTCGTCGGTCTGGCCGTTGTGGCTGTAGAGGTTCATGAGGTACTTGGTGGCCTCGATGATGTCCTCCTTCGTCAGGATGCGGCAGTTCTCGTCGATGTCGAGCTTGAGGTGCTCGTTGATCTTGTAGCGGCCGACGAGGCCGAGGTCGTAGCGCTCGTTGTCGAAGAAGAGGTGCTGGAGGAGCGCCCGCGCGGTGTCCGTGCTGGGGGAGGGATCGCCCTGGCGCATGCGCTTGTAGATCTCCTTCAGGGCGTCGTCGGTGTTCTTGGCGGGGTCGCGGGCAAGACAGTTGATGATGTAGGATTCCTTGTTCGGGACGACGGCGAAGGTTGCGGACTTGACGCCGGACGCGGCGAGGGACTTCGCATGGCTCTCGGTCATGGAGATGAACGGCTCCACGACGACGCGCTTGTTGTCGTCGAGGATGGGCTCGTAGGTATAGTAATCGCCGATGTTTTCGGCTTTGAGGAGCTGGGCCGGCGTCATCTTTTTCACGTTGTACATCACGCGGACGATGTCGTCGTTGGAGCTGTAGCCGAGCGCGCGGAGGAACGTGGTGATGAGGAATTTGCGGCGTTTGCGGCGCCGGTCGAGGAAAATGAAGATCTGACCGTTGATGTCGAACTGGACTTCGAGCCAGGACCCGCGGTCCGGGATAATGCGGTAGGAATAGAGGAATCTGCCGGTGGAGTGATGGCGTTTTTCGAAGCAGATGCCCGGGGAACGGTGCAGCTGGCTGATAATGACACGTTCCGCGCCGTTGATGATGAAGGAGCCGCGGGCGGTCATCATGGGGATCTCGCCGAGGTAGACGGTTTCCGTGGTGACCGTGTCTTTATTGGTCAGTTTGAAGTCGACGTGAAGGGAGGCGGTGTAGGAGTCGCCGTCCTTGATGCAGTCGACGATCTCTTTTTTGGGAGTGCCGATGGTGTAGGAGAGGAATTCGAGGGTGATGTGTTTGTCGAAGCTAATAACCGGAAACACGTCCATGAAAATCTCCTGAAGACCCTGCTTCAGGCGCTTTTCCGGGGGCGTGTCCAGCTGAAGGAAAGAAGCATACGAGTCGAGCTGAATTCCGATCAGATCGGGAATTTCAAGCACTTCTTCCAGTTTTCCAAAGTTCAGTCGGTCAGGCATATTCCACCCTGTTCTTAGTTGAGGAAGGCAAAAAAATCACGGCAGAACGGTCTGCTGTGCAATCCGCAAAGCCCGTCGCGGATTTAAACGAGGAAAGGACGGGGGATCCCCGTGAGGGAATCCCACCGTCAACAAACGTACTTCATTCAAAGTGAAGTCATTACTTGACTTCGACTTTGGCGCCGGCGGCAGTGAGCTGCTCTTTGATCTTGTCGGCTTCTTCCTTGGAAGCGCCTTCCTTGACAGCCTTCGGAGCGCCTTCGACGAGCTCTTTGGCTTCCTTGAGGCCGAGGCCCGCGATCTCGCGGACGACCTTGATGACGGCGATCTTGTTCGCGCCGACGTCGGAAAGAATGACGTCGAATTCAGTCTTTTCTTCCGCGGGGGCGGCGGCGGCAGCTGCGGGAGCAGCGGCGGCGACGGCGACCGGAGCAGCGGCGGAGACGCCGAGACGGTCTTCGAGAGCTTTGACGAGCTTGGAGAGCTCGAGGACGGAGAGTTTTTCAACGTAGGAGATGAACTGTTCCATTTCCTGCGACACTTCCACGTTAGCCTGTTCAGTCATTGTATGACCTCCATATGAGTTGAATTAAGAGTTTTCTTCGAGTTTGTTTTTGTAAGCGTTGATAACGTTGACGATGCTGGAAGCCTTGGCGTTCAGCACGCGGACAAGGCCGGTCGGGACAGCCACGAGGAGACCAAGCAGCTGAGCGCGGAGCGCGTCCTTGCCGGGGAGTTCGGCGATCGCGATGACCTGTTCTGCGTTCAGGATTTCACCGTCGAAATAGCCGCCCTTGGCGGAGAGAACACCTTTGGTTTCACTGGAGAAGGCCTTGATAGCCTTCGCAACGGGGCCGGCATCGCCTTTTCCGGAGATCATAGCGGTATCACCGGTGAGTTTGAATTCGGCGAGGGCGTCCATGCCGTTGAGCGCCGCCATCTTGTTGATGAAGCGGTTCTTCAGCACGTGGCACTCCGCGCCGAGCGGCGCCAGTTGTTTTTTGAACGAGTCGACGTCTTTGACCTTCAGTCCTTTGTAGGTCACAAAGAACAGATAATCGGAACCTGTAAGGAGGGCAGCGACGTCCTGTCCGAGCTGGATGCGTTCCTGTCTCATGCTGTCTCCTTCACCGATGCTTCGCGGATATCGACCTTCACGCCGGGAGTCATGGTCGCACTGAGCGTGATCGACTGGATGTAGACACCCTTCGCGGAGGACGGTTTCGCTTTGATGAGAGCCTTGATGACCGCAACGGCGTTCTCGACGATGGCGTCAGCCTCGAACGAGAGCTTTCCGATGGGAACCTGCACACAGGCTCCGCGGTCGGCACGGAATTCCGCACGGCCTGCCTTCGCCTCGCGAACGGCGTCGCCGACCTTCTCGGTGACGGTGCCGGTCTTCGGGTTCGGCATGAGGCCGCGGGGACCGAGCTGACGGCCCAGGGGGCGGATCTGGGACATGGAGGAGGGAGTCGCGATGAGGACGTCGAAATCAAGCCATCCGCCTTTGATCTTGGAGATGACATCTTCGAATCCGACCACGTTCGCGCCGGCGGCCTCAGCCTCCTGGCGGAACTTGTCGTCGTCCGCGATGACCACGACACGCACTTCCTTGCCGGTACCGCGCGGGAGGGCGACAGCCCCACGGACGGTCTGGTCGGTCTGCTTCGGGTCGACGCCGAGCTTGAAAGCGATTTCGACCGTCTGGTCGAACTTCACGCTCGGGAGTTCCTTGAGCAGCGCGGCCGCCTCGGCCAGCGAGTAGCGTTTGAGCTTGTCGAAACGCTCCAGCTGTGCTCTGTAAAGTTTGCTTCTTTTAGGCATCTACCACCTCGATACCCATACTGCGGGCAGTACCCTCGATGACGCGCATCGCGGCTTCCTCGCTTCGGGCGTTGATGTCTTTCTTTTTCATTTCCACGATCTGCTTGATCTGCGCGCGGGTGATCTTTCCGGCCGATTCGCGGCCGGGGTTGTGGGACCCGCTCGGGATGTTCGCCAGCTTCTTGATGAGCTCAGCAGCCGGCGGAGACTTCGTGACAAATGTGAAAGAACGATCCTGGTAGACGGTGATCACGACCGGAATGATCATCCCGGCCTGTGACTGAGTCGCAGCGTTAAACTGCTTGCAGAAGCCCATGATGTTCACGCCGGCCTGACCGAGCGCGGGGCCTACCGGAGGCGACGGTTTGGCATCGCCGGCCGGGATCTGCAAACGGATTTCCGCAGTTACCTTTTTCGCCATTTCTGTCTCCACACCGCAAGCTGGTACGAACCGGCAGGTGTTCTTCCACCTTGCGGACTACGATATGTTTAGTATGTTTGTTCGGTTTCGTGCGTCAATCTTCGCACGGACCGACCTGCCCAAACTCCAATTCAACAGGAGTGTCCCGCTCAAAGATCGAAATCATCAGTTTGAGTTTCGCATGTTCGGGATCGACCTCGATGATCTTGCCGTCGGAACCGTTGAACACGCAGTCGCGGTCCTCGACGCGGACGCGGGTGCCGACCACCAGCCACGAGGGCGGAGGCGGAAGCGTCGCGCCTTCCTTCAGCGAATCGACCGTGTGAAGGAGGTCCTTCACTTCATCGTCGGTGATCGGCATCGGGTGTTCGGGATCGCCGACGAAACGGGTCACGCCGGCTATGCCGCGCACGAAATACCACGCGGCTTCGTTTATGGTCTCGCCGTCTTCCTTGTAAAGGTCCATTCTCACATAGACGTAGTTCGGATGGATCTTGCTGGTGACGGTGCGCTGCGTTTTCGGGTCAATGTACTTGCGGACGGGGATGATGACTTCGTACACGGGAACCGCGCCGGGCTCCTGCAGAAGCTTTCCCTCGATGGCTTCCTTGACCTTGTTCTCGCGGCCGGTGCCGGTCTGAAGAACGTACCACTGGCCTTTGCTGCGGTCAACAGGTTCGAGCTGCTTTTCTTCGTCTGTCTTCATGGGATTCACCGGGACCGGTTCAGAAAGAGGTTAAGAACGTGATGATGTGATAGAGGATCTGGTCGACTCCGGCGATGTACGCGGAGGAGACAGCCATGACAACGAGGACAAGCACCGTGGACTCCAGGAGCTGTTCCCGGGTCGGCCAGGTGCACTTTCTCATCTCATCCATGGTCCGTTCGATGAAAGACCGTATTTTTCCGAAAAAACTGAGGTTGTTGTCCATAGCTTGTCAATGTTTTCCGCGGCTTTTGCGCCGCGCGGGCCCCGTCTTGGAACCCCTTACTCGAATCCTCTGTCTGAAAATGAAATGGCAGGAGCGGAGAGTCTCGAACTCACGACCTGCGGTTTTGGAGACCGCTGCTCTACCAACTGAGCTACACTCCTGCGTAACGAACTAAAAACACGGGGGGACGCCCGCCCTCACGGCGCATGCAAAGATGCGCCAACGAGGTCAGCGGCATTCCTTGTGAATGGTGTGCTTCCGTTCAAACTTGCAGAACTTCTTGATCTCGAAACGGCCGGGAGTGTTCTTCTTCTCCTTGGTCGTCGTGTAGTTCCGGCGTTTGCACTCGGTGCATTCAAGAATGATGATTTCGCGCATGGCGGTGTCTGCTTTCTTCGTCCCCTGCCGATTGATTCGCGCCGCCGGCTCTCCATTTGAGGCGAACCGGCGGCAGGAAAATCCGCAGCGGGACGGAGTTGGTGTTACTCAGTGATCGTGTCCACGGTACCGGAGGCAACAGTGCGGCCGCCTTCGCGGATGGCGAAGCGCTGCTTTTCTTCCATGGCGATCGGGCAGATGAGCTCGACGGAGATGGTGACGTTGTCGCCGGGCATGACCATTTCGGTGCCTTCGGGGAGCGTGATGACGCCGGTCACGTCGGTGGTGCGGAAGTAGAACTGCGGACGATAGCCGTTCATGAACGGGGTCTTGCGGCCGCCTTCCTTGTCGGAGAGGACGTAGATCGTGGCGGTGAACTTGTGGTGCGGGGTGATGGAACCCGGCTTCGCGAGGACCTGGCCGCGCTGGACTTCTTCCTTCTTGGTGCCGCGGAGGAGGCAGCCGATGTTGTCGCCGGCCTGGCCCTGGTCGAGGCTCTTGCGGAACATTTCAACGCCGGTGACGGTGGTCTTGCCGGTCTCGTGGATACCGACGATCTCGACGGGGTCGCCGACCTTCACGATGCCGCGTTCGACACGGCCGGTGACGACGGTGCCGCGGCCTTCAATGCTGAACACGTCTTCGATCGGCATGAGGAAGGGCTTGTCGATGTCGCGGACGGGATCCGGAATCCAGCTGTCGATGGCGTCCATGAGCTCCTGGATGCAGTTGCAGGCGGGATCGTCGGGAGAGGTGGCCTTCAGAGCGGGGAACGCGGCGCCCTTGACGATCGGGGTGTTGTCGCCGTCGAAACCGTACTTGGAGAGCAGCTCGCGGACTTCCATTTCGATGAGTTCGACGAGTTCGGGATCGGCGAGGTCCATCTTGTTGAGGAAGACGACGATGCGGGGCACGCCGACCTGCTTGGCGAGGAGGACGTGTTCCTTGGTCTGGGGCATGACGCCGTCGGCGCCGTCGATCACGAGGATCGCGCCGTCCATCTGGGCAGCGCCGGTGATCATGTTCTTGACGTAGTCGGCGTGGCCGGGGCAGTCAACGTGCGCGTAGTGGCGCTTGTCGCTCTGATATTCGACGTGGGAGGTGGCGATCGTGAGGATCTTGGTGGCGTCGCGGCGGCCCTGGGATTCGGAAGCCTTGGCAACCTGGTCGTAGGGGATGTAGTCTGCGAGACCCTTCATGTTCTGGACATGCGTGATCGCAGCGGTAAGAGTGGTTTTGCCGTGGTCGACGTGACCGATGGTACCGACGTTGACGTGCGGTTTGGTTCTTGCAAACGTTTCCTTTGCCATTTTGTTTCTCCTTAGGAGTTTTTCGGCAGTTGCGCCGAGTTTTTATGATGTTTTAAAGGTTCAAGTTGTATCATCCGGGGGAAAGTGGAGCCTACGCCCGGAATCGAACCGGGGACCTCATCCTTACCAAGGATGCGCTCTACCAGCTGAGCTACGTAGGCATCACATCGTCACGTTCAAAAATGAAGCGGACAGGCTTATTTTCGAAGCGTAATGAAAAGATAATATATCATGGATTCCGGGAAATGCAAGCAGTTTTTCGCATTTTTTCCGGGTTTTTTCCGTTTTTTTCGGACCGGAACGGAAAAGAACGCACAAATCCGCGGCCGGAACGACTCCGGAACCCGCCCCTTTCCGGGGCTTCTTCCTTCGGGGCCTCACGTTTGTCCGGGGAAACGGGGCCGGACGCGATCCGCCGGACGCCCGGCTGTTCCGGGCCCGAACGGCATTCGTCGCCGGGTCCGCGGAGAACATACTTATCTCCGTGCGCGGGCGGATGCCGCACGATGCCGCGGCGGAGGGCCTGCCCGCCCCGGAACAAACGTGAAACTTCGAAACAAAAAAATCCCGGGTCCGGCGAGGGGCCCGGGAAGAAAGTACGAATCGAACTCAGTTCAATTATTTGTACTTGATGGCCGTGCCGGTCAGCTTGACGGTGACGGTGTTGATACCGCAGATGCAGTTCATGTCATAGTCAACGCGGACGTCGATCAGATCGTCGGCCTTCTTGCCTTCGAGAGCCTTGCCCTTGAGGGTTTCGAAGGAGGCATCGCCCAGGTTCACGCAGGTGAAGAAGCTGGTGACGGTGGCTTCAGCCTTGACGCCGTGCTCGACGACGGTGTAGCTGCTCTGGACATCGCCGATCATGCTGTTGAGCTGGATCTTGGAGAAGAAGTTCGGGCCCATGCCGATGAGGGCGGGCATGCCGTTGTTGGTGGTGACGCCAGCGCAGCTGGTGACGATAGCGGCGGCGACGATGGCACCGAGGCCAAGAATCATTTTCTTCATTTGAGAAAAGACCTTTCGTTTTGAGGTTGGAATAGATTTGCACTCGGACCCGGGTGGTCCAAGTTTTTTGTCTGTGGGAGATAATATAGTTCCCAAATGCAACATTGTCAAACGATTTTCCCGAAAAAAGATAAAAAAAACGATAAGAATATTAAGCTTCTGAATTATCTAACCTCAAAAGACGTTTAGAAAAGTCCCCGAAAAAGTGATAAAAAGAATGCAGAAAAACGAATTCCGGGTCAAAAAAACAATACAAAGAATCGCCATGGCGCCTTTGCCGACGCCCCCCGGCGGGATGTCCCCGCCGCATCCTCCGCCGGAGAAGACCGCGAAAACGCTTCCATTCTTCTTGCATCCCGGCGCGTCCCGTTACGTCCCGGCGCGTCCCATGGCAGGAAGCGTCCGGTTTGCCCGGCATTCTTTTCCCGGATTCCGCCTTGACTTTTGCCGCGTGGCAACCTATATTATGCAGGCGGACGGACACGGAGCCGGCCCGCCCGCAACAGACCGCATCAACGCAAGGACGGATACAGCCCATGAATTCACCCGAAGCCCAGATCATCGAAAGCTATCTGATGGAGCGCGCCCGCATGTTTTCGCGCAATCCCGCGCACGCGGCCTCCCGCGCCTTCTACGAGCTTTGGGAAAAACTCTGCTGCCCGCAGCCGTTCCCCGTATCGAAAAGCACGCTGGTCCTGAACGGGACTCTGCTCAGGTTTCCGCGCCACCGCGGCACGGACGCCGAGGGCGTGTACTGCTGGGACGACGCGGAGGGCTGCCCGCGCCTGCGCGTCCGGACGGCGGACTGGGAGAAAAGCTACCTGATCCGCCTCAAGCAGGACGGCACGGCCGACTGGGAGGAACAGGAGACGGTCTCCCTCACGAGCGACGGCATGGCGGAAATGATCGACGCGATGCGCGAGATCGCCCGGATGATGAAGGAAGACGGGAAGGCGGCGGTCGATTCCAGGCTCAAGCTGAAGGAGCTCCACGAATACGCGGACCGCATCGCGGACTATTTCCCGGAAAGCGCGGTGAAGGCGATCAAGTCGCTCGGCGCGCAGCAGGTGCACGAGCTGATCCAGAGCGCGCTCGCCGACCTGGCGGGCGACGAGCTCGACGACCAGCTGGTCCTGCCGCTCGACGGCACGTATGCGCGCGAACATGACGGCGGCGAGACGTACCTGAAGAACCGCCGGGACGTGATCGGCTCGGAGACGGTCTGGCGCGTGAAGCAGCGTCTGGAGCTGATCGAACGCTCCGCGCGGCTTCAGGCGGAGCTGGAACGCGATTTCACGCTGAAACTGGCGGACGCCGGGCTGCTCCGCTCGCGCGACCACGAGCTCGTCGTGGAGATTCAGGCGCGCCCCGACGCCCCGGTCCGGCAGGACGACGTGCTGTCCGTGGCGCGGGACGACGACGGCGAGCGGATCGGGTTCCTGCACGTGGACCTCGCCGACGGCGACATGATCGTCGGGCGGATCCGCACGGACCGCAAGCTGGATTTCGAACAGGAAAAGGCGCATCTCGCCGCGCGGATGCCGAAAAGCCCGCTGGAACAGTACGCGAACAGCATCCGCGACCTGAAACTTGAACTTGAAAACGGCTCGTCGGATTCGTTCGGCGCGGCCGCATGCCTGCTCGGCGCGACCTCGCTTTCATTCGTTGCGCCCCCCTGCCCGCCGCCCGCGCCCGGGAACCGACTGAACGCGCCTCAGCGCGCCGCGCTGGAGGCGGCGTGTTCGGGGGCGAACAAGGCGGTGCTGATCCAGGGGCCGCCCGGCACGGGCAAGACGCATCTGCTGGAGCAGATCGTGAGGCGGATGCAGCGGCAGGGCCTGCGCATCCTCGTGGGCGCGCCGTCGCACGCGGCGGTCGACAACCTGTGCCGCCGGATCATGGACCTGCCGTTCCTGCGGTGCGCCCGGAACCGCGACAACGTGGACCCCGTGCTGATGGAAAGCCACTGGGTCGGCACGCCGGGCAACTACCGGAAGATCCGGTCGAGGTGCGGCGAGAAGGCCGCCGGGATCATCTTCGCGGGGACTCTGCCCGGCCTGCTGCGCGACTACACGGTCGAGAACTTCCAGAAGACGGGGACCGAGTTCGACGTGATCCTGATCGACGAGGCGGGCATGGCTGCGCCGGACGAGGCGATCCTCGCGGCGCGCCTGGCGAACCGGATCGTGCTGCTGGGCGACCACAGGCAGCTGCCGCCCTTCCCCCGGCACAAGAGCGTGCTGGAGGAGATCCTGAAGGACAATCCGGCGGACGACAGCGAGGCCGCCACGCTCGCGACGAAGAGCATCATGGAATGGCTCATCAGCTACCGGAAGTTCCCGGTCTACGTGCTCAACCTCTCCTACCGCTGCCGCAATCCGCGCCTCTTGCGGTTCGCCTCCACGATGTTCTACAACGCCGAACTCCTGCCGAACCCGGACGCCGACTACTACAAGCTGCCGCCCGGCGAACGCGAACAGCAGTTCCCGAAATCCACGCTCCGGTTCATCTCCACCTCGCATCTGCCGCTCAAGAAACGGTCGGAGAAGTTCGTCTACGAGAACGGCCGCCCCGGCATCTGGAATCCGGGCGAAGTCCGGCTCGCCGCCGAGGCGTTCCGTTCGATGCTGAACCGCTACGAGCTGGAGGACATCACGGTCATCAGCCCGTACCGGCGTCAGATCGTACTGCTGCGGAAGACGTTTTCGGACATCTTCGCCAGCCGGTTCGCGACGGACCGCTGGAACCATTTCCTGCTGAAAAACATCGCGACCGTGGACAGCTTCCAGGGCGGGGAGAGCGAGGCGGTCATCATCTCCTACGTGCGGAGCAGCGAGCGCCACGGGATCGGGTTCACGGACAACGCCAACCGCATCAACGTGGCGTACACGCGCTGCCGCAGCGAACTCGTCATCATCGGCGACCTGGACTGCCTCAAGAACCGAGGGAAAAACCAGCTTTTCGCCAAGCTCGAACGCGCCGTGGAGCGCGACGGCGAGATCGTGTTCCCGGAGACCACGCCGCCCCTGCTCTGACGCCGGACGGGAACGCGCATCCGCTTTTTTCCCGGAAAAGAAACGCGGCCGGGTTGCAAAAAAACATCCGGCAGGCTATAGTATTTTTCATCGTTTTCACCGATTTCCCAACCAGAGGAACCCGCATCATGCCCGCAAAACCGGAACGTCTCTTTCCCGCATCCGTCCGGACCGTCGGCCTGGCGTCGCCCGCCAGCCTGCCCGACGCCGCCCGGATCGCCGAGGCGCGGCGTTACCTGGAGGAAGCCTGCGGCGTGAAGACCGTGCTCGCGCCGGGCGCGCTCAGGCGCGGCCCGATGAAATACTGCTGCGGCACGCCGGAATCGCGCCTGGCGGATTTCCACGCGCTGCTGAACGATCCGCGCGTCGACCTCATCCTGTGCACGCGCGGCGGATTCGGCAGCGCGCACATCCTGCCGGAACTCGACTTCGACCTGCTCCGCGAACGCGGTCTGCCGGTCTACGGGTACAGCGACATCTCCGCGCTCCACCTCGCCATGCTCGCGAAACGCGCCGGCATCCCGGTCTGCGCGCCGATGGCGGACGGCCTGCCCGACGCGATGAAGCGGCCCGAGGCGAAAGAATCGTTCCGCACCGTCCTGCGGAAACGCACCGCGCCGCGCAAGCTCCGGCTCGTCCCGGCGGAGGGAAGCATCGTTGAAGCCGGAATCACGGGTCCGCTCGTGCTCTCCAACCTCACGGTCATGACCACGCTCTGCGGGACGCCGTGGATGCCGCCGCTGGACGGCGCGGTCCTCGCGCTGGAGGACGTCCACGAGGAGGCGCGCGTGCTGGACCGCCACCTGACGCACCTCATCCAGGCGGGGATCGTCGCGCAGACGCGGGCGGTCGTCTTCGGGTATTTCACCAAGTGCGGACCGAAGCCGCAGATCCGGCGTCTCCTGCGGGATTTCGCCGCTCAGACGGGGAAGCCGGTGTTCCGGGGGCTGGCGTTCGGGCACGAACACCCGAAATGCGCGTACCGGCTCGGCGAACCGGCTGAGATCATCCCCGTCCCGAATACGAAGGCATAACCGCTATGAACCTTTTTATTTTAAGAGCATTCACGGAGCCGAAGACGTTTTTCATGCTCACGCTCGTCGTGATCTTCTCCATCTGCCTGCACGAGTTTTTCCACGCATGGACCGCGCTTCAGTTCGGCGACACGACCGCCGCCGACCGCGGGCACCTGACGCTGAATCCGCTCAAGCAGATGGGACCCGTCTCCATCATCATGTTCCTGATCCTCGGATTCGCGTGGGGCGCGGTGCCGGTCAACCCCGCGGTCCTGCGGGCGAAGAACCGCCACGCGCCGGCGATCGTCGCGCTGGCGGGCCCGGCGACGAACTTCGGGCTTTTCCTGATCGGCTTTTTCTTCTTCGGATTTCTCCAGACGCGCATCAGCTACCTGATCGAAAACAAGGCTGCGGGAACCACGATCCTCGAACTCTTCTGCATCCTCGGCTGCTACAACGCCTTCCTCTGCATCTTCAATCTGCTCCCGATCCCGGGACTCGACGGCTGGGCGGCGCTGACGGAATACGTCCCGCGCCTGAACCGTCTTTCCTCCGAGTTCGCAAAAGGCGTCACCATCTTCCTGATCTTTCTTCTGCTCATCTCCATCGGCCGCATTTTTGCGGTCGGATTCAACCTCATGATGCTGGCGCCGGAGATCTTCAGCGCGGGGTAAAGCGCGAAAAAATACCGGAAAGAGTCTTTTCCGCTTGACAAATCCGGCCGCGGTGATATATTATTGGCTGCCGAATTAATAAGCTGCTTGTGTATCAGGAAGGGGCCTGAAATGAACCAGAAAACCAGAACCGCTCTTTATTCAGTCGCGATCTGCGCCTGCATCATATCCGCCGCCAGCGCCGTCATCCTCACGATCAACGCGCACAACAGGAAACCTCAGGCCGAAGTGACGGCCGTCGAGGAGGACAAGGAGGACGAGGACCAGCCGAAACAGGAAAGACCGCGGAGGCGGCACCCGAGACGCGGAGGCGGCGGGGGCGGATTCCATGACGGCAGACGCGGCGACGTGACGCAGCTGCTGCCCGACGGCGACGATTTCGGCCAGGTGCCGACGCCGGAGGAGTTCGAGCAGGAACTGATCAAGGGACTGGAGGAGTACCGTTCCCTCCCGCCGCACGAACGCTTCAACATCGACAACCAGATGCACCAGACCACGCTGTTCGTGCAGACCGGACTCGACATGATGCGCGAAAACATTCACGAGATCCCGCTGGATGAACTCGACCGCATCCGCGACGACTTCGACAGGTTCGCGGACGCCGCGGAACAGACGTTCTTCAGCGGCATCGTGGAACAGTACCTTACGCCCGAGGAAGACCTCACGATCGGCGAATTCGTCCGCACCATGCACGACGCGCAGAACGAATTCCGGGATCTCCTCCACAGCATCTGAACGATCCCGCCGCTTTTCAAAACGACCGGACTCCGGGGAACGCCTGTTTCCCGGAGTTTTTTCGCAAAGGGGGGAATTGACTCTTCTCAGCCTTTTTTCAGGTATTTGCGCACCCGGATCGTCACGCGGCGTTTCCACAGCTCTTTCTTGGTCCGTCCGATCAGGAACTGCCATGCCGTGATGATGTACACGACGGCATAACTCGTCCCGCAGACGGCGCAGAGCAGGAAGTTATGGACATGCCCGAGCAGAAGTTTCCTGCAAAGAAGCAGGACGGCGACCGCGGGAACCGAGGCAAGCAACGCGGGAACATAAATCGAAAACAGATCCCGAAGCGGTTTGCCGTGAATGATCTTCAGCATGACGGGAAATCTGACCGACGCAAACAGAATCATGCTTGCGCACAACGATATGATTTCAATCCATATGAGGCTGCGTCCGCTGCGCAGGAACAGGATACTCAGAAGGATCACGACAACGGCCTCGGTCATGGAAGTCCAGGCGTGAAGATGGTGTTTTTCGCACATCAGCAGCACGGACGAGGGGATTTGAGTTATGGCAAGCCAGGAAGCCGCGCCGATCAGGGAAAGCAGGCTCAAATTATGGATCAGCGGCGTCACCTCCTTCTTGAACAGCGCGACAATGGCCTCGTCCCGGAGAATGATTGCCGGGATGACGACCAGACAGCACATGAACATGTTCCACTGCATGGATTTCACGATGAAGTCCCGCAACATCCGGAAACGTCCGCGATGAAACAGCTGCGCTGTCACGGGGCGGACATTATTGTTATACTGTCCGATCGCCTGATTGCACAGATCCGACAGCCGGCCGGAAAGGTTGAAAACGCCGACGGAATCCAGCCCGCAATACTTGCTGATGATCGGATTCCGCGTCTGCACACGCAGAAGCCTCGCCATTGATATGAAATAAGTTCCGCTCGAAAAACCGAACACCTCGTGGAACACCTCGCGATCAAAGAGATGCATCCGAATCCGGAATCCGGGTATCAGGCGCACCACGAAGACGCCTGCAGCAATCCGTTCGGCAAACAGGATGACGACTTCATAAGAGATAATCTCCAGAAGGCCGCCGCCGCATTTCAGAATGGCAAGGAAACCGAAAAGCTCCAGAATACGGCCTGCGGCAAGAATGTAGTTGCTGATATAGATCCTGTGAAGGCCGATCAGGATCTCGTTCAGAACGCTGAACGGAAACAGTGCCACCGTTCCGAGCGAAAAAACAAAGAAGCATTTCCGGCAGTATGCAAGGCGCTCCGGATCGTGGACGTTGAACAGCGGCTCCAAATAAAACGATGCGACAATGACTCCGACCAAAAGCAGCAGCGCCATCAGCGCATGGAACGTGAAAATCATGGAAACAATGTTGTTGTAGTGCCGGATGTCCCGCTTGAACAGCTCATGCGACGTGTATTTCTGCCCGGCAATGCCGACGCCGAAATCGACAAGGATCGCATATCCGAAGAAGGACCAGAGCAGCATCCACAAACCATAGCCGCTGTCGCCGAGATAATAAAGCATCCAGCACGTAACCAGCAGCCCCTGAAAAAAACGGATCAGCATCACCAGATAGTTGGTGGTGGTGTTTTTAGCAACGGAGACCTGCATGAATGACGAAACCTTTCCTGGAATCCGGGATTCTTTTTTTCGCAAAAAGGATAAAACTTTGCATAAGTAATATATACGTTGCCGCCCCTTAAGTCAATTCTTTTCTCTGCTTTTTGTCCGAAAAACGCCGGAGCGAAAAAGGATCGTCTCCCGCCGGAGGCGGTCCGGCACACTCTTTTTCCTCTTTTTTAGAAAATACGCTTGAAAAAACGGCTTTCACGTACAAAATTATAGACAGCAACCGCGGTTCGCGATGCCGGACGCATCCGGTTTCGCCGGACCGGAATCCGCCGCAACGAACAACGAACCGATCCCGAGGTTTTCAAGTGGTAATCCGCAATGCAGATGGCTGGTCCGTCGACTGGGACGATCCGAACACCCCGTACGAACTGGATTCGCACGGGCTGATCGCCGCGCCCGGGGAGACGCTGGAGGCGTTCGCGGCGCGCATCGACGAGCTTCTCCGGACGCGCGCCCGGTTCGACCTCTGCACGGAATCCCAGGCAGGCGCCGAATCCCTGGAGGCCGAGATCGGGTTCAAGGTCGGCGCCACGGAGCCGATCGGCGCCGGGATCATTGCGGAGGCCGCCGAAAAAACGGAAAAACTTTTCGGGTTCCGCGCCGACTGGGTTCCGGCGTTCTTCCCGACGCGCGGGCTCGGCCTGCTGTGGGGCGGCTGCACGGTCATCACGGATTCCGGGTTTCCCGTCTTCTTCCTGCGGCGCGGATTCCGGACGAAACGGAAATGGTTCATCTACCGCCGCGACGAACTGCTCGCGCACGAGCTGTGCCACGCGGTACGCGGCTGCCTGGAGGACGAGACCTACGAGGAGCACTTCGCCTACATGACATCCGACAGCGCGTTCCGGCGCTGGACCGGGAACTGTTTCCGCCGCGAATGGGACGCGATCGCGTTCCTGATCCCGGTCGTCCTGATGCTCGCCGTCCAGATCATCGTGTACTCGGGCGTCCTGAGCCTCCCGCTCTGGCCGTTCTGGATCGCCGCGTTCGCGTTTCCGGCATTTCTGATCGCCCGGAACATCCCGGAACGCCGCACGTTCTTCACCGCACGCGCCAAGCTCGAACGCCGCGGTTTTTCGAACCCGGACGCCGCATTGTTCCGCATGACCGCGAACGAGATCCGCACGCTCGCCCGTACGCCGGACGACCGGATCGAGGCTTTTCTCCAGGAAAGATCCGGCGCGGAACTGCGCTGGCAGATCCTGATCCAACGATTCCAACATCCGCAAACGGAGCCCCCACATGAAGACAGCATCCCGGAATGACATCGCACGTTTCCTCGACCGGATCCTCGAGCTTGAAAACTGGCCCGACGACCCGTCCAACAACGGACTCCAGTTCGAAGGCGACGCCGAGGTCGCGAAAGCGGTTTTCGCGGTCGACGCCTCCGCCGAACTCTTCTGCAAGGCGGCCGACCTCGACGCGGACTTCATCTTCGTGCACCACGGCATCTCCTGGGGATCCGGCATCCGCCGCATCGACGGCATCCTGGCGGACCGCATCAAACTGCTCGCCGCAAACGGCATCTCCCTCTACGCAGCCCATCTCCCGCTCGACGCGAACCCGAGGTTCGGGCACAACGCGCGCCTCTCGGACATGATCGGGCTCGCAGACCGCCGCGCCTTCGGCACGTACCACGGCAGGCAGATCGGATTCCGGGGCGTCCTGCCCGAACCCAGGACCGTCTCCGAGCTCATGCAAATCCTCGGCAAAGCCCTCCCGTCGAGCGGCCCGCTCGGAATCATCGGCGATCCGGAGCGGAAAGTGAACTCGGTCGGCGTGATCTCGGGCGGCGGCGCCTGGCCGGACCTCTTCGACGAGACCGCGCCGGACCCTGTGGACTGCCTTGTCACGGGCGAAGCCACGCACGAGGTGTTCCACCCCGCGAAGGAAAGCGGGACCGCCATCCTCACGCTCGGGCATTACCGGTCCGAAACGCCCGGCGTTTTCGCCGTCATGGACCTCGTGAAATCGAAATTCGGCGTCGGAACGGAATTCGTCGACATCCCGACCAACCTGTGAACAGGAAAAACGCCCCGCCCGCGGACCGGAGCACACGGCAGGGTCAGGGACGGCGGTGGAATAAGTTAAAACCGTCAGCGGCGGCGGAAGACCCGCTGGACCTCCTGGTAGAAATCAAGCAGGCTGTCCGTGGCATTGTCCCAGGAATACTTTTCCTTTGCCTCGGCGGCGGCGGCATCCGTGATCCTGCCGCGGAGTTCGGCATCCCCGTCCAGTTTCCGGACCAGGGACGCCCATTCGTCGGGCGCGCCCTCCGCGGGCGCAAAGAAACCCGTTTCCCCGTCGCGGATCAGCGTCCTGAGGCCGCCGACCGGCGATGCAATGACAGGCACGCCCGCACTCCACGCCTCAAGCGCCACGATGCCGAACGGCTCCTGCAGGGAGGGAAGGAGGAAAGCCGAGGCGGCATGATAGGCGGAAGGCAGAAGCGAGGAATCCGGCGCCACGCCGGTGATTATGGTCACGCGGTCCGAAAGGTTCATAAGGCGTACCTTCTCGCGGAGCTTGTCCATGTACCATTCCGCAGTCGGGGCGCCGATGAAAACGAGATGCCAGGGCTCGCCGAGGAGCGCAAGGACCTCAGGAAGGATGAGCTGGTTTTTCTGGTAGTCGATGCGGGAAACGCAGAGCAGGATCTTGCGGTCGGCACGGATGCCGACCTGCTTGCGGAAATCGGAGCCGGAGTAGTTGTGAAAATAATCGTACACCACGCCGTTCGGGAGGTTGAGAACAAGCTTCCCGGGGAAATGCTCCTGCGCGAACTGAAACTCCTTTTCCCCGATGCATACGATGCCGTTTGCGAGCTTCAGCACATCGACCCGGCGGCCGAGCAGACGGTCCATGACGTCGCCGTAGGGGATCGCACCCCTCAGAGGCTGCGTCTTCTGCCGGATCTCCACGGGCAACTCGTCAAGATACCCGGCGGGCAGCGTCATGACATACGGGACATGAAGCTGTCTGGCGGCGGCGCGAACGGAAACCGCCATGCGCCCCATGGAATGGCAATGAAGGATATCGAATTCGCCTTTCTTCAGCGCTTTCTGAAGGCCGGACACGACCGGGTTCCCGTCCTTTTTGTCCAGCATCCGCACTTTTTCCTTCGAGAGCGGGAAATACGGATACCGGTAGCCGAAACGATGGATCTGGATCGTGCCTTTTGCCTCGTTCTGAACAGGGGAAAGAGCACGGGTCGCAAAGATCTCGGTCGGACTCCCCTTTTCCTGCAGAACGCGTGCAGTATTCCATACTACGGTTTCCATGCCGCCCCATTCCGAGAAAGCAAAGCGGCGGATAATCTGAGCCGTTCTCATAATGAAAAAAGCCAACTCCGAAAACAAAGTGAAAAGATACCATTGATAATGTACATCATATAGACAGAAAAAACAAGAGGGTTTGCTTTTTTTGGTCAAAAAAAGAAAGGCGGTCCCTTCACGCGCAGGCCCGGACCGGCCTTTGCGGAGGCTCCGGACCGCCCGTCGGTTTCGTCCAGCGCGGACGCGGAATCCGCAGCGCACGGCTTTTTTTTCGGAAAAGACGGTCCCCGCGCTAAGATTTCAGAGTGTCCGGGGGACTAATTATCCGGAAACACGGTTTTGAATCCAACAAACGCACTTTTGAATCACAAGGAGACAACCCCATGAAAAAGACTCTGTTTTTCACCGCCCTCTGCGCTGCGGCTTTCGCGCTTCCGGCGTTCGCCGACGAGGCATCCGAACAGAAGGCCGCCGCGGAAATGAACCGGGAAGGGTTCAAGCTGTTCGACACTGTCTGCAAGGCGGATGCGAAGGGAAACATGTTCATCTCGCCGTACAGCATCGACGGCGCGTTCGGCATGGTCTACTGCGGCGCGAAAGGCACGACCGCCGACGAGATCCGCAGGACGCTCGGCCTGCCCTCCGACCCCGCCGACTGCGGCGCGTTCTTCGAATCGCTGACGAAGCAGTATGCCGAGGCGGAGAAGACCGAGATCCTGGTCTCCAACTCCGTCTGGACCGACACGGACCAGAACGTGCTGCCGACGTTCACCGAGATGATTAAGAAGTATTACGGCGGCGCGTTCTACAAGGAGGATTTCAGGCAGTCCGCGAAGGTCGCGGCGAAGGTCAACGCCTACGTCGAAGCCCGCACGAAAAACATGATCAAGGACCTGCTCACGCCCGATTTCTTCAGCAAGGACACCTCCATGGTCCTGCTGAACACGCTGTATTTCGAGGCGAAATGGGCCAACCCCTTCCCGAAGGACAACACCAAGCCGATGGTGTTCACCCGGTTCGGCGGCGATGAGAAGGAAGTCCGGATGATGTATCAGAAGTCCTCCTCCATCGCCTACTACGCGAACCGCCAGGAAAACGTCCACGCGATCGTCCTGCCCTACGAAAACCGCCGTTTCGAGCTCGTCGCGCTCATGCCGATCAACGGCGGGGCCGACCACGGCGAGGCCGACCTGAACAAGATGACCGCATCCATCGGCGAAAAGCTCGATTCCTGGCTCGGACGCCGCATGCGCGGCGAAACGCGCGTCTGGCTGCCGAAGACCGACCTGACCTGCAAGCTCGACCTCGGCAAAACCCTGCAGGGGCTCGGCATGAAAACGCCGTTCTCCGACCAGGCCGATTTCTCCGGCATCGACACGGAAGAGGCGCTCAAGATCGAAAACGTGGTGCACAAGACCGCGCTGAAGATGGACGAAGTCTCCACGAAGGCGGCAGCCGCCACCGCGATCGGCATGGCGAGGATCACCTCCATCGGCATGCCCGACCCCGTGAACGATTTCCGCGCCGACCGCCCGTTCCTCGTGCTCATCCGCGACAACCAGACCGGGCTCATCCTCTTCATGGGCCGCGTCAACGATCCCGGCGACGCGAAGTAAGATCCGAGCTCCTGAAATACAATACAAAAACGGCGGCTGCCCGGTTTCGGGAAAGCCGCCGTTTTTTTGAACTTGTTTCCGCCGGAACGCGCCTTTCGATCCGCCCGGCGTTTTTGCGTCAGCTCTTTTGAAGCGCGTCCGTGGCGGCAAGCCGGCGGCGGATGCTCTTTCTCGTCCGCACAAAACGCCAGAGCATGGCGAGATACTGGAAAATCACGCGGCCGGACAGCTTGCTCTCGCCCTGTTTGCGCATGGCGAACGTGATGGGATGCTCCAGGATCCTGTCGCGTCCGGTGAGCGAGAGCAGGAAGGCGAGTTCAAGCATGATCTTGAAGCCTTCGGGCGAGAGGCAGGGCTTCATGCGACCGAAGGCGTCGCGGCGGATCGCGAAGAACCCGGACATCGGGTCTTTCAGCGCGATCCCGAGCACGAGGCGCGCCGCGAACGCCGCGCCGTCGCTGCACATCACGCGGAAGAGATTCCATTTTTCGGTGAAGCCGCCGCCGGGGACATGCCGGGACCCGATCACCATGGAAAGCGCGGGATCGCGGCCGAATTCCGCCAGCAGTCCCGGGAGGTCCTCCGGCCGGTGCTGGCCGTCGGCGTCCATGCAGACCAGGATCCCGCCGTTCGCCTTCGAGAACCCGTGCGCCACGCTGGGGGCAAGCCCGCGGACGCCGGGGTTCTGTTCCACGCGGACGGGCGTGTGCAGCGTCTTCGCGGTTTCGAGCGCGGCGGCCTCCGTGCCGTCTGGGGAATGGTCGTCGGCGACGATGATCTCAAGCCCGGGCAGATTGAGCGCGTCAAGCGCGCGGAGCATCGGCGGGATGCTGTCTTTTTCCTTGAACGTCGGAAGAATAACGGAGACGGGGATCATTCCGCTGCGCAGAAAAAACGAAGGCGACCAGGAAACGGTTCAGCCTTCGGCGAGGTATGCCTCGTGCATTTGGAAGATCTTCTGAATCGACGCCTGGCAGGTCGGGACGTCCTCCGCCTTTGCCGCGGCGTTCAGCTCCTTTGCCAGCGCGAACAGGTCCATGGCTCCCATGTTCTCGCAATAGCCGAACATGGTGTGCGTGATGATCCTGAGTTTCTGGAAGTCGGAGTCGACGCCGGGCTCCTGCAGATCGACGCAGGATTTGTCGAATTCCTTGATGAACGCATCGTAGAATTCCTGGATTTCGTCGTCTTCGAGCTCGAGAAGCTCTTTCAAATGGGCAGCGATATCGGCTTTCATGATTCAGGTGTCCTCTTATTGAATACGAATTTTGTTTCGTTTAATCCGCAGTTGGTCTCGTACGACACGTATTGCGTGATCGCCTTGATGATCTGGATGCCGCGTCCGCTGGTGGCGAAGAGGTTTTCCTCCTCCTCGGGCTTCTTGTCCGCGTTCTCCGGGGTGAAAAGCTGGGGATCGTTGGTCTCGCGGGTCCCCGTGATGTCCCACTTGCCGCCGCGTTCCGCGCCCTGGAGCACCAGGTCGCCGTTCTCCATGCCGATGCTGACATAGATGAGGTCGGGCGCCTTCTTCTTGTCGTGGTTGCCGTGGATGACGACGTTGTTGAGGTATTCGTGGACGCAGAGGTCGATCTCGGTGCTCTGGCGCACGTCGTCGGTGATGGCGGAAAACTCCCGCGCGATCTTGTCGACCTCGGGAAGCGTGGCGGGGATGACGCGCTCCAGGAAGCCCTTGCGTGCGGAGCGTTTCTGGAACGCGACGATGGTGAAGTCGTCGGGGGCCTTGTCGAATCCCATCTTCGCCATCATGCCCTTGACGCGGTACGGCAGGGCGACGACGTTCGGATTGTCCAGCTGGCACTGGATGATGGAGTGAAGGTCCTCCTCGTCCATGGTCTGGCCGTCCTCGTTCTGCATGTCCAGCACGCCGTCGGTCATGGCGACGAAAATGGTGTCGTCGTCGAAATCGCAGTCGAAGTTTTCGGATTCGGGGAACTCGGCGTCCAGCATCCAGCCCAGGGGCATGCTGCCCTTCTTCGTGTCGCTGACGGTCACGGTCTTCTTGCCCGGGGAGGCGAAGAGGAGTCCGGGATGCCCGGAGGAATGGAGGGAGATGTGGTTGTTCTTGAAGTCGATGATGGCGGCGAGCGCGGTCATGTAGTTCTTGCTCTGGAGGTCTTCGCAGAAGAACTTGTTGAGGCGGGTCATGAGCTCATGGATCTTGATGTCGTTGTCGCGCAGGGTCATTTTCAGCCAGGACTGGACCGCCGCCATGTAAAGCGCGGCGGAAAGGCCGTGCCCGGAAATGTCGCCGATGAAGAAAAGATACTTGGAGTCGCCGAACGGGATCATTTCGTAGAGGTCGCCGGAGACGTGCATGTAGGGGACGTAGATGGAGGAGAACAGCACGTCGTCGTTGCAGAAGCACCAGTTCGGGAGCAGGACTTTCTGAAGCTCGCCGGCGAGGGCGCGCTCCTCCTCCATCTGGTCGCTGTATTTGTGCGCCATGAGCTTCTGGCGGTATGTGGTGACGACCTCGGTGATCTTCTGGATCAGCGTCTTTTTGCCGACCGCCTTGTTCAGGTAGTAGGTATTGGCGTCCCAGGTGATCTGGTTGAGCATGGTCATGTTCTTGTCCTCGACCATGCTGGTGAGGAAGATGATGGGGCGCTCCGGGTCGGTGGCGCGGATGAGCTTGCGCAGTTCGAATCCGTCGATGCCGGGCATGATGACGTCGAGCAGGAGGATGTCGAAATACTGTTCCTTGAACTTCTGGAGGGCGTCGACGGCGTTCGTGCAGGTCACCAGTTCAAAGCCGTCCCCCTTCAGACAGCCGCGAATGATCATCAGATTCGCCTCAACGTCATCAACGGCCAGGACTTTGATCACATCGCTCATAGTAAACTCCGGGGGAAAGTATTTCAGCGGGGGGCTGTTTTGGGGTTCAGGGTTCCAAACAACGTTCACAAATGATAGTTTGCCATAATATATCCTGCGTCATCTCCGCTTTCAAACCGATTTCTCTAAAAAAAACATCTTTTTCGCGCATTTCCCCAATTTGAAGTTGAATTGAATCCGTTTTTGACTATATTATACAATGTTTCCTTCCGCTTGCCCTCACCTACCGAGTCTCAACACCATGCCTCGCATCCGTTTTGTCAACCAGTATGCCGGAATCATCGGCGGCATCGAACGCTACATGGAGCGCACCGCGCTGCTCCTGCGCCGGAACGGCTTCACGGTCGACTGCTGCTACGCGGAAAAGACGCAGGATTCCGAACGCTTCCTCGCCGCGTTCGACCGCGCGGAGACGATCGCCGGGGCGGTCAAACGGGGCGGAGGCGAATACGACCTCACGGTTCTGCACAAGGTCCGGGACGCCGCATCGGTCCGCGCCCTGCGGGATGCGGGCAGGACGGCGGTCTTCGTCCACGACCACGAATACTACTGCCCCCGGCGGTCCTACTACTACCCCGTCTCGCGGAAAAACTGTTCCCGCGCCTACTGCGAATTCCTCTGCGGATGCTGCGCGATGCTGCGGCGTCCCGCGCCGGACAACACGCTCCGCGCCAACTTCGGCGGGTTCGCCTCGCTCTGGAAGGAAATCCGCGCCTGCCACGAGTTCATCGTGCTGTCCGGATTCATGCGCGAAATCCTGGTCCGGCAGGGCATCCCGGCGGAAAAGATCAGGCTGATCCCGCCCGCGATCGCGGTCCCGGACACGGCATCTCCCGCCGGAACGGACGGCACGCCGCACATCCTGGCGATCGGCCAGCTGATCCGGGGCAAAGGCGTCGACCTGCTCCTGTCCGCCATGCACGGGGTCAAAACGCCCTGCGTGCTGGACGTCGTCGGGACCGGCAACGACGAAGACTGGCTGAAACAGCTGGCGGAACCGCTCGGCAAATCCGTGGTGTTCCACGGCTATTCCCCGGACCCGGACGACGCGTTCCGGGGAGTCCGCGCGGTCGTGCTCCCCTGGCGCTGGCAGGAGCCGTTCGGGCTGGTCGGCCCGGAGGCGCTCGCGCACGGCGTCCCGCTCGTCGGATTCGACGTCGGCGCGGTCCGGGAGTATCTCGTCGACGGCCGGACCGGCGTGCTCGTTCCGCCCGGAGACACCGGCGCCATGGCCAGGGCGATCGACCGCCTGCTGAACGATCCGGAAGAAGCGCGCGCCATGGGGCTTTTCGGACGCGAATTGGTTTCCGCCCGGTTCCCGGACGATGCGATGGTGCGCGGATGGTCGGACTTCGCGGGAGGCGCCGCATGAAAATCCTTCTTCTCTGCGTCCCCTACGACTCCGGCAAATCCGGGATATCGGTCTGCATCCGCAATATCGTCCGCGAGCTTGCGGCACGGGGGCATGAACTGACCCTGATCCTGGAGGCGTCCGCCGCCAGCGCATCCGAATTCGCCGGATTTGAACGCATCGTCCTCCCCGCCTGGACCGCCCGTCCCCTTTTCAGCATGCTCTACTGCCTGTTCCTGCTTCCGTGGCGCCTTCCGAAGGGGAAATGGGACCGCCTGATCATCACGGCGGCAAACCGGCGCATGCTGCTGCGCAAGCCGTGCGAGACGTTCGCCGTCGTGCACGACCTTTCCCAGTACCACATCCCGACGAAATACGATGTCTTCCGCATGTTCTACATCCGCCGCGTCCTGCCGTACTGCGTCAGGCGCGTCCCGGACGTCGTGGCCGCGGTCAGCCAAAGCACCGCGGACGACCTGGTGCGCTACTGGAAGATCCCGAGGGGAAAGATCATGCTGGACTACAACGGCGTCGACCGGAGCGCCCTGCCCCGGGACAGCAACGACGCCTCGGAAAAGACCGTCCTCTACGTGTCCCGCATCGAAGCGCCCGGCAAGAACCACGCGAACCTCATTCGCGCGTGGGAACTCCTCCCGCCGGAGATCACGAAGGAATATAAGCTGCTTCTGGCCGGTTCGGACTGGTCCGGCGCGGAAGAAGTGCACCGTCAGGCCGAAGCATCCCCGTGCGTCGGATCCATCGAATTCGGCGGCTTCATTTCGAATGAACGTCTCCGCGAGCTCTACATGCACGCATCGCTGTACGTTTTCCCGTCGTTTTTCGAAGGGTTCGGCCTCTCGCTGATCGAAGCGATGGCATGCGGACTCGTCTGCGCCTGCTCCGACAATTCCTCCCTCGGCGAGATCGCGGCGGATGCGGCGCTCACCTTCGACCCGTCGAAACCGGAGGAGATCGCGGACGCCATCCGGCGCGGCCTGACCGACAGCGCGCTCCGGGCGGAACTCCGCCGGAAAGGACTGCTCCGCGCGAAGGATTTCGACTGGGGCAAACACGCGGAAAAACTCGCCGGACCGTTTCATGGATTCGCCGAAGTCTTCGGCGTCCGGTTCCGCACCGACTCCATGGAGCAGGCCATGGATGAGATCGACTTCATGCGGAAGAACCCGCGCCCGGACGGACTGCCGTATTTCTGCGCGTTCGCCAACGCCGATTGCTTGAACATCGCATACGGGAACGCGCATTACGCGGACATCCTGAACCGGGCGGATGCGGTCTGGGCGGACGGCGTCGGCATCGCCATCAGCGCACGGTTCATGCATACGCCGGTTCATGGAAACGTCAACGGCACAGACATGCTGCCGCATCTGTGCTGCCGGGGCTGGTCCCTCTATCTGTTCGGCGCGGCTCCCGGCGTGGCGGAAAAAGCCCGCGAACGTCTCCTGTCCGAATTTCCCATGGCGAAGATTGTCGGCGCCGACCACGGCTTCTGCCGGACTCCCGAAGAAGAGTCCGCCGTGCTGGAACGGATCAACGCCGCGAAACCAGACATCCTGCTTGTGGCGATGGGCGTGCCGAAACAGGAGGAATGGATCGTCTCGCACCGTCCGCAGCTGAACTGCGGAATCGCCGTCGGAGTCGGCGGACTGTTCGATTTCGCCTCCGGCCGGATCCCGCGCGCTCCGGTGTGGATGCGCAAACTCAGGATCGAATGGACCTACCGCCTCTACAACGAACCGGTACGGCTGTTCCGCCGCTACGTGATCGGGAATCCGCTCTTCATCTGGCGCGTCATCCTGCACGGCTCGAAGCCCCGCCACGGAAGGGAACGCCATGATTGAACCGAAAATGATTCTTGCCCCGCTCCGGAAAGACTGGAAATGCACCGCCGTTTTCGCGGCCGCATTCGCGTTCGCCTGCTGGCACTCCGCGCATCAGATCAGCTCCGAATGGGGCGGGACGGCCGCCCTGCTGATCCTGCTGGCGTGTCTGCTCTACCAGGCGCTCAAGGCTTCCGCGGGCCGGCAGCCGAAGAGCGCCGTCCCGTGGGGAAAGATCCTCGCCTGGCCGTCCGTCCTGATCGCGCTGGGGCTGCTCTTCCTGCCGTGGTCGAATCCCGATGCGCCGGGATTCAAGTTCGGCGCATGGTTCTTCCTCGCGCTCGGGGCCGTCTGCTTCTTCTCCGGCGTCCGGGCGATGCTCCTCGGTGCCGTGCCGCTGTTCGGCTGCTTCCTCGCGGTGCCGTTCCGGGAACCGATCGTGCTGTACCTGAGCTATCCCTTCCGCATGGTCTCCACCGTCCTTTCGGTCGGATTCCTTCGAATCCTCGGGTTCGGGATCGAAAACAACGGGACGACGATCAGGATCGAGGGACTCGACATCGCCATCACGGACGCCTGCAGCGGCATCCAGCAGTTCGAGGCTATGATCCTGGTGGCGTTCTGGCTGGTCATGTTCTGGAAACGTTCGTTCTTCTGGCGCTGCGTCCATTACGCCTTCCTGGTCCCCGCCATCATCCTCGCCAACGCGATCCGCATCATCCTGACCATCGTCTTATACAAAACCGTCGGCGAGGTCATCCTGAACAACACCTGGCACGAGGGTTTCGGCTACGCCCAGGTCGTCCTCACGGTCGCGCTGTTCTTCCTCGTCGGGACCCTGCTGCCGGAAAAAGCCGGAAGCGCCTCCTCCGAATCATCGAAGCCCCCCGCCGGAAAGGGCGGCGGCGCAAAACGGACCCCCGGAAAACCGCTGGAACAATGAAACGAAACGACTGCACATCCGAAATCCGATCCGAACAGACGGCGGCCGCCTCCCGGCCCGTGCCAAAGAAACGCCTTGCGGGCGTTTTCCTGGCGGGCATCCCGTTCTTCTGCACGCTGCCGTATTCCCTCCACTCCTGGTGGACTTCGCCCATGGACCGCACGAACTGGATTTTCTTCCTCGCATTCCTGCTGCTCGCGGTGTGCGGCGCGCCTGCCGCGATCGATTCCGCGAAACAGGAAAAGAAGGACTGGTTCGCGCTTCTCGCCATGGCGGCGGCGGCCGTCCTCTATGCGGGCGGCATCGTCAAGCAGATCTACTTCATCAGGATCCTGGCGGGGACCTGGTTCTGGTGGACGGGGGTGTGGTTTTTCTGCGGATGGAACGCCGCCTGGGCGTTGATCCCCGCCTTCCTGGTGCTTTCGCTCAGTTGCACGAGCACGACGTTCCTGCTGTGCAGACATCTCCTGATCCAGCCGCGGACGGTGCTCTTCCTGAAACTCGGCGCGGCGCTCCTGTGTGCAACGGCATGCGCCGTTTTCATGCTCACCGGATTCACGATGAAACGCGACGTTTTCTGGTTTCTGCTCGTGGCGGCGGCGATCCTCACGGGGACGATGCTCGCGCGCGGATCGGGGAAATCCGCGGCGCCGTTCCTGCCCGACCTGACCGCCGAGGCGGAAGGCTTCACAAAAACCGAGATCCCGCTCTCGGAAAGCTCCATCCGATTCTTCGAAGGCGCCGAAGCGCATCAGTATTCCATCACCGACGGCGTTTTCCAATGCAGCATCCTGAAGGTGAAATGCGGCAACGACATCCACAAGATACATCCGGCAAGCCATTGCATCCGCTCCGGCGGCGCGCTGATCCTCTCCGAATCCGTCGTCTTGCTTGCACTGCCGGATGGACGCAGCCTGCCCGTGACCGAGATCCGTTCCAGGATCAGAAATACGCCCGTCCTGACGCTCGTCTGGTACACCGGGCCGGAGGAGACGGTCGGCAGTTTCTATGCTTTCCGCCGTAAATGGTCGCCCTCGAAGCAATGGTTTTCCTTTCAGGCCGCGACGGAGATCTATAACGGCAACGAGGATGCCGCCAGAAACTTCCTGCTGACCGTCCTGTCGAAATTCTGACCCCACGCGCCCGCCGTCTCGCGGTCTGCCGCAAACACGTACGCCACGACCGGCGGGGGAACGGCGCTCCCGCGGAAAAGCGGGACTTCTGCTTTTTTCCCGCACCGGGGCTTCTGCTTTTTTCCCGCGCCGGGCTTCTGCTTTTTTCCCGCACCGGGCTCTGCTTTTTTCCGCGCCGGGCTCTGCTTTTTTCCCGCACCGGGCTCTGCTTTTTTCCGCGCCGGGCTCTGCTTTTTTCCCGCACCGGGCTTGCTTTTTTCCCGCACCGGGCTCTGCTTTTTTCCGCGCCGGGCTCTGCTTTTTTCCGCACCGGGCTTCTGCTTTTTTCCCGCGCCGGGCTTGCTTTTTCTTCGCAGACGGTGTATAGTTATGTGTCTCAACTGTTGAATGGGGGTGTCCCGGTTTCGACTGGTCGCGCTGAACGTCAACTGCATACCGAGGATGATCGTTGGCCTCGTTAATCATCGGTCGACCAAACAACTGCGAACGAAGAGTACGCACTCGCTGCCTGATTAGCTGCGGCGACGTCTTCTCCCCGACGGGCGCTGGGGGAACAAGGCGATAATCCGCGTCCTGGTTCTTATGGTTTTTCCGCCGCCATGGAACGAGATTTCAGACGGAACAGTCGCAATGAAGCCCGTTTGCCGGCCCTCGGCGCGACGATAAGCATCAAAGGCAAAACATGTATGTAGACGTTGCCGCTATGCCTTCTCAGGACAGGGGTTCGACTCCCCTCACCTCCACCATCTGATACGCGTAGGGTATTTTGGACAGTCTGATTGAGACACATCCAAAATACCCATTTTTTTCAACTTCGAGCGAAAAACGCTTCCTCTACCTCAACAGGAGTGCGATTTCCCAGTCTTTCATGAACACGAGCGGTATTATAGAAGTCGATATATTCAGACCGTTGGCCAAGGTCATGCGCAAGGAATGCCGGAGGCGTGGCATCAAACACCTGAAGGTCGTTTATTCGGCGGAAAAGCCGACGCGCCCCCTGGACGATCCGTTCATCAGCTGCAGGAATCATTGCATCTGTCCGCCCGGCACACGCAAATGCACCGTGCGCCGTGATATTCCCGGATCAACCGCGTTTGTTCCGTCCGTGGTCGGTTTGATCATTGCGGGCGAAGTAATTAAGGACTTGTGCAAACGTATCCTGAACTCGTCAGCCTTACATAGAGAAAACAAGCTCAAATAAATCTCAGATGACGGGTATGACGGGTAAGACACGTAAATCGAAAAACTTTTCTCTTACGTGTGCGAGAAAGAAGAAATGATTCTTTTGTCAGGAGAAACTATGCACGTTCTTTTGCCGTCTTACCAGGCGGATTTCCCTGTTTGAAGCCTGCTGTCAATGTCCTGAAAGGCATTTTCGATGCGCTCGGTGTGGTATCCCCAGTAGTTGTCGAAAATCGTCTGCGTGACCTGTTTCTGATCCCATTCCCTTAGGATGTCGCTGGTTTTGGCCTTGCGATACATCGCGTACTGTTCAAGCAGGTAGATAAAAAAAGACATTTCCGCAGACATTTCATTCCTCCCTGATGTAGACCGAATTGCGGGGATCGCCTGTAACTTTTTCTGCTTCCCAGATATCAAAGACAGCTCCAGCACCAAAGGATGTCATACCAGTCTCCTCATCCTCAAGGAGCTCGTGTGTTTTGGAAAAAACGAACTGCCTCAACGCATCCATTGGAGAGTACCCATACTTTTCTGCAATCATCTTGACGACTTCTTGATCGTAATAGTCGGTTATGGCTGGATCAAGTTTTTTCATTGAAGCGCCTCCTTGAATTGCAAACATGCCAACGCCACTTCCGTCTTGAACGCGTATTGGTCCTTCAACTTTTGAGGGAGAAGAAGCTGGATGGCAACTTGGCTCTGAAAGTAATATAGCAGGCATCTTTCGTTTTTCAAGGTAAAAAGTTGTTTTTCAGGAACATTTGAAGCTCTCGGTTTATGTGAAGAACGACGGACATGACGGGTACGACACGTAAATCGAAAACCTTTTTTCTTACGGGTGCGAGAAAGAAGAAAAGACTCTTTGTGTCAAAAGAGATTTGGGGATAGTGCCAAGATGAGGCTATGATTTTGTGATCCTACTCAGCTTCCAGCCATGCTGTTTTGTGAATAGCCTATGCTTTTTTATGTCGTGATTTTGTGAATATTCTTAAGAGAAATGCTATGTTTTTGTGATTCTATACTTGATTTTATTTGCCAGCGGTGCTATATTGATGAAGACAAACACTCAAACACATGGAGGCGGGTATGTATCTCAAACGCAAAGCCGATGCATTTCTACAGACATGGAAGCAGAGTCCGGGGCATCTTCCATTGATCATTCGTGGCCCCAGACAGGTGGGAAAAACGGAGACCGTCCGGCATTTCTGTCAGGCAAATTACAAGAATGTTATCGAAATCAATTTCGTAGAGAAACCACAGTTCAAACGTGTGACAGAGGAAGGTTTCGGTGCGGATTCCATCATACGGTTAATCTCCCGCATGGACCCGTCCCTCCGCTTCGAGCCGGGGGAGACGCTAATCTTCTTTGATGAGATTCAGGAGTTCCCCGAGATCACGACCTCGCTCAAGTTTTTTAAGACAGACGGCCGATTCGACGTGATTTGCAGCGGTTCGCTGCTCGGCATCCAGCGCAAACGGATCGAATCGCACAGCGTGGGCTACAAGACCGATTATTTCATGCGGTCCTTCGACTTTGAGGAATTCCTCTGGAGCATCGGGTATCCGGACGACCTGGCCGAAGACATGCTCGAACACATGCTGGAATCCAGGCCGTTTTCCCATGCCGAACTGAACAAATACTTTTCGCTGTTCATGGACTACATTCTTCTCGGCGGGATGCCTGCCGTGCTCAGCCGTTATGTAGAACGTAAGACGTTCGAGGGAACTCTGGACATTCAGAAACAGCTCCTGCTGGACTACCAGGAGGATATCCAAAAGTACGCTGAGGGACTGGATCAGTCGAAAATCCTTTCCGTCTTCAACAGCATCCCGCCTCAACTGGCGAAGGAAAACAAGAAATTCCAATTCAGCAAGGTGGCAAAAGGGGCGCGTTCCCGCGAGTATTTCGGCTGTGTACAGTGGCTCCTGGATGCAGGCGTCATCTCCATCTGTTATTGCCTGAATTTCCCTGAACTCCCCCTGAAGGGCAATTACGATGAATCGAAATATAAACTCTACCTCGCCGACACGGGACTTCTGGTCGCGATGCTTGATGAGGAAGCGGCTGCTGATTTGAGGAATAATCAGAATCTTGGCGTGTACAAGGGCGCTCTTTACGAAAACTTCGTGGCTGAGGCATTAAGCAAGGCCGGGTACGACCTGTACTACTACAAAAAAGAAACATCCACGCTGGAAGAGGATTTCTTTGTACGGACTGCGGACAGCCTGATTCCTGTCGAGGTCAAGGCCGGAAACACAGTTTCGAAGTCGCTTCGGACGCTGATTGCATCCGATCACTACCCGGAGATTAAGGAGGGCATCAAGTTCGCCCATGCCAACATCGGCCGGACGGAAACGATCACGACATTTCCCTATTTCTGTTCATTTCTTCTGAAGCGATATTTGGAGAAACGCTGAAACCGCATTTTCTGGGACTGTTGTCGGTTTCATTGTCGCTTTCCATGCTCAAAAAATGTGAAAAAGCAGTCGGTTTGCGACTTTTTTTGTCGGTTTATCCGGCTTTTTGTCGCAAATGATTCCATTTCGGGCGTTATCCCTCAGGGGAATAGGGCATTGTGAAAAGACCAGGGTATTAAAAAATGTGGAATAAGCCAGTCGACAGATGTGACGGGTACGACACGTGAATCGAAAAACTTTTCTCTTGCGGGTGCGACCGTCGTGCCGAGGTTCCTTAATGCCATTGCAAAGTAGGATCCAACCAGTCTTTTTTTTGAAAAAAACGGAAAACGCATTTGACTTACAGTAACTGTAAGGTGTATAGTGTTAAAAACAAGTCGACAGATAAATAATCCCCAAACAGAATCTGACCGGCTGGACAGCACTGACAGCCGATTGAACCTAACCCCGTAGGAAACATAATGAAAGTTCTGATGTTAAACGGAAGCGGCAATGCCAACGGTTCGACCCGTGCGGGCCTTGACGTCATGGCGGAAGTCTTCGCTGAAAACGGTGTGGAGACAGAAATCGTTTGCGTAGGCAGCAAGCCCTTGCATGACTGTATTGGCTGCGGGAAATGCGCGGAACTGAAACGCTGCGTTTTCAACGATGATGCGGTCAACAGCTTTGTGGAAAAGGCGGCAAAAGCTGATGGTTTCGTTTTCGGCACACCTGTTTACTACGCGCATCCGAGCGGACGGGTCCAAAGTTTTCTTGACCGTGTATTCTTTTCGAGCATGTGTTCGGATCTCTACGTCGCGTTTCGGCACAAGCCTGTCGCTTCGATTGTTGTTGCTCGACGTGCGGGAACAAGCGCGTCATTCGACGTATTGAACAAGTATGCCGGCATTTCCCAGATGCTCACGGTCGGAAGCACCTACTGGAACGAATTCCACGCGCTGACAAAGTCGGATGTTCCTCAGGATCCCGAAGGACTTCAGACATTGCGCAATCTGTCGAGAAACATGATCTGGGTCATGAAGTGCATTCAGGCTGGACGGGAACAAGGCATTCAACCCCCGTGTACAGAAACTGGCGCAATGACAAACTTTGTCCGGTGAAATCAACCCACTAAGGCGAGGCCCCATATGAATAGACGTGATTTTCTGAAAAGCGCCCTGACTATCGCAGCGCTTGCCTCGATGGAAAAAGTCTTTTCCGCAACCGAAACAGGAGAAACAATGAACACGAAAACGAACAGTACAAAACCACAGGTAACGCGGCGTCCGTACCGGGGGACGGATTTGACGCTTCCGCTTCTGGGCTTCGGCATGATGAGGCTGCCCCAGAAAGACGGGAAGGTCGACTATGCACTCGGAGAAAAGATGGTGGCAAAGGCCATGGAATCCGGATGCAATTACTTTGACACGGCATATATGTATCACGATGGCGAGAGTGAAAAATTCGCAGGCGCTGTCCTGAACCAATATAAACGCGACTCCTACTTCCTGACGGACAAAATGCCGATCGTCATGATGAACACCGAGGCGGACAATGAGCGATTTTTCAAAGAACAGCTTGAGCGAACAAAGGCCGGATACTTCGATTTCTATTTCCTGCATTGGCTGAATGAGGCGCATTGGAAGAAGGCGAAAGAGATCAAGACGCTTGAGTTCATGAAGAAAATGAAGGAAGAAGGAAAAATCCGGCACATCGGATTTTCTTTCCATGGCGAACCGGAAACGCTGAAGGAAATCGCAGAATCGTATCCATGGGAACTTGTTCAGATTCAGTTGAACTACCTGGACTGGGAGCTTTGCCGTTCCGGAGAACAATATGAAGTCCTCACCAAACTTGGCATTCCCGTTTCCATCATGGAACCGCTGAAGGGGGGTACGCTCGTCAAGCTTACGCCGGAATCAAAGAAAGTATTCGACGATGCGAATCCGAAGGTCGGCACGGCGTCATGGGGGCTTCGCTACGCCGCTTCTCTTCCCACTGTCCAGGTGGTGCTTTCCGGCATGTCGGACCTTGCGCAAATGGAGGACAACATCAAGACATTCTCTCCGATGGTGCCGCTTACGGACGAGGAGCGCAAGGTCATAGCACAGGCACTCGCCGTCTATAGAAAATCGGGAGCCGTTCCCTGCACGGCGTGTCGTTACTGTTCTCCCTGTCCGTTCGGCGTGAGCATTCCCCGAAACCTTGCTTTGCTGAATCAGGTCAAAGGCGGTCTTCCGCTTTTTCACGCGAAACTTGTCTACGACGCCATGAAGGAAAAAGAACGGGCTTCCGCCTGTGTCGGTTGCGGAGCATGCAAGAAGAAATGCCCGCAGCAGATTGACATTCCTTCGTTCATGAAACAGATCGCCGCCGATTTCAAGTAATGACCGAAGTTCAAACCATTGCTGTCGACAACAATCTGAAAACATTTTGATACTGGAGTTACGCAATGATATACCGTCAACTCGGAAGAACCGGAATCAAAGTCGGCGCAGTTGCGCTCGGATGCGAAGGTTTCACAGGCAAAACAGAGCAACAGGCTCGCAAGATGATGGATTTCGCCATCAACAATGGAATCAACTTCATTGACATCTATGCGTCCGATCCGAAGGTGCGGTCCGCAATTGGAACATCCCTGAGGGGACGACGCGACGGGTTCGTCATTCAGGGACACATCGGTTCGGCGTGGAAAAATGGCCAATGCGAACGAACCCGCGATGTCGCCGAAGCAAAAGCATCGTTTGAAGACCTTTTGAATCGCCTGGAGACCGATCACATCGAGGTCGGAATGATCCATTACAGCGACGAGGAGGCGGATTACCACCGCATTTTTGAAGGTGAATTCATCGAATATGTGAAAAGCCTCAAGGAGTCCGGCACAATCGGCTGTATCGGGCTTTCCAGCCATAATCCGCTCATAGCCAGAAAGGCTGTCGAAACAGGGCTTGTCGATGTCCTGATGTTTTCCGTGAATCCGTGCTACGACATGCAGCCGCCGAACGAGGACGTGGAACAGCTCTGGGCGGACGAAGTGTATGAACGCAGTTTTCACAATCTGGACCCGGATCGCGAAACTCTGTATGAACTCTGCGCACGAGAGGGTGTCGGCATTGACGTGATGAAGGTATTTGCCGGAGGCGATCTTCTGAAAGCCGATCTGTCGATGTTCGGCAAAGCCCTGACACCTGTTCAGGCGATGGACTACGCTCTTTCCCGTCCGGCCGTCGCCGCGGTAATGGCGGGATGCAAAACGGTAGACGAGATCCGTCAGGCGCTGGCGTGGTGTGACGCTTCCGATGCGGAAAAGGATTATGCGGGCGTACTTTCGAATGTGGAAAAATGCACTTGGTCCGGGCACTGCATGTACTGCGGACACTGTGCGCCTTGTCCGAAGGGACTCAGTGTGGCAAACGTGAACAAGTTCCTGAATCTGGCGCTGGCGCAGGGCGAAGTCCCTGAAACCGTCAGGGAACACTACAGGCTTCTGCCTCACCATGCATCGGAATGTATTGCCTGCGGCGCATGTGAAAAACGCTGCCCGTTCGGAGTTCCCGTGAGGGAAAAGATGAAACAGGCATCAAGGCTTTTCGGTCTATGAAAACGCATAACCGGAATACAATGGAAAGGATTTCCGGAAAAACGGAAACAGGCCCGGATAATCCGCCGGAAAGGAAGATATTCATGAAAACCAAGAAACCCGCCAATCCGTTTGAAGGGCTGACCGACCGCACCCCGCAATATACCGTCAAGGAAGCCGCCGATATGCTCGGACTCACCGGCTACACGGTACGCTATTACGACAATGCCGGACTCATCCCTGAAGTCGATCGGTCTCCAGGCAATGTGCGCCTTTTCTCCGACCATAATCTTGCCTGGTTGAAGCTTATCCATTGTCTTCGCATGACCGGTCTGCCAATCCCGGAGGTTCGCCGATATATCAACATGTGTTTGCAGGGAGATTCCACAATCCCGGCTCGTGCGGAAATCATTTCCGCACAGGAAAAGAAACTGGAAGAAGAACTGAAGTTGCTCAACGAGCAGATGGATATCCTGCGGTATAAAAAGCATTACTATCAGGAACTGCTCAACACGCATTCTCAGGATCTCTGCAATCCTGCCACCATGCATGTTCAAGAACCAGACATCACACCGGAACATAAATCCACTTTACGAACAAATCAAAGAAAAAAGCGGTAATGTTTCGAACTCAACACCGAATAGGGCAACACTGATCCGTACGTATTCATTCCGTATTGGACTCTTGATTTCTTACGAAGCAGATGTATTTTAAAATAATCCGGGAACAGCTCCTCCCCACAATGAACGGCAACAGAGGAACATGGACATGGCGGAACAGGGCGACATAGAACACACTTTGGTGATGAGTGACACGTCGGGCACAGAGACTGGAAGCAAATCCGGCTCCCTGCGGAGCGATATTGTCATTGAGGGCTCACATAAAACGATTGAGACCGTCGATCTGAATGCGGATTCCTCGCTGGAATTCCGCCGCACTCTGGAGAAAAGCGGGAAGCGCTATCAGATCAGAAAGATGATCGCCGAGGGCGGATTCGGACGAATCTTTCTGGCGAAAGACCTCGTGCTGGGACGCGATGTCATCATAAAATCCCTGAAAGAAGAACATCTGGCCCGTGCCGGGAGCATCAAAAAATTCATTTCCGAGGCGAAACTCAATGCCCAGCTGGATCACCCGGCCATCGTTCCGATCTTCAGCTTGGACACGGATAGCCAGGACGGTCTGCATCTGGCCATGCAGTTGATCAACGGCATTACGCTGAAAGAATACTTGAGGCAGTGCCGGGAGAAAAACGCCAGAAACAAAACATCCTCCCGCCGTTTCGAGCGGGCCCTTCAAACAAGGTTGGAAGGTTTCCTCAAGGTCTGCGATGCCATTGAGTATTGCCATCGAAGAGGGATCGTCCATTGTGACCTCAAGCCGGAAAACATCATGCTGGGGCAGAACGGCGTCGTGTATGTCATGGACTGGGGAATCGCCTGTCCGGTCGGAACCCAAAGAACAGCATTTCCCGGCGCGAAGGTCGAACAGAACGGCCTGAGTCTGCGCGGCACGACCGCCCAGAAAGACGCGACGGCAACGGAACAGGCCGTTGACAAATGGCTGAAACAAACAGGTGCGGTAAAATGAAACCTCTGATCCTTTGCGTCATGCTTGCCGCGGCAGCCATGCTGCCTGCCGCCGAACCCGAAACCGAACAGGAGATAACCATGAACATTCTGACCGTCAAAGAACAGGTCATCGTCGACATCGGAGCCGCCGTCGCCCGCGGCGAACAGAAAACACTGGCTTCCGCGCTGAACCGCGGATTCGATGCTGGACTTACGCTCGCCGAGGCGAAGGAGTATGTCGGACAGCTTTATGCCTACTGCGGTTTCCCCCGCGCCCTGAACGCCGCGACCACGCTGCAAAACGTGGTGAACGAACGTGCCGCCTCGAATCGTCCTGTTCCCGAGGGGAAACAGCCGTCCGCGCTTCCCGCGGGGAAATCCATTGACTTCGGGACCGACAATCAGACCAGGCTCTGCGGCGCTCCCGTCAAGGGCGGTCTTTTCGATTTCCATCCTCAGCTCGATGAATATCTGAAAGCCCATCTCTTCGGCGACATCTTCGCCCGCGACAACGTGGACTGGCGCACCCGCGAACTTCTGACCGTCGCTGCGCTGGCGGCACGGCCCGAAACCGAGCCTCAGATGAAGTCTCACCTCCAAATCGCAAAGAACAACGGCGTGACGGATGAACAGGGCGCGGCAATCGTTGCACGAGTTTGCCGTCCCGCCGAACCCGAACAGCTCCCTGCGGACTGGTCCGTGTTCCCCATTGGCGAACCGAACACTGCCTACGCGCAGTATTTCATCGGGCGGAGTTTTCTGGCTCCGGTCTCCACCAGTCAGGTCGGCGTTTTTGCCGTGACGTTTGAGCCCGGATGCCGGAACAACTGGCATATCCATCACGCGGACAAGGGTGGAGGACAGATCCTCATCGTCACTGCCGGAGAGGGCTATTATCAGGAATGGGGCAAGCCCGCACAGCGAATCCGCAAGGGCGATACGGTAAATATCCCCGCCGGAGTCAAACACTGGCACGGCGCGGCTCCGGACTGCTGGTTCCAGCATCTTGCCGTGGAAGTTCCCGGAGAGGGCACACGCAATGAATGGCTGGAACCCGTGGACGATGCCGCCTACCGTGCCGCGGCCGGGGGGAAGTGACATCATGAGCAGATTCGTTCTTTTCGTTCTTTCAAGCATGCTCCTGGCATGTGTTTCATGCGTCAGCAACCACGCACCCTCACCCTCACAAAAAGGAGAAAGCAGGATGGAAGCCGAAGAACTCCTTGTCCGTATCGCTGAAATCGAAGTCTATCCCGAATGGCTGGATGCGTACCTTGATTCGGCACGCACGGTCGGCGCGGAATCCGTTGCGAAAGAAAACGGAGTCGTGTGCATTTTCCCGATGCAGGCGGCGGAAGATCCCTGCATCATCCGCATCGTGGAAATCTACCGGGGCGAGGAAGGCTACCAGTCGCATCTTGCCACGCCTCACTTCCGTACGTACAAGGAGGGGACGCCGCACATGATAAAGTCCCTGCGTCTGGTCACGATGAACCCGCTTGACCCGGCACACATGAACACCATTTTCAGAAAGATGGATTCAGGCGGAATTGAGGAGAAATGATCGTATGGACCGGAGACAATTCATCAAAGGCGCGCTGGTGACCACAGCGGCGCTGTCGCTTGGCGGCGTGCTGGGATCGTTCGCCGACGACTCCAAATCCGATAAAGGAGACAAAAACAAAATGAAGATTCTGGTTATCACGGGAAGTCCGCGCAAGGGCGGCAATTCCAGCACACTGGCCGATTCATTCACGAAAGGCGCCGGGGAAGCCGGACACGAGGTCGTCAGATTCGATGCGGCATTCAAGGACGTGCATCCGTGCACGGGATGCAATTCCTGCGGCATGAATGGTCCGTGCGTCTTCAAGGACGATTTCGAGTTCGTCCGCAAGCACATTGTAGACGCCGACATGGTCGTGTTCGCCACGCCGATGTATTATTTCGGTATCTCTGCCTAGATCAAGACCGTCATCGACCGCTTCTACGCCATCAACGGGAAGATCCATGTCCCGAAGCAGGCCGTCCTGCTCATGACCTATGCGAACACCGCCAAATCCGAAGCCGTGCCGATCAAATCGCATTACGAGGTCCTGCTGAAGTATCTCGGCTGGACGGATGCCGGACAGGTCATTGCCTCCGGCGTGTGGCCGGTCGGCGCGATCAAGAGCACGAAGTATCCGGATCAGGCATACCAGCTCGGCAAATCCGTTAAAAAGAAAGCCTGACCGGTTTTGCCGGAATGAACCGCGCTTGATAAAAGGATTTTCTGTGCGGTCCAATGGTTCCGATTATACCGTCCTCGGGGGGAATCACTTGCCGGGGCCGGTTCCGAGTTGACGCCTCAACACCTTGAAGTGATAGCATTTCTGACGATATATCATCTTTTGCGGGAAAATGCAAGAGAGGATGGCGAAATATCATAAAAAAGTCAGATCGTCAGGCTGCTGCGGTTTTGAGTTGTCGTTTTTTGTTGTAGACCGGCAATGAGATTCGAGGTCCGCGTCTTTCCGGATTGCAAAAAAAAGACCAAATCCGTGAGGAAATGGTCTTTGAATAACTGATTGCGTTTTGAGTTAGGGATTATTTCTTCGGCTTCAAATACTTGTCGAAAAATTCGATGATGTGTTTGCAATTCTTTTCTTCGAAGAAACGTTCGTTTTCGTGCGTCGCGCCTTCGAAGATTTCAAAACTGACCTTGTCCTTGCCGATGTATTTGGTCACGGTTTCCGCGAATTCTCTGGAGGATCCGAGCGGGACAGTGGTATCCACGGTTCCGTGCTGGATCAGGAAGCCAGGCGCCGTCTTGGGATCAAGCGTATGGGCATACATGCCGGGATCGGCGAGCTGAACCGGCGTGGGATCGGTTTCACGGGCCGTGCGGATCGTGACGCCGACAAAGGTGCTGTAGAAGCTTCCTTCTCCGTCGTATCCCATTTGCAATCTGCCTGCTACCGGGGCTTCATCTTTGCCCTGCTGTTCCGCGGTGAGACCATTCATCGGGCCGAAGAGGTCGACAACCGCCTGAACGGAGGAGGAATACTCGGCGTTATCGGCGATGTCGCCCATCAGGAGTCCTTTCAGATTGCTGGTGGTGCCGAGCATGCCCGCCATGTGTCCGCCGGAAGAGTCGCCGATCGTGCCGATGTGGTCGGCATCAATGCCGTGTTCCTTCGCATGAGCGCGAATCCAGCGGACGGCGGCCTTGGCGTCGTTGATCTGACGCGGGAAGAGCGCCTCGTTGGTGAGACGATAGTTGAGGGCAAAGACGGCATAACCGGCTTTGACGAGCTGATCGACCAAAAAGGTGTTGTTGCCGCGGGCGCTGCCCATCCACCAGGCTCCGCCGTGGATAAAGAGAATGGCCGGGACCTTCTGGCCTTCCTTGATCTCGGGGAAATAAGCATCCATGTACTGGGCGTTGGAGGCGTCGGCCAGATATTTGATGTCGGCGATCTGCTTGGCTCCGATCGGCTTGCCGTTGTGCTGCATGACGCCGTTTCCTCCGCCCATGCCGAACATTCCGAACATGCTTCTTCCGCTGCCGTTCTTTTTCAGCGGTTCGATGTCTTTCCATTCTTTCTTGGCCGCATCCCAGAGGGAGCAGACCGGACATTTCTTGTCAGGCGTGCAGAGATCGACCTTGGCATAGGTCGGGCCGTCGGCGTTGTATCCCTTCGGGAGCTGGCTGCCCTTGTCCGGTTTGGCTTCCTGCTGCTGGCCGCCGGGAGCGCCGCCCATTCCGGGGAAACCGCCGCCGAAGCCGCCGCCAAAACCGCCCATCATCGGGAACCCGCCCTGGCCGCCACCAAAACCGCCCATCGGGGGCATGCCGCCCTGACCGCCGCCGAAGCCGCCCATCGGGGGCATTCCGCCCTGACCGCCGCCAAAACCGGGGAACCCGCCTTCGGGCATCTGGAATCCTCCGGGAGGCATCTGGAAGCCGCCGCCCATTGCAGGGGCGCCGCCCGGAGCCGCGCCGCCCGGAGCCTGGGCTGACAGCATCGTGGCGACAAGCATGGTTCCGGCGACAACCGAACTGGCAGACAACATCCTGTTGAACATTTGTTTCATAAAAAACTCCTTCATGACTGTTTGTTTGGAATAGAATGAGTAATATGTTGAGGTCCGAGTCCTGTCTATTTCTTATTTAACGATTATACAGCGGATATTATTGTATCGGTTCGGAATAATCTTCAGAAAAAAAAACATAAGAAGGAGCAGGATGATCTCATTTTGAAGACTTCACCCTATCCGGCTTAACGGGTGCAAGATACTGCTGACGCATGATCCCCGGAGAAAGCACTCCCGCATCGAACCACTCGTAGAAGAACCGTTCCGCCGGGACGATCGCATAGCCGTCCTGAAGATGATCGGAAGTGTCGTAGGGATCCGCCATGATCAGCACATCGTCGTAAATGGCCGGAGTCCCCATATCGTCGTATCCGATAATAACAGTCCAGTGTCCGCCCCATGCGCTCCATTCCACCAGCAGCGGACAATCCGCTTCCAGCCGGCTTTTTACGAAATCCGCAAATCGTTCCGGCGTTTCGAAATCCTGCCGGGGAAGAACCGGGATTCCTCTTTTTTTCAGAGCGGTTTCAAGTGCGGATGCGGAACAGCCGTAAGCGCCGTTCTTCGGATTGTCCTCCGGACGGATATCCAGTTCCTCCGCCAATGCGCGTTCCGTTTTGTCCGCCATGCCCCAGTGATTGAGCACCATCCGCAGGGAAGCGGCGCCGCAGGTGTATTCCGTGGTCTGCTGGCAGGTGCGGAACCTTTTTATCAGCTTCAGAGTGGGGGTTATTTCCCCGTTGTAGAAATCAAGCCGGGGATAGTACGGAGATGTCTCGAACGCGGTTTTCCCCTGTAGCGCGGCGGCGCCGGAAACAGGATCGGATTCCGGCCACCGCTGCGGATTCCCGTGGAAGGAACACCCTGCCGTCATGAACAGAGCCGTGATGAATAACAGAAGCCTTTTCATTCTCCGTGTCCTCGTTGGGACAGAAAACGCGCAGGTTATTTTTTCATCAGGGCCGCGCCCGCGTTCCATGCCTTGCCGACCTGTCCGCCCATCGCGTAATAGCCGTGGCGGAACTGGTCGAACGCTATGATGTCGAGTTTGGACGGATCGACTTTCCCCGCTTCATCCAGCGCCCGTTCTTCCGCGGCCGTGTTCACGATCCTGCCGACAATGCAGTAGAAACTGTCCGTGGACACGACTTCGGCGAGCTCGCATTCCATCACCACAGGGAATTCGTCGATGACGGGAGCATTCATGGCCGCCGATTTGACGGCATGATAGCCGGTGCGGGCGAATTTGTCCGGCATCTTGTTTCCGGAGGCGATCCCGAGGAAATCGGCAACGTCCATGTGCGCCTTGTCCGCCAATGAGACCGTGAAGCATTTGGTCTTCAGCAGCGCCTGCGTGGTCGCGTGCTCTTCATCAATGAACAACGCAATGCGGTCGGAGTTGCAGATTTGTCCCCAGGCCGCATTCATCGCCTGAACGGCGCCATGCTCGTCGTAGGCGGCAACGATCAGTACGGGCATGGGAAACACTGCCTGGACAATACCGAGATTTTTCTTCATTTCTGTTCTCCTTGCGGTTGCGGCCCGTCAGCCGGGAAAAGGCTGTTGAGCCAGGTTATGACATCGTTTTCGGTATGGTGGGAGGTGACGCCGACGCCAAGGCGGCGTTCGATCTGGTTCGATCCGCGAATGACAAGCCCGTCAAGAATACGCGCTTCGGGGCATTCCTTCCTGAGGTCGGCGAAGAAATGTCCCTCGCCTCCGCCGCCGTGCGTGCAGAACGGCGCAACGACCTTGCCCGCGAGTTTGTCCGAATCAAGGAACGTTGCCACGGGCGGCGCATAGGTCCCGTACCAGATCGGGGAGCCGAGGAACACGATGTCGTAGCCGGACAGGTCCGGGACATCAACAAGAGCGGGATGTTTGCCCTCCGAAATATCCTTCGAGGCGGCTTTGAGCGTCTCGGAATACGGCTCCGGATAAGGCGTTTCCATTTCGAGGGAAAACATGTCGCCGCCTGTGTTCTTCCTGATCCACTCTGCGACCTCCGCCGTATTGCGCACTTTGGATTGAGAATAGACGACAATCGCGATTCTGCCCCGGAGGTTGGCGGTAAGCGGAATCGGAGGCGCTTCCTTCTTCCTGATCATCAGAGCTCCCGCCACCACGATGCAGACGAATATGACCGCGATAACGGCAAGAGCAATAAAAAACGGTTTCATAGGCAAAAACTTCCTTTTCATGCGTTGTGTATTCGGGAGTATTTCTCTTTTTTCAGCGGGGACGGTTGTTTCGCGCGGGACAAATCCGCCTTGTGTTTCGTTCCTCTGGTTTTCGATATGGGAAACGGCATTTCAATTCGCAGGCGGGAAAGCGCCGATGCCCTGCAGGATTCCCGCTATGCCGGTTGCGGCGACATCGTCGATGATTTTGCCGTCGGCGTCAAACGTGTAGAAGTTCATGACCGTGGTCGAGAATTGTCTGCCGTTCGGCTGAAGTCCGGCAAACGGGGCGTCGCCGGAAAAGGTTCCGGTACACAACCACTGCACGGCAACCGTCGTTTCGTCGGAGACCATATTCACAAGTTTCCACTGAACATCGGGGAAACTTCTGCGCATGAATTCCACAACGCTCAGGTATCCTTTCGCCCCATGGAGCGGTTCAGGCGAGACCGGCGTTGTGAATGCCGCCGAAGAGGAGATCAGTTCTTCTCCCAGCGACAGGTCGTTTGTGTTGATGCAGGTTTCGAAACGGCGCATTGTACCGCGGTTGCGTTCGATGATTACGTCATTCATGGTTGGTGGTCTCCCTCAGTCTTCACTGCCGTCCCGCCAGGTCGAAAACTCCGCCACGGCGCAGGACGTTCCTTCGTCATCCAGCAAATCCACGACATGCCTGCTGTCCGCGGTATCATATCGCACCGGCTGGACGGCATGTCCCGATTTGATCTGTTTTTTGAATTCCATTCTCACCCGGTTGAAACGGCAGTCCGGCGGCAGCGCATCCCCTGCGATCGCGAAATACATCGCGCTGGTCAGATGACCGTTCGGATCAAGTGACGAAGGCGTTACCGGAAACGGGGACCCTTTTTCCCCGGATTCCGGGGGAATCGGAATCTTGCGTGGCAGACACTCCATCGGTTCCGCCTCATCGTATTGGATGCCGAATTCCGACGGGTCGATTTTCAAGGCTTTTCCCTGCCGGAGATCGAAAAAAGCGCCGGTCGCGTTGGCGATCATGCAAAGGGCGCCCCGCTCATCCCGCATGGTTAGCCGCCGCAGGCCGTAAATGGATTTGCATCCGTATATTTTGACCGCGGTCGTTACGTTTTCCCGGAATTCCGGCCAGCGCAGAATGTCGATTTGAATGGAAAAGAGAAAAATCGCGATTTCGTTCGTCCGCAGATAGTCGCAGAATTTCTTTTCCTGATACTCCTGAAACTGACAGCAGTCCATCATCATTCCGACCGCCTCGTGCAGCTTGAGCTTATTGTCCTTTCCCGTCCTGGTAAACGGGATCTCTGTTTTCATCATGTACATGGAAGGAGTTTCTCCTGTTAAATGTTCTGCCATTCGGCGCGTTTTTTGCCGTCATCGCAGCTGTTTGACAGAGTTCGCATTCCGCCGCCGGGGAACCCGGACCGGTACGCCCGGCGGTTATGATAACGGCGACCGGGATGGGTCATGCTCCCGCTTTTTCCGTCAGCCGCCGCCCGAGGTCATAGGCGTTTTGCAGATCAATTGCGAAATGTTCGTCGCGGTATTTGCGCTTATCCTCTTCGCGGAAGAGATTGAAGTCGTAGCGCGAATAGTCGTTGAACTGATACGTATTGCAGACGTAAAGCGTTTCGCTGTACCCGAATATGTCCGCCATGACCTTGGTATTTTCCTCCAGAATCGGCGGGTAGCCGATCTGTTTCATATAATTTTCCGGGCAGTTCATCGTGAAGATCATTGCCGTCGGGATGACCTTGTCCCGCAAGGTGACATGCCGTCCGTTCTCATAGAGATAAGTGCCGACGGGGAACATGAGGCGCTCCATGAAAGAACGCATCACACCGGTGGGATAACTGTAATATACCGGCGTGCCGAGTATCAGCACATCCGCTTCCCGGGCACGTTCCAGTACCGGACGGAGTTCGTCGCGGATGGCGCACACGCCCCCGGTTTTGGAGTTTTTGATTTTGCAGGCGAAACAGCTCTTGCAACCGCAGAAACTGAGATCGTAAAGGTTCACAAATTCCGTTTCCGCTCCGGCGGCCTCCGCGCCTTTCATGGCGCTCTGCAGAACTTTCGCAGTGTTCCAGTTTTTGCGTGGACTGCCATTGATTGCCATAACTCTCATGGCGGGATTCCTTTCCTGTTTTTTGAGCTCGACGGCGGGCAAATTGCCGAATTTCAGCAAAATATACACCCGGATGCGGCTGAAATCAAGCCGGGAATTACGGATTTCCATATTCGTTCCGTTTTTTCCGAACTCAAAAAAAGCTTGTCTCCTCGTGTCGATGGGGATGAAACGGCGTGTTCGGAATAGAAAAAAACAGATATCCTGCGTAATTTTGGGGAAAAGAATCCCGGAAACACCCCATGGCATCGTCCCTTCCCCCCCACACACACATGAAAATGAAAAAAAAGTGCTTCAGCAATCCGGAATATCCGTGTCTCGGAATCTCCGATGAAGGCGAGCGTTTCCTTCGGGAGAAAGGTCCCCTGCGGCTTGCCCTGCCGGAACTCAAGGTACATGGAAGTTCAAAGGCGGCGAGAGCCAAGGCGCAGAAAGCCATGACCGATCAACCGCTCTACGAACATCTTCGCGACCTCAGGAACAAGCTTGCCAACAGGAACCATGTCGAACCGTATATGATCCTGACCGACCGGGCTCTCCGTGGTCTTGCCTCAATCAGGCCTAAATCCCTGGCCGAGGCGGAAGGCATCCCCGGCATCATCGGTCCCGTGAAGCTCCATGCCGTCGTGCCGAGTTTCCTTGAAGCCATTGCGAAGTGGGAGAAGAATGGGAATTGAATCCTGCCAAGTTGCCGAATGAAATCTCGCCAAGTTGCCGAATGAAATCTTGCCAAGTTGCCGAATCTTGATGTCATTTTGATGATTCATTGTCATAGGATTTCGCCGAGAACAAAACACAAAAAAAACAAATTTTTTCCAGTTTTAAGGCTTGACAAAGCGATAAAAAGGCTTATTTTACAGTATCGAAGAATCGTATCCGGCGATTCTTATTCGTCAGCAATCGAACACTCTCTCAAAAACGAATTGACAGATGTTCTCTTTATTGTTCACAGACTCATACCTGAGGAGCAGATCATGAAAAAGATCGACTGCGAGTTTCACTACTATCTGCCGGAAATGATGGACCTTCTGGCGAAACAGATCAGCGTGCCGCGATATGACCCGGCGACAAAAATTCTGGAAATGCGTCAGAACGTCCCGGCGAATTTCTCCGGCATCACCAACGCCTATCCCATCATCGATGAACTGACGGATTTCGGCGAACGTCGCGTCGCCCTGCTGGACCGCCACGGGATCGATACCGCAGTCATGGCTGCGTCTCCGCTTTCGGAGGAATTGCCGGAAAAGGAATCCGTCTATTTCGCGAAAAAGTCCAACGACGCCGTGGCCGAGCTCATCCGCAAATACCCCGGGCGTTTCCTCGGAGCCGCGCTGCTGCCGACGCAGTATGTGGATGAGGCGGTCAAGGAACTGGAACGCTGCAAGAAAGAGCTGGGGTTCTCTTACTGGCATACCCATTCCAACTATCTGCACAGCCATCTTTACGAAGAAAAATATCTGCCGCTTCTGGCCAAGGCGGAGGAGCTCGGCTGCGCATTCTATCTGCATCCGCAGGCTTCCGACGACGCCGATATGCGGGACTTCGGATATGTTTACTCCTCGCCTGGACTGGGATTCGGCCTCGACACCATGAAAACTGCGCTCCGCATCATCCTCAACGGGACCTTCGACCGCTTCCCGAAACTGCGGATGATCCTCGGTCACCTCGGCGAATACTTCCCCTTCATCCTCGACCGGGTGGACAACCGTTTCATGTGGATCAAAGAGCCGGAGATCAAGGCCGAGCATGAAGTTTCCTACTATTTCAGGAACAAGAACATTCTAGTGACAACCAGTGGAAATATGTCGAAACTCGCCTTCGAATGTACCCGGAAAGCCATCGGGATCGACAGCATCATTTTCGGCTCCGATTATCCGTACGAAAATCTGTCGGACATGATGAAATACATGGATTCCCTGGATCTTTCACCGGAAGATCAGGAAAAGGTGTTCCACCTGAACGCGGAAAAGTACCTGCTTTGAGCTGGAAAACGCAGAACGCCGGGAAGAATAAGCTGAGGGAACAATCCATTCCCAACCCCTTCTGGAGTTCCTGTTTTATCAATGCTTGTTTTGCCGGCTTTTTTGCCTGTGAAGTCCAACGATTTCGCAGGCGTTCTTGTTATATCCCTTCACGGTCGACCTAATCCTGTCCGACATGTGGATGCCGGAGATGAACGGCATGCAACTTTCCGCCGAAGTGAAGAACAATCCCAGATTTACGCATGTCCCGATCATCGCACAGACTGCAGATGTCGAAACAGCCGCCAATTTCGACATGTCGCTTTTCGACGCCATCCTGTTGAAGCCCCTCACCAGGGAAAAAAATCTCCAATTTAGTCAAACGCATCATTGAGGACGGAGAAAGGCGTGAAGACGGCAGACCGATCAACCTTGGATGAGTTACGGATGAATCGGAGGACGAAAAAAACATGGACATTAGGAAACTTGTAATAAAAGGCATCCCCGGCATCGGTCCCGTGAAGCTCCATGCCGTCGTGCCGAGGTTCCTTGAGGCCATCGCGAAATGGGAGAAAAACGGGGATTGAAACCTGCTAAGTTGCCGAATGAAATCTCGTCAAGTTGCCGAATGAAATCTCGCCAAGTTGCCGAATATATGCTTGGCAGGAGAAATAGGATACTTTTTTCAGGTTGACAAATATGATCTTTCAAAAACAGGGTATCTCTGAAAAATCGATCGGATGGATTTTCAGCGTATGGGCTAAAAGGACAATGTAGAAAGATTTGAGTGTGGCTACCTGAAGGTAACCACCGAAAATCTTACCAGTTGGACTTTGTCCAGACGCGAAAAGCCGCCGAAATCCAATTTTCAGAGGTGCCCAAAACACTCAACCGATGACGCCACGAAGTTTTTCGAGCGTGATCGGCTTTAGCAGAATGCCCGAAAAACCTGATTCCCTATATGTTTTCTGCGCTTCGACGTCCGCGGTTACGACATAGACGGCGAGGTCTTTCCATTGCTCGTGATTCCGGATTTCGCGGATCAGGCCCTCTCCGTCCAGCACCGGCATCCACATATCGGTCAGGACCAGGTTGAAAGAGGCGTCTTTTGCCAGCGCGTCAAGCGCTTCCGCCCCGTTCCCCGCTGTCACGATATTGGTCACGCCCAGACGGCGCAGCATGGCCTGAAGGACCCGGATGTTCACAGGGACATCATCCACAAGCAGGACCCGAAGATTGTCCACCGCGAATTGCGGAATCGGGATGATCCTGTTCGTCGAGAGCAAGGAGTCCATATTGGCGGCCGAGAATGGAATGTCCGGCAGAGCGACGGTAAACGTCGTTCCTTTGCCCACGGCGGATTTCACGGTCATTTTCCCGTTCATGAGCTTCGTCAGCTGCTGGCAGATCGAAAGGCCGAGTCCGGTCCCTTTGGCTGCCCCGGAGTTCTTTGCCTGGACAAAGGGCTCCAGAATGTGCTCCAGATCATCAGGAGGAATGCCGCACCCGGTATCGGATATGGAAAACGTCAGAGTCCCTGTCTTGGCGTCCTCGTCCGGATTCTTTTCGAATTGAGCGGACAGGATGATTTCCCCGCGTTCCGTGAATTTGACGGCATTGCCGATGAGGTTAAACAGGATCTGTCGAATCCGATGCCGGTCTATCATCAGCGGCGGAATCGAGGAGAAGTCCTCTTCAAGGTCAACATCTTTCCCGGAAACAGCGACGTCAAAAGTATGAAGCACGTCGGACGCAAGCTGTTCGAAGTCGGTCAATTCCGGCACCAGCACGGTTTTGCCTGCGTCAAGCTTGGAAAGGTCAAGCACATCGTTGACCAGATCAAGCAGGACATGCCCGTTTGAAACAATGGCTCCGAAAGCATGTTTCCGCTCCTCCTCATCCTCGATGCCGTGTTCCATCAACTCCGCATACCCGATAATGGCGTTGAGCGGGGTGCGGATATCATGCGACACGGTCGAGAAAAAGAGCGCCTTTGCCTGTCCTGCCGCGCGCTCGGCCTCAAGCTGGATTTCGTAGTCGCGCGCGAGCAATTCTTTCCGATACATTTCATCCCGCTCGTCCTCAATCACGAAAACATGAAGGAGACAGCAGCCGAAAAGGCATCCGATCGAATAGATCGGGAGGAAAGGATCGAAGAACTGGACCAAAATCGCCACAAACATCGTAATACCGAATGCGAAGACCATCATGTTGCGTCGGCGGAGCGCTCCTTCCGTGCGCAGACTTCGAAACAGTGTCAGTCCGGCTCGGATTCCATTGAACGCGGCCAGCAACAGGAGCGCAATGTTACGCAATGGACCTTCCTTATAGATGGTTTGGGCGCTAATTTGGAAAAAACTTCCGGTGAAAAAGTTCACAATCAGCGCGACGATGAAAAACATAAATACCCCGAGACCGGTCCACAGCATATATCTGCGCAACCAGCCACCCACTCCCAGATAGGCAATAACGCAACGTGTCCAGGCGAAAACGGACAGCGCCATCATCAGGAAGAAAAGGATCGTGTTGACATAGAGAATATGAGGCCATTTCAATGCCGCGAATATCCCCCAGAGAATATCCAATACGAAGAATAATAACAGACAAATGAGAAAGCGTTTGAATTCTATGGTTGTTGCATCAGACTTGACTTGCGGCCGTTGGAACATTTGCCGCCAATTGATGATTAAATGAACGACCAGCACGATGCCGGATATGCTTGAATAGAGATAATTGTCCATAAAGGAGCCTCGAATCATCAGTTCACTTCGAACTTGATTATATATTATAGCATATCCTGTGAAAAATGCAAACTCACTTCGCAAAAAAACAATAATTTTCTCCTAAGATGCCTTGGAGCATGGCAAGGCTGTGCCGGACATGGTGAGGATGGAGAAAATCAGGGGAATGAGGAAATAACATGCTGAAACAGACAGCGCAAGAAAAAGGGCACAATAAAGAACTCTGCGGCTTTCTCGAAATCGCATGCTACTCCGCTCTGTTATGGTGACGCATGGATTCAAGCCCGTAGTGGAGGAATAGGGCATTTCACGCTTGCCAACGAGCCGTACCCAGATGTTTTTTCGATTTTCCGGTTGAGTGACGGAAGGGAGGTTGATGCATCTGAATTGGCGGCCATCCGCGTTGGTGACTGCATCCGGCATCGGGCCCGTGAAGCTCCATGCCGTTGTGCCGAGGTTCCTTGAGGCCATCTCGAAGTGGGAGAAGAATGGGAATTGAATCCTGCCAGGTTGCCGAATGAAATCTCGCCAAGTTGCCGAATGAAATCCTGCCAAGTTGCCGAATGCGTGGTCGGAATCCGTCGTTCTGGGGACCACAAACAGGGAAGCTGAACTGCGTCGGAGCAGGTTCAACCGATGTCACAGCGTTTGATGAACTTCCACACGTTTTGAGGCGTGGTATAGATGCCGTGTTTTGTCAGTTCATCCGCGATTGCCCGAGCACTTTTTCTTTTTCGCCACAGGGAAAGGATCTCTTTCCGGAACGGGAGCAGAACACTTCGTCCCGGTCCATGTTTCACCGCATGACGGGAGAGCCCGCCGACGACATAAAGCTGTTCCGGGCTGTAGTGCCAGTATTTGGAAGATTCGCGTTCAAGTTCGCGATATGTTTTCGAGTGGTAAAACGCCAGAAGCGCCGCCTTGGGCGATATGGATCGTTTTTCCGACATCAGGACGGCGACTCCGGCCGCCTTGCCGGGAATCAGCAGACGAACGTTTTTCTGTGTTATTTGAGCGGGCATTGAACCACCTCGCTTCCTGCGTATTTCAGGAGAGACAGCGCTTTCTCCGTGTGAAACAGGACCTGGTCAGTCAGTTTGCGCACCTTCAGCCGGTTAATCAGCTCAGCGAAGTCGATCAGATCGCTTTCGTACAGGGCGAAACTCGCATAGACCTGGTCATTTGCGACAGGCCCGAAAATGAGGTCGAAGTCGTGTTCATAATTCGGATTCCGGCGGTTGGCTTCAACAAAGCGGGCCCAGTCCTCGTCCGCCTTTTTGAAAACACGAATTCGAAAGTCTGGCAATTGAAGGAAGTCATCGCGGACATCGAAGATGGAAACGACGCCGCTGGTCTTCTGTTCGCGGTCGCATTTCGTTTTCACGAAACGCCGTGCCTGCTGAATGCTTGTCGTGGTATAAAACCCCACGCCGAAGTCGCCGATATGGTCACCGACAATGATGCGTGGGACCCTAATTTCAACAAGGCCGCCGTGATAAAGTTTCATGCTTCATTACTCCTGACATTCATGAAATGGTCAATGTCGTTCAGAATCGCCTCGCGGCTGAACGAATGCAGGATGGCGTAATGCTCAAGCAGATAGTCCGTCACGCCGTATTTCTCAAAAAGATCGGCGACCGAACGACCATCCATGCCGTGAAGCGTCTTATATTCCTCGATGCAAAACGACACAAAAACAAGTTTCTTTTCCGATTCCGTCATGACAGTTATCTCCGTTTGAGATAATATAGCACGAAAAGCGCGGATGTCAAGAGTTGATGATATAAACTCTTTCAAAAAAAACAATCTGCCCGGACAATAGCCGCAACGAGCAAAAAAGAAAACATTCCGACATGACCGCGACCATTATTCGATGATTTGCTCATAAATCGACAAATGCGAAACAGCGACCTCACTCCCTTTATGTTCAAAAAAAGCGGTTTTATTCTCTGTTTATGCTGACAAAGTTTGAGTGGACAATGTTTCGTAACGCGAAAAAAAGTCGGAGAAAAATGACCGGTGGGTGGTTTCTCCCCTCATAAAGAGTTGCGCTGATTTGGCTCTGGTTAGTCGACCATCTATTTGGATATCCGCGCGGTTGTCAACGCAATCGCGCTTTTTTTATCTTTCGCTATATCTCGTTCAATTCGAGGGTTGTGCAAAGAATGTCGTCCTCGCAGATTCTCCGTGGAGAGCCCTTCCGCGCACTATTCTCCCCGCATTTGGAGCCCTTTCCGGCCCAAAATTCTCCGTTTTCCAGTTGGCTAGTCAACTGGCTTTTTTGAACTCAAAGCCGAAATCTGCGCTGTTTTTATGAGAACTACCATGTTTTGAAAAACAGCGCAATTCTCCGTTTTCATTTTTCGTGGCCCCGAAAAACGGGTTTGCCCTCAAAAAATCCATAATACACCCGCGCTGTTTTCGATAAAACGGTCAAAAAACTTTCGCGCGGGTGTCATTTCGATGCCTTAAAGTCTAAAGAGATCATCCCGTCATGCAGTATTAAAAAGCTAAAAGAATGAAACGTGCTTTCAAGCTTCCGTTGTGAAGCGCATGAACAACAGCCCAAAGAAAAGAGCAGAGAAATAAACAGTCAGCCCCCGGAACCATTTCTGGCTTCGGGGGCTGACGTTTGAATTTGGGAGAATTTTACTCCGGTTTGCGGAAATCCAGCGTGCAGCTCCATTCGTACCGGTTCGGACGCAGCTGGTATTCATTGTGGACACTGACGGACCAGCCATCATCGCCGCCGACGCCCATGTGGAAGCCGTCGAGGATCAGCCAGGTCTTTTTGCCGGGTTTCAGTTCCCAGCTGTGGTCCGCGGCCATCAGGTCCTGCGGAGAGAGGTGCAGTGCGGAGAAGCGGAACGGCTTGCCGCCGTCTTCCCAAACGCCAAGATGCTGTCCGCCTTTTCCGGTCAGATTCAGCTCCACCACGTCGCCGCGGCTGCCGCATTCGGACGGCACGAGATAGTTCTCCAGCATGTCGGAGATACTGTTTTCCCAGCGGCCGACGAGCGAAGCGACGAAACGGTCCGGATAGTTTTCATACGGGCCGCGTCCGAAATACTTCGCGGTTTCGAAGCCTTCGACCAGCGGGAACATCATACCGACGCGCGCCACGGAACGCAGATCGTTCTGACGGAACAACGCGTACTGGCGGAAGTTCAGGAGGTGCGCCTTCGCGGGATCGACGGTCCAGACAATGACCGATTCCACAGCGCCGCCAATACGGGTTTTTGCGATGACCGTGTACATCCCGCCGTCTTTTTTCCACTCGAAACTGACCAGCTCGCGTTTCGGGTTGATGATCTTGGGCCAGTCCTTCGCGAACGAGCCGTCATGATCCATCATGCGGTCGTTGCAGGTGGGGGCACGGTAGAAGATTTCTTCAGCGGGCGCGGCAAGGAGTTCCTTGCCTTCGGGCTTCATGGAAACGAGTTCGCCGGTCTTCTTCGACCAGGTCAGGAATCCGATGGTGAGCGTGTCTTCGGTTTCCTTCACGTCGGAATCCTTGATGGTCATCTTCCCGGAACGGGCGTCCTGGAGCTTCGAGATTGCGGCGGGAGCCTGGGCCGGAGCGGAAAGCGCAAACTGCGTACGGGTAATCTCGTGCTTCGGACCATCGCAATAGACGTTCAGGAAACTCCATGCGTCGGATGCGGGTGCATCGAACGGGACTTCGACGACTGCGGATTCGAAGCATTGGGTCACCGGGACGTTCAGGACGCCGGATTTGACGATTTTACCGTTCGCGGTCTCTTCCCAGCGGAATTTCAGGTCGGCGGTCGAGGCGTTGTTGCGCTCGTTGATGACCGTCAGGTTCTTTCCTTCGAGCTTGAAGCGGATCGGAGCCTGGCAGACGCGGACTTCCTGCGCGCCGGGATGCGGCGTGACGGATGCGTCCACGATGCCGTTCAGGACCTGGGTGCGGTTCTGTCCGTTGGCCTGGTAATCGTAGTTTTCGCCGAAGTCGTTGCCGTAGCCGTAGTTGACCTCGCCGGTTTTAGCGATCACGTTCAGGAGCGCCTTGTCCGCCCAGTCCCAAAGGAATCCGCCGTGGTATCCGCGGTTCTCATTTACGAGATCCCAGTACTGGAAGATGTTTCCGGTTGAGTTGCCCTTCGCATAGGCGTATTCGCACAGGATGATCGGGCGGTTGTCGTTCCGGCCGTTCATCATGGAGCGGATGCGGTCGGGACGCGTGTACATGGGGCACAGGATGTCGCTGATGATCGGTCCGGGGTTGCCGCTTTCATACTGCACGGGACGGGTCGGGTCGGTGAAGCGGATCCAGTTCGCCATGGCGGCCTGGTTCGCGCCGGAACCGGATTCGTTGCCGAGCGACCAGAACCCG
>CACZEK010000013.1 GCA_902780135.1 uncultured bacterium
CCCGGCGCAGGCGCTGCTCCTGCCGGCGGCGCTCCTGCCGGCGGCATGGGCGGTTTCCCCGGATTCGGCGGCGGCCAGGGCGGCATGCCCCCGATGGGCGGCGGCCAGGGCGGATTCCCCGGATTCGGCGGCGGCGCGGCTCCCGGCGGCGCGGCTCCCGGCGGCGCTCCTGCCGGCGGCATGGGCGGTTTCCCCGGATTCGGCGGCGGCCAGGGCGGCATGCCTCCGATGGGCGGCGGCATGGGCGGTTTCGGCGGCGGCCAGGGCGGTCCCAGAATGGGCGGCATGGGCGGCGGTATGCCCCGCATGGGCGGAATGGGCGGAATGGGCGGCCAGGCGCGCGAAGCGAAGCCCGAAAAGAGAGAGAAGATGGAATCCATCGCCTCCACCCGGACCGAATTCCCCGACAACAAGTTCAAGGAAATGCCGCAGGAATACAACAATCCCAACGAAAAATCCGGCAAGGTCGTGTCCTTCAAGTACAAAACGCGCGACAACCAGACCGAAGGCAGCGCCGACATCGAGAAGACCGCACTCATCTATCTGCCCGCCGGCTATGACGAAAAGGACACCAAGACCCAGTACAACATCCTGTACCTGATGCACGGCGGCGGCGGCAACGAAAACCAGTATTTCGGCGGCGAAGGCCGGAACAGCCAGATGAAGAACGTGCTCGACAACATGATCGCCAAGGGCGACATCAAGCCCATCATCGTCGTCACGCCCACCTACAACGTGCCGTACGCCAGCGACATGAACAGCACCAGCATGAACTTCCACATCGAGCTCGTCAAGGACCTGATCCCCGCCGTCGAAAAGCAGTACCACACCTTCGCCAAGGACGTCACCAAGGAAGGCATCCACGCCTCCAAGTGGCATCGCGCGTTCAGCGGATTCTCCATGGGCGGCGTCTGCACGTGGGGCGTCTTCGACCACTGCATCGACCAGATCGGCTGCTACATCCCGATCAGCGGCGACAGCTGGATCGCCGGCATGGGCAATGGCGAAGGCTCCGCGAAGTATCTCGCGGAAACCTTCACCCAGACCGGCTACAAGCCCACGGACTTCCGCGTCTACGCCGGCTGCGGCAGCCCCTCCGACATGGCATACGGGAACCTGACTCCCCAGATCGACGCCATGAAGAAGCATACCGAGATCTTCAAGTATTGCGACAACTTCAAGGACGGCAACCTGTACCAGGCGTTCTCCGAAAAGAGCGGTCATGACAACACCACGATCATGAACATCCTGTACAACGGCCTCCCGAAGATGTTCGAATAAGCGCTCGGCCCTTCCCCGAAACGGCTCCCGAATGCCGCGCCGGGGAACATGCTTCATTCGCTTGCATCGCTCGACCCCCTGCGGGACAACGCAGGGGGTCGAGTTTTTTTGCGGCCCCGGATCGGATAACGCGGGCCGCGCCGATTGAAAAAAGACGGAGGAAACGGTATATTATCAGGGCCGTTTCTCCCGCCGCGATCCACTGTCCGTACCGGATCGCAGGCGCGTTTCGGAGGGACGGCAGCGATTTCTGGAGAAAAAACATGAAAGTGATCGGGCAACAGCGCAACAGCCGGATGTGCGTGATCTGCGGACTGGACAATCAGTTCGGCGTCCGGGCTCCATTCTACAACATGACCGACGGAAGCGTCGCCTCGCCGTTCCGCTACCGGACCTGGCACCAGAGCTATCCCGGACGGGTCCACGGCGGCATGATCACCGCCATGCTGGACGAAATGGGGCTCCGGGGATTATGGGCGGCGAAAAACGACGACGCGGAATTCGGCGTGACCATTTCGCTCGAAACCCGCTACCGGAAGCCCGTCCCCTACGACGCGGACCTCCTGGCGACGGGAAAACTGATCGAAGACCGTTCCAGGCTGTTCGCCGTGCAGGCGCGGATCCTGACGATGGACGGCGAAGTCCTGGCGGAGGGGATCATCCGGTATCTTCATCTGCCCGTGAACCAGATCGCCGCGGGGACGACCGTACACGAGGAAATGCCCTACAGCCCGGAGTGCAAAATCGCGGAGCTCCCGGTCCCGGAGTGATCCTGGGATCCCGTTCAAACCCCGCCCAGCTGTCTCAAAAGCCCTTCGCAGCCGCTCACGACGTCGTCCCACGTCGCGTCGAAATCTCCCGTGTACCAGGGATCCGCGACTTCTTCGCCCGGACGGCCCGCGTAATCGAGCAGCAGCACGATCTTCCGCTCCGGGTCGCCGTCCGTGATCCGGAGCGCGTTGCGGATGTTTCTCTGGTCCATGCACACGATCAGGTCATAATCGTCGTAGTCCGCCCGCGTCATCTGCCGGGCGCGGTGTCCGGCGCAGGCGATCCCGTGTCCGGCGAGCGTCCTGCGCGCGGGCGGATAGACCGGATTGCCGAGCTCCTCGCGGCTGGTCGCCGCGGACGCGATGTCAAAGCGGTTTTCAAGGTGATTCCGGCGGACCAGGTCCTTCATCACGAACTCCGCCATGGGACTCCGGCAGATGTTCCCGTGGCAGACGAAGAGGATCCGGATCGGCTCGGTCATGGCTTATTTCTTCGGCTGTTCGGCGGCGCCGAAGATGCCTTCCTTCGAGAACGGCACGGGATTGATGGTCCCGTCCGCGTTGAACGTCATCCTGTCGACGCAGACCGCGCGGTTGAAGTCGCCGCCGTTGGCGCCGGTGTGGTAGAAGAGATACCATTCGCCGTTGAACTCGGCGACGCCCGGATGGTTGGAGCCGCAGTTGCCGGACCGTTCCATCAGGATGCCCTTCGCCTCGAAGTGGCCGTCGACCTTGTCGCCGATCGCGTAGGCGAGCTTTTCGGGGTTGCCGCAGGCGTAGACCAGATAATACTTTCCGTCGCGCTTGAAGATCCACGGCCCTTCCTCGAACGGCATGTCCTTCAGGTCGATGTCGAGCGTCTTCACTTCGCCGTCCAGCTCGACCATGTTCTTCTTGAGCTTGGCGTAATAGCATTTTTTATTGCCCCACACGAGCCACGCCTGCCCGTCGTCGTCGATCATCACGGTCGGGTCGATGCACGCCCACGAGTGCGTCGTGGCGAAACACTGGGCGGGCGTTACGAGCTGTTTGCCGATGGGATCCTTGTACGGGCCTTCCGGCTTGTCGGCGACCGCCACGCCGATGCCGTTGCCGTTGGTGCTGATGTAGAGGTAATACTTGCCGTCGCGCGGGATCATCTGCGCGGCGTACGCCGTGTGCGTGCCGTCCCACTTGAACTCGCTCACGGAGAGCGGCGTCGGGTACTCCGTCCAGGTCTTCATGTCCTTCGTGGAGAAAAGGCACCAGTCGCGCATCCGGAAATTCCGGTTCAACCTGCCGTTGGGCGCGGTCTCGTCGTGGCTGGTGATCATCCACAGCGTGTCGCCGATCACGACCGGCGCGGGGTCCGCGGTGAACTTGTGGGAGAACATCGGATTCCCGGTCGGCTTGTATTCCTTCGTCTCGGACGCCGCCGGAGCCTGAGTCTGGGCGGCGGGAGTCGGAGCGGCGGGAGCCTGCGCGTTGCTGTCAAGCACCTTGAAAAGATTCGGGAGCAAAACCGCGGCGAGCAGCAGGGCGGAGATCGTGGTGCAAAGTTTGTAGGTACGGTTCTGTGCGTTCATTTTTCGGTCTTTCTTTGGTTGGTGCGGCGTCGGTGACGCGGTTCCGTTCTGACAAAACACTCTATCATACTATATCGCCGCAAAAACAAAAAGCAAACGGAATTGTCGGAAAAAGGAACGGCGGAGACCGTTTGCCGGGTCGTCATGTCGCGGCGGTCAGCTCAATCATAATGTCGGGATGATGGTGTAGTCCAGTTTGAAGGTCGTTTCGCGTCCGGCGCGCACGGTGTATTTCTCCAGCGGGACGGGGCCGCAGCTGTTGCCGCCGAGCGGCGCCTGGAAGATATCGAGCTCAAGGACGGTCTTGTCGGACTTCGGCAGGCGGTCCGGCGTCTTCGCGTCGGCGATCTCCTTCTGCGTCCATTCGGTGGCGGTGTACTCCATGCCTTTTTCGCTGTTTTCGCATCGGAAGACCAGGGTGCGGCCGGTTTCATTGTCGAAGCTTTTGAGTATGACCTGGCTCACGCCCGTGCGGTTGCCGTAGTGCTGCGTCCTGGAATACGGCGTGAACATGCCCTTCACGGAGGTGCGGAAGGTGTCGAACCAGGTCGCGGTCCTGCGGTCGACGTAGTTCTCCTGCGGGCCCTGTCCGATGTATGTGAGTTCGTCGAAATCGTGGGGGAGTTCGAAGACGAATCCGAGGCAGGAGATGGGGGTGCTGTCGAAATCCGGGGTGACGGCGTTCTCGGAACGGATGTAGCCGTGGTCGTAGATGGTCCACTTCGTCTTCACGGTGAAGCCGTAGGAGCCCTTGCGGCAGTAGAGCTCGGTGTCGACCGCGACCGCCCGGTAGTCGGAACGGTCGACCTGGAAGCCGCGGCACTCGACGCTGGATTCCCCGTACAGGACATTGTCGTTGTACGCCTTGAGCCACTTGTCGTTGTCGACCGCGGCACGGGCGAAGTTGAGTTCCGGCCCTTTGCGGAAGAAATCGTATCCGCCCGAGATAAAGCCGGCAAGGCGGCCGTCGGCAAACTTTACGGAGAAGGCGTCTGCGGGGACGGTTTCGACGCGGCCGTCGACAAGCTGGTCCCGGAAGGCTCGGCCGACGACGGTGATGTTCCGGCCTTCGCCGACGACCTCCAGACGCGTGCTGCTTTTGAGCTCGGGGAACGGACCGTACTTCCAGGTCGGGACGGGGAGGTCGAAGGCTTCCCATGCGACCGCGTACTTGCGCGCTTCCTCGACCTGATTCTTTTTCAGGAGTTCGACCGGGTCTGCTTCCTTCTCCACGATCCCATACCGGACAAGGGAATCCGCCTCCGAGGGGAAGACGAGGAAGAGCATCCCCTTCTTCCACGCGGAAATGTCATCCCGCGAGGACGGCACCTCGGGGATGTCGAACGTGAGCACGGTCTTTTCGCCGGGGGCGAGCGAGGCGACCTTCCGCGTCAGGACGGTGCGCCCGAAACCGTCCTGCCCGCCGGTGAAGACCGCCGCTACGGTGTAGTCGCGGATGGTCCTGTGGAAATATTTGCTGGTGAGCTCGAGCGTGAACTTGGAGGGATCGTCCGGCGTGAGGTCCCGGAACCGGAGGTACTGATAGACTTTCTTCACCTCGAGCAGTTTCGGGGTGACCTGGCGTTCGGACACGATCACGCCGTTGTCGCAGAAATTCGCGTCGTTCGGGTAGTCGCCGAACATGCCGCCGAACGCGAGCGCCTCGCCCGTGAACGGCGCGGCCTTGTACTTGCCGTCGGGTCCGCGCGTGGCGCGGATGTTCTGGTCGACCCAGTCCCAGATGCAGCCGCCGATGAGGCGCGGATATTTCTCGAAAGCGTCCATGTACTCCTGGAAATTGCCGAGCGCGTTGCCCATGCTGTGGGCGTATTCGCAGAGGAAGAACGGCCAGTTTTCGCGCGTGGTCGAGCCGGTGCGGTTCACGCGGTCCACGTCGGGATACATCGCGCTGCCCATGTCGGTCACGCCGTCGGTGTGTCCCATGTCGCAGGAATGGATGAGGCGCGTTTTGTCGAACTGCTGGATCGCGCGCGAGGCCGCCGCGAGGTTTTCGCCGCGTCCGTTCTCGTTGCCGAGGCTCCAGAAGATGACGGCGGGGCAGTTTTTGAGGCGGTTGTAGTTGTTGAGGTTGCGCTCCACGTAGACCTGCGTCCATTCGGGATTGTTGGTCAGGTCGCGCTTTTTGTGGCACTCGATGTTCGCCTCCGCGACCAGATACATGCCGTATTTTTCGCAAAGCTCGTACCAGTATGGGGCGTTCGGGTAGTGCGAGGTGCGCACGGTGTTGATGTTGTGCGCCTTCATGAGCTGGATGTCGCGCTCCATGACCTCGCGCGTGATCGCGCGGCCCATGTCGGGATGCGTCTCGTGGCGGTTCACGCCCTTCAGGATGACTTCCTTCCCGTTGATGAGGAGCTGTGCCTGCGGACCGACCTCGACCGTGCGGAATCCGAGGTTGACCTGCACGGTCTCGGCGTTTTCAGGCGAATCCGCGGCGTCGGAGATCGTCATTCTCAGCTGGTACAGGTTCGGGACCTCGGCGGACCAGGTGTCGACGTCCGGCACGGTCGCGCTGACCGGGACCGCGACGTCCTCATCGCCTGCCGGGATCCGCACCTCCGCGCTGCCGGAGAGGACCTCGCGACCTTTGCGCAGGAGCGTGTATTTCACGGTGCGGACGGCGGGCTTGTCGCTGTAGTTGTGCACGAGAATCTTTCCGTCGAGCGTACCGGTCGTGTAGTTATCCTTCAGGAGCGAACGGAAATCGAAGTCGCGGATGGCGACGTCCGGCGTGCGGAAGAGCACGACGTCGCGGAAGATGCCGGAGTGGCGGAAGAAATCCTGGTCCTCGAGGTAGGAGCCGTCCGTGAAATTGTACACCTGCACGGCGAGGGTGTTTTCGCCGTCCTTCAGGTACTTCGTGATGTTGAACTCGTCGGGATTGTACGAATCCTCCGCGTAGCCAGCCTTCTCGCCGTTCACCCACACATAGTATCCCGCGGACACGCCGTCGAACTTCAGGAACACCTGGCCGCCTTTTTTGAACTCGGGCGGCAGCGTGAACGTGCGGCGGTAGGAGCCGACCGGGTTGCGTTCGAGGTACGAGGTGAACTGCTTCGAGGGGGTGTTCGTGACGATGGGCGGCGTGCTCGTGTTGAACGGATAATTGGAGTTCGTGTACAGCGGCGTGCCGAATCCCTGCACCTGCCACGAGGAGGGAACGAGGATCGTGGTCCAGGCGGAGTCGTCGTAACCGGGCTTGAAGAAGCCTTCGGGCCTCTGCGAAAGGTCCAGCGTGCCGTCTTCCTTGGTCATGGTCACGAAGTTGAACTTCCACGTGCCGTTCAGCAGGGTCTTCTGGCCGTCGTCGGCGGGCAGCGCGGAATCCGAACGGACCGGCTCCGTGTTCACGAAATTGATCTTGTGGTTCTCCCACTCCTCGCGCCCGGTCAGGTCCACCGGCTGAGGCTGGGGCCGGGGCTGTCCGAAACCGCCCATGCCGCCCGCAGGGAAACCCGCTCCGCCTGGGAAACCGCCCATGCCGCCGGGGAAGCCCTGTCCGAACTGTCCCTGCCCCTGAAACGGCATCTGTCCGAACTGTCCCTGCCCCTGAAACGGCATCTGTCCGAACTGTCCCTGCTGAAGAGGGACCTGGGCGAAGAGCGCGCCCATGATGAGCGCAAACGTTGTCGTCAGACCGATGAGAGCAGTTTTCGGCGGCATAGCGGCGTCCTTTCCGGTTTCAGGTGAATGATTCATGGATAATATAACAGTCCGCCGCGCGAATTTCAAGCGGGAACCCTTTCCGCCCGCCCCTGCCGCGGATCCGCCGCCCGGAAAGCTTCAAAAAAACAGAGTATTTCGGGTTCCTGCTTGACATCCGCCCAAAGCAAACTATAGTATCATAAGCGTTCGTCTCCGTCAACCAAACAAAAGTTCATCGAAAGGTCGCATTCCATGACACCGCAAGTCGCAGTCGGAGTCATCAGCCAGGTGCTGGCGTTGTGCGGACTGGTCAGCATCCGGATGTTTCTGCCGGTATTTCTGTATTTTCTCATCATGCGGCTGGCGCTCGCCTGCCCGGATTCCATGCCGGAACTGGTCCGGCAGATGGCGGAGCACACGCCCGCATGGCAGACGTCGACGGGGTTTCTGACGCTTTTCGGCATTTTGTCGGTCGTGGAACTTGCGGCGGTGCGGAATCCGGACATCAAGGAGTTCCTGGTCGAGGATTTCGACCGGTACGCGAAGCCGGTCATCGCGGTCCTGCTGAGTCTCGGCGTGGCGACCACCGCCCAGACGCTCGAAGTCAAAAAACTGCTTGACACCACGGCGCAGGTCCAATTCGCGGCATTCGGCGGATTCACCGTCGCCATGATGGTCGTGGCGGGGTGCGTGACCGGGTTCTGCTGCCGGATCCGGTCCGCGGTGCTGGAGCAAGTCCATGCGATCGACCCGGAAGACGACCTCAGGCTTCAGTCGCTTTCCAACTATCTGGGAGAGATCATGCTGCTGGTCATTTTCCTGGCGCTGGTCTTCCTGCCCCTGCTGGCGCTGGTCCTGACCGGGATCGGGATGCTGGCGGGCGTGCTGTTCCAGCGCCTGTGGGCATGGTACGAACGGCAGCATTCGCACCGGTGCATGGCGTGCGCCGCCGCCGGAAAGGAGACCTCGGTTTCCGACTGCGCCCTGATCTGCCCGGAATGCAGAGCGGAACAGACGGTCGTCCGGCGGGTCGGATGGTTCGGTTTTTCCGGGAACCGCCCGCTGGACGGGATGCCGCCGGAAAAACATGCCTTCCGGCTGCTTGCCGCGCACCGCTGCCGCTGGTGCGCCTCCCCGCTCGGCAAATCTTATGTCTGCCCCCGGTGCGGACGCGGACAGTGGACGGACGAGCTGCTGGCGTTTTACGTGCTGCAGACCGACCTGCGGAGCGGCCTGCTGTTGCTGCTGGCGCTGGTGTTTTTCATGTTTCCGCTCGGCGGGCTGATGCTGGTGCTGATCCTCTTCCGGCCGCTGGCGATACGTCCCCTCGCCACGCATTTAAGCGCGGGCGGACGGTTCCTGATCGGGCTGGCGATGATGTTTCTGAAACTGCTGATCCTGGCGCCGCTGGTGTTTCTCTCCATGATCCCCGGGGTGGGCCTGCTGGCTCTGCTGCCGTTTGCGGGGCGCTACCTCTTTGTCAGGTCGAAGTTCCTGCGCACGGTCGGCCCCCATATCCGCGCGGCGCAATCGGCAAATGATGATTGATAATGCCTGCCTCCGCATGAAATGAAAGTACGCCGGCGGTTATTAGCCAAGTTCCTAAAGCATAGGTTCTGGCGACTTTCGTTTATGGGCTTTTTGGGGTCAATGGAGGAGTATGCCATTCCACAATAGAAAACCGCTAATGACCGCACGGGAATAAACGGATGATCGTCACGTCAAAGAAAGAGAGCGATTCCCGCCTCGAGAAACATGAATTGCGCTTATCTTCCCGCTAATGTCCAGCCCGGCAAGTTTCGTGGACGTTAGCTGCCGACAAAAAGCAACCTTGGCAAGTCTGCTCTAATGAAGAAAAGCATCATGTTTGAAGCTGATCCTGCAACCGGGAAAGAAACAGCTCGGCGGCAGAGAAAACTTTCTTCAGGAAGATATCGAAAGTCGGCGGATCGTCCATGACTGCCTCGGATTTCCACGATCTGTGCCGTTTCCGCGAGTGTGCCGCGATTTTCGAAGCATCCGTGTTTTTTCCGTTTGCAAAAACACATTCGCAATGCTATATTGCTAACAAGATATTCAGCCTAAAAAACGCGAACACATATCTCCTCCAAGAAAGGACCGTCTTCATGAAAATCAATCCTGTTCTCGCTGCCGCGGTCGGCAGTCTGATCCTTCTTTCCGGCTGTGAAGAAGAAGCGCCTGAAGAAGTCCAGATCGTGCCTGCGGTCGTTGTCGAACCTGCCATCGAAATGGAATTCGCCGATACCGTGACCGAGATCGGAGAGGTTCAGGCTTTTGAGACCGTCCATCTTTCCGCCAACGTTTCCGGATTCCTGACAGAAGCAAATTTCACGGAAGGAGAATTCGTAAAAAAAGGTGCCAAACTTTTCCAGATCGACCCCGCGGTTTATGAGGCTGCGGTCAAAAAGGCGGAAGCCGAAGTCAACAAATGCAATGCGGAGTTGACCAACAAAAAGGTCGAATTCGAACGGCAGGAATCGCTTTTGAGGACCAATGCGACCTCCCAGCGCAATTACGACACGGCGGAAATGGACCTTCGGACTGCCGAGGCAGCCTTGAAATCCGCCGAAGCGGAGCTGGCCGAGAAGAAAGTCACGCTCAGCTATACGCAAATCCTGGCTCCGTTCGACGGTTATATCGGGTTCAAGACTTACAGCGTGGGAAACATGGTCGGTCCCTCCAGCGGTCCCCTCGCCACCATCACGTCCGTCGGCAATGTCAAGATCTATTTCTCCATCGATGAACTTACCGTGCTGAGGATCTATGAAAGCTATCCCGTCACGAAAGACGATCCCGAGACAAGCCCGAAAGTGAAAGTATTCCTCCCGAACGGCAGGGAATACCAGGAGAAAGTCTGGATCTCCGCATGGAACAACCGGGTGCAGGATGGCACGTTCCGTGTTCAGGCTACGGCGGAAAATGAAGAGGAACTGCTGGATTCGGGGATGTATGTGAAAGTCAACGTTCAGGTCGCCCTGCCGCAAAAACGGGTCATGGTCAAACAGGCGGCGATCCTTCGGGAACAGCTTGGCGATTTCGTTTATGTCGTCGATTCGAACAACCGGATCGAACGGAGGAAGATCGTCGTCGGGATGAAGAACGGCGATTACAGGGTCGTGATCTCGGGACTCGAGGCGGGAGAAAGCGTTGTCGTCGACGGCTTGCAGAAGGCGGGGGCAGGAGATGAAGTCAAGCCGATCACGCCGCAGCAGGCGGTTCCCGGCAAACAGCTTTCCGTTCCCTCACAGGAGAGAGCCGCGGCCAAGGAATCCGAATCCGCGCCCGAGCAGCAGAAAACAACAGCAGAATAACGACCGGGGACTGCCATGATCAGTGAATTCTTCATCAAACGGCCCCGGTTTGCGATCGTCATTTCGATTCTCATCCTGCTTGGCGGAGCCATCGGGATTTATACACTTCCGGTCACTCTCTATCCGGATATTGCTCCGTGTCAGATCAACATCACTGCCAATTATCCCGGGGCGGATGCCCAGACGGTGATGGATACCGTGATCCAGCCGATCGAATCTCAGCTCAACGGCGTCAAGGACATGCTCTACATGACCTCGACGGCCTCGGATGACGGCATGGCCACCATCAAAGTATGTTTTGACATCGGGACGGACGGAGACAAAAACACCGTCAATACGCAAAACCGGGTGAACTGGGCTCAGGCCTCGCTTCCGCAGGAAGTGCAGCGTCAGGGGCTCACCACCAAGGAATCCTCCAGCAACATGCTGGCGGTCATCGCACTCTATTCCCCCACCAATGCTTACAGCGACAATGACTTGTCCAATTTTCTGTCCATTTCGATCAAGGACGAGATCGCGCGCATCCCCGGTGTCGGCGATGTTACCGAACTGGGCGACCTCACCTATTCCATGCGTGTCTGGCTGGACAACATGCGCATGGCCTCGCTCGGGATCACCGTGGAGGACGTCAGAAACGCCATTGACGCGCAAAACGTCCAGATCTCCGCGGGTGCGCTCGGCGACAGCCCCGCTCCGAAAGGACAGAAGAATCGTTTCACGGTCGCAGCGCAGGGCCGCATGAGTATGCCGGAAGAGTTCGGAGCCATCGTGATCCGCACGAACGCGGATGGATCGCAGATCCGTCTGCGGGATTTCTCCGAAGTGGAAATGGGTGCCGAGGTTTATACCGGCGTTTCCACGCTGAACGGAAATCCCGCGGCCCTGCTTGCGGTCTATCAGCTCAACAATGCAAACGGCCTGGAGATCGCCAGGCAGATGAACGAACGGCTGGCGGAGATCAAGAAGACATCCTTCCCCGACGATCTTGCCTGCGATATTTCCTACGACACCACGAAATTTATCGATTCTTCCATCCACGAAGTGGCGGAAACCCTTTACATCGCGGTGCTGCTGGTCATTCTGGTCACGTATATTTTCCTTCAGGACTGGCGCGCCACACTGGTCCCGTCCATTGCCATTCCCGTTTCTCTGGTCGGTACGTTCGCCGTCATGAAAGCGGTCGGGTTCAGCATCAATCTGATCACGCTCTTCGGCCTGATCCTCGCCATCGGCGTGGTGGTGGACGATGCCATCGTGGTCATCGAGAGTGTCAGCCGGCTGATGGACGAGGAACACATGAGCCCGCGGGACGCGGCGATCAAGACCATGCGGCAGGTGACGGGTCCGTGCATTGCCACCACCCTGGTCCTTCTGGCGATGTTCGTGCCGGTCTGTTTCCTTTCCGGCGTTACCGGTGTGATGTACCGCCAGTTCGGCATCACGATCTCCGTCGCGGTTTCCCTTTCCACGGTCAATGCGCTTACGCTCAGTCCGGCGCTCTGCAGCCTGATCCTGAAACCGGCCGATCCCAACAAGAGGAAATTCTTTCTCTTCCGCTGGTTCGACTCCATGTTCGACTGGATGACCGCAGGATACAGCGCCATCGTGAGATCGCTGGTCCGCAAATCCGTTTTTGTGCTCGTCCTTTATGCCGCCATGAGCGTCGGCGCGGTCGAACTCTTCAAGGCTCTGCCCACCGGGTTTGTCCCGGATGAGGACCAGGGCGCCTTTTTCATCACCATCCAGCTGCCGGACGGGGCCTCTCTGGAACGCACGGAGTCGGTCATTGCCCGTTTGCAGGAAACCCTCAAGGACATCCCCGAAGTCCGGGATATCATCTTCGTTTCCGGGTTTGACATCATCAATGACCTCAATGCCAGCAACAGCGCACTGGGGATCGTGATCCTGAAAGACTGGTCGGAACGGAAAAACCCGGACCAGACGCAGGATGCCCTGATGGAACGCTTCTACCTGGCCACCATGGATATTCCCAGCGCGATCATCGAGCCGTTCGGCATGCCCGCGATTCCGGGCCTGGGGACGGTCAGCGGTTTTTCGATGATGCTGCAGGATCGTTCCAATACACTTACGCCGGCACAGTTCCAGCAGAAACTCAACCAGGTACTGATGGAAGCCAACAACAGTCCGATCCTCGACGACGTCTATTCTTCCTTCCAGGCGTCTTCGCCTCAGGTCTATCTGCCGATCGACCGGGAGAAGGCGATGAAGCTCGGCGTCGATGTGAACGATATTTCCGACGCATTGCAGGGGACGTTCGGCTACACCTATGTCAACGATTTCAACAAATACGGCCAGACCTACAAAGTGGAATTCCAGTCCGCGCCGGAATACCGCGACGACATTTCGGATGTTTCCAAGGTCTATCTGCGCAATTCCTCCGGAAAGATGGTCCCGCTCAGTGCGCTGGTCACGCCGGAATTCCGGTTCGTCCCGCAGTATCTCCAGCGGTTCAATATGTACCAGTCGATCCTGGTCAACGGGTCTCCGAGCTACGGTCACAGTTCCGGTCAGGCTATGGCGGAAATGGAACGGATCGTCCGCAAAGTCGATCCGTCGCTTTCCGTTGCATGGACCGACATGTCCTATCAGGAAAAACGGACCGGAAACCAGACTGTGATCGTGTTCGCGCTTGCGCTGCTGTTCATCTATCTCTTCCTGGTGGCGCAGTATGAAAGCTGGATGCTGCCGGTTGCGGTGGTCCTCTCGGTCCCGATCGCGTTCCTCGGCGCGGTCGGTTCGCTCTTCCTGCTCGGGATCGAAAACAATATTTATACCCAGGTCGGATTCGTGCTGCTTTTCGGTATCGCCTGTAAAACTGCCATTCTGATCGTGGAATTCGCCAAGGAACAGCATGAAGCGGGCAAGGATCTTTATGAAGCGGCGGAATACGCGGCAAGACTCCGTTTCCGCTCCGTGCTGATGACAGCGGTCACATTCGTTCTGGGAACGTATCCTCTGGTCATCGCCACCGGGGCATGCGCCGTCAGCCGCCGCAGTCTCGGCACCACTGTTTTCGGCGGCATGACGCTGGCTGTCGTGGTCGGGACGATCCTGATTCCTGTGTTTTTCGTGTTTACCCAGCTGATCGTGGAGAAAGTCTGCAGGACAAATAACTGACGGATCGTTTCCAGGAAACACTCCCTTCCGCTTAAACAAGATGCGAAACGACGAGGAAGCAGCAGAACGATGAACGGAAAACTGGTTGTCAAAACTGGTCTTATCACAGCCGCTGTCATAGCGGCTCTGGCGTATTTCTGTTACAACGCCAGTTACAACCCCGATTTTTCCGCCCTTGACTTCATCACAGCCGCCTCACCGAAGAAAAAAGCGAAGAGCAGAAAAGATATTCAGGAGACTGTCTACTCGATTCAGGATTTCGATTTGAACAAGCCATTGGACGGCTTCGACGAGATTCCTGTGGAAACCGGAATCCTGCTGCGCCGGAAAAAACCGATGCACACGCCGATGCTGTTCCCTGTGGATGCCGATTCCCCCGTTTACCTCAAAAAATGCACCAGCCAGGCGGATTCCCTGCGGGAACAGGGATATGATATCCAAATGCGCCCCTGTCGTCCGTTCGAGTTCACAGCGCTGGTCCATGCAGGGAAATTCGATCTACTGCTCCTGACGGAAATCGAAGAAGAGCACGCTGACGGGGAGGACATTCCATGAGAAAGCTCGGCATCCGCGTGTGCTTCCTTCTGCTGGGACTTCTTACAGTCCACTGTGTCTTCTGCTGTTTCCTTCTGTCCCGAATCAGCACCGTCCATTTCCGCCTGTTCAGCCAGATTACCGAGGGGACCGTGTATCTGCACATGCTGGTTTGCGCTGTGTTCCTGTTCCGGATATGCCGCAACGCGTTCAAGACAGGACGGCTCTATTTCCGGGAGAATCTGCGTTATTGGGGGCAGTTGTTCAGCGGCATCTGCATTTTCCTCCTCATCCCGACCCATGTGTGGGCGTTCACGGTCAAGTCAGGGGATCACTTCTTCTTCAAGGAACTGTCGCTTTCCGGGTACCTGCTGGAAATCCTGTTCGTCACGATGGTTTATGTGCATGTGATGCTTGGCATCTCGCCTCTCTGTGTTGCCGCGGGATGGCGCGACCTGCCGACAAAACGGACGATCTGCCGGACGATTTGCACCGTCCTGTATCTGTTGTCGCTCGCGGCCATCACGTATTACACGAGGATGTGGGTGGTGCAATGAACAGGAACGTTGTCATCATCGGATGCGGCGTGGCCGGACTCAGCGCGGCGCTTCAGCTTGCCAGGAAAAGCGCCTGTACGGTCCATCTGGTTTCGGACATGATGTCCGAGCGCTCCCAATCGTGCCTTGCGGAAGGCGGGATCAACGCCGCGATCGGACCGGGAGACTCCGCCGAACTGCACTGCGAGGAAACGATGAAAACGGGGTGCGGTCTTGCCGATACCGAGGCGCTGACGGCAATGGTTTCGGCGGCCCCGGACATCATCCGCGAACTGGATGAGTGGGGCGTCCCGTTCGTGAAACGGACGAACCATTCGGTTTCGGTCCGCAGGATGGGCGGACAAACCTGTGCCCGGACCGCATACACCGAGAACGGGATCGGCAGGCAGATTATGGACGTGCTGATCCAGCAGGCGCGGAAGTATGAATCCGAGGGGAAAATTCTGTGTTATGTGAACTGGACATTCCGGGCTCTGGCGAAACAGGACGGCTGTGTCTGCGGGGCCTGGCTGGAACACCTCGACACGCGGGAAATGCGGTTCGTTCCGGGCCAGGTGATCATGGCTTGCGGAGGTCTGAACGGCTTTTTCGGCAACGCCACGGGTTCGACAGTCAACACCGGAATCGCGGCGGCTCTTCTCTTTGCGGATGGCGTACTGTTCTCCAACCTCGAATTCATCCAGTTCCACCCCACGACGCTGCGTCTGAAGGGAAAGAACCTGCTGATCTCCGAGTCGGCCAGAAGCGATGGGGGACGTCTTTTTGTCCTGCGGGATGGCAAGCCGTACTACTTCATGGAGGAGAAGTATCCCGAACTCGGCAACCTGATGCCGCGAGACGTTGTTTCGAGGGAAGAATATTCCCTCATCAAGCAGGGATTCCAAGTCTATCTTGACTTGCGTGGACTGCCCGCAAAAACATACGAAACCACGTTGGCCGGTATCGTGTCCGACTGCGTCCTGTTCGCCGGGATCCACCCGACGAAAGAACCGATCCCCGTGGAACCCGGCATTCATTATTTCATGGGCGGGATTCAGGTCGACAAATCCCACCGGAGTCCGGTGAAAGGACTGTATGCGGCAGGAGAATGCGCCTGCCAGTATCACGGGGCAAACCGGCTTGGCGGGAACTCCCTGCTGGGGGCGATTCATGGAGGAAAAACGGCTGCCGAGGCTGTTCTGCGCTCCGAATTCAGCATCCCGAACGGTTCTTTTGAGGGGAAACCGCCTGTCCCGTTGCGTCATTTCAGAATGGAACCGCTTCAATCCGTCATGCGTGCTGCCATGGGGCTGGAACGCAGCAAAGGTCAGCTGGAAAATGCTCTGGACGCTGTTGAAAAGATGTCTGTTCCCGATGAAGTGCGTTTGTTCAGTCGGGCGATCCTGCTTTCCGCTTTGAACCGGACGGAAAGCCGCGGAAGTCATTTCCGCTCGGATTACCCGAATTGCGATCCGGCTATGCGGAAAAGCAGCGTGGTGCAGTGTTGCGACGGAGAAATCCGGTTCGGCTGGGAGGAAAAGTCATGAGCCGCACGTTCAAAATAACCGTGAAACGTCAGGACTCCGCTTCGGATAAGCCGTATCTCCAGACGTTCGCATATTCGTGCGATGGAAGAATTACTGTGGCGGATTTCCTGCGCGAACTGAACGCTCAGGACAGAATCGTGGATATCGAGGGCCATGAAGTGTCGCCCGTAGTCTGGGAATGCGCCTGTTTCCAGAAGAAATGCGGAGCCTGCGCCATGCGGATCAACCGTCATCCGGCTTTGGCTTGTTCCGTTTTTCTCGAAGATGCCGCGAACGGCAGAGGTGAAATCCTGCTCGAACCGCTTGGAAAGTTTCCCGTAATCCGGGATTTGAAAGTGGATCGTTCCATAATCTCGGAGCGCCTGAAGGAAATGCACGTCTGGCTGACGGAGAAAAAGACGTATGAGTTCGAGCAGTCGCCGGACCTCCAGTTCCAAGCGGCCAGGTGCATGCTCTGCGGCATTTGCCTGGAGGTGTGTCCGACGTTCGGATGTGATCCTGATTTTGCCGGTGCCGCGTCCATGGTCAAGGCGGGTAAAACGATCGACCAGAATCAGGACGATGACCATTTGCAGGAGATGCGCGGGGAATACCGGAAGCATTTCTTCAATCACTGCTGCCAGAGTCTCGCCTGTGTCAAAGCGTGTCCCCTTCATCTGCCTCTGGCGGAATTGCAGGCCGCCGCAAATCGTCAGGCAGTCTGGAAGAAAAAATGAATCTTCAGTCGTCTTGACAAACACAATAGGATCAGGTGTGGCATTCAGTTCCTCCTGCGTATAAAGTGAACTGGAGCCAAGTTCGATTGTGACATCCTGCGTGGATTCGTGCTTTTTCTCCACGCAGGAAGGAAGCGCGAGGAGCGCGCAGGCCGCCATCATGAGGCCGAAGAGGTGCTTCTCGGTTTCATCCGTTGTTTCTCCGTCGGGCGGATGAGCAGGAACCGGTCCCGAACTCAGAACCAGTTCCAGCAGCAGATGCCCGCGAGCACGGTATAGCCGGAGAGCATCATCAGCGGGGTGTCCATGGAGTGCGGAGCGAAGGCTTCGGCGAACGTCATCAGCGGCGGGAGGATGACCAGCGCTGCGATGAACTGGCGGGCGGTATCGAATTCGCCGTGGAAGATGAAGATGGCGATCAGCGTGGTGAGGAACACGCAGGCTCCCGCGCCTTACAAAAAAACTGACAACTGCAATGGAAACGCAGGAAAACCAACATATTACTGTAGCATCTTTTCGCACCTTTTCAAGCAGGCATTCTATTATTTCAGATATGTCCTGAATTCCGGCAGCATCTGCTTTACAATACTGCCGGGGACTCCGGCCTCTCTGGCAAAGTCGCCAAACGCCAGAGCCGCCTCGCAGACCTCGCTGACGATCTCCTGCGGCCTGGCAATGTCAAAATGTTTTGCCACCGCGAGGAAGTCCTCTTTTGTGAAGCCGTCGCGTTTCCCGTTGATGGACATCTGGTGCTGTCCCGTCCACTTCGAGCCGGGCTTGTACGCCCACGTCATATCGTAAGCGGGCGCGAGGCGCCAGACGCCATCCGGCGTCATGAGGAACGTGATGTTTTTCGTATGGTCGTCGTGATTGCGGACGACCGCGTTGAAGACCATTCGGCGGAACAGCTGGGCTTTTTCGCCGGGAAGCAGTTTCAGCTTTTCCATCGTGTCGAAAGCCTGCTCATAGGAATTCGCCACGGGATTGTTGTAATCCATGTGCCGCATCGCGCAGAGGGTCTGCATGTGGAGTTTTTTCCCGTTCACCCGGTCAAAGCGTTTGGACATGAAGTGAGCGCAATCGTGGTCTTCCAGCAGACGGCATTCGCTCATCCGGATCCCCGCGGCCTTCGCCATGAGGTAATACGCATACTCGATGCGACCGTAGGATTTCCCCTCCTTCAGCACATCGAATTTCAGAAGCCAGTAGTCGCATCCCTCCGGAGCATCGACCTGACCGGAAAAGACTTCATTCGTCTTCGGATTCCACGCGATCACGGCTTTGGGGCGTGCTCCACCAGCCGACGACCCGACCTGCAGGATGTCGTGAAACGCGGTTTTGTCGTTCAGGGAGACTTTGAACGTTTCCCGTTTCCGCATGATCTCCGCAGCCAGAAGCGAAAGTGCATTGACATCGACTTTCTGCGATTTCCGCACCCGTGACAGAGCGGGCTTGAATTCCAGAGCGCCCATGCCCCGTTTCCCGATATAGCAGAGTTTTTCGACCGGATCGAACGAGTTTTCACGACGCCTGTGCGCCCGCAAATAAGCGTTGATGACCGCATTGCCGAAATAATCCGGCAGAGAGTCGGCCAGGAGTCCGGGCAATCCCTGGTACGTCTCCTCGGAAAGTGTTGGAAAACTGTAAACCTGACGTCCGGCGAGCGGCATCATCAGCGGAGACAGTTCCAGATTCTGCTTTTTGATATGATCGGAATATTCAAAAAAGGCGACATGCATGTCCGAAGCCCATGCGACTGTCCCGACGAATGAGTCCCAGATAAATACATTGGCCAGTGTTGTTAAGTTCATGATTTCTTTGATGCTTTCCGGCGTTCCTTGCCATGGAGTTTCGCCAACTGAATCGGACTGATCGACGGCATGGGCAGAAATGCATCCAATGAATCCAGAGCGTCAAGCGCGGTCAGCACACGGATAAAGTTTGCCAATGTGGATCCTTTTCCGTCCTCCAGCCGTGCCACTGACGCCAAACCGATCCCTGCGCGTTCCGCGATCTCTTTTTGGGAGAGATTCCGGTTCAGCCGATACCGTTTGAGCCGTTCCCCGATTTCATTCAATGCCTGTTCCGTGTTCATGGGATGTCCTTTCGTGATGACATACAATATAGCACGGAATCAAAGAAAGTCAAGCCAACAAATCAAAAATGATTGAAATCATATAAAATAATCAAGCGACACATCATTTTTGACTTTTTTACAAAAAAATCCGTTCAACAGTCCTTCCGCCGCAGCCGGTTTTTGCGTATTCGGTTCGGCAAACGGCAGAGTTGCCTGGAAAGATGCATCCGGAAAGGCCTTAAAAGAACGCGATGCGGAAGTATGGCAAAGCGTTTTCCGGTTTGGGAGTGCGTCGGCAAAAACGCGACAAATCGCGTTTGGCTGGAGCTTTCCGTTCCTCCAGCTCACCAGCCGCCGGATGCGCCGCCTCCGCCGAAGGAACCGCCACCGCCGCCCGATCGTCCGGAACCGCTGTCGCTGTCGGAACCGGAATGGGAACCGGAACCGGACAGGAACCATGACCAGACGGAACGACTGCCTGACGGCTTGCCTTTGTCTTTCTTCTTAATTTTGGCCTTAGGCACATATGGTTTCGGGTGCAGCGGGTCGATGATCTCATAATGGGGAGACGACGTTCCGATCAGGCAGCCGAGATAGAACAACACGATGCCCAGGAATGATGCGAGCCCGCCAAGGATGCCGAGCACGGCCCTGGTCGTGTCCCCCTGACGGGGATCGTGCTTCGGTTCGGGCGGCATGATCCGCGGCGCAACTAAGATCGAACTCGTGATTCGGGGCTGTTCCGCATCCGCCGCCGAGCCGTTGACCAGATAACGCTCCATACCGCGGACGATCCCCGCACAGGCATCGGCATAGCGTTCGTCCCGGAGCGCGGGCACGGCATCGCGCAGCAGATCGCCGCAGCGGGCATCGTTCAGAACGCCTTCCCAGCCATAGCCGACTTCGATGCGGTTCTTCCGGTCTTTGACAGCGAGGAACAGAAGCGCCCCGTTGTCCTTCCCGGAGTCGCCGAGCTTCCATTTCGAGGCGACTTCGAGCGTATATTGTTCCAGCGGGATGCCGTCGAGCTGCCTGACCGTCAGGATACGGACCTGGCCGCCCGCGTTCCGTTCGAGGTGTTCGATCGTCTCCGCCAGCGCGTTTTCCTCGTCCGTGCTGAACACATCCGCGAGGTCAAGGAGATGCGACGGCGCGGCGTCCGGGATGTCCGGCTGCCTGTAAACATCCTCGATTGTCTCCTCGTCGGGGAGCATGTATGAAGATACTTTTGTTATTCGCTCGTTCAACAGGAATGCCAGATAGATGCCGAGCGCGATCGCCAGAATCTTTAAAACCGGATGGTCGAAGAGCGGGAAAGCCGGCTTTTCGGGGGCGCTCCGGTCTTTCAGGATCAGCTGCGGTTCGTGGGGGCGACGTCTTTCATATTCGGCAAGGATCGAGGGCGCTTCGGCTGCGTGTTTCCTTCGTTCATCGCGGGATCCCAGCAGCACAAGGAGACCGAACAGGAAGACGATCATGCCGAGCACAAACGAGACCGCCCCCGCCACGTGGAACGAAGAAAGGTTCGTATAATCCCGGGAATCATAGTAAACCCCGGAGAAATCCTCCCTGACCGTCCCCGGTTCGCCGCTTTTGTTCGCTTTTTCCAGGGAACGCTTCAAATCGTCCAGCAGGATTTTCGCGGTTCCGCCTCTGCAGAGGAAATCATGCGCTTTCACCGATTGATGGAGGGCTTCCCCGTCGTGTCCGGCAAGACGCCATTCTCCGCCTTTCAGGGCCATTTTGAGCTGGTTTTCTTCCAGTCCGTATATCAACAGCACGCCCTTCGGCGTGTCCCACTCGTACAAAACGGCGTCGAAAAGCTTCCGGAATTTCGAATTCCGTTCATTCACAAACAGCAGGGCGACATCGCACTTGCCCGCTTCCGCCACCTCGTTTGCGAGCTTCGTCAGCGCATCCCGGTCTTCTTTGTGCAGGACATTGCACGGGTCGTAAACGGTAATGTGTTCCGCCGGCGTTTCGCATTCGAGTTTAGGCGGGAATGCCGTGCAGCAGAGGAATCCCAGGGAGATGAGGACGTAAACGAAGAACAGGAAAAAAAGCGAGAAACACCCGACTCTCGGCAATCTGAATTCGATGCCTTGTTTGTCCGGTGCGGATTCGGTGTTTTTCTGCGTCATAATGCCCCCTGCGTTGGAATAAGTTTGCGTGTACTATACACCGGATTCCGGCAAAATACAAACTGCATCCGACGTTCTGACAGAACAGTCAAGTATCAAAGAATCTTTCCGTTCTGGTTGATTTTCAGATCGCATCCCAGGCACGGACATTGAATCCATTTCGATTGTACGATTCGTTCCCGCCGTAACACAGCATGCCTTTCTCGACGCCGGAAAGGGTTCGCCAGTAACTCAGTCCGTCGAACATGCCGCCATTGATCGTCTGCCCGGATTTGATCTCGATGGGGAAGAGGTCTTCGCCGTTTTCGATTATCAGGTCGATTTCGTGCCCATGGGAGTCCCGCCAGAAATACAGTGGCGGTTCGATGTTGGAATTCATGCAGGTCTTCATGATCTCGGAAATGACATAGGTCTCGAAAACCGGACCGCGAAGACTGTGCAGTGCGAGCGACTCGGCGTTGCGGATGTTCAGCAGATAGCAGACCAGCCCCGTGTCATAGAAGTACAGCTTAGGGCTCTTGATCAGGCGCTTGTTGAAGTTCTTCTGATGCGGTCGGAGCAGGAATACGATATAGCTGGCCTTGAGCAGAGAAAGCCAGCGCTTTGCTGTTGTGGGGGATACGCCGGAATCGCTTGCGAGCGAATCCAGATTGAGAATCTGCCCGGTACGGCCTGCCGCCAGACGCAGGAACCGTTCAAACGTTTCCAGGTCGCTGACGTTGACGAGCGACCGAATGTCGCGTTCCAGATAGCTCTGCGTGTATTGGGAAAGCCAGTTAGACGGTTTGATCCTCCTGTCGTAAATGGGCGGATAACTTCCGCAGAACACTTGATCGAACGGATTTTGTTCGGAAGCTTCCGGGATATCCCAACTGTCGATCTCGAAGATGTCGCGAGGCGCCAGCCCGGCAAGTTCGCGATGGGACAACGGCAGAAGTTTCATGAGCGAGCATCGACCGGAGAGAGACTGGCTGATCGCCTCCTGAAGGTGGAAGTTCTGAGAACCTGTCAGAACGAACTGCCCCATCTGGTTCCGCTCATCGGCAAGGACCATGATGTAGCTGAACAGATCCGGCACACGCTGAGCTTCGTCGATGATGACCGGCTTCCTGAATTGGGCAAGGAATCCGTTCGGGTCTTCTTTGGCGAACGCTCTCGTATCCGGCTTCTCCAAATTGACGTAGGCGTAGTGCGGGAACAGGGAACGACACAGCGTTGTCTTCCCGGACTGTCTTGGTCCGGTGACGGCGACGATGGGGTACTGGGTTGCCGCTTCCCGGACATATGGGCTCAAATGTCGTTCGATCATCGCATTCCTCCAATTGGTTATACTGTGTAAATATAACATTAGAAAGTGGAATTGCAAGCCAATAACGAAAGAAAAACTGCTTTTTCTGCAACACAAATATCGTGCAAATCCGACATCGAATGTTGGATTTGTAAAAAAACTCCCTCGGCTTTTGCGATTGTTTGTCGCAAATCTCCCGCGACTTTTGCAAATGTAAGCTCACGACGGGAACAAGTCCCATAACCATTCAACAGAAAGGAAAACCAATGCAAATCCAAAATGTGCCGATCACATCGGTGTTCGCCATCCGGTGGGGGGTATTCGCGTGGAGGAAAGACGGAAGCCTTCCCCCGTGACAGAGAAAAGCGCCGTCGGAACCAATGTCCCGAACGGCGCGAATTCGTTCTCTTGTTCCCGAGCGCGGACTCTTTTCAATCCGCGCTCGGTGAACTGCGGTCACTCGAACATTTTCGGGAGGCCGTTGTAAAGAGTGTTCATGATGGTGGTATTGTCATGCCCGCTCTTTTCAGAGATAGCCAGATAAAGGTTGCCGTCTTTGAAGTTATCGCAATACTTGAAGATATCGGGATAGTTCTTCATCGCGTCGATCTGGGGAGTCAGGTTCCGGTTTGCCATGTCACTGGTGCTGCCGCAGCCGGAGTAGATCCGGAAATCCGTGGGCTTGTAGCCGGTCTGGGTGAACGTTTCCGCAAGGTATTTGGCCGCTCCCGCACCTTGGAACTGTCCTGCAATCCAGCTGTCGCCGCTGATTGGGATGTAGCAGCCGATCTGATCGATGCAGTGATCGAAGACCGCCCACGTCGTGACGCCGCCCAGAGAGAACCCGCCGAAAGCGCGATGCCATTTGGAAGCATGAATCCCTTCCGCAGTGACATCCTTTGCGTAGGTGTGATACTGCTTTTCCACTGCGGGAATCAGGTCCTTGACGAGTTCGGCGTGAAAATCGAGGGCGTCTACGCTGCCGAGGGTGGGCGTGACAACGATGAGCGGCTTGATATCTCCCTTGGCGATCATGTTGTCGAACGTGTTTTTGAGCGGAGTATTCTGCCCTTCTCCACGGAAGAAAGTCGATTCATTTCCGCCCGCGCCATGCATCAGATACAGGATGTTGTATTGGGTCTTGGCATCTTTCTCGTCGTAGCCGGCGGGAAGATAGACGAGGCAGGTCTTTTCGGTTTCGGCGCTGCCTTCGGTCTTATGGTTGCGCGTCTTGTACTTGAAGGACACGATCTTGCCGGCTTTCTCGTTGGGTCTGGTATATTCCTGCGGCATATCCTTGAACTTATTGTCCGGGAACTCGGTCCGGGTGGAGGCGATGGACTCCATCTTTTCTCTCTTTTCGGCCTTCACTTCGCGCGGCTGGCCGCCGCCCATGCCGCCCATACGGGGCATACCGCCCTGACCGCCGCCGAAGCCGCCCATACGGGGCATGCCGCCCTGACCGCCGCCGAAGCCGCCCATACGAGGCATGCCGCCCTGACCGCCAGGAGCAGCTCCACCAGGTGCACCACCGCCAAAACCACCGAAGCCGCCCATGCCACCAGCGGGAGCGCCACCGCCAGGAGCCGCGCCACCGGGAGCGCCGCCGCCGAAACCGGGGAAACCACCCATGCCACCAGCGGGAGCGCCACCGGCACCAGCGCCGGGAGCGCCGCCGCCGAAGCCGCCGAAGCCACCGAAACCACCCATGCCACCAGCGGGAGCACCACCGGCAGGAGCCGCGCCACCAGGAGCGCCACCGCCGAAGCCACCAGCGGGAGCACCACCGGCACCAGCGCCGGGAGCACCGCCGCCGAAACCGCCCATGCCGCCGGGCATGCCGCCGCCCATACCGCCGCCGAAGCCGCCCATACCGCCGGGCATGCCGCCGCCCATACCGCCGCCGAAGCCGCCGAAGCCGCCCATTGCGGGTGCGCCACCGGGAGTAGCGCCGGCGGGAGCGCCGCCAGCCGGAGCCTGTGCGGAGAGTGAAGTTGCGAGGAAGATGACCCCTGCAAGAATCGAGCAGGACATCACGGTCGATTGCACATAACGATTCATGAGAACTCCATTATGTTTTGAGGTTAAGGGGAAAGAAAAACGAGTTATGAACATTGCTTGCAGATGAACATACACCCGCGCGAGCGAAAAAGCAAGCCGGAAGAGAATCTTTTTGCGGATTTCTTCCGGCTTGCGTTTTGCGAACTCACTCCGCGATTCGGAACTTGCCCTTGACGTCGCTCTTCGTGACAGGCTCGGTTCACCTTTTTCCGTTCATTATTGCAGAACGTACAGGAGATTTCTGTTCAGGTTGCGGATGGACTGGTAGATCCCGCCGATCGTCTGGCGTTCCTCGTCCGTCATGTCGGGGGCGACCTCCTGTTCGATGGCGTCGATATTGTCGAGCGCAGTCATGGCGTTCGCGACGGCATCGGCGCGCTGCTGATCGTCAAGCTCGGCGACGAGCGGTGCGGCGTTGGCTCCGATGGCGTCGACGATGGTGCTCACGAAAGCAAGGGCAAACCTGGTCTGCTCCCGCTCTTCCGGAGACTGCTCACGGTAGGTGTCGAGCGCCTGCCAGGCGGATTCGACGGCCTCCGCCGGGGTCTGTTCGTAGATCTCCTTCTCTTCGGGATCTGCGGCCGCAACGGCGTCCTTCTTCGTCCGCGTCACGCCGGAGAACTGAGCGCCGATGTCGACTTTGCGGCGGACTTTGGGGCCGTGCCGACGTTCGGGCGCGGGTTCCGCCTCTTCGGGTTCCGATTCCGTGACGGGTTGTTCCACGACCGCGACCGGGGTCGGCGCGATGCTGTCTATGTGTTTCTTCAGCAGCGCAAAACTCCCGACGACAAGAGCGGCGGCAAGAAAGAGCGCGACAGGCAAGAGAAAGGTTTTTTTGTCCATTTTGAATATCCTTCTGTGTTTTTTTGATGTGATTTGATGCGATATGTTTTAGCATTTGACAGATTTTTCCGCAAAAAGTTCGATCGACATCGGATTTTTCTTCGGGGAAGGAGTGCGTTTCATTGCCTTTCGCGGATGTGAGCGCTGTAGAAACAGACTGAGGCTCTCCGCCAAAACATTCAGCTCCCGACCCCATCTCCGGCTTCGATCAGGGGCCGGGCGAAGTCATTTCTGAAGCTGATCCTGCAACCGGGAGAGAAACAGTTCGGCGGCGGCGGAGAACACCTGGTATTTCTTCCAGACCACGTCCAGTCCGGATTCCAGCCGCGGTTCAAGCGGGCGGAACACCAGATCGCTGTTTGTAGAAACGTTCAGAAGTTTGTCCAAAGTGACCGCCACACCGAGACCGCTTTTGACCAGGATTGCTCCATTGTAGATCAGATTGTAGGTGGCGACGATATTCAACTTTTTGTAGTTGTCCGCAAACCAGTCGATGCACGGATTTTTCACGGGGCTGCTTTGCGCCACCTGACGGGAAAAAATGAGCGGATAGTCCAGCAGATCGTCTTTCGTAATCCTTTTTTTCTTCGCGAGGGGACAATCCCGCCTCATCGCGACACCCCATACATCCTTTTCCGGCAGGTTCAGGGCATTGTATTTCGCGATATCCACAGGCTGGATCAGGATGCCGAAATCAAGCATTCCTTTGTCGAGACGGTCCATGACATCCTCGGCGTTGCCGCTGTAAATGTGAAAATGCACGTCGGGATAATCCCTGCCGATCTCACGGATGACCGCAGCGATCCGGTTCATGGCGTCGGTTTCTCCGCTCCCGATATAAACGTCTCCGGCGATGTTTTCCCCCATGGAACTGAATTCCGATTCGGTCTTGCCGACGAGTTCAAGAATCTCGCTTGCACGTTTGCGCAGAAGGATTCCTTCCGGCGTCAGGACCACATGATGGGCTCCGCGCACAAAAAGCTTCTGCCCGAGCTCATCCTCCAAATCCATCAGCTGGCGCGACAAAGTCGGCTGGGTCACATGCAAAGATTGTGCGGCGGCGGTAATGGACCCTTCACGCGCAACCGCGAGAAAATAACGCAGGACTCGTGTTTCCAACATAATCAGTTCACTCCTTCCGTGTTTCGAGTAATATAGCACATGTTCTATGCTTTTCAAGCATGGAGTGATATAAATTATAAGTATTTGCTAATCTGTCGGACGGCATGTATATTAGTTGCAGACCGCAATGGAGAACCTGAAAATGGACGAAACAAACAAAGAATTCCTGATGCGCCGGAATCTGACGGACGCCGGATTTCCCGAATCGGAGATAGCGAGAATCATCTCCCTGCTCGAAGAAGGACGGGAAACCGCTGTACATCGGATTTTAGCACAACATCGTTCAGATTTACTAAACACGGTTCATGAGAATCAGAAACGGATTGATTGTCTGGATTATCTGGTTTATGACATGAACAGCACCCCAAAGCCGGGTCGTCCGGCGAAAGGAAAACTCAACATGAAGAAAATCATCCCGACCGCCCTCGCCATGCTCTGCCTGCTCGGAACCGCGTGCAGCACAACAACTGAAATGGAGAAAACAAACATGAACGGCATCTCGCAGGACACCCGCGTCTTCCAAATCAATCCCGACATCAAAGCTCACGACGTCCAGTTCAAAAACCGTTTCGGCATCACGCTCGCCGGACATCTCTATTTGCCGAAAGACTTCGATTCCGCTAAGAAATATCCTGCCATAGCCCTTAGCGGTCCGTTCGGCGCGGTGAAGGAACAGTCTTCCGGTCTTTATGCACAGGAGCTCGCTGCTCGTGGATTCGTGACCGTGGCGTTCGATCCGTCGTTCACTGGCGAAAGCAGCGGAGAACCTCGCAATGTTGCTTCTCCCGATCTCAACACGGAAGACTTCAGCGCAGCCGTCGATTATCTTGTCACTCGGGATTTCATTGATCCCGAACGCGTCGGCATCCTCGGCATCTGCGGTTGGGGTGGCATGGCGATCAACGCCGCATCTGCCGATCCACGCATCAAGGCGACTGTGGCTTCCACTATGTACGATATGACTCGCGTAATCGCCAACGGTTACGACGATAAAGAAGACAGCACCGAAAAGCGGGATGAGAAACGTGCCTCTCTCGCAGCTCAGAGGACAAAGGATTTCAAGCAGGGATTCTACGACCATGCGCCGTTCAACCTCAAACCCGAAGAACTGACCGATGACACGCCTCAGTTTCTCAAGGATTACACGATGTACTACATGACGGAACGCGGATTCCATCCCCGTTCGATCAACTCGGCGATTGGCTGGAATATGACATCGGCAATTCCTTTCCTGAATACCAAGCTCCTTGCCTATGCGGGCGAAATCAAGACCCCGGTTCTGCTCGTTCACGGCGAAAAAGCCCACAGCCGGTATTTCAGTGAAGGAGCATTCCAGAAGCTTAAAGGTGACAACAAGAAACTGCTGATCGTTCCCGGCGCGAATCATACCGACCTCTACGACCGGATCGACATCATTCCGTTCGACAAGATCACCGAGTTCTATCAAAAGAACCTGAAATGATTCGAAAAGGAGACTTGTTCAATATGAAAAAAGTCCTTATCATCTCCGCCTCGCCCCGCAAGGAAGGCAACTCCGATATCCTCTGCGACGAATTCGCCCGCGGAGCCCGCGAGGCAGGTCATGCCGTGGAGAAAATCCGTCTGGCGGAAAAGAATATCGGTTACTGCCAGGGGTGCTACGCCTGCCAGAAGCTGAAAAAATGCGTCAAAAACGACGATGCCAACGAACTCGTGGAGAAAATGCTCTCCGCGGACGTGATCGTGCTGGCGACTCCGGTGTATTTCTACTCCATGGACGCCCAGCTCAAAGCGCTGATCGACCGTTCCGTATCCCGCTGGGATGATTTCGGCAAGTTCTCCGGCACCGAGTTCTGGCTGGTCGCCACGATGGCGGACACGAACCGGGATATGATGTCGGCGACGCTGGAAGGCATCCGCGGATTCATGCGCGACTGCATGGAGGGCTCCGTCGAACGCGGCGTCCTGCTCGGATGCGGCGCATACGAGAAGGGCGAAGTCCGCGATCTCCCGGTGTTCCGGGAAGCGTATGAAGCCGGATTGTCCTGCTGAACAGTTCAAAAATATCTTGAAAGGAACCCCATTATGCGCAAAATCTCACTGACCGGAGCCGCCGCCGGACTCATCCTCGCTTTTGCCGGATGCTCCGCCGAAACCTCCTCCGCTTCCGCCGATGCGGCTGCCATACCCGAAGGCAAAGCCATCGTCGTCTATTTCTCCCATACCGGCGAAAATTATTCGGTCGGCGTGATAACGGAGGGAAACACCGCCAAAGTCGCGAAAGTCATTGCCGCGAAGACCGGAGCTGACATTTTCGAGATCAAGGAGGCGAAACCATATCCGCATTCCTATGATGAATGCATCGACGTCGCGAAAAAAGAACTCCGCGACAAGGCACGACCGGAGATCGCCGGGACTCTGCCGGACCTCACCGGATACCAGGTCGTCTACCTCGGTTATCCGAACTGGTGGGGCGATTGTCCGATGATCGTCTATTCCTTCCTCGAAAAGTCGTCCGTTGAAGGAAAAACGATCCTGCCGTTCTGTACGCACGAAGGTTCCGGCCTCGGTTCCACCGCAAAGAACCTCCGGAAGGCATTTCCCGGCGCGAAGGTCGAACAGAACGGCCTGAGTCTGCGCGGCGCAACCGCCCAGAGAGACGCAGCCGCCACGGAACAGGCCGTTGACAAATGGCTGAAGCAACTCGGTGCGGCGAAATGAAACTCTGATTCTTTGCGCCATGCCTGCTGCGGCTGTCATCCTTCCTGCCGCCCTTTCACGGAATCGAACTCAGAAGGCCCATTGGAAGCAAAAAAAATGCCTTCTGACCGATTCGCGCGGAACGATTGGATTTCGCAGGCATCCCGCCGACCGGGAAAAGCCCTTGCGACACGATATTTACTTGCTTCGGTGTATTGGGTTGCCTGGTATGCTTCGTATACGCCGACCACCTTGCGGCATTTGATTTTTGGGGGTTGGACGTGTATATTAAACCTGTTCACGGACTTTTTCAAGTCGCAATTTCGCTGCGCATCGGTCAAAAAGTCTTTTCGGGATAGATTGAAATCCATTTTTCCCGGAACATGGAAAGGTCGGCATTCTGAAATTCAGAGGGATGTAACAAATGAAATCGGAAAAACACGTCGGCAGTTATGTGGAAAGCGTTATCGACCTGATCGGCAATACCCCGCTGATCTCCCTGAAGGAATCAACGGGATATAACATTTTTGCCAAGGCCGAGTTCCTGAATCCGGGCGGCAGCATCAAGGACCGCATCGCCCTGGGGATGCTGCGCGACGCCGAGGAAAAAGGCCTGCTGAAAAAAGGAATGACGATCATCGAACCGACCAGCGGCAACACCGGGATCGGGCTGGCGTTCTGCGGTCCCCGGATGGGCTACAGGGTGATCATCGTCATGCCGGAAAATATGAGCGAGGAACGAAAGAAGATCATCCGTGCGCTGGGGGCGGAGCTTGTTCTCACGCCGGCGGAGGAAAGCATCGCCGGAGCGGTTCGGGAGGCGGAACGCCTTGCGGCATCGTCGGACGAATACTTCATGCCGCAGCAGTTTGAGAATCCCGCCAACCCGGAGACGCATTACCGGAGTACGGCGGTCGAACTCTGCCGCCAGATCGGCAGGAAGATCGACGTGTTCGTGTCCGGCATCGGGAGCGGCGGAACCCTCCAGGGAATCGCAAAATATATTCTGGAGCAGAACCCCGAATGCAGAATCTGTGCCGCCGAACCCAAGAACGTTTCCGTACTTCTGGGACAGGAGCCGGGGCTTCATCAGATCCAGGGGATCGGCGACGGATTTATCCCGAAGGTGCTGGATGTGGACTGCATCACGGACATCGTGGAGGTGTCCGACGAGGATGCCATCGACACTGCGCGGAGTCTGGCACGCGTGCAGGGACTTCTGGTCGGCACGTCTTCCGGCGCCAACATCTTTGCCGCGCAGAAAATGCTTGAGAAAGTTGGCGCGGACAAGGTGGTCGCCACCGTGCTTCCCGACAGGATGGAACGCTATTTCAGCACATCCCTGATTTGATTTCCCGCGCGGAAGGCATCAGAGCGGACGGGGGCATTCGCGGATAAATTCCCCATTCACTTGTTTTTCTCCGTCTCCGCCTCGTCCGGCACAGCCTCGCCGTGCGCCTTCGCGGAGACCTTCGGCGGCTCGAATCGCTCGCGGGGCGGAAAACCGATTCGTCCGGCGACATGGGAGACGAGGAACCCATCGGTGCACATATTGTAAATCTCAATGTTGTCGTTGTATTGCTTGCGGGAGGCATCAATGCGTTTTTCGGCGTCGGCGAGCTCGATCTGAAGCCGGATGAAGTCTTCGTCGGCATTCAGTTCGGGACAGCTTTCCGCAACAGCGAGAAGCCGGCCGAGCGCGATCGTCAGGGCTTCCTCGGATTCAGCTCTTGCCGAGGGCGTCGCGGCGGCGGCAAGCTTGCCGAGGGCATCGGCAACGCCGTTGAAAACTTCTTCCTCGTCCGGGGCACGGCTCTTCACTGCCGAAACCAGGTCGGGCGCCAGATCCGCACGGCTCCGGAGCTGCGCGTCAAGGTCCGCCCAATCCTGTTTCGCGACTTCATTCATGGAAACCAGTCCGATGTACTGAGAGAAGAACAAAAGGCCGCCGAGAAGAGCGAGTGCGACGACGATTACGACAAGATAGATCAATGGTTTCATGTTTTTTATCCTTTCCCGAGCATCATTTCCCCGATTCTTTCCGTCTCCGCCTCGTCCGGCACAGCCTCGCCATGCTCCCAGGCATGGTGTGGTTTGTTTGTCATGCTTTCAAAGAATCCGATAATGCGGGATGATGTCCTCGAAAGAACCGTCTTTTTTTCGGAATCCGCCTGGGATCACGCCAAGCAGAACGAATCCGAGCTTGCGATAAAGAGCAAGAGCGCTTTCGTTTGTCCGGACGACGGCATTGAATTGCAGGATGCGGAATCCGCATTCTTTTGCCCGACTCATGGAGTCGCGGACAAGCGTCTCTCCGACGTGATGCCCGCGCCATTTCGAAGCCACGGCATAACTGGCGTTACAAATATGTCCGCAACGCCCGACGTTGTTCGGATGCAGGATATAGAGGCCGGCGATCTCTCCGGTTTCTTCATGCCGGGCAAGCCCCGTGAACGTCTGCATGGAAAAGAACGCATGACCGGATTCCGCAGTGAGCTCGTCCTCTTGGGGGAAGGCAACGCCGTCGTGAACTACCTCGTTCCAAATCACGAGGCAGGCTTCAATGTGTTCGGGCGAGTACGCTATTATCTGAAAGCTCATCTCAAAATCTTTCTGTGCGGCTTGTCATCCAATTCGTTGCGTCATTCGTTTTCCCGCTTCGTATGCCTTCTGCAGGTCCTGTTCCTATCAGCGTTTCCTGCTCGAACTGTCTCGTCGGGCGGCATCCCGGTAAGGTGCCCTGTCCCCTTGGGACTGGACTGTTTTGATTGTCGTGACAGGTGTAAATGCTAATGGATACTATAGCAGGCATTGACCGGATGTCAAGCCTGAATCCGAAACAATAATGTTTTTTAAGAGGCTTTGTCCGGGACGCACCTCCCTTCGCAGACGGAATCGGGCGTAAGATACCCAAGAGCCGAGTGAAGCCGTCAGCGAGGCTTCATGCGTTTCTCGAACCGGAAGAAATACTCTCCGCCCGGGGTGTCCTGAAAAGAGTTTCCCTGAGACAGACCGGGGAGAAGATAGGGACAGAAACCGGGCTTACGTCGCGGGCGCCCGGCTTCCGTTCATCATACCCCCAAACTCCCTATCTTCCCCCCATGCCCGCGCCACCGGTGCGGTTCCCGGTATTCACCCCCGAGCGACCGGCGGCATTGTTCCGCGATGCAGTGGTATTGGTACGCCCGGCGTTGGTGCTTGTGCGTGTCGAAATGCTGTTCGTCGTGGTACGTCCGGCTGTATTCCCTCCGGTACGGTTTGCGGTCGTATTGCGCGAGGCGGTCGTATTGCGGGAAGATGTCGTGTTGCGGGAAGAGGCGGAGTTCATGGTGGTCCGGCTGTTGGAGTTCATTCCGGTACGATTTCCCCCGGTCATAGAGTTCGTTCTGGAATTGTTGTTTCCTCCGCCGAACCCGCCATTCCCTCCGCCGAAACCATTGTTTCCACCTCCGAACCCGCCTCTGTCATTTCCTCCGCCGAAGCCGCCGAAGCCGCCATCGCCCCCTCCGAAACTGGCAAAGCCTCCTCCGCCTTCGCCGAAGCCTCCGAAATCGCCGCCGCCAAAGCCTCCTCCGCCGAAGCCGCCATTGTTGCGTCTGCCGCGGTTGCTGCCGGAAGGCGCCGGGTTGGAGGACGCGTTTGCTGTGGAGTCGGAGACGATCACCTGAGCCGTATTTACTCTGGACGCGGCAAACGCCATCGCTTCCTGATTTTCCGAAGCCTTCTGAATTGTGAGCTCGATGACCTCGTTGTTGCGCCGGAGCGTGGCGGTATTCCGCGTAACATCCACGAGCGTATATCCGCCTGCCGTGACCTCGCCGAGTTTCACATACTGGCGCGCGGCGTTTGCATCGCTCGCCGAGACCGAAAGCATGCCGTCTTCCGTGGTCGCTTTCGTCGCAGTGATGGCGGTCTGAAGCTGCTGGACCTGCGCACGCATGGTCTCCACCTGCTGCCGGACCGATGCGAGCTGTTCCGGCGTTGCGCCGCTCTGCTGGAGCGTCTGCATGACGCTTTGAAGCTGCGCCAGCCGCTGCTGCGCCTCATCAAGCTGATTCTGCGCCATTTCCTCCGCATTCATCTGGTTCGCATTGTTCTGCCCCGCGGCATTTCCGCCCGTTGCTCCGAATCCGCCGAACCCGCCGAAATCCCCGAATCCGCCGAATCCGAAATCTCCGAATCCGCCCATGCCGCCCCTGCGGTTCCGGTTTTGATTCCGCTGAAGGATGATCGCACCCTTTGTATCGTTGATCTCGAACGTCCCGACCAGGGTCAGATCCGCACGGGCATTGTTCGCGGCAGTGGCGCGGTTGCCCGCGACCGGAGCGTTCGGGGTACGATCCGGCGAGAAAATGTTGAGCGCCGTAATGACATTGACCTGCTCTTCCGCCTGTCTGGGAGAGTTTTGTACGGGGGTGATTTGGGAAGCCTTCGCGGAAGAGGAAGCAAGAGGTCTGGATAATTCTTTCGCGTTTTTTCCCGTTGCAGATACGCGCGCGGACATCGTGTCTTCTTTTTCCGTAAGGCACTTGATGACTTCGGCGCCTGCGAGTATGGCGAGCATGATGTTGACTGCTATGAGGATCGGTTTCATGGTTTTGTCTCCAGTTGCGGGCGGGTGTTTAATAATTCCGTTTCGTACTATTAACGAAATACGAAATCGGATTATTGTGCGTTTTCCGCTTTTTATTCGATTGGGAGACAAAAAAAAGGAACCCGAAATGGGTTCCGAGGTAAAATAAAGGAAAAAACGGTTATTCTTTCGGCGAGATGGGTGCCGGAGGCGCGATGCCGAAGATCTTTTCGCCATGTTCGCGCAGCCTGGCTTCATAATAACGGACTGCGCGGATGAAATCGGGCGAGAATTCCCGTATCGTCTCCTCCATGGCGGCATTCTCCATATCAAAGACCTTTTTCAGCACTTTGTCGGCGAGTTCCTGCCCGGACGGGGTCAGGATGATGTTCATCTCGCGGCGTTTGCCGGGGATCGGCTCGAGCTGGACGAGGCCGCGTGTCTTCCAGTCTTTGATGATGGTGTTCAGCGTGGTGCGCGGGATGCCCCATTCATCGCAGATCTGTTTCTGGGAATACGGCACGCCGTCCGCGAGAGAGTAGAGAAGGCCGAATTCGCTGTCCTTCAGGTTGAATGCCTGGCAACAGACGGAGTAACAGCAGTTGATGCGGTTCATGGAGACCATGAGCTGAGCGATCTGCTTGCGTATTTGTTTCATCGGTCGCGGTCCTTGTCGGGAGAAATCAATGCGGGGGTTGGAATTCGTATTCGTATTTTACAATAGCGCGCGAACCGCCGTTTGTCAAGGTCATTCGACAGGATTCATCCGGATTAGTATAACTTAGCCCGACCTCATCTGCCGGCTTTTGAAGTCTCCCCACTCGACTTCATACGTCGTACAGACATCCAAAGCAATCTTTTCCGGCTTCGGAACTTGCTCCGGAAACAGAACATCCAACCCTTATAGCAGGTGTAACGGCTGCGCGAAAGTATAAAATGGTTGTAATGAGACCGCTAATCGCAGGTGCAACTCGTCCGGATTTGACCTCACAAAAATCCAACACGGTGACACAAAAACTGCTAATCGGACATGGTATTTTTTAGCAGTTTTGCGATTTTGGCCCCCGAATCGGGTCTGAAAAGGGTATGAACGATGCTGCGGATAGCAGGGGTGACGAACCAGTGTTATTTCTCAAAAAATAAATCCATAGGGCTATACGAAAAAACCTTCATGCCGCCAGTTTGACGTTCCTGCTTGATTCCAGAAGCCCGCCAGGCCGGGAGAATATAGCGATCTCCCCATCCTCGTCCTGTGACCACGGATCTGTCATGCGTCCTCGGCAATGCGGACGACGCCTCAGATGCAGTAGTCCCAGAAGCCCTCTTCTGCGCTCTGGGTGCGGTAGGAGTCCAGAATATCTTCGAGCGTGATCTTTCCCGTGACCTCCCGGATGTCGTCGTTCAGCCTCTGCCAGACGTTCCGCATCGGGCACGGCGTCCGGCGGTTGCATTTCCCGGGCGAGGTCGCACAGCCCACCACGGAGATCGGCCCCTCCATGGTCTCCAGGATCTCCAGCAAAGTGATCGTTTCCGGGGAGCGCGCCAGATAGAAGCCCCCCTTGGAGCCGCGCACGGACCGGATCAGTTTCGCGCGCCGCAGGTCAAGCACGAGCCGGCTGAGGTATTTTTCGGAGACCAGCTGGGACTGCGCGATGTCTTTCAGCAGACGAGGCTTTTCCGGGTCGTGCGTCGCGAGATCAATCAGGATCCGCAATCCGTAGCGTCCCTTGGTCGAGATTTTCATGGGATTCATTCCTCCTGTTGTTTTTTTCATGCCGGAATAATATACTCCCCCGGAATGGAAAAATCAAGCCGGAATCGTCGATAGACTATCAAAAAAGTAGAGAAATTTTTTTTGCTTTCGATTTGACTTTCAGGGAAAGACGTGATATGTTATCCTTATATAAGACCATAGTGGTAGTTTTTTTGAACAAGTCAATCCAGGAGGAGATCATGAAGATCGCCAACACCCGCCAATACGGAGGTCCTGTCCATGCGTGAAGCGTTTCCGGTCAGCCGCGATACCGCGTGGGACCTGCTGACCAGGTACAACCATGAGGCGTTTCATCTGCGCCATGCGCTGACCGTGGAAGGCGTCATGCGGTATTTCGCGGATCACAACGGTTTTGCCGGAGAAGCGGATTTCTGGGGCATCGCCGGACTGCTTCACGACGTCGACTTCGAGCGGTTCCCGGAGGAACACTGCCGGAAAGCGCCGGAACTGCTCGCGGAAATCAATGCGCCGGAGAGCCTGGTCCACGCGGTCTGCTCGCACGGCTGGGACATCACGGTCGACGTGAAGCCGGAGCATTTCATGGAAAAGGTCCTGTACGCGGCGGACGAGCTGACCGGGCTGATCTGGGCGGCGGCCTTGATGCGCCCCTCGAAAAGCGTTCAGGACATCGAGGTGAAGTCCGTGAAAAAGAAATTCAAGGACCGGAAATTCGCGGCGGGATGCTCCCGCGAGGTCATCCTTGCCGGAGTGGATCTGCTGGGCTGGACGCTGGACGAACTCATCGAAAAGACGATCGAAGCGATGCGGAGCTGCGAGGCCGAAGTCAACCGGGCCGAGGCTTCCGGCTTCGGAACGTAAAGCGCCTTTTTTGCATCTTTCCCGGAGTTGAACCATGAAATCATCCAACACGATCACCCCGGAAACGGAGAAGAAATACCAGGCGCTGCTGATGTCTTTGAAGCAGTGCGGTTCCCTCGCTGTCGCGTTTTCAGGCGGCGTCGATTCGACGTTCCTGCTGAAATGCGCTCACGATGTGCTGGGGGACGGTGTAACCGCCTATACTGCACGCTCCTGTTCGTTCCCGGAACGTGAGCTGAACGAAGCCAGGGACTTCTGCGATTCCGAGCATATCCGCCATGTGATCCTGGACAGCGAGGAACTGGATATCCCCGGATTCCGCGACAACCCGCGCAACCGCTGTTATCTCTGCAAGCGCGAACTTTTTGAAAAGATATCAGCGTCCTGCCGGGAGAACGGAATACCCTGGATTGCCGAGGGGTCCAATACCGATGACGACGGCGACTATCGGCCCGGTCTGACCGCAATTGCTGAACTCGACATCCTCAGTCCGCTGCGTCAGGCGGGGTTGTGCAAACAGGAAATCCGCCAGCTTTCCAGACGGCTGGGGCTTGCCACCTGGGACAAGCAGAGTTTCGCCTGCCTCTCCAGCCGGTTCGTTTACGGGGAGCATATCACCCCGGAACGGCTGAAGATGATTGACAAGGCGGAACAGATGCTTCTTGATCTCGGTTTCCATCAGGTCAGAGTCCGGATCCACGGTCAGGTCGCCCGGATTGAGGTCCTGCCGGAAGAGATTGTGAAACTTGCCGCTCCAGATGTCCGCAACCGTGTTTCCACGGCATTCCACGAACTCGGTTTTTCCTTTGTTTCGCTGGATTTGGACGGATACCGGACCGGGAGCATGAACCAAACGCTCACACCATCGGATTGACGTCATCCATCGGAAAACAAATTTTTTATAAAAAAACTACCATTTTTGTTGTGTTTTTGTCTTGACAAACTCGTTTTCGATGATATATTAGTTTGTCGTAAACGGAATCCGTTTTCCGTTTTTTTATTCGCATGATACATTACCGGTTTGGTAATGTTTATATTGCGAGCGGGAATCCGGCATGGAGGACAACGATATGGAAACAAGACACACGGTTTTTGACACGGTAGGAGGTACGCCTTTGCTGTACTTGCCCTCCATTGGACGCGAACTGAACGGCGTGGAGCTTTATGCGAAGGCGGAGTATTTCAATCCGACCGGTTCGGTGAAGGACCGCGCGGCAAAGGCAATGATCCTGGACGGGATCGAACGCGGACTCCTGACGCACGACAAGACAATCATCGACGCGACGAGCGGCAATACCGGGATCGCGTATGCGGCCCTGGGCGCGGCGCTGGGATACAAGGTCACGCTGTGCCTCCCCGCGAACGCGACCGAGGAACGCAAGAAGCTGATGCGGCTCTACGGCGCGGAGATCATCGAGACCGACCCGCTGGAGAGTTCGGACGGCGCGTACAACGAGTGCCGGAAACTTGTCGCCGAACACCCGGACAAGTATTTCTACCCCGACCAGTACAACAACGACGCGAACTGGAAGGCGCATTTCTCCGGGACCGCCGTCGAGATATGGGAACAGACCGGGCACCGCGTGACGCATTTCGTGGCGGGCACGGGCACGTCCGGGACCTTCATGGGGACAAGCCGCGGACTGAAACATCTGAACCCGGAAGTCAAATCCGTCCTGATGCAGCCCGATTCGCCGTTCCACGGCCTTGAGGGCATGAAGCACATGGAGTCGACGATCAAGCCCGGTATCTTCGACGATTCCATCGCGGATATCAGGCTGGAAGTCTCCACGTACGAAGCCTACGCGATGACACGCCGTCTGGCCCGCGAAGAAGCGCTGCTCGTCGGGATCAGTTCCGGCGCGAACGTGGCGGCGGCCTTGAAACTGGCGGAAACACTGCCGCCCGGATCGGTCGTGGTCACGGTCCTCTGCGACAACGGAAACCGGTATCTTTCCGAAGAATTCTGGGAGGAGTGACCATGCTGAAACTGACCAGGAAAATCGAAGAGGAAATCCGGCAGGCCGGAGCGAAAGCCTATCCGAACGAGTGCTGCGGCATCCTGTTCGGCCGCGAAGACGGCGGCGACCGCATCGTGGAATCCCTGCGGCCGATCGAGAACGCGCGTGAAGACAGCGAACAGTATCACCGGTTCCTGATCACGGCGGAGGACATGATGCAGGCAGAACTGGAAGCGCACCGGCTCGGGCTCGACATCCTCGGATTCTACCATTCGCACCCGGATCATCCCGCCAGGCCGTCGGACTACGACCGCGACCATGCGCTGCCGTTTTATTCGTACATCATCCTGCGCGTGGCGGAGGGACAGCCGGAGCTGATGACCAGCTGGCAGCTGCGCCTCAGCCGCGAGGCATTCGACAGTGAACCGTTTGAAATCGAACCGTAACCCATAAGGAGACATCATCATGAGCGTGACAATCTTAATTCCGACCGCATTGCGGGCGTTTGTGGACCGCAAGTCCGAAGTCGAAGCGGAAGGCTCGACCGTGGGGGAAGCGCTCGCCAACCTCACCGCGCAGTATCCTGACCTGAAACGCCAGATCTATGAGAACGATACCGCCCTGCGCGGATTCGTGAACGTCTTCGTCGACGGGACCAACATCAAGAAACTGAACGGCCTCAATACTCCGCTCGCGGCAGGCGCGACGGTGATGATCGTGCCCGCCATAGCCGGAGGATGTTAATCCATGAGTGAAGTCATACCAAGCGTAGTCCCGGAGGACCGCTGGAAGAAGGATCTGAACCACGACGACCTGACGCGCTACAGCCGCCAGCTTATCCTTTCCGAAATCGGCATCGAGGGACAGCAGAAGATCAAAGGATCGAAGGTCCTGATCGTCGGCACAGGCGGTCTGGGCGCGCCGCTCGCGCTCTACCTGGCCGCGGCGGGCGTCGGCACGATCGGGCTCGTGGATTTCGACACCGTGGACGTCTCGAACCTCCACCGGCAGATCATCCACGGCACGCGCGACGTGGACCGTCCGAAGGTCGCCTCCGCGCGCGACCGCATCCGCGCCCTGAACCCGCTCGTGAACGTGGTGACCTACGACGAGCCGCTTTCGAGCGAGAACGCGCTCGACATCATCCGCGAGTACGACGTCGTGGCGGACGGCACGGACAACTATCCGACGCGTTACCTGGTGAACGACGCCTGCGTCCTGCTCGGCAAACCGAACGTGTACGGCTCGGTGTTCCAGTTCGAGGGCCAGGTCAGCGTGTTCTACGCGAAGCACGGCCCCTGCTACCGCTGCCTGTACCGCGAACCGCCGCCGCCCGGACTGGTCCCCTCCTGCGCCGAGGGCGGCGTCCTCGGCGTCCTGCCGGGCGTGATCGGCATGCTCCAGGCCACCGAAGTCATCAAGCTGCTGGTCGGCGGAGGCGAAACGCTGGCCGGCCGTCTGCTGCTCTACGACGCGTGGAAGATGAAGTTCCGCGAGCTCAAACTGGAAAGCGACCCGGACTGCCCGATCTGCGGCAGGCATCCGACCATCACCAAGCTCATCGACTACGAGCAGTTCTGCAACATCCGCGCGAAGCAGGACGAGACCCCGGTGGAATCCATCTCCGCGACGGAGCTGAAGCGCCGTTTCGACGCGAACGAGCCGGTGCAGGTGATCGACCTCCGCGAACCGCACGAACGCGCCTACTTCAAGTTCCCGAATGCGAAAGTGATCCCGCTCGGGCAGGTCGTCCGCCGCATGGACGAGCTCGATCCCGCGATCGACGCCGTGTTCGTCTGCAAGATCGGCCAGCGCAGCATCCTGGCGATCCGCAATCTGCGCGACGCGGGCTACACGGGCAAAGCGATGAACCTCCTGGACGGCGTCCAGGGCTGGATCAACGAGGTCGACCCGACCGCAAAACAGATTTGATTTGCCTCCATTGGCAAATGCAAGATAAAAACACCAACACACTTTTTTAAGGAGACAAAATCATGTCCGACGAAGCAAAGATCAACGCATTGGGAAAGGCTGCCGCTTACCAGCTCGCAGACGTCACGAAGACCAAACCTCAGTTTGGCATGCTGACCCCGAAATGGACCACGAAATTCCTTGAGTTCAAGGGGCTGGACGCCGGCATCTACCGCGTCAACCGCGTGAAGGAAGGCAATACGCCGCTCGAAGTGCTGTGCAGCTCCAAGCCGAAGAGCGACATCGTGCCGCAGGGGTTCGTCGACTACGAGTCCAAGCCGCGCGAGTACATCCTGAACTCGATCTCCACCATCATCAACATCAACACCCAGGTCGCGGACGTCTTCAGTTCCCCCTACGACCAGACGAAGGAACAGCTCGCGCTCGCCGTGGAGAGCCTCCGCGAACGCCAGGAAAGCCAGCTCATCAACAACGACGACTACGGCCTGCTGAAGAACGTGCCGGATTCCCAGCGCATCCAGCCGCGCAACGGCGCGCCCACGCCCGACGACCTGGACGAACTCATCTCCAAGGTGTGGAAGGAGCCGTCCTTCTTCCTCGCGCATCCCCGCGCCATCGCGGCGTTCGAGCGTGAATGCACCCGCCGCGGCGTGCCGCCCCTGACCGCGAACATCAACGGCGGCAACTTCATCCTCTGGCGCGGCATCCCGCTGATCCCGACCGACAAGCTGCTGGTCGACGGCCTGAAAAACCCGAAGTCCCAGGGCGGCAAGACGAACATCCTGCTGATCCGTACCGGCGAAGCGAAGCGCGGCGTGATCGGTCTGTACCAGACCGGCCTGCAGGGCGAACACTCGCGCGGGCTTTCCATCCGCTTCCGCGGGATCGACGACAAGGGCGTCGCCTCCTATCTGCTGTCGCTGTACTGCTCGGCGGCGATCCTGGCGGACGATGCGATCGCGGTGCTTGAAGACGTAGACGTTGGAGAGTACTATGACTACGACAAGAACTGATTTAACCCCGGCCTCGGCGGGTCTGCCCAGCGAACAGCAGCTGCTGGCATGGGCCGCCGAACTGTGCGGAGACGAGCTTGGCGCGCCTCCGGCGGCGGCTTCCGCCCCGGGAACGGACTGGGAGCAGATCGCGACCGACGTTCTCCACGACGAGGCCGCGGCCGCGTCGTCGGGCGGTGCATCGGCTGCATCGTCGGCTGCATCGTCGGCATTTTCGGCTCCGTCCGAGGCGTATTCCCCGACTCTGGTCTCCGCCGCGAAGGCCGCCGAAACGTCTTCCGACGCGGAAGCGAAGGCGAAATCTCTGCCTCGCACGACGCAGGCGACGATCGGGTCCATCCCCGTGGACAAGGTTCGCGCGGATTTCCCGATCCTTCAGGAACGCCTTGGTTCCGGGAGACAGCTGGTCTGGTTCGACAACGGCGCGACGACCCAGCGTCTCAAACAGGTCGTCGACCGCATCTCGCACTACTATCTGCACGAGAATTCCAACGTGCACCGCGGCGCGCACGAACTTGCCGCCCGTTCGACCGACGCCTACGAAAACGCGCGTTCGACCGTGGCGAAGTTCCTCGGCGCGGGCAGCGCGAAGGACATCGTCTTCGTGCGCGGCACGACCGAGGGCATCAACCTGGTCGCGCAGAGCTATGTGCGGCCGCTGCTCAAGCCCGGCGACGAGATCATCGTCTCCCTGCTGGAGCACCATGCGAACATCGTGCCGTGGCAGATGATCGCGGCGGCGACCGGCGCGAAGATCCGGGTCATCCCGGTGGACGCGGACGGACAGCTCAATCTCGCCGAGTACATGAAGCTCTTCAACTCGCGCACGAAATTCGTGTCCGTCACGCACGTCTCGAACGTGCTCGGCACGGTGACGCCCGTCGCGGAACTCGTCAGCATCGCCCACGCGTTCGGCGTGCGCATCCTGATCGACGGCGCGCAGTCCGTGGCGCACATCCCGGTCAACGTGACCGCGCTCGATCCGGACTTCTATGTGTTCTCCGGACACAAGATCTTCGGTCCGAACGGGATCGGCGCCGTCTACGGGAAGAGCGACGCGCTCAACGAAGCCCAGCCTTACCAGGGCGGCGGCAACATGATCGCGGACGTGACCTTCGAACGCACCATCTATCAGGGGCCGCCGAACAAGTTCGAGGCGGGCACCGGCAGCATCGCCGATGCGGTCGGCCTGGGCGCCGCGCTCGAATACCTGATGCAGATCGGCATGGCGAACGTCGCGGCCTACGAACACGAGCTGACGCGGTACGGCATGAAGCGCCTCGCGGCTGTGCCCGGACTGCATCTCATCGGCACCGCGCCCGATAAATCCGGCGTGTTGTCGTTCGTGCTGGACAACCACGACATCGTGTCCGTCGGGAAGTATCTGGACGGACAAGGCATCGCGGTCCGCGCCGGCCATCACTGCGCGCAGCCGATCCTCCGGCATTACGGGCTGGAGGGCACCGTGCGTCCCGTGCTCGCGATGTACAACACCCCGGAAGAGATCGACCTGCTGGCGGAAGCGCTGACGCGCCTCGTCGGCTGAACAGGGAGGAACTGCATGAGTCACAAATTAGACGATGTGCTGGAAGCGGTGCTGGAAAGTTACGCCATGCATCCGCATATCACCAAGATCGGGGAAACGCAGTTCCCGAAACGCCACCTGATTCTGGCGGTGCTGAAGAAATTGCAGTACGTCATCTTCCCCGGTTTTTTCGACCAGAAGGAACTTCGGAGCGACAACATCCGGTTCTACACGGGACAGCTGCTTGAGGAGATCCGCGAGACCCTCGTCGGGCAGGTCACGAAGACGCTCCGCCTGTTCACCGAGGAGTTCTGCGATGCTCCGGACGATGCGGTCCAGAAACGCGGCGAGGAGATCGTGGACGCGTTCCTGGCCGCGATCCCGAAGATACGCGAATACCTCGCTTCCGACATCGAAGCCGCGTACGAGGGGGATCCCGCCGCGTTCAGCCGCGACGAGGTGATCTCCTCGTATCCCGGCATCTACGCGACGATGGTGAACCGGATCGCGCACGAGCTGTACGCGCTCGGCGTGCCGCTCATCCCGCGCATCATGACGGAGCACGCGCACAGCGTGACGGGGATCGACATTCACCCCGGCGCGAAGCTGGGCCGGTATTTCTTCATCGACCACGGCACGGGCATCGTGATCGGCGAGACGTCCGAGATCGGCGACCATGTGAAGATCTACCAGGGCGTCACGCTGGGCGCGCTCTCCACGCGCGGCGGCCAGCTCCTGAAGGGCAAAAAGCGGCATCCGACCATTGAGGACGACGTGACGATCTACTCCGGCGCGTCCATCCTCGGCGGCGAGACCGTGATCAGCGGCGGCGCGGTCATCGGCGGCAACGCGTTCGTGACGAAGTCCGTCCCGGAACAGACGCGCGTGAGCGCGAAAATGCCGGAACTCCAGTTCAAGCGCAACGAGAACGTCGAGTTCCTGAACGGAGAGTTCCTGAATTACGAGATCTGAAGTCGTTTCTCCGGACAGAGAAACAGAACAATGCAGTAAAATGAAGCGTGGCCGTCCGGAAAAGGCGACCACGCTTTTTGTATCGTTGAAAAGGCGCTTATTTCAGCGCGTTTTCAAGCTGATTCAGAGCCTGCTGCAAGGTGGCACGCGGGACCGCGACGTTGAACCGCTGGAATCCCGCGCCGCCCGCGCCGAAGATGCTTCCGCCGTCCAGCCAGAGCTTCGCCCGGTCGATGATGAAACGGTCCAGTTCGGATGCGCTCATATTGAGCTTGGAGAAGTTCACCCAGGGGAGATAGGTCCCCTCCGGTTCGACAAGTTCGATTTGCGGCATGCGCGCCCGGAATGTTTCCCGCATCAGTTTGAGGTTCCCGCCCAGATACGCGACCAGCTGGTCCACCCAGTCTCCGCACGACCGGTATGCCGCCTGGCAGGCGACCAGTCCCATGATGTTGGACTGGCTGTAGCCCTCCGCGTCAAGCTCGCGTTTGAACGCCTTTCGCACCTGCGCGTTCGCGATGAAGATGTTGGCGATATGCAGAGCCGCGAGGTTGAACGTCTTGCTCGGAGCCGTGCAGACCGCGCAGCGGTCCGCGACCTCATCGGAGAGCGATGCGAACACGATGTGCCTGTGTCCGGGGTACACGAAATCCTCGTGGATCTCGTCCGCCGCCACGAAAACGCCGTGTCGCAGGCAGATCTCCGCCATGCGTTCCAGCTCGTCGCGCGTCCATACACGCCCGACCGGATTGTGCGGACTGCAGAGGATGAACAGCTTCACGTCGTTCTCGACGATCTTGCGTTCGAAATCCTCGAAGTCGATATGGTACTGCCGCCCGTCGAAAACGAGCTCATTGACGACGAGTTTGCGGCCGTTGTCGCGGATGCCCTCCCGGAAGCAGTAGTAGACCGGTTCCTGGATCAGGACCGCGTCCCCGCGTTGCGTGAGGCAGCGGATCAGCGTGCAGATCGCGAACACGACGCCCGGCGTGCAGACATTCGTGTACGGATCGACGTTCCAGCCGTGCCGCGTCCCGAACCAGCTCGCGAGCGCGTCGAAATACGTCCTGTCCGGTTCGGAGTAGCCGAAGATCCCATGCGCGGCTTTTGCGGCGAGCGCTTCCCGTACGGCGGGCGGCGTCTGGAAATCCATATCCGCCACCCACATCGGCAGCAGGTCGTCCGGCTTGCCGCGTTCCTTCGCGAAATCGTATTTGAGGCTGTTGGTATGGTTGCGCGGGATGATGGTATCGAAATCGTAGTTCATGCCGGTTCTCCCTTGTTCATGATTCAAGCGCCTGCCGGAGGTCTTCGATGAGGTCCGCGGCGTTTTCGATGCCGACCGAGATCCGCAGAAAACGGTCGTTGATGCCGCGTTTGAGGCGTTCCTCCTCCGGGACGTCCGCGTGCGTCTGGAGCATCGGATAGGTGATGAGGCTGTCCACGCCGCCGAGGCTTTCGGCGTACTGGAAGAGCTTGACTTCCCGCAGGACTTTCCGCGCCGTCTCGGGGCTGTCCACCTCCATGGACAGCATGCCGCCGAAGCCGCTGCTCTGCCGTCTGGTCACTTCGTATCCGGGGTGGTCCGGGAACCCGATGTAATATACCTTTTTGACCTCGGGACGTTCCCGCAGCCAGTACGCGATCTTCTCCGCGTTCGCGGCCTGTTTCTCCAGGCGGACGGACAGCGTCTTGATGCCGCGTTCCAGCAGGAAACAGTCCATCGGAGCCAGACACGCCCCGACCGTTTTTGCGTAGAACCTCACCTTTTCCGCGATCGCCGGGTCTTTCATCACCAGGAATCCGGCGAGCGTGTCGTTGTGTCCGCCGAGGTACTTCGTGCCGCTGTGCACCACGATGTCCGCACCCAGCTCCAGCGGACGCTGGAAAAGCGGCGACAGAAACGTGTTGTCCACGATCAGCCACGCCCCCGCCGCATGCGCGATCTCCGCGGCGGCCGCGATGTCCGTGACCTGCATGGTCGGGTTGCTCGGCGTTTCCACATAGACCGCCTTCGTGTCCGGCTTCAGGTTCTTCCGGATGTTTTCCGGGGACGTCGTGTCCGTGAAGTCGAACCGCAGTCCCGCCGGAGTCGAAACGTGCCGGAACAGCCTCAGCGTGCCGCCGTAGAGGTCGTCGCCGGCGATGATGTGCCCCGAGGCTTCGAAAAGGTTCATCAGCGTGGCTTCGGCAGCCATGCCGCTCGAAAACGCGACCGCGTCCACTCCGCCCTCAAGTTCCGCGACTCTGGCCTCCAGCGCCGCGCGGGTCGGATTCTGCATCCGGGAATAACTGTACTCCGACTCCGTGCCGATATCCTCGTGAACGAATGTCGCGGCCTGAAAGATCGGCGTAGCGATCGCCCCGAAAGCCGCCCTGCTACATCGTGACGGATGCACGCATCTGGTATCGATCTCAAACATGTCTTCCGTCTCTCCTGTGATTGAATTGTTGAACAAAAACATTACCATTATGGTTGTCTTTTATTAATGTATCACACTTTTCCCTGAAAATCAAGTCGCGATTCAGGAAATCTCTCTACTTTTTTAAGAGCGTAAAACACGAGAACAGGGAAACAGGGCAATTCTCTGTTCTCTGAGAGGTCGGGAAAAATGGCGATAAAGTCGGGAAAAGATGCAGTATATTATTTACAGGAAAAACTCGAATAACAGAAAAACGGAGAATAGTCGGATGAGACAACGATTCAGGATAGCCGTCACAGTGTACATGAATAGACTGAACTTGTCACCAGTTTGACCTGTGGAATGCTGTGCATTTTTTGTGTGAGAACATTTAAAGCAGGTTTTTTTCCCTCATTTTTGTGTCACGCTCATCAAAAAACCGTCCAAAACCCCGGTTTGATGACAGCCAGCGGGGGATAAGGCTCGGTTTTATGACAAGAAACTCCGAAAAGCGTTTACCGCGATATCGGATTTAAGTTCAAAATCAAATATCATAATCAATAGAATCGGGAGTATTTCGCCTCAAATCCGTGAACTTGGAAATCAAAAATCGTTCCGGTCAAACTGCCCCGATTTTCCCCCCTCAAATCGGCTCTCACGGCTACCACAAAACTGCTAAAACAGCCCTCGAAAGCTTAGCAGATTGGCGCTTTTCGGGACCGACGGGGAGTCAGAAAGGGGGATGCCGGGTGACCCGGTTAGCAGATTTTGAGCTCAATTCTGAGGGGAAGATACGAAAAAAGCCCGGTGGAATCCATCGGGCTTGAAGAATCGAATGGTGGCAAGGACCGATTATAAGCCTGTGACTGCTAACAACGCACAACTATTTTGCTTGATTTGTGCTCAAATTACATCTTTTAATTGGCTGTTTAGCAATTTCCTGTTAGCAATTATTAGCTAAGTTTCTAAAGCATAGGTTTTGGTGACTTTAGTTTATGGGCTTTTTTGATTGATGGGTACCATTCCCCCAAAAAAAGGAATCCTGCTAATACCACGCCATAGGTACTCGCATCGTTTCTGTCAATCATCCCACCACGATCTCGACGGACTTGCCACAGAACGCGACCCCGTATTTGAGGACGGAGGACTTTTTCCTCGAGCTCAACTGAGCGTCATAGCGTTTTTCATTGATTTGCTTCAAGGCTTCTCCGGCCAGTTTTTTCAACTGGGCCTGTGTGCATTTCTGGGCAGCTTTGAGCTCAATCAGGATTCCCGGCAATTGTTCGTTCCCTGGCTTCGGCGACAGACAGATGTCGTACCGACCTTCTCCTGCCTCGCGGTTTGAGGAAACTTCGTACCGATTATCCATGACCGTGCAGAGTCCCAACACGAGACCGTGGTAGAAGTTTTCATGTGCCGTATCAAACGAGCTCACGGATACCAGAAGAAGATTCCGCAGCGCCCCCTCAAGCATAAGCTTGTCGCCGGAGTAAAGCGCCTCCTGAATCGCGATTGCCGTGGACTGAGGGAAGACGACGTTCATCTTCTGCAGGATTTCCTTGTTGTAGACGAACGTGATTTCCTTGTTTGGCAGGGCCAGTTCGCAGATGAAGTCGCCGCTGAACGACTGTTCGGACTTGACGATCTTCAAATATCCCGCCACGAGCAGGAAACTGTAGATCGAAGACGGATTGTCGCGGATTTGAGGGTAGATCACGCTGGTGTCGATGTAGGAAGTGATGGTTTTCCCCTGAATCAACAGGTTCAGCTTGTCGTACACGCCGTTGTCCGCGGTCGCCAGAATCTCGCCGACCACGGAATTGCTGCCGGTCGACTGCCAGTAGGCGCGAGGTTGGCACTCGTTGCCGAAGAAGTTGATGACCGACCACGGATTGAAGATGTCGGTATTGCCGAAGCGGTAGCCGTCGTACCATTCGCAGATCTCCTGATACTTGTCGTCGGCGCGGTAGTAATGCGCCATGGCCTTGACTTCCTCGTGCGTGAAGCCGAAATATTCGCTGTAGCGGTTGTCGAGGATGGTGTTGATCTTCGGGTTGTTCAGACCGCTGAATATGCTTTCCTTTGCGACCTTGAGAATCCCGGTCAGGAATCCGAACGACAGATGGCTGTTGTCCTTGAACCCGCCCGAAAAGAGGTTCCGCATGAAGTGGATAATGGAATCGTAGAATCCCCTCACATGGCCCTGATGGATGGGCGTGTCGTATTCGTCCACGATGATGATCGGCGCGATCCCGTAATGCTTATGGAGCAGCTCGGAAAGCGTTGAGAACGACGCCTCGATCTCCGCTGAGTTCGCGTTCCCGTCCAGGATCGCCTTCATTTTCTTTTTCTCGTAGCTGTTCAGCTTCGGACTCTCCAGCAGCTCCAGATGCCGTTCGAACTCGCGCTGAAGGAGATTGCAGATGTTGGTGTAGGTGTCTTCCCAGGTCAGGCACTTCACATCCTTGAACGAGACGAAGATCACGGGGTACTTTCCCTGATAATCCCGGTATTTCCGGCCGCATTTCCAGATGTTGCGGTCCCGGAAATAAACGGAGGTGTCCTCCTCGCTGCGCTCGAAAAACGTGCGGAGCATGTCCATGTTGAGCGTCTTTCCGAATCTGCGAGGTCGCGTGAAGAGCGAAACAAGCGGGCGTTCATCCAGAATATCGCGGATCAGCAGGGTCTTGTCGACGTAATAGTATTCCGTGGATGCGAGGCGATAATCCGAGACGCCGATGGGAAGCGGGAGGCTGCCCTGAGCTTGAATCTCCTGCTTTCTGTATGCGCCGTTCCGGATGCGACGGTCGACGGGCTTTTCCGTATCGGCGGGGATTTGCCACGAGCGTCCCTTCTTCACGGCCCCATGAATCGTTCCGTTGCTGCACAGTTCGCTCACACGGCGTTCCGTCAGGTTCCACCGTTCCGCCATCGTCCGGGTTGTTTCCATTTTCTTCATATCGACCTCCGATCTTCCGCTGTTTGAACATAACTATACACCCGATTCGGAACAATGTCAAGTCTTATTCGGAATTATTCCGAAAGAAATGTGATATTGTTCCGAATCATCATGCCGTGCGTGAAGGAAAAGCCTGTGCTTTTGACCTCTCCAAAAAGGCTATAACAACGGCGATCGGGAAGGGCATGAGCAGATTGGATTGGAAGGGAAACGGGAAATGACATTTTCAAGACAGTGTCGCAATCGTGACCGATGTGTCGCCGGTTTTCCTGAACTTGTTTGCCCCGTGATCCTCGCGGAAGCGACAAATCGTTAAAAAAACTTCCGTTTCGGCTTGATTATACGGCATTTTAGGACTATAGTATTGCACGATTTGTACTGCACCCGCCTCAACAACCCCTCGTGACCGGGCGACCGACCTCGTTGCCCGGCGAAATGGAATCCGATGATCAATATCCGCAAGCTGGAAGCCGACCTCTGGGAATCCGCCGATCTACTCCGCGCCGATTCCAAGCTCACCTCGAATCAATACTGCATGCCCGTCCTGGGGCTGATCTTCCTGCGTTACGCGTACAGCCGGTTCAAGAAGGTTGAGGCGGAGATCCTGAAAAACCGTCCTTCGCGCGGCGGAAAGATCATGCCCGTGGAGGCCAGCGATTTTGCGGCGAAGAGCGCGCTGTATCTGCCGAGGGAGGCGCAGTACGAGTTCCTGGTCAATCTGCCCGGCGACATCGCGTCCGCAGGGCTGACCGGCATCGACGGCCACCCGGTCAAAAGCCTCGGCGAGGCGGTGAACAACGCCATGCTGCTGATCGAGGCGCAGAGCGAACAGCTCACCGGCGTCCTCCCCCAGACCTATACCGACTTTTCCGATGGTCTCCTCGCCGAGCTGCTGCGCATCTTCAACAACGACCAGATCGACTCCGTGGGCGGCGACGTGATCGGCCGCATCTACGAATACTTCCTGAACAAGTTCGCCAAGAACATCGCATCCGACGACGGCGTATTCTTCACGCCGAAATCCCTGGTGAAGATGATCGTGAACGTCCTCGAACCGAAGAAGGGCACCCTGCTGGACCCCGCCTGCGGTTCGGGCGGGATGTTCATTCAGAGCGGCGACTTCGTGAACGCGGCGGGCATGAACGCCAACAGCTCCATGACATTCTTCGGGCAGGAGAAGGTGAAGTACAACGCCCAGCTATGCCTCATGAACATGGCCGTGCACGGCCTGACCGGGAAGATCAAGTCCGGCGACGACGCCAACAGCTTCTACCACGACGCCCACAACCTGAACGGCTGCTGCGACTACGTCATGGCGAATCCGCCGTTCAATGTGGACAAGGTCAAGGCCGAATCCTGCGAGAACGCGGGGCGTCTCCCGTTCGGGCTCCCCGGCGTGAACAAGAAGACCAAGGAAGTCGGCAACGCCAACTACCTCTGGATCTCCTACTTCTACTCCTACCTCAACGAACGCGGCCGGGCGGGCTTCGTCATGGCGTCCTCCGCCACGGACAGCCAGGGCAAGGACAAGGAAATCCGCGAAAAGCTCGTCCGGACCGGACATGTGGACGTGATGGTCTCGGTCGGGAACAACTTCTTCTACACCAAGTCGCTGCCGTGTTCACTGTGGTTCTTCGACAAGGCGAAGGGCGAGAAGGCCAAGGGCAAAGTGCTGTTCCTCGACGCCCGGAACTACTACACCGTGGTGGACCGCACCCTGAACGAGTGGAGCGAATGGCAACTGAAGAACCTGAACGCCATCGTGTGGCTTTATCGCGGCGAGGTGGAGAAATACACGGCCCTGCTGAAAGAATACCGCGCCGATCTCCGCGCGAAGGCCGAGGCCGCCGACTTCGAGAAGCAGGCGCTGGAAAAAGCCGTTCGTCAGGAAACGTTCGCAGACATCGTGTCCGGCCTGACCGAAGCCCATGCCGCCTTGCAGAAGACGGCGAAAGCCGAGGTGGAAGCAGCCGAAAAGCGCGAGAAGAAGAAAGTCCAGCAGCTTTTCGAGGACCGGATCGAATACGTTGAAGACATGCTGACCGAAGCGAAAGAAGCGCAGTGGCTCGTCGAGAAATTCGGCGACGGCGTTTATACGGACGTGCTCGGCCTCTGCAAGGTGGCGGACATCGACGAGATTGAAGACAAGGGCTGGTCGCTGACTCCCGGCGCATACGTGGGCGTTGCGCCCGTCCAGGACGATGGTGTGGACTTCGCCGGTCGCATGGCGGAAATCCATCGGGAACTCCTCGCGCTTCAGGCGGAATCCAACGCCCTCATGGACACCATCTCGAAAAACATGAAGGAGATGGGGCTGTGATTAAGACTACTGTGCGAGAACTGGGAAGAGTGGTAACGGGGCATACTCCTCCAACAACAAAAAAGGAATACTATGGGGATAAATATCTTTTCCTAAAACCGACAGATATGGTTATAGGACAAAAACACGCTTATACAACGGAAGAAGGCTACTCAGAACTCGCAGCAACTAAATATAAGAGCAGTTTAATTCCAAAAGGTTCGACCTGTGTTGTATGCATTGGAACTCTTGGTGAAAAAATGGCAATGGCCCATTGCGATCTTTTTACAAATCAATCTGTCAATTCAATTATACCAAATGACAATTATGACCCTGATTATGTGTATTATCTCTTAAAGCATAACCTACATAAAGTAAAAGCCTTAAATAAAGGAACAGCATCTGGCCGAGAATTTGTTTCAAAGACCACATTTTTAGATCTTGAAATAGAGGTAATAGACAATTTAAATATCCAAAGAAAAGTGAGTAGCATTCTTTCCTCTTTTGACGATTTGATCGAAAACAATCGGAAGCAGATCAAATTGCTGGAAGAGGCGGCGCAGTGGCTTTATAAAGAATGGTTTATCGATCTCCATTTCCCCGGTTATGAAACCACCCCCATCCACGATGGCATCCCTGAAGGATGGCGGAAGGAAGGATTAGGTGGTTTGGCACCCATTATTACTGGAAAGAAAGATGCAAATTTCGGAACTGAGGACGGAGTTTTTCCATTCTTTACATGTGCGCAAGAACCAATAAAAGCACCATCGTATTCCTTTGATTGCAATGCGGTTATCCTTGCAGGAAATGGGGACTTTAATGTAAAAATATACAGAGGGAAGTTTGAGGCTTATCAACGAACGTATGTGCTTTCACCCAAAGATGACAAACATCTTTTTTTATTATTCCACGCTGTCCGGGGAAACATGATGCATCTTTTTAAGGCGGCAAGCGGTTCAACGATAAAATTCTTGACAAAAGGCATGTTGGAGAATATCCCGGTATTCGTTCCTTCCGAGGATATTTTGAATATGTACTATGCCATCTGCGAAGCAATCCAATGTTCGATAGAATGTCTAAAACAACAAATATCCTATTCTCAAGAAGCCCGCAATCGTCTTCTTCCCAAACTCATGAATGGAGAAATGGAGGTTTAGAAAATGGAACATCACACTCTCGACAATTGGAGTAAGGATTTTAGGCCTGACGGGCTCTTATACTTTACACAGCGCATTGAAGAAATGTTAACCCCCTCTACCGACCACATCTTTAAAATGCCGGTTCTTAATACGGCTTTATTGGTTGACGAATATTTGGAAAATGCAAAATTAGTTCGAGAAGGCATAATCGATCCTATTCATTTAGAGCATATTATGGAAGAGTTTCGAGCTTCGTTCGAAGATGACATTGTCCTCAAAAAGAATCTTAAAGAGCAAGACAAACGATCTGTTCTTCAAAAGATCGAAAGTAAAGAAGATAATTATGAAAATGTATTGGGATATGTAAAGCTTCTTCTTCGAGATTATCAGGTGTGGTGTAAGGAGATGCTGCTGGATTATGTTCCGCAGGACAACAAAAAAAAGGAAATAGAGCAATTGATCAGATGTTATATTCCGGGATTGATCTCTTCCGGATACAGCAGTGAATTTGTCTGTCGTTACAATACAAAGATATTCAACACGGAGCCTGTGAATTCTTTTGATTCGCTTAATGCTTTTCTAAATCGGTTTGACTTCAAAAAAAGGAAATACGCTGTATATATTGCAATTGATGCCAACGTCATCAAATTCCGAAAAGTACTTGAAAAACGATTAAGCGTTGATTTCGAGCCATTCAAAGACAATATAGACATTCCGTATGACAAAGAGAAATATATCCTAAGCAGGATTCAAATCACCGACCTGGATGAACAATCTGCGGCAAAGAAAGCATATAAACATCTAAATACCTTTTTTACCTACTATCGTCTTTTGGGGGAACAGGAAGAGAATTGGTACTTTAACGATGTGCGGGTTGTTGATGAAAAAAAACAGATTTCTAAAGCTGTATTAAAAACCTCTGGATTAAATCGTTCCAACAATCAAAATACAGAGGTTCTGGCAAGTTATGCCGATTACTACATAATTTCGCTGCAATCGAATGCCAGGAAAGCATATCAGCAAATCAATCGGGCAATTGATTTGCATAACATAGCAATTGACGATATTGATATAAAAAACCGTTTCCTTAATTTTTGGTCGACTTTGGAAATATTGTTCGTTTCGGATAAAAACATGCCCACAATTAATGAGATTATATATAAAATGGTGCCAATTTTACAAAAGGATTATTTGGATTATCTTTTTTACTGGTTTAATACTGAAATACTTAAACTAAAAGAGCAGCTAGGTCTTGATTCTCTTGCAGAACAGATTGAGGAGGACAAAAATGATATCTTGTGGCCTATTTATATTGCTGCATTAAACAAGTATTCAGCACAACGCGACGAACTGTATTTATTTCTTAAGGATTATCCGTTATTACGCAATAGGCTTTTTCAACTAAATGAGATGTGTCACAACAAGGCAAGACTTGCAAAGATTGTAAACGAACACGGAGAGAGAGTTTCCTGGCATATAAAACGCTTGTACAGGACGAGGAATGCTATTGTCCATTCTGGAATATGCCCCAACAATCTTCAAGAACTAACAGATCATCTCCATGGTTATGCAGACCAGTGTTTGAATGAATTAATAATCCTGTTATCTAGAAAAAGACAATTAGAAAGTATTTCTAATGCACTAATTGACGTCCAATTCCGAACCGAAGAGATCATGGCCACATTACATGATCAATCACCAATTAACAAAGATGAGCTGTTATCCATCTTATATTTTTGGTCTCAATTCTCGTAATTGTATTTATGTGTCGCATTTTTTAAACTGTAATACAATGTATGAGACAAGATTGCGTTATTCTTGGAGCAAACAATTAAAGAAATGAGGAATAACATGATAAAACAACCAAGATGGAAAACGGTTGAGTATTCCCGAACAAGAATAAAAGCGCGGGATCAACCGTAAAAAACAAACAAGCTTCTGAACAGGAAATAGATGAAGCAAGAAAAGTTATCGACAATTGGCGTGCCGCTCATGCCTTTCCTCTTCATGTTTTATACGTTCATTTGCGGAGAATGGCAAAAGGTCGAAATGGCATTATTGTTGCAGAAAGACTGAAAAGACTGAAATCCATTGTAAAAAAACTAAGGAAAGGACATGCAAACAACCTCTTGACGATGCAGGATTTAGGGGGATGTCGTGTTGTTGTTCCAACAATAAGCGACGTCTATCAATATGCCTCGGATTATGACAAATCAAAGAAACGTCATGTCCGGATGCCTGATGATGACTATATAATGAATCCGAAAGCTTCAGGATACCGAAGCCTGCACAGAGTTTACAAGTACTGCAGCGACAGGAATCCGAAATACAATGGCATGTTGATCGAAGTTCAGTTCAGAACGCATCTTCAGCACATTTGGGCTACGGCGGTCGAAACAATGGGGTTGTTTACTGGCAAGGATATTAAATCGGGAGAAGGCTCTCCGGATGTCAAACGTTTTTTTGCACTAGTCTCTTCCTTGTTTGCTATTAAGGAAAAACAGCCGGTTGTTCCCGGAACGTCAGACCAGATTGACGAACTTGTGAATGAGCTTAAAACAATTGAGAGCAGAAGGCGTTATTTGGATCATCTCAATGGATTTAAAGTCGTGGTCGAAGCTAATTTGCACCAATATAAGAGGGATCCCCCCTATGTTATCTTATTTTTGGACTACAAAAAGAAGCATCTCGTGGTCATGCCATTCAAATCCAGTGAAATTGAAACGGCAAACGTCAATTACAGCGAAATAGAAATAGGTAAAGACGCATCAAGGGTTGACGCGGTGCTGGTTCGTGTGTCTTCCGATATCAACGAACTGAAAAAAGCCTATCCGAACTATTTCTCCGATATTGAAGAATTTGTAACTCTTGTAAAAAAATACCTGGAAGGGGACGCATCATGAGTTGGGATTATTCTGAAAATATCCTTGTTCAGGAAAGCGCGGGGAAACTGCTTCAGGATGAGCTTGGCTGGAATGTCAAGTTCGCGTACAACACGGAGGAGCTGGGCGTTGACGGGACTTTCGGACGGAAGTCGTACCGGGACATCCTGCTCGTGCGGTATTTCCGCGAAGCGCTGAAACGGCTCAACCCGTGGATGACCGAGGATCAGATATCGGAAGCTCAGAAGAAACTGGAAAACCGCCTGTCCACCGCGTCGCTGCTGCAGACGAACGAGGAGAAGTATTTCCTGATCCGCGACGGCATCCCGGTGACGGTCAAGAAGCCTGACGGGAAGACGGAGACGAAGACCGCCACGGTGATCGACTTCCGGACCCCGGAGAACAACGAATTCCTGGCGATCAAGGAGCTGAAGATCCACGGAGAGCTGTACCGGAGGCGGACGGACATCGTGGGCTTCGTGAACGGCCTTCCGCTGCTCTTCGTGGAGCTGAAGAAGACGGCGGTGGACGTGCGGCACGCCTATGAGGACAATTACACCGACTACCTGGACACGATCCCGCATCTTTTCTACTACAACGCGTTCCTAATCCTCTCCAATGGCATGGAGGCGAAGGTGGGGACGCTCGGCAGCAAGTACGGGTTCTTCCACGAATGGAAGCGTCTGGCGGAAAAGGACCCGGGCAACGTGGAGCTCCAGACCATGCTGCGCGGCATCTGCCGGAAGGAAAACTTCCTCGACCTCCTCGAAAACTTCATCCTCTACGACCGGTCCAACGGGACCACGGCCAAAATCCTTGCCCAAAACCACCAGTACCTCGGCGTGAACGAGGCTGTCAGGGCGTACGAGTCGCGCAAGCTCAACAGCGGGAAGCTGGGCGTCTTCTGGCACACGCAGGGATCCGGCAAGAGTTATTCCATGGTCTTCCTCGCGAAGAAGATCCGCCGCAAATTCGCGGGATCGCCGACGATCGTGGTGCTGACCGACCGCGACGAGTTGAACAACCAGATCAGCGAGACGTTCGAGAACTGCGGATTGCTCGGCAATACGAAGGCGGAGACGTTCATTGCCACCAGCGGCGATAACCTTGTCCAGAAGCTGAAAGGAAACCCCGGGTTCATTTTCACGCTGATCCAGAAATTCAACAAGCCGGACGAAACGCCGATCCGCCCCGACCACGATATCATCATTTTTTCGGACGAGGCGCACCGGAGCCAGTACGGCATTTTCGCAAGCAACATGGTGAACCTGCTCCCGACGGCCGCACGCATCGGTTTCACCGGGACGCCGCTGCTTTCCAGCGACAACATCACCGCCCGCACCTTCGGCGGCTACGTCTCCGTGTACGACTTCAAGCGCGCCGTGGAGGACGGTGCAACCGTCCCGCTGTATTACGAGAACCGGGGCGAGAAGATCCAGAACCTGCACAACCCGGAGATCACGGACCGCATTCTGGACGCGATCGAGAACGCGGACATCGACGTTGACCAGCAGGCCAAACTGGAAGCCGAGTTCGCGAAGGAAATCCACCTGATGACCGCCGAACCGCGCCTGCGGTCCATCGCCAAGGACTTCGCAGGACATTATTCCGACCTGTGGACCAGCGGGAAAGCGATGTTCGTGTGCCTGAACAAGGTCACGTGCGTCCGCATGTACAACTATGTGCGGGAGTATTGGGACAAGGAGATCGAGGCGCTGAAGGCGCAGATCAAGACGGCCACGCAGCAGGAGGCGATGGAGCTGGGGCGCAAGCTCAAGTGGATGCAGGAAACGGAGATGGCCGTGGTCATCAGTCAGGAGCAGAACGAAATCCAGACCTTCGAGAAATGGGGCCTCGACATCAAGTATCACCGCGAGAAGATGGAGAAACGGAAGCTCGATAAGGAGTTCAAGGATCCCGCGAATCCGCTCCGCGTGGTCTTCGTCTGCGCCATGTGGCTGACCGGGTTCGACGTGAAGTGTCTCTCCTGCCTGTACCTCGACAAGCCGTTGAAAGCGCACACACTGATGCAGACGATCGCGCGCGCCAACCGCGTGAGCGAGGGGAAGAGCAACGGACTGATCCTCGACTACATCGGCATCGTCAAGGCCCTTCGCAAGGCGCTCGCCGACTACACGGCGAACGTCGGCGGTCAGGGCGGCGATGATCCCGCCGTGGACAAGAGCAAGCTGATCGAACACATCCTCGCCACGATCCGGACGGCAAGGGCGTTCCTGAAAGCCCATGATTTCGAGCTGAACGACCTGATCGCCGCCACCGGGTTCGATAAGATGTATCTGCTGAAGAAGGCGGCGGACGCCGTTTGCACGAATATGGAGGACCGGAAGACGTTCTGCACCTGTGCGGCGGAGCTGAAGCGGCTCATGAAGTGCGCCGACCGCGATGACGTCACGCAGGAAACGCGCAAGGAATACGACGCGATCACGGCGATCTATGCCGAACTTCAGAAGAAGCGCATCCACGCCGACACGACCGATCTGATGGTCCAGATCAACTCGATCATCAGCGAATACGTCGAGCTGGAGGACGCACCGGCCGGAGGAGATAAGAAGCCGCCCCGGATCGACATCAGCAAGATCGACTTTGACCGCCTGCGCCGCGAATTCGAGAAGGTCAAAACGAAGCATCTGGTCATGAAGGAACTGGAGGAGCTGATTCAGCAGGGGTTGGCGCGCATGCTGCTGTCGAATCCGAACCGCATCAACTATTACGAACGGTATCAGAAAATCATCGAGGCGTACAACAGCGAACAGGACCGCGCCACGATCGAAAAGACCTTCATGGACCTGATGGCCCTGGCGGACAGCCTGAACGAGGAAGAGCAGCGGTATGTGCGGGAAGGATTTTCCAGCGACGAGGAGCTGTCCATGTACGACATGCTGTTCCGGGACGACCTGTCGAAGAGTGATATTCAGAAGCTCAAGAAGGTCGCCGTCGATCTGCTCCGGAAGGTCAAGGCGAAGATCGCTGAGTTCGATCACTGGACGGACAAGCAGTCCACCAAGTCGGCGGTTGACAATCTGATTCGGGATATCCTGTGGAACGGATTGCCGGAGAGCTACGACGAATACATTGCCGAGTACCGCCAGAAAGTCTATGAGTACGTCTACACGCGCTACAAGGAAGTGTCGTGACGGACACGACGGTGAAGCCTGTTTTATCGACCATTGCCGTGGGGTAAGGCTCTGTCTTATGACAAGAAACTCCGAAAAGCATTTACCGCGATATCGGATTTAAGTTCAAAATCAAATATCATAATCAATAGAATCGGGAGTATTTCGCCTCAAATCCGTGAACTTGGAAATCAAAAATCGTCACGGCTGCCACAAAACTGCTAAACCAGCCCTCGAAATCTTAGCAAATTGGCGCTTTTCGGGACCGACAGGGAGTCAGAAAGGGGGATGCCGGACGTCCCGGTTAGCAGATTTTGAGCTCAATTTTGAGGGGAAGATACGAAAAAAGCCCGGTGGAATCCATCGGGCTTGAAGAATCGAATGGTGGAGTATTCCATTCAAAAATAGAAAACCGCTAATGACCGCACGGGAATAAACGGATAATCGTCATGTCAAATAAAGAGAGCGATTCCCGCTTCAAGAAAGCATGAATAACGCTTATCTTTCCGCTAATGTCCAACTCGGCCAACGGGGTGAACGTTAGCTGTCTTCAAAAATGAGATAATTTCTTTGGGGGTGTCTGCTTTTGTGGTATCGACGTCTTTGGGGGTCAGGTCGCGCAATCATCCTCTGCAAAAAGACTAAAGATTGTAGAATTGTCGGAGCATCGCCAAAAGTTCAACTTCAGTTTCAATGAGTGCTGTTTCGGCAATTCGGTTCAGTGCTTCCGTTGTGACAGCTGCGACTTTTTCTGGCAAGGGAAAAGATCCGTCCGGCAAACCGTCAGCAAGACGAAAAATATCCTGTCGATGTTTTTCAATGTTGGCAAAGTCTTTCTGGGAAGGATTCTCTTTCCGTGACAGATCTAGCAATGCACAGCATTTCAACGTCATCAGTCCTTCCAGACACATGTAGGAAATGTTATCGGAAATCTTGTATATTCCATCGTAAAAAGCCGGGAAGCTGTGAAGCATCGCTCCTGCAGCTCAGAGCCGGTTCTTGCTGTTGATGGGTGTGTAGTTTTCTTTTCATTTTCCCGATAGTGCCCCTTGAAAATGGAACGTTCCGCAATATATTAAAGGTAGATAGGTCTTTTTCGAGACGCAATCCCCCCCCATGAAGTAACATCCCATGAACAGGCAGGCCATACGAAATGAAACCATCGGCTTATGCGGAAGAAGTCAAAGCAGAAGTGACTGCGCCTGCCGGAATTGAACAAGTTCGGGATGATCCTCCGCCTGAGCGGACGGAAGATCCCTTCGGGCTTCTCCTCGCTGAAAAAAGAGATGAAGAGGAGCGTCAAACGGGGATAGCGGCGCTGCTGAAAACGATTCTGCAGAACAGCAGCATGGCTGACGGGACAACGGACCCCGAGGAACTGATCGCCGGCATCATCGCCGAGATCGACAAGCGGCTTTCGGCACAGATCAACTTGATCCTGCACAATGAAGCATTCCAGCGGCTTGAGGGCACATGGCGCGGGCTTCACTATCTCGTTTTTCAGTCTCCCACCGCCAACGACATCAAAATACGGGTCCTGAACCTATCGTTTCACGAGATGTTCAGCTGCCTGAAAAAATATCCCGGAACGACCTGGGATCAGAGTCCCCTGTTCAAACTGATCTACGAATCCGAATTCGGGACGGCGGGCGGCGAGCCGTTCGGCTGCCTGATCGGGGATTATTATTTCGACGAAACGCCACCCCGCGTGGAAACGCTGAAGAGGATCGCGAAAATCGCGAGCGCAGCACACGTCCCGTTCATCTCGGGGACGTCGCCGGCGGTGATGAATATGGATTCCTGGCAGGAGCTCGCCAACCCCAGGGATTACAGCCGCATCTTCAATTCGCCCGAATATCTGACATGGCGGAACCTGCGGGACAATCCGGACAGCCGGTATATCGCACTGACGCTGCCGAGAGTCCTGGCGCGCATCCCGTACGGGAGCCGGACTTCGCCTGTCAACGGAATGGATTTCGAGGAAGACGTGGGTGCTGGAGTCCCGCACAATCACTGCTGGATGAATGCGGCGTTCGTCATGGGGGGCAACGTGATCCGGGCGTATGCGAAATATGGCTGGTGCGTCCGCATCTACGGATTCGACGGCGGAAGCTGCACGGATCTACTGCCATCCGGGCAATACCCGTTTTACGAGGATTCCCCGGTCCCGTCCCCGCTGGAGATCGCGATCACGGACCAGCGCGAGACGGAGCTTTCCCGCAACGGTTTTCTGGCACTGTGCAGCCTGAAAAACACGAACCGCGCGGTATTCCAGAGCGGACAGACGCTGTATAAAGCCAAAACGTTTTCAACCAATGCGGCCACAAAGAACGAGGAATTGTCTTCCAAACTGCCCTGCGTATTCGCTGTAAGCCGTTTCGCGCACTACCTGAAGTGCATCCTGAGAGACAAGATCGGCGGATTCCAGGCCCCGAAGGAAATGGAACGATGGCTGAACGACTGGCTGGCGGACTATGTATCCGGGGACCCGGACGCCCCGGACGAGATCAAGGCGAAATACCCCATGGCCGAGGCGCGCGTCAGAGTGGTCCCGCATCGGGATAAACCCGGTCACTTCGAAGCGGAGATATACCTTCGTCCGCACTATCAGCTCGACGGCCTGACAGCGGCAATCAAACTGATCGCGCAAATTCCGGAAAGAGATAAGATCTGAGCATGGAAAACCAAACCGTTCAATACCGCTCACCCAAAAAACAGGACCGGTTTCTGCCGTGCCTGATGGCGCGGCTTACGGACAACGAGCCGCAGAACCGAATCGATCATATCCCGCAGATGTTCACGGTGGAGCAGCTGAAAAAGAACATCCTGAAGAACCTGGAGATGATCCTGAATTCAAGTTCGCGCCTGTCCGTGGACGAAAAGGAATGCGGCGCCATCGTCCGGGATTCCGTGCTGTTTCTGGGGCTCCCGAATTTTTCCGGCCGTCCGAGCAGCAAAGACGCCATCGACGAGCTCCGACAGGAGATCATACATCAGATTCATTGTTTCGAACCTCGGATCAAAGCCGACACCCTGGAAGTCGAACTGGAGGAAACACCTGAATTCGGGGACGAGTATATCCTCCGCATTTCTGGAACGGTCATGGCGGATCCGATCAACGAGTTCATCGTATTCGAGCAGAAAGTACTCTGGGACGCGGGATCCCTTTCCATCCTTCCCGAAGCGCAGAACGGAGGCAATCATGGATAAATCTTTGTTGGATTACTATCAGGAGAATCTGGAATATCTGCGGGATCAGGGAAGAGATTTTGCAAGAGAGTTTCCAAAGATCGCGTCCCGACTGGAGATCACGGAAAATGAATGTGCGGATCCCTACGTCGAGCGCATTCTGGAAGGAACCGCTTTTCTGGCATCTAAAGTGGAACGCGAGCTGGACGAGAGCATGCCCAGGATGCTGGAATCCTTTTGGGGTAATACGATGCCCGTGGCTCTGGATCTGATCCCGTCGTTCTCGATTGCCGAGCTGAAGGATCTGGACCGGAGCAGCATCCCGGCGCATCCCGGGGGGCTCCCGGCGGGCAACCGTTTCGAGATCATGATGGAAGGCGTCAAGTCTCCATGCACGTTCTCCACGATGATACCTCTTTCCGTCCAGCCCGTGTCCTTGCAGGAGGTGCGTTATCTCAGTCTGGAGCTGGGAAAGTACGATCTGACAGCCAACGCCGGGCTGTATCTGAATTTTCAGCGGCTCGCGGACATCCCGCTCAAAGAATACCCCGACGATCTTCTAGTCTATCTGGATATGCCGGGGGAAATGGCGTCCAGGCTGCAGCAGCATCTCCAGACGGAATGTACGGCGATCTATGCCCTTGTCGACGGGCGGCCGCAGGCCGTGGACGGGATTCGTTTTACCATCCCGATGCTTGCCGAAGACGGGGAACCGACCTGGCCGGAGATTAAGGCTTCCGAACAGAAGTCTCTCTATCAGTTTGCCGTGTTCCAGCCCATGTTCCGTTTTATCCGAATTCACGGATTCGGCCGGGTCCTGAAGAAAACCGCCGGCGAATCGCTGGAACTGATCATTACGTTCCGGAACCGCTGTTCCGACTTCATCCAGGTGATCGAGAAAAAAAACCTGCGCCTCAACTGCGTCCCGGTCTGCAATCTTTTCCGGAAAAAGTCCGACAGGATGCTGCTCGGGATGAAAGTACAGCACCATCTGGTCCCCGACCGGACCGCGCCGCTGGATTTCGAAGTGTCGCGCGTCCTCGGCGTTTCGATTTTCGACAACGGGAACCGGAAGCTGCTGGATCTGCACCGGCTGTTCGACGCGGATTTTACGGCGGACGGGGAGGACTCGTTCAATTTCTTCTCCGTGCAGAGAGTCCCCCGGCTGAGGGGCGACACGGAGAAACGGCGTTCGACCTATTCCGGGCAGGAAGTCTTCCTGTCGTTCAGCGGAGAGAAGTATCTGGAAATCCAGCAGAACGCCGTTCAGTTTTCGGCGGAAATGCTTTGCACAAACCGGGATCTTCCGCTGTTCCTGCGGAACGGCGCGGCACTGAAGGCAAAGGATTCCGGGCTGTTCAGGTCTGCGGTTCTGGTGACCTCCCCGACCGCGCCCGGGGCTCCGCTTCTGAGCGGGTTCGGGAAGGAATATGCGGAGAAAGCGGCATTTTATCTGCTTCATTTCTCCGACATGCTCTGGTGCGACAAGACGACATCCGGGGAGATGCTTCAGAAGATCATCCACATGCACATCCCGCGCAACCGGGAAGAGCTGTCCGGGCTGGAACGCAGTGTCATCACGATGGAGAGTACAAAAGAAGTATTCCGCTATGTTCTCCGCGGGCAGGTGTTCTTCGAGTCCGGCTGGAAAGTCCGTCTGGTTTTGGACGAGCTCGCATGCGCCGGTATCGGGTATTACACGTTCGGCTGTGTCCTGCGGGAAATCCTGCGGAATTACAAGCCCGTCAATATGCCGGCGAAAATCATACTGGAAACAAAACAGCAGGGAGTGATCGCGGAATGGATGATCTGAAACGGTTCCACAAACAGATCGCATCCCTGCTGTCGTCCGGGAAGATGGAGCCGGACTTCTTTGAAGTGGTCCGGCAGTTCGAGCAGCAGCATCCAGAGCTTCCCCGCATCGGTTATGCCAGGCGGAGCAGCCAGGAGGCGCTGCGGTTCGGGCAGACGCCGTCGCTGCATTTCTCGGAAACGGTGATGGATTCCCTGCAGGAGGGGCCGGACGGCGCGATGCGGCTGTTCGTCAATTTCTTCGGGCTGTGCGGGGTGAACGGGCCGATGCCGCTGGAGTTCACGTCCACGGTCTTCCAGCGTTCCCACAACCATTACGACCGCACTATCCAGCGTTTTCTGGACATCGTGAATCATCCTTTTCTCCGGTTGTATTACCGGGCTTACGCGGATCATACCGCGGCGATCTGCTGCGACCGTCCGAAGGAGAGCTTCGTGGAACGGCTCTTCAAGGTCCTGCTCGCGCAGCCGGACGGAATCGCGGACAGCAGAAAAAAGAAAAACCTGTGGTTTGCCGAAAGCGCCCATCTCGTCAGCACACGGCGAAGCCGCGGCGGTCTGTTCCGGGTCCTGTCCGATGTTCTGCATATTCCGGTTTCCATCGAGGAGCGTGTGACGGGACATTACGACATCCCGCGGCATTATCTGTGCCGTCTCGGGACGGACAGGCAATCCCAACTGGGGGTCAACACGCAAATCGGCAGGCATTTCCTCAGCAACACGAAGAAGATCGGGATCCATTTCGGGCCTATCGATTTCAGGCGGTACTGCTGCTTCCTGCCGGAACGCGAATCGTTCTCCCTGATCGCGTCGGTGACCAGCCGCTTTTTTGAGAACCCGATGGAATACGATTTCATCTTCTGTCTGAAGACCGATACTCTGCCTCCTGCCACACTGAACCGGACCGTCGCCCTGGGGCACAGCGCCTGGCTGGGGCGTCCCCGGGGGCAGGAAACATCCGTCAGGCTGGACGCCAGCCGGATCTTCACGGAACTGCACAAGAAAAAACAGACATCTCAACCTCCCGTAACAGTAAGGAGTCTTTAAAATGCCCATGCCGATCGCTGTTATGACATCGCACACCGGAACCGGAGACACCGTGGTCGGGCCCGGTTCCACGAAAGTCCTGTGTAAGGGAAAACCCGCCGTGACCATGGGGGCATCCGTCACGGGAGCCGCATGCGTCGGGACGGCGGCGGTCAATCCAAACCCGCAGGTCCTGGTCGAGAACAAACCTGTGCTGCACCTGACGTCCCAGGCGACCGGCAGCAATCCCGCAACGGGCGCTCCTGTTACAACTCCCATTATCGACACTTCGGCCACGACGATCCTGTCGTAAGAAAACGAGGTCCATGATGCCAAGAACAATCAAGACAAGATACTGCAAGCTGCTGATTGGGCCAACGCAGTCCGGGGCGGGAACCACGGAGGAAGCGTTCGACGCCAGCAGCATGGAAGATGATTTCCTGACGGAAAAAGTCCGGGTCTCGGAAGGGATCTCCATGATCCCGTTTGCCGAAATCGAAGCGTATTCCGGCAAGAGCACGAAAAACTACCAGGAACTCTGCGAACTGCTGGACCAGCCCGCCCGCCTGATCCTGCGGCAGAAAAACGGCGAAAGCCGCACGATCGTCGGCAAGGTCTCGCACGTCACGCACCTCGGAATCTGCCGGGCCAATCCGCGCATGGCTCCGATTTACCGTTACCGCCTTACGGTTTCGTCCGTCCTGAACGATATGCGGTTCGTGCGGCAGTCCAGGACCTTCGAGCAGCAGACATTCGAAGCCGTGATCCGGGCGGTCCTGAGTTATTACGGCATCACCCCGACATTCCGTTGCACGACGCCCGAAAACACCGATTTCTACAACAAACAGCACAATTTCTACCAGCGGAGCGAATCCGATTACGATTTCTTCCGGCGGGTCCTGTTCGACGCCGGATGGAGCTTCCGCATCTATACGACGGGCGAGGAACAGCTGACGGCTCAGGAGGCCGTCCTGATCACCGACGGCAATTATTTCTCCGCGGCGGGCGACGATACGGAATTCACGGCGTCCTGGAACGTGAAAGACGATGACCTGACGGTCAACGTCAGAGACTGGAGCATGGAGCAGGACGTCGGGATCGATTCCCTTGTGACCGATTCCTCCGTTTTCGACGCCAACGATGGAAAACGCACGTGGTTTCTGAACGCGACGGGTTCGCTCTTCGCCGCGGATACCGGCGACGACGCCAAAAAGGAATACGAGGATCATCGGGCGGACAATCTGGACCGGTTCCTGACATTCAACCGGCAGTGCTGCAAAGGCATTGCCACCTCCCTGAACCTCTACCCCGGATGCGTGATCAATCTGAGCGATTTCTATGGACCGTCCGACGAAGTCATCCGCTCCAGGATCACGAAACTGGAAATCAACATCACGGACCGCCTGCCGGAAGGATACCCGGTTTCCGGCCTTCCCCCCGAACTGACGATTCAACTCAGGGGAATCGACACGTCTTCCGAAAAGGTCCCGCTGTTCGCGGACGACATGGAGTCGGCGGAACAGCAACGGAACACGGTTCATGCGGAGAAGACCGTCGGAGCCGCCGCCGTGGCGGCTGTCTCGACAGCTGCGGCGGAGACGGTCGGCGCGATCCGGCAGACCGTTTTCACCGCTACGGTCAGCACGAAGGACGGAAATACGAAGGACAATCACAATTCCGTCTGCACCATGGTGACGGACGAGAACACGAAAGGGATGTTCTTCTATGCCGTCCTGGACGGGTCGACAAAAGCTTTCCTCATTCAGTTCACGATGCCGCTCGGCGGATTCGGGCAGGGCCTGTACCGTCTGCCCCGGCTGGGAGACAGGATCGTAGTCATGGCGGTCACCGAGAACCGTTATGTGCTGGTCAGCTATATCCCCTCCCCCGATTCGATGCCGTTCGTCGACAAGGGTCATGTCGGGAATTCCCAGAAGATGACGGTGCTGCGGCACAACGTCCCCGGCACAGTGCCCAGTTACTACGGCACTGCCGCGGACAATCCGGACCCCACGATATACAAGAGCCTCAAGTACAGCGAAATCGGGATGTACAGCGAAGACGACAGGGAGGTCATGCGTCTCCAGACGCCGGGCTACCGGTATGACCATGCGGAAAAGGATTCGATCGCCACGGCCGCGAACTTCCTGTTCTCCACGCCGGACAACAACAAGGGGGAATTCCATGTCGCCAAGGTCAACAAGATCAATCTTCAGGCGGACGAGGAAATCCGCATCCAGGTCGGGCGCACGTGCATCACCCTCAACGAAAAGATGGTCGAATTCCGGATCCGCCAGGCAAAAGGCGCCGGGGGACCGCAGGATTCCGTGCTCTACATGAATCCCTTCGGGATATTCATGAGCGCATCCAAGATCAACGTGATCGGGCAGAACAGGATCGACATGGAAGCCGGACTGGGCGAGGTCCTCAGCATGTCCGGCGGCGTGGTCTGCCTGGCCGGACGGTACATCAATCTGTCGACCGTCGACACGACCTACCTGACCCTCTCCCAGACACTCAATGCGGCCCTGGGGGTGCTGAACGCCGCGTCGTTCGCAGTCGGAATCGTCGATGATGCCGGCATCAGTAAACGCACCTATGCCGATGCGGTCAAGGGCGGCAAGATCGATACCGATAAACTGCGGGCGATGGAATCAAGTCCGCTTGATGTCTATACGCAGCTCCTGTACATGGGCGGCGGCATGACGTCCTCGATCGTTTTCTTCTTAGATGCTACCCTCTCGAAAATGCACTGGACGCCGTTCTTTGCTACCGGAGACAATTCCTCCAATATCGCAGGCGCCACCCTCAGTATTCTGGATGCGGCCGCCTCCGTCACCCTGTCCGGTCTGCTGTGGGCAATCACGAATCAGACGGCACGGGCAATCGCCTGCGATTCCCTGATCTTTGCACTTACCGAAGCAAAATACATCTATCTGTGCACAAGAGCGCAATCGATCAAGATCAAAAAGAATCAGGTCAGCTATCTCCGCCTGAGCGGAGAGATGACGGAGTTCTGGACGAAGGAAATGCTGGCGGATACGGGGAAACTCACCATGAACGTGTATGACATTCCGACCGTTGCCGCAAAAACCTCCGACATGAGTCTTTCCCAAAACGAATTCTCGCTTTTGTCGCAGATCCTCGCCGCTCCCTCCAATTACGCGCAATCCATGGCGCATGCGCTTGTCGTGGAAGAAGCGCTTGCCGCGACCCAGGAGATGAAACGGCAAATGGCAAAGGTCCAGATCCAAATGGATTCCTCGTCGATGAGTCACATGAGTCCGAAATGGGATGCGGAGATGGACAATGTCACCTTCAAGTCCAAAACGAAGATCGATGTTACGGTCGGAGCGCAGTCGAAGATCACGATCGATTCGTCCGGGCTGACGGAAAAAGTGGCCAAGCTGACGCAGAAATTGACGACCCTTGAGATCAAGGCAACAAAAATGACCACGACTGCCAACTGCTATACAGTCAAATTCACCCAGAGTAGAATGCAGGGGCAGATGATGCAACTCGGATAAAGGAGCGAAACATGTCGGATCAGTTGAACTGGATGAATCAGCATTTGATTCTGTTGAAATACAAGACCGTCGAGGAACTGGTTTCCCAGGGCGGATACGAACTTGCACCGAAATACGGCCCCCTCTGCAAACCGGGGATGTCCGTCGAGGACTTCATGACGGCGCTTGTGCGGGCAAATGCGATCCGCGACGCCGCTTCCGTCCTCGCCTACGCGATCCACCGCCGCGCCGGCGTCTGGTGGGGCGTCTGCTGTTTCAGGAAACTCTACGCCGAGCTTGCCGAGGCGGAAAAGAAACAGGCGGAACAGGCGAAGCTCGACGCCCAGAAGAAGGAGGAGGAAGCCGCCGCGGCTGCCGCGGAGGCGAAGGAGAAAGCGAAGGAGGAGGAGGCACAGGAGGCGGAGGCCGCCGCCCAGGAGAAGAAGATCGCGGAGATGCAGGAAGCCGCTATGAAGAAAATCGAGGAGGCGAAGAGCAAATTCACGCCGGAGCAGAAAAAAATATACGATGAAGCCCGGGCAAAGTTTGATGCGGAATGCGTGAAGCTGACCGGCCTTCCCGTGATGGCATTCATCAACGACATGGTGAAGAAGGAAGCGGAATCCGAGGCGGCGAAACAGAGCCTGAAGCAGAAGCCGGAGAAAAAGGACGCGCCGCCTGCGCCGGTCGAGGAGAATGCCGACACTTCGGACGACCCGATGCCGCCCGAAATGCTGGCGCAGCTGAAGCGGAAAGCCTTTGAGATCACCTGCCAATGGGTCGTCGATCCGTCCGCGGAAAACTCCATCATGGCGGACAATATCGCGAACCAGATCGAAGACGAATCGGAAGGCATGCTGGCGCGTACCGCGTTCTGGAGCTACGGCAATCTATCCGTGGCGGAAAAGGACGGCAGCAACGTTCCGGTCCCCGCCGGACTGGCCGCGAACGGTCTGCGGACAGCACTCCTGATGGCGATGCTGACGGAGGGCGGTCTCTATTCGCTACCGGAACGCGCCGCACAGTATCTTTCGCTGGGCATCGAGATCGCCTGCGGAAGGAACAACTGGACTGCCCCGGAAACGGAACAGAATGCTCCGTCCGCGCGGGAGCCGGAGGCATCCCACGGAACGGAAAAACTCGGGGAAGAGGTTTATCGCAAATGGAAATGACCGTGTCTTGCAAACGTACGAACGCATGCTATATTATTAATTATAGCTCCGTTTCAGCTTCCAACCGGATAATTACGCTCAGTCGTGGAAGCGGTCTATCCCGCTTTTCCACGTTCATTCAGGAGATTGGATAACATGAAAAAAACAGAGTTGCTTTTCGGTATCCCGCTGGCTCTGCTGATGCTTGCCGGATGCTCTTCCCCGGCTTACGACATCGAGGTGTACATGTCGCCGAAAGTGAAGGAAAAATACCAGATCCGCCCCTCCCTCGAGGTGGATATCGTCGGAGTCAGCCAGTCCGGGGACGAGCATTTCCAGGCTGTCCCGGTTAATGACTACTTCACGCCGGGCAATGCGCTCCGGGACGGCACGGAACACGCGACGCTTCATTTCTCCGAGGCGAACGGTGCTCCGAAGCTCCTTCCGAAATCGGACGAGATCTGGAAAAAGTTTGCGGACAGTTCCTCCGCCAAGCTCTATCTGCTGGTCAATCTGCCTTTGCCGACCGACAGCAAACAGAAAACCGATCCCCGGAAAGTCGCGATCCCCCTGGAAAGCACCGGCTGGTTCGGCTCCGATACTCGTTACTTCGAAATCTCCACGTCGGGGTTGAACCCGCTGAAAAAACGCCCGGACTACGCAACCGAAGAAATCCAGACCGAAAAGAAGGAGGAAAATCATGAGATTTGAAAAAGCATTGCACTGGTCGGAAGGTCTTTTCCTTCAGCAGCACCATTTCCAATATTTCCAGCGGTTCCTGCAGAACCGGGACCGCCAGGACCGGGAACTCGTCCTGTCCTATCCCTGGGGGTTCATCGATTATGAAGTCGATACGGAGGCGCTGGAGAATCTCCGCGTCACGGTGAAACGAGTCACGGCGATCTTCCCGGAAGGCGAAGAAGTCAGCATGCCCGGAAACGCCGTGGTTCCGCCGCTGGACCTGAAGGGCCTTCTTGCGGACGTCCACGACCCCTTCATGGTCTATCTGGCGCTGCCGCTCCACAGTAAAAACGACAGCAATCTCGCTGAGGCCCCGGGCGAAAAACGGATGTATCTCCCCGAGGAAGTGTCCTGCTGTGACGATTATACTGGGCGCAGCGAGATCACCATGGTCGAAGACCGCCTGAACGTCTGGATCACGACGTCCCTGCAGGACAACGCGGATCTGGACCTGCTTCCCCTGATGCGCCTGATCCCGCAGAGCAACGGCATCTCGGAGATCAAAGTGGAGATCGACCGGAACTATATCCCGCCCTATCTTCTGATCTCGTCCTGCTCCGTCTGCATGAACCGATTCCGGGAGCTGATCAGCCTGATGGAACGCCGCCGCGACAAGATTCTGAACGATCTTCAGGTTATGGGCTATACGCCGGACATGTTTACGGGCGCGGTCGGACATTCCATCATGCAGCTTTCGATCCTGAACGAATGCATCGGCCGGTTCGTCTCCATCGCCGAACATTGCGCTTTGACGCCGTATGAAATGTATTTGCAGCTCGGCTCGCTGGCCGGCAAATTGTCGGCGTTCCGGCCGTTGCGGAAATGGGAGGATATTTCCCGGTACGAACATGAAAACTTCGCCCCGCAGTTCAACGAATTGATCTTGTGGATACGGGCCATGCTCCTCGCGGACGGGGACACGATCTTCCTGCGCCTCGACTTTGCTCCCGACCGGGACGAGCGCCATCTCTCCGTGGAACTCACCGACGACAACCTCAACCGCGCCGACGAGTTCTATCTGGCGGTCCATTGTCAGGGGAACGCCCGCGAAATCGTCGATGCGGTGGAGAAAGGCGACAACCTGCGCCTTACCGGACTCAAGATGGCAGATCGGCGCATTCGCGGCGTCAAACTGACCGAAATGCGTTATCCGCCTCGCTATTTCCCCGCTCTTCCCGATACGGTCTGGTTCCTGCTCGACCGGGGCGAAGCGTCCGCCCCGTTCTGGCGGATGATCCGCGAGGACCACACGGTCATTCTGGACTGGGCACGATCCGTCTTCCCTGATCTGGAAGCCAGCCTGTTCATTACGCTTTCCGAACATGGGGACACCGCGAAATGAGAGAGCTGGAACAGCTTTGTCGCCCGCTGGTCCGGTCGCTCTGCGAATACTGGTATTATGCCTGCCGCGGAGTCTCGCTGGACATGGAGGTCGTCAATCATTCTCTGCGGGAGCACCTGATCCGGATCCGCGAACAGGTCGAAGATGACGGTCGCCTGAAACGGGAATTCCAGAAGATCGAACAGCCGCTGGTATTCTTCATCGACTATACCGTCAAGGAAGGACATTTCCCGTTCCGGGACCAGTGGACGGAAATCGCCCGGGACTACAACGAGCTGTCCGGCGACGAAAAGTTTTTCGACCTGCTGTCGGACAGTCTGGACGATCCCGATTCCTCGGAACAGTTGATGATGTTTTACCTGTTCATGGGACTTGGATTCGACGGGTGCCATGTCGACGACCGCGAATATGTCCAGCGGCGGATGAAGGTCTGCTCCGCCCGGATCCAGCTCCCCGCCGCGTCGGAGGAGACCTTGTCGTCTGAGGATATTGATGAGCGGCCGGCGTATTTCATGAAAAGCCGCTTCCGCTTCTTTTCTGTCTATACGCTGTTGACGATTCTTACCATTTGTCTGCTGGGCTCTCTGGGCTGGAATTTCTGGGTTCTGTATCAGGAAACCGGAGATTTTCGTGATGCACTGGGCAAAGCCGTGAAAGCCGCGGGAAAAGTGTCCCTTTCTTCGCCCGCGAAAACGACGCAGCAGGAGACAAAGCCGCAATCGCAGCCCGTACAGCCGCCGGACATCAAGCCGATGCCGCAGCCGACGCAGCAGATGGATGCTCAACACCTGAAGCAGCAGATGGAGGCATCGCTGATGCCGCAACAGGACACCAAGACGAATCAGCAGTCCTCTGATGCACAACTGACGCAACAACCGAACGCGCCGCAGACGCAACAGCCGGAGGGGCTGGCTCAACAACTGGAGACTCTGCTGGAGCAACAGCAGAAGGCACAGGCGGAACAACTCCAGAAGGCCCAGGCCGCACAACAGCCGGACACACAGGCCGCACAACAGCCGGATGCTCAGGTGCAACAGCCGGATGCAAAGCAGCAGTCGAAGGAGGGCAATTGATATGAAACCACCCATATTGCAGCAGCCCCTGGCATTCGACTGGATTCCAAAAATATCCCGGACGGAATGGATCCTGATCCTGGCCGGGATCGTGATCCTTCTTCTGCTTCTTTTCCTGCTTCTGCGTCCGCTGCTGACCAAACGCAAAATGAAAAAGAAGAACGAAGAGGCGACCGCACTTCAGCAGAAAGACCTGATGTCCTGGCAGAATATCGCGGCGATGGCGGCCGACCAGACCAAACGCGATACCGTGAAGCAGTCGCTTTCCTCCAAGCTGAAAACGATCCGGATGCTGTTCCAGCAGGGACTTGACATGCAGCGGAAATCCGGAAGGAACCGCGGTCTGCCCTGGCTCGTGTTGCTCGGCGAACCCGGCAGCGGGAAATCCGAACTGCTCGGAAACAGCGATCTTTCCCTGAAGTGTTCCGCCGAAGAAAACGAGACGGAAGAAGGTTCCCTGCCTCTTCGTTTCTGGCTCGGCAGAGGGCTGACGCTCGATGTCAGCGGACACATCTTCTTCGACCGCTGGTTCAACGGGAGCTGTGCGGAGTGGATCCTCATCCGCGATTTGATCAGAAAAAAGCATCATAAAGTGCCCGTGAACGGGATCATCCTCGTGATCCCGGCGGACGCCCTCATCGCCGATTCCGATGAACTCACCAAACGGAAAGTTTCCCTGATCGCAACCGAACTGAACAATTTCCTGTTCGGGCTCGGAATGATCCTGCCATGCTACGTCGTGATCACGAAGTTGGATATGATCCTCGGGTTCCAGGAGTATTTCCGCAAACTCGACGATCAGCACAGAGAAAAAGCCTGGGGATGGCGCAATCCCGCATCCAACGGCTGTTTTGACGCTGTATCGTTCACGGAGTATTTCGACGGGCTGAGGAACAAACTCAGAAACGGGTCGTTCTCCCTGCTTATGGACGAGAGCGGCGAAAACCGTCTGGATACGACCAGCGGCATGTATCTTTTCCCGGACGAATTCGCCCGGATACGCCGCAATCTGCTGACTTATCTGAACAATCTTTTCGGACGCAGGTCGTGGATGGACGGCAATTGCGCCAAAATGGCGGGCGTGTATTTCACCGCGTCCAAATGCGGACACCACATCCTGTCTCCTGATTTCGCGGGACTTCAGCAGAAACCGGTCGAAGAAGCGGTCCTGACGAACCGGAACGCCGGCCCGCAGCATTCCTTCTTCGTGAAAGAGCTGCTGGACGATCTGATCTTCTCCAACCGGAAATGCTATGAATTTACGGCGGCGGAACAGTTCCGCAGAAATCTTGGAAAGTATGTCCTCTGCATCCTCATGGCGGCGGTCTCGATCTGGTTTACGGTCACGGCGTGGAACAGCAACGGAAAGATCAGGGATCTTCTGGCGACACGGTCCGCTTATTATGCTAAAACCGCGGAGTTCTTCGACAAGGGGATCCTATCCCGGTCGCCGATGATTACACGAGGCAAGGCCCCGGACCGGATTGCCGTTTCCCATGATGAAAGCCTGGCGGATCACGACGAGATCAACCGACTGATGTATTTCTACGAATCCCAGCTGACGCCAGGTAAAAACAGCATGGTCCCGTGGGGATTCCGGACATCGCAGTTCCTGCTGTTCCGGGATTTCAACTGCGATCAGGAGGAACAGGACTTCGTTTCGTCCCGGATTCAGACTGAGATGGTCTTCAAGCCCGCCTTCCGGCTGTTTACCGATTTCCTCGTGACCACTGAGGCGGAAAAGGAATCCTTTACGGACGTCAAACGCGAGGCTTTCATCCAAATGCACCGTCTGAAAGGATTCCTGCCCGGCGGCAAACATGCCTCGTCGCCGAAACTGATCACGGAACCCTATCTCCGCTATCTGGCTCCGGGGCTGTCCGTCGAACAGCTCGACCTCTTCAATATGCGGGCGGGCAAGGTCAGCGAAGCGGACCGGAACGACATCGCGGAACTGGTTTACAGTCTGGATTACCAGAAGGCGAGTCTGGCCGTCACCAGGCAGTTCCTGTCCGCGTGGAAATCGCTTGAGATCTATCCGAACGACGAATACAATCTGTTGCGCCAGGTCATCCGGAAAGCATATGAAATGCACGAGAACTACGGCAAGATCCATACGCTGGCGGTCAATGTCGCGATCAATCCGAATCCGGAAAAGATGCTTGCCGAGCTTCAGAGCTTGATCGAACAGCAGAACAGGCTGATCGCGGACGTGAACATGTATCTCGCCTCTCCGTCGATCCGGGAGGCGCTCCAGCCGCAACAGGAAAAAACGGACAAGGTCAAGGAGATCAAACGGAAGGTTCTCATTCAGGATATTTTCTCCGGATATGAAAAGCGGATGAAAGCGGATTTCGGACTCATCCGGACTTACGGCGCACCCGGTGCGCTCTCGTCTTCCCTGACGTCCTCGCCGGAAACCGGAAACGATATTCTGGAAAGCGTCCTGCATGACGCGCAGGGACTTTTTGCGACGGAGAAAGACGAACTGACGAAAAAGTTCTCCACGCTTCAGGCGACGTCGTTCTTCATGACCGCCCTCCCGAAAGCGGAAGACGGAACTGTCGTGGATACGGCATACGTCGGGCAAGTCCAGCTTGAGCTTCTGAATCTTCTCATCCGTCCGTGGCAGCGGAAAGCCGGCAGGATGGAATCGCCTTCCGATTTCATAGACCGTTTCCAAGCGTTGCAGAAGGCGCGCGCGGAAGACGAAAAGACGTTCAATGACTTTGCCGCCCGGTATGCTGCAAACAAGGACATCGCGGCTCTTGCCAAAGAGTATCAGGCGTTTATCAGTCTTCAGTACACCTGTCTAAACAACGACCTCATCAAAGAGCTGTTTGCGTTCTATCCAGCCACGCCGGAACAGTTCATGAACGACATCGCCGCCACTTCCGGGAACGTCGATCCCGAAAGCATCGGCATGAAGCCCGACCTGGCAAAGGAAAGCTTCGGCGACCTGACGATCTCGAAGTATTATACGGCTCAGACCGCGTTGGCGTTCGTGGCTCCCGTCACCACACTGCTGGAAGCGGCCAAGAACAAGAAGGGGATCTCCGCGGAGCAACAGGCGGAAATCACTCGGATCGCCAGAATGCTGGATTCCTATTTCGACCAGTATATCCAGTATTGGGGGACGTTTACGGACAAGATCCCGGTCAGTTTCGCATCCTGGACGGAGTTCCGCGAGGAAAGCCGGACCCGGAAAGCCTACCAGACGAACACCCTGCTTCTTGCGTCGTACGTCCAATGCCGTGACAACATCCAGCAGATCCCGGATCAGGTCCTTTCGAAAGCCGTGGCCGCAAAGAAGAAACAGATGATCGCACTCCTGAACACCCGGATCCAGATCCTGTCGCCGGATTTCGCCCAGAGTTGCGCCAACGTCTGCAATGCCTGGGCCACGCTGCCGAAGGAAGCGGACGCGGCATTCGGGATACTGCAGAGCCTGTCCCCGAAACAGCTGAGGACCGACTACCTGCTGGTCTTTGGCGAAGGCGCAAAAGGCGATATCCCGTGGTGGAGCAACTGGATGAAGGCCGGCTTGTCCCTGCTGTTCCGGGATGCGAAGGAACAGCTCTACAAGCAGTTTGAAACGTACCGTCCCAAACTCTTCTCGTTCCCGCTCTGCAAGGATGCCCCGTATACGACGGTTCTGAATGAAGCGGAGCTGCTGGATGTTTCCCAGTACCTCGCCGCTCTGGGCTGCCCCGTGCCGAGCTCGGACGCTTCGGACCAGAAAGCCGGAACCGCGGAGGAAAACAAGGATAAAGCTCCCGCCGCAGCGGAGGAGAAAAAGCAGGATGACGCGCCCGGCAAGGATCAGGCCGCGACCGAAAAGGAACAGGCGGAAAAAGATGCCCTGGAACAGCTTTTCGGGAAAGACATGGAGTCCCTGAAGGAGTGGACCACATGGGGCGGAAAGATCCAGGTACTGCTGGACGGCCTGGCCAACAAGGTCAAACCGCTGACATACACGCTGACGATCCCGTCCGAAGCCGAACAGAAGAATCTCACGGCGAAAATGGAACGGCCCCTGCCGCTGGCGATTTACCGGTTCCCGTATATCCGGGCGTCGAATCAAACCAACGGGACGGAGACCCCGCAGTTCCATTTGAACGGGGATGAGATTCCGAAACTTCTCTCCGGGCTGGTCTCCGATCCGTCATTGAAACTCGAATTCAACAGCTTCTCCGCGGATTCCACGCCGGACTGCACCAGGTCGTTCGAAGGAGAATGGGCGGTCCTGAAGCTGTATCTTTCCGACGATTCCGGTTTCGACCCGAAGACGAAGAAGGCTTTCTCCGCCCTGATCCTTCAGGACGACACAGGGAAATCCTATGTCCTCTGGATCGGATTCGAGTTCAACAAGGCGATCCCGCTTCCGTCCGAATGGCCAAGCGCGGACAACTGCCCCGATTTTTCCCAAACGCAGACCGCCGCCCGCAAGAAGCCCCTGAACGCCCAGCAGTGGAGTCAGGAAATCCAGAAGGCCGGGACCGGAGACGCCGGATACGACAAGCTCCAGGAGGCGGTCCGCACGTATCCAGCCGATCTTTTCCCCGCATGCAAAATCGTTACCGATGGCAATCTGGAAACGGAACTGCTCGAAACGCCCTTCTTGGAGGTCGTTTCTCCGAACGACACGGTCCGTATTCCGGTCCTAGTCTCAGGGAAGACGATCCCCTTGGATTTGAACGTGACGCGTTATGAGATCCGGCTGTATCGTTTTTCCGACGATAAGGAGCCTGTTTCCTCGGCCACGATCAGCGGTCCACACGCTCTGCTGCGGCTGCTGACGGGAGAGAACAGGAAACTTGATAAGGACGTGCTGGTGGTCCCGGTGCCGATGAAGCCCGCCGACGGGAGCAAGCCGACGAATCTGAATCTACGAATCCAGATCGGCGGACGCTGACAGGCTGTCGATAAAAAACGACCGGTCTCCGCGTTACGGCAGAGGCCGGTCGAAAAATATAGGCGGGTTTATTCGAAATTGTAAATAAACTTGCCATCCTTTGCGTCAAACGAGATCTTTTTCAGGACGCGGCCGTCCATGGTCTTCCGCAGGAACTCGGCGCTGATCTCCGGCAGCAGTTCATTGTTGACCACGGCATCGATCAGCCGTGCGCCCGATTCCAAATTGTTGCAGCGGCGGAGGATTTCGTCGCGGACGGCGTCATTGTACTCGAATCCTGCCTTGTAGTTCTCTGCGACGCGCTTGCGAATCTTGTTCAGCTTCAGGTCCACGATGTTTCGGAGGACCTTCTTGCCGAGCGGATAATACGGCACGATCGAGATGCGGCCGAGGAGAGCCGCCGGGAACCTCTTCAGCATGGCGGGACGAACGGCCTGTTCGAGCGTCCGCACGTCCGGGAGATGATCTTCGTCCTGACACAGGTCCATGATCGCCTGATCGCCGACGTTGGTCGTCAGGATGATGACCGTGTTGCGGAAATTGATGACGCGGCCCGAACCGTCTTCCATCTGGCCTTTATCGAAGACCTGGAAGAAGATCTCGTGAACGTCCGGGTGCGCCTTCTCGACTTCGTCCAGCAGGACGACGCTGTACGGTTTCCTGCGGACGGCTTCGGTCAGGACGCCGCCTTCGCCGTACCCGACGTAGCCGGGAGGTGCGCCCTTGAGCGTGGAAACAGTGTGCGCTTCCTGGAATTCGCTCATATTGATGGTGACGATGTTGGTCTCGCTGCCGTAGACCTGTTCCGCCAGAGCCAGCGCGGTTTCCGTTTTGCCGACGCCGCTGGGGCCTGCGAGCATGATGACGGCGATCGGGCGGTTCGGATCCGCAAGATTGGCACGGGAGGTCGTGATCCGCCTTGCGATGATGTCCAGACCGTGTTTCTGGCCCATCACGCGTTTGTTCATCTCTTCGCTCAGAGTCAGGATGGAGCTGATCTCGTTCCGCGCCATGCGTCCAAGCGGGATCCCGGTCCACTCGGAAATGATGCAGTTGACGGACTGCGCGCCGACGAGCGGAAGGACGAGCGGACTTTCGCCTTGGACCTTCTGAAGCTCTTCCTGTTTTTTCCTGATGGCGGTCCGGGTCTTTTTGTTTTCGGGGTCCTGGCAGACTTTCTCACGGAGTTCCAGAAACTCTTTTGCAAGAGTCTTTTCCTTGTTCAGCTTCGTGTTCAGTTCTTCCAGCTTCTTCTGTTCGTCCGCGAGCTGGGAAGCGATTTTTTTCAGCTTGTCCGCATGGTCCGTCCCCGCGTTCTGTTCGCGGGTCAGGATGTCCTGTTCCAGCTTCAGCGCGTCAATGCGATGACGCGTGTATTCGAGCTCGGCAGGTTCCGAACTCTGGCTCAACGCGACGCGGGCGCACGCGGTGTCCAGGATGCTGACGGCCTTGTCCGGCAGAAGACGGGCAGGGATATAACGCCGGGACTGCTTGACGGCCGCCTCGATTGCTTCGTCGAGGATACAGACATGATGATGCTCTTCGAGCTTCGCCGTGACGCCCCGAAGCATCTGGATCGCCTTCGGATCGTCCGGCTCATCAATCAGAATGTTCTGGAATCGGCGCGCGAGAGCGGGATCCTTCTCGAAATACTTGGTGTACTCCATCCACGTGGTGGCGGCAATACAGCGGAGTTCTCCGCGGGCCAGAGCGGGTTTCAGGAGATTCGCGGCATCGTTCTGCCCGGCCGCGCCGCCCGCACCGATCAGGGTGTGCGCTTCGTCGATGAACAGGATGATCGGCACTTCCGAGCTTCGGACTTCTTCGATGACCTGTTTCAGGCGGTTTTCGAACTCGCCCTTCATGCTCGCGCCCGCCTGGAGGAGTCCCACGTCCAGAGACCGCAGGACAGTCCCCTTCAGGCAATCGGGCACTTCCCCAGCCGCAAGGCGTTGTGCGAACCCCTCCACGACCGCGGTCTTGCCGACGCCCGCTTCGCCCGTAATGATCGGGTTATTCTGGCGACGGCGCAGCAGGATGTCGATGATCTTGCGGATTTCCTCGTCGCGGCCGACGATGGGGTCCGATTTTCCTTCCCGCGCCTTTTCCGTCATGTCGATCGTGTAAAGCCGGAGCGCCTCGTTTTTCCCCATTGCCGGAGAGGACATCATCTGCCCGGCCTGACCAGTGGCGGCATTCTCTCCCGCGGGGGTGACGGCGCTGATCTCGGCGGAAGCCTGCGTGATGTCCTTGAAATTCTCCTGCAGAAGGTCCGCGTTGATCTTCGTAAACTCTTTGCTCATGTCCAGCAGACAGCGGGAGAGTTCCTGATGATTCCGCAATGCAATCAGAAGATGTCCTGTGCGGATCGCGGGTTCGTTGAACACAAGCGACGTGATCATCCAGGCTTCCTTGATGGCGATCTCAATGCTGTTGGCAAAGTCGGAAATGCTGCTGGCGCCCCGTGGCAGACGGTCCATCGCGCTTGTGAGGTCTTTCGCAAGTTTCGCCTGATCGATCTCAAAATGGTCGATCGCACAATGGAAATCGGTGTTGTCGGACAACACAATCTGATTGACCCAGTGTACCAGTTCGACGTAGGGATTGCCGCGGGTTTTGCAAAGAATCGTGGCGCTTTCCATCGCCTGGTAGGCGGTACGGTCAAGCTTGCTGAACATCTGAATGCGTTTTAATTTTGCCATGGGGATATCCCTGTTAAGTGGACTCTGAACTCAAACAAAGAAAAAAAAAGAGCCGGAAAACCAGTTCCGGCTCTGCGATCAAAAAATTAGCTGTTGGAGATTTGATCGAAGGATGCTTCGATTGCACCGTCCTTAGTATTGTCCTCCTTGATCGGGGTGACTTTCCAGGTGATCTTTCCGGCGACGAGATCGACCTCCTCGACAGGTTCCGCGTCAGCGGCTTCGGTCGCGCGGATGGTCTTGATCTCAGCTCGGGCAATCTTCACGTTTTCGAGCTTGACCTCGAGCGTGACGACCTGAGCGCCGGCGATCGCACGGCAGACGTTGAACTCGACCTTGGCGACCTTCTGCCCGTTCATGCAGAACTGCTGCAGTTTCGGTGTGGCCTTGTCCACGAGGTGCGTGAAGGAGAAGGGGAGGAACTCGCCTCTTCCGGCGACGTCGGCACCGCGGGCCAGAGTCACACTCTGCTTGCTGCCGAAATCAAAATCCGTGACTTCAATCCACTTTCCGTGGTTCTTGTCCGCGGACTGTCCGTCGATTCCGTCGATCTTGATGAAGAAATCCTGTGCCATTTTTCGAGCCTTTCTTAGGTTAGATTATTTTGCGCTGGGGACCTTGCTGACGAGACGAAGCGACGTCGTGAGGCCTTCCAGCTGATAGTGCGGACGCAGATAGAACTTGGCGTTGTAGTAGCCGGGTTGTCCTTCCACTTCTTCGATTTCGACCTTCGCTTCCGCGAGAGGATATTTCGCCTTCACTTCCTCGGATGCGTTCGGATCGCTGGTCACGTAATTGGCGATCCAGTCGCTCAGCCAGCGCTGCATGTCGGCGGCTTCCTTGAAGGAACCGATTTTGTCACGGACGATGCACTTCAGGTAGTGGGCGAAACGGCAGGTCGCGAAAATGTAGGGCAGACGTGCGGAAAGATTGGCATTTGCCGTTGCATCGGGGTTGTCGTACTCCATCGGCTTGTTGACGGTCTGGCCGCCGAGGAACACCGCATAGTCCGTGTTCTTCCAGTGGCAGAGCGGCAGGAAACCGTTCTTGGAAAGTTCGGCCTCGCGGCGGTCGGTGATCGCGATCTCGGTCGGGCACTTCATCGCCTTGCCGCCGTCGTCGGTCGGGAAAACGTGGGTCGGCAGACCTTCGACCGCGCCACCGGATTCCACGCCACGGATGCGGGCGCACCAGCCGTACTGGGTGAAGGAACGGTCGATGTTGGCGCCCATGGCGAATGCGGCGTTCATCCAGGTGTACTTCTCGCTGGCGCCGGCACCGGTGTCTTCCTCAAAGTTGAATTCCTCGACCGGGTTGGTCGTGGCGCCGTAGGGCATGCGGCTGAGCACGCGGGGCATGGTCAGTGCAACGTAACGGCTGTCTTCCGACTCGCGGAAGCTTCTCCAGGCCGCATATTCCGGGGTGGAGAAGATCTTCGTGAGGTCGCGCGGATTGGAGAGATCCTGCCAGGAATCCATGTTCATGATGGACGGTGCGGCCGCGGAAATGAACGGCATGTGGGCCGCGGCGGAAATCTGGGCCATGCCTTTGAGGATTTCGAGGTCCGGAGCCGTGTGATTAAAATAATAGTCGCCGATGAGGCAGCCGAACGGTTCGCCGCCGGCGGTTCCGTATTCATCTTCGTAAAGGCGCTTGAAGATCGGACTCTGGTCCCAGGCCGTGCCTTTGTATTTCTTCAAAGTCTTGGCGAGGTCCTTTTTGGAGACATTCATCACGCGGATCTTCATGTTTTCGCTGGTCTCGGTATTGTTCACGAGATAACTCAGGCCGCGCCACGAACTTTCAAGTTCCTGGAATTTGTCATTGTGAATGATCAGGTTGACCTGGGCGCTGAGTTTCTTGTCCAGTTCCGCGATGATGCCTTCAATGGTCTTGACCGCGTTGTCGGAAACGAGATTGGCGTTTTCCAGTGCCTGACCGACGAGCGTTTTCACCGCGCTCTGTACAGCCAGATTGGCCTCGTCGGATTTCGGTTTGAACTCCTGGTTCAGAAGTTTCTCGAAATCGGACATCTCAACGGTTTCGGCCTTGAGATCCTGAACGGAAAGTTTGTTTGCATCAGCCATGATTCGTTATTCCCCTTTCTCTTTCTTTTCCGTGACTTCTTTCGCTTTCGCAGACAGAGCCTTGAGAAGAGCGGGATCTTCCAGAATCTTGTTCAGGAGATCTTCCGCGCCGGACTTGCCGTCCATGTAGGAAAGCAGATTGGCGAGTTCCTGACGTGCCTTGAGGAGCTCCTTCAGGCCTTCGACTTTTTCCGCGACCTTGGCCGGAGAAAAATCGTCCAGGCTTTCGAACGTCATGTCGACGGCGATGTTGCCTTCGCCGGAAATCACGTTCGGGACCTGCATGGTCACGCGGGGCTTCATGCTTTTCAGACGGTCATCGAAATTGTCGCAGTCGATCTCCACAAACTTGCGGTCATCGACCTTGGGCAGCGGTTCCGCGGGATTGCCGGACAAGTCAGCCATCACGCCTGTTACAAAGGGCAGATTGACCTTTTTCTCTGCCCCGTACAGCTCCACGTCGTACTCGACCTGGACTCGCGGAGCGCGGTTGTTTCCGATAAACTTCTGTCCGCTCTTCTTTGCCATAGTTTTTCTCCTGGGTTATTTGAGAGGTTTAGGTTAGTTCATTCTTCGCCGGAATCAGGCTTGACGCCGAAGATTTCCCGGCCTTTCTCCAGTGCGTTCGGTTCAACGTCGCCGAGCAGATCCAGGAATGACATGTTCGCCATCCGGATCGCACGGTTGACCAGCAGCGGGACGGGATTCGTCGGTTCCGCAGACTGGAAATACTCCGCGCCTTTTTTCAGCATCAGCATCGCTTCCGTCCGGTTGGACGGCACAAACGAGTTCAAGTCGAAAAAAGCATTGGCGGAACGGTTTGCCGCCCGAACCGGGGCGGATTCGTCCGAGCCGGAAGCGGCTTCTGACTCCTGCGCGGTATCCTGCACAAGCAGGTAGGTCTCGTAGAATTTCTGAAGCGTGTTGAGCTCGTCCGTCAGGGAAGAGAAGGATAGGCTGCCGTCCGAAACAAACCCATTGACCGTTTCCTCGATATGGCTCAGCTGGGCTCTGATCTTGACCACGAGGTCCTTGCCCTGTTGCATCTCGACGACCGGAACAGACCGCATTTCACCCTGGAACAGGACTGGATCGACTTTTTCTTCGCTGACATCCAGCTCGCCGTTGACGATCAGGAGATCCCGGAGCGTGTATTTCTTTCCTTCGATCAGCCGGAGCATCCTGAACTTGCTGATGAACATCATCGGATCGCTGTACGAACGTGGCGGCGGCGCGATCATCGCGAAAATGTTCAGCCGCTCTGTCGGGTCGTTGTTGTCGTCCGCATCCAGGAGCGGATAGAAATTATCCCAGTGCTTTTCGACAAGATATTCCAGCACGGCCAGTGCGTCGGACATGCCTTTCAGTCCGTCAAGGGAGAATTCCGCGATGCACAGATAGATCGCGACACGAAGATCGCGAGTCGTTTCCCATAGTTTGAGGCAGGCATTGCGGAGACCATACCAGTCCGGCTCAGTCCCTTCGATGATGGAGTCGCCCATGGTGCTGGCAGGTTTTCCCATCGCCAGTTCATCCAGCTGAAGATAAAGCTGATTGTATTCTTCCAGCGTTCCGGCTGGATGCTCCCCGGACACGGGAACAAGCATTTTTTCAAGATCCAGCATTCATTCAGCCCCTGATTCGGTTTGTTGAAGATTCCCCCTTGCCTGAACTCATTTTGAGGTGACAGACAAGGTACGATCCATATTTTAACCATAATATATCAAGCAAGACGGAAAAAGTCAAGCAAAAAAAAACGGTTTGATAATCTTTTTTCGAACTTTTTTCCAAGTGCCATTTGAAAAAAGTAAACGCACGGGGAGGAAAGCGGGAGGGTGCGTTTAGTCTGACAAAGGGGGTACGTGCGTTTAGTCTGACAAACAGGGAGAGTGCGTTTAGTCTGACACGGAGACTTTGATTGAGACATGAAAATTCGGGATGATGGGGTAATTGATACTATAAAAAATATTCTATCCTGTATCCACTCCACCGAAGCTTTTTATTTCGATAAAGCCATTTAAAATCATGTTCAGGTCTTCCCAACATATTATTGGCTATTTTCCATATCATAGAAAGTGAAAAAAGGTCTAAAACACCATTACACTGAATTGAAAGTGTAATGCACCCCATTTTTCAAGGGTGACATTACGGAAAAGCGGGAAAAAAGTTTGTTTCCGCGGTTTAAGGAAATCCTTAATATAGCACATCTCTTATAGGGGTGCAATATATTCCGGCTGTCCAAAACCGTATTCCATTATAAGGAACAAATCAGCGAAAACCTGAAACACTGAAACGACACGCCTCATGATTCTCATCGCAAGACACGGCATTGGAATACGTTTTGTGCCGCAGCAGCACGAGCGGACGAGACGGACGTGAAAAACAGACCTTTTATCTGTCTATTTCTATTGCCCTACCATCAGTTCTCCATTCGCGCATGTCAGGTGTTCAAAAAACACGTCCGCAACGTCCGGGCTATTTATTATGAGGAGCACGGCAAGGCTGTGCCGGATGAGGCGGAAAAAAACAGGGGGAAGGAAACCGTTACCCTCTGTCCAGCATGATTGAGCCCAGATTCCGGATGGAATCCAGCGTCGGTTCGAGCATGGCGCGTTCCTCATCCGTCATATCCGGGCCGATCTCCAGTTCGATGGCCTCGACGTTGTTCAGCATGTTCGTAGCGTTCGCGACTGCTTCATCCCTCTGTTCGGGAGTCATGTCCCCCATCCAGTTGTCGGCGGTATTGCCCATCATGTTGATCATGCTGCTCATGAACGTCATCATCATCCGCGTTCTTGCCTGGTCCTCCGGCGACATTTCGCGATAGGTGTCGAGTCCCTGCCAGACAGTTTCCACGGCTTCTTCCGGGGTCTGCTTGTGGAACTCCTTCTGCGGCCCCTGAGGTTGTTCTGCCGGTTGATCGCCCCAACCCTGGTTGGAACCGCCAAAATCGGAGAACGTCGAGGCGAGGTCGACTTTCTTCTTGACCTTCGGACCGTGACGGCGGACCTTCGGCGGAGCATCTTCATCCTCTGCATGATCCGCCTCGGCTGTCGAGGGCGGAATCTGTCTCGTTAGAGAATGCTCCTTCGTTTTGAACAGAAAAGACCACTGCTGTCCGGGGAATGTTCAGGCCGGGAAATTTCTTCGACAAAAAGAAAAATAGCACCATTCTCTCAAAAGTCAAACTTTCTTCATGAGGTGCTGCTTCCATCGCTGCAACCTGATCAGGATGAATCTGATACTTGCTCGCAATCTCGGCAATGGTCAATTCCCCGCGCAACGCTTCCAGCGCCACACGGCTCTTGAACTTGCTGTCGTATGTCTTTTCCGGATTTCTCGAAGATGCTTTCCGAGGCAGCATCGAAGTATGCGGCAGATAAAGACTGCAGGAGAAGGCAGAGGATTAATCACTTCAATTATCGATTTTTGCGACAACACAGAAAATATTGAAAAAATGCTTGCTTTTTATCCTCGAGCGTTTATATTAGTGTAGTATAGGCTAACACAAACCACTTTCTTTGAGCTCAAGGAGCCTGCTTTGAATCAACAATTCAGTTCGGCAAACAAGGCGAAGATCACGATCCTGATCCTCGGTCTTCTGACATTATCCCTGCTCGGATTCCTCTTTTTCAACCTGAACAGGATGAACCGCAATACCGAAGAGACGAAACGGACCCACGACTATTTCATGGACTGCCACGCGGCGGGCGCTCTGATCCGCCACGGCTCGGACGTCATGACGAACGCCGTGGAACGCTACGTCATCACGGGGAACTACGTTTTCCGGGACCTTTTCTTCAAGGAAGCGAATATGGACCGGAACCGCGACAAGGGTCTGGAAAAGGTGAAGGACCTGCCGAACGGTCTGACCGTGCGGCGCGACCTGGAGAACGCCATGCGATATTCCGTGGAGCTGATGGGCCTCGAATTCCACGCCATGCGCCTGGTCATCTCCGACAAGGAACTGACCGAGCCCGACTGCCCGCCCGAGGTGCGCGACTACATCCTGCCGGAGGACGAGAAATCCGCCTCGCTCGAAGAGCGGAGGAAGATCGCGGAGAACATCATCTTCGGCCTGAACTATCTCACGTACAAGGACCACATCTATGCCGCCATCGACAAGAGCCTGGACGACGCGGAGAAATTCCTGACCGACTACCGCAAGAGCCTCACGGACCAATACAAGCGCCTGTTTTTCTACCAGCTTTGCGGATATGCCGGATTCTTCCTGTCCCTGCTCACCCTCGTGACGTTCCTGATCCGCCAGCACGGCCGCGCGAACGCGTTTCTCCGCAAGGTGCTGGACAATATCCCGATGCTCTTCTACATCAAGGACGCCCGTTCGCAGCGTTACGTGGACTGCAACATCGCGTTTTCGCGTTTCGCCTGCCGGAACACGGTCGCGGAAGTGGTCGGCAACAGGGACGCCGAAATCTTCGACGAAGCCACCGCGCTGCAGATTGAGGAGGACGACAGCAAAACGCTCTCCGTCGACGCGGCCAATTCGTATATCGAGAACACACTCGACGCGCAGGGGAAGCCGTGCAGTTTCCTGACGACCAAGCTCAAAATCTCCGACCTGGACGGCCACACCTGCATTTTCGGCATGTCCCAGGACGTAACCGAAACCACGCAGAAACAGCGCAACAACGAGGCGCTGGCCGAAGCTCTGCTCGCTCTTCAGACCAATGAAGCGGTCTCCCATCCGCAGAAGGTGATCGAGGTCATCCGCAAACGCCTCGACGCGGACTTCTGCCACCTGATCCGCGTCGACGAGGCGGCCGGCCAGGCGATCGTCGAGCCGGACTGCCATGCCCACCTCGATCCCGCGACCCCCTGCGAACGGGTCGTCGCCGACCTGGACGATTTCCTCTATTTCACCAAGCGCGTCGTCGCCCTGGAGCCGTTCGAGATCGACGAACATGCTCCGCTCGAAATCCTCCGCATGTACGCCGTGCTGGACGCGGAGAACGGCGCATGGCAGCCGACCACGACGTACTCCATGCCGGTCGTCTGCAACGACGACATCTTCGGGTCGCTGGCGATCGGCTATGCGAAGAAACGCATCCTCTCCGAAAGCGAAAAGGAGTTCATCCAGACGAGCGTGAAGATCCTGGAGAACGCGCTGGAACGCCAGAAGACCTACAGAGACCTCAGCGTGGCGAACTCCCGGATCAACCGCGAGTTCGATTTCGTGAACAACATCTTCGAGATCATGCCCATCCCGTGCGCTATCAAGGACGTCGAGAACGACTACCGCTGCATCCGCTGCAACGACGCCTACGCCAAACTGTTCCATAAGGACCAGTCGGAGGTCGCCGGAATGAACAGCGCAGACCTTTTCGCGCCGGAAATCGCGCAGCGCCTCCGCAAGGCCGACAAGGAGGCCGTGCGCGAGAACAAGATGATCTTCGAGGAGCTGGTCTGCGTCTTCCCGGACGGCGTGGAGCACACGTTCCTCTACCGCCGCGGCCCGATGAACCTGCCGGACGGCCGCCTGGTGCTGTTCTGCGTGGCGGAAGACATCACGGAGCTCCGTCTCCAGACCAACAAGGTGATCCAGATCAACGAACAGCTTCAGGGCGAATACCAGCGCGCCGTCAACGCCGAGGAGGCCGAGACGTTCTTCGCCAAATCGCTCAAGTCCATCCTGGCGATGCCGCCCGACCAGGACGCGATCATCCCGAGCATCGAGGAAGTCGGCAAATACATCGACGCCGACCGCTGCTTCATTTATTACAGTAATAAAAACGACGACGGCGAAGTGCGCTGGAACCTCGCCTACGAATGGTGCGCAGAGGACATCGAACGCAAATTCCAGGGCATATACGACATCCACATGTTCCCCGACGTCTGCGAGGCGCTCGAAAAAGGCGAGGACTACCTCGCCGCCGACGTGCAGCAGATCAACCCCGTCACGTGCTCCTGGCTCCAGATGCAGAAGGTCCAGTCGCTCATCATCACGCCGCTCTGCAACGAGAACAACGAGCTCTTCGGCTTCATCGGGTTCGATTTCGTGCGGCAGGCGCAGGAGCGCTTCTCCGAACGCATCCTCCGAAGCGTGCACGAGGCCGCCGACGTGATCCTGATCTGCCGCGAACGCAACAAGCGCCAGGAGATCATGTTCAGGGCCGTCGCCGAGGAGAAGCTCCGTTCGGAGATCTTCGAAAGCGCCGCCATCCCGCTTCTGCTCTTCAAGCCGGACGGAGAGGTCGTGACCGCGAACTCGGCCGCGCTCAAGGCGTTCGGCAACGATCTCCAGCACGTCGTCGGCTGCAAATGCCACGACTTCGTCTGCCAGTACGACTCTCCCCCGGAGAAATGCCCGCTGCGCCATCCCGAGCAGGATTCGCAGTCGTTCCTGCTCCACCGACGCGACGGCCGGTATTTCGCGATCAAGACGCAGACGATCCGCGACGAAAACGGCGATCCGCAGTACATCCTGGAATGCGCGGTCGACATGACGGAGACCCACGAGCTCCACGAGAACGCCGAGGCCATCGCACAGTCGCTCTTCGCACTCCAGTCCGAAAACGTCATTTCCAGTCCGATCCATGTCCTGAGCATCATCCTGAAACGCCTCTCCGCCGACGCCGTCTACATCGCGCAGTACGACCAGCAGAACGGCGTCGCGTTCATGGAACCGGAATACACGCTCTTCAGGAACGGAGGCGTTCTCGAAAAACGCACCGAGGCAAAGCTCGATGATCTCGCCGTCTTCCTCAACCAACTCCAGGACGAAGGCGTCTGCGAGTTCCACGGCAGCAGCCGCAGCCTGATCGTCAGCGCCTACGAGAAGCATTCCCCCGGCGTTCATATCCCGCCGTGCGAGACCCTCGTACTCGTCCCGCTGGAAGTCCGCGGAAAGAGCTGGGGCAACCTCGGCATCTCCTACGCCGCGCACCGTTCCCTCGGCATCCACGAAAAAGACTTCTTCATCCGCTGCCGCGAAGTGCTCGAAGCCGCGCTGGACCGCAAGCTCACCGACAGCGATCTGCATGCCGCGCTCGACAAGGAGATCGAGGCGGAACGCGCCAAGAGCTTCTTCTTCTCGGCGGTCAGCCACGACATCCGCACCCCGCTCAACGCCATCATCGGCTACTCCGAACTGCTCATCTGCGGGATCTTGGACGAACAGGAACGCTCCAAAGCGCTGTCCGCCATCTCCACCAGCGGCCAGACATTGCTCCAGCTCATCAACGACGTGCTGGACCTTTCCAAGCTCGAATCCGACCGGATGGTCATCACGCCCGTGCTCACGGACGTCCGCGAACTCGCCTCCTCCGTGCTGCACTCGTTCGACGTGTCCGTCATGAACACCGACGTGGAGCTGAAGGAGGATTTCGGTCCCATGCCGCTGCTCGAAGTCGACCCGCAGCGCATCCGCCAGATCCTGTTCAACCTCATCGGCAATGCCGTCAAGTATACGGAACACGGGGAAATCCGCGTCAGCGCCGTGTTCCGGAACGACATCGGCGACGAGAAGGGCGTCTTCACGCTCTCCGTCTCGGACACCGGGTGCGGCATCCCGGACGAGGAGAAGGAAAAGCTTATGAGCCCGTTCGCGAAGGCGGGCGCCGACGCGAAAACCAAGGGAACCGGACTCGGCCTCACCATCTGCAGGCAGCTTGCGGCACGCATGGGCGGCCATTTCTCGTTCGTATCCGAACTCGGCAAAGGCTCCACGTTCACGCTCGAACTGCGCGACGTGAAGAGCGCACGGCGTTCGCCGGAGACCAACAAGAAGATCGCCGCCGGACAGGAACTCATCCGCGAACGCATGAAGCGAAGCGAAGCGGCCAAGGGGAAAAAACCGGCTGAGGAACAGAAAATCACGCAGCCCGCGGAGAAAAAGACGGCTGAGGAACAGAAGCCCGCGCCGCCCGCGGAGAAAAAGCAGAAAAGCGCTCCGATCGCCGTGACGAACAACATGCCGGAACGGAAGTGCCGCACACTGATCGCGGACGACGTTCCGCTGAACCTCGCGGTCCTGAAGGCGCTCCTCGCGAAGATCGGCATCCGCGACGTCGTGACCGCCGTGGACGGAAAGGACGCGTGGGACAAGCTCCAGGCGTCGGAAAAACCGGTCGAGCTGATCCTGACCGACATCTGGATGCCGGAAATGGATGGCCGGGAGTTCGTCGCAAAGATACGCGCGGACGAACGGTTCAAGGAGCTTCCCGTCTATGCCGTCACCGCCGACATCGAGGAACAGAAACTTTTCGTCGAACACGGATTCACGGGGATTCTCCTGAAGCCGGTTACCGTCGACAAACTGTCCGGGATTTTCAACTGAACGAGGTGTCTCCAAACCAGCTTTTGTAACTTGCAGGAGGAATGGATTTGAAAACGGAAGACTTGAACCCGTCATCCGGCGGACTCACTCACTATCTGTCTACTTTGGGCGCGCTTGCGCTCTCCTTCGGTTACGCGGTCGGCTGGGGCGCGTTCGTAATGCCCGGAACGACCTTCCTGCCCGGCGCGGGACCGCTCGGCACCGTGATCGGCGTGCTCTTCGGTGCACTGGCGATGGGGATATTCGCCGTCAACTACCATCGCCTGACGAACCGGTATTCCGGCCCCGGCGGCGCGGCGACCTTCGCGCAGAGGGTGTTCGGCGAAGACCACGGCTTCGTCGTCGCATGGTTTCTCTGGCTGACTTATATCGCCATCCTCTGGGCGAACGCCACTGCCATGATCCTGATCGTGCGCTTCACGCTCGGCGACGTTCTCCAGTTCGGCTTCCATTACACCGTCGCCGGATTCGATGTGTATTTCGGCGAAGTGCTGCTCGCCATCATCTCGGTCCTTGTCTGCGGCGGAATCTGCCTTGTGAGCAAAAAGCTTGCCATAATCACGCAGATCGTCTTCGCCCTGATCCTCGCCGGAGGCGTGTTTTACATCTTTTTCTTCGCGCTTGCGCATCACACGGGCGGCATGTCGGCCATGGCGCCCGCGTTCATGGACGACGTCAACCCCGTTATGCAGATTTCGCGTATCCTGGCGCTGATGCCGTGGGCTTTCGTCGGCTTCGAGGCCATCACGCACTCTTCGGGTGAATTCCGTTTCCCGCTGAAAAGGACGGCGGCCATCCTGATCGCCGCAATCGTCATCTCCACCTTTGTCTATCTCTTCCTGGCCCTGCTGCCGGTCGTCACGCTGGACGCCGACCATCGGTCCTGGATCGAGCACATCAAGGAACTGCCGAACCTTTCCGGCATCAGGAGCGTGCCCGTGTTCGCCTCGGCGGAACATCTCCTGGGACGGAAGGGTGTCGCGCTGATGTGCACGCTGATGATCGCAGGCCAGATCACGGGCATCATCGCGTCGATCATTGCGATCAGCCGCCTTATGCACGCCATGTCCAAATCGAATATCCTGCCGAAACGGCTGGGAGAGCTCAACGCCGCCGGGATCCCCAGAAACGCCATCCTCTTCATCGTCGGCATCTCCTGCGTGATCCCGTTCTTCGGTCGCACCGCTATCGGCTGGCCCGTGGACGTCTCCAGCATCGGCGCGGCGATCGCGTACGGCTACACGTCCGCGGCGGCGTTCCGGATCCGCGACAACAGCGAAAAATACAGGCATCTCTTCATCAAGGGCTCCGGCCTGGTCGGCGTGCTCTTCTCGATCCTTTTCTGCCTCCTGCTGGTGATCCCGAACTACATCACGGGCAGCGTCATGGCGGCGCCGTCCTATCTGCTCCTCGCCGTCTGGTGCATCCTGGGCTTCCTTCTCTACCACAGAGTGTTCAGGGAGGGACACCAGCACCGTTTCGGACGCTCCATGGTGGTCTGGAATTCCCTCGTCGTCACCATCATCTTTGCCTCCCTGATGTGGGTGCGCCAGTCCTCGTTCGAAAGCGCCAAGTCCACCATTTACGAGTGCATGACCTTGATCGCCGGGAACGACGGAGCCGAAAAGGAACAGACCATCGAAAAACTCGGCTCGCTCAACGTCTCCATGCTCTGCAGTGCGGTCGTCGAGATGACCCTGCTCCTGATCTCGCTTGGGATCCTGTACAGCCTGATTTCCATCCTGCGCAAACGCGAGCTGAGACTGGCGTCGGAAAAGGCGAAGATCGAGGAGATGAACAAGACAAAAAGCTTTTTCTTCTCGTCCGTGTCCCACGACATCCGCACGCCGCTCAACGCCATCATCGGCTACGCCGAGCTCCTGCTCGACGGCATCGACGACCGGGACGAACGGGACAAGGCGCTGTCCGCCATTTCCACCAGCGGCCAGACCCTGCTTCAGCTCATCAACGATGTGCTGGACCTCTCCAAGCTCGAATCCGGCAAGATGGACATCAAGCCGGAACTCACCGACGTCCGCGAGATCGTTTCCGCCGTGCTCCACTCCTTCGACGTGACCACCCGGAACAGCGACGTGGAGCTGAAGGAGGAATTCGGCCCGATGCCGCTGCTCGAAGTCGACCCGCAGCGCATCCGCCAGATACTTTTCAACCTCATCGGCAACGCCGTCAAGTTCACGGAACACGGCGAAATCCGCGTCCGCGCCTCCTTCTGGAACAAGCTGGGCGGGGAGAACGGCGGCGTTTTCGTTCTCTCCGTCTCGGATACAGGGTGCGGCATCCCGGACGAGGCAAAGGACAAACTGATGAATCCGTTTGTGCAGGTCGACACGGATGCGAAGATCAAGGGGACCGGACTCGGCCTCGCCATCTGCAAACAGTTTGCGGCCCGGATGGGTGGCGATCTGTCGTTCGTCTCCGAACTCGGCAAAGGTTCCACGTTCACGCTGGAACTGCGCAACGTGAAGTTCGCCGCTAAAGCCCCGGATGATGACAAAAAGGCCTCGGACGTCAGGAAAGATATCGAAAAGGCAAAGAACTGTGCGAACGCGCTCCTCGCGAAGCAGCGCATGCGGAGCTGCCGCATGCTGGTCGTCGACGACGTCCCGCTGAACCTCGCCGTCCTGAAGGCGCTCCTCACAAGGATCGGTCTGCGCGATGTCGCGACCGCCGTCGACGGGCAGGACGCATGGGAAAAGATTCAGGCGTCGGACAAGCCGTTCGATCTGATCCTGACCGACATGTGGATGCCGAAGATGAACGGCAGGGACCTGGTCGCGAAGATACGCACGGACGAACGGTTCAAAGACATTCCCGTCTACGCCGTCACCGCCGACACCGAGGCGCGGAAGACATTTGCAAAATACGGCTTCACGGGGATTCTCCTGAAGCCGCTGACCATAGACAAACTGTCCGAACTGTTCAACTGAATGTCATAGAGTGGCGAGGGTGTCTTTCCCCATTTCCTCGAAGATTCGTTCCGAGGTGAAGTCGAGGGAAGCACCCGCTTGTGCAAGCATGGCATGCTGTTCGGAACCATCGCCGCAAAACTTGAGCGTAATTTCACTCGTGCCGGTGACCTTGACGCTGTTCGCGCCATCCGTGTAAGTCAGCGTTTTTGCGTCCCTGTTCGTTTCACTGCCTGACGCTATCCAAGATGGATCGGTCCACTGCTGTCGCCCGTTTCCCTGTCTTCGATGATGCGTTTGACCATGTTGGAGAGTTTTTCCTTGGTGAGGGGCTTCAGGATGATGGCGTTGAAATGCGACATATCGAAATTGGCGCTTGTTTCGACATCGGCAGTCTGCGCGACGATCGGAATATGAGCGAATCTGGGATTGTTCTTCACTTCGACAGAGAGCTGCATGCCGTTCATTTCCGGCATCCACATATCGGAAAGGATCAGGTCAACAGGCTGTTTGTCGAGAAAAACGAGAGCCTCCTTGCCAGAACCGGCGGTGAAGACATTGCTGAATCCGATCTTGTTGAAGAGCGCCTTTGCGACGCGGAGATTCATCGGGACGTCGTCGACAATGAGAATGCTGATCTTCTTCACATCGCGCGCAAGAGTTTCCTCCGCCTTAGCTTGTGGCTTGGACTGCGCCTTATCCGGCTGGACAGCCTTTGCACGGTACCGCACGGTGTTGAGCGTCACCGTGAACGTGCTGCCTTCGCCAATACTACTGGAGCAGGTCAGTTCGCCGTTCATACGGGTTGCCAGACGTTTGGAGATGGAGAGACCGAGACCAGTACCGTTGTTCGTAGCATTCGTGCCACGTAAATTGGAGAGCTGGACGAACGGTTCCATGAGCTTCTTTTGGTCGTCCTCGGAAATGCCGATACCGGTGTCGCTGACGGCACATTTGAGCGTACCGGTGTCCACGGAATCCGAATCGGGCGTGAAGGAGACATGGAGCGTAATGGTTCCATTCTTTGTGAACTTGACGGCGTTGCCGAGCAAGTTGATAAGGATCTGGCGGATGTGAATGTTGTCGACGTCAAGTTCCGGCAGGTCTTCGGGCACGTCTGAGACAAGTTTATTGTCGTTCTCCTGGGCTCGGAACATGAAGATGAGCAGGACCTCGCGACAGAGGTCATTGAAGTCGGTGAACGCGGTGATGATCTGCATCTGGTTCGCCTCAAGCTTGGAGAGGTCGAGCACGTCATTGATGAGCATGAGCAGGGCGTTTGCCGAGGAGGAAATAGCGTCGAAGTACTCTTTCTCCTGTTTGGGGGATGCGCCGCCGTCGCGGAGGAGTTCGGCGAATCCGATGACGGAGTTCAGCGGCGTACGGATTTCGTGACTGACGCTGGCGATGAAGAAGCTCTTCGCCTTGTCGGCGGCCTGGGCGCGGGCAAGTGCATCCATGATGAGCGCCTTGGCGCGTTTCCTGGAGAGGACGACTTCAACGATGTGGACCGTGGCGCGCAGGAGAGAGAGATCGTTCTCTGTGAATGAATGATCGACGCCCTCGAAGTTGAACCCGATGGCACCCCAGATTTCGCCATTGCAGGTGATGTTCGACAGGAACATCGCCCGAAGATCGAACCGAATGACAGTCTGATGCATCTCTTCCGCAACTTTACTCCAGTCAAGGGTCTTGAAGTCGCTGCATATGAACATGCGATTGTTATCCGTCGCCCCCATGAGTCCGCCGGTACGGCTGAACCTGCGGTTAAGCATTCTGAAGTTGGCATAGGAATGTTTCGGTTCGACGTATTCGGAGATGCATTGCACCATATTCCCGTCGCTCTCGTGCTTCATCAAGCTGCCGCGACTGGCACCAAGGATCTTGCAGACACTTTCCAGCGTGCGCTGGATGCACAAGTCGAAATCGTCCTCACCAATGATGTCCTCAAGCAAGTTGTTGACGAGTTTCTGGTTCTGCAGGATCCTGTGCATGTCCGTGACGTCGCTGCCCGCCGCCAGGAGCAGACGGTGTCCCCGTGCGTCCTTGAACACCCTCATGAGAGTCTTGATGTAACGCAGATCGCCGTTTCCGTCTTTGAGCTCGCCTGCGATCTCCATGAGGCCGTCTGTTCCGGTCGTCGAGGAATTGATCTGGTCGGCGAAACCGAGGATCGTATCGTCGTGGAAGATTTCGTGGTCCGTCTTGCCGACGATCTCTTCAGGCGAAAAGCTGAAGCCCTTTACAAATGCCTTGTTGCAGAGAAGATACCGGAAATCGTCGTCCATATCCTTCACCGTGAACATGATGGGGATGGCGTTGATTGCGGCGTCCCACAGGGCCTGGGTGTCTTTCAGCTTCAACATATTCACCGCAAGTTCGGTCACGTCCTGCATGATGCCGGTAACCATGGGCACCTCAGGTTTGCTCAGATCGAGCTTGACTTTCATGCGATAGTAATGGATATTGTCGGCCGGACCAACCCGGAACGAGAACTGCACAGTCTCGTTTGCCACATTCTTTCCGATCAGAGAGTTCATGTTTTCTTTGAAGACCGGAAGGTCTTCCGGATGGACCCATTGCTCCTCGGGAATTGCTTCTCCGTTCTCGTCCACGGGCCACAGTTCGTTAATCAGGCTGGACCCGGTGCGTTTGTGCGAGTATATCTCATAGTGGAACGATGCCAGACGGGCTATTTCGGACGCGCCTTCGAGGTCTTCCTGTTTCCTTTCGAGGTCCAGCCGCTGTTTTTCGATGGTTTCGGAGTTTTCCTTCATTTCCCGGTATGCGACCTCCAGTTCCCGGTTCATCCTCGTCAGTTTCCTGTTGCTGATCCGGTTGCCGACTATCAAAACGATCAGGGTAAGCAGGACTATGATCGTGCCGTGGAACAACAGGAAATGGTCGCGGATAAAGTCCAGGATCGAGTAGGAGTAAAACTGTCCCAGATAGGAATACGCCCTCTTGTTGACAAAAGCGGAATCAAGCAGCGTCAGTCCGCGGTTCATCAGCAGCATCAGGCCAACGTTTTCATCCGAAAACGCCATGTAGAAGATATAATCTGTCTGGGCCTGAGCCTTCTTGATGGAATGGTATTTTTTCGGTTTTAACAGTGCCTCGGACCTGAGCCCGTTCAGGAATGTTCCGTCCGACGTCCCGTCCAGCAGTCCATCGAGACATTCCTGGATACTGTCATAGAACACGACTTCCGAGTAGGGATAGGAATCCCTGCTGTTGTAGTACTGCATCAGGTTGTGCCTGTTGACGCCGATGCGTTTGCCCCTGCCGTCCCCGAAATCGTCCAGGAATGCAAGGTCGCTTGTAAGCGTGGCGAGGATCTTTCCGCCCATGATGCGGAAATCATGTTTGACCGACGTGCTGATATAGGCGGGAAGCATGATGTCGACTTCCCCGGATTCGACGGCCTGATATCCCGTTCTCTGATCGCTGTAGCAGATGAACTCGACTTTCAGCGTGTCTTCCAAGTTCAGTTTTTTGACGATTTCTTTGACCGCTTCGATGCATGCGCCGGTCGGGTTGCCGTTCCTGTCCAGAGAAGAAAACGGAAGGTAATTGTCGAAAAATCCGACGCGCAGCACTTTGTGATTCGCGATCCAGTTCTTTTCCTCCACTGTCAGATTGTAACTCAATATGGTATCGGAAAAGTACCGTTCTTGAATCCTGGAGAAATAGAAAAGATCGTTGTTCAGCACTTTGTCCAGCGCGGAATTGATGTCTTCGATCAGATCGGGTCTTGTTTTGTTTGCGACCAGATAGTAGACGGAAGAGCCGATTTTTTCAATTGCCGAGATATTGGGCTTCGCCAGCATGTTCACTTCCAGATCGAGATCGAGCTTGCCGGCGATCAGATCCGCCTCTTTGTCCGGAATGGATTTGTACTCGACAAACTTCAAATCCACGTTTTTCTTTTTGCACCATTCCTTCAGGAGTTCGATCTGCAGCGTTCCGATCGTGACGCCGACTGTCTTGCCATTCAGCGACGTATAATCGCCAGGAGTAATAGAGGTATTCTGATCCGATGCGTACAGATAGTAGTATTCTTTTGCCATCGGTTCGTCCGGGTACAAGATCTCTTTTGTGCGTTCCTCCGTAAAGCTGATGTCATACATGAGATCGACTTCGCCCGCAAGAAGCGCCTCCACGCTGGAGGAAAAACTGTCGCAGTAAACAAATTCGATATCCCATCCCGCATAGGTCCCGATAGCCTGAATATACTCGTAGGCATATCCTGATACCGGACGATTGTTTTCATCCAATATCATCTGTCTTTCAAAGGCGGCACAGGGAACACGGACGACTTTCCTGGGTTTGCTATCCGCACCCCAAACCGCTCCGGACAAAAGAAAAAGCATCATGCAGAAAAGCGTGACGGAACAACGCCCCAAAAGCCGAAACTGTCTCCATTGATTGGTATAGGTCATGTTTTATCTCTCTGAAGCAAGACTCATTTTGAAAAATTTCCTATAATATAAAACGTCTTTTAGAATATGTCAAGTGCCACGACTACAGACTCGCGAGTATCCCCTTGCCGGATTCCTCGAAGATGCGCTGCGAACTGAACTCAAGGAACCCGCCGGCCAGCGTCACCTCCGAATAGAGCATGGACCGGTCGTTGCCGAATTTAAGCGTAATCTGATCGGCGGTTACGCCGGAGACCGTGACGTTGTTTTCGCCATCGGTGTAGGTCAGATTGTCGGCGTCCCAGTTCTCCTCACTGCCGGATGCGAACCACAGCAGGACCGAACCGTCCGCGAGCTGTTCCACGGTGTCCGTGCCCCAGTTTTCGCAGAACGTGAAGATGTCGTCTCCGCCGCCGCCGTGCATGCGGTCGTTTCCGATGCCGCCCACGATGAAATCGTATCCGGACGATCCGATGATCCGGTCGTCTCCGGCATCGCCGAACAGCTGATTGTCGCCCGAATTCGCCCAGATGACGTCGTTGCCGTCGCCGCCGTGAATGCCAGTCAGGTCGCCCGTATACGCGAACCGCTGGCTGGTCATATCCACGATGTCGTCGCCCGCGCCGGCATATATCTCGGAGATCTGGAACAATCTGGCCGTCTTTTCCGCGATCCCCTCCGGCGAACCGGTGTACACGTCGTCCACAAACAGCGCATCGCCGTTCTCCGAATCCGTCAGGTACAGCATACTCACGTCCGCCGATCCGAAGAAGAGGTTCTGGATACGGCCTTTTCCTTTGGCGGAAACGAGTTCATTCGTCCCCGTCCAGCCGCCGGAGGAGCCGACGTGCTTCGCGCAATAGGTTTTGTTCCATGTCCCGGCCGGAGAGGCGAAGAACATGTCCGTATTCCCATCTGCGTTCGACTGCACGATCTTCGGCGCACCGGGCGTGTTGTCGGACACGATCTCGTTTCCGGAGAACCATTCGCCGTCCTCCCCGATCGTGTTCCCCTCCTCATCCACGTCCGCCAGGACTTTCACGCGCCACTGATACGTTCCCTCGGGCAGTTCCGGCGTGTCGAATCCCCACCCCGACGTCTGCACGGAAAGGACGTGCTCGAAACCGTCCGTGGAGTATTCCGCGCGGAACAGATGATCCACCTCGGACGCTTCCCACAATGCACCGTCCTTCGTCCCGGTCAGCTTGCTCAGGACGACCGGCGTTTCCTCGTAGGGGATGACCGTAATGGAATATGCGTTGACCTGATCCTTGTCCAAATTGGCGTCACCCTCCACGAATAGACGGTCTCCGACGCTCATTGTCAGGGTATAGACGCCCTCTTTGTATTTGGATCCCGTGCCGGGAATTCCCTTCGGGCTGAACGCGCGCACATGAAGGCAATCTCCATTGAGACTTTCCACGGCGATCCTGACCTGGTCGGTCCCGGTGTTTACGAACTCATAGAAATCGCTGTCGCCCATGCTCGTGAGCAGGCCGGAATAATACCCCGTGCTCAACACGCTTGCCGTGTCGGGCGTCGCGTTGCCGTTGGCGTGTTTCTCGTTGCTCCCGCTCCCGGCGTAATCGAAACGGTCCACGCCCGTCAGCCAGTCCGCATCGAACGAAAGCGCGACGTCGCACTTCGTTTCGCTGGCAAGACGCAGGAAATATTCGCCTGCAGCAAGGTCACTGAACATTATGACATTATCTCCGGTCACGAGGGCCGAGCCATCACTGGCGAGCAGGGAGACCGAAACGGAAACTCCGGCATCGTTCACGACCCGAATGCCGCCCGCGGATTTGTCCGCCGCTGTGACGGTGAATCCGAAGTTAACGTCTCTGTCCAGCGTGACGCCGTCGATCGTTTCGCCACGCCCGGAGAAACAGCCCAGCTCGTTGACCTGGACGACCTTACCGTCCACGAGATCGGGTTTGTCGACCACATCGAACACGGCGGTCCGGGTTCCAGCGTTCCGCGCCAGATACGTCCCGGCAAGCTCGTGCAGCAAATCCGCCCATTCCGGATTGGAGCCGTACCAGGTGGTCAGATAGTCCAGGATGATCCTGTCGACCTTGTCCGCCGTATATCCGAGGCCAAGATATTCTTTGGACACTTCGATCATATTGGCGAAGCCGATGCTGTGACCGCTGTCGCCGGGGGCGCTCCGGTAATCCAGCACCACCGCGTTCAAAGTCGATTCCACGCCAGCAAGGGCGGACCGGAATCCATCGGACGTGCCGGAATAACCGGGATCCGCCTTGACCTGGAGGATCATGTCTTTCAGGTCGGATTGCATCACTTTACCACCTGTATAGAGGCAGCGGCGCTGCGGAGCCGTCAGCATGGCATCGATGAGGACGTTTTGGTCTTCGATGTTGCCGGATACGAGCACGGCCTCGGCGAGAACTTTCAGCGAATCGGCAAGCCGGGTGTCCGTCACATCGATCGCCGTGAGCATGGACGGATACGGCATATCCGACGCTTCCCGAACGTTCTGGACCAGGACCTCCGCCATTTCTCGTGCCGTCATATCCGCGGTGATCGTGTTGAAGAACGGCCGGTAGGCATAGGTTGTGCCGCTTGACATGGACGGCGATTCCGGGGCCACCATCACGTCCGTGCCTCCCGCCATCAGCGTGGTCGCGATGTCCGAAGCGTTCAGGCAGCTGTTGAAGATGACGAGCGGGATGTTCCCGTTCTTCTTCACGACCTCGGACACGTCCGATACCGTGAGGCAGGCGTTCAAATCCGGATCCGTCGTGAAGTCGTAGCAGAGCGTGGCGAATTCCTCGCCGTGGTCCCACAGGACCAGCGCGTAGTTCTCGGCCGGAGACTCCGCTTGAACCCATTTCACGAACCGGTCCAGAGTTTCGGCGGACCCCGTGTCGAGCTCTCCCCACGATTCCCAGTCCACCGTCACAGTCAGGCCGGAATCGTGCTTGATTTTGCCCACGCGGGTGTCCGTCCACAGCGAATCCCACCTGTATGTGCCGTTCACCGTCGGCACGTCGCCTTCCTCATAGTCCCACGGGTACTCCGGACGGTCGACCAGCACATACACGTCAATCCGTTCGTCGATGTTCGCCCGCTGGATCGAGATCAGGTCGTCCAGAGCCGAGGCATCCAGGTCGTTGTCCGCCGCGAAATACATCAGGTACGTCCACTTCGGTTTGACGGGTTCCTGTTTCACCCGCAGTTTTAGGGAATTGTCCTCAAAGATCAGATCGGCATAATCGCTGGTCGAGGTCCCGTTCACGGACAGCGTGAAATCCGCTTCTCCGCTGCCGGTGACGGTCACGGCCAAGTCCTGCAAATCCGTGATGCCGGTCGCGCCCGGAACGGCGGAAATGAGCGTATAGGTCCCGATTCCGGCTTTCTTCATATCCACGGAGATCGTCGCATCGGCGCAGAGCACGGATGCAGAAGACTGGATAGTAAACATCGCATGGTCGTCCCGTTCGGTCAGAACGAAATTCAACTTGGTTTTCCCGGTCAGATCTCCGATGATAGAACTGGTGCTGTCGACTGTGATCGAATCATCTCCGTCGCCTGCGTCGATGGTTCCGTACAATCTGGAATGGCCCGTCAGGGACAGGACGTCGTCGCCGTCGCCCAGCGAAACGTTTCCGACCGCGATGGAGGAATTGGAAAGGGTAAAAACATCGTTTCCGGTAGAACCGTAAAAACTCCAGCCGTTGGAATCCAGCAGGTCTTCGGATACTTCCGTGTTGTTGCTCCGGCAGGTCTGAAGAGCCTGCAGCACGGCGGCGGCTCCGTCGGAGTATCTCCCGGCGTAGATCAAAGCGTTGTCGGCGGTGACCGTGCCGGACAACGCGTCACTCATGTCGAACGCGTGGGTGTATTCGTTCGAGGTGGAAACGATCAGCGAACCGCCGGAGGCATGGAATGTCAGGATGCCTCCTTTATCTGAATAAACGCCGTATGCGGGCAGTTCATCTGTAAATACGCTGGTCACCAGCACATTCATGTTGAAGCCGTTTACCGTCGTTTCGTCTGTGACCTTGATGTTATTCTCCAATTCCACTGTCTTTCCGGCAACGGAAGAATCGAAAACGACCGTGTTGGCGCCGGCCATTCCGGAAGCCTGTTCGAATGCGCGGAGCATTGTTCCCGTGCCGTATAAACGCGCATCGGTGACCGTGAACGTCTCCACATAATCGACCATCAGATCGTAGACGAAATCAAAGAGCTGCAGTTCGAAGATTCCTTCACGGGTGTACCATCTGGTCGCCTGGTTGTACCCCCAGCCGAAATTGATATGGAAGGTATCGGTCTCCCGGTCGTATCCGTCGATGACCAGCGCATGTCCGTGGTAAGCGGCTCCGACCACCCGGCCGGCTTCCAGATTCTCGATCAGGACCTCATACCCGGCATCGGAGATATGAATATTGAAATCGTCATCCCAATAGCCCCAGTAATAATAGCCCATGCCCATGTAGGGACCGTCTGTGTTCACGCATTTGAAACCGGACCGGGTGAAAGTCGATTTTTTCCATGAAGCGCCGGTCGAAGCCGCGGCATATTTCGATTTATGAACCACTCCGCAGGCATAAAGCAGTGCGGCCGCGTGTTCGGCGGAATCCAGCTCGAAATCCGACAGATACTCGTTGATCGCGGCAAAGGAAAGCGTGCCGGGCGCCGATCCGTCCGACTTGATTTCGATGACAATGGGGTCGCCTTCTTCGGTGCTGTGGGAGCTTGTGTATTCATCCGAATCCTTCAGCGTCAGCGCCAGATCCAGCCCCTGCTTTTCGATGAAGTAGTAAATGAGCTGTCCGACCGCGACATTGACGCATCCGACCAGCGAGTGAGTGTCAGGTGTGACGCTCGGATCGTACGGGGTGTACTCGTCATAGCAGACCGTGGTATTGCCGCCCATCGGGCATACCCCTCTCTGGGTCCACAGGGTGGAAAGCAGAATCCCCGTCGTGTCGATGTTCCCGAACGTGATCTGGCTCGTTCCCTCGTTTCCGGCTACATCCGTGGCCTTGAAGTAATACGTTTCATTGAACGAGGCTACGATCGGTCCCGTGTATTTCTTCCATGCGCCGGATTCGCTGATGCGGAAATAGATCTCGCTGCCGTCGTCGACCGTGGCCGTCAGCGTGGTCTGCTTCAGCACGGTCTCCGTGTCGGCGGTCAGCGTGATTACAGGCTTGGTCGTGTCAATGTTCGTGACTTCGTAGGTGTTGTCTGCCATCCTCGTTCCCTTCAAAAGATTTTTTTTCCGTTTCGTGTCAACAATATAACACGCACCCGCGAAAAATACAAGCATCCTGATGAAAAACGCCGTAACAGATCGCTCTGCTGCGGCGCTGAGGTGATTTTCTCCGTTTTCAAATTAGTATTTTACGTCACCTTGGAAACATCCGAAATGTCGTCGCGGTATTCCGGCGCGGACTGGAATTCCACTTTGTAGGTCTGGCCGTATTTGTTGAAATCGTTGAATATAGCGCATCCTCGTATTTTACAAGTCCCCGGCAAAAAAAAGCAAAAGAACGCGAACATTTTTCCGCGGGTTTCGTTCGGCTTCCGGCGTACAATAGTCAGCCGGATTTCTCTTTTCCCGAATCTTTTTTCAGGAATGGCGCACTTCCCCTTGATTTTTCGATTTAACCGTGTTATATTTAGGCTGAAATCCATTCGACAACCTCATAACTCAAAGAGAACCAACGGAGGACAGTTCTACATGAGCACGGAAAAAGAATACGGGACCTACGATGCACCCTGGACGAAAACATTCGACCTCGCGTTCCTCTTCATGTGGATTTACGCCCTCATCGGCCTGAGCGTCTATACGTTCTGGTACGACAGGGGGGGCATCATCGACCGCGACTTCTTCGCGTTCGGCCTGACCAAGATCATCATCGTCGGCGCGGTCTCGCTGGTCGGCGGCCTCGTCTGCCGGAAATTCTGCGCCACGGACGAAAAAGGCTACATCGTCTACACGCGCCCGACCAAGTTCAAAGTGAACTACACGCGCAAGCTGCAGCACTTCGCCGCCTACCTCGCGCCGCTCATCAATCCCTTCGGCAAGCACGAGGGCCTGCTCCCGCACCTGTGGGAGACGCTCTTCGTGATGCTGACCTTCCTGCTGCTCATCAAGCCGCTGCGCGAGAACTGCCGGTTCTTCATGCTCCAGTTCAACTCCATGGACCGGCCCGAAGACCGCCCCCACACGCTGAAGTGGATCATCCTCGGCAACCTGCTCCCCGGCCTGCTGCTGAGCGTGATCTTCCAGAACCTCTTCGAGAACACCCTGCACGAGCCGTACCTGGTCATGATCATCGTGCTCGCGGTGAGCATCGGCGACGGCCTCGCCGAACCCATCGGGAAGTACCTCGGGAAGCATAAATACACAGTCCCGGCGTGGAATTTCAAACGCAGCTACACGCGCTCCTACGAGGGCAGCGCCTGCGTGTTTTTCACTACGCTGATCGCGATCTTCATCTTCCACGGCGAATTCGACACCGCGCGCCAGTTCATCGCCGCGCTGGTCATCCTCCCGCCGCTGATGACCTTCGCCGAAGCCTTCGCGCCGCACTCCATGGACACCCCGCTCATGATGCTCTCCGGCTATACCGTGCTCGCGGGCATCTGCTGCTGGAACTGGTTCTGAGTCGGGGACCGGTTCCGGTTAAAGAAGCTATTACCTACTCCATCATCCTGATCGTCATCGGCATCGTGCTTTTCGGCGGCGGACTCGGATATTTCATCCGGATAAGGTCGCGGCAAAAGGTCTGCCCTCCACCTTCATCAAACAGGCAAAAATGCGGATGCAGAAAATCAACAACGCATACGAGGCGATTTGCAAGTCGCGCGGAATCCATTCGTGAGTAGCATTTTTATTCAAAAGAAAGCTCGCGTGTAATTTCAGAAAGTTGACTGCTCCTCAAAGGTATTTGCTAAGTCCTGCATTTGGCAACTTGACGGGATTTCATTCGGCAACTTGGCAAATTTGGTTGTCCCGGTCAACCTTTTGCTTTTTCAGTCAGCCGCATCAGTATCAAGGACAACACTGAACGTCCAGCCCGGATATTGTGTTTCAAGTTTGGAAACGAGAGAATCACGAACTTGACATGCATCGGCTGAAAGATTTACAACAAGATCAAACATCACCGTGTGTGCTGCCTCGTCTCCCAGAAAACCATGTACCTGCAGAATATCAGGACACTGCCCGGCGATGGAATTGATGCTCCTGCTGATATCATCAAGCACAGGTGATGAGTCTGTTGAAGCATAAACGCCCAAGGTCAGAACAATCCCCAAACGTTCGAAAGCCAACAATGCGAGGGATCGGGTGAGAGAATGTATTTCGCGGGCACACAGTCCGTCCGGGACTTCCACATGGGCAATTATTCCGCTAATGTCCAGCCCGGCAAGTTTCGTGGACGTTAGCTGCCGACAAAAGGCGACCTTGGCATAAGTCAGGCTGTGACAGCTCCTATTCGGGAAAGCATCCAAAACTCGCAAGATAATCGAATAGATCGCTTGACAAGTTCACCATCTTGGAGTTTCGATAATGTCAAAAAAATATACTAAAAAAGTATGCCGTGTCTCAGAGGTTGGTCCTCAGAGACACGGCAGTGTTATGAACGGGTGATGCGATCGGATCAGATCACGGTCTGATAACGGTAGGTCGGGTTCGGGCGACCGGGCATCAGGCATTTCAGATTGATAATGGACGCGGCAACGCCGAAGGACGCAGCCGTTTCCGGGAGAATCTTTTCGACGGTCTTCTGGAGGTCGTCCGGGGACATCTGCACGCGTGCGTTGAGCGTCATGATGGCGGACGCGCCCTTCACACCGGAATCGCCGCGCATGTTCACGGTGCCGCCAATGGATCCGACGTTGCCGAGGATGACCTTGCCTTCGCTGGTGAGCGAGAGCTTGACGTGTCCGATCTCCGCCTTGTCGGCGAGGAACGCGTCTTTGAGCTTCGCGAGCAGGGATTCCGCAAACGCGTTCCAGTCGGTGTCAGCTGCGCCGGAAAGATTGATCGCGGCGTTCAGCCAGCCCAGGACGGCTTCGCCGTGGGCGTAGCGGTCATAATCCACCTCGGTCAGATGTGCGCCGGGCTTTCCGCCCGCGAGGATCTCGTCGATCCAGGCGTCGACGCCGTCGCCTTTGAGCGCGGAGACGGCCGTGGCGGGCGCGGCGAAGTTCTGCTTGAGCAGGGCGAGTTCTTCCTGAATCTGCGCGTCGGACAGCGTGTCGGCCTTGTTCAGCAGGATGCGGTCGGCTTCTTCGAGCTGACGCTTCACGATGTAGAGGGCGTCCGGGTGCGTGAGCGTCTGGACAAGCTCCAAGGCTTCTTTCAGGCGGACGGGGTCGACCAGCACGGTCAGCGGAGCCAGGTCGAGGTCCGGGAATTTGTCCTTGATCGGCTGGAGGATGGTGGCAGAGAGGTCGGTGCAGCTGCCGACTGGTTCCGCCACGATCAGGTTCGCGCCTGCGTCGATCAGTGACTGGACGGCGGCCATGAATCCGGGGAAGTTGCAGCAGAAGCAGCTGCCGGATACTTCACGGACATCCACGCCCGTGCGGGTCAGGATGGCGGTGTCGACGAGGTCGGCAGCCTGGTCGTTGGTGATCAGGCCGACCTTGAAGCCGCGCCCGGTGAAACGTCCGGCGAGAGCGTTCAGCATGGTGGTTTTTCCGGCGGCCAGGAATCCGCCGACGAGGATCAGTTTGGTTTTGCTCATGGTATCAGTCTTTCTTTTTTCCGCAGCAGCAGTCGCTGCTTTGTCTGTTCATCAGGGGTTCGTAGAGTTTCGTGAAGAGGATCGAGGCGACAATGCCGCCGATGATCGGCGCCAGGATGTACACCCAGAAGGCTCCGCCGCAGGAATCGGGCTGCGCGGCCTTGCCCCAGCCCATGATCATGGCGACCACGCGGGGACCGAAGTCGCGCGCGGGGTTCAGTCCGGCCTGCGTCAGAGGCGCGACCAGGCAGATCACGGAGGACACGGTCAGGCCGATCCAGAGCGGCGCGGAGTCGCTGGAGGGACGTCCGACGTTGCAGCCTTCCGTGAGGGCGAAGATCAGGAAGACCAGCAGGAACGTGCCGAATCCCTCCGCGAAGCACGCCAGCCAGAACGGAACGGTCGCCGTCGGGTAATATTCGCCGAACATTCGCCCGGTTTTCACGGACGCTTCCGTGCCGCGTACGATAGCGTGCGTTGTCTCGAAGTCCTGAATGGACGTGAAGAACAGCAGGTAAATGATCCAGCCCGCGGCGAACGCACCGAGGAACTGCGCGACCAGGTAGGTCGGGACCTTTTTCCAAGCCATGCGGCCGCTGCATGCCATCGCCATCGTGACGGCGGGGTTGAGGTGGGCGCAGCACAGATGCCGCGTCAGGTAAATGGAGAGGGTCACGCCGATGCCCCAGAACAGGGCGATCAGCGCCAGGCTCATGTGTGCTCCGAACAATGTATCGACCGCGACGGTGCCGCAGCCGAAGAGGACCAGGAGGAAGGTCCCCGAAAATTCACCGACAAAATCTCGTAATTTCATAGGTTTTCAAACGTAATGGAATGTTGGGGGGATGCCGCGGAAAAACGCGGCAACGTGTGGAAACAGGCATGCATAATGCGCCCGTTTCCGAAGATGTGTGGGGGGGGAAATAGTGTTTCCGTGCCGGGTCAGCACGGAGGATCGCGCGCTTTTTTGTGCGGGATGCGATGGGACATGCTCCGCTGTTCATACCGGAAACACGTGTTTCCGTAACAGAGCGACTTCAGATAGAATCGTTTCAGATAAACGCCGTTGCAGGGCAGGAAATACAGTTCGATCATCCCCGCGATCATCAGGATTCCGGCGGCGGTCAGGAACACGAATCCGCCCAGCAGCACGGCGAGATTCAGCGACGCAAACGCCGCCAGCAGCAGGAGCAGAAGCAGGGAGACGCCCGCACTGCCGAGGAAAAGACACAGGTTTTCGGTCAGATACAGCATCACGAGCATCCGGCGCGACCAGCCGGTTTCTGCAAGCAGGACGGTCTCCGCCTCGCGGGCACGGAGATTCCGCATCATGAGCAGGACCAGCGCGCCGAATCCGAGCAGCGCGCCGAGCAGACCGAGTTGCAGGAAGATCGCCAGATAACGGTTCTGGAAGCGTTCTGCGCGGTTCATGAATTCGTCGGTTGAGCAGAGATTGAGGCCGAACGGCTCCAGATATTCGCGCCAGGCCACAACATCGGATTCACTTCGGATCAGGAAGAATTGTGCGCCCTCCGTTCCCGGGAAAAGCTTTTCAAAAGTATCAAGTCCGGTCAGGATGCCGCCCTGGAAGACCGACGCTTTCAGCACGCGGTCCAGCGTGAGCGAGCCGTTCGGATAGTCCACGGGATCGTGCTGTTTTTTCTGAAGAATCCACACGAGCGAGCCCTCGTCGATCGCCGCCGAACCGTTATTCAAGAATCCGGGATCGCCGGTCAGCGCTTCGAGATCGACGCCGTACACGGTCGGATTGGTCGCGAGCAGCAGATTGGAACAGTCCGCGCGGTCAGCGGCATGGACACGCACCGGGAGTCCGCCCGCCGGGAACGGTGCATCGTAGTCGGGGACGACCGGCAGAAGCGTCATCGCGACGAACTGATATCCGAACGCGTCCTCGCCGCGCGACTTGATCCCGAACGCACCGACCCCGAGCGTGCCGAGATACCCCAGCACCAGCAGGACTGCGCAGAGCGAATACTGGCGGCAGAGGCGCACGAACGACAGCATCCCGATCCGCCAGATCGGACGCACACAGGAGGAACGAGGCAAAGCGAGTTTTGTTTGATTCGAACTTGTCCGGCGGACGGAAAGCATCACGACCGTCCATGCGCACACCGCCGAAACGACAAACGCGATGAAGTAGGAAAGCGGGCGTCCGTGGAACCGGATGTGTTCCATCAGGACAATGCCGTTCCAGGAGTGTTCCAGCAGGAAGATCTGGATCCGGCACAGGAGTGTGCCGACCGCGAGTCCGGCAAGCATTCCGGGGATCAGGACGGCGGCGAACTCCGCGAGCAGGAACCGCCGTACACGCCTCAGCGGCATGTAGTCGCAGAGCAGCGCGAGTTCGGCGGCGCGGTCCTGAATGTGGAGTTTCAGGAGCATCGCCAGCACAAGCAACCCGGAAATGATGAGGAAGAAGCTCAGGCCGAGGAACAGAGGCGCGAACGGGACACCACGATTCACTTTGTCCGCCGTCGTGTTCATCAGATCATCCACGCGCTTGTATTCCGGCATGGTCCGAAGCGTTTTCAGCGTCTCCTGCCGGACGCGTTCCGCAGTCCAGTCTGGGGGAAAGAGCGCGGCCGTGCAGAGTCCGGGCGCGAACATCTCCTGCGCTTCTTCAAAGTTCAAATATACCTTCGGCTTGCTCCGGTACTCGTTCCAGTACGCCTCGTCCTCGTCCTTGATCCGATCGAAGTCGATCGGGATCGCAGCCTCCCAGCCGGAACAATCCGCGGAATCCGTCAGACCGGGTATCTCCGGCGAAAGTACATCCGTGATCCTGGAATCGTCGATGGTTCCGGCGTGTTCGATTTTCGTCGTCTTCCGCTGAATCGTACGGAAAGAACCGGATGTGAAATAGGAAAGCTCAACGGGGCCATTGAAATGCTCTTTCATGCCGGATGACACCAGCACATGGCCGCGTTCGACCGGGACAGGATCGCCGCGGATCGCTCCCGCGAAACAGTACGACAGGCTCGTTTTGCCGTCGGACAGCGTTTCCACGAACAGCGTCAGGACCGGCGTGGCCTCTTTCGGCAGAGCGTCCGAAACGGCTTTCGGCAGGAAATAGGATTTGCATTTCAGGACAGGATGTCCGTCCCATTCGTCCAGCGTCAACCCGGAAAGCTCCCACAGAAGATCGGCGGACGGGACCTCCGGTTCCCGCATCCAGACCTCGTTCACGGCGTTTTCCGGCAGGTCCAGCGCCTGCGTGAGTGCCTCGCGGCTCACGAAAAGATTGTCCGGCGGCAGTTGCGGATCGTCGAAATTGAGTTCGCTTTCGGGCCCGATCCACTCTCCGCACCACACAAACGGCGTCTGTTTAAGTTCGGGCGGCTTCCCCATGGCGCTTTCCGCCGGGATCGTGCTCAATTCCGGGATGCGGACGGAAAGCATTTCGCCGGGCTTGAGGTTCAGCTTTTTCGCCAGTGCCGAACTGCCCCGGGCATCTCGTCCGGAAATGTCGTTGTCCGGCAGCGCATACACGTCGACCGGGATGCCGTCCTTCGTGAAACCTTTCACATGGAGCACGCCGCGTCCATTCTTCTGGACCGGACTGGTCACGGGGATCGCGAATCTCTGACGGTACCGCGCGACCGCCGCGTTGTTCGTCACGTTGTCCATCAACGTCCCGCGCACGCTGTCGCCGATCAGGAACGCACCCGTCAGGACCGCGCAGATCAGGCATGCCGCCGCGGTCAGCGACGCAAGCCCTTTCCAGTGATACCGGAGATCGCGCAGGAACAGACGGGAGAGAGAGGTCATAAGCTCATCGATCGGGGGAAGAAGTCGAGCACGCGCGGATTGTGTGTGACCATCAGGATCGCGGTCCCGTGCGTGCGGTTCACGTCGCGCAGGAGTTCCAGCAGGGAATCGCTCCGGGCTGTGTCCAGCGCGGATGTCGGTTCGTCGAGCAGCAGAAACTCCGGTTCAAGGATCAGCGCGCGCGCCAGCACGACCCGCTGGAGTTCGCCGCCGGACAGTTCCGCCGGGAAATGGTCCAGGCGTTTTGCAAGGCCGAATTCCGTCAGAAGCTCTTTTGCGCGGGCGGCATAGTCTTTTCCTTCACCTGCTGCCGGGATCTGAACATTTTCCAGCGCAGTCAGTTGCGGCAACATGCGCGCGTACTGATCCGCGAATCCGATGTGGTGCAGACGGAATGCGCGGCGTTCTTCCGGGGACATCTCGAAAATGTTCTGTCCGTCGAACATGATCTTTCCGCTGTCGGGCTGTTCCAGTCCCGCGATCATCCGAAGAAGCGTGGTCTTGCCGCTGCCGGACGGCCCCAGCACGGTCAGCGCCTCGCCCGCGTTCAGTTCGAGGCTGAAATCGCGAAACAGTTCGATGCTTTCATCCGCTTTCGTGAAGGTCTTCGTCAGACCGGATATGCTCAAGTTCATGGCTCATCCTTTCGTTCCGCATAAAAGATATTGCCGTATTCATCGGCGGCGGCAAGGAATCCGTGCGCCTCGATCACGCCCGTCCTGAAGTCGGACGGAAACTCCGCGATGACTTGTTCCCTCCAGCTCCCCGCCTCGAAAAAGCTCAGATTTCCATGCCGGGAAAGCGCATATATGCCGTTTCTCGTGCCGGAAGAAATTGGATTCCACGTTTTTGCCGACGGCAGATCGACGACGAACGAACCGTCCGCGCGCTTATGAACATGGATTTTGCCGTTGGCATCCGTCAGGTAGATAAACTCGTCCGTCACGAACGGCGAACTGAAGAACTGGGAGCCGGTTTCGACACGATAAATGACTTTGAATTCATTCGGGTCCACGGCCGCTAGATTACCGCCGTGGATCAGGAGATACAGGACGCCGCCGAACAGCACCGGGGACTCCGGGATGTAGGAATCGAAGTCCAGCTCCTGCACGACCTCGCCCGTCTTGATGTCGGTCTTGCGGAGTTTGCCGTCGCAGCTGCCGAAGATGACGAAGCCGTCGCAAAACAGAGGCGTTCCGTTGATTTGTCCCCGGCATTCGACCTCGTGGATCACTTTGCCGGAATCGTCTCCGCTGACGCCGAGCGCGTACAGGGAATTGTCGTGCGAACCGAACCACACGAGATCGCCTGCGGGGATCGCGGCTCCGGTGATCTGATTACCCGCGCGGAACGTCCACAGCACGCCTTTGTCCGGCGTGAACGCCGCGAACGTACCGCCCTCGTCGCCGACGTAGTAAACGCCGTCCGATTCCGTCACGGGCGCGGAGATCGACGTCGGGGTGACGTATACCATCTTTGGCTTCTGTCCCGGACGCAGGAACACGACTTCGCCGCGGCTGTTTCCCGCCGCCAGCGAACCGTCGGACAGCACGGTGAGCTTGCCGAGCGGCACGGTCCCGGTCAGAAGCGTCCCCGTGACAGCCTGTTTTTCCCCGTTTCCGGCATCGTCGGACGACATGCTGAAATACAGCACGAAACACCCCGCGCCGAGCAGGAAGAAGAGAAGCAGGACGATCCAACGGGAAGCTTTGTTCATGGCTGCCCGGCTCCCTGCTTAAACGTGAGCGCCCCTGTCGGGCAGACCGAACAGATTTTTTCGGCGGTCGCCGCGTCCAGCGACTCCCAGCCGTCTGGACCGGGAGAAATGACCACGTGATCAGCACGGAAATGCACGGCGAGTTTTTCGCCGGACACTCCGACACACCGCTGGCAGAGGATGCACTTGCCGCCGTCAAACACCAGATGCGGCGTTTCGACGGGCTCGGGATAGGTCAGCTCGTTTTTCGTCTTGCGCGCGCCGTATTCGCGGACATAATCGAAGAACCTGCACTTGCCCTTCGCGGCGCAGGACCCGCAGCGGAAATCGTGGCGGACCAGCATCAGCGACAGTGCTTCCTTGCGGAACGCCCGAACCCGGTCGGAGTTCGTTTCGTAGATGTGGCCGCGCTGAAGCAGCTGTTCGCAACCGGGGATGAAGCGTCCGAGAACCGCGTCCCAGACCGCGCAGACCATGCAGTGCGCGCCGGTCCCGCCGCATTCCATATAGCAGAGCGTGGGGAGCTGTTTCATATAGTCCAGCATAGTTTTCCCCGGCACGAACGGGTGTTCCGAACCGTCGATCACGATCACGTCGCTGTCGACGGGCGCGGCGTGCGGCTCCTCTCGGAACGGCACTTCCTGTTCCGGGCGCTCTTTGCACGGGTTCACGATGGCGTGTTCCGGGCAGACCGAACGGCAGACGCCGCATCGGACGCACGTTTCGGAGAGGATGCGTGCGGAATCCAGCGGTTCGCATTCGATCGCGCCCGCGGCACACGCCTGAATACATTTCGTACAGCCGATACAGTCGTCTGTGACTTGGAAATCGGTCAGTTCCATGCACTTTCCGGCGGGGCACTCGTTGTCCAGATGCGCCTCGAATTCGCTGTGGAACTCGTGGAGTGCGCTCAATACCATGTTCGGCGCGGTGCGTCCGAGCGCGCAGAGCGATCCCTGCTGGATCATGCGCGCGAGGTTTTCGATGCGTTCCAGCAGTCCGGACGGCTTCGGCCCCTTGCGCGTGAGGGATTCGACGAGTGAGCACAGATGCGGGACACCCTCGCGGCACATCACGCACTTCCCGCAGGATTCACTGCGCAGGAACCGCAGGAAATAAAGCGCGATATCCACCATGCAGTCCGATTCGTCGATCACGATGAGGCCGCCCGACCCCATCATGGCTCCATTTTTCTGAAGCGTCTGGTAGTCGACGCGGATATCGAAATGGCTCCGGGGGATGCACCCTCCGGAGGGACCGCCGATCATGACGGCCTTCACGGTGTGATTTTTCTCCGCACCTCCGCCGTACTGTTCGACGATCTCATCAATGGTGATGCCGATCGGCACCTCAATGAGGCCGCCATGCCGGACTTTTCCGGCGAGCGCGAATGCCTTGGTGCCGTGCGATTCGTCCGTGCCGACGGCGTTGAAGACCTCGCCGCCGTCCGCCAGAATGATCGGCACGCACGCGAACGTCTCCACGTTGTTCATCAGCGTCGGAAGTCCGCGCAGGCCGCTGTTCACGGGGAACGGCGGACGTTTCCGGGGGATGCCGCGCCTGCCTTCGATGGACTCCAGCAGGGCCGTTTCCTCGCCGCAGACGAACGCGCCCGCACCTCGGAAGAGAACAAGATCGAATCCGGGCGGAAGCGAATCGAAGATGCCGGACTCGCGGAGCTTTGCGATCACGCGTTCCAGCACGGACACCGCCTGGGAATACTCCTCGCGGATGTAGATAATAGCCAGAGAAGCGCCGACCGTGCGTGCGGCGATCAGGATGCCTTCCAGTACGCGGTACGGATACGACTCCATCAGCATCCGGTCCATGAACGCGCCGGGGTCGCCCTCGTCGGCGTTGCAGATCACGACCTTCTTCTCGCCCGGAGCCTCCAGCGCCATGCGCCATTTCTCCCCGGTCGGGAATCCGCCGCCTCCGCGTCCGCGCAACTTAGAGCGTTTCAGCTCGTCCACGATTTGCGCGGGCGTCATAGTGAGGGCGCGATCAAATGCGGCGAATCCGCCGTGCGCCCGGTAGTCGTCGAGCGATTCGGGGTCGTCCATGCCACTGTTTTTCGTGACAAGCCGCAGTTTGTCGAGTTCGGGCGGCAGTTCGGCGAGCTTCATGCAGCCCTGCGGACGGCGGCTGTAGAAGGCGTCCAGGAACGCCCGGCTCTTCCAGGTGAGTTCCTTCGTGGAGAAATGCTGTGCTACAATGCCGCGCACGTCGTATTCCTGAACATTGTCGTAATGATATACCGCGTTTTCCAGCACGACCGTCACGAGCGGCGCGCGGTAGGACATGCCGTGACAGCCGACTTCCTTCACCTTGTAATCGAACTTGCCCGCACGGCGTTCTTCTTCAAACGCGTCGAAGATGCGTCCGCTCCCGGCCGCACGGCAGGAAGAACACCGGCAGATGCGGATCTCCGGCTGCTGTTTTTCCTTCGCGTCGACCTGAGCGGAATCCTGTGAGGCGGCTTCCTCGTCGCGGACCATCAGCAGGAAATCCCGGACGACGCGGCCGATGGTTGACGGCGTGACGTGTCCGAAGATGTGCTTGTCGATCTGCACCGCCACCGCGAGCATGCAGCAGCCGAGGCAGGCGACCTTGCTGACCGTGAAAAGGCCGTCCGGCGAGGTGTCGCCGTCCTCCGGGATGTTCAGATGTTTGCGGAACGCCTCGTAGACGTGTTCCGCGCCCTTCACATAACATGCCGCGCCAACGCAGACCTTGATCTGGTGTTTACCGCACGGCGTGAACCGAAACGCCTGGTAGAAGCTCGCCACACTGTACACGCGGTTCAGCGGTACATGCAGACGCGCGGCGAGGTCGGCGAGCGCTTCCGGCAGCAGACAGCGGTCGCGCCGCTGAAGCGCGATGAGTTCCGGCAGAAGCGGATCAATGAGGTCGAGGTGCGGCGAGGCGGGCGTCATGGCTTCGACTCCAGGCAGATGAGTTCATTCTCCGAGGTACGGAGGATCAGGTTGCCGCGGTGGAACGCCGGAACACAGACGACTCTCTTTCCGAGGGAGTATTTGCCCTCGGTCTCGATCTTGTCCTCGCCGGGTGCGAATGCGTACAGATCGCCGTCCAGGTTGACCGCCACAATCTTGCCGCCGACCGCGACCGGGGATGCGTAGAACCCGTTGTCGAGATCTTCCTCGTAGAGTTCGTGGCCGTCTTTCGCGTCGATGGCGATGATCGTGCCGCCGCTGCCGAACAGCAGGAACTGGTCGCCGCAGAGGACTGGCGACGCCACGTCAGGCGCGGGCACGTCTTCGTTGTTGTACAGGATCTCGCCGTCCGCAGCACGGAATGCGCCGGTGAACGCTCCGGTGTTCGAGAAATAGATCACGCCGTCATTCGAGGTCGCCGAGGTCGCGACTTCCCCGCCCATGCACTCCTGCGACCACAGTACTTTGCCGTCGTCAAGGCTGAACGCTTCGGCGAGCATGTTGCCCGCCGTGAAGATCATGCCCTTTCCGTCCGCCACGAATCCGCGCGGAGATGACCACGAGGCCGCGCCTTCCCGCTCGGTCTTCCAGACTGTTTCCCCGGTGAACACGTTCAACGCGAACACGGTCTGTTTCTCGTCCAGGTCGTACTGCACGATCAGCTTGTCGCCGAGCAGAAGCGGCGAGGAGGCATATCCGTACATGATGACAGGATCGGGCAGCTGTTTGTGCCAGAGAGTTTTTCCGTCGTGGCCGAGGCAGAGCACCTCGCCGGTGGCGAAGACCGCGTAAACGCGTTTCGAGTCTACGCACACGGTCGGCGATGCGTATCCGGTGTCCTCCGTCACATCGGGCATCTTCGCCGCCGGAGGCGCGTCCGTTTTCCATTTCAGCTCGCCGGAATTGGCGTCGTAGCAGAACACGGCGTGGTTGGTACCGTCGCCGCCGGACAGGAACACGAGGTCGTCCCAGATCACCGGCGAACTGTTGCCGGGAAGCTCCACGGGGCTGTTCCATTTCTCCTGGAAATCCCATTTCGCGGGGAGCGCATTGGTGTTCGGCAGGATGGACCCGCGGAACTGAGGCCACTGCGTCTTTTCCGCCTCAAGCGCCGCAAGCAGGTCGATCGTTTCCGTCGGGATAGCGGGCTTGGTTTCGTTTTCCTCTCCGGATGTGCCGTTTTGTGTATCCGCGAGCTGAGCCGTGGGCTTCGTCTCCGCCGGAACAAGCACGATCCGCAGAACCGCGAGCGCGGCGACCAGCACAACGATCCCGCAGGACGCGAACACCAGCAGCTGGCGACGTTCCTTCTCCGGGACCGCGCCCGTTCCGCGCGGCACCTTCAGTTTCGGGGCGAAGACAAACATTTCCGCGCCGAAGAGTCCGCAGAGCACGAAGAACGCGATCCCGAGCAGGAGCACGCCCCGACGCTGTTTGTCTTTCGTCTGGAAATACGCAGAACGGTACAGGTAATCCAGATCGCGTACAGTCTGGGACAGTTTCGCGTCCGCGAGGTCCTGCTGTTTCAGTTCGGCGAGCTGGTCCTGCGCCTGCTTGATCGGCGCGCGGCTCCGGTACATATCGTACGCCAGCAGCAGGCCAAGCGTCAGGATGAATGTCAAAGCCGTCCATTGCAGAAACCGCAGGGTCCGGCGTATTTCGTCATTTTTCATGGGATTTCTCCTTGCGTTCCAGGGGACATGCGGCGTAACATCGGCCGCAGCAGAAACAAAGCGACGGGTCGATCGTGTAAACTTCTTCCTCCTTGCGGCGACGCGCCTCCGCGATCAGCTCGGCCATCACGACCGCGCCGAACAACACGCCCGCGGCGGTCGAGGCGAGCAGGACGCCGTTCTGAAGCTTGATTGCACGGACACGGAGTTCTTCGCGCGTGGTCGTGGTGCTTTCAAACGCTTCCACAGCCTCGCTCTTGATTCCGGCGTCCAGTTCGCGGACCAGCCTCACATCGCGGTGGAACGAACTCAAAACGGGCGCGCAGAAATATCCGAACAGCCCACCCGCGAACAGCGCGAACGGGATCAGGGCGGTCAGCATGGAAATGCGCCGGAATCCGCTTCGGTGTTCCGATGTGCTCCCCGTTCCCTCCGGCGGCAGGATCGCACCGTTCGGACAGCCCTGTTCGCACAGACGGCAGTTCACGCATTCATGCGATGTGATCTGCGGTTTGAGCAGGGAGAAGTACGAGAAGAACCGAAGCAGGACGCCATAAGGACAGACATAGCGGCAGAAGGGACGCGAGATGAAGAGTCCGATCAATAGGAAAACCGCGCTCAGAATCGCGAACGGCGTGGCGAAGTCCAGCAGGAAGATCGGCAGATAGGGTTCCAGGTAGCACAGCGGGAATCCGATTCCGTAAATCGCGCAGACTAAGAAGATGAGCAGCAGAAGCACCGGGATCAGGCGCAGGATGCGATCCAGCGGACGTGGCATGAACACACTCTTCCAGTGCAGAAGCTCCTGGATCGCGCCGAGCGGACATGCCCCGCCGCAGAAGACGCGTCCGGCGAACAGCGCGACCGCCAGCGGAAGTGCGAAGAGCAGCAGCACGCCCGGCTGGATGTACGAACCGTTTGCGATTCCCTCGGCGACGTTCTGGAACATGCCGACTGGGCACGGGCAGGACGCGAAGAGGAACCCGAACACGGCAAGCCCGGCGACGGAATACGCCAGAAGCGCCTTGCGGGAGCGCAATTTGTAGAAGAACCAGGTCCCGGCGGCGAGAAACACCGCGAGGAGCAGCACGCGCCACAGCACGGAGTCGGAGGCGAGTTCCTCCAGAGACATCTTCGGCAGGGTGTAGGATTCGAACTCGGGAGCCGGGAATCGGGCCTGCGCCGCGAACAGGAGGTCAAAACGCGGGATCATGACTTCACCTCCGGCGGCTTGCGGTAGATGTACGGATGGTCGGCGGGCACGCGCACGAACGCGTCGGCGGGACAGGCTTTCGCGATACGGCATTCGTTGCAGTTCTTGCACAGGTCGCGGCGGACCTGCAGGAACAGCGAGCCGTTGCCGAACGACAGGCAGCCTTTCACGCATTTCCCGCAGCCGATGCAGCGTTCCTCGTCGATCTTGTACTCGAAATACGGGTCCTCCACGTAGGTGCGGATGATCGCGTCGGTCGGACAGCGCATGTTTTCGCCCGCCGTGTTGAACTCGATGCGTTTATCCTGGTAGTACCCGCTGCAGAAGAGGCAGTAGCCGCACGACGCGTACTGGTGCACGCATTTCACCGCGGACTGGGGCAGGATGCACTCCGTCTCGCACTTGCCGCACTGCACGCATTTGTCCGGGTCGATCTGCCAGAAATATCCCGTCCCCGTCTCCTCGCGCTTCCGGAAAAGCGCGGCAAACGGAGCCGTGATCACGGCGAGGAATCCCAGTCTGAGCAGGTCGCGGCGGGTCATGAGCGTTGTTCCCCCTGAGATTGAGAGATCGCTGCCTTGAACGAACGCGCGGTCGGGTGTCCGCAGTATTTCAGCGCGGAACATGTCCGGCAGTAGCCCTTCGGATCCGTGCAGGTGTCTTGCGTCGTTTCGCCGGAAGCAGACTCCCGGCGGCGGAACACCAGCGCGGCAAGTCCGCCCAACAACAGGAACCGGGCGCTCCAGCCGATGAACTCGCGGCGGTTCATGGTACGGTCATGTTTCATCATCAGGAGACCTCCCAGTGCTGTTTCGTGCCGGTGTCATAAAGATGCACCTTGCCGCCATCGCGTCCCAGGTAATAGTTGAACTCGGAATCGGAGAGCTTGTCCGTGATGACACGTTCAAGCTCGCCGGACGGCAGGTACACGCACGCGCGCCGGACGCCTTTCTCCATCGTCACGAACCGTCCGCCGGGGAGCGCGGCGAACCGGACGGGATTGCAGCAGCCGCCGAACGCTTCGCGAGGTTCCCACGATGCGATGAACCGTCCCGTGGCGGGGTCGAGCTGTTCCAGACGCTTGCGCCCGATGTTCGCCACCCAGAGCTCACCGTCCTGCGACAGGTCGAGCGGGAACGCCGCACCCGGCACGATGAACTTGTCTTCGCCGCGCGATTCCCACACGAGGCCGCCGGACTCCATGTTCGCCAGCACGGTGCGTTTCGCGCGGTCCACCTGAAAACTCACGCCGTTCAAAGTGTGCTTCGGACGCACGGCGAACATCGGCGGCTCGAACGGAGTTTCCGGTACGGGTTCCGGCAGAGTCTGAAGCTTGCGGCCGACCAGCCAGCCGAGCAGGCCGAGGCAGAACGTGCCGCTGAACCAGACAAGAAATTCCCTGCGGGTCATTTTCATTGCTGCACCTCATTTCGCAAATCGAGACACACCATCGAAGTGCTGTCCCGTAAGATCATAAGTCCTCCGGCGAACGCGATCGGCCCCCAGGAATCCGCGCCGGGCAGGATCTTGTGGGTCGCCAGCCGTTCGAACCGGTCGTCTTTATATTCGTAAACCGAGAGTACGCCCTCGTCGTCCAGGATCCAGAACGCGCCGTCCGCGTAAAGGTAGGGACCGAGCCCGAACCGGGCGTCCTTGCCGCTTTCCGACTTGACCGCGGGCAGCGCGGAAACGTCCGCCGCGATGAACTCGGCGCGGCGTGCTCCGGCGTCTTTCGGCTGGATCACGAACATCGTGTCGCCGATCAGGATCGGGGTCTGCTGTTCGGACGCGGGCCCCTGCGTCGGCTTCCATTCCTGTTCGATCGAGGCGGTGAACACGTCGCCATCCTTCGTCACTGCGAGCGTGGCCGAACCGGCCCCGTAGCCCGCGGTCAGGAAAAGCCTGCCGTCACCAATGGCGAGCGGCGTGGGAGCCCAGACCGCCGGTTTCCATTTCGTGCAGAGCCAAAGCTGTTTTCCCTCCGAATCGCAGGCGCAGATGCCGCCGATCCCGGCGTAGATGTATTGCTTCGTGCCGCACAGCGTCGCGGACACGACGGAGGAATGAGACATCTTCAATCCGTGGTCGTTCGGCATCTCCCAGACCGTTTCGCCCGTCCTCAGGTCGAGCGCGGTCATCAGAACTTTCTCCCCGCCGACGCCGAGGATCACTTTGCCGTCTTCGATCAGGGGGCACTGTCCGGCGTACCACTGCGGAATCTCGGCTCCGTAGGCTTCCACCAGGTCGCGCGACCAAAGCAAATCGCCCGAATCCGCATCGACCGCCATCACATGCGCCGCCGGACCGAGCGTCACGACCACGCCGTCGGAATACGCCGGGATCGTGCGGGATTTGCCGTGGTTGCGCCGGATCGGGTTCTTGTAGCCGCGACGCCAGAGTTCTTCGCCGCTGAACAGCTCGAAACAGCGCAAGGCATCGGACGAATCCTCCTCGACGTAGTCCAGCACATACACGCGTCCGCCCGCGATAATCGCGCCGGAATACCCTTCGCCGAGCGGCTTGCGCCAGAGGACTTTCGGACCGGATTCGCCCCATGTCTTGGTCAAGTGTCCGTCGTATTCCGCCAGATTGTCGCGTGTTATGCCTCGGAAACACGGCCATTCCGCCTCGAATGCCTGGATTTTTGCCTCAGACTCGAACTTCTTGAAGTCCGCGCCGATCTTCGTCGTCATCTTCTTTACGACGCGGTTCTCGGACTTGTCGCGGACAGGTTCCGCGTACTCCACATGGCGCGACGTGGTGAAGGTCAGGTAATGCCAGATGCCGAGGCAGGCGACGGCAACGGCAAGCGCTTTCAGGATGAAATTCAGGACGCGCGCGTTCATGATCCCACCGCCTTTGCCAGAAAGACCGGCGCATACAGCTCCTCGCTGTACCAGAGATGCGCGAAGTACAGCCCGATCGGTTCGAGCGGGAGCGATTCGGGGTGATTCGCATAGCTTTGTAAGAACTTGCCATCCATATTCAGCGCCACAGCACAGCGTGCGGAAACGCAGATTGTTCCCCACAGGCCATTCTCACCACGCGCCGAACGCAGATATTCACGCGTTTTTTCCAAAAACGGCAGATTCTCGCCGCTCAGATGCGACAGCACGACCGCGCTGCCGTAGGCGGGCGCTGCCTTCGTGGGATTCGTCTGGTCGCCGAACCAGAGCGGGATGAACGAGCCGTCCGGGCGTTGAACGTCCTGAAGATACCGGATGATACGCTGTTTCGCGCGGAGCACGCGGCGTTTCAGGGCGGGCGGCAGGCTGTTTTCGTACAGTGTGAACGCCTTGTATGCGTGGGCGGAGATGTCCGGGCAGCTCCGGTCGAACGGCAGTTTGCCCCAGCCTTTGCAGAAGGTCGGGATGCCGCCGTCGGAATTCTGGAGGTTCAGGAGCCAGGTGATGCCCCGGCAAATCGCGTCCGAGGCGGGCTCGCCGAGTCCGTGGAGCGCGATGAGCGCCGCCGAGGTGTCGTCCGCGTCGGGCACGCCGCCGGAATGCGTCGTCCATGCCCAGCCGCCCGGTTCCGAGCGCGTGAACGGATGGACTGTTTTTGTCTGTGCCGAAAGCATCCGGGCACGGTAGAACGCTTTTTCCTCCTCGGAAAGCGACGGGGCAAGCGCGTCCAGCGCGAGCGATGTCGTCCAGAGGCGCAGGTCGCGGTCAATCGGCCAGGAACCGTCCGGGCGCTGGCTTTTAAGCAGGAACCGGACCGCAAGCCCGGTCGTGAAGTGTTCACGAAGTCCGGCGGCGCAGAGACAGATCACGCAGAATCCGGTGAGTGGCGCGGCTTCGAGGAATCCGCCATCCTCCGGCTGTTTTTCGGTCAGGACGCGCAGCGCCTTTCTCACGGCGAACGCACGGAGTTTATTCGGGCGGCATTTGAGCTGAGCCAGACCGACGCAGATCAATGCAGGGATCGCGTAGCTCACGACCGGGAGATTCAGGAACTTGAACCAGGATTCGGGCAGGAGCGCGGTCTCGAACGGGAAATTCGGCATGTTGCGCCAGGCGTGCGCGGCATCGGGGAAGAACCCGGACGCAGTGGCGAGCGCCAGCAGAGGCACGGAGAATGTCAGGTCCTTGCCGTATTCCTTCAGGAGTCCCGCCTTGACTGCCTCGAACGTAAGCCCGCCGAACGTTTTGCTTAAATAAGCTTCCGCTTCACGCACTTTTTCCGCATGGGTGTTCCGCAAAGCAGAGTAAGCGAGGAACGTCGCAGTCAGGTTGGCGGGAGATTCCGGGGAGTCACCGTACAGGTCGTTTGCGTTTTTGTGCTCCAGCAGCCAGTTTCTGCCTTCTTCGACCGCGTCGTCGTGTCCGCCGTAGAGGTCCAGCGCCACGCACGCGACCGCGGTGGAGACAGCTGAGCTCGAAAGATGTCCCTCGATAAAGCCGTCTTCGCAGCGGTGCGACAGGATGAATTGTCTCAGCGTGTCCGTCATGCCGTCGCCCCCATGGCAAGAAGCCCGTAAACCGTGTATTCGAGGTCGCCGAAGGGATCGGCGGGAACCGCCGCGAACAGCCCGGTCGGACGGAAACACCCGCTCAGGAAATCGCGCACGTCGTAGTTCGCTTTGTGCCCGGTCCGATGGAGCGCGTACAGGGAAACGGCGGTCGAAAGCAGGTCGCCGCCGGGGAACGTCCCGTCCGGATTCTGAAGTCCGGCGAGCGCAGTCGCGGTCGTTTCATCCGGGTGCAGACATAATGCCGCCGCTGTCGCCGTGACGCCGTATTCCGAAACGCCTTTCAGGTTGGAATACAGCCCGTTCGGCAGACGGTACGCGCTCAGGTCTGTCGCGGTGTCGTTCCGCAGGAAACACGAATACGGCGAGTAGCGGTCTCCCTGCGGAAACGCGGTATCCGGCAGGTCCGGGAAATCCAGTTTCGACACGGAGAAGGGGAGTTTTTGTGCAATATGTGGCAGAGCCATCAGCTTCAAAAGATTCCGGCTGTGCGCCAGCGCCGCCCGGTGAACAAGGTCAACGGGTGCGGCCTGTTCGAACGTCCGGGCGCATGCGTCGCGGTCGACCGTTGCGCCGGAGATGTACGCCAGACACAGCCCGAAGAGCGTGTAGTACAGGTCGCCGTGTCCGCTCCTGTCGGGGAACAATCCGTCCGGTTTCTGCGCCAGCGAGACCGTCTGTCGGAGCACGTCCTGCGCCTCGTCGGTCATCCGTCCGAATCCGGCGGTGCAAGTTTTCAGGAAATCCAGGTCAAACATCTTTCAGCACCTTTCCGGCGAGACGGTACAGGAAAATCTTCAGCGGCACGTCGCCAACCGTTTCGAGCAAATCATAAATCCCGTCGCGCTGCACCTGATACAGACGTACCGTTTCCGCACGCGCCGTTTCGCGGTCCCAGCCGTTCGTCCGCATCAGCACGTCGACCGCCGACGCCGGATTGTCCGCCGTATCCTCCAGGTCGTCGTACAGCTGGTAGGCCGCGCCGAGACGATCGGAGAAGTCGTGGAACAAATCGCGTAGCTCATCGAAACGTTCGGCCGCGATCGCACCCGCGAAGAGTGCCACGCGGAATGCCGGAGCCGTTTTCAGTCGGTGGATCTCCAGGCAGTCTTCCGGCTGAAGATCCTTCTTTTGCAGTGCATCGAATTCCTTCGCCTGCCCGAGCGCGAGTTCGCAGTGCGCCAGAGCCGCTTCGGATGAGAGAGAGGCGCGCATTTCCGGCGGGACCGATTCGTGACAGAAGAGTTTGTACCCGGCACCGATCAGATAGTCGCCCAGGTTCAGCGCGGGCGCGAGGCCAAGCCTCACATGACACGCAGGTTCGCCGTAGCGTTCCGCATCGTTATCCTCAATGTCGTCATGGATCAGCGATGCCTTGTGGAAACACTCCACGGCGAGCGAAACGGGTTTCAGGTAGTCCGGTAAGTCCGTCCGTGACGGGTTCAACGCGGCATAGCATCCCGCCGTGATCTTCGGGCGGTAATGCTTCCCATGCGCGGTCAGGGCGCGGATGGCTTCCTCTCGGAGCATGTTGTCCGGAATATACGCAGAAATGCCGTCCGGCGTGAACAGACCGTCAATCGTCTCCCGGATCAGGCCGTAAGGGAATGCATGAACTTCATCCGCCTGCGGTACGGACATGGCGCGTTCGAGGTCGGCGGGATCGAACGCCGTATCTTTGCAACCATCGCGGAGCAGAGGCACCGCGATCCCGGGCACGGCGGAACGCAGCATCGAGGGGAACGATTTTTCGAGCGAATCGAGGCAGGACATGCCCACGACCGCCTGAATCACGCCCTGTTCCACCCAGTCCGCCACGGCGGAACTCGACTCCGCGACCAGGACCGGCATGTCAAGCGCGTCCGCGGCAGCCGAAAGGCCCGGGATATTGCACTGGCCGCAGCCCTTGCAGATCAATCCGAGGTCGTCGTGGTCGGCGGTGCAGCCGGGCTGTTTCCGCAGGCAGAACGGCAGAAGCAGGAGGCGTTGTTTGAGCGCAATATGCGGAAAATACGGCGTCCAGAGCGCGTTGTTCAGCACGATCATGGCGTAATGGTCGAATCCGCGTCCGTCCAGTTCAAGCGAGTCGGTTAGTGCCGTCACATGGCGCTTCAGATGCGTCAGGTCGAGCGGCGGTTTCAGCCCTGACGAGCGCACCAGGTCTTCCGCTGCACGGCGGATCGTTTCGCGGACTGCGGAATCCTGCGGGACTGTCTGTTTAAGTTCGCTCATCCGTACGCTCCGAATCCGAAGAAATAGTTGCGTTTCCCGAAACGGTATGCTGCGGACTGTTCGGGTATCTCGCCGCCGGGGACGTCGTGGCAAAACGCCGGAGTGCGTTCCTCAAGCTCGCGGAAGAACCCGTCGCGCCCGGAGGAATCCTGCGCGCCGTTCGATTTCAAGGTGTCGAGCAGTTCATGCGGCGAATGGATCACCATGCAGTCGCGGCCCTGCGACGTGCTGAATTTCCGCAGATTCCCCAGCAGCGTTTCCTGTTGAAAGATCGCTTCCAGATTGGAAGCCGTTTCGTCCAGAAATCCTCCGGCAGCCTGCATGATCGGGCAAAACTCCACGGCTCCATTCGGCGCGATATGATGGGAGAGCCCCATCGCGCCGGGACACTGTGCGCGTCCGTCCGCATCCCAGTAGGCGTCGAGGATTAGAAGCTTCGCGGTTCGGCGTTGTTCCACCAGGAACCGCCGGAGTTCCAGCACATGCGCGCGGTCCAGCGCGTTCGCGCAGTCGGGGTCGGGACCGCACGGACGGTAGATGAAATACCAGATGTAATGAACCCCTTTGCCGACCAGAAAATCGAGGTATTCCCGGCTCACGAGTTCATCGAAATTCTTCATATTGATGCTCGCGGTCACGCCGGTAAAAAGCCCTGCCTTCACCGCCGCATCCAGTCCGGCGAGCGAACGCGCAAAAACGTCGTCGCGGCCGCGTCTGCGGCGGGATTCGGTCTCCAGCCCCTCGATGCTGATGAGCGGCGTCACATTGCCGAGCTTGGCGAGTTCCCCCGCCAGCTTCGCGTCGAACATCGTCCCGTTTGTGTACAGCTGGAAATACGCGCCCGGATTCCGCCAGAACAGGGTCAGGAGGTCGGGATGAAACAGCGGTTCGCCGCCGAGGATCCCGAAGAAGCGCGACTTGTACTTCGCGGCGGTGTCGATGATCCCCTGCATCTGCTCCAGCGTGAGCTGACGGGCGGGAGTCGTCTGGGACACCCAGCAGCCCCGGCATTTCAGGTTGCACTGATTCGTGATCGACAGCATCAGGAATGCCGGAAAAAACGGTTTCCCCTCCTTCATCCGCCGTTCGAACGCACGCACGGTCCGGTGTCCGTTCCAGGCAAACCGCAGCAGATGCCGCTGCGCGCGCCACGAACAGTCCGTCAGGATGCGAGTGATGGCGGATGGGTTCATATCGGTCCGTTACCTCATTTTGTCGCGGAAGAGCCGCACTTTTTTCCGGTATTCCAGACGCTCCCGGAATGACGTCTGGTCGTCGGGAGACGGCTTGACCGGTTCGGACAGCGCGCCGTTCAGGCGATCTTCCTTCGATTTCGGGAAGATGATCGCGTTCGCGGGGCAGATTCGGGCGCAGGCGGGGCAGTCCGTCTTGCACGCCGCAGGATGCACGACGCGGAAATGCCCGTCGACCTTCTCGTATACGCCGAACAAGCAGAAGTCGGCGCACTTGCCGCAGTTGATACAGCGGGTTTCGTCGATCACGGGGAACCATGGGATCCAGGGCATCGGCTCCGCAAGGGCTTGAACCATATCGCGGACCTGAGCCAGATCAGCCGCTCGGATGTCCGTGCAGTCGGTATCAGCGCCGAACATCGCCCGGATAGCACGCACCTGACAGGCGAGCACGATTGTATTTGCATTGAAGCTCCTGTTAGATGCGCCGTCGAGGCAGAGGTCGGGCACGATCTCGCAGGGAACGCCAGCCTCCGTTGCGGCCTTGATCGCTTCGTTCAGGACATCCTGCGGGATCTTTTTGTATCTCCTGCAGGTGCAGATCACGAGTTTCTTCATGGCTGCTCCCCCGCATCCTTCGCGAAGAACATTCTAATCGTTTGTTTCCGGTTCATGGCTATCTTGCTTCTCGCGCTCGCGCGCGTATGGGTTCAAATTCAGGTTGAAGTTTCCTTCGAATACAGGGTGTTTCAGTCCGGACAGGATAGCCGGATTTCAAAGATACAGTGCACAGGGGGAGACACTGCTCCGGCTGAACTCATGATATATTCAGAGTCCAGCCGGATAAAACGGCACGGACAACGAGGTTATTTCGCCTTGATGTCGAACGCGCCGAGGACGTTTCCGTGGCGGAGATACAGGATGCCGTCGCAGATGACGGGATGCGCCCAGTGTTCCTTGTCGCCGAACTTGATCTGGAAACTGCTGACGACATCAAGCTTTTCGCCGGGCTTCGCAATCGCCAGCGTACCGCGTTTCTCCTCATACATGTAAATGAGGCCGTCGGCATAGATCACGCAGCCTTTACCGAGGTTGCTCCACGGCACCTCATAGAGGGTTTCACCCGATTCCCAGTCCACGCACATCCAGTTCCCGCTGTTGTTGCTGGTCCAGTTCGAGCCGTAGAGCTTGCCGTCGACCAGCACGGTGCAGTCGTGGTGCGGGTCCAGTTTTTTATTGGTCCAAATGACATTTACGCCCTTGCCGTCTTTCTTCAACTCGTACAGGACACCGCCCTGATCGTATCCGGCGGACACGAAGAAACGATTTTCCTCGACAGTGGGGGAGTTGCAGTTTACGCCGCCGCGTCCGTTCGTGCCGGATGTCTTCGCGTAATTGTCTTCCCACATCACGGTTCCGTCCTTAAGGTTGATCCCGTTCACTTTTCCGGCGGTCATTACGATCAGCTGATCGCCGACGATGACTGGGGTCACATAGGCGAGCGTGTCATCATTGGACTTTGCTGTCCAGACCACGGAACCGTCCGCGACCTTCAGCGCCACGACCAGAGCCTTGCTGCCGCCCGCGGTCACGAAGACTACGCCATCCTTCACGACCGGGCATTCCGCCATGGCCCACATGCCGAACTTAGAGCCGTACTCGTTTGCGATGTTTTTCTGCCACAGGATCTTCCCGTCGGCGGCGTTCAGACAGAAAAGCTCGCCGGAACCGGTCGTCACGACCAGTCGGCCATCGCCTTCTTTTTCGCCCGGCACATAGGTCGGGGTGCTGCGGGCGCCGGGGTACGAACGTTCCCACGCCGAACCGGTAACGGTCTTCCAGATTTCCTTGCCGTCCAGGTCGAGGCAGATAACGGATTCCTTTCTCGGACGTCCCGTGCCCGTCCCTGTGATGTACAGGCGATTTCCGACCTTAATCGGACTGGACCAGCCTTCGCCGAGTCCGGTGTAGGTCCATTTCGGGGTCAGTCCTTCCTGGGGCCAGGTCTTCAGCAGACCTTTTTCCTTCAAATACATCCCCTGCGAATTCTCGCCGCGGAAACGGAAGATATCCCCTGCAAAAAGGGCTGCACCGCCCACGACGACCAGTGCGGCAGTCAACAGTGTCTTGTTCATCATGTCTTGCTCCTTGTGAATGATGACAGTCGCGCTTGTTTTGCGGACTGACGATGTTTCTGTTCAGTTCGCCCGTTGCAACACATTCTTTGTTCCCACTTCGCAATCACGCGATTTGAGCTCAAATCAAACGCATTTCAATGGCACGGTTTAATTTCTAAACATTACCATATCACCTGTTTAGTCGTTTTTCAAGCCTATTTCAGAATAATTCGGCACTTTTTATTTAAAGATGCGCCCACGCAGAAACCAGCCGTTCATATGAAATGAGCCAAAAGACCATGATTCCTGTGGAAAAGTTTGTTTGACAATGAGCAGGCACAATGATATATTATCGCCACGATGAAACAACTCCGAATCGGACCGCTTCACAAAAAATGAACGAGGCAAACCTGAATTTGATTGAGGACTGAAGGATGACATTCCAAAATAAAGTCGTGGTCGTGACTGGCGGAGCTCAGGGCATCGGCAAATGCTGTGCCGAGTGTTTTGAGCGCGAAGGAGCTATCGTTCATGTGATCGACATCCAGCAGGGGCCGTGGTTCGTTGGCGACCTTGCCAGCAAAGCCGACCTCGAACGGTTCGCGACTGAGGTCATCGCGAAGAGCGGACTCGTGGATGTCATCGTAAACAACGCCATGCCGCTGTTCAAAGGCATTGACGAATGTACATACGAGGAATTCGCCTATGCTCAGGCGGTCGGAGTTGTCGCGCCGTTCTACCTGGCGAAGCTGTTCAAAGACCATTTCGCGGAAGGTGCGTCCATCATCAACATCTCGTCCTCACGCGACCGGATGAGCCAGCCGCAGACGGAGAGCTACACGGCGGCCAAAGGCGGCATCGCTTCGCTTACACATGCGCTTGCCGCGAGCTTCGCCGGACGTGTTCGTGTCAATTCCATTTCGCCCGGCTGGATCGACACCTCGTTCAAAGATTATTCCGGTCCCGATGCCGCGCAGCACTTCGCTGGCCGCGTTGGCAATCCACTCGACATTGCAAACATGGTCCTCTTCCTCGCCTCGGACAAGGCTGGCTTCATCACCGGGGAGAACATCTGCATCGACGGCGGCATGACCAAACAAATGATCTATCACAACGATTTCGGGTGGAAGCTCGAAAAACCGGAAGAATGAGGAGCGAACCATGACCAGATTATTGACTCTATCCATCTTCCTGTTGACCGCCGTCGCGTTCTGTGCCGAGCGTGAAACTATCCATCCGTGATGCCACGGGCAAAGTTGTTGGCACGGCCACGACCGAGGGCAATCGTACCGTCTACCGCGATGCCACTGGCAAAACCACGGGAACCGCGACCACAGAAGGCAACCGCACGATCTACCGCGACGCCACCGGAAAGACCATTGGAACGGCGACAGAAAGCGGAAACAGGACGACATACCGAGACGCTACTGGAAAGACCGTTGGTACTGCCACCGAGTCCGGCAACCGCACAACCTACTACGACGCTACAGGCAAGACCTCCGGCACTGCAATCACCTCTGGAAACGGTACGACCTACCGCGATGCCACCGGCAAGACCATCGGGACGAAGAAATAGATAGTTGTTGAATACCCCTCAAAAAACAGAAAAACGCGTTACTGATTACTTGAAAAGCAAGCGGACCTCTGCTATAGTATCCGATGAACATTAGAATGTTCATGTCGCAATCGCTCAAATACAGGGCATCGGTTCTGTGTTTTACTGCAAAATTGAGGTAGGATATGTCCCCACACTGGCTTCCCAAGAACGAAATGACTGAAGAAGACATCAAGCTTCAGTTCATCACGCCTGCCATTCAGCAGAAATGGGGGCTCGACTCCATCACGATGGAGACGAAGGTCAAGCTGACTGACGGCATGATCAGCCTCAAGGGCAATACACCAGTTCGGGAAGCGCCGAAGAAGGCCGACTATGTGCTTTACCTCTGTGCGAACAATCCGATTGCCATCGTGGAGGCCAAAGACAACAATCACCCGGTTTCAGGTGGGCTCCAGCAGGCAAAGGAATACGCGAAAATGCTGGATGTGCCGTTTGCTTACAGTTCGAACGGAGACGCTTTCTGTGAATTCGACCGTCTGACCGGAGTTGAACGCGAGTTTCCGCTTGAGGATTTCCCGTCTCCCGATGAACTGAAAGCCCGCTACAAAAGCGAGTCCAATTCCGGCAAGGGTTTGACTCCCGAAGAAGAAGCCGCCATCCTCCAGCCGTACTATTCCGGCCAGAACACTTATCCACCTCGATACTATCAGCGTGTTGCCATCAACCGAACGATAGACGCCATCGCCAAAGGCCAACAGCGTATCCTGCTTGCCATGGCAACGGGGACGGGAAAGACGTACACGGCGTTCCAGATCGTCTACCGCCTATTGAAAAGCGGCATGAAGCGGAAGATTCTGTACCTTGCTGACCGGAACAATTTGGTCGATCAGTCTATCGAGCAAGATTTCGCCCCGTTGGACAAAGTAATCCACAAGGTGAACCATGCCAAAGACACCCCCGAAACCATCACGAGCTTCGAGGTTTATTTCGCCCTCTACCAGCAGCTCATCGGCGACGACGGTGCCAAGCACTATGAAGAGCTCTTCAAGCCGGAGTTTTTCGACCTCGTGATCGTCGATGAGTGCCACCGTGGTTCCGCTGCAGAAGACAGCCAATGGCGAACCATTCTGGAGTATTTCAAGGACGCAACTCAAATCGGTATGACGGCTACGCCGAAGGAAACCAAGGACATTTCCAATATCGACTACTTCGGAGCTCCACTCTACTCCTACAGCCTGAAAGAAGGCATACAGGACGGATTCCTTGCTCCTTACCGCGTCATTAACATCAAGACCAACATCGGCGACGGATGGCGTCCGGCAGCCGGACAACGCGATATCAACGGCGAATTGATCCCGGATCGAATCTACAACAACTCGGATTACGACTACAACATCATCATCCAGGATCGCATCGACGAAGTGGCCCATGAAATCACGCGCTACTTGAAAAGCACGGATCGCATGGGGAAAACCATTGTCTTCTGCGCAAACGAAGATCATGCGGAACAGATGCGTCAGGCTTTGTCCAAATGCAACGCCGATATGCTCCAGCAGAATCAGGATTACGTCGTCAGGATCACTGGCAGTGACGTCTACGGCAAGAACAAGCTGAAGGAGTTCATTTCCGTGAATGCCAAGTACCCGGTCATTGCCACGACATCCGAGCTGCTTTCTACTGGTTCCGACTGCAAGATGACAAAGCTGATCGTACTGGACCAGAACATCTCCTCCATGACCAAGTTCAAGCAGATCATTGGTCGCGGGACTCGCATCCGTGAAGCGGAGAACAAGCTGTTCTTCGTGGTCATGGACTTCAGGAACGTTTCCAGGCTGTTCGCTGATCCAGAATGGGACGGTCCGATTGAACAGGATGAAGGCTGGGGTACAAAGGAAGGAGACGATCCCGTCATACCGCCTGATCCGGTTGATCCCCCCGAACCTGATCCCGTTGATCCCCCGGAACCGAAAAAGAAACTGATTGTCGGTCGTGACGGTTGCCGTGTCGAAATCATCCTGAAGACCGTTTCCATCTATGATCCGAACGGAAAACTCCTCAGGCAGGAGGACATCATCGACTACACCAAGGAAAATGTGCTCGGACAATATCCGTCCCTTGCCGCTTTCATTTCCGAATGGGATGCCGACACGAAAAAGGAAGCGATTCGTTCTCTTCTGCATGAACGCGGAATCGACCTGGAGGCAGTCAAGCAGGAAATGAACTTGACCGACGTTGATGATTTCGATTTTCTCTGCCACGTTGCCTACGACCAGAAGGCGCTAACCCGGAAGGAGCGCGTGGATAATGTTCGCAAGCGCGACTGTCTTTCCAAATACGGGCCTGAAGCTCGAAAGGTCCTGGAAGCGTTGCTCGACCACTACGCCAGTTATGGCGTCTACGATATGGCGGAAATGAACGTCCTCAAGCTCGACCCCATCAATAAACTCGGCACTCCGCCACGGATCGTCGGTTTCTTCGGCGGCAAGGACGGCTACATGACCGCCATTCGCGAACTTCAACACGAACTCTACTCCAACGCAGGATAACCCATGAGCGATATTTCCAGCTTCGTCAAACGTGTTCGTCAAATCATGTGGAACGACGCGGGCGTCAACGGCGATGCCCAACGCATCGAACAGCTCGCATGGATGCTGTTTCTGAAAGTCTACGACGCCAAAGAGCAGGACTGGTTCCTGAACGACGACAACTACCAGTCGATCATCCCGGAAAACTGCCGATGGTCCAACTGGGCGCACGATGACAGAACCGGCAAAGCCATGACCGGGGACACGCTGCTTGAATTCGTGAACAACACCTTGTTCAAGACGCTGAAGACGCTTCCGGTCGATGCCACCACGCCCATCAAGAAGTCTATCGTCAAGACCACGTTCGAGGACGTGAACAACTACATGAAGGACGGCGTACTCCTGCGACAGGTCATCAACATCATCGACGAGCTGGATTTGGACGATTACGAAGAGCGTCACGCTTTCGGCGATATTTACGAATCCATCCTGCGCGAACTCCAAAGCGCGGGCTCCTCCGGCGAGTTCTATACACCTCGTGCCGTAACGGATTTCATGGCGCGGACGATCGATCCGCAGATCGGCGAAAAAGTCGCGGACTTCGCCTGCGGCACTGGCGGATTCCTCACGAGCTGGCTGAAGGCGCTGAAGCCGAAGGTCAAGACCACGCAGGACCAGGCGCTTTACGACGATTCCATTTTCGGCATCGAGAAAAAGCCCTTCCCGTACATCCTCTGCATCACGAATCTGCTCCTGCACGGGATCGACGTCCCGCGCATCTACCACGACAACTCCCTCACGCACGATGTGCTCGACTACCGGGAGAGCGACTGCTTCGACGTCGTCCTCATGAATCCCCCCTACGGCGGCAACGAGAAAGCCGAGGTAAAGAAGCATTTTCCGACGTCTCTCGCGAGCGGCGAAACCGCCGACCTTTTCATGTCCGTCATCATGTACCGGTTGAAGCCCGGAGGACGTTGCGCCGTCATCCTGCCGGATGGTTTCCTGTTCAATACGGAACCGACCAAGACAGCCATCAAAAGAAAGCTTCTCTCCGAGTTCAATCTTCATACTGTGGTCAGAATGCCCGGCAGCGTTTTCTCTCCGTACACGTCCATCACCACGAACATCCTGTTCTTCGACCGTACCGGCCCAACGAAGGAGACATGGTTCTACCGGCTCGACATGCCGGAGGGATACAAGCATTTCTCGAAGACCAAGCCGATGAAACTGGAGCACTTCGACCCCGTCGTGGAGTGGTGGAACAATCGGCGGGAGATCGTCGTGGACGGTTACGACAAGGCGAAAAAGTATTCCGTCGAGGAGATCACGGCGCGAAACTGCAATCTGGACCTCTGCAAGTATCCGAACGAGGAGGAGGAGATTCTGCCGCCGCACGACCTGATCCAGCAGTATCAGGAGAAACGCGCAGCCCTCAATGCCGACATCGACCGGATACTGACATCCTTTGCTTCTTCCCTCGACAATGGGGAAGGCGATGGACAGACGAAAAAAACAGAGAACGCTTCGCCTCACCTGATAAAATCAATTCTTGAAATGGCTGAGTTTCCTGAAAAGCTGAAGAAGTCCATCCTGCAATGGGCGATTCAAGGCCGCCTCGTCCCTCAAGACCCGACCGACGAACCCGCTTCCGAACTCCTGAAGCGTATCAAAGCCGAAAAAGCCGCTCTCATCAAGTCCGGCAAGCTCAAAAAAGAAAAACCTCTCCCCCCGATCACCGAAGACGAAATCCCCTTCGACATTCCCGATTCCTGGACTTGGAGTAGAATCGGAGCTTGTATTAGTCTTGTTAATGGTCGAGCTTATGCACAGCCTGAATTACTCAGTTCGGGGAAATACCGAGTTTTGAGAGTGGGGAACTTCTTTACGAACTCTTCATGGTACTATTCGGACATGGAGCTTCCTCCAGATAAGTATTGTAATCCGGGCGATTTGCTATACGCCTGGTCTGCGTCTTTTGGCCCAAGAATTTGGAATCAGGAAAAAGCAATATTCCATTATCATATTTGGAATGTGAAATTTGATAGTCGTTTGTTTTTGAAAGAGTTTTTATTCTATTTCTTTTTGTGGGACAAAGAGAGAATTAAAGAATCCACTACCGGGTCTACAATGTTCCATGTTTCAATGGAGAATATGAATCAACGTATTGTTCCGATTCCCCCTTTGGCAGAGCAGAAACGGATTGTCGCCAAGATTCAGTCGTTAATTCAAATTTGCAACTCATTAATCTAAAGAGGGCTAATAAATGGATATCACTTTTTTAGTCGGAAACGGGTTTGATTTGTCTTTGGGATATAAGACTTCTTACATGGATTTCTATCAATACTACCTTGATCAGCCCAATAATCCCAAGTATGATGAAGCAATATCCCGCCTAAAGAAGAGCATAGAAAAGGATCGCGAAAATGAATTAGAAAACTGGTCGGACTTTGAAATTGGACTTGGTAGGTGTTCTCAATTATTCAGTTCAAAAGAGGCAAATGATTTTGTAGATGCCAGTAGTAATGCTTTCAAAAACATGATTGATTATTTATCCGAACTTCCCAGAAATAATAGCATTGATGCTATATCAGAAAAACAGTGGGATATTATTCGCAAGAAACTATGCAACTTTCATACAGGAGCACGCGAGCAGGACAGAAGAGGCTTTTCTAGATTGAAGCAGGATGAACAAGATCATGGATGGGAAGCGAGGTTCCATTTTATCTCTTTTAACTACACAAACTTTTTGGACGAATATATCGAAAAAATAGCTCAAAAGCCTTTGGAAACATGGAAGCGTGGTTCAGAAGAAAGAAAGCATATTCTTGAACCTAATGTGTTTCATGTGCATGGGACATTAAATGATTATCCCATTGTTGGAGTTAGTAACGAGGAACAAATCCTTAATCATGATCTTCTGGCAAGTGATTATCTGCGTCAAACGTTAATCAAGTCAAACAGCATAAAAGAAATACGTTCACCTCGCTATGATGAAGTAAAAATGACAATTAATAAAAGCCGCATTGTTTGTCTGTGGGGATTGTCTTTGGGACAATCTGACAAACACTGTTGGGATTACATCAACAGATGGTTGAGGGATGATCCAAATCGTAGTGTTTTCATCTTTGAATATTCGGATGATCCTCCCGATCCAACTCTTGTTTCGGACTACTATCAGAAAAGAAGAAAAGTTGCGTACCGACTGTTAGACCATTCGAACTTTACCAAGGAAGAAAAAGAAGGGCTTTTGTCTCGAATATATGTTGTTTTCAACACAAAAGATGTTCTAATGTTCCCCTCAAATGGTACAAGTGCAACTCAATAATCTTAACCTGTTCTTGACAGGTAAGTTGAATTGTATCTGTCAAAATCTAAAATAGTATTGGTCGCTTTTTGTCATCTTTTGAACGGTCAAATCTGGATCATTCAATGCACGTGTTATTAAAGTCTGTTTGTAGGGAATATGAAGGGTAGCAACCTTTCCCATACTAAGCTTAAAAACTGGAAGCTTATTCCAAAGGGTCTTTACCGTTTGTTTTATTCCAAATTGATCGACAACATCTGAATTCTCCATAAGACCAGGATATATGACAATTACTGGCAACCCCTTTGTATTGATGCCGTAATCTATTTCTTCGTGAAGCGCTCTACTATTCTTTGTGTTCTCGCTAAGAAACAGAATAATGTTTTTTGAGACATCCAGTCGAGCATGCAAACGTTGTTTTAAGGTTTCCCAAGCACTATCATCTCGGACGTTATAAGTTTTTGCATGAGCATCAATAAAAGGAAAAGAAGAATCCTTTGCCTTCCAAGCTCGCAATTGATTGTAATAAATGAAATCTGGTGTGGCATATGCCCCCAAATTTGATTCGTTAAAAGGTTCTTTGACGTAGAAAGCGGTGTAGTTTGCGGTTCTATAAGCCATGTTTCACCTCAAGTCTTTCAGTTCATTATGACGTTCGTAAAGTGATAATAGGATTTTTTCGTCCTCCTCAGAGTGTAGCAGAATAGTTATATTTGTTTTCAAATGGACCTTACTTCTTTTTAACATTCTAAGCATACACATGAGTGTTTCTTCTGTATCTAACGGATCATCAACAAACCGTGTAATCCCGCTTCCAAGAACAGGCAGTGATACAGACCTTTTCGCATATATCCGATCTACTCCCTCCCATATCCGAATCAGAGTATTCTCAAATTGTCCTATATTTGTTTGCGCCTTGTTGTCCGAATTAAGTTCTGTTAATGCAACCATGATATAATCCCCATCTTTAGCGCTATAGGGAATAGCTGTTCCCAGTTCGAAGGAATAGCATCCATTCTGTTTTTTGATTCCTAATCGTTTTGCTTCTTGCTCAACAGTTTGATTGATATCATCCGCGTCTCCATGTTGTAAAACCAATTGTCCATGAAGCGAGTTTTTGGAAATAACAATATCATCAACTTTTGTTTGGAAACGGGTGTCAACGGGGATTACACGCCAGGCATCCTCTTGAAAGATATCTGCACGTTTTATAAAAACATAATTTCCGCCTATAATTAGACTATACCCCTTTTGAGTCCTGCGCCGAAGTGCCGTCCTGATTCCAAGCCCTATCAAGAAGAAAACAACGAACAGGATTAAAAAACGAATTGCATAAGCTAAAGGTTCATTACAGCCTTCTAAAGGAAATAATTCCTTCATCGTTAGCCCAAGGATAGCGGCAACCGAACCAATAGTTAATACAAAAGAAAAGCTGTGACAGAAACTGTCTTTTGTAATTTTTTTCATATATTATCCTCTTTTAAATGTATTGTAAAACTTCAAGCATTGATGGCATCTGCAATTCCTTGATTATCCCAATACAGTCGACCATCATTTCCACGAAAGATCATCCGTTTATGGACTCCTTTCCAACGAACAGCCTCCGGACAAAGATCATGATCAACATCAAGACTATAATAGAGAACTACAATCTTTATGCTTGCTTCTACTGCTTTGTCACATTCATATTTGATAAAACTCCTTGTGTCCACATTTCCTCCCCTTGCACAGTGCGATGTGTAGCTGTTGTAGCTTTGACATAATTGACAGCCACCTTTTATTACAGTATTCGTTTGATCGCCTACAATGAGAATAAACTGTTTTGAGTTGTCCATTCGTGATTTCAAGGATTGCTTTATGGAGCAAGCAAGACTGGAATCTCTAGATTGTTGTAGGTCGTGAGCACTCTTGATATTTATATACCCTAATGCATTTAGTTCCATTATCCTATCGACGGCGGTCTTGTCGTGATCGAAATCGGCGGCGATATAAGTGCAGTCTCTCATTCTATGGACTCCTTTTGAGTAAGTTTGTCAGAATTTGGAATCGATAAAGGTTGCAACTGGATCGGACGCGATCCTCAAACACTATTAAAATATAGCATTTTGTTGTATTTTCAAGTCTAATATAAGAAAAAAAGATAAAATCCTTGTCTTCTATAAAACATTTATCCTATTATTTCTCCTCAATCCTCTTTTTGAGCCTCTCCGTATGGCTGGAATCAAGAAACCAAGCAAAACTCGAAAAAATCTTGAATAGGAGGTGGCATGACATCCTGAAAGGGATCGTGATTTCTTCCCATTCTCCGGCTCCGCTGGACGACAATCACGCCATCCAGACGAGACGCGCATCCGCGATTTCCCCCTGCATCCCGATCTCCTACAATCTGAGCACAGAAACCGGTCAGTCCTCTGTCGTTTGCGATGCGCCTGTCAAGTTTTTCCTTATGACCTCACTGTATGCGCCGCGAACTTGTTTGATTCGGGGCTGTTCGCATATTCGTGTCCAGGGCATGTAACCCCGGGGAAAATCCGCTTCGAAGTCGTCGGTGTCAACGCTATCGGAGGATGTGTCACCAGTTGGTCCTACGGAATGATGTGCATTTTTTGTGTGAGAATATTTAAAGCAGGGATTTTTCCCCTCAACTCTGTGTCACGGTCATCAAAAAACCGTCCAAAAGCCCGGTTTGATGACCGCCAGCGGGGGATAAGGCTCTGTCTTATGACAAGAAACTCCGAAAAAAGATTTCCACGATATCGGATTTGAGTTCAAAAATAAAGCTCATAATCATTAGAATCGGGAGTATTTCGCCTCAAATCCGTGTTTTTAGAAATCAAAAATCGCATAATGCACCTTCGTTTGCATTATTTCCAGTCAAACTGCCCCGATTTTCCCCCTCAAATCGGCTCTCGCGGCTACCACAAAACTGCTAAACCAGCCCTCGAAATCTTAGCAAATTGGCGCTTTTCGGGACCGATAGGGGGTCAGAAAGGGGGATGCCGGATGACCCGGTTAGCAGATTTTGAGCTCAATTTTGAGGACGAGATACGAAAAAAGCCCGGTGGAATCCATCGGGCTATAAGAATCGAATGGTGGTGAGTACCCGAATCGAACCTGTGAGTGCTGGACACCACACGATAATTTCGCTTGATTCGCGCTCAAACTATATCTCTTAATTGGCAGTTTAGCAATTTCCTGTTAGCAATTATTAGCTAAGTTTCTAAAGCATAGGTTTTGGTGACTTTAGTTTATGGGCTTTTTTGATTGATGGATACCATTCCCCCAAAAAAAGGAATCCTGCTAATACCACGATAGCATCAAAGATGGAATTGAGCTTTATTCGGCAACTTGGCGAGATTTCATTCGGCAACTTGGCGAGATTTCATTCGGCAACTTGGCAGACGCGGGAGATTGTGAAAAACGAGTATTTCAG
>CACZEK010000014.1 GCA_902780135.1 uncultured bacterium
CTTGACTTTCCCGAGCTTGAACATCGGTTCCGGAGCTTCGGCGTTCAGCGCGCGGATGCCGATTTTCGTGTAGATATCGATGTTTTTCAGCAGGCGCGGCGCGATCTGCTCCAGCGAATCCATCGGATAATCCTTGTCGGACAGCAGATGCCCGACCGAGATGTTCGCGAGGTCCTGAAGCCGAAAGAACAGCCACAGGTTTCCGTAACCGCCCTCGCTCCCGATCCAGTCGGCCAGATCCAGCAACGTCCGCGCCTTCGCCTCGTGTTCCGCGGTCGTAGTCAGTGCGCGGATGATCCCGCTTTCCTCTTCCAGCTGGACCGCCCATGCGCGCCCGAACTCGCGTTTTGCGCGTTCGAGCTCGGCCCTCGGCTCGGAGACCCGTGCAATCCGTTCATCGACAAACCACTTGGAATAGATCTGCGGCGCGGGCGTCTGCTCCTCGCGGATCCGGTTCAGGAGCGCGTCCGGGCCCTTCCGCGCGATTTCCCCGAGCTCTGCCCAGCGCCGGGGTTCGTCGGGATCGACCGGCGCTCCGAATCGTGCCGTCAGGTCGGTGTAACCGGGAGATCTCGTCGCGGTTGCGATCTCGGCGGTGAAAACGGTGAAGAGAGCGGCGGACCCGCCCAGCACACAGCAGAATAGTAAAGCGATCAGGAAAAAACGGTGTTTCATGTTAAATTATCCGTAGGTGTCGGGGTTAGTCGGCTTGATAACTCTACTTTATCACCTATTCCGGGAAAAGTCAAGTCGCTTTCTTACCATGTTTGGAACTTTATTTAAGCTTTTTCCCCGCCACACCAGGACACCGCCACACCAGGTCGCCGCCACCCCTGTCCGGGCAGGATCCGGGCAGGCTCCGGGCAGGAAGTCGGCGGATGTTCGGTCAATGATTCTCGACATTTCCGGCATTTCCCGCTTGATTATTTGCTTGGGGCGTGGTATAATAAAGTTGTGATTCCTCAAACCCTCCAGCAGCAACGTGAAAGGGATTGAGATGCGCCCATGCTCCATGAAATCCCATTCGAACGAATCAACATAACAAACAGCCCGGGACAACAAAACGGGCGGAGGTACAACATGAAGAACTTATTGAAAGCGGCATCCATCCTGAGCGTGGCGGTCCTGTCCGCATGTGCAACAGTCTCATCCGACGGCGACGACCCGTCGAAGGATTGCGCATGGGCGCGGGCGACCGTGGAAGCCGCGGAGCCCGGCGACCTGTCCGGCATCACGCCGTACGGGAAATTTCAGCGCTGCACCTATTTTTCGCGCACGGCGGGCCGCGACACGAACCTGAACGTCCTGCTGCCGCCCGATTATTCGAAGGACAAACAGTATCCTGTCGTCTACATCCTGCACGGATATACCGACGACGAGACCTGGATGGCACGCGACGTCGTCGGCATCCCGCAAATGCTGACGCGGCTCTACGCGGACGGGAAGGCCAAAGAAATGATCGTGGTCCTGACCTACAACTTCACGAACAAGGAACATGCGCGCGTCAACGGACTTGACATCATGACCGCCATCAAAGGCTACGACGATTTCATCGACGACATGGTCACCGACGTGATCCCGTTCGTCGAAAAGACTTTCTCCGTGAAGAAAGGCCGCAAGAACGCCGCGATCACGGGCTTCTCCATGGGCGGCCGCGAATCCATGTTCATCGCGTTCCGTCACCCGGAACTTTTCGGCTATGTCGGCGCGGTCTGCCCCGCCCCCGGACTGATTCCCGTGCCGAATTCACCCATGCATCCCGGCCAGATGACGCCGGAGGAAATGAAGTTCCCGGCGGAATACACCCCGAAATTCTTCCTGCTGAGCGCTGGCGGAAACGACAACGCGGTCCGCAATACGCCGTCGGACTACAGCAAGATTCTGACCGACAACGGCATGGATCATATTTTCAACCTGACGCCCGGCACGGGTCATGACCCCTCAAGCGTCAAACCGCATCTGTACAAGTTTTTCCAGATCGTCTTCCAGTAACACCCTGAACAATATCGAACTGGAACGAGCCTCGTTTTCAACGGGGATTTCGCCGCCCGGCGCAATCCGGGGTGTCTGCCTCAAAGGCGAGGGCGTGGAGAAAGACAAAGTCGAGGCGCGGAAGCGGCTGGAAAACGCCGCCGCCCAGGGCGACATCTGCGCCTCCGACTTCCTGAAAGAAATCAAATAGACGGATACTTTCTGCTTGTCGCGTCTCGCGTTCCTGTAACCTGTCGAACTCGTACAGACGAGTTCACCGATCCAGGTCGATGAGCTCGTACTGGTCGGTGCCGAATCCGATTTTCAGGGCGTGGTCCACGGTAACGCGCCAGCGGGTGTTGTCGTGCGCGTCGTCGAAGACGTCGCCGTCCTGTTTGCAGTCGTCCATCCAGGAGCCCGGCAGACGCGGCATTTTGTTGCAGAGGTCGCAGCAGGCGACGTCGAGCGCGACGGGGTCGAATCCGGCGAGCATGCCGATGTCGGGGATGATCGGGGCGTCGTTCTCCGAATGGCAGTCGCAGTTCGGCGAGACGTCGCAGATGAGGCTGACGTGGAAATGCGGCTTGCCGTTCACGACGGCGGCGGCGTATTCCGCCATTTTCTCGTCGAGCGGCTCGGTGGATTTCGCCATGGAGGCGTGGATGGCGTCGACCGGGCACACGCTGAGGCAGCGTCCGCACCCGGCGCATGCCTCGCGGTCAAGCGACATTTTTTTCGCGGCGGCGTCGAAATGCAACGCGTTGTTCGCGCACTGTTTGAAGCACATCTTGCAGCCGATGCAGAGGTCGCGGTCGAGTTCCGCCTTGCCGTCGCTGTGCATCGCCATTTTGCCCGCGCGCGAGGCGCAGCCCATGGCGAGGTTCTTGATCGCGCCGCCTATGCCGGTCAGCTCGTGGCCCTTGAAATGGTTCAGCGTGATGATCACGTCCGCGTCGGAGATGGCGCGGCCGATCTTCGCGGTCTTGAAGTGGACGCCGTTCGGGACGGGGAGCTCGACCTCGTCGTTGCCCTTCAGTCCGTCGGCGATGATCACGTGGCAGCCCGTGGTGAGCGGCGTGAATCCGTTGAGGTCCGCGGTGTCGAGGTGCTCCAGCGCGTTTTTGCGGTAGCCCGGATACAGCGTGTTGCAGTCGGTCAGGAACGGCTTTCCGCCGCGCTGCCGCACGAAATCGACGATGACGCGCGCGTAGTTCGGACGCAGGAACGCGAGGTTGCCGAGCTCGCCGAAGTGCATTTTGATCGCGACGAACTTGTCGCGGAGGTCGAGCGTCTCGAATCCGGCCTTCGCCATGAGGTTGTGCAGTTTGTCGGGCAGGGGCGCGCCGTACATTTTCGTGCGGAAGTTGCAGAAATAGATTTTTTCGGGCATGCTGGACTCCATGGGCATTGCTGGGAGTGAAGAGAGATTGTGAAAAGATAAAGATACAATAGCACGCCGAAGACGAAAATCAAATCCATAACCGGAAAAACGCGCAAAAGCGTGAAAAGAATTATGCTCCCCGCAGTCCGTATCAAACGCCACGTTTTTTCTTTGTTGATAAGCCTGAATTACGCTTGAATTTTTCCGATACTGGTGTTATCTTTATCGTGATTTATCACGGAGATACACATGTTCGAGCAGACTTTTAAAAATATCGACAACACGCTATGGAAGGACGATGGCTGCGGCTCGGAACTGGATTACGTCGAGCAGTCCAGCTGGATCCTCTTCCTCAAATACCTCGACGACCTGGAAGAGACCCGGCAGATGAAGGAGGAGCTGAACGGCGGGACCTACACCCGGATCATCGCCGACGAATTCCGCTGGTCCACCTGGGCCGCGCCGAAAGACCGCCACGGCAATCCCGATCACCACAACGCGATGACCGGCGACGACCTGATGGCGTTTGTCCACGGCAAGCTGTTCCCCTACCTCAAATCGTTCAAGGAATCTGCGGAAAGCCCCTCGACCATCCAGTACAAGATCGGCGAAATCTTCGGCGAGATCCATTGCAAGATCGCCTCCGGTTATGTCCTTCGGGACGTCCTCTGGCTGGTGGACACCCTGAAATTCCAATCCAGCGCCGAAAAACACGAGATGAGCCACCTCTACGAGAGCCGCATCCAGAAAATGGGCAACGCCGGGCGCAACGGCGGCGAATACTACACGCCGCGCCCCCTGATCCGAAGCATCGTCCGCATGGTGAACCCGGAACTCGGCAAGACCGTCTACGATGGCGCGTGCGGTTCCGCTGGCTTCCTTTGCGAGGCGTTTGCGTTCCTTCAGGAGAAGGCTGGAGAGGATTTCCGGGCCAGAGAGGCGCTCCAGCACGGCGTCTTCTTCGGCAAGGAGAAAAAGGTGCTGCCGTACATCATTGGTACGATGAACATGATCCTGCACGGCGTGGAAGCGCCGAACATCCTGCACACCAATACATTAAAAGAAAACCTCGCCGACGTGCAGGAGAGTGACAAGTACAACTACATCCTCGCCAATCCGCCGTTCGGCGGGCTGGAACGGGATGAGGTCAAGCAGAATTTCTTCCTGAAGACCGGCGAGACCGCCTACCTCTTCCTTCAGCACTTCATCAAGCACCTGAAGGCGGGCGGAAAGGCCGGTATCGTCATCAAGAATACGTTCCTGAGTAACGGGGACGCTGCCGCACTGCGACGGGAACTGTTGACGGACTGCAACCTTTACGCCGTGCTGGACCTCCCGCAGAAGGTCTTTTCCACTGCCGGGGTCAAGACCGTCGTACTCTTCTTCGAAAAAGGGTTGCCGACGGAAAAGATCTGGTACTACCAGTTGAACCTCGACCGCAACTTAGGCAAGACCAACCCGCTGAACGAAGCCGACCTCGCCGATTTCGAGAAGCTTTTCGCCGAAAAAGCCGACAGCGCCAATTCCTGGACCGTGGATGTGAAATCGCTCAATCCGAAGACGCTGGACCTTTCGGTCAAGAATCCGAATCAGAAGGACGAAGCGCCCGCGCGTACGCCCGCCGAGATCATTGCGGAAATGAAGTCGCTGGAACAGGAAAACTTGACACTTCTTGATGAAATTGAGGAGCTGGTGAAAGAAAAGAGGTCTAAAAATGGAAAATGAATCATGGGTTTCAGTGGGGATTCTGATTGCAACATCGCTTTCTTTTTTTGTTGCTTTTTTTGAGTCCCTCGTGCATTTTCGCGATTCAAGACGTCGGAAAGAAAAAGATGAAACCCCGAACTTGAAGGTCTATATTCAGATGATAGAAAGGCACAATGGATTTGGAAACAGCATCAATTGTTATACATCCTATCGTTTTTTTATCCAGAATGTCGGTCTCTGCGGTGTTACAATTCTTGCGTGTGAAGTTAACGGTAAACAGGTTACGGAGTACAATCAGGAACTTGTGAAACCCGAGATTATAATCGGCGCCATTCTCGAACCGCATAATTCCATAAATTGTGTTTTGAAACGGAGTCGGGCTCTTCATCAAATTGAGGCGGGAAGCACGGTTAAACTGGTTTATAAATCGGTTCTTGGAAAAACATACAGTACAATTCTCACTCTTAGCGAGGAACAGGAATGAAACGGACTTGGTCAATCAGGAGATTGGGAGAAATCTCTACTGTTGGAAGCGGCAATTCTGCGCCGCAAAATCCTGCTGCATTTAGGGATGGAGTATTTCCTTTTTTTCGGATGTCTGATGTCGGAAAAATAAGAAAAGGACACATTTCTTCCTCAGTAGATTATCTGAATGAATCGGGGATAAAGAAACTTACCAAATTTAAGGCAAACAGTATCCTGTTTCCTAAATGTGGAGCATCTATTTATCTTAATCATCGTGTTATTATGGATGTAGATGGTTTCGTCTCAAGTCATTTGGCTGTCATAACTCCCGATGAGTCAGTTGTTCATCCCGTGTTCTTGTTGTACTATCTCTATACCATTGATTCTGCAGATTTAATACAAGATAACGATTATCCAACTTTAAAACTATCTCAGATATCAAGTATTCCTGTTCATCTTCCCCCTGTTGAAAAACAAGAAAAGATTGTTGAAGTTCTAAACGCAGTTTTTGTTAAACTGGAAACTGTTAGACATAATGCCGAACAGAATCTTGTATGGGCTAAGGATTTACAAACACAGGTTTTAACCAAGGCTTTCAACGGGGAGTTGTGACGATGAACGAGGCTCAAACCAGACTTGAAAAAATCGATCCCGCGCTCAAAAAAGCAGGCTGGGGTATCATCGAGGGAAGTAGAATTCTTGTCGAGCAACGAGCTTGTCTGATTGCTCCCGGACGTGTCGGCAAGGTTCGCGGCAAATTGAAGAAGGTTGACTATCTGCTGACCTATCACGGGCGGAAGCTCGCCATCGTCGAGGCCAAGAGCGACGAAAAGGAAGTCGCCGAAGGCGTCGGACAGGCCAAAGAATACGCCGAGATGATGCAGATTCGCTTCACCTACGCAACCAACGGCGATAAAATTTATTTTATGGACATGGGCATCGGGAAGAATCACGAGAACTCGGACGAATACTTTGTCGATCACTTCCCGACGCCGGACGAGCTCTGGACCTGGACATTCCCCAATGCAAACCTCTGGCGGGACAAGTTCAATATGGCACCGCTGTGGACCAACCCGGTCAAGATCCCGCGCTACTATCAGGAAATCGCCGTCAACCGCGTCATGGAGGCCATCGCCAACAAGAAACGGCGCATGCTGCTCACCCTCGCCACCGGAACGGGCAAGACCTTCATCGCGTTTGAAATCGCCTGGAAACTCTTTCAAACCCGGTGGAACCTGAAGGCTGTGGACGATACTTCGCAATGCCGTCTGCCCCGCATCCTTTTTCTGACCGACCGGAACAACCTCGCAAATCAGGCGTTCAACGACTTCGGCGGGTTTGAGGATGACGCCCTCTGCCGCATTACGCCGGAAGGAATTCGGAAGCAGGGTAAGATCGTCCCGAAGGGCGCGAGCGTCTATTTCACGATCTTCCAGACGTTTGAGAGTGGCGAGACGCCATATTACAAGCAGTACGAACCGGACTTCTTTGACTGCATAATCATCGATGAATGCCACCGTGGCGGCGCGAACGATGAAAGCGAATGGCGCAGGATTCTGGAATACTTCTCTCCCGCCTACCAGCTCGGCATGACCGCCACGCCGAAACGCAAGATCAACGCCGACACCTACCGCTACTTCGGCGAGCCCCTTTACCAGTATTCCCTGAAGCAGGGCATCGAAGACGGCTACCTGACACCGTATCGTGTGAGAACCGGCAAGACGCCTATCGACGAGTACAAATACCAGTCCGACGACATCATCCTTTCCGGCGAAGACGAGCTGGACAAGGACAAGACCTACACCGAGCAGGACTTCTACCACGGCAGGATCAAGATCAAGGAACGCGACGAGCTGCGGATCAAGGAGCTGATGGAGCAGATCGGCCCGGAGGAAAAGACCATCGTCTTCTGCGCCACCCAGAACCACGCCATGCAGATCCGTGATGTCATCAACCGGATGGCCAAGAAAAAGCACCCGTTCTACTGCGTCCGCGTGACCGCCGATGACGGAGAAGAGGGAGAAAGACAGCTGAGGCTGTTCCAGCAGAACGACAAGCTGATCCCGACCGTGCTGACGACCTCGCAGAAACTCTCGACCGGGGTGGACGCTCGCAACGTTCGCAATATCGTGCTCCTGAGGCCGGTGAATTCCATTATCGAGTTCAAGCAGATCATCGGACGCGGCACCCGCCTTTTCGATGAAAAGTATTTCTTCACGATCTACGACTTCGTAAAAGCCTATAAGCACTTCAAAGATTCCGATTGGGACGGGCAGCCCGTCTGCGAAAAATGCGGGAACGATCCCTGCACCTGCGGTACCGGCCCGATACTCCCTCCACCAAGAGTCTGTCCCGTTTGCGGCCAGAAGCCCTGCATCTGTGAAAAGCCGGTCAAGGTCTGCCCCGTCTGCGGGAATCTGCCCTGCACCTGCCCGAAGAAAAAGGGGATCGAAATCCAGCTCTCTGCCAAGCACAAACGCCAGATTTTTGTGGAGTGGGAAGAGATGTTCATGTTCGACGGCAATTTGATCGGCGTCGCGGAGTTCATCCAGATACTTTACGGGAAGCTGGGCGAATACTGCGGCTCCGAGGATGAGCTGCGCGAGAAATGGAAAAATCCTGAGAGCCGGGCGAAGTTCCTGCAAACGCTCGCGGAAGCCGGATTCGAGATGGACAAGCTGAAACGCCTCCAAGCTTTGGTCTCCGCTGAAAAATGCGACCTGCTGGACGTCCTGGAGTACGTCGCCTATGCCCTTGAAATGCACGAGCGTGCTGAACGGGCCGCGCAGGCGCAGCAGGCTATTGCGGCCACGTACACTCCGCCTCAGCAGAACTTCCTTTCGTTCGTCCTGAAGCAGTACGTTGACTACGGCATCGACGCTCTCTCCGCCGACAAGCTCGGAAGTCTGCTGGAAACCAAATACGGCTCAGTTCAGGATGGCGTAAGTCAGCTTGGCCCGATTCCAGACATCCGCAATACCTTCATCGACTTCCAGCGGCATCTGTACCAGGTGTAGCTCAAATCGGGCGAAGCGGGATGGCCTACGCTTCGTCATCGTTATACTTCTTCATGAATTCTTCGTGTTCGGAGGCGAGGCGTTCCCATTCGACGGTGGCCTCGGCGATGTCGTAGTCGAGCGCCTTGCGGCGTTTCTGGAGGGCGGCGAAATCGGTCTGCGGGGTGGCTTCCATGAGCTGCCTGTCGATCTCCGCCTTCTCGTTTTCGGCGTCCTCGATGATCTTCTCGCACTTCGCCAGGCCGCGTTCGATGCGGCGTTTTTCGGGGAGCAGGGCGTTGCGTTTCGCGGCCTTCTCGCGGCGGCGGTCCTTGCCCGCGGTCTGCGGCTGGGGTTGCGCCTGCGCGCCCGAGGCGGACCCGGAATTGGCGGCGGACGAAGCGGACGAAGAAGCCTTGTTCTGCTGATTGTTCGAGGCGGGCGCGTTCGCGGCTTCCTCCTCGGCGAGTTTTTCCTTGTAGTAATCGAAGCCGCCGAAGAAGCGTTTGACGCGGTCGTGGCGCATTTCGAGGATGCTGGTGGCGGTGCCGCGGATGAATTCGAGGTCGTGGCTGACGAAGCAGACCGTGCCCTTGTAGTTCACGAGGGCGTCCTGCAGCGCCTCGCGCGCGGCGATGTCGAGGTGCGTGGTCGGTTCGTCGAGGATGAGCAGGTTCGGCGGGTTCACGAAGATGCGCGCGAAGCAGAGGCGGATCTTCTCGCCGCCGGACAGCACCTTGCACTGCTTCATGGCGTCGTCGCCGGAGAACCCGAACGCGCCGAGGATCTCGCGGATGCGCGAGGGCGGGGTGTCGCCGGGGGCGGCGTGCTTCACGACGTCGTAGGCGGCCTCTTCGGCGGGGAGGAGTTCGGCGAATTCCTGCGCCTGGTAGCCGATGACGACGTTGTGTCCGAGGCGGGCGCGTCCGGAGGTCGGGGCGAGGGTGCCTGCGATGATGCGGAGGAGCGTGGTCTTGCCCATGCCGTTGTAGCCCACGATGCCGAGCTTGTCGCCGTTGTTGACCGTGAAGGAGACGTCGCGGAAGACGAACCGCGCGCCGTCGTAGGAGTGCGAGACGTTTTCGACGGCGCAGACCTCGGCGCCGCAGCGGGGCGGGTCGGGGATGCGGATCCGCCCCTGGAAATGAAGCTGTTCGGGCAGTTCCTCGGTCTCGATCTTGTCGAGCATCTTGATCCACATCTGCACCTGGGCTGCCTTGCTCGCCTTGTAGCGGAAGCGTTCGATGTTCTCCTTCAGCTTGTCGCGGCGCTTTTCGGTGTTCTTGCGTGCGGCCTCGGCGAGCGCGGAGCGCGTTTCGCGTTCGACGACGTACTTGCTGTAGCTGCCGGAATAGCGCGTCGCCTTGCCGCCGTTGATCTCGAGCGTGACGTTCGTGAGGGAGTTGAGCAGGAAACGGTCGTGGGAGATGAGGAGCAGCGTGCCTGTGTAGACGCGCAGGCGGCGCTGAAGCCATTCCACGGCGGGGATGTCGAGGTAGTTGGAGGGCTCGTCGAGGAGCAGGATGTCCGGTTCGGAGAGCAGGACGCGCGCCATGGACGCGCGCATCTGCCAGCCGCCTGAAAACGAGTTCAGCGGCTTGTGGAAGACGTCCTCGTCGAATCCGAGCCCGGCGAGCGCGGCTTCGGCGCGGTGCCCGGAATCGTATCCGCCGAGGTGTTCGTAGGTGGTCTGCAGGTGCCCGAATTCGTCGAGCAGCTGGCGGTTGGCGGGATCGGTCTCGAGGGCGCGTTCGACCTCCGCGAGGCGCGCCTGGATGGCGGGGAGTTCGCCCGTGGCGGCGACGTAGGAGAGCACGTCCTCCTGCTTGTCGGAGAGGTCGATCTGCTGGCGCAGGATGCCGATGCGGAGGCGTTCCGGGATCATGATCTCGCCCTTGTCGGGCGGGAGTTCGCCGAGGATCATGCTGAAGACGGTGGTCTTGCCCGCGCCGTTTGGGCCGACCATGCCGACGCGCTCGCCCTGGTTGATGCGGAACGAGGCGTTGTCGAGGATGGACTTGCCGCCCAGGAGCTTGGTGACGTTCTGGAAGTCGATCATGGGGCTGCGTTCTTCGTCTTCGGCGTTTCGGCTGGCTGCGTCGGGGAAATCTGCCCGCGCCTTACTCCGCGCCTTCCGCCTCGGCCTTCAGCATCTTGCCGCGGATGCGGCGGCGTTCGAGCGAGGTGAGGTATTTCTTGCGGAGGCGGATGTTGAGCGGGGTAACCTCGACGTATTCGTCATCTTCGATGTATTCGAGCGCTTCCTCGAGCGAGAGCTTCGCGGCGGGCGCGATCTTGAGGTTGCGGTCGGAACCGGCGGCGCGCATATTGCTGAGCTTCTTCGCCTTCTGGAGATTGACCTCCAGGTCGTCGTCGGTGCAGTGGGAGCCGACGATCATGCCCTCGTAGGTCTCCACGCCGGGGTCGATGAAGAAGGTGCCGCGGAGCTGGAGGGCGTCGATGGCGTAGGCTTCCGCCTTGCCGCGCCCCATGCTGACCATGACGCCGTTGGTGCGGCTGGGCACGTCGCCCTTCATGGGCTCGTAGTGGTCGAATCTGTGGGAGATGATCGCTTCGCCGGCGGTGGCGGTCATGACCTTGCTGCGGAGGCCGATGATGCCGCGCGTGGGGATCATGAACTCGAGGAGCTGGCGCGAACCGTGCTGCTCCATTTTCATCATCTCGCCGCGGCGGAGGCCGACGATCTCGATGACCTTTCCGGCGGCGTTTTCGGCGACGTCGACCGTGAGCTCCTCGATCGGCTCGTTCTTTACGCCGTCGATCTCGCGGATGATGACGTGCGGCTTGGTGATCGTGAGCTCGTAGCCTTCGCGGCGCATGGTCTCGATGAGGATCGCGAGGTGGAGCACGCCGCGTCCGCTGACCTTGAAGCTGTCGCCTTCGCCTTCCTCCACGCGGAGCGCCACGTCGCGCTCGGCTTCCTTCAGGAGGCGTTCGCGGATGTGGCGGCTGCTGATGAACTTGCCCTCCTGCCCGAAGAACGGGGAGTCGTTCACGCGGAACATCATGGAGAGGGTGGGCTCGTCGATGGAGATCGGGGGCAGGGCTTCGGGCGCGTTCGCGTCGGCGATGGTGTCGCCGATGTCGATGTGCTCCACGCCGACGAGGGCGCAGAGGTCGCCGCAAGGCACTTCGCGGACCTCCTTGCGGGAGATGCCCTCGAAGGTGAAGAGCTGCTTGATCTGCGTCGGGATGACCTTGCCGTCGCGCTTGACCTGGCAGAGCGGCTCGTCGAGGGAGAGCGTGCCGCGGTGGACGCGGCCGATGCCGATGCGGCCCACGTAGTCGTTGTAGTCGAGCGTGGTGATCTGGATCTGCGCGGGTCCCTCGTTGAAGGGCGGCGGCGGGATGTGGTCGATGATCGCGTCCATGAGCGGGAGGATGGAGTCGCGGGAGCCTTTTTCGAGGTCGGTGGTCGCCCAGCCGTCGCGTCCGCTGGCGTAGAGCACGGGGAAGTCGAGCTGTTCCTCGGTGGCGTCGAGGTCGATGAAGAGGTCGTAGACGGCGTTCAGGACCTCCTGCGGGCGGGCGTCGGGGCGGTCGATCTTGTTGATGATGACGATTGGGCGGAGTTTGAGCTTCAGCGCCTTGTCCAGCACGAAACGCGTCTGGGGCAGGGGGCCTTCCGCGCTGTCGACCAGCAGCAGGACGCCGTCCGCCATGTTCAGGACGCGTTCCACCTGGCCGCCGAAATCGCTGTGGCCGGGAGTGTCGATGATATTGATCTTGGTGTCGCGGTAGTTCACGCTGATATTTTTCGCAAGGATGGTGATGCCGCGTTCGCGTTCGAGTTCGTTGCTGTCGAGGAAGCAGGTGTGCATTTCCTGGTTTTCGCGGAAGAGCTTTGCCTGGCGGATGATCTCGTCGACGAGCGTGGTCTTGCCGTGGTCGACGTGCGCGATGATGGCGATGTTTCGGATGTTCTGCATAAAAGGTTTCGGGGTTGCGGGAAGCTGTTGAAAACAAATGTAATCTATTAATATAGCATCGAAACGGCTAAAAATCAATCGCATGCGCGCACGTGGAGCTCGTTTTTTCCGACTTTTTCGCACGCCTCGCCCGGCGTCCGGCGCGCCGCCGTTTCCCTTTCCGCGCGGACGCCGTCTTGATTTTATGCGAAACCCGTGGTATATTAGCGTGAAAAGACAAACAAAAAACACCGGAAACGGTCCCGCCCGAGGAAAAAACGCGGCCGCCGTTTCCGTCCCAACAGGAGCCCTTCCCACATGACAGGTCACATTATGGCAAAAACGGTTTTTGCAGGAAGCGCCGCGCTCATGGCAGCCGGAGCTTTCGCCGCCGAAGCGGACTACCCGATCAGTCCCGTCCCGTTCACCAAAGTCAAGTTCACTTCCGGCGTGCTCGCGGAACGCCAGGAGGTCAACCGGAAGGTCACGATCCCGTTCGCGCTCCAGCAGTGCCTGGAGTCGGGCAGGCTGAAGAACTTCGACCTCGCCGCCGAGACCATGCGCCGCCGCGCCGCGGGCGAAACGACGTTCCAGAACCGCCCGGCGTCCTCGCTGCCGTTCGACGACACGGACATCTACAAGTTCCTGGAGGGCGCGTCGTACTCGCTCCAGACGAACCCGGATCCCGAGCTGCAGAAGAAGATGGAGGACATCATCCGGCATGTGAAGGCGGCGCAGGAGCCGGACGGCTATCTGTACACGTTCCGCACCATGCACCCGGATTCTCCTGCGCACGAATGGATCAACCAGCGCCGCTGGCTGAACGACCCGAACCTGAGCCACGAGCTGTACAACCTGGGGCATTTCTACGAATGCGCCACGGCGTATTTCGAGGCGACGGGCGACCGCACGCTGCTGGACATGGCTGTGAAGTCCGCCGAACTCGTGAACAAGGACCTCGGCGGGGACGATCCCTGCATCGCGCCCGGCCATCAGATCATCGAAATGGGGCTCGCGAAGCTGTACCGCCAGACCGGCGATCCGCGCTGGCTGAAGCTCGCCGCGCATTTCCTCGAAAACAAGGCGAAACGCGGACCCGGCGACCCCTACAGCCAGTCGCATAAGCCCGTGCTCCAGCAGGACGAGGCCGTTGGGCACGCCGTCCGCGCCAACTACATGTACGCGGGCATGGCGGACGTGGCGGCGCTCTCCGGCGACCAGCGCTACGTCGACGCCATCACGAAGATCTGGGACAACGTCGTCGGAAAGAAATACCACCTGACCGGCGGATGCGGCGCGCGCAGCAGCGGCGAAGCCTACGGCAACAACTACGAGCTCCCGAACCGCTGCTACAACGAGACGTGCGCCGCCGTGGCGTTCCTCTTCTGGACGCACCGGATGTTCCTGATGTACGGCGACGCGAAGTACATGGACACGTTCGAGCGCACCATGTACAACGGCGCGTTCTCCGGCGTCTCGCTCTCCGGCGACCGCTTCTTCTATCCGAACCTGCTGGAATCTGGCGGTTCGACGCGCTCCGCGTGGTTCGGCTGCGCCTGCTGCCCGCCGAACATCATGCGCACGATCGCCTCGCTCGGGCAGTATGTCTGCGCGAAGAAGGACGACACGGTCTACATGCTCCTGTACGGTTCGGGCACGGTCGACGCGGGCGACGCCGTATTCACGCAGACCACGAACTACCCGTGGGACGGCAAGGTCGAAATCGCGCTTTCCGGCGTGAAGAAGGGCAAGTTCGCGCTCGCGCTCCGCATCCCCGGCTGGGCCGAGGGGCATCCCGTGCCGTCCGACCTGTATGCTTATGTGAACGGCGAGCCCGCGAAATGGACGCTGCTGGTGAACGGAAAGAAGGCGGACTATAAGATGGACAAGGGCTTCGCCGTGATCGACCGCACGTGGAAGAACGGCGACACGGTCACGCTCGACCTGCCGATGGAGGTCCGCCGCGTGAAAGCCAACGAAAAGGTCGGCAACCTCGCCGGACAGGTCGCGTTCGAGCGCGGCCCGATCGTGTTCGCGTTCGAGCAGATCGACCAGGGCGTGAAGATCCCGTGGCGCCGCTGGTTCGTGCTCCCGGACGCGAAGGTCACGGCGAAATACCGCACCGACCTCTTCCCGTCGGGCGGCGTGGAGACGATCGAGGTCGACACGAAGGACGGAAAGATGGTTGGCATCCCGTACGCCTGGTGGGCGAACCGCGGCTCCATGCCGATGCGCGTGTGGCTGTCCGATTCCGACACCTCAGCCCAGCACGCGGCGAACAAGTCCGAGGAGGCGAAAGTGAGCGTTTCTTACGCCCGCGGCGGCATGAACCCGGCGGCGATCAACGACGGATTCTTCCCGCAGAACCCGACCGACATCGACATCGAAAACTTCGATTTCTGGTCGCACCTCGGCGGCAGCGAATGGGTCATGCTCACGTTCGAGGAGCCGGTCGACGTCTCCCGCTGCAAGTTCTACTGGTTCGACGACAGCCGGCGCGGCGGTGGTTGCGCCCTGCCGCAGTCCTGGACGCTCAGCTGGGACAACAACGGGCAGTGGACGCCGGTCGAGGCGAGCGAATCGAAGATGGACGAGATCGCGTTCAAGCCGGTGAAGACGAAGCGGCTGCGCCTCGACATCCGCCAGCGCAACCGGATGGCGTCCGGCCTGTACGAGTGGCTTGTATTCTGAATCTTTGAACTGAAATCGAAACACAAAACGGCGGGGACAGCCTGAACGACTGTTCCCGCCTTGCTTCTGCTTTGAAAACGGGCTGAAATCCGGTCAGAAATCGAACGTCATCTGGTCGGACTTGTCCGGCTCTTCCTTCTTCGGCACGAAGTTCTTCACGGAGCCGAGCCAGAGGTCGAGCGACTGGATCGGGACCGAGAGGCGTTTCGCGTCGGCGATCTTCGTGGACGCGGCGTTCGGGTCGGCGGCGACGAGGAGCGCGAGGGCGTCGGTCACGGAGTCGACCGGGGCGTAGCCCGCGGCCTTCGCGATGGACTCGTACCAGGCGCGTTTCTCCGGCATCTTGCCGGTGAAGCAGATCTTGGGGCGTTCCTCGGTCGAGGACGCCACGAGCGTGACGCCTGCGAGAAGCTCGTCCAGCCCGTCGGACTGCCGGATGAGCTCGTCGTGGAGCGCACGGGCGCGTTCGGGCCCGATGCCGTTGATCTCGGCGAGCTGTTCGGTCGAGAGCGTACGGAGTTCGGCGAAAGTGTGCTTCTTGAGGATGGTCTTCGCGATGTTCGCGCCGATGCCCTTGATGTTGAGCGCGGCGAGGACCTTGTAGGCGGGCACGGTGCGCGCGGCCTGGATTTCGCGGTAGAGGTTCTGCGTGGACGTGCCCTGGAATCCGTCTTCGCGGAGCTGGGAGTAGATGGTCAGCTCGGAGAGGTTGAAGAGGTCGGAGAGCGTGCGGACGTTGAGCTTCGTCATGATCTTGCGGAGACTCGGCTCGCCGAGGTGCTCGATGCCGATGCTGCGGATGGACGCCAGCAGGAGCTGGAGGCGCGTCTCGAAACATTCCGGGTTCACGCAGCGGAGTTCGGGCAGGTCGCGGACGAGTTCGTGTCCGCAGCAGGGACAATGCGAGATAAGGGCACTGCGCCGGACGGGGCCGGGTTCGCTGGAAACGATGTACGGGATCACGTCGCCCGCGCGTTCCACGGTTACCTCGTCGCCGATCTGCAGGTCGCGGTCGAGGATGTTCTGGAGGTTGTGGAGCGTGGCGTGTCGGATGGTGGTGCCGTTGATCTCGACCGGGTCGAGCTCGGCGACGGGCGTGAGGCAGTTCTTGCCGAAGCTCCAGTTCACGCCGAGCAGGCGCGTGGTGCGTCGGATGCCGCTGAACTTGAACGCGATCTGTCCGCGCGGATGGTGGGCGGTGTTGCCGAGCGATTCGGCGTACTCCGTGTCCGCGAGCTTGATGACGAGGCCGTCCATCGGGTAGGGGAGCTGTTCCATTTCCTCCAGGACGTCCGGCCAGATGCGGCTGATCTCGGCGGCCGTGGCGGGACGCGAGACGGTGCCGTAGTCGACGAGCGTGAGGCGGGCGTGCTGGGCGGTCATGCCGGAGATGTCCTTCAGGCTCATGATGCCGCCGATGGCGTTGCGCGAGTTGCGGAACGGCTTGCCGTTGGCGTTCAGGATCGTGGCGTAGCGGCGCTTGAAGTCGTCCGTGCGGATCAGGAGTTCGCCGAGCACGCGCCCGGGGTATTCCGTCAGCGGCAGCACGCCGGACAGCGTCTCCAGGTCGATCAGCGGCGCCTTGTCCGTGATGACCTTGCCGGTGAAGCCGTCGCCGCGCGTGGAGAGCACGCCGTCCTCCCACAGCACGGAGATGCCGTCGTACTTGGGCTGGATCAGGAGCTTTTCGTCGGCGGTGCGGACTGTCTTCTCCAGCCAGGCGACGAGTTCGGGCAGGGAATATACCTTGTCGAGCGAGAGCATGGGGCGTTCGTGCCGGATGTTCTCGGTGGACGCCACGGCGGGGGCGTTGACCTGGTCGAGCAGGCGGTTGCCGGGATCCTTCTCCGCCAGCAGGCGCGTGATGTAGTCGAAGTCGTCGTCGCTGATCGCCGGGTCGGATTCGTCCCAGTAGCGCGCGTTGTAAAACCGTATTTTTTCTTCGAGCTTGGACGCGCTCATGGCGCGGTATGCGGCCCTGTCAATGCCGGGAGTCATGGTTTCCTCGTTTCGTTTTCCGACGGCTTCCGATGTCCGCCGTCGCGGTTCGTTTCACATCTTTCCTACACAAAATACCACAACTTTGAAAAAAAACAACCGAAAACCGCGGAAAAAACGCCGTACAGGATTGAAAAACGCGAAATGCGGAGTTATTTTATCCGAATCAAAAACAAAAACGCCGGCGGAATGCCGCACCCGTCTTTTCATGGATCAAGAATGAAGCGAATCATCCAGACACGCCTTTTCCTCTTCATGACGCTGGGACTCCTGTCCCTGCTCCTCATCGTCTGCCTGGTGATGGCGTTTGCCGCGAAGCATCAGGCGCGCGTCATCATCGGCGAGCGCCTTCTGGACCTGAGCCGGGAGGTTACGGAGTGGCGCGACAACTACAAGCAGCTCCGCGAGAACATGGATTCCGGTTCGCTGGCGAAAACGAGGATGCTGGCACGGATCATCCAGTACGACCCCGCCATCCTGAAGAACGAAACCCGGCTGAAGGAGCTCGCCGCTGCGCTGAACGTCGATTCCATCTGCGTTTCCGACGGGGAGGGCGTCCTGATCGCCTCGAGCGAGCCGGGCTTCCTCGGATTCCGCATGGATTCCACCGAGCAGTCGGAGGTGTTCATGCCCGCGGTCAGGGACAAGGCGTTCGAGCTGGTGCAGGATCCGCAGGAACGCGGCATCGACCATTTGATCGTGCAGTATGCGGGCGTGGCGCGCCTCGACGAGCCCGGCATCGTCCAGATCGCCTACGAATCGGACAACGTGTTCAATTATTCCGACATCGAGCTGATGCGCGGCATCATGCAGTCCCTGCCGATCGGAAAGAGCGGCAGGTTCCTGATTCTGGAGGACGGCGACGACCCGGTCGTCTTCGCCAGCGGCGACCCGTCCGAAAACGGCCTCCGCCTCTCCGAGCTCGGGTTCCGGCGCGACCCGGTCCTGCCCGACTCCGTTTTCATCCGCGGCAAGCCGTATTTCTGCGAACGCGTGCAGATACCGGACGAACCCCGGCGCGTGCTGGCGGTGATGCCGAAACCCGAAGTCTTCGCGGCGCGCAACCGCGCCATGGTCTTCATCCTCGGGATCTACCTCGTTTTCTTCGCGCTGTTCTTCTTCATGCTGGAACACCTGATCCGGCGGACCGTGACGGACGGCTTCTACGAGGTGAACCGCGCGCTGGACAAGATCATCGCGGGCGACCTGACGCAGACCGTGAACGTGCGGAACAACCCGGAATTCCTGGCGCTTTCCGACGGCATCAACACCATGGTCAGCGGCCTGAAGAAGAACCTGACCGATTCCCGCCGCCGCGTCAAACGCGAAAACGAGCTGGCGAAATCCATCCAGAAGACGCTGATCCCCGCGCCCGGACGGCTTTTCCCCGAGTTCCCCCGGATCGACTTCGCCTCGGCGTCCGTGCTGGCGGCGCACAAGGGCAGCGACATCCTCGAAACCTTCGTGACCGATGCCGGACGACCCGGCTTCGTGATGGCGGAGGCGATCGGCGACAGCGTGTCCGCCTGCCTCAGCATGATGAAGTTCCGCGCCATTTTCCAGCCGTGCGTCGCGTCCGCCTCGGACCCGCTCGACATGCTGAACCGCGGCATGGTGCTTTTCAAGGACGAAAAGGTGTTCCGGAAGCAGTTCCTCTCGATCTTCGTCGGGTTCTTCGACCCGGAGGACCGGCGGCTCGACTTCGTGAACGCGGGCTTCTATCCGCCGTTCGTGCGCCGCTCCGGCGGCGAGTTCGAACATCTGCGCGCCTCGACGGGCACGGTGTTCACGACCTCGCGCCCGGTCGAATTCCGGCAGGAGAGCATCACGTTCGGACCCGGCGACGAGTTCTTCGCGTGCTCCAACGGCGTTTTCTCGCACCGCGACCGCGAGGGGCAGCTCTTCACGAAGAAGATGCTGCTGAACGCCCTGGGCGCATCGAAGGCGGACTCCGCGCAGGCGCTCCTTGCCGACGTGGCGGCCGCCGTCCGCGGGTTCTCCGGCGAGCTGCCCCCGGACGACGACGTCATCATGGCGGCGTTCCGCATGAACGTCTGACCGCCGGCATAGCCGTCCCCCGTCTCCCGATTCCTCAAAAAAGCCGATTTATTCGCATTTTTCCGGCGAAAAAAGTTTGCATTTCCCGGAAAATGTCCTATATTTGTGGAATAACGTTATCAATGCGGTATGGATTCCGCCCGGAACCTGTGCCGTTTCAACCCCGGACGCGGCCCCCGCGCTCCTCAAAAAACAAGGAAACACGATGCCTATCACCGAAATACTGGAACGCAACGCCCAGCTCTACAAGGACGACGTCGCACTGGTGGAGATCAACCCGCAGGAACTCGAAAAACGCCACACCACCTGGCGCGAATACTCGCTCATGGAGCCCAGCCCGACCGACTCGTTCCGCTCCGAACTGACCTGGGGCGAATTCGACCGCAAGGCGAACCGCGTGGCGAACTTCCTGCTCACCCGCCACATCAAGAAGGGCAACAAGGTCGGCATCCTGCTCATGAACTGCCTGGAATGGCTCCCGATCTACTTCGGCGTCCTGAAGAGCGGCGCGATGGCGGTCCCCCTCAATTTCCGCTATAGCGCGGAGGAGATCAAATACTGCATCGAGCTCGCCGACATCGACGTCCTCCTCTTCGGACCGTCGTTCACCGGACGCATCGAATCCATCTGCGAGCGCATCCCGCGCGTGAAGGCGCTGGTCTACGTCGGCGAGGACTGCCCGACGTTCGCCGAGCCGTACTACAGCCTCGTTTCCTACTGCTCCAGCAAGTCCCCCGCGATCCCGCTCTCCGACGACGAGGACGCCGCGATCTACTTCTCCTCCGGCACCACCGGATTCCCGAAGGCGATCGTCCACCGCCACCGCAGCCTCATGCACGCCTGCATCGTGGAGCAGAAGCACCACGGGCAGACCCGCGAGGACACGTTCCTCTGCATCCCGCCGCTCTATCACACCGGCGCGAAGATGCACTGGTTCGGGAGCTTCCTGGTCGGCGGCAAGGCGGTGCTCCTGCGCGGCATCAAGCCCGAATGGATCATCAGCGCGGTCTCCGAGGAACACTGCACGGTCGTCTGGCTGCTCGTGCCGTGGGCGCAGGACATCCTGGACGCCATCGACCGCGGCGACATCAAGCTGGAGGACTACAAGCTCGACCAGTGGCGCCTGATGCACATCGGCGCGCAGCCCGTGCCGCCCAGCCTCATCAAGCGCTGGAAGACCGTCTTCCCGAAGCACGACTACGACACCAACTACGGCCTCAGCGAATCCATCGGACCGGGCGCGGTGCACCTCGGCATCGAGAACATCGACCACGTCGGCGCGATCGGCGTGGCGGGCTACGGCTGGCAGACCAAGATCGTCGACGAGAAGCACAACATCGTCGAGCCGGGCAAGGTCGGCGAGCTCGCCGTGAAGGGCGACGGCGTGATGCGCTGCTACTACAAGGACGAGAAGGCGACGAAAGAAGTCCTCGACGACGAGGGCTGGCTCTACACCGGCGACATGGCGAAGGAGGAGGACGGCTTCATCTACCTCGTCGACCGCAAGAAGGACGTCATCATCACCGGCGGCGAAAACCTCTATCCCGTTCAGATCGAGGACTTCCTCCGCCGCAACAACGCCATCAAGGACGTCGCCGTCATCGGTCTCCCCGACCAGCGTCTCGGCGAAATCGCCGCCGCGATCATCGAGGTCAAGCCGGACTTCACGCTCACCGAGGAACAGGTCAACGACTTCTGCCTCGACCTGCCGCGCTACCAGCGCCCGCGCAAGATCATCTTCGCCGAGGTCCCGCGCAACCCGACCGGAAAGATCGAAAAGCCCAAACTCCGCAAGATGTACGGCGCGGACAAGCTCGTCGCCATGCAGAACGAGATCAAATAAGCCGGCATAAGGATTTTGGACACAGTGAGTCCAAAATTATAATCCGTTGAGCCGGAGTTCTTATTGCCCTTTTTGCGGCAAAGGCTCGACGGATGAATCCGATGCTTTGAAATCAGAATAAAAAGCCTGCCCCGGTTCCGCGCCGGGACAGGCCTGCTTTTTACCTCAAACATGCGCTGATGAATAGGGCGTTTCCCTCGACGATGTGCCCCATGCAACGAGGAAAAGGAAAAATGTAACTTTTTTCGTTTTACGTCTTGCGTTTAATGAAAAGTGATGTATATTATGTTTCAGAAAGGAACTGACGATGATCGCAAGCTACAAATGCAAGGAAACCTTGAAGCTCAAGGCGGAAGGTTCCAGCAGAAAGTTCAAGGCGATCGAACGGATCGCCCTGCGGAAACTGGATATGCTCGACGCCATCGTGAATCTGGAAACGCTGCGGATCCCTCCGAGCAACCATTTCGAAGCGCTGCACGGAAAGCGGGAAGGGCAGTACAGTATTCGCATCAACGACCAATGGCGGATTTGCTTTACCTGGCATGACGGAAACGTTCATGATGTTGAGATCGTCGATTATCATTGAGGAGACCAGACTATGATCAGAACAAAGAATTTGATTCATCCCGGAGAGATCCTTCTGGAAGAATTTCTCAAGCCGATGGAAATCACGCAGAACAAGCTCGCGCTGGATCTCCATGTCCCCGCGCCGAGAATCTATGCCATCGTGAAAGGAACGCGGGCGATCACGGCCGACACAGCGTTGCGTCTGGGGCGGTACTTCGGAACCGGTCCCGAATTCTGGATTAATCTTCAGAGCAATTATGACCTGTGCGTTGCTGCGGCGGAGTGCCGGAAAGAAATCGACGGCATTCCGCAACGGGTTTTCGCCTGACACTGCAAGCAGTGTTGATACAGTGCCTTGCTTCGCAACGGCACGCGCTCTCGCGTAGCAGAGCGCCGAACGTCAGCGCTTGCGCTGTGGCCTGTTCCGGTTCCGCGCCGGGACAGGCATCTTTTGATCGTCGTTTCAAGCCGCCGAGTGTCGGCGGACCGTCAGCGGTAGATATCATCCCAGAATTGCATATCCTGCCAAACGCTGGTCCTATGCGGACCGTAAGCCCCTTCAAGCATGCGCCCGAGACAATAGAGCGGAATTGACACAGGCAGCAGCACCACGTCCGCAGCGAGTCCGACCGGCAGCCAGATCGCTTTCCAGCACCAGCCGAAGAACCCGGTCTTCATGATCATGTAATCGCCCCGGTCGTGTCTGGAGTAATACTCAACAGGCGGATAATCGACCTGATACCAGCCGTTTTCCATCGGGGAAAGACAGACGTAGCGGTCGCCCTCGCGGTCATAGGGGATCATCGGGCTCGGACCGCGCAGAACCCAGGGGACGGAGAGAGCCGGAAGCTCGTCCGGGTGAACCGTCGCTTTGTATAGAAATTGGGGATACACCTTCAGAAAATCTTCATAAGTTTTGAAATCTTTGAAGGGATCGTTCGGCCTTACGACATATTCCAGAAAGTGGTCGTTGAAATGCGGCATTTCCGTCCAGGAAGAGGGGATCCGTTTCTTCGGCGCCTCGGGATCGACCGTGACGTCCACATGCTTCAACACCAGCTCGTCCGGCATGGGATCCAGGGGAATGTGTTTTTCGAACGATTGAACGGAAGTCAGGCACGGCGGCGTCTTTTCCCATATCAGGAAGCACGCCAGCGGGATGACATACCGTTTTTTTTCGCGTTCATAGGTCAGCGTGAGTTCTTTTTTGTCGGGAGACAACGCATACCTGATGTTTTTGAACCGCTGCTCCTCTCTGCCGGTCCATTTCATCGTCGCGCGCGACATCATGCATCCCGTTCCGCCCAGGCAGACGGCAAGGAACGCAGCGCAAAGCATGATATTCCGTATCACTTTCACTGAGACTTGTCCTTTCTCCGGATGAAAACGATCATATTTTTACTATACCGTTCTAAACTCGGAAAGCAAGGCGCCCGGAAATCTTTTTTCTGAAAAAAGCGGAAAACCGGCTTGTTTTTTTGCCGGATGGAAAGTAAGTTATGCTTTTATTCGGAAAACGAGTGTTTCACCCCTGCAACAAGGAGTTTTATCATGTCCTCCCGTACAAGATTCGTCCGTCCGGCGGTCCTATTCGCGGCCGCCGCCATGCTCTGCGCCGCGGCGTTTACCGCGTGCGTCCATGGGATTCACGCCGCACCGCCGAAAGACGGAGATAAGACCGCGGGCTATCTCTTCGCGCACTTCCGCGGCGAACGCTCGAACGAATGGGAACAGATCTTCTTTGCCGTCAGCCGGGACGGCGCGAAGTGGCAGCCTCTGAACGACGGCAAGTCCGTGCTTCAAAGCAATCTGGGCGAGGGCGGCGTGCGCGATCCCTTTGTGGTCCGCGACCCGGAAAACGGCACGGTCTACCTGATCGCGACCGACCTGTGCATCGGGCGCAACGGCGACTGGGGACGCGCCCAGCGCGCGGGCAGCAAGGCGATCATCGTGTGGGAATCGAAGGACATGGTGAACTGGAGCGAACCGCGCCGCGTGGAGGTCGCCGTGCCGGGCGCGGGCTGCACGTGGGCGCCGGAAGCGTTCTGGGACGCCGACAAGAAAGAATTCTTCGTCTTCTGGGCGTCGCGCGAGACGCTCAACGGCTCGAACCGCCAGCGCATCTATTCCGCCCGCACGAAGGACTTCAAAACGTTCACCCCGGCGAAGCTCTACATCGAGAAGCCGGGCGACGTGATCGACACTGACATCATTTCCGACAACGGCAAGCTTTACCGGTTCTCCAAGGACGAGACGCGGAAGAATATCATCATGGAGGTCAGCGACACGCTCGAAGGCGACTGGCAGCCCGTGCCGGGGTTCCCCGTGCGGGATTTCGCCGGATTCGAGGGGCCGGAGTGTTTCCGCATGGCGGACGGCCGCTGGTGCCTGATCGCCGATTATTATTCGCGCGGACAGGGCTACAAGGCGTTCTTCTGCGACGACCTCTCGAAGGGCGATTTCGCGCCGTCCGAACGCGGCATGGAGTTCCCGTACCGGTTCCGCCATGGCGGCGTCATCCCGCTCAGCCAAACCGAGTACGACGCCCTGCTGGCAAAATGGGGCACGGCAAGCCGTGCTGAGTAGTGCTCTGCTCCGCGAGAGCACACGGCAAGCCGTGCTGAATAAGCGCTCTGCTCCGCGAGAGCACACGGCAAGCCGTGCTGAAGTAGCGCGCGGTTCCGCTCCGTCGCATTAGCCGTGTGCTCCATTTTCCGTGTCTTCTGCTTGTAAAAAGGGAAAAATAAGCTATATTGAATGGAGCGAAAAAACAGGCAGAACAAAGGAAACGGCGATGGCGATCCCCTACAGACAGGAAGTCCTCCGGAAGATGGTGCACCTCAGCTCCATCTGGATGCCCGTCTCGCTGTTTTACCTCCCCTGGCTGTTCAACGTGATCATGTTCGGCACGTTCGCCGTGCTGAACGTCCTGATCGAGATCGCGGTGTTCCGCCGGGTCCCGTACGTGACGCCGCTCTACAAGAAACTGTTCGGCAAGATGGCGCGCGAGAGCGAACCGGGCAAGTTCCGGTTCAGCGGCGCGCCGCCGATGTACGCGTCCGCCTGCCTGACCGCGCTGTGTTTCTCGCCCCGCGTGGCGTCGTGCGCGTTCACGGTCCTGATCCTGAGCGACACGTCCGCGGCGCTGATCGGGCGCAAATGGGGGCGGCACCGCTTCCCCAACGGCAAATCGCTGGAAGGCTCGCTGGCGTTCCTGCTCTCCGGCTGGATCATCGCGGCGTGTTTCTGCCTGGCTGGCGGTCTGCCGGGCCGGATCGCGGCGGTCTGGCTGGGCGGCGTGGCGGTCTCCTGCGTCGCCGAATTCTTCAACGAACAAATCCACATGGACGACAATTTCACGATCCCGCTGCTCTTCGGCGCGGTCGCGGAATTCCTGCCCCTGCTGCTGCAATAAAAAAGGAGCCGATCTCAAAATGAACGAACAGAGACTTTACCGCTACGACACGCACATCCATACCGCCGAAGTGAGCAAATGCGCCAAATCCTCCGGCCGCGAGGTCGCCGAAGCCTACCACGCGCGCGGCTACGACGGCATCATCATCACGGACCATTTCTTCAACGGGAACACCACCGTGCCGCGCGACCTGCCGTGGCGGGAGCGCGTCGAGCTGTTCACGGCGGGCTACCGTGCGGCGAAGGAATACGGCGACCGGGTGGGGATGCAGGTGTTTTTCGCGTGGGAGGATTCCTCCGAGGGCAACGATTTCCTGACCTACGGGCTGGACGAAAACTGGCTCGCGGACCATCCGTTCATCGACCGCCTCCCGCTCGTCGACTACCTGAAATACATTCGCGCCGAGGGCGGCACGGTCGTCCACGCGCATCCGTTCCGGCAGGATTTCTACATCCCGATGATCCGTCTGCTCCCCGACCTGGTCGACGCCGTGGAGATCATGAACGGCCACCGCAAGGACGAGGAGAACCGCCGCGCGAAATGGTACGCGGACAGCTACGGGCTGCCGTGGACGGCGGGTTCGGACAACCACGACGTGGCGAACGGATTCGCGGAGGCGGGCGTGCTGCTGGACGAACGCCTCACCGGGACGGCGCACTATGCGCGGCTGGTCCGCGAGCGCAAAATCCGCGCGTGCCTCCCGCATCTCGACGGCTGCTGCTGAGCTTTCCGCGCATCCGCCGTGGGGCTGGCTTGCGGCGCGAACGTTCCGCGTCCTGCCGCCGTCAGGCTGTTATGCTTTTTTCCAGGAAAAACAAATGGTTTGCCGGAAGCTTTTCATGGCGGCCTTCAGCAGTTTCCATTTCTTGATGGAAACTTCGCCCGTTGTCCGGTCGTGCTGCGGGACGGGCATTTCAAAGAAACGCAGGTGTTTCTTTGCGACCATGCCGGAGAGAATGACGTTCGGGGCAAACGTGTCGCCGGGTATCGCACGATAGATTTCCGCGAAGGATGCGGCACGCATTAAGCGATAGGGAGTATTGACGTCCCAGATGGTTTTCCTGCCGTAAAAGAGCTTGACCGTCATGCGCGATATGGCGGAGATTATTTTGCGCGGCAGCGCCTGCGCGCGTCCGTCCCGATAGCCTGCGAGGAAATCGTAGCCGGCGCGCCGGTCCCAGAGCTTCCCGAAATGCTCCGGTCCCATTTCATCATCGGAATCGATCTGGAATATCCAGTCATAGCCGTTGTCCGCCGCTTCACGGTATCCCTGCAGGATCGTCGGCCCGTGTCCTCCGTTCGGCTTGTCGTGCGGCACGATATGCCCGGGATGCCGTTCCGCGGCCGCCTTCATCTGCCCCAGGCTGCCGTCCCTGCTGCCGTCGTTGTACGGATGCAGCTGATAATCAATCCCGAGCGAGTCCAGAGCGTTCGCCCATTTGTCCAGAACGGAGCCGATGACGGCTTCTTCATTGTAGACGGGCATGACAATTGCCAGTTTATCGTTCATAGCGCCTCCTTGCTAATGCATCGAATCCCTCCAGCGACATGGCGACCGCCTTGTCCATGTCCCAGTATTTGTATGCGCCCAGCCGTCCGCAGAACAGGATGCCGGGATGCCGGTTTGCGAGCTCCCGGTATTTCCGCAGGAGAGAATTGTTCCGTTCGTCGTTGACGGGATAGAACGCCTCCAGTCCGGGCTTCCACGCCATTGGATATTCGCGGAAGATGATGGTCTTGCCGGCGTTGAATGGCTTTTCCCATTCCGGATGGTAATGCTTGAACTCGTGAATCCGCGTGTACGGGACCGTTTCATCGCCGTAATTCATTACGGTTGTCCCCTGATAATCCCGGACCGGCACCGTTTCCCTTTCAAACCGGAGGCTGCGCCATTCCAGCGCCCCGAAACAGTATCCGAAGAATTCGTCGATCATGCCCGTATAGATGATCGTGCAATCCCGGGACAGCTGCGCGGCGATCTCCGAAAACGACGTCTTCAGGAGAAGCCTGATCCCCGGCGTGCCCGCCATCTTCCTGAACATGGCGTCGTACCCGTCGGCGGGGATCCCCTGATGCCGCGCGTTGAAATACTCCGTATCGTAGGTCATCCGGACGGGCAGACGGGTAATGATGTCCGCCGGAAGCTCCGAAGGCGGACGCCCCCATTGCTTTGCGGTATATCCTTTGATGAAAAGCCGGTACAGGTCGGGCCCGATGAGCGAGATCGCCTTTTCCTCCAGGTTGCGCGGCTCCCCGGAACCGTTTGTGCTCGATTCGATCCATTCCCGGGCTTCATCCGGAGTAAACGCTTTGCCCGACACCTCCTGGATCGTCTTCAGGTTGATGGGCATGAAATAAACATGGCCGCAGGTGTGGATCAGCACGTGATGCCGGTACGAATTGAAGGCGGCGAACTGGCTGATGTAGTTCCAGACCGTTTCATTGGCGGTATGGAATATGTGCGAACCGTAGTCATGCACTTCGATGCCGGTTTCTTCGTCGATGGTCGCGCTGGAATTGCCGCCGAGCTTTTCCCGTTTGTCAACAAGCAGCACGGGCTGGTTCAACTGCGAGGCGATCCTCTCGGCATAGACAAGTCCTGTTATGCCGGCTCCGACGACACAGAAACGATAATCAGATAAAGCCATTTTTATTCCTGAAGGGTTGTCAGGTGTTTTTTATGGTCGCAAGGACGCGAAACGGTTGTGGTTGTATGGATAAGGACATGGATCGCGATGAGAAAAAGCCGCCTGTTTCTATGTCCGTTTCCAGTATTTGTTTTTCATCCAGCATACGAAACAGCCGGAATACAACGGCAAAAACATGTTGGCGCATGCCGTATACCTGAAGTTCGCCTCCACGATGACCAGACATAAAAACGTGCCGATCAGGTAAAGGACGGGCAGTATGCGGATGATGTCGACGGAATCGACCTTCGGATCAAGAAGCGCACGCCGGGAGAGCAGCAGGAGAGCCAAACCTGCCGTAAAGCCGACAAGGACCTTCAGCGCCTGATGCATCGCCGGGACCAGCTTCGTGCGGTAAGCCGGATTGTAATACATTTGCCAGGAGGAGGATTCCTTTTCGTAAACCAGGCGGATCTTCTCCTTGAACGTCATGCTTGACCAGCGCCGGTTTATTTCAGCCTTGATGTACGGCACAAGAACGGGCGGGCAATGGTTGTGCCGGAAAACGAGAGTCTCTCCTGTTTCCTGCTGATACGCCTCGTATATCGCGAGCTTGTCCTCCATGATCGATCTGCCCTTCGTTGCATAATTCGCTCCGAAATACCGGGGCCAGTAGCCGTCGTCCGAACAAAGGCATGTGCGGGTCCCGTGATACTTCAGATTGACCGAATAGCTCCCGCACAATCCGATGAAGACCACAAGAGCCGCTGCGCAGAGACTTAAGATGACGTTTCTGACGGAAGTAATGCCGAGAAGGGTGTTCGCGACGAATACAAACAGCATGATGACGGCGATGAAAACCCCCGCATCGGTTTTTGTCCAGAGCGTTATGAGGATTATCGCCCCCATGGCCGCGGCATAAAACACGCTGCTGTTTTTTGCCCAATGATATAAAAGCAGAAACTGCACAAGGATGAGCGGGTAGAAGAAGTGTTCGGCATACAGCTTGAACGTAAACGCGATAAAATGTGGCGACCAGAAAAAAGCCGCGACGGCAAACAGCGCCGCCAACGGATGAAAGAGCCTGCTCCCCAGATAATAAAGCATTATGACGCACAGGATCTGCAAAAGCACGTGAAGCAGGCAGAGAAGAAGGATGGATTCTCCGAACAGTTTGATCGCAAGCGCATAGCAGCCTGTTGTGACCCAGCTTTTTATTTCGGGAAAGGACCCGGACGCCATTTCCCTGGCTTCGTTCAGGAAGATCAGGCTGTCATGCGTTTGATTCTCAAGCAGCATTGTCCCCAGATGGACATAGTAAAACAGCCCGCGCAGAATCAATCCGATGCCTGCGATGACGCATGCCGAAAGGACGGGATACCGCGCTATGGCGTCCAGCCATCCGTATAAAAACAACACTCTGTTCCGCAAACAATAAAAGCCGATGCCGAAAACGGCCGCAAGGATCAGCATCTTTGCCGTCGAGATGCTGAAAAATGCCAGCAGCGCGCCGGAAAAAAACAGCGCCGCAAGTCCGGCGCGGACGCAACCGGAAAAAAAGAATGCGCGGCTGTTATCCCCGTCCGGCCGGAAGGACTGAATCGCGGCGTGAACGAAACTCCGGGGGCCGCAGTTGGAAGGGGCGGATGTCGTGGAGGTTTTCATGGAATCGTGTGATGCCGATGTGCTGTTCGTTTTCCCGAAGTGTAGCATATTCGTGAGTAATATAACAGCAATTCATGAAAAATCAAGCAGAAAAGCAAAAAAGCGGTTGCCTTCCGCGCCGCGGAAGGATCGCCGGAAACATCCGCGGCCGTTGAATCGGGATGCCGCGGACGCGGACGGAAACGCCTCCGGACGGGAGCTTGGCGGATCCGGCGGCGACAAAGAAAAGCCGCCGCTTATCCTGCTTTCTTCAGCAGATAGATGCCGTACGCGCCGAAGACGACGGTCGGGGTCAGGCCGGCAAGGAACGGCGGAAGATAGCCGTTTTTGCCCGCGACCATGAAGACCTCGTTGAGCACCTGGTAAAGCACGGCGATGCCGACTGCGGTCGCGATGGCGGTGAAGATGCCGGACCGCTCGTTCTTCGTGGCGAGCGGGAATGCGAAGAAGGCGCAGAGGAAGCACGCCCACGGGAACGCCAGCCGGTTGAAGAGCAGCGTGGCGTAGATGCGGCGGAGGTTGGCCGCCATGTTCGGGTTCTCCCGCAGGATCGAAACGATCTCGAGGGAGGAAAGCGCGTCCGGCTCGATGACGGACTTGACGATGACGGACGGCTTGTCCGGGATCTGTTCCTCGGTGAAGACCAGCGGATCGGAGTCCGGCGTGATGGCGTCGCCGGGAAGCCCGTCCTCGGAATACTCGTGGATCTCCGGCTTGTAGAATTCCCAGCCGACGCCGGGGACGAAGCGCGTTTTTTCCGCCTCGATCGTGCGGAGCAGCGTGCGGCGTCTGGGGTTGTCCGGGTTTTTCTCGAAGATCTTGAGCTTGACTTTTTCCTGGTAGCCGTCGTCGTCGAACTGCCCGAAGTACCAGCTGCGGAGTCGGTCGCCGCTGTGGAACTGGAGCTGGGCGTTGCTCTGCTCCACGTATTTTTCGTTGTCGACCGTTTTCTTGACGATCTCCGCCTGGCGCGTGGTCTCCGGGACGAGCTGTTCGTTGAAATAGAAATTGACCAGCATCACGCAGAAGCCGACCGCGAAGATCGGCATGCCGCACCGGGCGAGCGAAACGCCCGACGCGCGGATGGCGGTCAGTTCGCGGCTGCGTCCGAGATTGGCGAGCGCGTACATGCACGCCAGCAGGACCGTGATGGGCAGGATGAACCGGATGTTGCCGGGGATCTTCAGGAGGAAGTATTCGACGGAGACGGAGACGGACGCCTTCTTGTCGAGGAAATCGCCGACGTCGTTGTACATGTCCATGATGATGAACAGGAGCGTGAAGGCGAAGAGCAGGATGAAGAACGGCACCAGAAACGCGCGCATGATATACCCGTCGAGCGTGGGCATCCAGTAGAACTTGCGGGCGACGCCGGAAGGAGGAATCTTTGAGGTGGGTTCGGACATGAAAAAACGATGAGGATTGAAGGTGCTCCGCTCCGGCATCGTCCGGGCGGGAGGATCCCGGAGCGGGGGTTATGGTCGGAAAAGATCCGCCGGTCAGCCTCTGCGGCGCTGCGTGCGGCGTTTCTTCTCGCTCGGCTTTTCGTAGTGTCTCCGGTTGCGGAGTTCCTTGAGCGTGCCTTCCTTGTCGAGTTTCTTTTTCAGACGGCGGAGTGCGCGTTCGATCGAGTCGCCTTTCTTGAGCTTGACTTCCGTTGCTTCCATATTAGTTCACCCCCTTTCCTGAACAATTTGTCACATCGTATTTCATCGGTAAAGACCTCATGAATGAATTCGGGTTGACGGTTGGTTATTCTTCGGAGAACCCGGCCTCGTCGGCGAGCATGGCGCGGAGTTTGGCGAGCGCCTGGTTCTGGATCTGGCGGACGCGTTCGCGGGTGCGGCGGATCTCCTGGCTGACTTCCTCCAGCGTTTTCGGACGCTTGCCGTCCAGGCCGAAACGCAGCTGCAGGATCAGGCGTTCGCGGTCGTCGAGCTCGGAGAGCAGGGAGAGGAGACGGTGGACGGATTCCTCGTCGCCGAGGATGCGGTCGGGCGTCATGGCACCGCGGTCGGGGATGATGTCCTGGAATTCGCCTTCCTCGCCCTGCTGGATGGGGTCGTGCAGGGAGAACGTGCGGAGGTCGGCGAGGCGGAGCCCGGTCACGGTGCGCTCGCTGAACCCGAGGTGCTCGGCGATCTCGTCGTCGGTCGGCTCGCGTCCGAGCTGCTCCGCGAGTTTCATCTTGACGGATTTGATCTTGTTGATCTTGCCCGCGGACTGCACGGGGATGCGGATCACGCGCGCCTGGTTGGCGAGGGCGCGCCGCATGGACTGCTTGATCCACCAGGCGGCGTAGGAACTGAATTTCGCGCCCTTCGACGGGTCGAACTTCTCCACCGCGCGCATAAGCCCGATGTTGCCCTCGGAAATGAGGTCGAGCAACGGCAGCCCCAGCCCCTTGAAATCGTGGGCGATCTTCACGACCAGGCGCAGGTTCGCTTCAATGAGCGTGGCGCGCGCTTCGTCGTGGGAATCGTTGTCCCGGCCGTGAATCCGCGCCGCCAGAGAGACTTCCTGATCCTTGGAGACCAGCGAAATCTGACCGATGTCGTGCATGTACACCTTCATCGTGTCGTTCTTCGTGACGGGGCCGTGCTTCGCCGCGACCTTCGAATTCTTCTTGTCCATCCCGGGATCTTTCGATCCCTCGTTCATGAACTTGGAAAGATCGATCTCGGAGGCATCTTCGACGTCCTCCAGCGTGGCGGGCATGACGTCTTCGGGCGCGACGGGCGTTTCGGCAGGCTTCCTCGCGGTTTTTTTCGCCGGTGCGGCGGGCGCGGCCTGGACTTTGACCTTGAGCGGAGTCTTTTTCGTCTTCGAAGCGAATACGGATTTCTTCGCGGCGGCTTTTTTCGCCGGTGCGGCGGGCTTGGCCGCGGATTTCGCCTGAGGCTTGGCTTCCGCCTTTGCCGGAGCCGCTTTCACCGTTCCGGTCCGGGAGACGGACGTTTTGGACGGTGCGGTCTTGATCTCGACCTTGACGGCGGGAGCTTTGACCGCGGCTTTGACGGCGTTCTTCTTCGCCGGCGCTTTTTTCGCCTCGGCTTTGACCTCGGCTTTCGCCGGAGCGGACTTTTTCGCCGGTTCGAGCTTGACTGCGGGCTTGAACTCGGCTTTGGATGCGGATTTCTTCGTCCGCGGCTCCTCGTCGAAGAGGACTTCCGGCTTAAACGCTTTTTTCTTCGGTGCGGCGGCCTTGGCGGGCGCAACCGCCTTTTTCACAGGAACGGCTTTGACCGCGGTTTTCGCCGGGGCCTTCTTCGCCGGAGCTTTCTTTGCTGTCGTGGCGGGAGCCTGTTCCTTCGATGCGGACGCCGCGCGGACCGGAGCGTCTTTCCCTGCGGACTGCGCGGGCTTCACCTTGCCGGACGCGCCTTTCCCCTGTTTGGAGGAAACGGCGGCTTTCGCATTCTTTCCGGCGGAGGGAACCGCGATCCGTTTTGTTTTCGCATCATTTTTCATCGAAAAAAGGTCCCGAAGATTTGTTTTCCTGCGTTAAGCTGTTATATTGATAGACGGAAAGGTTTTGCCGTGCCCGTCTCCATAACCGCCGTGAGAGCTCAGATCGTCAGAAGTGAACCCGGGTTAAAAAAACAATTGCGTATAAGATACTCCATAAATAGAAAAAAGGCAAGAGCGGAATGAAAAAAAGAGCATGGAAAAGCACGTTTTTTAAATTAATCTCTAAAACGAATAAGATGCCGGGACGCATCGGCCCCCTCGAACCGGACATGATGCCGGTCGCCCTGCTTTGCCTTGCCGGAGCGAAATCCGGGAAACGCCCTTTGTTCTACGTCACGGCGTCGCAGTCCCGCGCGGAACAGTGCCGCGACGACCTGTCCGCATGGTCGGAAGTCGCCGGAAAGATGTTCTCAGTCCACGCGCTGCCGGACGGTTCCACGCGGCGGCAGAGTCTGCTTCAGGCGGATTCGCCGCGCGCCGAGGCGCTGCACCGCCTTCTGCTTGAGCCGCCGGACATCTTCTTCGGGTCGGTCACGAGCCTGACCTCGCCCGCGCCCGTGCCGCGCCTGATGCGCGAGAGCGAACTGGAGCTGAAGGTCGGCGATGAAATGGACCTGGCGGCGCTCGCGGAACGTCTGGTGGAGATGGGCTACGACGACGAAGTCGAGGTCGGCATCCCCGGCGAATTCGCGCGGCGCGGCGGCCTGATCGACATCTTCTCCTCCTCGGAGACCGCGCCCGCCCGCGTGGAGTTCTTCGGCGACACCATCGACAGCATCCGGCTGTTCCGCCCGGACACGCAGATGTCGACCGGCAAAGTGGATTCCTACCGCGTGATCCTGCGGTCGGGATCGGGCGGCGACGGGACGGTGGTGAACGGGACGCAGTACGCCTCCGCTCCGGCGTTCGAATATCTCCTGGAAAATGATTCCGTTCTGGTCGAGGAGGCCCCGGGCGAGATACGCACGCATCTGTCGCGCTACGGCACGCCGGAGGAGGCGGCGCAATGGGCGGCGTTCGAGGAGAAAATGAAGACGGAAGGCCGTCTGGTCGCGTTCGAGGACGCGGCGGGCGCGGCCGTGCCGGACGGCGGTCCGTGCGAGGCGTTCCCGTGCTATTCCACCGGACGCGACGCGATGGCGGCTGCCGCCGGGCATGAATTCGCCTCGGGCGCCGATGCGGACGGCAGGGCGCTGGACCAGGCATTTTCCGTGCTGGCGCAGCAGCTGACCGCGACCCGGATCCGCCAGTGGCTTGAGGAGAAAACGCACGTGACGCTGCTCGTCGGGCCGGATTCCGACCCGCATCAGGTGCGGCGCTGGATCCTCGACCACGGCCTGTGCGAAAACGAGCTGCTGACCGTGGAGGAGGGGGCCGTCCCGTGCGGTTTCTTCCTGCCGAAGGAGAAGCTGGCGGTCCTGACGATCCGGGAGCTTTTCGCGCTGCCGTACCGCCGCCGGAGCATGACGCGCGAGCTTCAGATCGAGGACGACACGCCCCGGACCGAACCCGTTTCCCGCGAGGACGAGGCGGGCGTGATCTCCGCCGGGGACCTGGAGGAAGGCGACTACGCCGTGCATCTGAACTACGGCATCTGCCGTTACCGCGGGCTGGACGTGATCGAGGCCGCCGGGGCGCGCGCGGAGATGATCCTGCTGGAATTCGGCGACGACCAGCTCCTGCGGATCCCGGTCCGGCAGGCGCATCTGGTCACGCGATACGTCGGGTCGAAAAACACCCGCATCACGCTCAGCCGCATCAATTCGAGCCGCTGGAGCAAGGCGTGCGACGAGGCGCGCCACTCCGTGCGGAACCTGGCGTTCGAGATGCTCAAGATCCAGGCGATGCGCATGAAGCAGTCCGGCACGGCGTTCCCGGAGGACGACCCGGAGCAGCTGCTTTTCGAACAGGCGTTCCCGTTCAAGGAGACCCCGGACCAGCTGCGCGCCGCCGCCGAGATCAAGGCGGACATGGAGTCGCCGCGCCCGATGGACCGCCTGCTGTGCGGCGACGTGGGCTACGGCAAGACCGAGCTTGCGATGCGGGCGGCGTGCAAATGCGCGCTCGCGGGACGCCAGACCGCCATGCTGGTGCCGACGACCGTGCTCGCCCAGCAGCATTATTTCACGTTCCGGGAGCGGTTCGCCGGGACGGGCATCGTGATCGAACAGCTGTCCCGCTTCAAGACGAAGCCGGAGCAGCAGAAGATCCTGGAACGCCTCGGCCGCGGCCAGATCGACATCGTGATCGGCACGCACCGGCTGGTCCAGAACGACGTCGAGTTCAAGGACCTCGGCCTCGTTATCATCGACGAGGAACAGCGGTTCGGCGTGCTCCACAAGGACCGCCTGAAGCACCTCCGCGCGACCGTGGACGTGCTGACCATGACCGCCACCCCCATCCCGCGCACGCTCCACATGTCGCTCTCCGGCATCCGCGACCTCAGCACGCTGATGAACGCCCCCGTGAACCGCCTGCCGATCCGGACCGTCTTCGCGCAGTACGAGCCGAACCTGGTGCGCGTGGCGATCGAACGCGAACTGAACCGCGGCGGACAGGTGTACTATCTGCACAACCGCGTGAAGAGCATCGAAAAGGCCGCGCTCGAGATCGGCGCGATGTTCCCCGACGTCCCGCTCGGCGTCGCCCACGGGCAGATGGACAAGAGCGAGCTCGAGGACGTGATGTCCTCGTTCATCGAGGGGAAGACGAAGATCCTGGTCTGCACCTCGATCATCGAGTCCGGCATCGACATCCCGAACGCGAACACCATCATCATCGAACGCGCCGACCGGTTCGGGCTCGCCGAACTCTACCAGCTCCGCGGCCGCGTGGGACGCTGGGTGCGGCAGGCGTACGCGTACCTTTTCCTGCCGAAGGACGGCATCCTGACCGGGGACGCCCGCAAGCGCATCGCCGCGATCCGCCGCTACACGCACCTCGGCGCGGGATTCCAGCTCGCCATGAGCGACCTGGAGATACGCGGCGCGGGCAACATCCTGGGCGAGGAGCAGAGCGGGCAGATCAACGCCGTCGGTTTCCACCTGTACTGCACGCTCCTGCGCGACTGCGTGGCGTTGTTCAAGGGCGAAAAGCTCCCGACCGCGCCGGACTGCGAACTCTACCTCGATTTCCTGAGCTTCGCGGTCGAGCCGCCGCAGGGCATGATCGCCGCCGGCATCCCGCTCGACTACATCGAATCGCCGCGCATGCGCCTGCACTGCTACCGCAGGCTCGCGATGTTCACCTCGGAACACGACCTCGACGCGTTTGCGTCCGAGCTGCGCGACCGGTTCGGCCCGGTCCCGGAGCAGGTCGACCATTTCCTGATGTCCTGCCGGATCCGCCTCGCCGCCGCGGCCGCGGGCATCACGAACGTGACCTGCCGCGACAACCTGGTGTATCTGGAGAAGAACAAGCGCATGCTCCGGCGCGACGGCATGATCCCGGCGATCCTGCCGCGCTCGACCCCCGCGCAGAAACTGAAACTCGTCCTGCGGACCGTGCGGGAATTCGTCCCGCGCGCGGAACAGGTTTGATTTTTTGAACGTACAGAAGGAGGCCGCACCATGAAGATGACAGCAGTCCTGAACGACATCACGAGGCTCGACGTCGACGCGATCGTCAACGCCGCGAACTGTTCCCTGCTGGGCGGCGGCGGAGTCGACGGCGCCATTCACCGCGCCGCCGGACGCCGTCTCTACGAAGCCTGCCTGAAGTTCGGCGGCTGCCGCACCGGAGAGGCGCGCATCACGCCCGGATTCGATCTGCCCGCCCGCTTCGTGATCCATACGCCCGGACCCGTCTGGCGCGGCGGCGGACACGGCGAACCCGACCTGCTGCGTTCGTGCTACCTGAACTCGCTCGCGCTGGCGGAGGAAAACGGCTGCCGCGTGGTGGCGTTTCCGGGCATCAGCATCGGCGTGTACCGTTACCCGCTTGAGGCGGCGGTGAGGATCGCCGTGGACGCGGTCGGCACGTGGGGCGGGAACCTGCCGGAAGAGGTCGTGTTCTGCGCGTTTTCCGAAAACGTGCTGGAGGCGTACCGGCGCGCGCTGGACGCGTTCCGTTCCTGACTGTTTGAACAGAAAAAGGGGGGCACCGGGCAAATTGTACCGTCGCGCAGCACGGCACTGCCGCAGTGTGTCCTTCGTGCGCAAGCGAAGCTGAGCGCACAGCCTCAGTGGAGGACATGTCCTCCTCAGAACATGCGGCGGACGTATTCGAAGAGGATGACGGTGGCGGCCTGCGCCACGTTCAGGGATTCCGCGTCGCCGGGCATCGGGATGTTCAGCCCGCGCGAGTTTTCGAGTTCGGCGACGCCCGTCGCCTCGCAGCCGAGGATGATCGCGCTGCGGTCGAAGAGGTCCGGCTCCAGAAAGACGTTGCCGCCGCTCGCCGGAAGCGTCCGGTAGCAGGTCTTCACGCCGAGCTTGCGGAGGTCCGCGGCGAGTTCCGTCAGGTCGCCGCCGTACCGGATCTTCAGGGCGAACTGCGCGCCGGACGCGGACCGCACGACTTTGTCGGAGAACGGGTCGGCGGTGCCGCGCGTGAGCCAGACTTCGTGCAGCCCGACGGCGCGCGCCGTGCGCAGGATCGTGCCGAAATTGCCGGGGTCGCCCACGCGGTCGAGCACGAGCGCGAAGGGGTCCGCCATGGGACGGTCAAGCGGGACGGGTTCCGGGCGGCGCGACAGCACGAGGATGCCCTGCGAATGCACCGTGGGCGCGATGCGGTCGAATTCGGATTGAGGTAAAATGACGGGTTCGACGGGCGAGGGGAAGGGCAGGGGGGTGTCTTCGCGGAGGATGACGAGTTCGACGAGGCCCGGCGCGAGCGTGACGACTTCGCGGGAGGCGCGGAGACCGTCGCAGAAACAGTATTCGGAATCGCGGCGGCCGTGGCGCGTGCGGAGCGCGCGGAGCAGCGATTCGGTGCGTCTGGTGAGGCCGCCGGATTCAGGCATCCGAAGGGAGACCCGGAGGTCAGGCGGCGGGCTGTTCGGCGGGCTTCGCTTCGGCGGCGGGAGCCGTTTCGGCGGGCTTTTCAGCCGGGGCCGTGACGGACGCCGCGGCCTGCGGATGAAGCTTCTCGTCGAGCTGTTTGGCGAGTCCCGCCCAGTAGCCGTAGACGGTGGAGGAACCCTGCGCTGCGGCGGCCGCGAGGTTGATGTTCTTCAGCGCGGCGTCGGCCTTCATCATCTGGTCGAGGCCGGAGAAGATGCGCGCGGCGGCGTAGGAGGCTTCCACGCGGAGGTCTTCGGGCGTCTGGGAGAGGCCGGCGATGCGTTCGAACTCGGTCGCGGCGTCTTCCTTCTTGCCGAGCTGTTCGAGGATGTAGGCGGCGTCGAGCGCGGAACGGATCTTGATGAACGTTTCCGCCTTGGACGAGGAGGCGACGGCGAGGAGCTGTTCGCGGGCTTTCTCCAGGTCGCCGGGCTGATCGCTGAGGATGAGGTCGCCCGCGAGGCGGAGGCGCGCGAAATCCGCGGCCTTGTTGCCCGAATGCTTCGCGATGGCGGCTTCGAGTTCGGCGATGCTGCCGGCGTTGGCGAGTTCGCGGCGTGCGGAGAGTTCCGCGCGCTGGATCGCGCCCTGGATGATGATGATGACGGAAACGAGCACGGCGAACGCGCAGACGCCGATGATGGCTTTCTTCCAGTTCACAGCCATCCACATTTCGAATTCGTCCAGCATCGTGGAAATGGCGGGCTCCTCCTGCGAGGGCGCGGGGCGCTTGTGCTGCTGGGCGGCGGCGAGCTGTTCGAAGGACTCGATTTTCTTCTTGTTTTTGTTTGCCATGGTGCGATATGTCCTGAAAAAGAGTTGGCGTTTTTAGTTGATTCTTATAATATAGCGCATCCGGCGCGTAAAATCAACTCGAAAACCCCGGAACGCAAACCTTTTTTCGCTTTTTGACCGCCTTTTGACTTCGATGGAACAAAAAAACACCCGTGCCGTCGAAGATGCCGGTCCCGCAGCCCCCGGATCACCGGGGAAAAATACTTGTAGATCTTTTCCTTCAGCATCGCGTGTGCCGCGTCGGACCATTTCACGCGGATGCGGAGTTTGTCGCCGGCGCGGGAGAGCGCGCCGAAGCCCAGGGCGGCGACGCCCTGCGGGAACATCCGCGCGGTCTCGGCTTCGTCGAGGTTCTTCCGGTTGGCGAGTTCGTACAGGTAATGCTCCGAGTCCACCGGGATCTGCTCGCCTTTCTTTTCGTGGTAGGCGAGGATGTCGTCGAGGTCGCCGGAGGTCAGCCGGACGGAGCCGTCCCGCCCGTTGCGGCAGAACCGCGTGTCGCCGACCGAAAAGAGCGTCCATTCGACGGGCACGCCCGATTCGTCGTGCGCGACGTCCGGGCCGGACGCGGACAATGCGATCCAGTTTTCGTTCATTTTTGTGCAGCCCTTTCATTTTGTCCGTTTTTTTTGAAAAAATTGCGCAAACCGTTTGACTTTTGGAAAAACAGAGTTATTTTATAACTGGAATCGCCATAGTGGGATAAATATTCGTAAGTCCAGCGGCCCATGGTTCGCCCATGGCTCAAACTTGGCAGGTCCGGGTGGTAACGGCCCGGCATGGCGGTTCTGATTTTTTATACTCTGTTGAACCGGTTTTTGTATTGCTCCGATGCGCTGCAATGCGCATCCACGATTTTCCCAGTGTCCGTCCACGCCTTTCCGTTTCAGCGTGACATATCCGGTCCCGTCAAGCGCCTCGACGTTGATAATGTTGTTTTCCCCGGCGACGGGCGTTTGGAGCCTGCAGCATTTCCCGTCCGCCGGTGCAGCGGCGGACTACCGCAGTTGAGGCTTTGCCTCGTGCGCAAGCGAAGCTGAGCGCACACCGCAAGCGGTGCTGATACAGTGCTTGGCTACGCTCAAGCACACCGCAAGCGGTGCTGATACAGTGCTTGGCTACGCTCAAGCACATGGTATGTATATGTCTTCGTCCGCCAGCGTAGCGGCGGACTACCGCAGTCGAGGCTTTGCTTCGTGCCGTCGCGTAGCACGGCACTACCGCAGTTGAGGCTTTGCCTCACGTGCCCGAGCGGAGCCGGGCACTACCCAAGTCGAGGCATCCGCCTCGTCATTCCCATTCGATGGTTCCCGGGGGCTTGGACGTGATGTCGTAGACGACGCGGTTCACGCCGTCGACCTCGTTGATGATGCGGTTGGAGATTCGCGCGAGGAGGGGATAGGGGAGACGGACCCAGTCGGCGGTCATGCCGTCGCGGCTTTCGACCGCGCGGATGGCGATGGCGTCCTCATAGGTGCGTTCGTCGCCCATGACGCCGACGGAGCGCACGGGGAGGAAGACGGCGAAGGTCTGCCAGATCTTGTAGTAGAGGTTCGCCTTCTTCATCTCGTCGACGATGATCCTGTCCGCGCCGCGGAGCACGGCGAGCTTGCCGGGGGTGACTTCGCCGACGCAGCGGACGGCGAGTCCGGGGCCGGGGAACGGCTGGCGCATGACCATCTCCTCGGGGAGTCCGAGCTGGCGGCCGACCTCGCGCACCTCGTCCTTGAAGAGGCGGGAAAGCGGCTCAAGCAGCTTGAACTGCATGTGTTTCGGGAGGCCGCCGACGTTGTGGTGGCTCTTGATGACGGCGCTCGGGTTGCCGTCGATGGAGATGCTTTCGATGACGTCCGGGTAGGTGGTGCCCTGGGCGAGGAAGGTAACGTCGGGGATGTTCGCGCAGGCGTCGTTGAAGACCTGGATGAACTCGCCGCCGATGATCTTGCGCTTGCGTTCGGGCTCGGTGACGCCGGCGAGCTTCGAGAGGAAGCGGTCGGTGGCGTCGACGTACACGAGCGACATCTTGAACGTGCCGCCGAAGAGCTCGCGGACGCGCTCCGGCTCGTCCTTGCGGAGCAGGCCGTTGTTCACGAAGACGCAGGTGAGCTGGTCGCCGATCGCCTTGTGGATGAGCGCGGCCGCCACGGAGGAATCGACGCCGCCGGAGAGGCCGAGGATCACGTTCGCGGAGCCGACGGTCTCGCGGATCTCCGCCACGGAGCGTTCGATGAAGTCGGACATGGTCCAGTTCGCGGAACAGCCGCAGATGCCGAGGCAGAAGTTTTCGATGACGAGCGGGCCCATGGGGGAGTGGACGACTTCGGGGTGGAACTGGATGCCGAAGAGGCGGCGGTCCAGGTCCTGCACGGCGGCGAACTCGGTGTTGTCGGTCTTCGCGCAGGTCTTGAACCCTTCGGGCAGGCGCGTCACCTTGTCGCCGTGGGACATCCACATCTGGGTTTCGGCGGGGACGTCCTCGAAGAGCGGGGACGCGGCGGTGGTCGTGACGATCGCCTTGCCGTATTCGCGGGCGTCGCCGTGCGCCACTTCGCCGCCGAGCGTTTCGACCATGAGCTGGAGGCCGTAGCAGATGCCCAGCACCGGGATGCCGAGCTTGAAGATGCCGGGGTCGCATTTCGGGGCGTTCGCCTGGTACACGCTCGCGGGGCCGCCGCTCAGGATGATGCCCGCGGGCGCGGCGGCGCGGATCTCCTCCGCCGGGGTCCTGTAGGAGACGATCTTGCTGTAGACATGGAGTTCGCGGACGCGCCGTGCGATGAGCTGGCTGTACTGGGATCCGAAATCCAGCACGAGAATGGTTTCAGGATGGTTCATAACGCTTTTTCCAGGGTGGTCAGAAAAAAAAGAGTATCATATAATATGATACTGAAATGAAAAAAAATCCAGTCCGGAACGGTAGATTTTCGGAAAAAAAGAGCCGGGATCTCTTCAGCCGGGGAAAGGAAAAAGCCCCCGCCGCATAGGATGCTGACGGAGGCGTTTGTTTTTTTGAGGATCGCTGTTTTCAGCGGCGGATCATGCCAGCATGCCGGACGTCTGGCGGAACAGCATGCCGTCGTCCGGCGTCAGCCCGGCGTCCGCGAGAGGCGGCTGCGCCTCCGGAACGGCCACGGAGAGTCCGTCGGCGAGGATGTCCCGCACGGTTTCCGCGGCCGCGGATTCCGGCATGGCGAGCGCGGACGCGTTTTTCGCCGAGGAGAAACTCGCGGTGGTCCGGTAGTAGACTTCGCCCTTCTTCGTCGCATCGTTTGCGGCCTGCATGGAGACGAAATACCGGACGTTTCCGCCGGTGGCGGCGTCGATCCCGACGCCCTCGATCCGTACGTCGTCGACGTGGTCCGCGCCGGCGAACTTGACGGTCTTCGTCGCCAGAGCCTTCTTCGTCCAGGCTTTCGACGAATCGCTCCGCGTGAGGCTGTACACCGTGAACTTCGCGCTTGCCTTCTCCGTGCCGTACATGTCGACCGAGAAGGAACAGGTCCCCGCCGCATCGAACGCGATCTCGGCATAGTCGATCTCGTCGCCGAATCCGACGAAGCTGTCGTAGGTCTTTCCGTAAGCTTTTTTCTCGACCTCGACGCTGTCGCCTTCCTTGCCGACCTCCATGAGAACGGTCTTTCCGCTCCCGGAAACGGCGGTGGTCCTGAGGTCCGGATTGACGGTCTTCTTGTCCGTGAGCAGCGTGTCGTTCGTGCCGTAGTCGGACGCGAAGACCGTGCTTTCGACGTTCACTTTGTACCACGCCATGCCGCCGGACTTCGCGTCCGTGCTCTGGGCCGAGATGTAATACCCGGTCCCGGTGTCGCCGACGAGACGCTTGAGCAGGAGATCTCCCGTCGAAAGGACGTCCTTATTCGGCGACAAGGTCAGCGATTTGACTTCTTTCCGGACCCACTTGCCGTTCTTGTTCGTGAGGCTGCAGACGGCGAACTTCACGCTGCCGGTCGCGCTGACCGTGAAGTTCAGCTTCGCGGGCTGCGTCAGCGAGAGTTTCGCGAAATCGGCGCCGTCGCCGAATCCGACGTAGTTGTCGTAAAGCCCGCAGACCGCCTTCGTTTCGTCCACCTGGACCGGAGAGACGCCGTCCGCGATCTTGATCCCCTTTCCGTTCCCGCAGACGTCGTCGTTCAGGGTGTTCCCATCCAGCAGGTCGTTGTTCCAGCCGTCGTCGGCGTCCGCCACGCCCGCGGAGATCGAGAGCTGTTTGCCTGGTTTCCCGCGGTTCAGGATCAGCGCGCCGTTGATGAGGCTCAGGGAATACTCCGCCTTGCCGAATTTCACGGACCCGCCGCCGACCGACAGGTCCTCGCTGTCGCCGGCTTCGTTTTGGAGCGTGATCGTCTGATCGAATCCCGCCGCGCCCTTCGCCAGCAGGAAGCTCTGCACAGTGTTGGAGGCCGATTTCGCCACGGAGACCGCGTAATACGCGTGGCCGGAGTTCCAGTTGGCGATCGACGACAGGGCGTTGATGCGGACGGGCGCGCCGCCGCCCAGGTTTGCGCCTGTCCCGATGTCGAATACGATCTCCCCGTTCATTTTCAGCGTTGCTTTCGCGCCGTCTTTCAGGATGATCTGCCCTGAAAGCTTCGTTCCGGTGTTGATGTTCATGATGCCGCCCTTGCGGATCACCGTGCGGCCTGCCAGCGTAGCGGAAACGGTTAATATCTCGCCCATACTCGCGACATCGACGCCGGATGCGACGCCGTCGTAGTAGACCACAAGCAAGCCTCCGTCTCCCACCTCCGTCCTGTATGCCGTTCCGCCGGAGGACACGAACAGTTCTCCGTTCCTCTGGATTTGAGTGCCGCTCGCCAGCCCTTTGTATTCGACGTGAAGCTCTCCGTCGTTTTTCAACTTCGTCGCGTTCGCGATGCCGCCGGACGACACATAAGCCCGCCCGTTGTTGTCGACCGTCAGGGCGTCCGTCACGCCGCCGGAGTGGATATACACCTTGCCGGTCCCCGTCGCGGTATAGCCGGCGGGCTTGCCGCCGGACATCACGTACATCGAGGCGTTGTCCCCGATCTTGCGGTCGGCGGGGCCTGTCTGATCGACGAACGCGCCGTTCGAGCCGTAGTAGATGCCGGAATACTTGCTGACGAAAGTCACGGTCGCGCCGGGCGCGACCTGGACGATGCCTTTGCCGGGCGTCCAGTCGATCTTAGTCGCGGTGCCGCCGGTGTAGACAGACATGACGGCGTTGCGCTCGATCCTCGCCGAATTCACCTTGCCGCCGGACATCACGTTCATGCGGCCGCCGAATTCGAGCGCGGCCTGTTTTGCGGCGCCGCCGGAGTTGACATACATGGTCCCGCCGGAAAGGACCGAGGGACGGTAAACGGAACCGCCGTCGACATACGCGACGCCGCCGGACGTGACGAACGTAAACGTGTCCGCCTTGCCGGAGAGATACAGCATTCCGTTTGCGCCGACCGTGGTCTCGGCGATCCGGCCGCCGGGCAGGACGTCCATCGACCCGCCGACGAGGTCGCCCGCCCTCGCGGAGCCTCCCGATTCCACGGTTACGTTTCTTATGATGCGGGGATCCTTGTTGCCGTAGCCCAGGAGCTGTCCGCCCTTCTGCACCGTGATCCCGTCCGCCGTGCCTGCGCTGCCGTAGACGTACATCTGGCCGCCGTTTTGAATCGTGGCGCTGCTTGCCGTGCCGCCGTCGTAGACGAGCAGCTGGCCTTTTTTGCCGACGGTGGTGTCCAAAGCGGTTCCTCCGCTGAAGACATCCATTCTCCGTTCGATCAGCGTAAGCCCGGAACTTGTTTCGCCGTTAAGGACGTCAATGATCTCATCCATGGGAAGACTCCCTTGCGTTTGTGTATGTTATGATTCGTTCGAATTCAGGGGCGGGGCAGCGGTTTCAATACTATAACACGTTCCGCAGGAAAATGCAAACTTTTTTTCTGCTGGAAAATAGAAAAACGGATGCGGCGGTCTGTGCCCGCGCGACGGTCAGATCTCGCGGTAGTGGCGCATGGTGAGCCACACGAGGAGCGCGGTCAGCAGGAAGAAGAGGGAGCCGCCCGCGAAGATGAAGCGGATGCCGAGGTTGGCGGCGATGGGGCCGCCCGCGACCGGGGCGAGTCCGAGGCCGAGGCAGCGCATGGCGGACGCCCAGCCGAACATCTGGCCGCGGGAACGTTCGTCGGTCTTTTTCGCGAGCCAGATCTGCATGGCGGGGTCGATGCCGCTGCTCATGAAGATCATGGCGAACCGCAGCACGAAGAGGGCGGCGAGCCCCCAGACGAACGAAATGGAGAACATGAAGGCGGCGGTCAGGAGGGCGGAGATGACCGCCAGTCGGCCCGGCGGGTAGTGGTCGGCGAGATAGCCGAGCAGGAACCCTGAGACGACGCCCGCGAGGCCGCAGAGGCCGGAAAGCGCGCCCGTGATCCGCGACGCGCCGTCGATGCCGCCGTGCAGGTCCTGGACGAAGAGCGGGACGAAGGAGTTGTCGAACGACCGGGAGAACATCACGAGGCACATGATGAGGAGGATGGGCAGGTTGAGCGCGATCTGGGATGCGTCGGGGCGGAGCGCGCGGATCATGCCGCGCACCCCGGAGGCGTTCCCCTGCGGCGTGTAGTATTCGCGGGAGAAGAAGAAAACGGCGACGAACGCCATGACCATGCAGAGCGCGGAGACCACGAACGCCAGCCGGTACCCGGCGTATTCGGCGACGTAGCCGCCCGCGAACGCCCCGGCGATGGTGCCGGAGAACATGGCGCTGTTCAGCGCGCCGAGCGCGAATCCGGTATGCTCGCGCGGAGTCTGCGTGGAGATGAGCGCCTGCGAGGCGGACATGGTGCCGCAGAACGCCCCCTGGATCACGCGGAGTGCGACCAGCTGGAGCGGGGTCTGCGCCACGCTGATGAGCCCGATCGCCACCGCTCCGCCCACGTAGGACCGCAGGAGCATCTTCCGCCGTCCGTAGCGGTCGCCGAGCGCGCCCCAGACGGGCGAGAAGAACATCATGGTGAGCGGGCATGCCGCGCTGAAGGCGGCGACCCAGTAGGCGAGCTCCGCCTTGTCCGAGATGCCCATGTCCTCCTGCATCAGATAGGAGATGAACGGCAGCCCGAACGAAAACCCGATGGCGGACAGGAACTGCGCCGTCCAGATCACGCAGAGATGGCGTTTCCAGGTGCGGCTGAAATCCGGGGCGTTTCCGCCTGAGAGCCGGACGGACGCGGGGGCGTCCGCCGATTGTGTCCTGGCTTGCGGCATGGTCGCCGTCCGCGCCGGGTCAGGCGCGGCCTCCGCGCGCGGCTTCGAACGCCTCGAACGCGTCGGGGAACGGGGAGAGAGCGCGTTTGAGGATGCCGTGGATGTGCGCGATGGCGACGCCGTAGTTCGTGAAGGGCACGCCCTGTTCGCGGCAGTGCAGGATGCGGGAGAGGACGGCGCGGCGGTTGAACGTGCAGGCCCCGCAGTGGAGCACCAGGTCGAACGGCGTGAGGTCGTCGGGGAAATCCGCCCCGGCGGCGACGGTGAATTCGATGCCGTCCGCATGGCGGTATTCGCGGATCCAGCGCGGGAGCTTCACGCGTCCGATGTCGTCGCCGATGGGATGGTGCGTGCAGGCTTCCGCGACGAGCACGCGCGAGCCGTCGTGCAGACGGTCGATCGCGGCGGCTCCGGCGGCGCATGCGGCGAGGTCGCCCTTCATGCGCGCCAGCAGGATGGAGAACGAGGTAAGCGGGATCTCCGGCGGGACGGCGCGCGAGGCGATGCCGAACGCCTGGGAGTCTGTCACGGCGAGCGCGGGCGGCGTCTTCAGCTGCGCGAGCATGTCCGCGATGCGGCGCTCGGTCACGCACAGGCAGAGCGCGTCGTGGTCGAGCGTGTCGCGGATCGCCTGGACTTCCGGCAGGATCATGCGTCCCTTCGGCGCTTCCTTGTCGATCGGCGTGATGAGCAGCACGGGGTCGCCCGGCGCGATGAGGTCGCCGAGCATGGGGCGCGCGCCGAGGAAGCCTTCGGGTGCGGCGCCGACCAGCGCGGCGCGGAGCGCGCCGAGTCCGGCGTTTGTGCGGGCGGAGACTTCCACGTGCGGGATCTTCTCCGCGTCGAGTTTCGCGAGGAGCGCGGGATCGGGCGCGGAGACGTCGGCCTTCGTGAACACGACGATCAGCGGCGCGGAGCGTCCGCGGAAAAATGCGAGGACGTCTTCCTCCGTCCTGCTCCAGCCGCCGTCCGTCACGAGGAGCGCGAGGTCGGCGCGGTCGAAGACGCGGCGGCTTTTCTCGACGCGCATGCCGCCGAGCGCGGTCGGATCCTCGTCCAGCCCGGCGGTGTCGATGAAGAGAACGGGGCCGAGCGGGGGCAGCTCCATGGGCTTTTCGACGGGGTCGGTGGTGGTGCCGGGCACGTCCGAGACGATCACGACGTCCTGCCCCGCGAGGGCGTTGAGGAGCGAGGACTTTCCGGCGTTGCGGCGTCCGAAGAACCCGATCTGAAGGCGAAGCCCCTTAGGTGTGTTCTGGATCATTTTTTAGAGGAAGATGCGGCGGATTCGTTCTTTTTGCCGGCGGTTTTCTTGAGTTTTTCGGGCGTGATGTAGACGATGTCGCCGAGCGAGGCGTGCCCTTTGCCGTCCGGCTGCATCAGCACGTTGAGCGAGATCGACTCAAGTCCGGCTTTCAGGCGGATCACCACGTCTCCGGTCGTCGAGACTTTCCTTTCATGGAGAAGCTCGCCGTTGACGTAGATCATGGCCTTGCCGGTCATGTTCCGGAAGCAGAGGGAGCCGCCGTTTTCCATGATGTTCGCGGGGAGGCTCGATTTCGCGAAAAAGAGCACCCAGTCCTTGGGCTTGAGGGAAAGCTCGTTGCCGGGCTGGACGGCCGTGAGGTGCTGAATGGCGTCTTCGCCGGATTCGTCCGAAAGCAGCTCGGGTTTGGAGGAGGTGGACTGGGTGATGCGCCAGCCGTTGACCGTAACTTCCTGGTTGACGAAGCCTTCGATGACGGGAACCGGGGTGGAGGCACTCGGCTTGAGGATGCAGGACGCGGGGCTGAGCCCTTCGCTTTTCGCCGTGATCACGACGGGCTCCTTTTTCCCGGTTTCGGACGACTGGACGATGATCTGCGCATAGCCGTTGAAAAGCGGGCGGGAATCGGCTTTTTCGCTGAGCGTGCAGGTCGGGTCGCCGTTGCCGACGCCGACATTCCGTCCGGGGCCGGAGATCTCGAATTCGACCGGGACCTTTGCATCCGGGATGATGCGTCCCGACGCGTCGACGGCGCAGACCGTGACGGGGACGGCGTCGCGCCCGTCGTTTTTGAGCTCGGTGCGGTCGGGAACGAGCTTGAGCCCGACGGGTTTTCCGGTGGTTTCGATCTGGGTGCGGATGACCTCCTTGCCTTCTTTTCTTCCGATGAGAAGCAGCGTGCCGGGGTCGTAGACGACTTTCTGCGTCAGCATCTGAACGGGGTCGACCTTGAACGTGCCGAGCGTTTTTCCGTTGAGGATGAACGTGACTTCCTCCACATTCGTGGCGCAGAAAACGTCGATCTCCTGCCCGTCTTTATGCGAGTTCCAGTGCGGAGCGGCGAAGAGGACCGGCTTGTCGAGCCACTGCGCCTGGCGGATGTAGAACGCCGTCTTCGGGAATCCGCAGAGGTCCATGCAGCCGAAATAGCTGCTGTTCGCCGGGAACTTGTTGTTGAAGGGGGTCGGCTCTCCGTGGTAGTCGAATCCGGTCCAGACGAACGTTCCGGCGAGGAACCGGCGGTTCAGGACGGTTTCCCAGTCCTTGCGGTGGGTCGTTCCCCATTCGGCGTGGTAGTCGTCGAAATCGGCGCAGATGAGCTTTTCGGGGTCCGTTGCGGGCTCTCCGCGCGTTTCGAACGCGCTGGCGCCTTCGGTGAGGATGACGGGAATGTTCGGATACTCCGCGTGGAACCGGTCGATCTCTGCGTACTGGTAGTTGAACCCGACGATGTCGAGGACGTTCCGCGCGCTGTCATCCGAGAAGAATCCGCCGTTCATCGCCGCGAGGATGGGCCTGGTCGGGTCCTCCGCCCTGATGACGTTGACGAGCGCGCGGGCGATCTCCTGCCCGCGGTATTCGCCCTGAAGCGGCTCTTCGTTGAATATGCTCCAGGCGAGGACGGAGGGGTGGTTGCGGTCGCGGCGGACCTGCGCCCTGACGTATTCCAGCCAGTCCGGGCCGGCGTTGAACGCGCGGTTTTCGTCGATGACGAAGAGGCCGTATTTGTCGCAGAGGTCGAGGATGTTTTCGCTCGGGGGATTATGGGCGCAGCGGTAGGCGTTCGCTCCCATTTCCTTGAGCTTCTTGATGCGGAACTCCTCAATGGACGCGGGGACCGCGGCGCCCACGCCTGCATGGTCCTGGTGGTTGCAGACGCCTTTCAGCTTGATCGCCTTGCCGTTGAGCGTGAATCCGTTGGTGAAGTCGAACTTGAAGCTGCGGAATCCGAAGTTGACGGTTTTCTCATCGTAGACGCGCGAATCGTTCTTGAGCGTGAGCTTGAGCTTGTAGATCGAAGGGGAGTCCGGCGACCAGAGCCTCGGCGTATACAGCTTGATGGAATAGGGGAGGTTGACCGTCTGGTTCGGCGGCAGCGTCGGAGCGAACCGCTTGGATTCGACTTTTTTCCCGTCCGGGTCCATGATGTCGATGTCCAGGGTCGGCGACAGGTCGAATATGCTGTCGTTGACGAGGTTGACGTATCCGTTGACGTTCCATCCGTCGAGCTTGAGCTCGGCGTTCACCAGGACGCCGTTTTCGGTCGGGATGTGGACCTGATTGCTGACGATGAGCTTGACGTCGCGGTAAATGCCGGCGCCTTCGTACCACCAGCCTTCGGAAACGACGGCATTGACTTCGACCGCGATCACGTTGTCCCGTCCGTACATCAGCGCGGGCGAGATGTCTATCGTAAAGGAGTTGTAGCCGCTGTAGTTGTGGTGGAAGAGCGTCTGGTTGACCCAAATCGTCGAGTGCGTGGCGATGCCGCCGAACTGGAGCTCGACATGCTTGCCTTTCCAGGATGCCGGCACGAAGAAACGTTTGCGGTAGTAGCCCCATCCGCGTTTGCGGTAGCCCTGCTCCCCGTTCTCATCCGGGTAGAATCCGTCCTCGACCGACCAGTCATGCGGCAGGTTGACCGGACGGAAGTCGCTTTCATCGAACTTGAGGGAGGTAAACGGCCAGACCGCGTCCGAAGTGGCGGCTTTCGCGCCCGCCCAGACGGATTTGTGTTCCTTGTATTCCTTCGGGGTGAGCTGACGGTCCGACTGCATGAACATCCAGCCCGGGTTGAAGTCGTAGGTCTCGGATGCGGCCGATGTCCAGGCGAACGTCAGCAAAAAGAAGAACAGACAGATGAATTCGGCGGCGGTTCGGTTCAATATTTTCATATTCATAAGAAGCTGTCCTTTCGTTTTGAAGCCCCGCATGTCCGGCGGGAGCGGATCGCAGATAAAAACGGAAGAAAGAATTGTTCCTGTATTAATATAGCATAGATTCAACAGGAATCAAACCCCGCCGCGGGAAAACATGCAAGTCTATCCCGCAGAATGGGTTGCCGTTTGCGGAAGCGTCAGAAGGAGACGTTGATGTCGCCGGAGATCGCGGTCGGATGCGGGATGAGCTTCAGCCCCATGGAGTTCTGCCAGTCCTGGTCCCAGTTGTTGAGCATCAGCGGATCGGTCGGCGGGCCGAAGGGGTTCAGGTCGGTCACGAGGATCTCGTCCTTCGACGTGAAATAGATGTCGAGCACGAGGTCGGGATCGGGGAGCACCCAGAAATTCCTGTCGATGAAGTCGACGGCGAGCGTCCAGTATTTTTCCTTCTGTTTTTCCAGGTGCGGATAGTGGCGCGTCATCCAGTACTGGCTCATCGCGCGCAGCTTGCCGTCCTTCACGAACAGACGGAACTCGCGGGCGGAATCCATGCGGCGGAAGGGCCGAACGCAGAGCGCGGAGACCATGCCGTTCGCGGCGGCGTTCCGCACCTTCGCGCTCTGGGTCAGGAAATACCATGCGCTGGTCGCGGAGCGCACCGCGCCGCGCTTTTCCTCGAACCGCACCGTGTCGGTCGGCGCGACGAGGTCCGTGCCCACGAAGCGCGTGAACGGGAATTTGCTCATGGCGCTGGCGAGGCGGTCGATCACGCTTTTCGCGATGCCGGAGTCCGTGTCGCCGGACTGGAGCGCCTGGATCTCAATGTCCATCAGGAAGACGAAGTTTGTCGGGAGAGAGTAAACGGAAAGCCTCGGATACCAGTTCTGGATCCGGCAGTGTTCAAGTTTTGCGTCCATGTGTCCGTTTCCTTTTTTTGGGGCTTGCGGTTAAAAATCGGAATCGTCGAAGTCGTCGTCCTTCTTTTCGAGCTGGGGGCAGACTTTTTTCATGACGGCCCGGAACGCGAAGAGCTGATAGACGAAGAATATGCAGACGAAGAGGATCTGAAACGAGATGAATCTGGCGCCGCCGGCGGCGTCGAACAGCGTGGCGGCGATCTGGGCGGGGAACGTGGAATACACCATGACCGTCAGGACATTTTTGTATTCGAGCCCCTTCGGCAGGGTGGATGCGCGCAGGTACTGGACCAGCGACACCAGCAGGATGATCAGGGCGATCGTCAGGAAGTTGCGCCCGAACGTCGTCAGCAGGATGACCGCGGTCAGCATGGAGAGCGCGAAGCGCGCCGCCTGCGATCCGGTCGTCAGGATGGCGGGCGCGTCCTCCGCGGACGCTTTTCCGTCGGCATGCTTCGTTTCCGGCGCGGCGAATTCCTTCTTCAGGGTTTCGGCGAGTCCGGGCCCGGAGAACATCTCCCAGCGGGCGCTGAGCTCCTGCATGTCTTTGATGGTGTCTTCATCGGATTTTTCCGCCGTGAGCCAGGCGTACAGCGCCGGGGCGGACAGCAGGTTCGCGCTGAAGATGTCCTCGCCTTTCCAGTTCACGCCGGACCAGGAGGCAAGGCCGCCGGAGAGGATGACGACGCCGAGGTCGGAGGTGCGCCCGGCGTTGAAATCGTCGCTCGTGAACGTGTCGCCGGGGTAGTATTCCAGCGTGATGTAGGGGAGCTTGAAGCGACGCGGCGTGTCCGGGTCTTTCTGGAACGAAAGCGTCTCCGGCGTGATCACGAAGGCGCCGATCTCCTCGTCGAGATTGCGGCCGGCGCGCTCGAACGCGCCTTTCTGCACCAGCGTGCCGACTGCCGCGGCCATGACGGCGCAGAGAAGCGTCAGGAGGAAGAACCGCCAGACGGCGCGCGCGGGCGAAGAGCCGTAGATCTCGGTGAGGATCTTTGTCCCGGCGCACAGGCGCACGACGGTGGCGAGGAATCCGGGCGCGGACCCGGTGTTTGTCCCGGGCAGCGGCATGGTCAGACGAGCCTCCTGACTTTGAATCCGCGGGGGCCGTTGCGTTTGATGATCTTTTCGACGCGCCTGGAAATGGACGGATAGACCTCCGGGTCGACTTTCTGGACGAACACGACGCCGTCGAGGTGGTCGAGCTCGTGCTGGACGACGCGCGCGAGGAGCCCGCCGCATTCGAGGACGAACTCGGTGCCGTCGAGGAGCATGGATTTGAGCACGACGGCGTCGCTGCGCATGACGCGCCCGTAGACGTCCGGCACGCTCAGGCAGCCTTCGTCGAACGGGCAGAGGTTTCCGGAATACGAAACGATCTCGGGGTTGATCAGCGTGATCGGCATTTTCGGGAGGAGTTTGCGCTCGCCCTCCGAATGTACGGGAAGCTCGTTGCCGTCCTCGTCGGCCGGCGGGTCGATGTCGATGGTCACGATGCGCTGCAGGAGGCCGACCTGGTTGCCCGCGAGGCCGATCCCGTGCGACTTGTACATGATCTCAAGCATCGCCTCGGAGATGCGTTCCGTCTCCTCGTTGATCTCTTCCACCGGACGCGCTTTCGCCGCCAGGATCGGATCGCCGAGCAGGCGGAGCTTGAGTTTTTCGACGGGGATGTTGTTCATGCGTTCCTCCCGGCGTGGTTACGCGGTTGCGGCCAGCGCGGCGCGGATGCGGCGGGCGCATTCCTTCACGCCGATGCAGACGACCGTTTCGTAGATGCTGGCGCCGACGGTGACGCCGCAGACGGCGACGCGGACGGGCTGGTTGAGTGCGAACTGGGAAAGTCCGTCGGCGGCCTCGATGGCGCGGAGCGCGTCCTCGACCGCCTTCGGATCGTTTTCGGGGAGCGCGTCGAACGCGCCGGCGGCTTTCGTCAGCGCGGCGCGCATGGGCTCCGGCGCGAGGAATTTCTTCACGCCCTTCGGATCGTAGTCGACCGGGACCGCGAAGAAATACGTCCATGCCGCGAGGTCGGTCATGAGCTTGGTGCGGGTCTGCATCAGGTCCGCCACGGCGTCGAAGCGCGCGCGGTCGACGGATTCCCGCCACGGGTAGGCCGCGGCGAACTCCCAGGCGCGTTCGCGGAAGACCGCCGGATCGAGCGCGGCGATGTACTGCCCGTTCAGGTTCGCCATCTTCACGGCGTCGAACTGCGCGGGCGAATGCTGGACGCGGGCGAGGTCGAACGCTTCGACGAGTTCGTCGCGGGACATCTTCTCGCGGTTGTCGCCGGAGGACCAGCCGAGGAGCGTCAGGTAGTTGAAAAGGGCTTCCGGGAGCACGCCTTTGTCGCGGAAATCGCCCACGAAGGCGTCGCCGTCGCGCTTGCTGTACGGCTTGCCCTGGGCGTTCACGATCATCGGCAGGTGGGCGTAGGACGGCACCTGCGCGCCGAGCGTCCGGAACATGAAGAGGTGGCGGTAGGTATTCTCCACGTGGTCGTCGCCGCGCACGATGAGCGTGATGCCCTGCGTGATGTCGTCGCAGACGTTCGCGAGGTGGAAGACCGGGCTGCCGTCGCTGCGGACGATGATGAAGTCGCGCATGCTGTCGAGCGGCTTGGAGAGGTGCCCCTTCACCATGTCGTCGTAGAAGACTTCGCGGCGGATGAACGTCATGGACGCGGCGTGCTCGACGGTTTCCGATACGCCGCCCAGGATCGCGTTGAGTTTTTCATCCGTGAGCTCGAAGAGCGTCTGCCCGGCGGCGTCGAGGATCGCAAGGCCCTTGAATCCGGCGAGGCACGCCTGGTTCTCCGCCGGTTTCCCCTTCGAGGAGAGCGTCGTGAATTCCAGCCCGCCGCCGTTGATCGTGACCGTGCTGTCCGGCGCGAGGGCGAGCGAGGCCGCGCCGACCGTGCGCACGAACGGGAAATCGTCGCAGAAGACGGGGATGCGGAAGAGGATCGGGGAATGTTCCGGGGCGGCGGGGTCGCGCGGATAGGCGTTGCCGTCTTCCATCAGCTTCTTTGCCGCCTCAAGGTGATGCTGCGCCTGCGAGGTCTGGTAGAGGACTTCCTCGTCGTAGTCGAGGCCGAGCCACTCCATGCACTCCAGGAGCGTGTCGATCGCCTCTTTCGTGGAGCGTTCGAGGTCGGTGTCCTCGATTCTGAGAATGAACTTGCCGCCCATGTGGCGGGCGGCAAGCCAGTTGAAGATCGCGGTGCGGATGTTGCCGATGTGGACCTGTCCGGTGGGGGAGGGTGCGAATCTGAGTCTGTGCTGCATGGTGGTGAAAAGATGCGGGCCGTGAAAGGCCCGCGCATTGTGTTCAGGATTGCGGTTGAAAGGAGCGGATCAGTTGGCGTTGGTCGCGGCGAGGATCTGCGCCTTGGCGTTGTGCATGCTGACGACGGCCTGGGCGAGAGAGTTCTCCGCATTGACGAATTCGCGCTGGACTTCGTTCACGCGGGTGATGGCGCAGTTGCCGGCTTCGTATTCGTCGTCGACCAGGTCGCGCATCTTGCGGACGGCCTCGAGGTTCTTCTGGTAGAGCTTGACGGTCTTGAGGCTGACGATGTAGTTTTCATACGCGGTGCGGACGTCGTTGATGACGGTGATCCACTGGTCGGCGAGGGTGTACTCCGCCTGTTCCATCGCGGCCTGCGACGCGCGCATGTTGAAGAACGTGGCGCCGCCGGAGAAGAGCTCCCAGGACACGTTGATGTTGGAGTTGAACGTGCTGTAGCGGTCCCTGCGGATGCCGGGGTGGCTCGTGTAGGTCTTGTAGTGGTACGGGCTGCTGTGGCGCGCGGAATTCGTGTAGCCGAGGCTGAGCGAGGTCGTGACGGTCGGGCCGAACGCCGCGATGCTGGAGTAGTAGCTGAACTTCGCCGCTTCGAGCGATTCGCGGAGCGATTTCAGGTCGGGGCGGTTGGCGAGGGCGGCGTCGAGGTAGACGTTCTCGTCGGCGAGCATTTCGCCGTCGACCGCGAGCTCTTCGGGGAATTCGACGTCGTCCGGGATGGTGCCTTCGGTGAGACCCATGAGGGCGGCGAGGGCGTATTTGGACGAGGCGAGCGAGTAGTTCGCGGAGTAGAGGTTGCTTTCGGCGTTGTTGTAGTTCACCTTGAAGTTCAGGACGTCGGAGAGCGTGGACGCGCCGACGCCGTACTTGAGCTCGGTTTCCTTCAGGAGCTGGCGGTTGTAGCGCATGTCTTCCAGGGCGATGTTTTTCCTTGCCTTCGCGAGCATCACGTTGTTGTACGCATAGGCGACGTTCTGGAGGAGCAGACGGCGGGCGTCCTGCTCGATCTGTTCCGTCGCCTTCCAGTTGTGGCGCGCGGCGAGCAGGTTCATTTCGCGCTGGAAGCTGTCGAAGACGAGCAGCGAAGCGGTCATGGACGGGGAGGACGTGAAGCTCTTGTAGCTGGAGCCGGCGTCTTCCGTGTAGCCGCGGTAGTTGGTGGAGCTGAGGGCGTAGGACGCGGTGACGGTGGGCAGATAGAACGAGAATCTGCGGTAGTACTGCGCCCGCGCCTGGGAAACGGCGAAGTAGCGGGACTTGAAGCTCGGGTTGTTCTGAATGGCGATGGTCTGCGCTTCGTCGAGGGTCAGGAGCTTGAGGCCGGACGGAAGTTTCTGATGTTCCTCGGCGGTAACCTCGGTGAACTTGTCCTTGGAAATTGCCGCAGGCGGTTTCGCGACGTTGCACGCGGTCAGAGCCGCGAGGAGGATCGCGGAAACGACGGTAGCGCTCAGAACTTGGGTTTTCATATTATCGGGTCGCCTTTCGATAGGGTAAATTGTTTTGTAAACGAATCAATACCTCTTAAATATACATCGCTCTGCCGGATTATTCAAATGCGTCTCTTAAGAAAAATGATTTTTTTCAGCCGGGACGCGCGAATTCTTTTTCCGGAGATGAAACGCCCGGTTCATGCGGGAAAATGCTTGCAAAAAACGGACGGGAGAGTATATTATCCTGAAAAAAGTTTCCCGGATCGTTGTCCGGGATGCAATTACCGAACCGGATCCTGCTGCCATGAAGAAAAATCTTGAACTGTTCGTCACCTCCGTGATCGCGGGGATCTCCGCCGTCCTGCTGATCGGCGCATGCCTGCTCGTCCTGAACGCCGTCCCGTATTCGGCGCTTCCCGTGTGGGGCGTCTGCCTCGCCGGACTGTCGGTCGCGGCGGGATTCGCTGCCATGCTGTGCGCCCGCAACTACGGCGTATTGGTCGGCGTGGTGGCGCCCGGCCTGCTGTTCGCGGCATTGGGGCTGCACTGGTCGTACGCGGGCGGCGACGCGAAACGGAGCCTCGCCCTGGCGATGGCGTGCGGCGGGTTCTGGGTGTTCCTGTGGGTCGGATCGCAGATGCTGGCGGCGGCATGCCGGGCGCGGCTCGGCATGGGGCCGGGCAAATCGGTGTTCGCGAGCGCGGCTGTCCTGCTGCTCCTCTCGAAGACGCTGTCGCTCGCCGTGGCGCGGTACGGCGCGCAGGGATTCCGCACACTGGAGCTCGTGCTCGCGTTCTGGCTGGTCGCGCTGCTGATCTGGCGTCCGTCGCTGATCCTGCGGACGCTTGGGCTGGTCCTGTCGCACTCGCTCTACCGGATCCGCGTCGACCGGATCGAAAACTATCCGGACGCCGGGTCCGTCCTGCTGGTGGCGAACCACATTTCGTTTCTCGACTTCATCTTCATCCTGTGCCTGAAGCCGCGCCGCGTGACGTTCATGGTGACCGAGGCGTTCTACCGTTTCCCCGGCCTGCACCTGTTTTTCCGCTGGAGCGGCGCGCTGGAGGTCCCGAGCCGGATCAACCGCGGGAAGATGCGGCGGCTGATCGAACAGACGCACGAGGTCCTGAACCGCGGCGGCGCGGTCTGCGTGTTTCCCGAGGGCGCGATCTCCCCGAACGGCATCACGCACGCGTTCCGGTCCGGGCTGCACCGTCTGCTGCCCTCGCGGGACATCCCCGTGGTCCCCGTGCGCCTGGGGCTGCACTGGGGGAGCCTGCTGACGATCTACGGCGGGAAGCTCCGGTTCATCAAGCCGCGCCTGCTGCCGATCCCGGGCACGATCATCGTGGGCGAGCCGATCCCGCCGGACTGGAACGGATTCCGCATCTGGCAGAGGATCCAGGAGCTGGGCGCGGAGGCGGAGATGAAGCCCGTGCGCGGCGAAAAGACCGTTCACTACCGCTATCTGCGGCGTTCGCTTCAGCATCCCTTCGAAAGCACGTTCAAGGACGCCGACGCGCCGAAAGGTCTGTCGAACTTCGCCATGCTGGCGCAGTCGATCGTCATCAGCCGGAAACTGAGGCGGGTCCTGGCGGAACGCGGCGACGACGGGCAGTTCGTCGGCGTGCTGCTGCCGAACAAGGTCGTCTCCGTGGCGGCGCTGCTCGGCGTGATGTTCGCCGACCGCACGCCCGCGATCCTGAACTACACGGCGGGCGACGCCGTGATGCAGTCCATGTACGACCGCGCGAAACTGAAGACGGTGATCACGAGCCGCCTTTTCCTGAGCAGGCTGAAGAAGCCCGTGCGCGGCGAAATGATCTTCCTGGAGGACCTGCCGAAGCTCGTCACGAAGGGCGACAGGCTCCTGACCGCGGCGCAGATCGTTTTCCTGCCGCACCAGCTCCTCATCCGCATGGTTTCGCCGCGGCACGGGACCGACCTCATGTACCCCGCCGCGCTGCTCTTCTCCAGCGGATCCACGGGCATGCCGAAGGGCATCCTGCTGTCTCACCACAACATCACGGCGAACATCTGGAGTTTCTGGCGCCAGCTGAACTGGCTGTACGGCACGGAGCGCATCCTCGGCAACCTGCCGCTCTTCCATGCGTTCGGCCTGATGGTCGGCCTGTGCTTCCCCGGCGTCACGGGCACGAAGGTCACGCTGGTGGCGAATCCGCTGGACGGCGCGGGCGTGTGCAAGGCGGTGCGCGACGACAAGGTCACGATGCTCATTTCCACGCCGACGTTCCTGCAGACCTACATGCGCTGCTGCAGGCCGGGCGACTTCGATTCCCTCCGCATGATGGTCACCGGCGCGGAGAAGCTCCAGAAACGTCTCGCGGACGCGTTCCGCGAGCTGAACGGCCTGAGCATCATCGAGGGGTACGGCTGCACCGAAATGTCCCCCATCGTGTCCCTGAACCTGCCGAAGGATTTCCTGGCGGTGGGGCGCGAGGCGGGCCCGGAGGGCAGCATCGGCGTGGCGATGCCCGGCATCGCGGCGCGCATCGCCGACGTGGATACGGGCGAACTGCTCGACGCCGGGAAGGAAGGCCTGCTCCAGCTGAAATCCGCCTCCGTGATGCTCGGCTACCTGGACGACCCGGAAGCCACCGCGGCCGCCATGACCCCGGACGGCTGGTACAACACCAACGACGTCGCATCCATGGACCGCGACGGCTACATCCGCATCACGGGTCGCCTTTCGCGCTTCAGCAAGATCGGCGGCGAAATGGTCCCGCACGAGCTGATCGAACACCGTCTGGAGGAGTTCTACGGCCTCGAAGGCAAAGTCGCCGTCACCGCGCGCCCCGATCCGAGGAAGGGCGAACAGCTCGTCGTCTTCTATGCCGCCGACTGCGGGCTTGACCCCGCCGAAGCCGGAACGCGTCTCCGCGATTCCGGTCTGCCGAACCTCTGGGTGCCCCGTCCCGACTGCTTCTTCCCCCTGGAGCGGATCCCGTTCCTCGGCAACGGCAAAAAGGACCTGAAGAAACTGCGCGAGCTCGCCGCGAAGGCGGGACAGTGACCCCGTCCGGGGCGGACGCCGAAACGCGTTTTCCGTCCGGCGGCATGTCTCCGGCCGCGCCCGCGCATGGAAAACAGGCGTCTTTTCCCGTTTTTTTGACAAAAGATACTTGTTTTTTCTTTTTTTTGAGGTATGTTTTTATGATATTGGAAAATCTCGGAGACCACAAGCGACATGCCGAACCAGGACATCATCGTCAAATACCTTTTCTACTCCCTTGACTTCGTCATCATCTGGGCGATGATCTACTGGGTGCTGTACTTCCTGCGCGGCACCCGCAGCGCGAACGTGCTGTTCGGCGTCCTTGCCGTGCTGCTCACCGCCACGATCGTGGTCGACTACGTCGAACGCCTCACGGTCCTGCGGTTCCTGCTGATGGAATGCCTGCTGCCCGTCCTCGGCATCGCCATCCTCGTGATCTTCCAGCCGGAATTCCGCCGGGCGTTCGCGCAGGCGGGAAGCCTGTTCGTGTCGAACCGGACGGGCCGGGAGACCATCGACCAGGTGACCGAGGCCGCCGCCCAGCTCTCCACCACGCGCACCGGCGCGATCATCGTGTTCGAACGCAACATCGGCCTCACGGACACCACGCGTTCCGCCGTCCCGCTGGACGCCCGCGTGGACTCCCTGCTGATCCAGTCCATTTTTTATCCGAACTCCCCGCTTCACGACTGCGCCGTGGTGATCGGCAAGAACAACCGCATCGTGGCCGCCCACGCCGTGCTGCCGCTGGCGGAGGAGGATTATTTCGTGAACGGCAAACGGCTCGGCACGCGCCACCGCGCGGCGGTCGGGATCTCGCAGGAGACCGACGCGGTCGCCGTGGTCGTCTCCGAGGAGACCGGGCTCATCAGCCTCGCGAAAAAAGGCCGTCTGGTCCGCGGCCTGAAGCCCGAAGAACTCCGGTTCCAGCTCCGCACGCTGCTGCTGGACCGGAAAACGCCGTGGAAACGCCTCGGCGACGCCGGAGACCTGGGTATGCCGGAATCCGGCGAGGCCGCCGGGGACGGCGGAAAGGACGGTGAACTGTGAGTTCGATCCGCGATTTCTGGATGAAGATCCTGCCGCACGTGCCGCACATCATCCGCCACGATTTCTGGCGGAAGCTGTTCGCGCTGGTCTTCGCGAGCCTGCTGACCGGGTACGCGTACCAGAACATCAAGACGAAAACCGAACTGGTCAAGATGGACGTCCGCGGCGTGGCGATCCGGTTCGTGGCGGTCGAGGACGGCGTCACGCTGATCCCGCGCGACGTGCCCGCCGACATCACCATCGAGGTCCCGAAGGAGCTGAAGAACCTGAAAAACACGGACTTCTACCTGGAATGCCCCGTGACGAAATACCAGGTCGAGGAAGACCTGCCCGTCGAGCTCCGCCCGGACATGGTGAAGACAAACGTCCCGATCGACGGCCTGCGCGTGCTGGCGGTCAATCCCGACATGCTCCCGCTGAACATCGACATCATGGACACCAAGGAAGTCCCCGTCCATCCCGTCTGCGATTTCTCCGAGCTGATGGAGGGCTACCAGGCGTCGCTCGTCCAGCCGGAAAAACCCGTTACGATCCGCGGCCCGAAAAAGCACCTCGCCACCATCTCCTACCTCGAAACGGAGAAGATCCCGCTCTCGAACGTCACCAAGAGCTTCTCCCGCCAGGTCGACCTGGTCTCGCCGTACGACAAGAACATCGAGATCCTTTCCGGAAAGGTCAAGATCGAGGTCAAGGTCGAGAAGAACAAGCCGCGCGCCTTCGACGGCATCCCCGTTCAGGTCCTCTTCGGCAGGACCGGCGCGAACAACCTCATCATCTCGAGGATCCAGCCCGAATCCGTGACCGTCCTGGTCGACAGCGTCCCCGACATCTCCCAGACACAGATCCATCCGTTCCTCGACCTCTCGGACGTGACGCGCCCGGGCGTCTACAACGTCGACATCAAGTGCTGGTCCGACAACGACCGCATCAAGGTGGTCGAGGTGATCCCCGCCAAGGCCACCGTGACGCTGGAGCCCGTCGCCCCCGCATCGAAATAAAAACCTTTTTCAAACGGACCCGAATTTGCCATGACTGAGCTTTCGACCCCCAATTACTCGCAGGCGGAGGACATCTGCAATTCCGCCACGCACGTCATCGGCTGTATCCTGACGGTTTACGGCACGTATCTGCTGATCCTGAACTCGGCAATGCCGTCGTTCATCATCTGCGCCCTGATCTACGGCGTTTCCATCTTCTCCATGTTCCTGGTCTCCTCCGTGTACCACGCCATCCGCGACCAGGAGGTGAAGGGCGCCGTCCGCAAGGCCGACCACGCCATGATCTACTTCACGATCGCCGGCACCTACGTGCCGATCCTGAACGCCGTCGCCTCCCCGCGCGAGGGCATGATCTGGTACTGCGCGCTCGGCGCGTGCGCGGTGACCGGCGCGGTCTTCTCCTTCATCACCCTCAAGCACAGGTTCGTCACCACCATCATCTATCTGGTCATGGGCTGGGCGTCGCTTCTCCTTCTGAAGAACCTCTGGGGCACGGGCGACCCGATGATCTCCTATCTCCTGATCGCAGGCGGCGTGGCGTTTTCCGTCGGCGCCGGGCTGTACCTCATCAAGAAGCCCTTCGTGCACACCGTGTTCCACATCTTCGTCGTGCTCGGCGTGGTCCTCCAGTACCTCGCGATCAGGATGATCTATTCCTGAGCACGGGACGAATATATGACTTTTTTGCGAAAAAAAGAAAAGGAGTATTAGATTTTTCCTCCCGCATGGCAATAAATACCAAAAAGGCTTTTATCAAATCCTTTTTGGAAAATTGTGATCCCGAACTCAAAAAACAAATGCAACAAACACTCCCACGAAAGGAAAAAACATGACGGCAAACAAACGACACCACAAATCATCGTTCATCCTCTGCGGACTTGCGGTCCTCCTGAGCGCGGCGGTCCTCGCCGGCTGCAAAAAGGGAGACGGTTCCGAAGAGACCGACGGGAAGAGCGAGGGAAAAAAGCCGGATCCGGTTATCCACATTAGTCTGCCAAGCGGACAGGAACTGGTAATGGTGAGGGTCGAGGCGGGGACGTTCGAGATGAGCTCGAAGGACGGGGAGAACGACACCAACGAAGTGCCGCATCAGGTGACATTGACGCAGGACTTTTATCTGGCGCAGACCGAGGTGACACAGGCGCAGTGGCGTGCGGTAATGGGGGAGCAAACGACACGTTTCAAGGGGGACAATCAGCCCGCGCAGTGGATAGGTTGGGACAAGGCGATGAAGTTTTGTGATAAACTGAACACGGGCGGCATAGCTCCTGACGGATGGTTGTTCTCGCTTCCGACGGAGACGCAGTGGGAATACGCGGCACGAGGGGGGAACAAGAGCAAAGGTTACAAGTACAGCGGAAGCAACTGGCCTGACGAGGTGGCATGGTATAGAGGCAACGCCGATGATATGACGCATCCGGTAGGGATGAAGATGCCGAACGAACTCGGATTGTACGACATGAGCGGCAATGTCTATGAGTGGTGTCTGGACGACTGGGAAGAAGACAGCAGTAAACTGACGGCGGAGTTTGCGCGGGAGAATTATAAACTATTGGGTAGTGGATCAGGGTACCGTAGCGAAGACTATCGTGCTTACCGGGGTGGCTGCTACTTCAGCGAAAAGGAATGTCGAACCCGCTGGCGCAATGACAACTACGGCAACAATGTCGACTATTCCTACGGCTTCCGCGTTGCGCTCGTCCCAGACACGTGGGCTAAAGCTCTGCAGGCGGAGGCGGCTGCGGCGGAGGCGGCGAGGGCACCTGTGGAAGGATTATAAAGGTGATTGACGGCCTCGGCTTCGGCTTCCGCATCGCACTCGTCCCGGTTCGATGAATCCGTCATGGCCGTGCGGATAACTGCCGTCCGGGGCGGTCTTTTTTGCCCTCCGCAGCCTCGCAAATCCGGCTCTCCACCGTGCGAAAATAGGTCTTATTGGTCCAATAAGACTTATTCTGTGCCGTGCTCCGTGACGGGGAGGCGGATTACTTTGGGTTTTCTTCCGCCTTGGCTTCGTTCCAGAGTTCGTCGAGGCGGTCCATGGGGGTGCCGTCGACGGTCTTTCCCTCGGCGGCGAGCTTGGACTCGACGGCGCGGTAACGGCGGTCGAACTTGTCGGAAGCGCGGTTCACGACCTCCTCGCAGTTTTCGCCGCGGAAGCGCAGGAAATTGACAATGGCGAACACGAGGTCCGCGGCCTCGTCGTTGACGCGGTCGCGGCTGCCCGACTTGTACGCCTCCTCCAGCTCCGCCATCTCTTCGCGGACCTTCGCGAGGATGTCGGCGTCGTTGGTCCAGTCGAATCCGTGCTTGGCGGCCTTCTTCTGGAGCTTTTCGGCACGGAGCACGGCGGGGAGGTTGCGCGGCACGCCGTCGAGCGCGGACTTGCGGTAGTCGTCGTGCTCGGTCTTCTTGATCTTCTCCCAGTTCACGAGCACCTGCGCGGAGTTGTCCACGTGGACGTCGCCGAAGACGTGCGGATGGCGGCGGATCATCTTGTCGGAGATGCCGCGCGCGACGTCCTCCAGCGTGAACGCGCCGCGTTCCTCCGCCATGACGCTGTTCATGACGACCTGCATGAGGAGGTCGCCCAGCTCCTCGCACATCTCCGCGTCGGACTTATGGTCGACGGCGTCGAGGTATTCGGCGGCCTCTCCGACGAGGCACTTTTTGAGGGATTCGTGGGTCTGTTCGCGATCCCAGGGGCATCCGTCGGGCGCGCGCAGGCGGCGCATGACGTTCACGAGGCGTTCAAGTTCGGACATATCCATATCGTTCAATACTCCGTTGCCGGGGCGTCCTGCGGGAATCCGGGGCGCTCCAGGCGTTTTCTGTAGTAGTTGTAAAGCGAGACCTGGGCGCGTTCGGATTCGTACTGAACCGTGCCGGAGGTGTGCGAATAGCGGTTCTCCCCGAGCAGGCGGCGTCCCTTCCGGCGGTCGTGGAGCGAAGTGAAGAGGATCACGTCCAGCTCGTCCTGAAGCGCGGGGGATTCGACCGGGACGAGGATCTCCACGCGGCGGGAGAGGTTGCGCGGCATGAGGTCCGCGCTGCCGATGAAGTATTCCGGCGCGCCGCCGTTCGCGAACCGGTAGATGCGGGAGTGCTCCAGGAAACGGTCCACGATGCTGACGACGCGGATGTTCGCGGCGGCTTCGGGCGGGAGCGAGTCGGGATTGAGGGCGCAGATGCCGCGGACGACCATGTCGATGCGTACGCCGCGCCGTGCGGCATCGCAGAGGTGTTCGATGACCTCCGGGTCCTGAAGCGCGTTCAGCTTCAGCGTGATGCCGCCGGGGTGCGCGGGCGTGGAGAGCGCGGCCTCGCGGTCGATCATGGCGAGGATGCGTTCGCGCATGTCGTACGGGGCGGCGACGATCTTGTTCCAGGTCGCCGGGGCGGCGAGCCCGGTGATGGCGTGGAAGAGCGCGGAAACGTCGTCCGCGAGCGCGTCGTCGCAGGTGAAAAGCCCGATGTCGGTGTACTGCTTCACGGTGGAGCAGTTGTAGTTTCCGGTCGGCAGGTGCAGGTAGCGCCGCACCTCGTTTCCCTCGCGGCGGACGATGAGCAGCATCTTCGCGTGGACCTTGATCCGCGGCACGCCGTACACGACGTGCGCGCCCGCGTCGGCGAGCTCGCGCGAGAGGCGGATGTTGTTCTCCTCGTCGAACCGCGCCATGATCTCGAAGAAGACCGTGACCTGTTTGCCCGCCTGCGCCGCGCGGATGAGCGCGTGGACGACCGGCGGGTCCTGGCCCACGCGGTACAGCGTCTGCTTGACCGCGATCACGTCCGGGTCGTCCGCCGCCTCGTTGAGCAGCCGGATCACCGGGTCGAACGATTCGTACGGGACGTGCAGGAAGAACGGGCCGCCGTCGCGGATGCAGTCGAACATGGAGCGGTCCGCGGGGCAGTGGACGGAGGGCAGGGGCGGCAGCGGCGGGTCGAGCAGGGCGGCGCGGCCGGGGAGGTCGCGAAGTTCCATGAGGCACGTCAGGTCGACCGGGCCGCGGACGGAGAAATGTTCGTCGGGCGTCACGCCGAGCGTGCGCATGAGGAACGCCCGCGCTCCGGCGGACATGGCGGCGGACGTCTCCAGCCGCACGATCGTGCGCTTGCCGCGTTTCCGCAGGATCGCCTGCATCTCGCTGAGCAGGTCGCCGGTGTCCTCGTCCGGGGTCAGGTCGCGGTCGCGCGTGACGCGGAACGCCGCGCATTCGAGCACGGTGCAGCCGGGGAAGAACCCGGCGGCTTTCGCCCCGACCAGCTCCTCCAGCGGCAGAAGCAGGATTTCGCCCGGCGCGTCCTCCGGTTCGAACCGAAGGAACCGTCCCGAACGGGTCGGCACCTGCATGAACGCGGTGCGGACCTCATCCTGTCCGCCGCCGAAGAGATCATCTCCGGCGGGGCACTGCACGCGGATGAGAAGTTCCAGCGCGAGGCCGGGCACGAGCGGCGGTTCCTCCGCGCCGGGATCGACGGCGACCGGGGTCAGGACGGAACGGTATTCGCGGTCGAAGAGCGCGGACGCCTTCGCGGCGCAATCCTCCGGCAGTTCGTCCCAGCGGACGATGCGGATGCCGTGCGCGGCGAGCGCGGGCTTCAGGTCGCGTTCCCAGCTGGCGTACTGCCGCGCCGTCAGGCCGCGGACGCGCCGGATCAGTTTCTTCCTGAGCTCGAACGGGGAAAAATAATAGCGGCCGCCGAAACGGGCGACCGCATCGGGCGCGTGCCGGGCGAGGCCGGCGATCCGCACCATGAAGAATTCGTCGAGGTTGCTGCCGAAAATGGAAAGGAATTTGGCGCGTTCGAGCAGGGGGACGGCGGGGTCCATGGCTTCCTCCAGGACGCGGGCGTTGAACGAAAGCCACGAGTCGTCCCGGAGGAGGATGGGCGGGTGTCTGTCCTCTGCCGGAGCAGCCATATTCCGAACCGGCGGCGGCAGCGGATCAATAGCGCTTCTGCGCGCTTCTGGCGAGGACGCGCAGACGGAGTGCGTTCAGCTTGATGAAGCCGGCGGCGTCCTTGTGGTCGTACACGTCGTCCTTCTCGAACGTGGACAGGTTGTCGTCGTAGAGGCTGAACGGGGAACGGCGTCCGGTCACGTGGCAGGCGCCCTTGAAGAGCTTCACGCGGACTTCGCCGGTGACGAACTTCTGGCTTTCGGTGATGGCGGCCTGGAGCATTTCGCGTTCGGGCGCGTACCAGAAGCCGTTGTAGATCAGGCGCGCGTACGTCGGGATGAAGCTGTCGCGCAGGAACATGACCTCGCGGTCCATGGTGATCTCCTCGAGGCCGCGGTGCGCGGTGTAGAGGATGGTGCCGCCGGGGGTCTCGTACACGCCGCGGGACTTCATGCCCACGAAACGGTTCTCGACGATGTCGACGCGGCCGACCGCGTGCTTGGAGCCGAGCTCGTTCAGCTTGCGCATGATGTTCGCGGGGGAGAGCGCTTCGCCGTTGACCTTCACCGGGACGCCCTTTTCGAACTCGATGATCACGTCTTCCGGCTCGTTCGCCGCCTGGGAGAGCGGCTTCGTCATCACGGAGATGTCCTCCGGGCATTCCTGCCACGGATCCTCCAGGATGCCGCCCTCGAACGAGATGTGCAGGAGGTTGCGGTCCATGGAGTACGGCTTCTTCAGCGTGCTGGACACCGGGATGTTGTTCTTGTGGGCGTACTCGATCATTTCGGAACGGGAGCGGAAGTGCCAGTTCGGGTCGCGCCAGGCGGCGATGATCTTGATGGACGGGTCGATGGCGTTCGCGTTGATCTCGAAACGGACCTGGTCGTTGCCCTTGCCGGTCGCGCCGTGGCAGATGGCGTCCGCGCCCTCGGCCTTGGCGACCTCGACGAGGCGCTTGGCGATGAGCGGGCGGGCGATGGAGGTGCCGAGGAGGTAGTTGCCCTCGTAGATGGCGTTCGCCTGCATCATCGGGAAGATGAAGTCGCGGGCGAATTCCTCGGTGAGGTCTTCCACGTAGCACTTGGTCGCGCCGGTGTTGATGCACTTCTGTTCGACTCCGGACGTCTCTTCGGCCTGTCCGACGTCGGCGCAGTAACCGATGACTTCGGCGTTGTAGGTCTCCTTGACCCATTTCACGATGACGGAGGTGTCAAGCCCTCCGGAGTAAGCGACTACGACTTTCATGGGGTAAACTCCTCAATTTGTGGATTGGTGAAAAAAAGTCAATCAAACAATATACTCGTTTCCGCCGTATTTTTCAACCGTGTTTTTTGAAAATGCGGTATGCGCGAACATGCGCGGGCGTCATTTCAGCCGGATGGATGCCTGCGCGGGGAAGAACGGCCTGTCGGCGATCACGAGGAAGTCGGTCTCGTTGTCCTTCGCGTCGACCTGGAACGTGAAGACTTTGCCGGAGATGGTGGATGTGATGGACGAGCCCGGCGTGAGCGGCATGAGGTTCATGTTCACGGATTCGGGTTCGAGGTCATCCGGGAAGACGTATTCGAGCACCCACGGCCCCTTGCTGTACACGCGGAAATAGTGAACGTAGAGGCCGCCGACGGGGATGGACGCCGGCCTGGAAAAGAGGTCGACGCCGTTGCGGGAGAGCAGGGAGATGTCGGTGAACGGGAAGACGGTGGTCTTCGGGGAGAGCTGGAACGTGGCGTTGCGGAAGAGCTTCGGGTCGCCGCCGAGGGAGACGACGGCGTCCTTTGCTTTCTTCGCCGGGTCGGAGACGGTGACTTCGGAACGGAACTCCTTGCGGCGGATGTCCCAGTAAACGGCGGTGGAGGCGGAGAGATTCGCGGCTTTCGCGGCGGTCTCGACGATGGCGGCGAGGGGGTCGACGACGTAGCCGGATTCGGCGTCGAGGACGAGTTCCCGCGGGGTCGCGATCAGGGGAGCCAGCGTCGTTTCGGCGGCGGTCTTGAACGCGGCGGGCGCGGCGTCCTTCACCGAATCGGCGAGCGTGACCGCCGATGCGGCGTCGGCGTCGGAACGCGGCGTCTGTTCGAACGTCAGGCCGAGCATCTTCACGTCGCGGGCGGAGACGACCTGGAACCGGCGTCCCATTTCGGCGACGGACTGCTCCAGGATGTCGAGTTTTTCCTGCAGGTCCTTGTTTTCCGCCTCAAGCCGGGCAGCTTTCGCCGCGGTTTCCGCGCGTTCCTTCTCCAGAAGCAGTTCGGCGGCGGCGCTCTTTTCCGAAAGCCCGTCGATCCGTTTCTGCATCTTCTGCTTGTCGCGGGAAAGATCGAGCGCGACCAGGAACAGGATGATCAGGAATACGACGGAAATCAGGTGGAACATAAAGTGTTTCATGTTCAGAAGCCTTTCATGGTTGCGGGGAAAGAAGGGAGCGGCCGCAGTCGACCGGAAGGACCGCGCCCGTGACGGACGGCGCGGAGGCGAGAAAGACGACCGCGCGGGCGACGTCGAGCGGATCGACGGGGCGTTTGAGCGGGAGCGTGCCGGGCGTGTGTTTCATGCCGGCGTCGCCGAGCTCGCGCGGGGGGAAGACCGGGCCGGGCGCGACGGCGTTGACGCGGACGTGCGGGGCGAGCTCGCGGGCGAGTTCGATCGTGTCGCGGCGGAGGGCGGCTTTCGATGCTTCGTACGGCGAGGCGGGATCGGACGACGAAAGCGTCGCGGCGTCGAGAATATTGACGGCGGAGAATTCGCGCGTCTGCGGGCGCATGCGGGCGAAAAGACGGATGAGTTCGCAGGGGGCGAGGTGGTTCACCGCCTCCTGCCGGTCGAGCTCGGATTGCGGCGCGTCCCCGCGGATCCACATCGCGGCGTTGTTCACGAGGCAGTCGACCGGGCCGACGGCTTCCGCCATGCGGCGCACGGCGCCGGGGTCGGCGAGGTCGCAGGAAACGGCTTCATGTCGGAGCGGTCCGGGGCAGGGGGGCAGCGAGGCGACGAGTTTTTCCGCGTCCTCGCGCGAGCGGAAACAATGCACGACGACCGCGGCGCCGGATTCGGCGAAGGCGCGCGCGACGACGGCTCCGAGCCGCTGCGCCGCGCCGGTGATGAGGACGCGTCTGCCTTCGGGGCCGGGCATGGTCACAGGGACCTCTTCCATTCCTCCGCCTGCTGCTGCGCGGCGAGTTCGTCGAGCAGTTCGCGGATGCGCTGTTTGACCTGTTCGAAGGAGGCGTCGTTCTTCGCGCTGATCGGGATGACCTCAAGTCCGTCCTCGGCGTTCAGGATGAAATCGTCGATCTGCTCCTGGTCCTCCACGAGGTCGGTCTTGTTCGCGAGCACGATCTTCGCGCGGGAGCTCAGGCCCTCCATGTAGGCTTCCAGCTCGTTCTTGAGGATGCGGACGTCGTCGTTCGGATCGCGCCCGTCCACGCCGCCGAGGTCGACGAGGTAGATCAGGAGCTTGGTGCGCTCGATGTGGCGGAGGAAATAGTGCCCGAGGCCCTTGTTGAGGTGCGCGCCGTCGATGAGGCCGGGGATGTCCGCGACCGTGACCTTGCGGAAGTCGGGGTATTCCATGACGCCGATGACGGGGTGCAGGGTGGTGAACGGGTAGGCGGCGACTTTCGGGTGCGCGTTGGAGATGCGGCTGAGGAGCGTGGACTTTCCGGCGTTCGGATAGCCCACGAGCGCGACGTCGGCGATGAGCTTCAGCTCCAGGCCGAGCTCGAGCGGCTCGGTCACTTCGCCCGGTTCGTGTTCGCGCGGGGCGCGGTTGGACGGCGTGGCGAAACGCGCGTTGCCGCGTCCGCCGTGTCCGCCCTTCGCGATGACGACCTCGGCGCCCGCCTCGTCGATGTCGGCGAGGACGTCGCCCGTCTCCTTGTTGCGGATGATGGTGCCGAGCGGGACCTTGATGACGAGGTTCTGACCGCGGCGTCCGTGCATGTCCTTGCTGCGTCCGTCGCCGCCGTTCTCCGCGGAGAAATGGCGGTTGAAGACGAAATCGGAAAGCGTGAGCTCGCCGGTGGACGCGACGAAGATGACGTCGCCGCCGTCGCCGCCGTCGCCGCCGTTCGGGCCGCCCTTCGGGACGAACGCCTCGCGGCGGAAGCTGCAGCAGCCGTTGCCGCCGTTTCCGGCCTTGACAGTGATTTCAGCGCGATCAACAAACATGAGCGGTTACCTGTGATGCGGCTTCGAGGCGTATCTGCGGCCTCTGCGCCGTTGTTACGAAAATACCCCGGCAAACGACAGCGTAAACCGGGGCAGGAAGAAACAAAAAAGGAAAGAAGCGGGAACGCCGCAGGATTACGCCTGAGCGGCCTCCGCGGGGATCGTTTCCGCGATGGGAACGATTTCCACGGATCTCTGAGCTTTCTTGTTGAATTTGACGTGACCGTCGCAGAGGGCGAAGATCGTGAAATCGCGGCCGAGACCGGTGTTCTTGCCCGGATGGATGTGCGTGCCGCACTGTCTGACGATGATGCTGCCCGCGGTCACGAACTGACCGCCGTAGGCTTTGACTCCACGCATTTTCGGTTTGCTGTCGCGGCCGTTGCGGCTGCTGGACTGGCCTTTTTTATGTGCCATTTTCGTTCTCCAAATTATATAAGGTTGATATTCAAATACAAGAGACAGAATATTAATATACCGCATCCTTTGGAAATGTCAAGCCGGAAACGCGATTTTGTTTGGAAAAAACGCGCATTCCCGCTCGTTTTCCCGCGCTTGAAACCGGGCGGGCGATCCCGGTCCGGACCTTTCCCGCGGGGGACAGTGCATCATTCGTCCGGGCGGAAAAGAAATCCGCCGCATCTGTGAACGGACGCGGCGGAAGCAATCCGGCGGATACATCTTTTTGCGTGCGTCCGCCGGACCGGAGGGAAGCCGTTACGGCTCACGGATGGATTCGTCAAGCGCCTTGACGAAGGGATTGATGATGTAGTTGATGACGGTGCGGTCGCCGACCTTGATCTCGGCGTTGACGGTCATGCCGGGGCGTATCTTCGCGCCCTTCGCCCAGCCGCGGAAATCGCCGGGATCGAGCAGGATGTGTGCCTGGTAGGTCGCGCCGCGCGCCATTTTGCTGAGGCGTCCGCCCGCGTCGCCGGTCATGGCGTCCTCGGACATCATGTTTTCGTGTCCGGTGAACGCGTCTTCGGAGATGTAGGTGATCTTGCCGTCGCGCGTGCCGCACTGCTGGAAGGGATAGGTGTCGAACTTGACGCGGCAGGTCTGGCCGACGCGCACCCAGCTGATGTCCTTGGCGGGGATGTTGACCTCGACTTCGATCTCGTCGCTGAGCGGGATCAGGGTGATCAGGGATTCCGCCTCGCGGACCGCGGAGCCTTCCTGGAACGGCGCGATCTCGTGGACGACGGCGTCGCACGGCGCGCGGAGCTCGGTGTACTGGACCATGCGCGCGGTCTGGACCTGCTGCTGTTCGAGGGAGCTGATGTTGCGGTCGACATCGACGAGCTCTTCGTAGATCTGGCGGTGCCAGTCGCTGACGAAGGAGTCGCGTTCCGCCTTGACGGACTTGATCGCCTGCTCGTTCTCGACGATGGAGACTTTTTGCTGGTCGACGGAGATGGCGGTCTCGATGACCTGGACCTGGATGTTCAGGTAGTCGCGGAGGCTGACCACGCGGGTGTCCTCGAACCCCTTCATCATGGCTTCGATCTCGTCCAGCTTGTCCTTGCGCGCCTCGAACTTCTCCATGGAAATGTGGAGCTGTTCGAGCGTCTTCTGATAGCGCGCCATGGTCGCCTCATAGGAGAGCAGCCTGCTGTTGTAGGAGTTCCTGCGCGCCTCGAACGCGTTGTGCTGGAGGATCTCGAACGTGTTCGGCTTTTCGGGGAGCGGGAACGGCTTGTCGTAGCCGTTGATCTCCGCCTGGAGACGGTCGCGGTGCGCCTTGAACGCCAGGAGCTGTTCGGAGATGCGTTCGAGCTCGGCCTTGTTGTTGGTCTGGTCGAACGAGAAGAGCAGGTCGCCCTCCTTCACTTCCTGTCCTGTGCGGACGTGCACCTTCTCGATCGTGGCGCGTTCGAACGGCTTCATGACGATGTTCGGGCGCTCCGTGACGATCTTGCCGGCGGCGACGACGACCTTGTCGACGTGGGCGTAGCATGCCCAGACGATGAAGCCGATGACCAGGAAGATGATGATGTACCAGATGACGTGAAGCGGGATCGGAGGCGCGTGGGTCTCCAGCATGATGGCATCGGGCTGGAAATCCTGCGCGGATTTCATGCTCTTGACGGGCAGGTTGTTCTGATTATTCTTGCTCATCTTCGTCAAACCCCATTTGTTGTTTCCAGAAGTCGGCGTAAATGCCGCCCTGCGCGAGCAGTTCCTTGTGCGTGCCCTGTTCGATCAGGTCGCCGTGGTCCATGACCACGATCCTGTCGGCGCGGCAGAGGACGGAGAGGCGGTGCGAAATGATGAACACCGTGCGGTTTCTGGCGATCATGTTCAGGTTCTTCCGGACCATGGTCTCGCTTTCCGGGTCGAGCGCGCTGGTGGCTTCGTCGAAAATGAGGAAGCGCGGATTCGGGAGCAGGGCGCGCGCGATGGCGAGACGCTGGCGCTGGCCGCCGGACAGGTTGGAGGCGTTTTCCTCCAGGAGGGAGTCGTATCCGCGGCTCATTTTCTGGACGAACTCGTCGGCGCCCGCCAGGCGTGCGGCGTAGATGATCTCCTCCATGGTGGCGTCCTTCTTCGTGAGGGACAGGTTCTCGCGGACGGTGCCGTAGAAGAAGTAGTTGTCCTGAAGCACGATGCCGATGGCGGAACGCAGCGACGCGCGGTCGATCTCGCGGATGTCGATGCCGTCGTACTTGATGATGCCTGTCTGGAGGGGATAGAGGCCCTGGATGAGTTTGGTGAGCGTGGTCTTGCCGGAGCCGGAGCGTCCGACGAGGCCGATGGTGGAGCCGGGCGAGATGTGGAGGTTGAAGTCCTTGATGACCATCGGGGTGTCCGGGGAGTACCGGAAGTTCACGTTCTCGATGGAGAGCTCGCCCTGGAGCTGGTGGTGGAGGGAGCCGCCGACCTGCTCCTGCGGGCAGTTCATGACGACGCCGAGCATGCGGACGGAGAGGAGGGTCTGCTGGTATTCGTGGACGAGTCCGACGATGTGGACCAGCGGCCCGGTGACGCGCCCGGAGAGCATCTGGAACGCGATGAGCTTGCCGACGGTCAGCGTGCCGTCGAAGACCGCGAGCGCGCCGATCCAGATGATGGCGATGAACATGAGCTTTTCGATCAGGCCGGAGAGCGTCCTGGCGGTGATGGAGATCTGCGCCACGCGGAAATAGCGCGTGATCGCGAACGCCGCCGTGTCGTTCCATTTGCGCTGCTGCGTGGGCTCGAGCGCGAGGGACTTCACGGTGCGGATGCCGTGGATCGTCTCCACCAGCATCGCCTGGCGCTTGCCTTCCGCCATGTACAGCTCCTCGAGGCGGTGCTGGAACGGCTTGATGAGGACCGCGATGACCAGCGCCATCAGGAACGTGAAGAGCAGCACGACGCCGGTGAGGATCGGGCTGTAGAGGAAGAGGAACGGCAGGAAGACCACGAGGGAGAGGAGCTCCAGCGCGGTGTAGAACAGGCTGCCGGACAGGAACGAGCGGATGCGCTCGGTCTGCTGCATGTGCTTGATGAGCACGCCGGACGAGATGCGTTCGTAGAAGTCGACCGGAAGGCTGAGCAGGCGCGCGAACGTCTTCACCGCCAGTCGGATGTCGATGCGGTTCGTGGCGTAGAGCAGGAAATACTTTTCGAGGTATTCCAGGATGGCGTTGACGCAGAGCATGATCGTGACGCCGATGCCGATGGTCATGAGCGTCATCTTGCCTTCGTTCACGAGCACCTTGTCGACGACGATCTGGAAGAACAGCGGGACGACCAGTCCGATCGCGCTGATCGCCAGGATGGCGATGGCGACCTGCGCCAGAAGCGTCCTCTGGCGGAAGAATTCCGGGATGAACCAGCGGAGGCCGAACTTCTGGTTCTCGTCGACGATGGAGTAGTGCTTCTTCACGAGGACGATGCGGCCGGAATACTTCTCGTTCCATTCCTCCTCGTTCATGAACGTGACGGCGGGGCGGTGCCCGTCGGTCACGTAAGGATCCCAGATCGCGGCCTGCTGGACGAGCTTCGGGCCTTCTTCGACGGGCTTCTCCTCCTGCGCGTCGGCGGGATCGGGGTCCGCGCCGGGGACGACCTCGTCGGACTGCTTGATGAGCGCCTCGGTCGTGAGCTTCGGCTTGTCGTCCTTCTCGTCGGGGTAGGCGACGCTCTCGGGGACATCGCGCACGCCGCAGAGGACGGCGAAACGTCCGTCCTTCTTGATCGCCATGCAGGGGAACGCCGCGCCGATCTTCGGGAGCTTCGCCCATTTGACGCGGATTTCCTTCGTCTTGTAGTCGAGGTCGTCGGCGATCTTGCCGAGCAGGCGGATGGACGGCTCGTCCTCGGAGATCGCGTATTCGTGCATCAGGCGTCCGACGTCCGTGTCGTCGCCGTAGTGCTTCACGATGGAGGCGAGGCAGTAGAGGGAGGTCTGCTTGCCGTCGACCGAGCAGCCGCGCATCTCCATGCGGATGAAGACCGCCTTGCCGGACCAGGACTTGAGGAGCTGGTCCTTCTGGAGGAACAGCATCTTGCCCTGGACCTTGGTCAGCGGATCGAACACGGCGTAGCGTTCCTGCTGGACGCCGCCCTGCAGGAGCTTGCGGATGCCGAGGTAGAGCACCCAGTTGCCGTTGTTGAGCTGAAGGAAGATCGGCGCGCCGAAGAAGGAGGCGAGTTCCTCGATGGTGACGTCGCCGCGGCTTTCGGGCGCGAGCCGCAACTTGTTCGCGAGCTTCAGGCAGAGTTCCAGGGGGTCGTCGACGCCCTCAAGCGCGGACAGGAAGGCGTTGAGGTCGCCCGCCTGCGGCATCATCTTGATGATTTCCTGGAAGCACAGCAGAAGAGAGTTTCTGTTGTTTGGATTTTGACTCATGAGATTTCCATAGTTCGTTTTATGAATCGTGCAAAAAAATGGCTCCGAATTGCACTAATATAGCATCATAATGCGGGGTTGTCAAGTTTTTAAATAAAAAGAAAACGCTTCGGAATGGGAAAAACAAGCTGAAAACGGGGAAAGGCGAGGTCATGCCGGTATTCCGCGGACAGGTCATGGAACGGTTCGCCCGCCGCATCGGCTGTGCTCCGGGGCGTGAAAAAGCCGCACGGAAAACGGGACCCGTGCGGCCACAGCAGGCTGTGCCGAAATGGTGCGCGGCTTATGCTCGCGCACACGAAAGGTGTCTTCCCTGTCCGGCAGGTGTGCCCGAAGGGGATCCGGGGATCAGGTGGCTTTCCGGCGGGTCGCGATCTGGTCGGCGGTCACGGCGACGATGATGATGAGGCCGATCACAACGAGCTGGACGTTCGTGGAGATGTCGAGCAGGGTGAGCCCGTTGCGGAGGAAGCTGATGAGCAGCGTGCCGATCACGGTGCCGATCATGGTGCCGCGTCCGCCGGACGGTGCGCAGCCGCCGATGATGCAGGCGGCGACGATGTCGAGTTCGAGCGAGATGCCGGCGGTGGGCTGCGCTGTGCTGGCGCGGCTGACGGTGATCATGGAGGCGAGTCCGACGAGCGCGCCGGTGAGGGTGTAGATCCAGACGAGCGTCTTGTTCACGTTGATGCCCGCGTGGAACGCGGTCTGGACGTTGGAGCCGATGGCGTAGGTGTAGCGTCCGAACCGTGTGTGCTTCAGGAGGAACCAGAAGGCGATCATGACGATGACGAGCAGGATTACGGAGGAGGGGATGCCCGCGACGCGTCCGGTGTCAAGCCAGCTGTAGTCGGAGACGGCGAACGGCTTGCCCGCGTTCATGATGTAGGAGATGCCGCGGAAGATGCTCATGGTGCCGAGCGTGACGATAAACGGTGCGAGTTTCAGTTTCGTGATCAGCATGCCGTTGGCGAAGCCGCAGACGGCGCCCGCGAGCACGCAGACGAGCGTGCCGGCGATCATCGCGCCGAGCTTCAGGTGGATGTAGTTGCCGGACGAGATGTCGGCCCAGGTCCCGCCGGAAAAATACAGCATGGACGCCGCGCCGATCATGCCGCACACGGCGAGCATGGAGCCGACGGAGAGGTCAATGCCGCCGGTGATGATGATGTAGGTCATGCCCGCAGCCATGATGCCGTTGATGGAGGAACGGCAGAGGACGTTGACGAGGTTGCGTGTGGAAAGGAAATTGTCCGGCTCCAGGAACGTGCAGAGGGAAATGATGAAGATGAGGGAGCAGAACGGAAGCAGTTGTTTGGCGAATCGGTTCATAGTATGTCAATACTCCTGAGTTGAGTGTCAGCAGACGGCGAAGTGCATGACTTCTTCCTGTGTGGTTTTGGCGGTTTCAAGCTGTGCCGCGAGGCGCTTCCTGCGGAAGACGAGCAGACGGTCGCAGATGCCGAAGAGCTCGGGCAGCTCGGACGAGATCACGAGGACGCCCTTGCCCGCGGCTGCGAGCTCGTTGATGAGCGTGTAGATCTCCTTCTTCGCGCCGACGTCGATGCCGCGCGTGGGTTCGTCGAAGATGATGAAGTCCGGGTTGGCGAGGAGCCAGCGCGCCACAAGGAGTTTCTGCTGGTTGCCGCCGGAAAGCGAGGATGCTTCGTCGTACGGGGACGCCCATTTGAGCTTGACTTTCCCGCCGTATTCGTCCATGAGCGCCTGTTCCTTTCCGAAATTCAGGAACCACTTCATGCCGGTCGCCTCGTAGTTCGGGAGCATGATGTTGTCCCGGCAGGGCAGGCCGACGCAGAGGCCGCAGCGCTTGCGGTCCTCGGGGAGATAAGCGATGCGCCCCGCGATGGCGTCCGCGGGCGTCTTGATGTGCAGTTCCTTTCCGTTCAGGAAGAGCTGGCCCGCCGTGAGCGGCTGGAGCCCGAAGATCGCGCGCGCTGTCTCGGTGCGTCCCGCGCCGACGAGTCCCGCCATGCCGACGACTTCGCCGCGGCGGACCTGGAACGAGATGTCTTCGATGCCCTCGTCGGAGGCGAGTCCTTTCGCCTCGAAGCAGACGTCGCCGATCGTCACGCTGCGCGGCGGGTAGTAGTCGGAGAGCTCGCGCCCGACCATCTCGTGCACGATGCGCTGGACGGTGTACTCGGAGAGCGGGCCGGAGGAGACGACCGCGCCGTCGCGCAGAATGCTCACGTCGTCGGCGAGGTCCATGACCTCTTCCATCCTGTGCGAGATGTAGATGATGGTGAGGCCGCGTTTGCGGAGGTCCTTCACGATGGAGAAGAGCTGTTCCGCCTCCTTCTCGGAGAGCGAGGACGTCGGCTCGTCCATCACGATGATCTTCGCGTTGCGTTCCAGCGCCTTCAGCAGCTCGACCAGCTGGCAGTCGCCGGTCGACAGCGTGCTGATGAGGGCGTCCGGGTCGAGGTCGAAGCTGTTCTCCCTGATGATGGCGAGGGCGCGTTCGCGCATCGCCTTGGAGTCCATGCGCCCGAATTTCATGATCTCGCGCCCGAGGAAGATGTTGTCCGCCACGGTGAGGTCGCCCGCCAGGTCGAGTTCCTGGTAGAGCATGGAGATGCCGCGGTCGAGCGAGTCCTTCGGGGAGAGCAGTTCGACTTTTTCGCCGAAGAGTTCGATGGAGCCGGAGTCCGGCGTGTAGATGCCGGAGAGGACTTTCATGAGGGTGGATTTGCCCGCGCCGTTTTCGCCGCAGAGGGCGTGGACGGTGCCCGGGCGCGCCGAGAAGCTGACGCCGGAAAGGGCGGTCACCGGCCCGAACGTCTTGACGATGTCGTGCATCGCCAGGGAATATTGAGAGGTGTTTTCCGCCATGGTCAGAGCCCCAGCGCGGACGGGAAATCCGCTTTCATCTGTTCGAGGTTGGCTTTGTCGACGATCATGCTCGGGATCGGCTTGAGCTTGTCGACGCTCTTTCCGTCCAGGAGCTCGACGGCGGTCTTCACGCCGGAATATCCGATCTCATACGGGTTCTGCACGATGAGCGCCTCCACTTCGCCCTTTTCGATGCCTTCGAGCAGGACCGGGTCGGAGTCGAACCCGACGAATTTCACTTTGCCCGTGAGGCGGGCGTCCTCGACCGTGCCGAGCGTGTACTGTTCGGCGACGATCGTGATGCCGGGGAATTCCTTCGCGATGGTGTCGCGGAATCCTTTCGCGCGGTCGTCGGTGGACGCGGAGTTCTGGATGAAGCACGTGAGGATGACTTTGCCGTGCCCGTTCAGCACCGCGCCGAGCCTGCGCGCGGCGTCCGCTCCGCCCGCGACGTTGTCCGTGGCGGCGAAGGAATCGTATTTGTCGGTCTCGATGCTGGAGTCGATGATGACGACCGGGATGCCGGATCCTTTCGCCTTTTCGACCGGGCGGACGAGCGCCTTGGAGTCGTTCGGCGCAAGCACGAGCGCGACCGCGCCGCGCGTGAGGGAATCCTCGACGGACTGGATCTGCTTTTCGCGGTCGTTTTCCTGTTCGGGTCCGTTCCAGCTGATCTTGTAGCCTTCCTCGTCGCCCGCCTTCTCCGCGCCCTTGCGGACGACTTCCCACCACATGGAGGCGGTGCCCTTCGGGATGACGGCGATGGTCTTGCCGGTCTGCGCCTTGCCCGCCGCGGCCTTGCCGGAGGTGAGCCCGAGCGCGGCGGGGAATTTCGCCTTCATCTCGTCGAGGTTTGCCTTGTCGACGATCATGCTGGGGATGGGTTTGAGCTTTTCGACTTTTTTGCCCTGGAGGATCGCGACGGCGGTCTTCACGCCGGAATACCCGATCTCGAACGGGTTCTGCACGATGAGCGCCTCCACTTCGCCCTTTTCGATGCCTTCGAGCAGGACCGGGTCGGAGTCGAACCCGACGAATTTCACTTTGCCCGTGA
>CACZEK010000015.1 GCA_902780135.1 uncultured bacterium
CGGAGCCTTTTCAACAGGCTTTGCCTCCGCCTTCTTGGCAGGTGCGGGCTTTGCGGCGGGCTTCGCCGGAGCCTTTTCAACAGGCTTTGCCTCCGCCTTCTTGGCGGGCGCGGGCTTTGCGGCGGGCTTCGCCGGGGCCTTTTCAACAGGCTTTGCCTCCGCCTTCTTGGCAGGCGCGGGCTTCGTGGCGGGTTTCGCCGGGGCCTTTTCAACAGGCTTTGCCTCCGCCTTCTTGGCAGGCGCGGGCTTCACAGGATCAAGTTTCGTCGGCGTGAGGCTGATGAAATACACGCTGTTCGCCTGGAGCGGCATCGTGAGCGTGACCATGCCGTCGACCCTTACGCCGGACTGGAACACCGGTTCCATGGCGGAATTCTTCTTCAGCTCCTCCACGTCCTCGCGGGTGAGGTCGGCGGGTGCGCCGGCGTTCAGCCAGAGCGTGTACGGGTCGTTCTGCTGGAATCCGATCATGAAGACCTTGACGTCGTACTCGCCGGCGGGGAGGTGATGCAGCACGACGGACGCCTCGCCCTTGGCGGTCGCGGGGACGGTCTTGAAGAAGAAGTCCTGGTTGCTGACCTTGCCGCCGTTCGTGGGGTGGGTGAGATCCCAGAAGAGGACCTGCACGCCGCCTTTTTCATCGCGGCAGACGTAGGAGGATGCGTCGGAGGAGACGAGCTCGGTGTTTCCGAGGAGGGAGAGATACTTGTACGCCCAGTATGCGGCCTTCGGAATGCCCTGGTAGGACATGAGCCCGAATCCGCCGTGGAACGGACGCGGCGCGGGGCCGTTTTCCTCGAAGATGTCCGTGAACGTCCAGAAGCTCATGGAGTCCAGCGCCTCGGTGTTGCGGAGCTGTTCCAGGATGAACGGGCCGGCGAAGAAGGAATCGTGCACCGGGTCGACGGGCGAGTAGGAGGAATTCCACTCGGTGATGTAGACGGGGAGTTTCTTTTTGCCTTTTTTCGCGATGGCGGGGAGGGGCTGGTTCGCGCAGTCGCAGACGTAGTGGAGGCTGGGGTGCAGGAAGAGCTTGCGGTTGCCGTACTGGTCGAGCCCGCTGGGGCCGTCGCCGAGCCCGTAGGTGTGGTAGGTGATGAAGTCGAGCGGGAGTTTCTTCTTGTTGCAGTAGTCGATGAGCTCCTCGATGAAGACCGGGCCCGCGCCGGAGGGTCCGCCGACGGGGTAGTCCTTGTTGACGGACTTCACCGCCTTGGCGGTGTGCTCGTAGAGCTTGAGGTATTCGGGGAGGCGGTCCTTTTCGGCGAGACGCCAGAAGATGTTGAGGTTCGGCTCGTTCCAGACTTCGAAGCGCCAGGTCTTGACCTCGTCCGCGCCGTAGCGGTCGGTCCAGTGCTGGACGAGCGTTTTGATGAGGGCGTCCCACTTCTCGTATTTCTCGGGCGGGGTCACGTTTGCCTTCCACCAGAAGACGGTGTTTTCGTTCTTGTCGGGGCGTTCGTCCTTGAACTTGCCGGAGGCGAGCTTTTCGGGCATGAATCCGAGCTCGACGAAAGGCTTCATGCCGATGGAGAGCAGGAAATCGTACACGTCGTCGATGTACATGAAGTTGTAGACGGGCTTCCCGTTTTTGTCCTCGGTGTAAACGCGCATTTCGTCGTGGAGCAGGCCGTGCGCCCGGAGGTAGCGGAATCCGAATTCCTTGTGGCAGTGTTCCAGCTGTTTGCGCCAGGATTCGCGGAGGCCTTCGCCGATCCGTCCGGCGCCGACGCAGTCGCTCCAGACCATGGAACGCGGCCCTTTGAGCTGCGAGAGGTCGGACTCGATGACGCGAGGTTCATTCTTCTTTGCGGGGGAAGCTGCTGTTTGTTTTTTCATGTACTTGCTCCTTGAGCTTAGGGTTAAAATTACAACCATCCGTTTAAACTATACTGTATTCCGCGTGAGAAATCAATGCACTTTTTGTTTTTTTTCATAGATTAAATGCTTTATTTTAAAAAAAATCGGCAAAATTGGAAAACGGACCCGGAAAAACGCCGCCGTCCGTTGCGGGAACGGATGCGGCGGCGCTGTGCGTCATGGTGCGGTGCTGACGCGTTTATTTCGGCAGGACCTTCAGCTTGCGGATGAAGAGCGCGCGGTCGCCGCCGTCGCCGAAGCCGTCGTTGCCGTAGGTCATGCGGACGTGGTGCGTCCCGGCGCCGAGCGTGACTTCGGCGAGGTCGTACCCGGCGGTCACGTCGGACGCGATCTCGCGTTCGGCGGCGCGGTTGCCGTCGATCTCGACCGTGACCTGAGAATAGATGCGCTGGTAGGGGTAGCAGACCGCGTCGATGTGCACGACGTGAACGCCGGACGTCGCGGTCTCGAAGTCCGTTTCCAGTTCGACCAGCGTGTTGTTGGAGAGCACCTGCACGAGCTTGCCCGCGATGCGCGTCTGCGAGATCAGGTTGTCCGGGTCGTCGGCTTCGCCAGCGTCCCGGCGTTCCGTGCGGAATCCCGCGCCCATGTTGCGGAGGACCCCGCTCAGATACCGTTCGCCGCGCACCCCGTTTCCGTCGCGTGTGCAGGTCCAGTCCGCGCCGTCCAGCGCCACGCGCCCCTCGCCGAGCTTCCAGCTCACGAGCGAACCCGGCACGGCGGGCACCTCGAATCCGGCGGGGTATTCCGCCTCGGAGAGATACGCCTCCGCGAACACGCCCGCGCCGACTCCGGCACGGCCCGCACCGCAGACGTCGATCCGCGAGGTCCCGGCGGGGAGATAAACGACCGTGCGGTATTCGCCGGGGCTGTCCGGGACGAACCAGACCTGTTCCGTGTCGCCGACCGCGATGCGGCACAGCGGCTTTTCGGCGAACTTGAACGTAAAATGCCCGCCGTTCACGCCCATGTCGACGATGTCCGGCAGCGGTTCCGGCGCGCCGATGCGGAGCGTCAGGCACGCGAGCCCGGCTGTTTCGCGCACGGCGGTGAAGACCGAATGAGGCGCGGGATCCACGAATCCGGGCATCCCGACCGGCGGCGTTTTCATCGGGACCGGGCCGCCGTCGAGCCTGACCGCGCCGGGGACCGGACCGGGTTGCGCGAACGCCTCCGGCACGAAGCGCATGGAGACGGCGTCCGGCTGGATTTCGAGCTTGCTGTCCCAGTCGTAGATGCGGCAGTGCGTGAGGTCTTCGTGCGAGACGCCGAAGAACAGCGGCGACGTGCGGTCGGCGATGAAGCCGGAGCACGCCCCCTTCACGCAGGCGATCCCGTCCGCGCCGATGGCGTGTTTCAGCGTTTCGAAAGTCTCCGCGTCCGGCATGTGCCAGTAGAAGACGCCGCCGTCGCGGATCCAGGCGGCGAGCTGGTCCGGCGTCATGTCCAGCCCGGGGCATGCGCCGTCCGCCGCGATGAACCGTGCGCCGTCCGCGCCGGAATCGTCCGCGCCGACGGTCCGCAGCACGCGGAGGACGTCCGGGTCGGACGCGAGTGCTTTGACCGGGACGGACGGTTTGCGCGGGAGGGATTTCAGGTAGGAAACGGCGTTTCCGTACAGGATCTCCGCGGCGGGCTCCGCGGCGCGTTTGCTTCCGGCGAAGAGCTGCATCAGCACGGCGTGCCCGTTCCCGAACGGCAGATCGGCGAGCGGCCCCTGCGCGAGCGCGCTGAACCCTCCCGTTACGAGCTGCGCCTCCAGGCCGTTGCGGCCCTCGCGGATGACCTCGCGGCGGGAGATGTAGTGTCCGTCCGCCCACCATTTGAAATCGGCGGGCTCAAGCCCGGCGAGCAGCGGATGGTTCGGCGCGAGCGGGAACGCCATGGTCGACGCGTGGTCCGTGAGATTTACGCCGAGCCCGAGCGGGTCGAGCGTATTCTGCGCCAGCACGAGCGTGCGGCCGCCCGCCGTCAGGAAGCGGCGGAATCCGTCGGCGTCGAACTGCGCGGGGCTTTCCGGCGTGCCGAGCACGTTTTCCGCGACGACCACGATGTCCGCCGCCGGATCCAGCGAGGCGAAATCGACGTCGCCGGGCGCGCGGTAAACATGAACGTTTTCGACATCCTCTCCTGCTGGCGCGGGATAGATCTTGTACTGGAAACTCTCGCGCTGGACCTCGTTTCCGTTGGCCGCCAGACGGAATTCGAGCGTGGACGTCTCGAAATCGGGCAGAACCTTTCCCGGCACGTCCTTCGCCGTGAAGCCGGGCCCGACCGTCCGCGCACCGCCCGGTTCGAGCGTAAACTCAATAGAATCCGTATCAACACCGTCGACCGCGATCGTCAGCTTCAGCGCCTGCGTCTCCGGCGAGTCGTTCAGCACGTCGAACGCGACGTTTTTCCGCGTCCCCGCGAACACCCGCGCCGAGCGGTCGCGCCGGAAGCACGCGATCCGGCGGTAGAATATCTTTTCCGCCTCGGCCGCGCCGGGGACGGACGTGCCGCCGAATCCGTAGGCGGTCCAGGGGCACATGCCGGTTACGTTCGCCATGCGGAACGCCTCGGTCTGGTCGATCCAGCCCAGCAGCTTCGCCTCGTGGTTGCATTTCCGGCGGCTGAGGTAGACGTCCTCGCCGAACCAGATGGATCCGACGGAGTAGTCGCTCTGCGGACACCACAGGTATTCGCCGATGTACAGCGGTTTTTTGCGGTCCCAGAAAAACGTCCCGGACTGTTTGCCGAGCATGCCGCCGGCGGCTTCCGCCTCGATGCGGCGTCCGAGCCATTCGGCTGCGTCCGGATACGCGTACAGCGCGGGCATCTCGTGCGGATAGTGCAGCCCGATCATGTCGTACTTGCCGTCCGGGTCGCGGTCCGCCTCGAACATCGTGGCGCGGGTCGGGTCGAACCGTTTCGCGAGCGTGCCCATTTCGCCGAGGCGGCGGTTGAGGTCGGGGCAGAACTTGACCGAGCCCATGAACAGGATCTCGTTGCCGACGCTCCACATGACGAGCGATGCGTGGTTGCGGTCGCGCCGGATCATCCCGCGCAGCACGTCGGCGAAGTTGTTCCAGAAAATGTCCTCGTTGTACGCGTACATGGCGTTGCCGTCCGTGTACACGGGCGATTCGTCGATGGTCATGACGCCGATCTCGTCGCATGCCTCCAGGTAATCCTCCTGCCACGGCTGGTTGTGGAACCGGAACGCCAGCACGCCGTCGTCCTTCCACTGGCGCACGCGGCGGAACACCTCTTCGCGCGGGATGTAGCCGTAGGCGGGCCATGTGCTCGAACCGAGCAGACGCCGCTTGACGCCGTTCAGGAAGAAGTCCGGGCCGTCGCACCACACCTCGCGGAATCCGAACCGCGTGAACGATTCGTCGCGGAGCGCGCCGTTCGCGTAGAGCCGGACTCTGAGGCGGTACAGGTTCGGCGTTTCGGGCGTCCAGAGTTTCGCGCCGGGGAACGCCGCCTCGAACCGCCACGCGCCGGGATTGAACGGCGCGTCGTCCGCCTCGTCCGAGAGCTTTGCCGTGCCGAACTGCGGGACGCCGCCGAACGTCAGCACGGGCGTCTCCCCGTCCAGCACGGCGCATTCGATCCTGAGCCCGGAAGCGTCCGGCAGCGCGCCCGCGGCATGCACGGCCGCTCCCGTCACGGTCAGGGTCATATTCTTCACGGACGTGACGATCGCGAGGCGGGAATCCTCGATATGGAGCGGTCCGTGCGCGTCGAGATAAACCGGCAGGAAGGGGCCGCAGTTGTCGTGAAATCCGCCGACCGGGGCGATGGTGTGGGCGATCTCGTCCGTGCTTTTCGTGAGGTCCTCCACCGCGCTCCGGTCGCCGCAGCACAACTCGAGCGTATGGCGGCCGCCGGGGCGGACGAACTCCGTGATGTCGAGCTCGAACGGCGTCCATCCGTCGAACTTGCTCCCGGCGAGCTTGCCGTCGAGGAAGACTTTCGGGGTGTTGCGCGCGCCGCGCAGGTTCAGGACGACGCGCCTGCCCCGCCAGTCCGCCGGGATTTCAATTTCCCGCCGGAACCACAGGAAATACGGCACGTCTTTGCGGACCGCGCTTCTCCAGCCCGGCACCTCGAAATCCTCCCATGCCGCGGCTTCGTCGGGACGTTCGGCGGAGGTGTTGATCTGAAACCGCCAGATGCCGCACAGGTCGATGCGGTCGCGGGGTTCGGATTTGGTGTAGGCGGGACAATCGGCGGTTGAGGTGGGATCCATGCTGCGGCCTCCGTGGAGCTTGAGGTGTGATGTGGAATTGGATGATCCGGGCGGGATTCTGCCGCCCGCGATGCGTTTCGGTATACAATATCACGGAAACAGACTTTTTCTATCGCTTTTTTGCTCAAAAGCATAGACTATTTGTACACCCCGGCGGACGCGCACGAAAAACGGCCCCGCCGGGAAGCGGAGCCGCAAAAAAGGATTCGGGGAAGAAGATGCCGGTTTCCTGTTCAGTCGAGCAGCCTGAGTTCGGGCGCGATGACGATCTCGGTGCGCGGGAGCCGGTTGAACGAATGGATCCTGTCGAGGAGGCGTTTCGCGGTCATGACGCCGAGCTCCTCGTGCTTGACGTCGATGAAGGGCGGGACCTTTTCGAAGTAGCGGAGCGTGTGCTGGCTGGCGAACGCGGCGATGTACTCGTACTGCCGGATGTCGATCCCGCGCGCCCGGAGTTCGTTCAGGACGCCCAGCATGTCCGCGCTGGTGACGAACGCCATCCCGGTGGCGTCTTTGAGCTTGAGGAAGCCGTCCGTCATCTTTCGGTAATACAGGCTCATCGGGATGCCGGAATCCACGGTCCCGGCGAGGTCGGTCCAGAGGATGCCGACACGGTCGCACTCGGACTTGAGCGATTCGATCATTTCGTTGTGTTCGTAGCGGCTTTTGAGCTCCGGGAAGACCGCGATCTCCTTCACGCCCTTCTCCGTGAAGAAGCGCGCGGCGAGGCGGGAGATCTCGCCGGTGTCGAACTTGACGATGTCGAAGTCGTTGTTCTCCCGGTTCCCGTTGAGGATGGTGTTGACCGTGGAAATGCCCTGGAGCCGCTGATGGAGCTTTTCGCGGAGCGCGGGCTGGACCGGTTCGCTGCAGAGGATCGCGCCGTCGCAGTAGTCCGGGTTCAGGCGCTCCGGGATGGTCCCGTCCTCGTCGATGAAGCAGAATTCCATGGAGATGTCGAGCTTCTGAAGCTCGCCGAACACGGCGGAGATGAAGCGGGAGATGGCGCCCCAGTGAAAGTATTTCTCGATGGACGAGATCGAGTTGAGCACGATCATGACGCGGAAATGGCGGATGCCGATGCGGTCGGGCGTACGGGGGCCCTGGCGCCGGGCGCGCTGCTGGTAGCCGAGTTCCTTCACGATGGCGTCGATCTTTTCGGCGGTCGACGCCTTGACGAGGGTGCGGTTGTTGAAGAAACGGGATACGGTTGCGATGTTGACTCCTGCGCGTTCTGCGATTTCTTTCAGATTGGCCATGGCGAGCCTCCTGTGTTATGGTTGTCGATGCGCGGAATCCTTTAATATAGCTCTGAAAATGCAATAACGCAAACTAATTTTAAAATAATCTTTTCGTTTTTTTTGAGGCTGTTTCCTCGCTTCGAGTAAAAAACAATGAAGCTTTTGCCGCGAAAAGTCCAAAAACATCCAGCTTTCTTTTGTCTGCTGCAGCAGCCCGTTTTGAAATACGACACAATATTTTACATTCTGCGTAAAAGACCCGCCGTTTTTGCTCAGTCCGCATCGTTGCTGGCAGCGGTCGCGCAGGCTGTGTCTTTCCGGGACGGACGGAAACGGCATGTCCGGAAATCGGGCATGTTTCCCGTTTGTGCGGACAAAAAAAGGATCCCGCATCGTTTCGCGGGATCCGGGGGAGCGCTTTCCGGCGGACGCCTGTCCGGTTCGGGCAGGGCGCCGGAGCGTTGAGGCGCGGGGATCAGTCGAACATCTTCGGCAGGCCGTTGTACATGACGCGCATGACGGAGTTGATGTCGTGTCCGCCGCGTTCGTAGACCATCTGGTAGAGGTTGCCGTCCTTGAAGTTGTCGCAGTATTTGAAGATTTCGGGATACTTCTTCATCTCGTTGATCATCGGGGTCATGTTCGGTTCGGCGACGTCGTTGCGGCCGCAGCCGGAGTAGATGTAGAAGTCCTTTGCGGTCTTGCCGTTTTTGACGACCGTGTCGGCGAGGTGCTTGGCGGATTCGACGGACTTGCCGCGTCCGATCGCCCAGCAGTCGCCGCTCATCGGGATGAAGTAGCCCATTTCGCCGAGGCAGTGCTCGAAGACGGACCAGGTGGCGCAGGCGCCCATGGAGAACCCGCCGAAGCCGCGGTGCCACCTGGAGGCGTCGAGGGCTTCCTGCGAGACGTCCTTCGCGTAGGTGTGGTACTGCTTCTCGAAGACGGGGATCACGTCCTTGTCGAGTTCGTAGTGATAGTCGATGCAGTTCTTCGTGGCGTCGTTGCTGTACTGCGTGTAGTAGGAGAGCGCGCAGATGATGACGGGCTTCATCTCGCCGTTCGCGATCAGGTGGTCGATCACGTTTTTGAGGCGGGTGTTCTGGCCAGCGCCGCCGAAGTACCAGCCGGGATTGTCGCCGCCGCCGTGCATCAGGTACAGCACGTTGTAGCGGGTGGATTCGTCCTTTTCATCGTAGCCGTAGGGGAGGTAGACGAGGCCGGACTTTTCGAATTCGGGGCTGCCGGGCGTCTGGTTGTCGCGCGTCTTGTACTTGAAGTCCTTGACGACGCCGCCTTTTTCGCAGACGCTGAAGTATTCCTGCGGGATCTCCTTGAACGCGTTGTCGGGGAATTCGGTTCTGGTGGATGCCGTGGACGCGCCGCCGATGCCGGCGCAGCCGCAGAGGACGGCGAGCGCCGCCGCGCAGGCGAGGGTTTTGAGGTGTTTCATGTTGCTTCCTTGGTTGTTGTATGGGGGTGGTCGGGAGACTTGCGTTTCTGTATTATACTGCGTTTCCGCGCAAATGTCAAGCGGGACCGGGGCAATAAAACGGGAGAAACGGAAGAAAAAGTCCGCGCGCGCTTGTTTTATCGGGAACGGGCTGTATATTAAGATTGAAGATTGAAAACCCTCATTCACATCTGCGAGTCATTCCATGAACATCATCCTTCTTTCTGGCGGATCGGGAAAGCGCCTCTGGCCGCTGTCCAACGATGTCCGGTCGAAACAGTTCATCAAATTCTTCCTCGGCCCGGACGGGCGGCCGGAATCCATGGTGCAGCGCGTGTACCGCCAGATCAAGGCGGCGGACCCGGATTCGACCGTGACGGTCGCGACCTCGAAGACGCAGGTCTCCGCGCTCAACAACCAGCTCGGCGACGGCGTGGGCATCTCCGTCGAGCCGTGCCGCCGCGACACGTTCCCGGCGATCGTGCTGGCGACGGAGTATCTGCACACGGTGCAGGGCGTGTCGGAGGACGAGGCGGTGGTGGTCTGCCCGGTCGACCCGTACGTGAACGACGACTACTTCGAGTTCCTGAAGCGCCTCTGCGAACAGGCGTCGAAGGGCGAGGCGAACCTGACGCTGATGGGCATTCAGCCGCTTCATCCGAGCGAGAAATACGGCTACATCATCCCGGAGGAGAAGGCGGACCTGAGCCGCGTGCGCGAGTTCAAGGAAAAGCCGGACATGCACACCGCGGAGAAGTATATCGCGCAGGGCGCGCTGTGGAACGGCGGCGTGTTCGCATACCGGATCGGCTACGTGCTGAAGAAGGCGCACGCGATGATCTCCTACACGGACTACCACGACCTCTTCCAGCAGTACGCCTCGCTGCCGAAGATCAGCTTCGACTACGCCGTGGTCGAGAAGGAGCCGGACATCCAGGTGATGCGCTTCAGCGGCGAATGGCGCGACATCGGCACCTGGAACACGCTCACGGAGGTCATGCCCGGCAACACGCTCGGAAACGCCGTGATCGACGACCGGTGCACCAACGTGCATGTGCTGAACGAGCTGTCGATGCCGGTGCTGGCGATGGGCGTCCATGACGTCGTGATCGCGGCGTCGCCCGAAGGCATCCTGGTCTCGGACAAGGACCGTTCCGCGCGCATCAAGAGCATCGTCGACAAGTTCGAAAACCAGATCATGTTCGCCGAAAAATCGTGGGGCACGTTCCAGATCCTGAACGTCGAGGAAGGCAGCCTGACGATCAGGATCGAGCTGAAGCCCGGCCAGTCCATGAACTACCACAGCCACGAGAAGCGCGACGAGATCTGGACCGTCATCAGCGGCGAGGGCCGCACCCTCGTCGACGGCATGGAGCAGAAAGTCCGCGCCGGGGATGTGATCACGATCGAGGCGGGCTGCCGACACACGGTCTTCGCGGACACCGCCCTCAAGCTGATCGAGGTCCAGGTCGGGCAGGAAATCTCCAAGCTCGACAAGAAAAAATACAAGCTGCCGAATCTGTGAGGCCCGCCTTGTCCCCCTCCTTCCCCATCCTGCTGCATCCGGCCGCCAAGGACTACCTGTGGGGCGGAACGCGTCTCAACGACGATTTCGCCAAGCGCATCCCGTCCGACGTCGTCGCCGAAACATGGGAGTGCTCCACGCACCCGGACGGCGTGAGCGTCGCCGCGAGCGGGGAATGGGTCGGCATGCCGCTGGACGAGATCCTGCGGAAGCATCCGGAGTACCTGGGGGAACACGCGCACGGCGCGGCGGAACTGCCTGTGCTCGTGAAGCTCATCGACGCCAAACGCGACCTCTCCGTGCAGGTGCATCCGTCCGACGAGTTCGCCCGCGAGCGGGAGAACGGGCAGAGCGGCAAGACCGAGATGTGGTACGTGATGGACGCCGAGCCGGATTCGCGCATCGCCTACGGCCTGCACCATACGGTCGGAGTCGGGCTTTTCCGGAAGGCGATCGAGGAGGGGACCGTGGAGAAGTATCTGCAGATGGTCCCCGTTCGCAAAAACGACCTTTTCTTCATCCCCCCCGGCACGGTCCACGCCATCGGCGCGGGCTGCCTGATCGCCGAGATCCAGCAGAACTCCAACCTCACATACCGCCTGTACGACTACAACCGCACCGACCGCAACGGGAACAGGCGTCCGCTTCACGTTGAAAAGGGGCTCGCCGTCGCGAACCTCGAAGCCATGCCCGAGCCGCGCCAGCCGATGCGTCTCCTGCGGTATTCCGCCGGGACCGCCTCCGAACTGCTCTGCCGCTGCCGGTATTTCCAGGTGGAACGCGTCCTGGTGAACACGGAGCAGCACCGCGAGATGGCTTCGTTCCATGTCTCCCCGGAGTCCTTCGAGATATTCCTCTTCCTCAACGGCTGCGGCTCGATGTTCTGCGGCAGCGACATGATCCAGTTCTACAAAGGCGACTGCGTCTTCCTGCCCGCCGGCATCGCCGATGTCCGCCTGCACGCGCGGACCGAATTCCTGCGGATTTCCTGCTGATGCGGACGCGACGGCACGGGTGGGGGGCCGTCTCCTGAAAAAAAGATTCGCCCGGACTCCGGCGGGAAAGCGCGGAAATCCGGGCGGAACGGTATAAGCGGGCGGGGATCCCGCTTTTTTTATCTCAGTTCAGCGGCGTGTTTTCGAGAGTGGCCGCCTCGGCTTCGATGTCGGCGTCGGTCTCGGCTTCGGAGACCGGGGGAAACGCGGATTCCGTCGCGACCGCGTAGGGGGACACGAAACGCTCTTTCGCGAGGTACTGCGACATCGCATCCAGGACGGCGACGAATGCCTCGATCCGGTCCTGCGGCAGCTTTTCGAACACTTCCTTCATGAATTTCACGTAGGAGGCCGTGCAGACGCGGTAAAGATGCTCGCCCTTTTCCGTGAGGCTGATCAGCGTCACGCGGCGGTCCTTCGGTCCCGGGATGCGGTTCACCAGGCCGTCGGCGTAAAGCGCGTTCAGCGTCTGCGTGACCGCCGCGGACGGCAGATGGAAGCGGTCCGCGAAATCCTTGATCATCGGGAGGGTCTTGCGTCCGTGGATCGCGAAGAGGTAGTTCATGATGCGGAGCTTGCCCAGCGTGGTGCGGCCGGAGCGCGAGGCGTAGTGGAAATGCATCACGGGGAAGCGGAGCGCGTCGACGAAATGGATCAGCAGGAGCCAGGTGGGCAGGTCGGTGGGCTTCGTCTCGTCATCGTTCAGCGGCCTGACCTCGGACGGGAGCTTGCAGAGGTCGCCGGCGTGTTTCGCTGCGAGATGCTCGGACCCGGTCCTGGCCTGGAAGAGATAGCAGAGCACCTCGCGGAACTTCGCGAGCTGGTCCGCGTCGACCGACGCTTCAAACGCGGCGAAACGCTTGCCGAGCAGCGCGACGGTCTCCTTGCGCAGCGCTTTCCCTTTCGCCGACATCATGACGCCGGTGCTGCGACGGTTTTCCGGGATCATTTTGCGTTCGAGTATCTTGGCCGCCACGTACAGGTCGACGGCCTGGGAGATCGCGCCGGAACTCAGCCCGGAATACTCCGAGAGACGCTTGATCTGGGGCGTCGCATCCGGGTTCTCGAGGAAGTATTTCACGATGGGGAACTGGGCGAAGGAATAATCGCCGTTCAGTCCGAACACACCGACGGATGTCGTGCGGATGCGATCCGCGATGAAGAGGAGTTTGCGACAGGAAGTGACTGCGAGAAATTGTTTTTTCATAGGACCGCCTTCAATGTGTAAGCCTGGCTGAACCGCATGAAAAAGGGGCTTTTTTCACCCGGCGCAGTCAGATGTTTTTAAGTTGTTTTTGAAAATGTAGCCGTCGGTAACGGCATTTGTCTCATTAATATACAGCGTCGATAAAAAATTGAAATGTATTATTTGACATAAAAGATGGATTTTTTATTAAACAAAACGTCTTTGCGGGAAAAAAGAGCTTTAAAAGGAAGGAATTTATGCCGAAAAAAAGCATGGATGATTGTTTCATAAAAAACTGGAGCCTTTTCACGAAAAAATGAAAAAGAAACTGTTTGATTATTTGCATAGTTTAGAAATTATATTTCATAAGTATATCCTTTTCTTCCTTCTCCGTGTTCGGGCGGAGCTGAAAAAAGGAAAAAAGAAGGACGCGTTCCGCTCGGCGGCGGACAGTGCGTCCTTCAAATCGCGTTGAACGGGGTCCGGATTACCAGATGTCCTGATGGACCGCGGACGGATCCCATTTGTCCTTCACCGCGGCGGGCGCGGCGGGGTAGCCGAACGGGATCAGGCAGAACGGCTCGACGCCGTCCGGGAGGCGCAGCGCCTCTTTGATGATGCGGATGCGTTCGGAGATGGGATGCACGCCGGTCCAGACCGCGCCGAGTCCGAGCGCGTGGACGGCGAGCAGGAAGTTTTCGGTCGCGGCTGCGGCGTCCTGGATCCAGTATTCGCGCGCCTCGCCGGGGAGCGCCTTGCCGAGCACGCCGCAGATCACGACGGCGACGGGCGCGGTGGCGGTCATCTTCGCGTTGGGCAGGCTGTCGCCGAGCTTTTCGAGCAGGGCGCGGTCGCGGATCACGACGAACGACCACGGCTGGGAGTTTTTCGCCGAGGGGGCTGCCATCGCGGCCTTCAGGAGCTGTTCGACCGTCTCGCCGGAGACGGGCTTGTCGAGGAACGCGCGAACGCTCGTGCGCGTCATAATGGTCTGGATCAGGTCGTTGCTCATGGCGCGGCTCCTTTCTTCAGCGGCAGATCTTCAGGATCATGTCGTCGGCGGTGATCGCGGGGTGGTGGTAGCGTTTGCGCTTCACGGTGATCTTGCGGAACTGGATGGCCTCCTTCGGGCACCACTGGAGGCAGCCGAGGCAGTGCTCGCAGTGTCCGTGCCAGGTGGGGATGCCGTTCATCATGATGATGTTGGAGTCCGGGCAGATCCTTTCGCAGAGGCCGCAGGAATCGCATTCGTCCGTGACCCAGAAATAACGGTCGTAGTTCGAGAGGAACGCGACCGCCTTCTGCGCCACGGCGTCGCCGAAGACGTCGAACGGGAACACGTGCAGGAGCTCCTCGGTCTTGCGGTTTTTCACGGCGCGCACCGCGTACACGATGTCGCGGGACGCCTTCGCGAAGAGCTTCTCCATGCGGTTCTGCGTGGGCGGGATGGAGCGCGGGATGTAGTTGGACGGCATGGTGAGGCTGAACGAGATCGCGAGCTTGATGTCGCGTTCCTTCAGCAGCGCCTCCAGGATGTACGCCGCGGAGCCTTTCATGCCGCCGCAGGTGCACAGGGAGTAGACGTACTTGCCGCTCCCCTTCACGATCCGGGAGATGAACTTCTGGACGATGCCCGGCAGGCCGAAGCAGTACACCGGGAAGAAGATGCCGGCGGTCTCCGCGTCGGAAAGGTCGACTTCCCCGGCGCGGTCGAGGTCGGCGATGGAGACGAGTTCCGTGTTGCCGAGCTTCGCCGCGAATTCGCGCGCGGCCGCCAGGGTGTTGCCGGTCGATGAAAAGTAGTAGATTCTGTTCATGGACGCCTCGCTTTCATCTCGTGGGATCGTGAATGATGGGGAGTGTGACAGGTTCCGGTTCCGGGTTCAGGCGTTCGGGACGGACTTGAACTCGATCTTTTCCTTGCCGGTCCTGTACGCCTCGATGTTGATGTCGGCGGCTTTCGCCTTCTTCGCGAACATCTCGCGGACGGCCTCGATCATGGCGGTGTCGAGGTTCGCCTTGTCCGCGTCGTCCAGGAAGTTGTCCGCCATGACGGCGGCGATGGCGCCGAGCATGACCGTGTTGGCGGCGCGCAGGTCGCCGAGGTGGTTCGCCAGGTCGGACGCGGGCAGGCCGTACACGTAGTGGTCCTTCGCCGCGCCTTCGGGGAGCTTCACGGTCGAGGAGTCGTACACGAGGACTCCGCCGGGCTTCAGGATGGGCAGGAACTTCTCGACGGACGGCTGGTTCATGCAGACGAGCATGTCGCAGTTCTCGGCGGCTTCGGGCGAGCCGATGTGCGACTTGGAGAAGACGACGGAGCAGTTGGCGGTGCCGCCGCGCATTTCCGGGCCGTAGGACGGGAGCCAGGAGACGTTGAAGTTGCGCTGCTTGCCGTGGATGGCGAGGATGTAGCCGAGCGAGAGCACGCCCTGTCCGCCGAATCCGCTGATCTTCACGCGGCATTCTTTGTCGAACACGGGCGAGGAGCATTTGTAGTCGCCCAGCTCGCTTTGGATCTCTTCCGGATAGAGCAGGCCCTTGATCCTGTCGGCGTCGTAGTTCATTTCGGCGCGGACGATCGGCTCGCGCTCCGCGGCGCGGTCCAGGTAGACCCCCAGCGGGAAGAACTTCGTCATCTTCGTCTCGATGAACTCGCTCATGTCGTGGGCGTTCATCTTCAGGTTGACCGGGCAGCCGGAGAGGAATTCGACGAGGGAGAAGCCCTTCTTGTCCATGCTGTTCTGCAGCGCCTTGCGGACGGCGCGGCGCGCCGCCATGATGTTCTTGAAGCTGGTCAGCGCGCAGCGTTCCACGTACACGGGCGCGTCGAACTGCGAGATCATTTCGCAGACGCGGATCGGGTAGCCGGTCTCCAGCACGTCGCGTCCGAGCGGGCTGGTCTGCGTCTTCTGTCCGGGCAGCGTGGTCGGCGCCATCTGACCGCCGGTCATGCCGTAGATCGCGTTGTTCACGAAGAACACGGTCATGTTCTCGCCGCGGTTCGCCGCCTGCAGGATGTGGTTGAACCCGATGGACGCCAGGTCGCCGTCGCCCTGGTAGGAGATGATCACGTCGTCCGGGTTGGACCGCGTGAGGCCGGTCGCCACCGCGGGCGCGCGGCCGTGGGCGCACTGGATGGAGCGGCACTTGAAGTAGTAGTAGGCGAAGACGGCGCAGCCGACGGGCGCGGCGAGGACCACGCGGTGCGTGATGCCGAGGTCGGCGATGGCTTCCGCGATGAGCTTGTGAAGGACGCCGTGTCCGCAGCCGGGGCAGTAGTGCATATTTTTCTTGATGGCGCCGGGGCGGCGTTCGAAGACGTCGAAGAATCCCGCGGGACGGCCCAGTTTGATTTTCTCGCTCATGTTCACTTTCCTCCTTTGATCGCATCCATCGTGCGCTTGACGATCTCTTCCACGGTCGGCACGTTGCCGCCCATGCGGTTGATGAGGGCGACGGGGCGCGCGCACTCGATGGCGAGGCGCACGTCGTCGATCATCTGGCCGTTGCTCATTTCGACGGAGAAGAACTGCTTCACGCCGTTCTTGACGGCTTTGCGGAGCGCGTTTTCGGGGAAGGGGAAGAGGGTTTTCGGACGGACCATGCCGATCTTCACGCCCTGCTTGCGGAGCTCGTCCACGGCGGAACGCGCCATGCGCGAGGCGATGCCGTAGGCGACGAACGCGTATTCCGCGTCGTCCATCATGAACTCCTCGGCGCGCTGTTCCGTCGCCCGGATCTCGTCGTACTTGCGGTTCAGGCGGCGGTTCGTCTCCTCGAGGTCGACCGGGTCCATGTAGATGGAGCTGATCCAGTTGTCGGCGCTGACGCTCCGGTCGAGCGACCAGGCGGGCGGCATGCGGCGCGGACGCGGCTCCGGCAGCTCGAGCTTTTCCATCATCTGTCCGATCATGCCGTCGGTGAGGACGTAGACCGGGGTGCGGTATTTGTCGGCGAGGTCGAACGCGAGCATGGTCAGGTCGCACATCTCCTGCACGGAGCCGGGGGAGAGCACGATGCAGCGGTAGCCGCCGTGTCCGCCGCCCTTCACGACCTGGTTGTAGTCCGCCTGTTCGGGCGAGATGTTGCCGAGGCCGGGGCCGCCGCGCATCACGTCCACGATGACGCAGGGCAGTTCCGCAGTGGCGATGTAGGACACGCCTTCCTGTTTCAGGCTGATGCCGAGGCCGCTGGACGCGGTCATCACGCGTTTGCCCGCGGCGGACGCGCCCATCACCATGTTGATCGAGGCGATCTCGCATTCCGCCTGGATGAAAACTCTGCCCATGGCGGGGAACAGCCGGGCGGAGGCGTGGGCGATCTCGCTGGCGGGCGTGATCGGGTATCCGAAGTAGCATTCGCATCCGGCGAGCAGGGCGCCGTACACGGCCGCCTCGTTGCCTTTCAGAAGCACGCGGTTGGTTCGGTTCATGTCAAGAAACTCCTTTCAGTCTTCCGTGATCTCGACGATCGTGATCGCGCCGGGTTCCGGGCAGCAGTAGTAGCACGCGCCGCAGCCGATGCAGCCTTCGCCGGCGTAGACGGCGGCCGGGAACCCCATCATGTTGATGGCGTCGCCGAGTTTGAGGAGGGAACGCGGACACGCTTCGACGCAGCGGGAGCAGCCCTTGCATTCGTCGAACGCGATGTCGCAGCGGAATGTTTTTTTCGGTTTGGTTTCCATAGGGAGCAGTGTCCTTTCTCAAAAATACATGGAATATATAATATACACGCGGACGGGCATAAAGTCAATCCGGTTTCCCCGTTCAGTCCGCATTTATCCCGGCGTTCGCTGTGATATTCGAGACCGTCGGGGCGCCGGAGATCCTGCGGGCGGCGGCCGGCGCGGCGGATCCTCTGCGTTCTTTTCCCGCATCCGGGCATTTTTCGCTCTTTTTTCGCCTTTTTTGTCGTTTCCGGCTTGCATTTTTCCGAAACGCGGCTATATTAGATTCTCGTTCTGAATTCATTCTGCCCGTTGGTGTAATGGTAGCACAAGTGATTCTGGTTCATTTAGTCTAGGTTCGAGTCCTGGACGGGCAGCCACTTTTTGAGGCACGTTTTCGCGATCGTGAAAACCGTGCGTTTTTTTTTGCTTTTTTTCCGTCCTGCCGTTCTTTGCGGCCGGATTCGCGGAAGCCGGATCCCGTTTGTTTGCGGAGAAAAACGCGTCCCTTTTTGCTGTGGAATTAAAATTGTCGTATAATTTGCATTTGCGCTCAAAAAACTGGCATCCCCAATGGGATTCGAACCCATGTTACCAGGATGAGAACCTGATGTCCTAGGCCTCTAGACGATGGGGACGCACCGGAAGAAACAGCATTTAATATATACTCCGGCGGGGAAAATGCAAGCGGAGAATGCGTTTTTTTCGTAAAAAAGCGTCCTGCGTCAAACGAAAAACACACTGGGCATTTGACTTTCCCGCTTCGCCGTGCTATATTCCATAACCCGAAACAAGATAGTTCAACCGGATCCCGGAGCGTATGATGCTGAAATACATTGCGGTTTTTTTCCTGGCGTTTGCCGTCTTGTGCCCGCTGTCCGTGCGCCTTTCCGCACAGGCTGAGGCGGCCGCGAAGTGCGCGCATTGTCAGAAGGAGAAATTCGTGTCGGTCCGGGCGAAGAACGGCGCGGGGAAGGAAGTCCCTCTCTGCTACGAATGCGCCATGCTGCCGCGTTGTGCATACTGCGAGATGCCGTCCGAGGCGGAGACGGCGGGCGGGGACCGCCTCTGCCGGGAATGCGCGAAAGACTGCATCAAGGAGAAATCCGAGGCGGAAAAAGTCATGAAGGACGTCCGCCAGGTGCTCGCTTCAAAGTTCAAAATGACCTCCAAACACAGGATCATCTGCGAACTCGGTACGCGCCGGGAGCTCAATCTGGAGGCGGACGGCGAACACAACGAGCTCGGCTGGTTCGACCCGAAGACGGTTCGCGACAAGCCGCAGTACACGATCCGCATCCTGACCGGGCTCCCGCGCGACGTGTACCGTTCGGTCGCCGCGCACGAGCTGGCGCACGACTGGATGGACGCGGAACTGCCTCACCTGATGGACAAGCCGGAGATCCGCGAGGGCTTCGCCGAGTTCGTCGCCTGGTCGTTCTCGAAATCCGAGGGGAACACGCGCATGACGGAGTACACCGAACGCCGCACCGACGACGTCTACGGCGGCGGCTTCCGCAAGGTGCGCGACATGATGGGCGACGCGAAGACGGCCCCGGAATGGAAAAAGGTCCTGCTGAAGGAGTTCCCCCTGAAGGGGAAGAAGACCGGGAAGTGATCCTGCCCCGGACGGTCCCCCCGGCAAGCCGGTCTTTCCGTGCGCCGGGCGGTTTTTCGCAAAAAACGCCGCCGCGCATTTGACAATCCGCCCCTGCCGTGCTATATTCTTGTTCAATATGAACCAATAACGGAGTCCCGGACGCATGATGCTCAAACGTTTTTTCTGTCTGCTTCTGGCGTTTGCCCTTTTCTTTCCGCTTTGCGGCAGGGTGTTCGCGGCGCGGAACGTCATGACCTGCGACTGGTGCGGCAAGAAGATATCGTCCAACGCGTCGTTCCTGCGGTCCGAGGACAAGAATTTCTGCAGCGAGAAATGCTTCAACCAGTACGCGGAATCGCTCCTTCCGGTCTGCGACGTCTGCGGCAGGCACTTCAAGGAAGGCTTTACCAGCGACGGCAAAAACTACTGTTCGAAAGCCTGCCTGGAGACGTCGTTCCGCGAGTGCTGCCACTGCCACCGCCGCGAGCCGAGCGGCGTCATCATCGGCGAAAACCTCTTCCTCTGCTCGTACTGCAAGGAGCTTCCCGCCTGCGCCAGCTGCCAGATGCCGCTCGACAAGTTCGCGAAGGACCTCGGCGACGGCCGCAGCATCTGCCGCGACTGCGCGCGCGATGCCGTTTCCTCGCAATCGGAGATGGACTCGCTGATGAAAACGCTCCGGCAGGAGCTCGCCGACAAGTTCAAGATGAGAACGGACCACGACATCAAATACGAGCTGTGCAGCCGGAACACGCTCAAAAAGGAATCCGACAGAGACGGCGAACGCGAGCTCGGCCTCTTCGTTTTCAACCGGAACACGCTCACCTTTTTCAACCGTCCCATCCGCAGCAAGGACGAATTCCGCATCCTGATCCTGAACGGGCTGGCGCCGGATTTCTTCCGCGGGGTCGCGGCGCACGAGCTCGCCCACGACTGGATGCAGGAGAATGTGCCGCACATCGACGATCCGCAGATGCGCGAAGGGTTCGCCGAGTTCGTTTCCTGGGCGTATGCCAAGGAGGAAAAGCTCGACCGCGTCCCGTGGCGCATGGAGCAGAACACCGATCCGGTCTACGGCGACGGCTTCCGCAAGGTGCGCGACATGATGGGCGAAGCGCGCACGGCATACGAGTGGAAAAAGATCCTGCTGAAAGCCTGTCCCGCGCCCGCCGGCGCCAAATAAATAGGGGGATGCCTCCATGTCGAATCTTCTGTCCGTTTTCGTGCTGTTCGCCGTACTCGTCATCTTTCCCGTGTTCATCTTCTATCTGCTGGTCCGCGCCGTCCGCGACAAGGGGACGCGCTGGTGGGGCATCGTGATCCTGCTCTCCATCCTCACCTGCTACTGCACCACCATGGTCGGCATTGCCGGGCTGGTCGTCGGCGGGAACGCCACCGGGTCCGCCGCGCTGGAGAACCGTTACTGCGGGGCGTTCCGCGAGGCTCTGGCGCAGACGGAGACGCTCCCCGACGCGTTCGCGCGCATGGACGAGATTTCCGCCGGGGACGATTACCGGATCCGCGAACCGGAGAAAAACCTGCGGTTCCGCTACGTCTGGCTGCTGGGCGGCTGTTTCCTGTTCGCCGGCGCGAACCTGATGATGTTCGGCCCCGGCCGCCGCGAAAAACGCCACCCCGCCGACTGCATCGTGATGGTCCTCGCCGCGCTGGTCGTTTTCCTGACCGGGATCTGGCAGATCGCCTGGGGCAACGGATACGCGTTTCAGGCGACGGCGTACCGCCGCATGCTGACGCAGTGGCATGAGAATCTCCCGCCGGACGCGATCCATGAGACGAATGCGGAGATCGCGGCGAAACTTGCCGAAGACGCCAATGTGAACAGCCTGAACAAGCTCAGACTGAAGTTCCTCGTGCTTTCCGGCGAAAACGCCGCTGCGCCGGGAACGGAAAAAACCGGTTCCCCGGCAGAACAGGCGGAACAGGCGGAACCGTCCGCGGCGGAAGAGAATGCCGCAGACGCGGCGGACTGAGCTTACGACAGACGGTTTTTGAAGTCGTCGTAGCCGAACGATTTGATCAGTTTGAACTCGCCGGTGTCCGGGTCGAACGTCGCGATCGAGGGCAGGGCGAGCCCGTTGAACGTATTCGTCTTCACCATCGTATACAGCGCCATGTCCAGGAATTCCACGCGGTCGCCGACCTTCAGCGGCGCGGGGAACGAATAATCCCCGATCACGTCGCCCGCGAGGCAGGAATGCCCCGCCAGACGGTATTCGTACGGATGCACGCCCGGTTCGTCCGCGCCCGCCAGCGGCGGCGTGTACGGCATTTCGATCACGTCCGGCATGTGCGCCTCCGCCGAGACGTCCAGCACCGCGATCTCGCCGTCGTTCTCCACGATGTCGAGCACGGTCCCGAAGAGCGAACCGGCGTTCAGCACGACCGCCTCGCCGGGCTCCAAATACACGGTCAGATGCGGATACCGCGCGTGGAACTGCGTCAGGATGCGCACGAGGCGTTCGATGTCGTAGCCGGGGCGCGTGATGTGGTGTCCGCCGCCGAAGTTCACCCATTGCATATCCTTCAGCAGGTCGCCGAAATGCGCCTCGAACGCCTCCATGGTGCGTTCCAGCGCGTCCGAATCCTGTTCGCACAGCGTGTGGAAATGCAGCCCGCTGATGCCGTCCAGAGATTCCCCGGCGAACTTCGCCCGCTTGATCCCGAGGCGCGATTTCGGCGCGCACGGCGAATAGATTTCGCGTACCGCCTCGCCGTGCTCCGGGTTCACGCGCAGCCCGAACTTCACGCGGTCCGCCGCCTCCGCCGTGAGGGCGCGGTAACGCCGCCACTGGCCGAACGAGTTGAATACGACCGTGGTGCAGTACCGGAGCATCTCGCGCAGGTCGGATTCCGAGTACGCCGCCGCGAATCCGTGCGTCTCTTTGCCGAATTCCTCGTGCCCCAGGCGCGCCTCGTGCGGCGAGCTCGCGCACGTGCCGTCCAGCACGCTGGAGATCAGCGGGTACACGGCGAACATGGAGAATGCCTTCTGCGCGAGCAGGATCTTCACTCCGGCGCGCCGCCGGACATCGTTCAGGATTTCCAGGTTGCGGCGCAGGGCGGCGAGGTCGACGACGAAACACGGGGTAGGGGGTATCTTCGGATCAAGGTTTTTCATGGGCGTTCGGACGTATGACTTAAAAGCTGGTCGGGGCAACAGGACTTGAACCTGCGACCTCATGCTCCCAAAGCACGCGCTCTACCAGGCTGAGCTATACCCCGAAAAAAAGGAAATAATACTTTACCGCATTTTCCGGAAAAAAGCAAGCGGAAACGGAAAAAAAGACGCCGGAAAGCGCGCTCCCCGCCTCGCGGAGAAAACCCGGACTTCCGAAAAAGCGGGGCGGTCCGGCTTTTTTTTCTTCACGGGCGGTTTCGCCGGGGACGGTCAGGACGACGGGTGAACAGGTTTTCGCTGGAACGAAAAACGCGCCCGGGGCGGAAACCCCGGACGCGCTGAAGTTCATTCCGAGACTTCTGGACGCTGCTTATTCGTCCTCGTCGGAATCGTCGTGGAACTTGCTGATGATGTCGTTCATGACGTTCGGCGGAACGGTCTCGTAGCGGGCGAAATCGACTTCGTAGGAGCCCTGTCCCTGGGTCATGGAGCGGAGTTCGGTGGCGAACTTCTGGATTTCGGCTTCGGGGACTTCGGCTTCGAGGACCTGGAGGCCGTCCTTCATGCTCATGCCGAGGATGCGGCCGCGCTTGTGGTTGAGCGCGCCGTTGACGTCGCCGGTGAAGGCGTCGGGGATCATGACCTTGATGTCCATGATGGGCTCGAGCAGGGCGGGGCGGGACTTCGCCATGGCGTCCTTGAAGGCGCGGCGGGTGGCGATCTTGAACGCCATTTCGGAGGAGTCGACCTCGTGGTACTTGCCGTCGAACACGGTCACGCGCATGTTTTCGACCACGCAGCCTGCGAGCGGGCCGCGTTCCATGGCTTCGTGGATGCCCTTTTCGACCGCGGGGATGAAGTTCTTCGGGATGGCGCCGCCGACGATGGCGTTGACGAATTCATAGCCGCCCTCGAAGGGTTCCATGCGGAGGTGGACTTCGGCGAACTGGCCGTGGCCGCCGGACTGCTTTTTGTGGCGGTAGGCGGCTTCGCCGCGGCCCTGGATGGTCTCGCGGTAGGCGATCTTCGGGAGCTCGAGGCGGACGTCGACCTTGGCGGTCGCCTTGAGGTTCTTGATGGCGATGTTGATGTGCTGTTCGCCCATGCCCTTGAGCAGGGATTCGTGGGTCTCGTCGTTGCGCTCGATGTAGAGGGTCGGGTCGCATTCGGAGAGGCGCTGGAGGCCCTGGATGATCTTGTCTTCGTCGCCGCTCTTGGTGGCGTACAGGGCGAAGGAGATGACGGGCTTCGGATAGACCTGACGCGGCATCGCGTGGTTGTCCTTGGTGGCGCCGAGCGTGTCGCCGGTGGTGGTGTTTTTGAGCTTGGCGACGCCGACGATGCAGCCGGGGCAGACTTCCTCGACCGGGATCTGGGTCTTGCCCTGGAGCAGGACGAGCTGGCCGACGCGCTCCTTGGCGCTCTTGTTGAGGTTGATCATGTCGGTGTTGCACGCGATCTTGCCGGTGAGCACGCGGAGATACGCCATCTGGCCGATGAAGGGGTCGAGCGCGCTCTTGAAGACGTAGGCGGCCGCGGGGCCGTCTTCCGCGGGGACGATCTCGGTGCCGTCTTCCGCCTTGCGGACGCGTTCGAGCGGGTTCGGCATGAGGGAGACGACGCCGTCCATGAGCTCGGCGACGCCGAGGTCCTTGGCGGTGGAGCCGGCGAACACGGGGACGAGGCTGCCGGAGAAGATGGCTTTGTGGAGGCCCTTGGCGATCTCTTCGGCGGAGAGCTCTTCGCCTTCGAGGTAGCGTTCCATGAGCGCTTCATCGGATTCCGCGGCGGCGTCCTTCAGCATCGTGCGGTATTCTTCCACGGTGTCCTTCAGGTCGGCGGGGATCTCGCTGTCCGGGGTGTCCAGCACGCTGATGACCTTGGAGAAGTTGCCTTCCTTGCCGACGGGGAGCGTCATCGGGACGCAGACGGTCTTGCCGTACGCTTCCTGGAGGTGCTCCAGCACGGTGTCGAAGCTGGCGCGCTCGCGGTCGAGGCGGTTCACGAAGACCATGCGCGGGAGGAGGAAGTCGCGGGCGAAGGACCAGGCGCGGGTGGAGCCGATCTGGATGCCGTCGACGCCGTCGAGGACGATCACGGCGAAGCCGCAGGAACGGAAGGAGGAAATGACCTCGCCGACGAACTCGCCGTAGCCGGGAGTGTCGGTCAGGAAGAGCTTGTGGTCCTTCCAGTCGCAGTGCATGAACGAGGCGTAGATGCTGGAACGCTTGTCCTGCTCGTCGGGGGTGAAGTCGGAAACGCTGGTCTTGGCGTCGACGGAGCCGAGACGGTCGACTGCGCCCGCCTTGAACAGCATGAGGTCGCAAAGCGTGGTTTTGCCGCAGCCGTTGTGTCCGGCGACGACGAAGTTGCGGATCTGCGCGGAATTGGTGATCTTCATTTGGTTTTTTGCTCCTTGTATGTGAGTTTGAATTGTGTTCGGCTGTCACGGCGGCAAGCTCGAAACGCGCGGGTCCCGCAGGGACAAAAACAGCCCCGCGCGACACCCTTTTCAGAATGCAGCCGTATTTTCCATCCTCTAATAATAGCACGTCTTTCCGCGTATGTCAAACCGTCTTTGACACAAAATGATACTTTTCTTCGGTGTTTCGACGGTTTTCCGGTCCTTCCGGGACACGGAACGTTTTTCCGGCGGCGCGCTTCCCTTCCGCGCCGGCGAACTTACAGCAGCTCGTCGTCCTTCACGACGTTCGGCACCTGGAAGTTGCTCAGCTCGACGAACTCGTTCCTGCCGTAGTTCAGCACGGCGCGGACCAGCGACGGGATCGGGAGCGTGGTGATGATGGAGAGGATGATGATGGCGTTGAAGAACCGGTCGTCGAGGATGCCCGTGTCCTTGCCGATCGCCGCCGCGGCGAGCGTGGCGGAAAGCTGCGGCACGGTCATGAGCCCGGCGGCGAGGCTCGCCTTGTGGCTGTAGCCGGAGAGCTTCATGGCGGCGAACCCGCTGCCGACCTTGCTGCCGATGAGCCCCGCCACGGTCAGCAGCACGATCACGATGTTGCCCATCTGGAAAAACGCGCTGAAATCGGTCTTCATGCCGATGGAGATGAACAGGAACGGGATCAGGAACCCGTAGCCGATGCTCTCGAACCGCTTGAACAGCAGCTGGTCGCGTTCGCGCACCACGCGCGAAAGCCCCAGCCCCGCGATGAACGCGCCGACCACCAGGTTGATGCCGAAGAGCTCGCCGACGATGACCGTGACCAGGATCATGAGCAGCAGGAGCGTGATCACGATGTCGTCGCTGAGCTTGAAGTGCGACAGCACCCAGCGCCCGAAGCTGTTCGTGATGAAGATCATCGCCCCCAGGTACACCAGAACGATCAGCAGGAAGACCGGCAGGAAGCTGTTCCCCAGGATGTGCGTGTCCATGTGGTCGAAGATCGACAGCGTGCCGCGCCCGACCATGTGCGAGATGTTCTGCGACTGCCGGAACAGCTGCACGCTGACCGCCAGCAGGATGATCGAGGCGATGTCCGTGATGACCGTGGAGATCAGGACCGCCGCGCCGAACCGCGTGTGCGAGAGCTTCAGCTCGCGGATGACCGGGAACACGATGCCGACCGAGTGCGAGGCGAAAAGCGAGGCGTACAGCACTTTGCCGGCGAGTTCGTCCGGGCAGAAATGCTGGTAGATCCAGTAGCCCGTCACGGCGGGGATGAAGAACGTCAGGACGCTCAGCATCGCCACGGCTTTCCGCGCGGACCGGATCAGCCGGAAGTCCGCCTCCATCCCGGCGAGCGCCATCAGGAACATCAGCCCGAGCGAGCCGAGCGAATCCACGAACGTGTTGAACTGCGCCGCCGTGTTCGCCGCCGTCTGCGCCTCCTCGCCCGGCGTGCCGAGGAAGCTCAGCCATTTGGAGAGCACCGCCACCAGGTCGAATCCGAGCAGGCCGTTCGACCCGATGAGCATGCCCACCACCAGCAGCGCGATCACGTTCGGGATGTGGTATTTGCGGAGCAGAAACGGGAATATCGCCATCAGGGCGGTCAGCGCGATGAAAAGAATCAGAAAGGAGGAGTCGTTCATGGTATCCCGGTGTTGCTGGTTCGGACGGCGGATGGAAAATGCGTTTCCGCGCCGTTCCCGTACTATACCATCACCCGGCCCGTTTTTCAAGACGGCATCCGGGAAAACATGAAAAAAACAGCGTCCGGGCGCGTCGCGGGGAACGGGGAAACAGCGGGGGGCGAAAACGGAGACAGAAAAAAAGCCCGGGACAACGGGGCTTGAAAAAAGTGGTGCCGACGAAAGGACTTGAACCTTCACCCTCGTGAAAGGACTGCGACCTGAACGCAGCGCGTCTGCCATTCCGCCACGTCGGCAACCGGACGGCTGTTTCATCAGCCGGAGTAAATACTATAGCGCAAATCCGGAAGAAAATCAAGTTCGGAATGAAAAAAAATCCAACTTTTTTTCTCTTTTCGGTTGATGTTTCTTTTTTTGGGATTATATTTAGAGTGTGTTTTCGTAATCAAAAACAAGAAGAAGGCAATGGAAAACAAAATATGGAGATGTTCTTCCGACGGTAAAGAAAACATTGTCGACAGATTGATCCGCGAGTCAGGCGTCATGCGCTCCGTTGCGCTCTACCTGGCTTCCCGAGGCATTACTCCCGAGACGCTGGGACGTTATCTGAACGCCACCTTCGCCGACCTGAGTGATCCTTTCCGGTTTGCCGGCATAGAAATTGCCGTCCAGCGGCTTTGGCAGGCGATCCGTAATCGTGAACGAATCCTCATCCACGGGGACTACGATACGGACGGCATCACCGCCACGGCGCTGCTGTCGTGGGTCCTCGAACGCAACGGGGGCCTGGTCACTTCGTTCCTGCCGCACCGGTTCGACGACGGGTACGGGTTCACGCCGGATTCGCTCCTGAAGGCGCTGGAAACGGTGCCCGGCGGGAAATGCGGCGTGCTCGTCACGGTCGACTGCGGCATCAACAGCGCGGAGGCCGTGCAGAAGGCGCGCGAACTCGGCATCGACGTCATCATCACGGACCACCACGAGCCCGCGGAGGACGATCTGCCCGAGGCGCTCGCCACCATCAATCCGAAGCTCGACCCGGTCGGGCTGGACGACCTGCTGCATCTGGCGGGCGTCGGCGTGGCGTTCAAGCTCTCCCATGCGTTCGTGATCTACGGCCGCGCCCACAACGAGGGCGGCTACACGACCGACATGCAGGAGGTGCTGGACTTCGTCGCGCTCGGCACCGTGGCGGACATCGTGCCGCTGCTCGGAGAGAACCGCATCCTCGTCAAGTACGGCATGGAAATGCTCAAAAAGCAGCTCCGCCCCGGCGTCAACGCGCTCATCCAGCACGCCAGAGTCGAGTCGAACATCCAGCCGTCCGACATCACCTTCAAGCTCGCGCCGCGCCTGAACGCCGCCGGCCGTCTCGGCAACGCCTCCTCCGCGCTCGCCCTCATGACCGCCGACAACATCGTGGACGCCTACGAATACGCCGCCAAGCTCGACGAATTCAACCAGCGCCGCCAGGCGAAGGAGCAGGAGATCTTCCTCCAGGCGAAGGCGCAGGTGGAAAACGCGCCCGGATTCGCCTCGAACATGTCGATCATCGCCGCCGGCGAAAACTGGCACCAGGGCGTCATCGGCATCGTCGCCTCGCGTTTCGCGCGCGACTACAACCGCCCCACCATCGTCCTCACGATCATCGGCAACGAGGCGCACGGGTCCGGACGCAGCGTCGGTTCGCTCAACCTCATCAAGATCCTCTCCCGCTGCTCGCATCTGCTGACCCGCTACGGCGGGCATCCGATGGCGGTCGGCCTCGGCATGAACAAGGACAAGATCGCCGAGTTCCAGCGGGAGTTCGAGAAATGCGTGCGCGAGGAGGCGCAGCCGTCCGACCTCATCAACTACATCAACTATGACGGCGTGGTGCGGCTGGACGAGCTCAACGAGGAGTTCTTCCATTACCACGGCATGCTCGGCCCCTTCGGGCACGGCAATCCGCAGCCGCTCTACCTGATCCGCGGCCTTGAGATCTCGCGCCTGATGACGATCCGTCCCGTCCACACCAAGGGCGTCTTTACGGACGAATACGGCAATTCGTGCGACTTCATCGCGTTCAACAAGCACCTCGACATGGGAATGCGCTGGGACGTGATCGCGCAGCCGCAGATCAACGAATACTACGGCGAACGCAAACGCCAGCTGCAGGTGATCGACTTCCGTCCGTCCGCAGACTGAGCGTATCGCGCCTCAAAAAAACACAGCGGCCGTTCCGTTTCCGGGGCGGCCGTTTTTTGTCTCATGCCGGGCGGGCTTCCCGGAAAAAAGCCGCCGCCCGCGCCAGGCATGGAAACGAGGCGGACGGGCGGCTGTTCCGTACGGAAAAAGGGATGCGCGTCCGGTCAGACGGTCATGATCTCCTTTTCCTTCTCGGCGGAGACGGCGTCGAGCTTCTTGACGTATTCGTCGGTGAGCTTCTGGATCTTTTCGAGGAGTTCCTTGAGTTCGTCCTCGTTGATGACGGAGTCCTTCTCCATCTTCTTGGCGGTCTCGTTGCCGTCGCGGCGGATGTTGCGCACGGAGACTTTCGCCTCTTCGCAGCGCGCCTTCACCTGCTTGGTGAGCTGCTGGCGGCGTTCGCCGGAGAGCGGGGGGATGGGCAGGCGGATGACCTTGCCGTCGTTGAGCGGGGTGATGCCGAGGTTGGAGGCGATGATCGCCTTTTCGATTTTCGCGAGCGCGGACTTGTCCCACGGCTGAATGGCGATCGTGCGCGGATCGGGCGTGGAGATGCCCGCCACGTCGCGCAGCTTGGTCTGGGTGCCGTAATAATCGATCGTGATCGGGTCGACGAGCGCGGTCGACGCCTTGCCGGTGCGGATGGCGGAAAAATCGTGTTTCATGGACTCTTCCGACTTCATCATGCGCTCCTCGAGTTCGTCGAGAAGATTGCTCATTTCGCTCATTTGGGGATGCTCCTTCCTGTCGCGGGTTCGTTTGCGCCCGGATGAATGCCGGGCCGGTTTCCGCGCCGCGAATCGCCTTCGGACGCGGTGTTGTTTGTTTCTGTGAACACTATACTACCCTTTTCAAAATAATCAACCTCAAAAACGCATTTTTCTCCGATTTTTCCGCTTTCCGGCGGAAAAAGCCGAAAAAAATCCCCCCGCCGCGTCCTCCTGAATCCCGCCGTCCCGGCCGGAACGGCGTTCGTGAGGAGAAAAGCCGGGGGGGATTCTCCGTGAAACGGCTGTTCGCGCCGTTATTTGTTTTCCTCGTAGAACTTGTTGATGCGTTCGGCGACGTCGAGGTACTTGATGTCGACGGCGTAGATCTGCTTGAAGCAGTCGAGCGCCTCTTTCTTCCTGCCCATGGTGTCGTAGGTGCAGCCGAGGTGGTACAGGGTGAACATCTTGTCGGCGTTCATGGTGGGCATGTCCTCGAGGGCGCGGTTGAACTGCTCGATAGCCATGTCGAACTGGTTCTTGGCGGCGAAGCAGCGGCCGAGGTAGACGATGGCGATCAGGCGGTGCTGCGGGTTGCGCTGCGCGATCTGGAACTGTTCCAGCGCGTCGTCGACCGCGCCGCCTTCCCAGAGGAGCTCGGCGTATTCGAAGCGGATCTGGAGGTCGTTCGGGTACATGCGGATACGGTCCTGATAGCGTTCCATGCGGTAGTCGTAGTTCGCCTTCTTCTCGGCGTCGATCTCTTCCTGCGGACGGCCGTCCTTGATCATCTGTTCGACCTTGCGCTTGGAGATGGCGGTGTTCGCCTTTTCGATCGCCTTGTCGATGGCGGGGTCGAGCGTGCCCATCTTGTTGACGATCCACGTATACGCTTCGATCGCCTTTTCGAATTCTTCCGCGCGGAGATAGAGCTCGGCGAGGCGGCGGCGGGTGTCGATGGACTCGTTGCCTTCCGCGATCTCCTTCGAATACTTTTCGATCATCTCGCGGATGTCGTCCTCGGCGCGGATGATGCGGTCGCCCTGGTCCTTGTTGCCCGTGTTGAGGTTCTTCTTGAAGTCGGACTTTTCGCCTTGGCCCCACTTGCCCTTTTCCATGGAGGCGAGTGCGGCGGCTTCACGCAGAAGGGCGAGTTTTTCGAGGTCGCCGGGATACTTGTCGGCGAGTTTCTGGCAGATGGTGAGGTACTTGATGCCCTGTCCGTCGGCCTTGTAGTATTCGCCGAGCTTGACGATGTTGGCTTCGTTCTTGTCGTCCTTTTCCACGATGAGCTCGTACGCTTCCACGCAGATGAACATCGCCTCGAGCTTCTTCGCGGCTTCGGCGAGGAGAGTCAGCGCGGCGGGATTGAAGACGTTGAACGCGAGGGCTTCTTCCGCTTCGTCCATGGCCTCTTTCGGCTTCTTGGCTTTCAGCATGTTGCCCTTCGTGACGTGGGCCAATGCCTTGACCGTGGACAGCGTCTTGGCGACGGAACCCATTTTCGCGTAGTAGTCGCGTTCGCACTTGCGGAGTTTTTCGCGGGCGTCGAGGAATCCGGGGTCGAACTGAACGATCTCCTTGAAGAGCGTGATGGCGTATTCCAGGTTGTTCTGGTTCATCACCTGCATCGCCTTCGTGTAGGCGGATTTGGTCGCGGCGGAAACGTCCTTCAAGGTCTTTTTGACGATTGCCATAAGTAAGAAACCTCCTCATGGGGTTGAAAAATGCGTGTTCGCGGTGTATAATATAAATATAACACTACTACCGAAACGCCGGAAAATCAAGTCCGGCTCCCCTCTTTTTTTCGTTTTTTTGGAGTTTTTCGCCTTGTTTGAGCATGAGAACGACACGATCGCGGCGGTCTGCACCGGCACGGGAGGCGCGGTAAGCATCATCCGCGTCTCCGGCCCCCGCGCGCTCGACGTCGTCCGCGGCGTCTGGCGCGGCAAACGCATGCCCGGCCCGGACTGCCCGCGCGTCATGCTGTACGGCCATATCGTGTCCGGCGCGGAGGACGGCGCGGGGGAACCCTCCCTGGCGGTCTTCATGCCCGCGCCGCACAGTTTCACGGGCGAGGACGTGGCGGAGATCCACTGCCACGGCGGCAGTTTCGCCGCGCGGCGCGCGCTCCGGCTGGCGCTTCAGGCGGGCGCACGGCTCGCGCAGAACGGCGAGTTCACGCGGCGCGCGTTCCTCAACGGCAAGCTCGACCTGACGCAGGCGGAGGGCGTCTTGGACCTCATCAACGCCGGGAGCGAACGCGCCGGGCTCCTCGCCGAACGCCAGCTCAACGGCGCGGTCGGCTCGCTCGTCCGCGAAATCCGCGCCGAAGCGGTCCATCTGCTCTCCGAATGCGAATCCCGCCTCGATTTCTCCGAGGAGGACCTCGACTGGATGCCGCCGGACGTCCTTTCCGGCAGGATCGACTCTCTGCGCGAACAGGCCGCCGGGCTCGCGTCCACCGCCCGCGCGGGCGCGCTCATCCGCGACGGCGTTTCCCTCGTCATCGCCGGTCCGCCGAACGCCGGAAAATCCAGCCTCCTCAACCGCATGCTCGGCTACGACCGCGCCATCGTCACGCCCGTCCCCGGCACCACGCGCGACACCCTCGAGGAATCCGTCTCCATCGGAGGCATCCCGTTCCGCGTGACCGACACCGCCGGGCTGCGCGACGCGGAGCAGGCGGACCCGGTCGAGGCGATGGGCATGGAGCGTTCGCAACAGTCCCTCGGCGCGGCGGATATCGTGCTGTGGCTGCTGGACGCCTCCGAGCCCGCTGAATCTTTCCCCGCTCAATTCGAGGCTATGGACAAGGCGGAAAAAGCCGTGCGCGGCAAGTTCATTCCCTGCTGGAACAAGATGGACGGCGCGGCGGTGTCCCCCGGCGAACTCGACCGGGCGTATTCGCCCGGAAACGCCGATCCCAATCAGGGGACCGGAAAACCGCCCGTTTTCGAGCATATTTCCGCGCGGACCGGCGACGGCATCGAGCATCTGTTCCGCCGCCTCGAAACAACCGCCTGGGACGGCCTTCCGCCCGCCGCGCAGTCCGGCGCGGCCGCCGTCTCCGAGCGCCACGCCGCGCTCCTCGAACAGGCCGCAAATCATCTCGCCGCCGCCAGCGAATGCGTGCTGGCGGGATCCTGGGAGCTGGCGGGCAGTTCGCTCCGCACCGCCGCCGAGCTGATCGGCTGCATCACGGGCGAGACCGCCACGCCGGACGTCCTCGACGAGATCTTCTCCCGGTTCTGCATCGGGAAATGACCTGAAAACCAGGCGCGAAAAAAAGCTCCGCATCTCTGCGGAGCCGGGAAGGAACGGACAAATCTTTTCGCGGGGCGCGGCCTTTTGCGGTTCGCGCCTCGCGTTTTTTGTGCTCAGATGAGCTTCAGAGCGTCGTCGAGCGCGCCGATGATGTCGTCGACGTTTTCGAGGCCGATGGAGAGGCGGATGAGCTCGGGCGGGAGCCCCGCCTTGATCTGGTCCTCTTCGCTCAGCTGCGAGTGCGTCGTGCTGGCGGGGTGGATGATGAGGCTCTTGGCGTCGCCGACGTTCGCGATGATCGTGAAGAGCGCGACGTTGTCCACGAGCTTCTGCGCGGCTTCCGCGCCGCCCTTCACGCCGAACACGACCATGCCGTTCGCGCCGTCCGGCAGATACTTCTTCGCCAGCGGCTGGAATCCCGGATACTTGACCCAGGCGGCCTTCGGATGGTTCTTCAGGAAGTTCGCGACCGCGAGGCCGTTTTCGCTGTGGCGCGCGGTGCGGAGCGGGAGGGATTCGAGGCCCTGGAGGAATATCCAGGCGGCGTCCGGCGCGAGCGTCGGGCCCTGGTTGCGGAGACCGACCGTGCGGAGGCGCAGGATGAACGCCAGCGGGTTGTTCGGGCCGAGGTCGTGCGCGAAACGCAGGCCGTGGTAGCCGCGGTCGGGCTGGTTGTACAGCTCGAATTTCGGATCGGTCCAGTCGAAATTGCCCGCGTCGACGACCGCGCCGCCGATCGCCGTGCCGTGCCCGCCGATCCACTTCGAGAGCGAGTGGATCACGATGTTCGCGCCGTGTTCGATCGGACGGAGCAGGGTGGGGGGCGTGAAGGTGGAGTCGACGATGAGCGGGAGGTGGTGCTTCTGCGCGATCTTCGCGTAGGCTTCGATGTCCGCGATGTCGAGCCCGGGATTGCCGACCGTCTCGATGTAGATGGCGCGGGTGTGCTCGTTGATCGCGCGTTCGACCGCGTCGAAGTCGTTCACCTGCGTGAAGTTCACCTTGATGCCCTGCTGCGGCAGGATCGCGTCGAACTGCGTGAACGTGCCGCCGTACAGGTTGTTCGCCGCCACGATCTCGTCGCCCTGTTTCGCGATGTTCGTGATCGTGAAGTAGATCGCCGCCGTGCCGGAGGAGACGGCGAGCGCCGCCTTGCCGCCGTCGAGCGCAGCCAGACGCTGTTCCAGCACGTCCTCGGTCGGGTTCATGAGGCGGGCGTAGATGTTGCCGGTTTCGCGCAGGCCGAAGAGGTCGGCGCCGTGCTTGGAGTTGCGGAACGCGTATGCCGTGGTGCGGTAGACCGGGACGGCGCGCGAAAGCGTGGTCGGGTCGGGGACCTGTCCGGCGTGGATGGCGAGGGTTTCGATGCGGTATTGTTTGTTGTCGGCCATAGTAGTGTCTCCTTATGCGAACGGAGGAAGGAAGCTGTGTTCGCGGTTTCGTTTTGTGTTCAATGCGGCTTGACGTGCGAAGGGAAGAGCTGGTGTTACTTGATCGGCCTCCTGACCATGTTGTTTTTTAAAGGCTATTAAAAAAGTAGTGTTTATGTTCGAAAAAAGACCGGAGCGGACTCCGGAATCGGGTTGACGGGAACTAATATAGCACAAAAAAACGAGAAGTCAAGCGAAATCCTGATTATTTTGGTAGATTTTTTGCCGCACCCGAAAAAAACGCCTCATTTTCGACGAAAAAAACACGGCACACTTGCTTTTTGGGAGAAAGGCTGTATTGTTTTATGGATAACGGAACGGCATGAAAGCATGACAACGGAGTTCGCGCAATGAAAAACAATACGGTCGTTACGGTCGGCGACATCAACTACCTGTGGGGCATTTTCATGCTCATCGCCTCCATGCGGAAATCCGGCATGGACGAGCCTGTCCTGGTCGGCGCGCACAAGTTCACGCCCGAGGCGGAAGAGATTCTGAAGCAGCTCGGCGATGTGACCGTCTACACGCTGAAGGACATCGACCGTTCCCTTACCTGCTACAAGCCGCTCGTGATGCTTCAGGCGCAGACGGAATACATCTCATGGGCGGACAGCGACGGATATTTCGTTGGGAACTGCTCGAAGCGTCTGCCGCCGCTTTCGCCGGAGGAGATCCATGTCCGCATGCGTTCGCCGGAGGAACAGCCCGGAGCATTCCGCGGCTACGAATACGGCGAGGACGGGCGCAGCATTCCGAAGGCGATCCTGGAAGTCTGGAAGGCGGATATCGGCGGCAACTCCGAACCGCGTACGCACAGGAGCTGTTCCGCCTGCTGTCTCTCCGTCCATCGGAGCGCCCGCCCGTTCCTGGAGAAATGGCACGACCAGATGATGAAGATCCTGCCCGCCGGAAACAAAGGCGTGGTGGACCGTTCCCTGAAATACTATCACCAGCTTGACGAATCGGTCCTGAACAGCGTTCTGAGCTTCTGGCCGCAGGCGCCGCGCGTGTCGGACACGTTCCGGCTGGACAAGGACCCCAACGAACTTTTCGTGCATTTCGTCGGGATCCCGAAGCCGTGGATCAATTGGACGCCGAACTCGTTCCGGCATTTCGACACCTATACGGCGGTCGCCGACTGGGCTGTCAAACAGGGCTTCAAGCTTCCCGGCCCGCTCCCGTACAGCCTGAACCCGGCGCACAAGACCATGTGCCGCCTGATGCTTCACCCGGTCAACATCGGCACGAAGATCAAACGCCGCCTGAAAAAGATGTTTCATTGAGGTCTGAAACAGAGTATTAATTTGAAATACAATAGGGGTTGTGGGTAACAATGAAACCGTTTTTCTCCATCATCATGGCTTGCTGCAATGTCGAACCGTACATCCGGGAGGCAATGGATTCGGTGATGAAGCAGTCTTTCGGCGACTGGGAGTGCATTTGCGGCATTGAGGAGTCCAAGGACCGGACCGAAGAGATTCTGCAGGAAATAGCCGCCGGGGAACCGCGCATACGTATCTTTACCCACCCGCGCAGCGGGTCGTGTTCCGCCACGCGTAATATTGGCATAGATATGTCCCGCGGGAAGTATGTGATCTTCCTCGACGGCGACGATACTATCGCGGACGGCTGTCTCGCCAGGCTTTATGACAGGATTTGCGCGAAACCGGATGCAGACCTTTATCCTTGCGTTATTCTGGCATACAATGAAATGACCGGAGAAAAAGAGACACGGGACAACTATCCCGCGGATGCTCCTGCGGAAATGTCCGGCACGGATGCGACGGTCCTGATAGAAGGATACAAGGGGATACCTTGTTCCATGCTTCAGATGACGGTGTTCCGCCGGGAGTTTCTGGTCGAACACGATCTGAAGTGCATTTACGGCCTCAGGCGGCAGGACAGCGAGTTTTCGCCGCGGGCTCTTTATCTGGCGAAGCGGGTCGTCCCGCTTCATGAACCGTTTTATCTTTATCGGATGAATCAGAGTTCCGTGTCTTATTCAGCCCGTGGAGCCGGATACTTTCATAAGGACTGGGCGATCATCCTGAAATCACTTCTGTCGTTTTATGGCAGCGTTTCCAGGGAACCTGATTTCGACAGGCGGGTGGAATCCTGCTGGCGGCGTCAATGGTTTTCTCTGCTTCTTTATTTCTGGTTTGATCCGACGCAGATCAACAGTATCCCCCGGCAGAAGCGCCTTGAAACGCTGGGGCAGTTGTTTTCAGATGGATTTGGAGATTTCAACGCCTTTATGAAAAACGCTCCGTTTTCGAAGCGTGTCGCCGGCTGGTGGATTCGGGCTTTTGTACGTCATTCGTCGATGCGCGGAATCGGTGAACTGTTCTTCAAAATGTATTTCTCTCTTTCGAAGAGAACGACTGCCAGCCATGTCAGCTAATGCGGACCATTGCCTTCCTCCTGTGGGAATGATCGGAAAAGACGGAATACAATGAAAAAAGTTTTGATCTACTATCGTTATTTCGGCTCGACTCTGGGGGGCGGGGAATATCTGCCTCTGACGTTCATAGCGGAATTGCAGAAAAACTGCGATGTTACATTGGCTCTTGAGTGGACTGAAAACGTGGAACGGGCGATCCGGATGTTTGAGATTCCGGTCGATTTTGCCCGCCTGAAAATAGTTCAGGTGATGCCGAAGTGGTTCCATTCCACGAGAAACGGTTTTTTCCTTTCCTACTATCGGTTCCGGCAACTGAGACGATTGGCGAAAAATGCGGATGTCTGCATTTCGCTTGCCAATATCATGGATTTCGGCAGGCCAGCACATCATTTCCTGATCACGATAGACATGGGAGATGAAGCCTTCAGCGATTTTCTTGCGGGACGTTCGCCGCGGACAACGCATCATACTCTGCCAAAAAGAATCCGTCGCTTCCTGATGGATCAGTGCCTGCGTCCGCTTTTGGGGATGCGGACCAAAAGGAGCATTATATGCGATCCGAAAGAGCATATTTATCCGAATTCCTTCTTTGCTGGAAATCTCCTGAACAGGTTTTACGGCGCATACAACGGCACTGTTTTCTATCCGCCGACTATCTTTGATTTCAGCCAAAAGGATGTGCCGCGCGATCCGCTTCAAGTTGTGTATCTGGGGCGGATATCTCCGGCAAAACGCGTTGCCGATATCATTGAAATTGTGGAACAAGCCCGAGCAATATCCGGAGCAGATATTCGACTGACCCTGGCTGGGCATTCGGGGAAAGCGGCTTTTATGGAGAAGCTTTTAAAGCTTACGGAGGGGAAAAGCTGGATTCGTTTGCCCGGAGAAATGTTCGGCGAGGAAAAAGAGCGGTTCCTTCTGTCTGGCACGTACGCGATCCATGCGATGAGAACGGAGGCGTTCGGGATTTCGATCACGGAATACTTGAAAGCGGGATTGATTCCTATTGTTCCCGACGAGGGCGGCGCTTGCGAGGTGGTCGGCAACCGCGAACTCGTTTTCCATACGAATGAAGATGCGGCGAATATTCTGGTCAAACTGCTGAACGATCCGGGATTCCGCGAACGGCAGCGCAGTTTATGCAAGGAGCGCGCCAAAGCCTTTTCGAGAGCCGCATATCTGGAACGGCAGCACAGGGCGCTGAAAGAAATAACCGGGGCATAAGCGGGGAAATGCGAAGCCGGTACCGGTACCGCCCGTATCCGTTGCGATGCGGCGCCGGTGTTCCCGCCCCGCCGGGATTCGGTCGCCTGTCGCTGTTAGTTCCGTTCGTCCTCTTCCGCCCAGATCGCCAGAACGCGGCCGAGGGAGAAGGACAGGATGCTGAGGACGCAGCATGCGAGGGAGGCGACCCAGAAAAACGTGGAGGTGATTCCGGAATTGATCAGGTCGAGATAGAGCAGGATCAGCACCATCGGGAAGCCGATCAGCGCGAGTCCGATGGATATCACGTACAGTGCGATTTTCAGTTTCATGGCAGGTCATTCCTTTCAAGGTGAAATCTGCCGGGTTCCTCTGAAGTCTTAAACCGGATTGATGTACTATATCATGTTTTTTATGCAATGTCAAGCAAATTGCGATAAAAAAGCGCAAAAGGTTTCCGGTTGAACGGAACCGGGAAGGCCGCGGGGAAAAACGGACGCGGGACGAAGCGCGGCGGGACAGGGGACGCGAATTCCCATCGGGAGCACACGGGCGGGGCGTCCCGCCGGAGGGCGCGGCGCGGACTTGCGCCTACTTCAGCTCGTAGCCGAAATTGAACAGCGCCTCGCCCGGTTCGTCGGCGCGGGCGTCCCGCAGGTCGGTCAGGTACGCGGCGAATCCCCGGACGCGCGGCAGCCCCATGACCTTGTCCGCCGTGATCTGCGTGAGGATGCCGTGGTGCGAGACGCGGAAGACGTTGCCGCGGGCGTCCCGCATGTCGCCGTCGACCTGGATCGCGGCGCGCGTGGAGAGCAGGACCGGACGCCCGAAGACGAACTGTTCGGCGGGAACGGGCGACTTGCGGGCGAACGCCTCGAGTTCGGCGCGTTCGAGTTCGACCCACGCCTGCACCGAGGCTGCGCCGAGCCTGCCGAGTTCGCGCGCCGCGAAGGAATTGCAGCAGGGCAGGGGGAATCCGGTGCGGACCGTGAGACCCGGATACGGTTTCAGGAGCGTGAAATGCTGGAGCGCGGTCACGCGGACGGTCTTTCCGCCTTTTTTGACGAACCGGTCGAGCGCGGCGGCGACGTCCGGCAGGGATTTCTGCGGGATGTAAAACGGCAGGAGGAGCTCCTCGTGCGGCGAGGGATCGTCGGCAAGCTCGCGGACGACGGTCATGCCGGGCGACGGCGGACGCACCCCGCGCGGGAGGATGACACATTCCCGGATAGATTCGAGATCGGCGGGACGGCGGATTTGTTCGTAGTTAGCAAAAAGTTTTTTCAGGGAATCTGCGGCGGGATCGGGGCGTTCCTGCGCCGGGATGCTTTCCGCGAACGCCGTGAGCTCGCGCCGGACGGATTTCAGCACGCTCGCGGGCAGGAAGAAGTCTCCCTCGACCTCCGCATGAACCGGCGAGAAGACGAAATCCGGGGAGCCTTCGCCCTCGAACGCCGCCGCGAGGGAGTCCGGCGTGGCGGGATGCGCCGTGGCGGGCGCGAGTTCGAGCGGCTTGTGGAACGTACGTCCGCAGAGGTCCGCGGTCAGCCCGGAGGCGTCGAGGCGCAGTTCGAGCGGGATCTCGGGACGCGGCGCGGGGAGCGACGCCACCCGGCGCGAGTAGTCCGAGGTGGATTCGCCGGTCTTGTATACGATCGAGCCGGGCGCGGCGGTCGTGTCCGCCGCCAGCCGTATCGTGCAGCGTTCGCCCTGGAGCGCGCGGTTCGCGCGGACGCCGTTGACCGTGAGCGAGGTCACGGAGACGGCGGGGCCCTCGTCGCCGGAACGCGGCTGGATGCGGAGCACGTCGCCGAGGTGGATGCGCTTGGTCACGTCGATGACGGCGAATCCGTCCTTCGCGGAGACGACCGTGCCGCAGAGCTGGCCGGACGCGCCGAGCGAATCGTGCTTGACGAGCGTCTTCGCCGACGCCGCCGTGTAGAATCCCTCCGACCACTTGCGCCCGAACGTGTGCGCCATGCGGTCGCGGGCGGCGGGCAGCAGCGATTTGAACTCCTCCTCGCTCGTCGCGTCGAGCAGCATCCGGTAGGCGGACACGGCGTGCTCCACGTAGTCGGACCGGCGCAGGCGGCCCTCGATCTTGACGGACGCCACCCCGGTCGCGGCGATGCGCGGCAGGAGCTCCATCGTGCAGAGGTCCTGCACGGAAAGATAGAAGCCGTTTCCGGCGGACGTGTGGTAGCGGCGGCGGCAGGGCTGCTTGCACTTGCCGCGGTTGCCGCTCCAGCCGCCGAGCCAGCTGGAGAGCAGGCAGGACCCGGAGATGCAGCAGCAGAGCGCGCCGTGGATGAAGACCTCGAGCTCGACGGGCGGTTTCGAGGCGGAGATCGCTTCAAGTTCGGCGAGCGACGTCTGGCGTTCCAGGATCACGCGCTTCACGCCCAGTTCGTGCGCGAGCTCCAGCCCGGCGGTGTTGTGGATGCCGGTCTGCGTGGAGGCGTGGATTGTCAGGCGCGGGAAATAGTCGCGGAGCATGGCGACCACGCCGAGGTCCTGCACGATGACGGCGTCCGGGTGCATGCGGTCGAGCTCGGCGAGCATTTCCGCCGCCTCCGGGATCTCGCTCTCCTTGATGAGCGTGTTCAGCGTTACGTAGAATTTCCGCCCGTTTTTGTGCGCGTAGCGGATCACCCGCCCCATCTCGTCCGGCGTGAAGTTCCCGGTGCGTTCGCGGGCGTTGAACCGCTTGAGCCCGGCGTACACGGCGTCCGCTCCCGCGTCGTAGGCGGCGAGGGCGCAGGATGCGTTTCCGGCGGGCGCGAGGAGTTCCGGTTTGTGCGGCATGAATTGGTTCGTGGTAGGCATAGTGGAAATAATATAACGCCGGAAGGTGAAAAAGGCAACAACACGGCTTGAAAAAAGCGCGATTTCAAGGTATATTTTATTTCTATAATGATTGAACGGGCGTCTTCCCGACGCCCCTGTCTTTGCAACCTGCCGGGGCGGCGCGTCCGTCCCGCGAAACGAATTGGAATTCACACGGAATGAGTGTTCGGACGGAATGTTTTCTGGCGTGGCGGTACTTCAAGCCGAAACGCAGTGCGGTCAGCGTGATCACGCTGATCTCCGTGATCGGGGTGATCCTGGGCGTGGCGGTGCTGATCGTGGTGCTCGCCGTCATGACCGGATTCACCGACCAGACGAAGATCAAACTGCTGGAGACCGGGTCGCACGCCCAGATCCGCAAGCCCACGCGGCATTACTCCACCAACCCGCGCGGCAACGCCGGGGTGTTCCTCCCCGAGGAGGCGGAGGACGTGGTGAACATCGTGAAGAAGAACGGCGGCCGCGCGCTCCCCGTGCTCGTCTCGCCCGTGCTGCTCCAGGTGAAGGAGGCGTTCAATCCGAAGGTGCTCGCGGCGTTCGACCCCGACATGGACACCGCCGGGCTCGACCTGAAGAGCGTCGTGAAGCAGGGCGAATATTCGCTCGGACGCGGCGAGATCGCGGTCAGCCAGGTCATCGCGAACGAGTTCGGACTTTCGATCGGCAGCAAGGTCCTGCTGCACTCGCCGTCGCGCCTCGCCAAGCTCATCGAACGCGACGAGTCCGGCAAGTACAGGATCTCCGAGAAATCCGAATACTACCTGCCGGGCGAGTACACCGTGTCGTTCATCTTCAGCTTCGACAAGTACGACTACGACCGCGACATCATGTTCCTCTCGCTCGACGACGCCGACCAGCTGTTCGGGCTGGACTGGGGCTGCGCCACGCACGTTTACGTGTGGGTGGACGATCCGTTCCACATCGACAGCTTCCTGGCGCCGCTGCGCGACCGGCTGTCGAAGAGCCATCCGGACGTGACGGTGTACTCCTGGAAACAGCTGAACGGCCAGCTGCTGAGCGTGCTGGCGGTGGAGAAGAACATGATGTTCTTCCTGCTGGTCTTCATCGTGCTCGTGGCGGCGTTCAGCATCGCGAACACGCTCATCACGACCGTGATCCAGAAGACGAAGGAGGTCGGCCTCCTGAAAAGCATGGGCGCGGGGGCGTTCTCGATCATGCGCGTCTTCATCATGCAGGGGTTCTTCGTGGGGATCATCGGGACCGCCGGCGGGGTGTTCCTCGGCTGGCTGGTCGTGGTGTTCCGCATGGACATCCTGCATGCGATGCGCGTGGTCACGGGCCAGGAGATCTTCCCGAAGGAGCTGTACCTCTTCAGCGAACTGCCCGCGCACATCGTGTGGGGCGACGTGGCGCTGATCTCCGTGATCTCGATCCTGCTCTGCACCTGCGGCGCGCTGGTGCCCGCGATCCGCGCCGCCAACCTCGATCCCGCAAAGGCGCTGCGCTATGAGTGACACCAAAGATTTCCTGTCCGTACAGTCCGTTTCCAAACAGTTCAGGATCGGCTCCTCCGTGATCAAGGTCCTGCGCGGCGTGTCGTTCAACGCGGGCCGCGGCGAATGGACCGTGCTGCTCGGCGCGTCCGGGAGCGGCAAGACGACCCTGCTCGACATCATCGGCACGATCTCGCGCCCCGACGAAGGCTCCGTCGTGATCGACGGCGTGAACCCGGCGGAGCTGTCCGCTTCGAAACTCGTCGCGTTCCGCCGCAAAAACATCGGATTCGTGTTCCAGTCCTACCACATCCTGCCCGAGCTGAACATCCTCGAAAACGTGATGCTGCCCTCGCTGCTCGACGGCAAGCCGCCGCGCGAATGCAAAGCGCGCGCCCTCGACCTGCTGGAGCGCGTCGGCCTGAAGGACCGCATCGGGCACCGCGCCAACGAGATGTCCGGCGGCGAACAGCAGCGCGCCGCCATCGCCCGCGCCATGATGAACGAGCCGCGCCTCCTGCTGGCGGACGAGCCGACTGGCAACCTCGACTCCAAGACGGGGAAGGGCATCCTCGACCTCTTCCGCAAGCTCGTGGAAGGACACGGCACGACCATCGTGATGGTCACGCACGACCGGGGCGTCGCCGACATCGCCGACCGCGCGATCGTGCTGAAAGACGGTGTGATCGCCAGGTGAACGCCGTGCGGATCATCCGGAATGCGCTGATCTGCGACGGGACCGGGGGCGACGTTTACCCCGGCTCCGTCCGCATCGACGGCGACCGGATCGCCGAGGTCGTCCCGCGCGGGGAGATCTCCGGCGCGAAGGACGCCGAAGTCTTCGACGCGCAGGGATGCGTGGTCTCGCCCGGATTCATCGACGCGCATTCGCACTCCGACGCCACGCTGCTCGCCGCGCCAGACGCTTTCAGCAAGCGCACGCAGGGGATCACCACCGAGATACTGGGCAATTGCGGGCATTCGCTTTTCCCTGTAACTGAAAAAAATATTGACCAAATCGCGTCGGACTGCGCCGCGGTCAGCGTGAAACCGTCGTGGAGCGACTGGCGGGATTACTGTGAGACGGTGGAGAATGTGCGCCCGGCGGTGAATTTCGCCGTGCTCTGCGGACACAACGCCTTGTGCGCGGCATACCCGAAGATTGAGGAGCAGTGTGCCGCGCTCGATAAGATGCTGGCGGAGGGATGCCCCGGACTATCCAGCGGACTCCTGTACGCGCCGGGGCGCACCGTGCCGCCGTCCGACCTGTTGCGCCTGGCGGCGGTCCTGAAGCCGACGGACGCGATTTACACGACGCACCTCAGAAGCGAGGGCGCGCGCCTGATCGAATCGCTGGAGGAGGCGGTCGCGTTCGCCTCGGCGGGCAGCGGACGTCTCCACGTGAGCCATTTCAAGACGGCGGGCGAGGCGAACTGGGGCAAACTGGACGCCGCGCTGGAACTGCTGGAGAAAGCCCGCGAGCGCGGACTGCGCGTCACTGCCGACCGCTATCCGTACACCTGTTCCCAGACGAGTTTGAGCGTGATCCTGCCGCCGCGCTACGACTCCATGCGCGACCGCGAGATTCAGGAGAAACTGAGCGGCGATCCCGCCGAGTGCGAACGTCTGACCGCCGAACTGGCGGATTCCCGCCGCGTAAAGCGCGCGATCCTGACGGCGGTTTCCAAACCCGAATTCCTGCCGTACTGCGGCTTGACGCTCGAAGATTGCGCCGTCCGCGCCGGAATGCCCTCCGCGGCGGCGTTCGCGGTCGCGGTCCTGCGCGACGACGGTGCGCGGGCGATGGCGGCGTTCGGGGGGATGTCGCCGGACAATCTGCGGCGCATCCTGGCGGAACCGTGGGTGTGCTGCGGCACGGACGAGAATGCGCGTCCGCAGGACGAATCGCTCGGGCGCGGCCATCCGCGTTCGTTCGGGTCGTTCCCGCTGTTCCTGAAACTGACGGCGGAGCTCGCCGGTCTGCCGGAGGCCGTCCGCCGCGTGACCTCGTTCCCCGCCTCGCTGTTCCGCCTGAAAGACCGCGGCTTGATCAAGCTCGGTTATTTCGCCGACCTGACCGTGTTCGATCCGGCGAAACTCGACTGCAAGGCGGATTTCGCGCATCCGCACACGCCCGCCGAGGGCATCGTCCGCGTGTACGTGAACGGCGAACCCGCCGACGGCGGCAAACGCGCCGGCCGCGCCCTGGTCTGACGTTTTACTTCAAGTATTTTGAAAAGACCTTCTTAAAGGCGATTGCTTTTTCGCAATACCATTTGAAGTATTTCTCGTTTCCAATTAAATCCGTGAAATCTCCGGGAAGAGTCACAATAATTCGACTGGCCTTTTTTTCCGGCAGTTCCTGCCAGTCCATTTGAAAACCAAGTTCATTTTCTATTTTACTCTTGTATTGGAACAGGGAATAATAAAACTCCTTGTTGTCAGGGAAATAAAGCTCCGTTCCCAATTGACTTTTTGTAACGGTGAGCGAAATATGGCATTGTGCAGAACCTATAGGAAGGTTGAACCAGTGTTGAGGCTGCGGTTTGCGCCGGTTAAAATTCTTTTTGAATTCCGGCTGTTCCATTGCAAAGTCCAGAAAAGCCGTCCACCATGTAGCCTGTTTCAGGTTTCGTTCAGACAGGGAGGCATTTTGCCTGGTTGATTTGATCCAGTTGTTGGGAGATTCCAGAACAGTGAATTTAGGTGCCGGGTCTGAACTCCCGATGACATAGATTTCTATCTGAACAAGAAAAACGCCGATGTCCGCGGCGGTATTATCGTTGAGCCACTGGACTGCCGCACGATGCTCATCTCTCGGTTTTTCCACAATCCAGACCAGAACTTTTGCGCCTCGCCCCGCCGCATAGGTGATCAGTTTGCCAAGATGGTCATGGTCTGTGTTGCCATACTGGTTTTCGATAATCACAAGCCGTTCGCCGCCGTCTTCTTTTGCGAGAATGTCAGCGCTGAAATCGCCGACGCCGGCTTCCGTTTCCTCTGCGAGAATTTCAACTCCTATTTCTTCACCAAGAAGTGAAATGTTCTCTTTTTCTGCAAGCCACGCGGAAAACTCGGGTTCTTTTTTCCAAATGCTTCTAATTGGGACAGTAGTTAATTTGCCAAGCTGTTTCATGAAGAACCTCCGGTTGGAAAAACAAAAGGATCAGAGAATGATACTATCCGGGCTTGTCAGGCTCAGGCTTTTCCGGCTTTGAGCTCGTCGAGGAATTCGCCGATGCGGTCCATGGCGGTGCGGATTTCCTCCAGCGAGGTCGCGTAGGAACAGCGCACGTAGCCGTCGCCGCACGCGCCGAAGGCGTTGCCGGGCACGACCGCGACGTGTTTCGACTGGAGCAGCTTCACGGCGAAGTCCTGCGAATTGAGTCCGGACGAGGTGATGTTCGGGAAGACGTAGAACGCGCCGTGCGGATTGAAGCAGGTGAGTCCCATCTCGTTGAGGCGGGAGACGATCACGTTTCGGCGGCCCTTGTACTCGGCGACCATGCGGAGCATGTCGGGACGCGCGCTCTTCAGCGCCTCCTCGGCGGCGTACTGCGCGGTGATGGGTGCGCAGAGCATGGTGTACTGGTGGATCTTCATCATGGCGTCGACGATGCTGTTCGGGCCGCAGGCGTATCCGATGCGGAATCCGGTCATGGCGAACGCCTTGGAGAACCCGTGCAGGAAGACGGTGCGTTCGCGCATGCCGGGGAGGGCGGCGATCGTGCGCATGGGCTCGTCGTCGTAGTGCAGCTCGGAATAGATGTGATCGGCGATCACGGCGAGGTCGTGCTTCACGGCGATCTTCGCGATGTCGCGCATCTGTTCGGGCGTGAGGACCGCGCCGGTCGGGTTGCAGGGAAAGTTCAGGATGATGGCGCGCGTGCGCGGCGTGACGGCCTTTTCGAGGTCGGCGGGGTCGAGCGCGAAGAGGTTTTTCTCCAGCGTGCTGACGGGGACGGGCACGCCGTGGGACATGCGGATCTCGGGGCCGTAGGAGACATAGCACGGTTCGTGGTAGATGATCTCGTCGCCGGGCGAGGTGATGGCGCGGATCGCGAGGTCGAAGGCTTCGCTGACGCCGACGGTCACGAGGCATTCCTTCTCCGGGCTGTAGCGCACGCCGAACGCGTCGTCGAGGTAGTCGCAGATCGCCCTGCGGAGGGAGAGAAGCCCGAGGTTGGACGTGTAGCTGGTGCGGCCGCGTTCGAGCGAGTACATGGCGCCCTCGCAGACGGACCACGGGGACACGAAATCGGGCTCGCCGATGCCCAGCGAGATCACGTCGGACATGGTGTTGACGAGGTCGAAGAAGTAGCGGATCCCGCTCTTCGGCAGGACGGAGATGTGCGGCGCTACGAAATCACGGCACGATTTTGAGTCGCTCATCGCGTTCCTCCTCCAGGAGCATGATCCCGGATTCTTTGTATTTCTTCAGCAGGAAATGGGTCCCGGTGGAAAGCACGCCGTCGATGGTGGCGAGCTTGCTGGAGACGAACGACGCGACTTCGTTGAGGTCCGCGCCGCGCACCTCGAGCATGAGGTCGTAGCCGCCGGACATCAGGTACAGGGCGGTTACCTGCGGGAAATTGCTCAGGCGGCGCGCGATGCGGTCGAATCCGCCCTCGCGTTCGGGGCGCACGCGCACCTCGATGATCGCCTTGACGGGCTTGTCGTGGAGGTTGTCCTCGTTGACGAGCGCATGGTAGCCGCGGATGACGTTCCGGTTTTCGAGGTCGGCGATCTCTGCGGCGACTTCCTGTTCGGACGTGCCGAGCTGTTCGGCGAGGTCCGCGGCGGTCGTTTTCGCGTTCTTGACGAGTGCGTTCAGGATGTACTTGCGGTCTTCAAGTTTCATGGGGGATACCTCCGGATTTCAAATCAATCTTTACTATACATCTTTTCAGGCGAAAATACAAGCGATTCCGGCGAAAAAGTCTACCGGAACACTGTCGAAAAGGGTGCGCCGAATGCCGGACGCTGCCTTGTCACAGCATGCTGTGTGTCCGAGCGAAGCCGGACACTATTCAGTGGAGGACTTGTCCTCCCGCGCGAGCAGCTCCTTCGCCGCGCTCAGCACGTCCCCGACGTCGACCGCCTGCGGGATCTTCTCGATGTTCTGGTGCACGCCGTGCCCGGTGCGGACCAGCGCGACGCCGCGGCAACCGGCGTTGAGCCCCGCCTCCAGGTCGGATTCCTTGTCGCCGATCATGAAGGAGTTCGCGAGGTCGATGTCGAGGTCCTTCGCTGCGCGCAGAAAGAGTCCGGGCTTCGGCTTGCGGCAGTCGCAGTCGACGGCGTATTCCGGGATGACGCCCTTCTTGTGGTGGTAGCAGTAGTACGTCGCGTCGATGTGCGCGTCCTCCGCCTCAAGAAGCTCGTTCATGCGGGCGTCGACCGCCTTCAGCTCCGCCTCGGTAAAATACCCGCGCGCGATGCCGGACTGGTTGGACACGACGATGACCAGGCGTCCGGCGTCGTGCATGGCGCGGACCGCATCCGCGGCGAACGGGCACAGCCGGACGAGGGCGGGATCGTGGATGTAGTCGGCCTCTTCGATGATGACGCCGTCGCGGTCGAAAAAACATGCCTGTCGCATGGGGGAGTCTCCTGGTTTGCGTTGCGGAAAAATACGTTCAATTAATGTAGCATGGCGCGGCGGAAAAAGCAAGCATCCGGGCGCAAAAAAAGGACGGAGGCCTGTGGAAAGCCTCCGTCCGGACGTGCTGTTTTTGAGCCGGGGTTACGCGGGCTGCGCGCCCTCCGGGGCTGCGCCGGAAGCCGCGGCTTTCTGCTGTTTCCTGAGCGCCTTCTTCTCGCGGACGCGTTCGCGCCAGCCTTCCCATCCGGCGTAGAACGCGGGGATGAAGAAGAGCGTGATGAGCGTGGAGCTGGTGAGTCCGCCGATCACGGCGCGGGCGAGCGGGGCCTGGGATTCGCCGCCTTCGCCGAGGCCCAGCGCGAGCGGCACGAGGCCGAGCACGGTGGTGAGCGTGGTCATCAGGATGGGGCGCAGACGGCGGCGTCCGGTTTCGCGGACGGCGACCGCCAGCGGGAGCTTGTCGCGGCGGCGCAACAGGTTTGCCGTGTCGACGAGCAGGATGGCGTTGTTCACCACGATTCCGGCGAGCATGACGCATCCGATGAAGGACTGGATGTTGAACGTGGTGTAGGTGAGGAAGAGCATGAGGATGACGCCGATGGCGGCGAGCGGCACGGAGAACATGACGATGAGCGGGTCGATCAGGGATTCGAACTGGCACGCCATGACCATGTAGACCAGGACGAGCGCGAGCGCGAACGCCATGCCGAGCTCGTGGAAGGTCTCCTGCTGGTCCTCGTAGTCGCCGGAGAACGAGATGGTGAAGTCGGCGGGCAGCGGGTAGAGCGACTTGATCTTCTCCTGCATCTCCTCGACGGCGGACCCGAGGTCGCGGTCGTAGAGGTTGGCGGAGACGGTCAGGTTGCGCTGCTGGTTCTTGCGTTCGATGGTGACCGGGCCGAGGACTTTCTCGGTGGTGAGGAAGTTGCGGAGCGCGACGTTCTCGCCGTCGCCGTTGCGGACGGTGAGGTCGAGGAGCGAGTCGGTGTTCATGTACTTTGCGTCCTTGACCTTCACGATGATCTTGTACTCGTAGCCGTTTTCGCGGAAGTAGTTCGCCTGCGTTCCGGCGAGGCCGAGGCGGAGGCCGTTCGCGATGGTGTTCACGTCGACCTTCATCTTGCCCGCCTTTTCGCGGTCGATGATCACGCGGTTTTCCGGCATGCCGATGTCGCGGGAGAGCTTGGCGTCGGTCACGCCCTCAACCGTGAGGCAGAGCGCCTGCACGCGGCGGGCGAGGTCCTCGGCGGTCTCGAAGTCGTAGCCGCGGATGTCGATCTGGATGGCGTCGCCGCCCGCGCCGCGTCCGCCCATGAAGGACTGCGCGGAGCGCACGCGGAAGATCGTGCCGGGGAGCTTGTTGAGCTTCTTGCCGAGGCGCGCGGCGATGGATTCGATGTCCTCGCTGCGTTCGGTCCTCGGGACGAGCTTCAGGTTGTAGGTCGCCTTGTGCGCGCCGGAGGAGTTCCAGGTGGACGCGCCGGCGGAGGAGGTCCAGTGCTTGAGTCCGGGGACTTCCGAGCGGATGATCTGCTCGGTGGCGATGACGGTCTCGTTCACGAATTCGGGGCCTGTGCCGACGGCGTCCTCCATGTTGATGCGGATCTGTCCCTCGTCGGTCTTCGGCATGAGCTCGGTGCCGATGAGCGGGGCGATCACGAAGCAGAAGGACAGGATGCCGACGCTGAGGATGATGGTGACGAGCTTGTGGCGCAGGACGGAGTCGAGGGCGTCGGCGTAGTAGTCGGCGAGCGCGTCGAAGCCCTTCTTCGAGATGCGGGCGAACCAGGCGATGAACCCGGTCTTCTTCGATTCGCTTTCGGTGAGCATCTGCCCGCAGAGCATCGGCACGATGGTGAGGGCGGACACGAGCGAGCAGAGCAGGGCGAACGCGATCACGTACGCGAGCTGCTTGAACATGACGCCCGCCATGCCCTTCATGAAGACCATGGGCAGGAAGACGGCGACGGTGGTGAGCGTACTGGAGATGAGGGCGCTGGTGACTTCGCTGGCGCCCTGCCTGGCGGCTTCCTTGCGCGGCATGCCGCCGTCGTGCAGTCGCACGGTGTTTTCCAGCACCACGATGGAGTTGTCCACGAGCATGCCGACGCCGAGCGCGAGGCCGCCGAGCGTCATGATGTTCAGCGTGAACCCGCAGAAATAGATGAGTGCGAAGGTGGCGACGATGGACAGCGGGATGCTGATGGCGATGATGAGCGTGCTTCGGATGTTGCAGAGGAAGACGAACAGGATCAGGATGGCGAGGAGGCCGCCGGAAACGGCGGTGTTCGACACGTTGTTGATGGACCGCTGGATGTATTCGGATTCGTCGGTGACGGGGACGATGTTGAAGCTGCCGGCGAGTTCGGCGTTGATCTTTTCGAGTTCCTTGCGGACCTCGCGCGCCACGCCGACGGTGTTGGACCCGGACTGCTTGTAGACCTCGATGTAGATGCCGGGCTTGCCGTTGATGCGGACGTAGCGCGTGGCTTCCTCGTGGGTGTCGACCACTTCGGCGACGTCGCGGATGCAGACCGCGGAGCCGTCTGGCCCGACCGTGAGGAAGAGGTTGCGGATCTCGTCGAGGTTGTTGAACGTGCCGATGGTGCGGAGGCGGACGTCGAGCGTGCCGGACTTCTGGTTGCCGGCGGGCGTGGTCACGTTCGCGCTGCGGAGCTTGTTCAGGATGTCGGTGAGCGGGACGCGGAGGAGCTTCGCCTTGTCGACGTCGAGCAGGACGTGGATTTCGCGGTCGTAGCCGCCGCTGACGTTCGCGCTGGCGACGCCCTCGACGCGCTCGAAGCGGTAGACGACGCTGTCCTCAAGGTACTTCTTGGCTTTCGTCAGGTCCATGTCCGTGCTCACGCCCAGGCGCATGATCGGCATGGAGGCGGAGTTGAAGCGGATGAGCATCGGGCGGTCGACGTCGTCCGGGAGCATTTTCAGCGCGCGGTCGATGCGGTCGCGGATGTCGGAGATGGCGTTGTCGAGGTTGGTGCCCCAGGTGAAGCGCACGATGACGGAGCTGGTCTCCTCGGAGCTGATGGAGGTGATCTCCTCGATGCCGGTGACCGCGCTGATCTGACGTTCGATCGGGCGCGTGATGAGTTCCTCGACTTCCTGCGGCGACGCGTCGTCGTAGAACGTGGTGATGGAGCACGCGGGGAAGTCGATCTCCGGGAAGAGGTCCACGGGGAGATATTTCAGCGAGATGCCGCCCAGCACCAGCGTGATGCAGGCGAGCATCGAGATGAAAATCGGACGTTCGACTGAGAAGTCAGCTAATTTCATTGTGCTTTGTCTCCGGATGCGGCGGGGACGGCCTGCGGTTTCTGTTCGGTCCCGGCGGGCTGCTGTTCGGGCTGCTTGTCCTGTTCCTGCGCGGTCCCGGGCGCCTTCTCCGCGGACTGCTGTTCGGCTTTCTTCGCCGCCTCGGCGGCGATGGATTCCGCCATGTGCAGGCGGCTGAGCCGGGAGATTTCGACATGCTTGCCGGTTTCGAGCATGTGGTTGCCGACGGTCACGATCAGGTCTCTGTCCTTGAATTCGGGCGAGAGGATCTCCACGCGGGTGCGGTCCTCAAGTCCGGTGGTCACGGGCACGAACTTCGCGGTCTGGTCGGGATTGATGGTGAAGACGCCGCGCTGGTCGTTCCGGGTAAGGATGGCGTTCGGCGGGATGGTCTGCGTGTTCTTGTGCTCGGAGAGGACGATGCGGACGCGCACGAACATGCCGGGGCGGAGACGGAAATCCTTGTTCGGGATGGAGAGGATGGCGACCACGGTGCGGGTGCTTTCGGCGAGTTCGTTGGAGATCATTTCCACGGTGCCTTCGAACTTGACGCCCGGATAGGCGTCCGTGGTGACTTCGGCCTTCTGTCCGACCTGGAGGAACCGGAAGTCGCGTTCGATGATCGGGATCCTCGCCTTGATGCGGTCGATCTCGATGATCTTCAGGAGAGGCTTGCCGGGGGAGACGAGCGTGCCTTCGTCGACGTAGCGGTCGCCGACGTGGCGGATGTCGGAGCCGGAGTTCCACTCGGCGTAGATTTTGGTGTTGTCGAGCTTGACCTTTGCGGCGGCGAGCCTGGCTTCGCAGCTCTGGATGTTGGCTTCGCTCTGGATGAGCGCGGCTTCCTGGACCTTCATGGCGCTTTCGGCGTTTTCGAATTCGGAATCGCTGGTGGCGTTGCGGTCGTGGAGGAGTTTCAGGCGTTCGTACTGGGACGTGCGGAGCTTGAGCTGCGCCTTCACTTCGACGTCCTTCGCCTTTGCGACTTCGAGGTCGGCTTCCGCCTGACGGACTGCCTGGTCGTAGTTGGAGTCGTCGAGCTGGGCGATGAGGTCGCCCTTCTTGATCTTGTCGCCGATGTCGAATTTCAGGACGTCAAGCTTGGCGGAGACTTCGGGATCGATGTCGAAGGAGCTCCATGCCTGCGTCGTGCCGGAGTAGACGCGTTCGTCAAGCATGGTGATGTGTTCCGGGGTGACCACGTTCACGACGATGGCGTCCTCCGGGCGTTTCTGGGCTTTTCTTTCCTCCTCTTTTACGGATTCCTGGTACCGCTGCCAGGCAAAAACGGCGATCGCGGCAAACGCCGCGATAAGCGCCAGCAGAACAATTTTCTTTCCCATTTATAGTTTTCTCCAAAAGGTTTGGTTTTGTTTTTAATTCGATGTGCGAATTATAAATTAGCACATCTTTTGAAAAAATCAAGCCTGCGGGGAATACAATACTGAAAAAATGGTATTAAAAGGAAAAATAAAGGGAGAAAAGCCGGAGCCCGTCTTGACTTTTTCCCGTCGCCGTGCTATTGTTTTTACGATTCGTCCAATTAAGCTTCATTTTTTTAAGGAGAAATACCGTGGATTCCAGTTCTATCGTCGTGACCCCCCAGGCCCGGGATTTTGTAAAAGACATTTCCGTCCAGCCGGCAGCCAACCCCCAGAACGCCCCGAATATCACGCAGAAGGGGCCGGACCCGCAGCCGATCTCGCAGGCCACCGGCGCGCCCGACCTGGCGCCCGGTCAGAAGCCCGATCCGAAGAAGCAGCCGTCGATCTACGGCGAGATCCCGCAGATCCCGGTGCTGGACGCGGTCGAGGGCATCAAGTTCGACTTCAACCACGGCATCCGCATCCTCTTCCCGCAGAACGGCAAGAACTACCATGTGACGTTCACGGACATCGACACCGGCATCATCCTGTACAGCGCGGACACGGTGCCGGGCGCGTTCATCACCAGCGTGAAGAAGTTCTTCATCCGGTTCCGCCTGATCATCCACGACAAGGGCAACGACAAGCCGATCTTCACGCACGACTACGACGCGACGGACAAGGAAGTCATGATCCAGCTCCCGGTCGGCACAATCGGCGACAGCATCGGCTGGTTCAGCTACGTCGAGCGTTTCCAGCTGAAGCACAAATGCAAGCTCATCTGCGTGATGACCCCGTGGATCGCGGACATCTTCAAAAAGCAGTACCCGAACATCAAGTTCATTACGACCGAGGAGACCAAGACCTACCGTCCGTACGCCTCCTACTACATGGGGCTGTTCTTCCGCGGCGACGTGGACAACCAGCCGATCGACTTCCGCTACATCGGCCTGCACCGGACCGCGGGCTACATCCTCGGCCTGGAGGATACCTCCGACATCCCGCCGCGCGTGGACCTCTCCGCTCCGCGCAAGATCAAGGAGAAATACGTGTGCATCGCGGCGCAGTCCAGCTCCCAGGCGAAATACTGGAACAACCCGTTCGGCTGGATCACGGTCGTGCAGTTCCTGAAGGACAACGGCTACCGCGTGCTCTGCATCGACAAGGAGAAAGTCCACGGCATCGGACTCAACTGGAACTACATCCCCTACGGGTCCGAGGACTTCACCGGCGACATCCCGCTTCAGGAGCGCATCAACCTCATCAAGGACGCGGATTTCTTCGTCGGCCTCTCCAGCGGCCTCTCCTGGCTCGCCTGGACCTGCAAGGTGCCCGTCGTCATGATCTCCGGCTTCACGCACCCGACCAACGAGTTCGCCACGCCGTACCGCATCATCAACTACCACACCTGCCATTCCTGCTGGAACGACATGCGCGAGAACTTCGACCACTACGATTTCCTGTGGTGCCCGCGCCACAAGGGGACCGACCGCCATTTCGAGTGCACGCGCCTCATCTCCGCGGAACAGGTCATCAACACCATCAAGAAGATCCCGACGTTCCGTCCTTCCGAGAAACCGAAGGACGAGAAGGCCGCCTGCGACAACGCCACGGCGCGCGATCCGAAGGAAGGCAAGCACAAGAAATAATCGAACCGTCCGCGCTTCCCGAGCGCACCGGCAGGCTTCCCGTGCCGTCGCGGAACACGGCTCCGCCTCGGGAGGCTCTGCCCCGTGCCGCCGCGGAACACGGCACTGCTTCAGGAGTCTTCGCCTCTCCGGCAAGTCCCGCCCGGGATGACGCCGGAGATTGTTTTTTTCAGTTTCGAAAGGATATTTCCATGCCTCATTTCTTTGAAGCCGCGATGCTGGTCTGCTTCGGCGCCAGCTGGCCGTTCGCCATCATCAAGACCGTCCGCGCGAAGAACCCCGCGGGCAAGAGCTATCTTTTCGCCCTGCTGGTCATCGTCGGATACATCGCCGGATGCACCGCGAGGTTCATGCGGGAGGGTGCGGACGGCGTCTTTTTCCTGTATGTCTTCGACATGCTGATGGTGGGGACCGACACGGCGCTTTGCCTGTATTACAAAAGGCGCAACGAAACCGAAGCGGCGGCGTAACGCCTTTTTTTGGAACAGCCGTTCGCAGTATCATGGAATCCGTTGCCGTTTTGATTTGACAAAGCGGATTTGGCGGTATATAATATTGTCGGAAAAAACAAAAACGTATGAAATGTTTCCGCTTTCCGCTTTTGTGCCGGGCGGCGGGAGCGTCAATCTTGATTCAGGAGATGCGATATGACCGGAAGACTTCATCCCGTTCTTCCTGCCTTTTTCCTTGTGTGTCTGTTTTTTGCCGGAGTCCCGGCGGCGTATGCCCTGGATGCCGATCCGGTGCTGGTCGCCGCGCCGGATAAAAAGCCGTTCGTGATGACGGTGATGGGCGTCAGGAAGGCGTTCCCCGTTGCCGCCGACACCATCCGTGTCGAGATCGGCATGGCTTCCAATTCCGGCCCGTTCGACGATCTGCAGTCATACCGCATCGTCAGCGAGGACGACCCGCAATACGCCTATGAGAAATTCATCCGGCCCGCCCGCGTGTCGTTTCCGAAAAACAACACTGCCGTCGAGGCGGTCGTTCCGGACGGATTCAAGGCGGAGAACAAAGCCGCCGGCATCACGGAGTTCAAACGCTATTCCGTCGACTTGAAGCTGCATGCTCCCATGCAGCCCGGCAAATCCTATGCTGTCATCGGGCTCGGATACGGTTCGGATGTCCTTTCGGGCGCGCGCACCGCTTATGAATTCCGCTATGATCCGGCGGACATCTTAAAAGCCCCCGATGTCCGGCACGAGCCCGGTCTCACGACATTGACGGTCCTGGGGCTCCGCGGTTTGGACAGCGTGGGAAACGGCATCATCCGTCTGGAGTTCGGTCCGACTTTTTACTGGAAAGAGGGATACCTGCTCCGGCATTACCATGTCACGGTCAACGGCGCCCCCGTCGGCATCAAGGCAATGGGACGCCGCAGCCAAATCGACCTGTATCAGCCTTCCGGATGGCCGTTTTCCGTTTTTATGCAGCATGAGGTCTTTTTGCAGATGGACCGTACGCTTGCCGAGGGGGACCGGCTCCGGGTCGAGGTCGATCCCGCCGTCGTCTCCGGCGCAAACGCCGCCGAGATCGTTTTTTCGGACAAACGCTCCTTTTCCAGCTCGGTGAAAGTCAATCAGGTCGGCTATATCACGACCGCGGTCAAAATTGCGGAGATCGGCAGATGGCTCGGCTCTTTCCCGGATGAAGCCGCCGTCCTTGCGACGTCCGGTGAATCGGAGCATTTCCGCGAAATCTCGGCGGATGAGATTTTCTTTGGTGCGTCAAAAGGCTGGCTGGACGACAAGGAAAAAGAGTCTCCGAAGGAAGGCGATGCCTCGTCCGGAAAGCCGGACAAATCCGAGGGCGGAGCATCGGAGAAGCCGGGCAGACGGGAGTCCCTTCAGGAGGGCACCGCATCGGTCGCGCCTCACGAATTTGCGAAATCTTCCCTCAAATATGATGCTCCGCCGGCGTTTGAGATCCGCGATGCGCTGACGGACCAGGTCGTTTTTTCCGGGCAGAGCGTATTGTCCAACCCGGGAAACCGTTCGGAGGGCAGGAAGCAGTATTCCGGGGAAAACGTTTACGAGATCGATTTCACGGCGTTCAAGACGCCCGGCCGGTACTACATCGCCGTCCCCGGCACGGGACGCAGTTTCGAGTTTTCCATTGCTGCCGATATTTATGAAGAGCCGTTTCAGACTGCCGCATACGGTCTTTTCGCCCAGCGGTGCGGCATCGCGCTGGAGCCGCCGTATTCGGACTGGCGGCGTATCGCCTGCCATGACCGCGGGATTCAGGTGACGACCCAGAAGAAGATCGACGTCGGTGGCTTTATCGACCCGAAGAAAGCCGTCCGGGAACAGAACACCTCCGAGGATGTTTCGGTTCGGCCTCCGGTGTATTCCGGTCCGGAACTCATCGCTTATTTCTCGTTCGACGGGTCCGCCTCGAATGCCGTTCCCGGCGGCATGACGCTCTCCCCGGCGAACGGTGCGCAGCAGTCTTTCAAGGCGCTGCCGAACCTCATCTGGGACGGCGAGTCCAATCGCGTTTACGAGACGAAATCCGACCACGACAACGGCTGGACGGGAAAGCTGAAATACGACAAGGAAAAAGGACTTTCGTTTACCTTCTGGCTGCGGCGCCTTGACGTCAAGGGCAGCCGGTTCGACGGCGACCTGCTGGCGCTTCGGTCCGGGCGTTCCAAGACTTTCCGCCTCGCTTGTGTGTGGGGCGTTCCCGGATATGAGTTCAACGGGTCCAGCATTTATTCCGGCAGCCGTTTCGGCGATGATACCTGGCACTGCCACACGATCACGATCGGACCGGATGAATCTGATTCCGGGAAGTGGCTCTGCCGTGTCTACCGGGACGGAACGCTTATCTGCTCCGCCGCCTCGTCTCCCTTCGCCATGGGGGAGGATTTTACGTTCGGCGCCGTCAGCAACATCGGCGCGGAGGGATGCTATTTCGATGACCTGCGCATTTACAACCGCGTCCTCTCCGAGAAGGAGATCTCCACCCTGTCCGAACGCATTGACTTCCTGGTGCCGAAACGGATCGTGGCTTCCGGCGGGCATCACGATGCAGGCGACTACAACCCGCGTTCGCACATCGACGTCGCGCAGGTCCTGATGGACGCGTATGAGATCGCGCCGAAGAAGTTCTTCGACGGCCAGCTCAATATTCCGGAAAAGGGCAACGGCATCCCCGACATCCTGGATGAGGCTCTTTGGGCGCTCAAACTCTGGATCGGCCTTCAGGACGAGGACGGCGGCGTCTACAACGGCACCGAATCCGACGGCGACCCGAACTTCTTCCAGACGGTGGAGCTTGACCCGAAGGGCGATTACGTGTTCGCCAAGGACAGTTACGGATCGTTCCAGTTCGCGGGGGCTATGGCGCACGCCTCCCGTCTCCTCCAGTCCATCGGGAAAAAGGAGATGGCGGCGGACTACCTGGAACGCGCCCGCAGGGCGTATGATTGGGCCCTGAATCACAAGCCGCAGACTAACGACTCGAAAAAATTCGGCGAGTACTACACCGTTCCGCTCGCGTATGCCGCCGCCCAGCTTTTCCACACGACGGGTGAGGACGCCTATCATCAGGCGTTTCTCGACAATACCCCGTGGAAAAAGAATTCGAAGGCGAAGATGACGGTCTACGGTTCCTACGACCTCACCCTTGCCGCCTACGCGTATGCCGCCATCCCGTTGACAAAGGCGGACGCGACGGTCCGTTCCGATGTCATCCGGGCCATTTGCGAGGAAGCGGATGCGTATATCGCGTTTTCGAACAAGGCGCCCTATAAATTCGTCCGGCACAACAATGCGCCGATCAACTGGGGTACCGGCGCATACGAGCATTTCCTCACCGTGGTCTGGCACGCCTGGGCATTCACGGATAATAAGCTCAAAGTCAAAACGTACCGGGATGCCATGATCAAGACCGCCGACAATACGCTCGGCTGCAACCCGCTTGATCTCTGCTGGATCGTCGGACTCGGCTCGAACAGCGTTCATGCCCCGCTTCACAACAGCCGGTTCAATCCCACGGGGTTCTCCGTCCGCGGGATGCACGTGCAGGGGCCGGACGACGGCGGCAAGGAATATAATTATACCAACACGCTCTTCCCGAAACGCGACAAGACTCCGTCTCTTTACTGTTACATCGACGCGATTTTCGCCATCGGGATGAATGAAGGCACCGTGGGGCATCAGGCAGAGACCATGGCGGCATTCGGGCTCCTCCTTCCCGATGTGAAAAAGGACGCCGGAAACGCGGCAAAGACAGCCGCCGGAAAATGATAAAAGCGCGGGAGACCGGATCCGGATCGTCCCGCGCACAAAAAACTTGGAAAACGGTCGCCGCTCCGGTCGGAAAAGACGGGGGCGGCGGACTGTTTCAGGGGGGGGGAATGGCTCAGTAGCGGTAGTTGTCCGGCTTGAATGGGCCGGAGACTTTCACGCCGATATAGTCGGCCTGTTCCTGCGTGAGCTTGGAGAGCTTCGCGCCGCACTTGGCGAGGTGAAGCCGCGCGACTTCCTCGTCGAGCTTCTTCGGGATCAGGTAGACCTTCTTTTCGAGCTTCTTCCCGGCGATCTCAAGTTGCGCGAGGACCTGGTTCGAGAAGGAGCAGCTCATGACGAAGTTCGGATGCCCGGTGGCGCAGCCGAGGTTGACCAGACGGCCCTCGGCGAGCAGGTAAATGCTGTGCCCGTCGGGGAACGTGTACTTGTGGACGGGGCACTCGTGCCCCTTGATCTCGGTGACCTTGATGCCCTTCACCGCCTTCAGCCCCGCCACGTCGATCTCGTCGTCGAAATGCCCGATGTTGCAGACGATCGCCTGGTCCTTCATCGCGGCCATGTGCTTCGCCGTGATGATGCGGCAGTTGCCCGTGCAGGTCACGTAGACGTCGGCGGTCTTCAGCGCGTCCTCGATGCGGGCGACCTGGAACCCCGCCATGCACGCCTGGAGCGCGCAGATCGGGTCGACCTCGGTCACGATGACGCGGGCGCGTTCGTTCTTCATCGCCTCGGCGCAGCCCTTGCCGACGTCGCCGTAGCCGCAGACCACGACCTGCTTGCCGGAGAGCAGCACGTCGAGCGCGCGCTTGAGCCCGTCTGGCAGGGAGTGGCGGCAGCCGTAGACGTTGTCGAACTTGGATTTCGTGACGGAGTCGTTCACGTTGATGGCGGGGAAGAGCAGTTCGCCGGTCTTCGCGAGGTGGTTGAGGCGGTGGATGCCGGTGGTGGTCTCCTCGGAGACGCCCTTCATGCCCGCGGCGATCTTCCGCCAGAATCTGCGGTCTTTCTTGCGGATGTCCTTCAGAAGGGCGAAAACCGCCTTTTCGTCGGCGGATTTCGGCGCGGTCTTCAGGAACGCCGGGGCAAGCTCGCCCTTCATGCCCATGTGGATCAGCCCGGTGGCGTCGCCGCCGTCGTCCACGATCTGGTCGGGGCCTTTGCCGTCCGGCCAGACCATCGCCTTCATGACGAACTGCCAGTATTCCGGGATGCTCTCGCCCTTGTAGGCGAAGACGGGGATGCCGCGTTTCGCGATGGCGGCCGCGGCGTGGTCCTGCGTGGAGAAGATGTTGCAGGAGCACCAGCGGAGGTCGGCGCCGAGTTCGGCGAGGGTCTCGATGAGGACCGCGGTCTGGATGGTCATGTGCAGGCAGCCCATGATGCGGATGCCGGCGAGCGGTTTGGACTTGCTGTATTGTTTGCGGATCGCCATGAGGCCGGGCATTTCGTACTCGGCGATCTCGATCTCCTTGCGTCCGAAGTCGGCAAGTCCGATGTCGCGGACCAAGTATTCGCCTTTGGTCTTCCGGGAGGTTTTCGCGGTCATTGTGAGTGCTCCTTCTTGTTGGTCGTATGGGAAAAAAGTGTTCAGATCATGGCGCGGACGCGTTCGCGCAGCGTCCGCCAGCGTTCTTCCGGCAGGCGCGCCCCGAAATGCGACACGGCGGCGGCCCCGAGGACGGAGCCGATGCGCCCGCAGACTTCCGGGGCGGCGCGGTGCAGCCATCCGAACAGGAATCCCGCCTGCCAGAGGTCGCCCGCGCCCGTCGCGTCGGCCGGGTCGGCGGGTTCCGGCGCGATCCTGACCGTGCGGCCGTCCATGCGGACGATCGAGCCGAGCGCGCCGAGCTTGACGGCTGCGACGGGGCAGAGTTCCGCGAGGGCGTCGAGCATGGCTCCGGGATCGTCCGTCCCGGCGAATTCCGCCGCTTCCAGCTCGTTCGCGAAGACGATGTCGACGTATTGGCCCAGATATTTGCGGAGTTCGGCGCGGTGTTCCCGGACGATCCCGTAGGACGCCAGGTCGAAGCTCACCGGGAGCCCGGCGTTCTTCGCGCGTTCGAAAAGGCGCGGCAGGAACGTCCGGTCCTCAAGCCCGCACAGGTATCCCTCCGTGTGCAGCAGGTCGGCGCCGTCCAGGTCGGACTGCCGGATCCCGTCCGCGTTCATTTCGGCGGACGCGCCGAGGTCGGTCACCATGGAGCGGTCGGCGTCGGGCGAGATCAGGCTCAGGCAGCGTCCGGTATGCTTCGATGGATGGTATTTGAACGCACCGATGCTCCCGCCGGATTCCGCGAACGTGTCCCGGTAGTACATGCCGTCGTCGTCGAGGCCGAGCCAGCCGAGGAACCGGGTCCCGCAGCCGAGTTCGGAGAGCCCGCACAGGAGATTCCCGGTCGACCCGCCCGGCGCTTTTTCCAAATGAAAGCCGCGTTCCCTCAGACGCACGATCAGTTCGTCCAGGCGCGCGGCGTCGACCCAGGTGGTGTTGCCGCGTCCGCCGGGCAGTTCTTTCGCCAGAAAACCGTCGTCGACGCGGACCAGCAGGTCTACGATCGCGGTTCCGGCTCCGACGACTGCGGCGGACTGGCTGTTCATCCCGGGACGCTCCGCGGGATCAGTCCGCGTATTTCTTCGCGGCTGCGAGGAGCGCGTCGACCCTGTCGGTCGCTTCCCACGGGAAGCCTTCGCGCCCGAAGTGTCCGTACGCCGCCGTCTGGCGGTAGGTCCAGCCTTTGCGTTCCTTCAGCCCGAGCGCGGCGGTGATGCCCGCCGGGGTCATGTCGAAGACCTCGCGGATGATCTTTTCCAGCACATCGTCGTTCACTTTGCCGGTGCCGAAGGTGTCTGCGAAAATGGAGACCGGTTCCGCCACGCCGATGGCGTAAGCCACCTGGATCTGGCAGCGGTCCGCGAGGCCGGATTTCACGATGTTCTTGGCGATGTAGCGGCACATGTAGGCCGCGGAACGGTCCACTTTCGACGGGTCCTTGCCCGAGAAGCAGCCGCCGCCGTGGAGCGCGCGTCCGCCGTAGGTGTCCACGACGATCTTGCGTCCGGTCAGGCCGGTGTCGCCCGCCGGGCCGCCGATCACGAATTTCCCGGTCGGATTCACGAAAAACACCGTTTTTTCGTTCACGAATCCGGCGGGGACCACGTCCGCCACGACCTTGCGGACGAGCGCCTCGAGCTGTTCGTGCGAGGCATCCTCCGTGTGCTGGGTGGAGACGACGACGGTCTCGATGCCGACGGGCTTGCCGTCAGCATAGCGGACGGACACCTGGCTCTTGGCGTCGGGGCGCAGGAACGGATACTTTTCCGGCTCGGTCTTGCGGAGGCGGGCGAGTTCGGCGACGATGCGGTGCGCGTAGTAGATCGGGGCGGGCATCAGCGCGTCGGTCTCGGTGCAGGCGAACCCGAACATCATGCCCTGGTCGCCCGCGCCCTGCGCCTTGTTTTCGCCCGCGTCGACGCCCTGCGCGATGTCCGGGGACTGGCTGTGGATCTTCAGCAGGATTTCCGCCGTGTCGGCGTCGAATCCGAGGTTCGGATCGGTGTAGCCGATGTCGCGCACCACGCCGCGGGCGACCTTTTCCCAGTCCACCTGCGCTTTCGTCGAGACCTCGCCCGCGAGCAGGATGAAGTCCGTGGTGCAGAGCGTTTCCAGAGCCACGCGGCTTTCCTTGTCCTGCTCCATGCAGGCGTCGAGTATGGCGTCGGAGATCTGGTCCGCGACTTTGTCGGGATGCCCCTCCGAGACGGATTCCGAGGTGAAAAGATAATCTTTTTTAAGCTGGCTCATGATGAAGGATTCGCTATGGGTAAATGGTCGAAATTGAATTGCGGATGACTGCCGGCAAAAAAACAAAACCGGAGCTTTATAATATAGCATGCCCCCGCCCGCGATACAAATTCAAGACGTGAATATTTTCGTTTTTCACATGCTTTCGCCGGAAGGCGGGGGAGGGGGACGGCCGTTCCGGTTCGCCGCCGGTTCAGATGCTGAAGAGCGAGCCGATCTTCTTCCCGAGCAGGACGGACGCGGCGGCGAGGATGGACGCCAGGAAGCACATCGACCACACGCCGAACGCCGCGGCGGTGTCCGGGCCCGCGCCGAGGTACTGCGAGAGCTCGTAGATCGCCTTCGTGATCGGGTAGAATTCCGCCTTCTGCGCGAGGATCAGGGAGTCGGAGACTTCCATCATGGAGAAGCTGAACGCGAACAGCGCGCCCACGACCAGGTTTGCCGCCACCAGCGGGAGCGTGATCTTCATCAGGGTGCGTCCGTACCCCGCCCCGGCGTTCCGGGAGGCGCGTTCGAGCTCCTCCGGCGTCTGGTCCAGTCCGCCCGCGACGGACCGCAGGACATACGGCACGCGGCGGACGGCGTAGGCGATGGCGAGCAGGAAGACCGGATTGGCGACCGGGTCGAACAGCGTATGCGCCCACTGGTAGCGGATGGACATGCCGAGGAAGCCGACCGCCATCACGACGCCGGGGATCATGAGCGGGGTCATGGCGACGAGGTCGAGCAGCCAGCCGAACTTGAGATTGCCGCGCCGGGTCAGGAACGCCGTCAGCACGCCCGCGGCAAGCGCCAGCGCCATCGCCAGAAGCGCGTATTTCAGGCTGTTCGCGATGCTCGGCACGACCAGATGGTCGCCGAGCGCGTTGCGGTAGTGCATCAGCGAGAAGTGTTCCGGCAGGACCGTCCCGCTCCAGCTCGTGGACGACGCGATCAGCACGAGGCAGATGTGCGGCAGGGACGCGACGAACGTGAATCCGGCGAAGACCGCGAGCGGGATCCAGCGGCACGGCCCGGACAGTTTCCGCGCGGATGCGCCCGGCGTGCCCTTTGCGGCCGAGGCCGCCGTGCCGCGCCCGAGCAGGAGCTTCGCGCCGAGGTAGAGCAGGCAGGAGACGGCGAGCGTGACGATGACGAGGGAATACGCGGCGGGATTGGTGCCGAGCTCGGTCACGCCGTTGAAGATCTGGACCGGGGTAACGGTGTTGTACCCGAACATGAGCGGGGTGCCGAGTTCGGTGAACGCCCAGATGAGCACGATGCTGCCGCCCGCGAGGAGGCCGGGACGGAGCATGGGCAGCGTGATGCGGCGGAATCTCTGCCACGGCCCCGCGCCCGCGTTGCGGGCGGATTCGAGCAGCGACGGGTCGATGTTCGCGAACGCCGTGATGAGGTTCAGGTAGGCGATCGGGTACAGGTGCAGCGCCTGGATCGCGCACACGCTCCAGAACCTGCCGCTGCCGCCGAGCCAGTCGACCGGGGGCAGTCCGAGCGCGCCGAGCAGACTGTTCAGGAGCCCGTAGTGCCCGAGCAGCTGCTGGAATCCGAGCGCGCCGACGAACGGCGGCAGGATCATCGGCGCCATCATCATCACGGAACACGCGGCTTTGCCGGGGAAATCGTACTTGTCGTAGAGCGCGGCGAGCGGGATGGAGATCAGGAAGACGAAGACGGTCGTGACCGCCGCGACGGCGAGCGAATTCATCATGCCCTGCAGATACAGGCGGCTGCGGAAGACTTCCCGCATGACCGCCGGGTCGCATCCCTCCGCCACGACCGTGAAGAGCGGCAGGAAGAGGAACAGCGCGAAGAATGTCAGGACCGCCAGCGCGAGGAAAATGGAGAGGGGGCGTTTCATTCCGGTGCGGCTCCTTTCTCCCGGGCGAGCTTTGCGGCGCGCAGATAGCTTGCGCGGGCGGCTTCGGTCCAGCGTGTGCGGGCGGCCGCGGCTTCGGCGGGCGTGCCGTTCAGGAACTTCGCCTCGTCCGCGGCGGCTTCATAGGGCACGGGGAGCGTGAGAAGTTCCGCCATGGCTTCGGGGTTGGCGTCCGGACCGCCGTTGTCCAGCACTGCCTTCCATGCCGCGCGCAGATCGTCCTCCGGGTCGAGCGCGACGCACTTGACGAGCACGCGGATGAGGCTGAAATAACGCCCCGTCCAGGCGGATTTGTATTCGAACGTGCCGCCGAGGTCGTAGGGACGGTAGTCGGGCAGGGAGAGGTTTTCCGCCGGGAGCTCGAGCGGGGAGTCCTTGCGGACGGTCGGGCGGAGCTGGGCGTAGCGGACGGGGCCGCCGGGCGTTCCGGGTTTCAGCAGCCAGATCGCCGCGCCCTCCTTCGAGAGCAGGAAGTCGATGAAATCCTTTGCGGCGTCGGGATTGGGCGCGCCGCGCAGGAGCTGGACCGGGTCGGCGGTGACGGCCGTCCCGCCGCGCGGCATGACGTAGGTCATGGTCGGCGCGCCGGTCGTCAGCCGGGACCATTCCGCCTCGCTGAACCCGTAGAAGTCGATGCAGACGCCCGCCGCTGCCTCGCCGGATGAGACGTCGCGGACGACCTTGCCCGCGCTGTCGGCGATGGAGCGCGCGTTGGCGGCGAGGAGCTTGACGCGGCGGAATCCCTCAAGCCAGCCCTGTTCCGGCCCGAGTTCGGACATCGCCTGCTGGAGGATCATTTCGTAGCATTTCGTGATGGAGCCGGACTTGGTCGGGTCGGCGAGCACAAGCGTGCCGAAGAACGCGGGCTTCGTGAGGTCGGACCAGTTCTGCGGCGGTTCGGCGCCGAGCTCGCGGACGCGCCGGAAATTGTACGCGATGCCGAACGAGGACAGGCAGTAGCCGTAGTAGCGCCCCTCCGGGTCGTAGATGCGCTCGCCCGCGAAGTCCATGGGGATGACGTCGTCGGCGAACCAGTCCGGGTGGCGTTCCTTTACGCCGGCGTCGACCGCGTAGCCGATCGAGGCGAATTTCGCCTGGTCGTAGGTGCCGCCGCCGAAGAAGAGGTCGATGCCGATGCCGAGATTCGATTCCAGCAGGAGTTTCCGCGCCGGGTGGTCGTCCGCCGTGAGCTTCGGATCCTTGAACGCCGCCGCCGTTTCGCGGTCCCATTCCAGACCCTTCTGAAGCGCGTACAGACGGAATTCCGCCTCGAACCGGTCGTTGATGTACCGCACGATGTCGCTGGTGCCGCCGGGGCTGCGCCAGTCGATCGCGATGTCGCGCCCGCGGTGCTCCCGGTACCATTTGCGGAACGCCTGTTCGAACTCGTACTTGATCTGCTCCGAGTTCGGCGTGATGACCACGAGGCTTTCGGGCGCGTCCGGACTCCAGTCGGCGGACGGCCTGAGCACGAGCGGAAGAACGATCAGCAGGACCGGGACTGCCAGCGCGAACGCGAGACGTTTCATCGTGGATCGCTCCTGCGGTCAGCGGACGGTTTCCGGCGGGAGGATGGCGACCGCGTCCGGCGGGACGGCGCACGTGAGCGCGTCGCCGGGACGGCGTTCGGGCGCGGCGGATTCGCTGGCGTGAAGCGTGAACCCGGAGGCGTCCAGCGTAAGCCCGGTCGTTTCGCCGAGGAAGACGCTGTCGCGCACGACGCACGGGAACGCGTTGGCGGACGCGGGATCGGCGCCGGGGCGGACCGCCTCCGGACGGATCATGAGCGTGCAGGCGTCGCCCGGCGCGGGCGTGACCGGCTGCCCGTCCAGATGAACGCGGAGCTCGCCCATCGGCGTTTGAAAGACCGCGAGACCGTTTTCGGTCCGCAGGCACTTCGCCTCCGGGAAATCGGCGTCGCCGAGGAACGCCGCGGTGAACTTGTTCGCGGGGCGGGTGTAGAGCGCGCGCGGCGTGTCGAGCTGGAGGATCACGCCGTCCTTCATGACGGCGATGCGGTCGCCCACGCTGAGCGCTTCGCGGCGGTCGTGCGTGACGTAGAGCGCGGTGAGGCGGCGTTCCTTGCAGATGCGGCGGATCTCGGTGCGCATGAGGTCGCGGAGGCGCGCGTCGAGGTTGGAGAGCGGTTCGTCGAGCAGGAGGATGTCGCCTTTGAGGGCGAGCGCGCGTGCGAGAGCGACGCGCTGCTGCTGGCCGCCGGAAAGCTCGTTGACCTTGCGTTTCGCGAACTCCGCCATGCCGACCACTTCGAGCATCTCGCCGACGGTCTTCCCGATCTCCGCACGCGGGGCCTTCCTGATCCTGAGCCCGAATTCGATGTTTTCGGCGACGTTCAGGTGCGGCCACAGGGCGTAGTTCTGGAACACCATCGGGGTGTTGCGGGATTCCGGGGGCAGGGCGGAGATGTCGCGCCCGCCGAGCACGACGGAGCCGGCGTCCTGCCGGATCAGCCCGGCGACGATGCGCAGGAGCGTGGATTTGCCGCAGCCGGACGGGCCGAGCAGAAACATGAGTTCGCCGGATTCGACGGAGAGATCAATGCCCCGCAGAACGGGCGTCCCGCCGTATGCCTTGGAGACGCCGCGGATTTCAAGCATTGCCATGGCGTTGCTCCGGGTCAGCGGAAGTTCTCAAACGTGAGGTCGTCGTCGGTGATGTCGATGAAGAAAAATCCGAGCACGGCGTCCAGGATCTCGATCGGATGGATCGACACGTCGGCCTCGACCACTCCGAGCCCGAGCGAGCCGCCGATCTCCCAGAAGTCCGCCACGCCCTCTTTCGGCATGAAGTGTTCCTCGGACGGCGTCACGAGTCCGTCCTTGTCCCAGTAGTATTCTTTCACGAGCAGATACGCCGGACGGCGCTGCATGTCCGTGGCGACGAGCGGCCCGATCTCGCTGTAGGCTCCGTCCCTGCGGGCGAATCCGTACTGGCGGTTGTGGTCCTTGACCATCTGCGCCGTGGCGGAGAATCCGCCGCCGATCCCGACTTCGTGCGTGGCGCGGAGGCTGGCGTGCGCGGTCAGCCCGACGCCGATGTTGAGGGAGAAGACGTCCAGGAGGTCCAGGACGCGGTTCGGGAAATAAAGCGTGACCTTGTCCATCCACTGCGACTGCGCGTGGACGGACGCCGAGGCGCTGAAAAGCATGCCGATGCCGATCAGAACTGCGGCCAGACGGTGTTTCGTGTGTTTCATAGTTCGGTTTCCTTTTTGCAGGGCGTTGTCCGCGCGGATCCGCCCCGGTCCCGGACGCGCGGTCTGTTCTTCAGGGCGCTGATCCGGTGCGGCAGGACGGACCCGTGAATAAAATTCATAGAACAATAAGCCCTTTTTGCGAAAAGTCAAGAAAAAAACTTGACTTTCCGGGGATTTCCTGTATTTTATTATGCGGTCCCGCCAGGGACGCGCTTCATTCCCCCCCTGAACTAAAACGGAAACCCCGGACACCCGCTTTGATAGTCGATCTTGTTTTTCTTGGCTTCCTGATCCTGTGCAATGCATTCTTTTCGGCGGCCGAAGCCGCGCTGATCTCTCTGAAACCTGTTGCCCGCGAGCAGCTCTCAAAAGAAGGCGAACGCGGCCGGATCCTGGGGACGCTTGCCGCGGATACGGGAAGTTTCCTTGCCACGGTCCAGATCGGCGTGACGCTCGCCGGGTTCCTCGCCAGCGCATTCGCCGCCGACACCTTTTCCGACCCCGTGGCGCACTGGATCTACCACGACGTCGGTTTCACCGCGCTCTCCGAGGCGATGCTGGACCACATTTCCGTGGTCATCATCACCATGCTCCTGTCCTATTTCTCGCTGGTCTTCGGCGAACTTGTGCCGAAGCAGATCGCGCTCCGCTACACGTCGTTCGTCGCGCTGAACTCCGCGATCCCGATCCACTGGCTTGCCAGGATCGCCTCGCCCGTCGTGTGGTTCCTGAACCATTCCGTGAAGCTCGTCATGCTGCCGTTCGGATCCGCGGAGAACACCGACAAGGTCACGGAGGAGGAGATCCGCTCGCTCATCAACATGAGCGAAAAAGACGGCCTCATCGACGCGGATGAACGCAGGATCATTCAGAACGTCTTTGACCTGGACGACATCACCTGCGGCGAGATCATGACCCGGCGCGGCGCGGTCTGCGCGCTGGAGGCGGGCGCGCAGCCGGAGGAGATCGAACGGAATCTGATGGAAAAGAACTTCTCCGCCTATCCCGTGTACCGTGGGACCGTCGACCGGGTCATCGGCGTCCTGTACGCGTCGGACTACCTCCGTTTCAAGCTCAAAAACGGACAGCCGCCGCTTCCGGTCGCGATCATGCGCAAGCCGCATTTCGTGCCGGAGGGCTCGACCGTCCTGCAGGTGCTGCACGACATGCAGCGCGAACAGTTCGAGATCGCGGTCGTGCTGGACGAATTCGGCGGCACGGCGGGCGTCGTCACGCGCGACGACCTCCTGGAGGAGCTTGTCGGCTCGCTGCATCCGCGGAAGCCGGAGGAATCGCTGATCCGCGTGTCCGAAACGATCTGGGAATCCGGCGGCATCGTCCGCATCGCCGAAGTGGAGCGCGAACTGAATTGCAAGCTGCCCGACGAGGGACGCCCGGACACCGTGGCGGGGCTTCTCCTGGCGGAACTCGACGACATCCCGAAGCCCGGCGACGTCGCGGAGATCGGCGGACTTCGTTTCACCGTGCAGGCGCTGGAGGGACACCGCATTACGCGCGTCCGCATCGAGAACCCGAACCTTGCCGGAACCGGGGACTCCCCGATCGGTCCGGTCCCGGTTTGACAGTGGGGCGCGGCTTCCGTCCGCAAGCCCGATATTTTCCCTTTTGATGTTTTTTTCGGCAAAAAATGTGAAAAAAAACTTGTCTTTCCGCGATAGCGTGATATATTTCCCTTTATAATTGATAAAGTCCTGAACCGTTTTTGAAGGAACCAGCCATGGCAGATCCGACTTCCGATACTCCGATGAACACCCCCGAGGATGTCCGTCCGCGCGCCACGATCAAACTCAAACCGATGACTCC
>CACZEK010000016.1 GCA_902780135.1 uncultured bacterium
CGTCCTGCGGGCGGCGGCGGTTTCGGCGAGACCATCAACTACTCCACGGCTGAAAAGATCACCGGCCCCTGGACGTTCCGCGGACAGGTTACCGGCTCCGCCGAGAACAGCTTTACGATCCATCCCGGCGTAGTCGATTTCAAGGGCCACACCTATCTCTTCTACCACAACGGCAAACTCGACCGCGACGGCCAGACGGGGCAGAGCCTCCGCCGTTCCGTCTGCGTCGACGAGCTGTTCTTCAACGAAGACGGCACGATCAAGGAAGTGGTCCAGACCAAGGCCGGAATCACGGAACCCTTGAAGTAAGGAGGACAAGTCCTCCACTGCAGTAGTGCCGTGCTTCGCGACGGCACAATAGACAAATTTGCCGTGCATCGCATCAAAACGGTGCACGGCTTTTTCGCGCCCGGATGCTTTCCGGTTCCGCCTCAAAGTTACAATTCTTCGCGTTAATTAACACGGCAAGCATCTTTTCCGCGGAAAAACACGGCATTCTTGAACGAAAAACGCCTGAAAGACGCTTGAAAAACGCCGCCGGGCGCGTTACATTATCACAAACCGGAGCCCGTCCCTGCGGAATCCGCCTCAAAACGATGTTTCCTTACCTTCACTCCACCCTCAATAACCAAAGGTGAACAAAAACATGAAAGCAAAACAATTCCTCCTCGCTGGAGCGGTCTCCGCTCTCGCACTCACGATGGCTGCCTGCCAGTCCTCCTCCAAAGACGTTGTCTACGAAGGCGTCGACCTGGAGCCCAGCGGGAACCCGATCTTCACGGACGCCTGGACGTGCGACCCCGCCCCGCTGGTGGTCGGCGACCGTCTGTACGTCTACACCGGCGAAGACATCTACAAGGACGGCGAGAACATCGGCCTGCCCGGCAACTACAACATCGCCGACTGGCGCGTCTACTCCACGACCGACATGGTCCACTGGCGCAGCCACGGCATCAAGCTCCGTCCGGAAGACTTCCCGAACGGCAAGAAGGGCATCGCCTGGGCGGCGCAGTGCATCCAGAAGGGCGACAAGTTCTACTGGTACGTGACCTATAACACGCCGGAAGGCGGCCAGTGCGTTGGCGTCGCGATCGGCGACACCCCGGTCGGCCCGTTCGTGCCGCATCCGAAGTCGCTGGTCGTCGACAGCGACACCCCCGGCCGCGGCTGGAACGACATCGACCCGACCGTTCTGATCGACGACGACGGCACCGCGTGGCTCGCGTGGGGACAGAATTCCTACCTCGCGAAGCTGAAAGACAACATGACCGAGATCGACGGCGAAATCATCGACCTCCATCTCCAGAACTACATCGAAGGTCCGTGGCTCTATAAGCGCAACGGCCTCTACTACAACATCTACGCCGGTTTCGGCGGGGGCGGCGGCGAGTGCATCAACTACTCCACGGCGGAAAAGATCACCGGCCCCTGGACGTTCCGCGGACAGGTTACCGGCGCTCCGCGCAACAGCTTCACCATTCATCCCGGCGTGGTCGACTACAAGGGCCACACCTACCTCTTCTACCACAACGGCACGCTTGACCGCGACGGACAGAAGGGTCAGAGCCTCCGCCGTTCCGTCTGCGTCGACGAGCTCTTCTTCAACGAAGACGGCACGATCAAGCCCGTGACCCAGACCAAGGAAGCCATCACCGTCCCGCTGAACTGAATTGAATCCTCGTGCCGGAGCGAAGCCCGGCACAACCGAAGTGGAGGACTTGTCCTCCCGGCCGCGCATCGCATCACAACGGTGCGCGGCTTTCTCGTGTCTTTTTGCGGGGAGAAAAAAGGATGGAGGGCGGACGCCGTCCCGGTCCGCGCGTTCCGGCCCGGCCGCCGGAACGGACCGTTATTTCGCGAGGGCGAGGATGACCACGCCGAGCAGGATCAGCGCGAGCGCGCACGCCTTCTTTCTGACATGGACGTCGCGGAAATACCACGCGCCCGCCGTGAACGAGACGATGCAGCTGCACCGGCGCACGAGCGAGACGACGGAGATCTGGATGTCCGGCAGGCTGACCGCGTGGAAATACAGGAAGTCGGCGAGGATGAGCAGGACGCCCGTAAGCGGGATGGTCCAGCGCCAGATGAACTTGTGTTTCTTCCCGAAGCATTTCGCGCGGACCAGGCACGCCGCGCCGAGGATGAAGACGAGGTCGACGGAGAACCAGAACTGGACGGTGCGCGGCGGGATGTGCAGTGAGTTCAGGAGGTATTTGTCGTAGAGCGCGGAGGCGGCGCCGAGGATGGTGCCGAGCAGGATCAGGTGCACTTCGCGGGCGCGCCGGAAGGAGATGCCTTCGAGCTTGCCGAGGACGGAAAAGAGGTAGTAGCCCGTGAAGATCAGGAGCATGGCGACGCCCTGCGGGAGGGTCGGGACCTCGTGGAACAGCAGCAGTCCGCCGAGGAAGGTCCAGACGGGGCTGCTGGCGCGGATGGGCGCGGCGATGGAGATCGGCAGGTCGCGCATGGCGTAGTAGACGCAGGTCCAGCTGGAGGACACGAGCAGGGATTTCAGGACGATGAGGACGAAATCGCGTCCGGAGCAGCGCGCGTCGGCGAGCGATCCGTTCCACAGGACGGTCGCGAGCAGGTAGAACGCCGAGCCGCAGAGGGTGGCGAAGAATAGCACGTGCATCACGGAGTTCTTGTCGACGGCGTGCTTCTTGCAGAGGTCGTAGAACCCGAGCGCGAACGCGGAACCGAGGACGGGCAGGAGCCACGCGGGGAGGGAAGGCATAACCGGATCAGCTTTCTGCGTTCATCGTGCGTCGGGGCGGGGCGGCTGTCAGCCGAGGATGGACGCGATTTCCGGCGCGACCGACTGGATGTGCTCTTTCGCGAGGACCATGACGTCCTCCGGGTCGGTCGCCGTGAGGGCGATCTTCGCGAGCTGTTCCGAGGCGAGCATGGAGGTCTTGCGGATGACGCCGCGGACTTCCGCGATGGCGTTCGGGCTCATGCTCAGCTCCAGCACGCCGAGCCCGAGCAGGATGGGCGTGAAACGCGGGTCGGCGGCGATCTCGCCGCAGACGCAGACGGGGATGCGGTGTTTCTTCGCGGCCGCGACCGTGAGGCGGATCAGCTCCATGACGGCGGGATGGCTGGGACGGTAGAGATAGGCGACGCGTTCGTTCAGGCGGTCGACGGCGAGCGCGTACTGGACCAGGTCGTTCGAGCCGATGCTGAAGAAATCGACCTTCGCCGCGAGGGCGTCCGCGATGAGGCATGCGGACGGGATCTCGATCATGGCGCCGATCCTGACCTTCGGGTCGAACGGGATGTTCTCGCTCTTCAGCTCCTCTATGACCTCGTCGCGGATGGAGAGAAGCTCCTCGATCTCGGAGAGCGAGGAGACCATGGGGAACATGATGCGGAGGTCGCCCTCGACGCCGGCGCGGAGCAGGGCGCGCAGCTGGGTGCGGATGAGCTGGGGTTTCTCGTGGCAGAGGCGGATCGCGCGGAGGCCGAGGAACGGGTTCGGTTCGCGGCCGGCGGACGCCGAGGCGAAGTCGAGCTTGTCGCCGCCGAGGTCGACGGTGCGGATGGTGACGGCGCGTCCGTGCATGGCGCGGAGAAGCTTGGAGTAGATTTTGAACTGGGTCTCCTCGTCGGGCGCGACCGGAGTGTTCATGAAGAGGTATTCGGTGCGGAAGAGGCCGACGCCCTCCGCGCCGCAGCGGAAGACTTCCTCCAGGTCGTCCGCGCCTTCGATGTTGGCGCAGAGCTTCACGCGGTATCCGTCGGTCGTTTCGGCGGCGCGCGAGCTTTCCTTCATCAGGACGCTGTAGAGTTCGTCCTTGCGGCTGATCTTCTCGCGGTAGAACGCCAGCGTCTCGCGGCTGGGGTTGCGGATGACCATGCCGAGGAAGCCGTCCACGATGACCTCGTCGCCGTTGGCGAACTTGCCCGCGATGTTCCGCATGCCGACGACCGCCGGGATGCGCAGGGAGCGCGCGAGGATGGAGGTGTGGCAGGTCTTGCTGCCGGTCTCGATCGCGAATCCGAGGATGTTCCTGCGGTCGAGCATGGCGGTGTCGGACGGGGTCAGGTCGTGCGCGATGACGACGGTGTTTTCCGGGAGGTTGTCGAGCGAGGGGCCGCCGTCCTTGTCGCCGTTGAGGTTGCGGAGGATGCGGTTCGCGATGTCGCGGATGTCGCCTGCGCGCTCGTTCAGGTAGGTGTCGTTCGTGCCGGAAATGGCGTCGAGGTAGCGCCGGATGGTGAGCAGGAAGGAGGACTGCGCGTTGCAGAGCTGGCTGCGGATGCGGGAGAGGACTTCCTTGTGCAGGAGCTTGTCCTCCACGATCAGCAGGTGCGCGTCGAAGATCTTCGCGTCGCGTTTTTCGATGGTCCGCTTCATCCTGTCCTGGATGGTCCTGATCTCGGATTTCGTCTTTTCGATGGCGGACTGGAAACGGGCGATCTCCGCCTCGACGTCGGACGCTTCGATCGGGATCGGGTCGACTTCGCGGAAATCGGAGTGGGCCGCGCCGAAGACCAGCACGCGGCCGCGGCAGATGCCCGGAGACGCGGGGAACCCGTGGAAGAGGACTTCCTTCTTTTCAACGGGGTGCGCGAGCGCGGCGGACGGTCCGGCGGGGAGAGGGTCTGCGGAGGCGGGGTCGATCATTCGTCGAAACCTCCTTCGATGAGTTTGGTCAGGGCGTCCATTGCCTTGTCCGCGTCGCGTCCGCTAATCTCCAGGCGGATGCGCGTGCCTTTCGGCGCGGAGAGCATGAGCATGGACATGACGCTTCTGCCGTCGGCGACGTGCCCGGAATCAAGGTTCGTGACCGTGATCTCGGACTCGAACTCCGCCGCTGCCTGCACGAAGACAGACGCGGGCCGCGCATGTATCCCGAGGGGATTGCTGACGACAAAATCTTTCGTGAGGTTCTTCGGATCCATATCTTTCGTGAGGCCCTTTCCAAAAACAATAAAGCCCAGTATAATAATATACACCCGATTCGGCATTCATTCAAATCGCGCGCGCAAAAAAAGAGTAAGAAACAAAAGGAAATGACGGGAAAAGGCTTCCGCGGCGGCATGGCGGGATACGCGATCCCGGCAAAACCGCAGGGCGGCGACCTTAGCGCGCGGACGCGATCTTGCGTTCGATGGCGTCGAAATCCACGTCGCCGTCCAGCGTCAGCGCCTTCCCCCAGTAGGAGCGCGCGGCGGCCTTGTCGCCGAGGGCGAGAAAGATGTCCCCTGCGTGGTCCGCGATGGTGGCGTCGGCGTCGTCGCCGAGGAGTTCGAGGGCGCGCAGGATCTCCTTTTTCGCCTCTTCGTAGCGTTTCAGCTTGAAGAGGACCCACGCGTAGCTGTCGGCGATCGCGCCGCTCTTCGGGTCGAGTTCGACCGCCTTCTGAAGGTATTCCAGCGCCTCGGGGAGCTTGTAGTCGTGGTCGGCGAAGATGTAGCCGAGGGAATTGTAGATCTCGGCGTCCGGGATGTCGTCGGTGCGGCCCGCGGGGGGACGGCTGGTGAGGAGCGGCGCGAGCATCTGTTCGACGTACCGCATGTCGTTCGCCTTGTCGGCGATGTTCGCGCTGACGAGGCGGAACCGTCTGCCTTCGAGCAGGGCTGGGGTGACGCGCGCGGCGTTGCGGATGCGTTCGAGCGCCCTGTCGTAGTTGCGCAGGCGCATGTGGCAGTCGGTCTCCAGCAGGAGACGTTCGGTGTCGAGCGGCGCTTTCTGGAGCATTTCGAGCGCTTTTTTATAGTGTCCGCGGTCGAATTCGATCTGCGCGAGCTTGGTCGTGACCGCCTCCGGCGAGTTGACCAGCGTGCCGAGGATCCGGTAGGTGCGCTCGGCGTCGTCGTAGAGCTTCGCGTCCATCTGGAGCGAGACGCAGACGGCGAACATTGCCGGGGTCGGGGCCTTCACGATGGCGAAAATGCGGTCCCAGGCGCGCGCGCCGAGGAGCGGGTCGCCGAGTTCGTCGGCGAGCAGCGCGACCGTGAACAGCGCCTCGGTGTCGTCCGGGGCCTCCGCCAGGCGCGTGAGCGCGGCCGCCATGACCTGCGAACGGTATCCGAGGTCGCAGAGGACGCGGAAGGGTTCGGGGAAAACGGGGTCCTCGACCTCTTTTTTGCGGTCGAGCAGGCAGGTGAGCGAGGTGTCGGCGAGGCGGTGCATCTCGTCGCGGAGCGCCCAGGCGTTCCGGTCGAACGGGACGAGCACGGAGGTCGCGAGCGGGGATTTCGCGTCGGACGCCTCCATGTCCCCGGCGCAGGAGATGATGAGTGCGGACTGCACCTGCGGGGCGGCGTGGAAGACGCGCATGGATGCGACTTCGGCGCGGAGGGCGCGGAGTTTGTCCAGATAGCCCTTCACGTCGTCGGCGAGCGCGGGATTCCCGCGGCGCTTCGGGTCGAACGCCTTGTCCGAGTAGACGAGGATCAGCTTGGATGCGATGTTCGCGTTGTATTCGCGGCGGCGTTCGGAGGGCGGATCCGGGTCCTTGCGGACGACTTCGAAGGCGCGTTCGAAGAACGGGATCGCGTCGTCGATGCGCTTGTCCTGCACGAGGATCTCGCCGCAAGTGAGGTTGAGTTCGCGCGAATCCGGGTTGTCCTCGGCGAGCTTCAGCAGGCGCGGCACGACCTTGTCGTGGAAGGCGGGCATGACTGCCGCCTGGACGAGCGGGGAGAAGAACGCCTCGTTGTCCGGGTGTTTCGCCGCCATCCCGAAGAACTTTTCGATGTCCTCGTCCTTGAACTGGTTCAGGAGGAGCGCGTTGCCGAATATCTTCGCCACGTCGGCGAGCGTTTCCGCTTCGTCCTGCGCCGCGGACGAGGGCAGCAGCTCCTCGAAGAACAGCGTGGTGTTCGGCTGCCAGTCCGATTCCATGTCGCCCTGCGCGTAGAGCGCGGACGCGGCGGCGAGCAATGCGGCCGCCGTCAGGGTCGGGATGCGGAGTCTGGATGCCGGAAACGGAGTCATGCCGGAGCGAAAGCCTTCTGGTAATGGGAAACGGAATATGCGGAAATAAGAAACGCGCCTGAAGTGCCGGACGGGCACCGCGGGGCGCGTTCCATTCGTCCCGGACGTCTGCCGGGTTGCAAGAAGCGGGATGACCGCTTACTTGTTTTTATGCCGCATGGCCTTCAGCAGTTTTTTGCGTTTGTGCTGAGCGATTTTGCGGCGGCGTTTTTTTCTCAGATTGCCCATGGTTGAAGATTCCTGGTTGAAAGATTCCTGATTTGGAAAAATATATTGCTAAGAATATAGCATCAAATCCCGAAATGGCAAATGAAAAACGGTTTTTTCGCTAAAAAAAACGCGTTTTTCATGCAAAACGGCGGTTCAGAGGCCGGGGCATCCGCGCGAAATCGCCCACATGTAGATCTTCGTGTCCACGCCGCAGCCCTCGGCTTCGGCTTTGCGGATGAAGTCGCCCAGCTCGTCCTGTCCGACGAGGAACGTCTCGATGTACTCGGATTCGTCGAAGTGCGTGGCGAGGTCCTTCTGCGCCTCCAGGTCGACCGACATCCGCACCAGATGCACGAACTCGGAGGACAGCCCGGGCGAGGTGAAGACCTGCGGCGAGCAGTATTCCACCGTGCCGTCATAGCCGGTTTCCTCCTTCAGTTCGCGCACCGCCGTCTCCCTCGGGTCCTCGCCGGGATTGATGAGCCCGGCGGGGAACTCGTAGACGAGGCGTCCGGTCGGGGGTCGGAACTGCCGGATGATGATGAGCTTGTCGCCGGGGCGCGTGACGGGGATCATCATGACGGCGCCCTGGGAATGAACGCGGGATGCGGATTCCCAGGTGCGCGTCTTGCCGTCGTGCCCGAGATACGTGATCTTCTGGAGCGAGATCCAGCCGCCGGAAGCGATGGTTTCGCGGTCGAGTATCTTCATGCGTCAGCCCTCCTCTCCGGGCGCTGCGGCGGGCGCGATCGCGCCGAACTTGCAGACGGATTCGCAGAGGCGGCAGCCGGAGCACAGCTGCGGGTCGATGGCGGGCCTGCCGTCCGCGGAGACCACGATGGCGGGGCAGCCGCATTTGAGGCACGCCTTGCAGTTTCTGCACTTGGCGGCGTCGATGGCGCGGACGGGGCCGAGACGGCGGCGTATCTGGAGCGGGCAGGGCGCCTTCGAGATGATGAGCGAGGGCTCGTCCGCGGCGATCTCCTCCGCGAGGACCTTGTGCAGGCGTTCCTGGTCGAACGGGTCGCAGACCGTGACGCGTTTCATGCCGCAGGCGCGCGCGATGGCTTCGATGGATGCGGCGGGCGCGGGTTCGCCGGAGATGGTGCGCCCGGTGCCGGGGTGGTCCTGGTGCCCGGTCATGGCGGTGCTGGAGTTGTCGACGACGATGAGCGTGGATGTGCCCTTGTTGTAGACCACGTCGAGCAGGCCGGTGATGCCGGAGTGGAAGAACGTGGAGTCGCCGAGCACGCCGACGACCTTCTTCTTTTCGCCCGCCTTGTCGAGGCCGTGCGCGAGCGTGAAGCCGCCGCCCATGCAGATCAGCACGTCGGTGCGCTCCAGCGGCGGGAAGACAGCGAGGCTGTAGCAGCCGATGTCGCCCGTCACGATCACGTCGAACCTGGTCAGCGCGTAGAAGAGCGCGCGGTGCGGGCAGCCGGGACAGAAGACCGGGGGCCGCATCGGGAGCCCGTCGGCCTGCGGGAACGGCTTCGGAAGCTCGTTGTTCGTGCCGCGGAGCTTTTCGCGGGTTTCGAAAATGCGGTCCGGCGTCAGCTCGCCGCAGCGCGGCACGACGTCGGATTTGCCGGAACACGCGATGCCGAGCGAGCGGACGTGTTCCTCCAGGATCGGGTCGCCTTCCTCGATGACGACGACGCGTTTGACGGAGGCGGCGAATTCGCGGATCATGGCGTCGGGGAAGGGCCAGGGCCAGCCGAGCTTCAGGACCGGAGCTTCCGGCATGAGCTCGCGGCAGTAGAGCGCGGTGATGCCGCACGTGATGATGCCGAGCTCGTTCCCCGTTCCGGGGATCACATGGTTCAGCGTCGCGTGCGAAGCTGCGTCGGCGGACTGCGCGTCGAGGCGTTCCTCGACTTTCACGCGGAGCTTGCGCCCCCAGAGCGGGAGCGGCACGAAGCGGGACGGTTCCTTTTTGAACTCGGTAACGTTTTTCGGGCGCGGCTCGCCGCATTCGACCAGCGCGCGGGAATGTCCCACGCAGGTGGTGGTGCGGAGGATAACCGGGCAGCCGTACTGTTCGGAAAGCTCGAACGCCTCCAGCATGAATGCGCGGGCGTCGACGGCGTCGGCGGGGTCGAGGATGGGCACCTTGGCGAGGCGGGCATAATGGCGCGTGTCCTGCTCCGTCTGGGAGGAATGCTGTCCGGGGTCGTCCGCCACGACGACCACGAGCCCGCCCCGGACGCCGACATACGAGAGCGTCATCAGCGGGTCGGCGGCGACGTTCAGCCCGACGAGCTTCATGGTGACGATGCAGCGCGCTCCGGCGATGGACGCCCCGGCGGCCGCCTCGAGGGCGACTTTCTCGTTCGGGCTCCACTCGCAGTAGACGCCGTCGTATTTGACGAGGTTTTCGAGGATCTCGGTGGACGGGGTGCCGGGGTAGCCGAACGCCGCCGTCACGCCGCCTTCCCACGCGCCGCGCGCGATCGCCTCGTTTCCGGTGAGGAGCAGACGCATGGGGGATTACCTCCGGGCCGCCGCCATGGCGCGTTTGAAGGACGGAAGCGACTCGGTGATGGTGCGTTCGGGCACGCAGAAGGCGAGGCGGATGAAGCCCGCCATGCCGAATCCGACGCCGGGGACCGCGAGGATGCGTTCGCTCTGCAGGATGCGCACGAATTCGACGTCGTCCGCGATGGGGGTCTTCGGGAAGAAATAGAACGCTCCGGGCGGCAGGTAGAACTCGAATCCCGCTTCGCGCAGGACGTCCGCCATCATGTCGCGGCGGCGTCCGTAGAGGACCGGGTCCACCTCGCAGTCGATGCAGCGGTTCAGGACGCGCTGGCCGATCGCGGGGGCGTTCACGAATCCGAGGATGCGGTTCGTCATGGTGACGGCGGCGATGAACTCCTTCACGCCGTGGAAGTCCGGGGCGGCGGCGACGTAGCCGACGCGTTCGCCCGCGAGCGAGAGGTTTTTCGAGAAGGAGCCGACCACGATGGAGTCGTCGTAGAGCGAGAAGAGCGACGGGATCTCCATGCGCTCGAAATTGAGGAAGCGGTACGGCTCGTCGGAGATCAGCAGGATCGGGCGTCCGTTCTTCTCGGACTGTTCGCGGAGCAGGTCGGCGAGCGCGGCGAGCTCTTCGCGGTTGTAGATGCGGCCGGTCGGGTTGTTCGGGGAGTTGATGATGACGGCGCGCGTCTTGTCGCTCAGTGCGGCGCGGAATCCCTCGATGTCGAGCGAGAAATCCTCCGGGTGCGACGGGACGGGGCGGAGCTTGCCGCCGAAATTCGAGACGTAGAAGCCGTATTCGACGAAGTAGGGCGCCGGGCAGAGGACTTCGCAGCCGGGCTCGAGCGTGGCGCGGAACACGGCGTTCAGGCCGCCCGCCGCGCCGCAGGTGACGACGACGTGCGAGGCGTCGATCTCCGCGGACTGTTCCTGCGAGACCTTGCGCGCGAGCGCGGCGCGGGTGTCCGGGAATCCGGCGTTCGGCATGTAGCCGATGGCGTAGGGTTGGTCGGCGGTCTGCGCGAAGTCGAGGAGCGCGGACTTCACTTCGGGCGGCGGGGGCATGTCGGGGTTGCCGAGGCTGAAATCGTAGACCTGGTCGTCGCCGTATTTCTTCTTGAGTTCGATTCCTGCTTCGAACATCCTGCGGATCCAGGAGGAATGCTCCATGTAGCCGAGGATTTCGCCGGTCACGATGCTGTTCATCATTTGCCTCCTTCGTTATTCTTGTCTTCGCCGACGGTCTCGTAGAAAATACGCTTCGCCTTGCCTTCGGTGCGCGGGAGTTCGCCGGGCTTGTAGATGTCGCCCTCGGGGGAGAACCCGAGGTCTTCCTTGAGCTGTTTTTCGACCATGTATCCGGTCACGCCGGGCTCCGCCTCGACGTTCACGCGGAGGCTCTTGATGCCGTGGTCGTCGCGGATGATGATCTGGTAGTTCGGGAGCACGCCCGGGACCTTCAGCAGGGACTGTTCCACCTGGTTCGGGAAGAAGTTCACGCCGGAGATGATGAGCATGTCGTCGAGGCGTCCGCTGATCGTGTCGAGGCGCAGGTGGGTGCGTCCGCAGACGCATTTCTCGCGGGTCAGGATGCGGCCGCGGTCGCCGGTGCGGAAGCGGATCACGGGGAGCGCTTCGCGGGTGAGGCTGGTGATCGTGATCTCGCCGAACTCCCCGTCGGACACGGGCTCGCCGGTGTCGTGGTCGACGACCTCGACGATGTACTGGTCCTCCCACATGTGGATGCCTTCGTGGGCGGGGCAGTCCATGCCGCTGCCGATGCCGCCGGTCTCGGTCATGCCGTAGATGTCGAAGGCGTCGATGCCGAGCCCGTCGCGGATGCGCTTCTTCATGCCGGGGGAGAACGACTCCGCGCCGAAGATGCCGATCTTCAGGTCGGGCAGGGACTGGCTGGTCTCGGCGAGGATCTCCATGATGCGGATGGAGTAGGACACGACGGCGACCATCACGCGGGTCTGGAAGTCGCGCGCGAGCTTGATCTGGCGGACGGTGTTGCCCGCGCCGGTCGGGACGATGAAGAGCCCCGCCTCGCGCGCGCCGTGGTAGCAGCCGAAACCGCCGTTGAAGAGCCCGAAGCCGGGCGTGATCTGGCAGGTGTCGCCGGGATTCGCGCCCGCCATGACGTAGCAGCGGCCCATGCAGGTCGCCCACTGCTTCAGGTCGGCGAGCGTGTAGGGCATCACGACCGGGGTGCCGGTGGAGCCGCTGGACATGTGCATCTCGGCGAGCTTGTTGCGCGGGACGCAGGACATTCCGAGCGGGTACTGTTCGCGGAAATCCTTTTTGGAGCAGAAGGGGAGCTTGTGCAGATCGGCGAGGCCGCGGAAGTTCGCGGGATCGATCCCGGCGGCCTTGTAGCGTGCCGCGGACCAGGGGGAGTTCTTCGCGGTGTGGGCGACGATCTCCTTCAGGCGTTTGTTCTGGAGTTCGGTGATCTGGGCGCGGGAGAGCGTCTCGGCTTCTTCGTTCAAATATCGGAACATAGCATTCTTCCTTTCGTGAATGCGGTTAGATTTGCTTCTTCGAATCCCTTTTTGACGCGGGCGAGCAGCCCGGCGCGCCAGTGGTCCCCGGAGATCTCCGGGAGACCCTTGGAAAGCGCGCCCGTGAGGATGGTGTTCGCGAGGCGGGCGTTGCCCAGTTCCAGCGCGAGCGCGGCGCAGTCCAGGTAGACGAGGCGCGGGAAGACGGCGCGGAGGCGGTCCTCCACGTCGGCGGGGTAGGTGCAGGCGCCGTTGGTCACGGTAACCGGGATCACGCTCGATTTTGCGACGACGGCGAGCCCGCCGGGCTTCAGCCAGTGTGCGTAGCGGACCGCCTCGATGTGCTCCATGGCGGCGATCACGTCGATGCTGCCGGAGACGGCGAGCGGGGCGAACGAACCTTCGCCGTAGCGGACCTGGGCGGTCACGCTGCCGCCGCGCTGCGCCATGCCGTGGATCTCGTTGGTCGTGACGTTGAATCCGGCGGCTTCGGCGGCGGACGCGATGATGCCCGCCGCGAACAGGATGCCCTGTCCGCCCACGCCGGTCAGCAGGATGCTTTTGATCATGATTGCTGTGCAGCTCCTTATTGCGGAATGCGGAAAAAAAGGGTGTCCGCATCGAGTCAGTATTCTTTCAAAACAAAACTCTAATATAGCATAAAAGGTCTTAAAAATCAAGCAGTATGCGCGCGCGAAGACAAAAAAAGACGGAGACGGTCTGCGGAAACCGTCTCCGTGCGGAAATCTGCTGTTTCCTGTACGGCGATTAATACTTTTCGATGCCGCAGTATTTGGCGAAGGCTTCGGCTTCGTCTTTGGTCAGCATGATGACCGCGCCGTGCTTGGCGCCGGAGAAGTTCGTGGTCTTCATGACGCCCTGGTTGAAGCGGCCGAGGTTCGTGAACTCGCGGAAGTCGGTCGTCTCACTGAACGCCATTTCGTTGGGGAACGAGTAGTTGTCGAACATGAGGACGTATTTGTCGGTGCCGATGCGCCGCCAGACGTTCGGGGCCTCGACCGCGCCGCCTGTTTTCGCGCAGTTCTCGTCGTTGACGTACTTGTAGCCGTAGAGCAGATGGTCGGATTCGGCGTGCTTGATGCCGCTGTCGTAGTCGAAGAGATGGTACTTGCCGTTGGCGTAGGAGAGGTCGCCGTCGATGTAGGAGTGGTCGCCCAGGTCGGGATCGAACCCGAGGAGCTTCGGCACGGTCACGAGGCGCGTGAAGTCCTTGTCCGTGTAGGCGTAGTAGAGCTGCTTCACTTCGCCGCCCTTGAGCCCGAGCGTGAAATACACGAAGATCTTGTCCTCCTCCGGGTCGTAGGCGGTCTCCGGCGCCCACGCCTGGCTGATGTCGCCGAGCTCGGGGAACGCCGCCGCGACGTCGAAGTGGGTGCTGGTCCAGTTGATGAGGTCCTTCGACTTCATGAGGACGAGGCTGCGGTTGTTGCCCCAGCCGTATTTCTGGGCGTCGCGCTGCCACTGGGTGGCGCGCAGGCCCTGCCGCTGGGCGTGGATGTGCAGGTCGGTCGCCGCCATGTAGAACCCGTCGGGCCCGCGGAAGATGTGCGGATCGCGGATGCCCTTCTGTTCGGCGAGGTCGATGCCGAGGAGCACGGGCTTGTTCCCGTTCACGTCGGTGAACGTGTAGCCGTCGCTGCTGAGCGCGAAGAAGATGTCGTGGTACTGCTCGCGGAACGAGACCATCAGATACGCGCCGAAGTTGTCCTCCGTGACTTCGGGGATGAGGTCGGAGTCGGAGGAGGAGCAGCAGGCGCAGGAGGATGCGGAGACGGAGAGGAACACTGCCGCGGACGCGACTGCGAGCGAGGCGAGGATGCGGCGGAAAACGGGGGAGAAGGTTTTCATGGCTGGGGTCCTGAGTTCGGGGGATGGTGCGGAAAAAACGGGCGGCCGTGCGGACCGCCCGGAGAAGATCAGGTCAGTTTTTCGCGGAGACGATGTTGCAGGAGACGCCCGCGATCTTGCCGAGTTCGGCTGCGAGCGCGGAGGCGGTTTCCGGGGTGGCGTCCAGGACGACGCTGATGATGCTCACGCCGCGGGAATGGTACGGGATGCCCATGCGTCCCACGATGAACTCGCTGTAGGCGTGGAGGATCCTGTTGATCTGGTCGGAGGCGGCGTTGTCCTCGACGATGACGCCGAGCAGGGAAATGCGTTTGGTGTCGCTCATGGCGGAAGTCCTTTCATGCTGGTTGACCGTTGTCCGTTTCGTGCCGGGATTGTAGCTTCTTCGGGATAATATACACGCGGAAGCGGAAAGTGCAAGCGGGAAATGGCGCGTCGGGAGATAAAAAATCCGCGCCTGCCGGGAAAGGCAGACGCGGAGGGATCTACTCGGATGAGTATGGAGCCGGTGCTTATTCGGCGGGAGCGGCCGGAGCTTCGCCGTAGGCGTTGGCGGCGGCATCGCCGTCCTTGATGCAGAGGACGATCAGCACGATCGGTCCGATCGGGGGGCAGATGATCCAGAGGATGTTCAGCCAGCCGGTCTTGCCGATGTCGTGGAGGCGACGGGCGGTGGCGCCGAGGGTCGGGCAGAGGAGGGCGAGGGAGATGACCCAGCCGACGAACGGGATGATGCCGAGGATGAAGGCCGGGATGAAGTACATCCAGTATTCGCGCTTGCCCATTCTGCCGTCGAAGCAGAAGTACTTGTTGGTGACGACGCTTTTGAAGTTCTCGACGACTTCGTTGAAGTCAAAGGATTTTTCCGCCATGGTGTGATACCTTATGTTGGGGTTTATGTGAATAGGTTTAGAGGTCGTTTTCCGGGATCATCCGGCGTTTCCGTGCTCGCGGGAGCATTTCTCCGCCGTATGGTCGAAGATAATATAACATTCATCCGGTAAAAAACAAGGCATAAAAAGCATTTTCGTTATTATTTTCCGGCAAATTCCGGCTATCGTTTAGAAAGTTACATTTCGCGGGGCGGTTCCGGGCGAAAAAAAAACGCGGCGCCCCGGAATCGGGAGAGCCGCGTCCATGCCGGAAGGTGAGATTGCTGCTCAGTTGAGGAAGAATTTGAACCAGACGAGCAGGATGACCTGGACGATCAGGACGACGATGAGGAGCTTGTAGACGATGTTCAGGAGCGGGGACCTGACCGCGTCGGGATCGTCGCCCGCGGAAGCGGTGTTCAGCGTGTAGAGCGAGAACTTGCCGGGGATGCGCGGGACGTAGGTGAAGATGCGTCCGAGCGCGAGCGTGAGGCGCATTTCGCGGTTGAGGGCGCAGCCGTTGGCTTCGAGGAAGCGCGTGAGGCTGCGGCGGAAGAGCTTCAGGAGCGAGAGGATCACGAACGGCGCGCAGATGATGATGAAGATGCCGAGGAGGACGGCGAGGATGCGCCAGACGGAGACGCCCTGGAGGCTCTTCGCCATGAACGCGAAGCTGCTGCCCAAGGCGGCGATGCCGACGCCGCCGCCCATAATGAGCATGGGCATGTTGAGTCCGCCTTCCTTTTTCGGCTGGTCGCCGCCCGCGAGCTTGGAGTCGACGTTTTTCGTGACGTCCGCCTCGAACGCGTTGGTCTTTGCGGCGAAGTGCTTTTCCGCCTGGCTCGAGATGATGTCGCCGATGCGGTAGAACGGCATGAGGATGGCTTCCTTCAGGGAGACCGGCTGCTGGATGAGGTCGGTGATGACGGCGTCCCAGATGAGCCCGTCCGGGGTGTAGAAGACGCCGGACTTGCCGACGAAGAGGCGGCGCATGGTGCCCGCGGTGACCGCGACGGCGAGCGTCATGGACTTGACGGCGGGGGCGGTGCCTGTGGTGGCGTTGATGTACATCACGCAGACGTTGCTGGTGGCGGCGATCTTCTTGTGCGCGGCGACGTCGTGGACGATCATGCACATGTGGAAGTTGTAGCCGTTCATGACGAGCTTGCCGGCGAGGATGAAGGAGCGTTTGGCGGGGGAGAAGAGCGCCTCCATGTTGATGAAGTTGTTCAGGAACTCGCGGAGGTTGGTCTGGCAGATGATGACCTTGCGGACGAGGTCGCAGCAGGTGACGTTGTTCGAGACCACGGCGTCCTCGGCGATCATGGCGCGGATGTTCTCGAACGCCTTGGACGCGGCGACCGCGCGGAGACGGGCGATGTCGAGGCCGTCGAGCTTGTCGGTGTTCTTGCGGCCGGTCCACTCGCCGTAGGGCGCGATGGCGGCTTTGAACGCGGTCCACTCGGACTCGCTGATGGCGTCGGCTTCGCCGGGGATCGCGGCGCGGAACGCCTCGAAGAACGCGGCGAGCACGCCCGCGCGGTTCGGGTTCACGCGTTCGTTCAGGTGCAGGACGCACGCCGGGTCGGCGGGCGCGAGCGGCGCCTTCTTGAAGAAGTCCTTGACGGAGGAGGAATCGTTGGAGTCGAAGGTGTTCTTCGGGACGCGGGAGCCGGAATCGGGCGCGCCCGCGAAGACGAGGGCGTGGCAGCTCTCGAAATAGTCGTCGACGTCCGCGGCGACCGCGAGGTATTTGCCCCAGAGTCCGGCGGTGGCGGCCGCGTAGGGGAAGAGCTCCTTCTCGCGGGCGATGCCCTCGTCGGTCCAGGCGAGGAAGCCTTTCAGCATGGTCTCGAAGGCGTCGAGCTCGGCGGAGCCGACGCCGTCCGCGCCGGAGATGTCCTTCTGCGAGCCGACTGCGGCGATGGCGAACTTGATGCATTCGGCAGTGATCTCGTCCTCGACCGGGCCGGGCGGGATGATGCCGTCGCCGTTCTGCAGGGCGTTGGAGACGAGCGTCTTGAACTCGTTGATCTGGTCGAGCGTGATGGCGGACGTGTTCTTCGAGCCGATGCGCTTCAGCGCGAGTTCGGCGGTCTCCTTCGCGCGGAGCCCGTCGGCGTCCTCGGCGTTCAGCGCGGCGAGGCGCAGCGCGGGCGCGGCGGTGATGAAGTCGGAGAGGTCGGAGACGGCGGAGATGACCCACTTGAGGAGGCCGCGGACGTCCTTCACGTGGATGCGCCCGGAGGCGTCCTGCGGGATCAGGGCGAGGAACTCGGCGGGGCAGAGCAGGTTTTTCGCGGGGATGCTGGTGAGCGTCCAGTGCGCCGGATCGAGCTCGTAGGCGTTGCGGAAGTCGTTCGCGGATTCGATGACGAGCTGGGAGGAGCCGCCGATGCGGCGGAATTTCATGCTGGTCTCGTTGACGGTTTCAGGATCGTTCATGGTGGGTTGTCTCCTGGTTGTCGTTGGGTTTCTGTATCGTTTGAAATTGAAGCAATGTCAGGATCAGCAGGATCACCACGCCCTGCGCCAGCAGCACGAAGCACGTGCGGGCGTCGCCCCAGAGCAGGGGGATCGCGCCCAGCCCCGCCACGACGGACAGCAGGTGGATGATCCGGACGGCCTGCGGACGGGTGAGGCCCATCCGCACGAACCGGTGCGAGATGTGGTTGTGGTCGCCGACGTAGAACGGCTTGTGATCGTGCAGGCGGATGAGCACGACCGCGAAGGCGTCGAAGATCGGGACGGCGAGGATGAAAAGCGGGATCAGGACGGAGTATTTCGCCGCGGCGACCTCGGGGTTGTAGTAGGTCACACGCGCGCTGACGACCGCCAGCAGGAATCCGACCAGATGGCTGCCCGCGTCGCCCATGAAGATCGACGCCGGGGCTTTGTTGAAGAGCCAGAATCCGCAGCACGCGCCCGCCGAACACGCCGAGAGCGCCGCCACGAAGAACTGGCCGCCGCTCCACGCCGCGACCGCGAAAAAGACGAAGGCGATCGCCGCCGTGCCGACGGACAGCCCGTCCATGTTGTCGAAAAAGTTCATGGCGTTCATGATGAAGACGATCCAGAAGACGGAGACCGGGACCGTGAGGAGCGGCGTCGGGATGAAGAGCGTGATGTGCAGGCCGCCGAAGAAGACCATGGCGAACGCGATGAGGAACTGTCCGGCGAACTTGAACGAGGCGCGCATGGCGTGCTTGTCGTCGATCACGCCCAGCACGACCGCCGCGACCGCGCAGACGCAGATCATCGCGAGTTCGCCTGAAATGTTATGGAAGCCGCCGACGATCTCCTCCGGGAACCTCCCCGGCGCGACGAGAAGCGCAACCGCGCCCGCCAGCACGGGGACCAGCCACGCGACCAGGATCGCCACGCCCCCCAGAAGAGGCGTCGCCTTCCCGTGCAGCTTGTGCCCCTCGGATTTCGGCACGTCCATGATCCCGGTGCGGCGCGCGAGGATCCGGCAGAGCGGCACGGCCGGCAGCGAGATCAGGAACGACGCCGCGAATGCCGCGGCGTACAGCCAGAGATAACGGTTCACGAAAAAAGCCTCATGTTTGAAAACGGAAAGGAGCGGTCCGCGCTCCATCTATCTATAATGTGATAATATATCGTAGCGGAAACGGAAAGTCAAGAAAAAAGGCGGAAATTTGTTTTGCGTGAACGCCTCGGTTCAGGATTCGGTTCCGGATTCGGCTCCGGATTCTTCCGCTTCCCGCCGAAGCGTTTCTTCCTCCGCCCGTTCCTGTTCTTCAAGCGCGCGGCGGCGTTGTTCCGCGCGTTCCATATCCTCGTATTCGCGGAGGCGGCGTTCCTCGATCCTGTCCAGAACGTGTTCGCGGTAACGGTCGTAATGATTCGAATGATGGTCGTTGACGAACGAGATCGCGGAGATGTCGAGATTCTTGTCTGGGTAGAGCAGGGCGTCCGTGAACGGGATGCCGAAGAGGAGCCAGATGCCGAGTCCGACTGCGAGGAAGGGGCCGAACGCGAATCCGCGGCGGCGGAATTTCGGGTTTTTGAGCGTGTAGACCGGCATGAAGACGAGCGCGATGGCGGAACCGGAAAGCATGATCCAAAGTGTCGGGAGCGCGCCGAGCGCGGCGGCGAATCCGGCGATCAGCTTCACGTCGCCCAGCCCGAACGCCTCGCGTTTCATGACTTTTTCGCCGAGCCACGCGAAGAGCGTCAGGAGCGTGCCGAACAGCCCGGCGGTCACGACGGAGATCAGGAATCCGCGCCAGTCGAGCAGATGAGGCGGGAGCCCGACCCCGTGGACCAGGTGGTACAGCGGCGCGATGACCAGCAGCGAGTACGTCAGCTCGTTCGGGATCAGGCGCACCTTCATGTCGATCAGCGCGGCGGGGTACGCCACGGAGACGGTCAGGAAGTACACGAACATCGCCGGGAGCGGGAGGCGGAAGCGCAGGACGTACACGAACGACGCCATGTACATGAGCCCGACGAGCATTTCCCCAATCAGGTAGCGCGGCGAGATCGGCGCGCGGCACCAGCAGCATTTCCCGCGCAGGCACAGATAGCTGAAGATCGGGATGTTCTCCCAGACCGATATTTTGTGATTGCAGACCGTGCAGTGCGAGGGCGGCGAGACCAGGCTCATGCCGAGCGGCAGACGGTACACGCAGACATTCAGGAACGACCCGATGCAGCACCCGAACCAGAACGCGACGAACGCGAAGAAGACCGGGTATTCGCGGATGGCTTCGGAGAAGACATACGGATCGAAGACCGCGATGCCGGGGGCGTCCGAGAAGAGGTCGCCGAACAGTTCCCGGAGAAAGGTCAGGATGTTGTAGGATGAGGATTGCATGTCCGTGTTTTTTGTTCCGTTCGGTTCAGTCGATGTCCGTTCATTTCAGGTCGTCGAGCCAGAGCGCCGGAGAGGCGTCGGACGGGACGCGCCAGCCCGCGCGCGGCGAGAGGGAGAGCGGGGAGACCGCGGGGCCGTCGGGCGAACACGAGCGCTTGAACTGCTGGGTGAAGAACCTGCGGAGGAAAAGCTCGAGCGTGCGGCGGATCTCGTCGGGGGCGTATTTCCCGTCGAAGACCTTCTTTGCCCTGCGGAGGATCACGCGCGGGGATTCGTTGAGGCGGACGAGGTGGAAGAGGTAGAAGTCGTGCAGTTCGTACGCGCCGAGGATCTGTTCGGTCTTGTGCCCGGACTCGCCGGATTCGGAGGCGGGGACGAGCTCCGGCGAAACGGGCGTGTCGAGGATGTCCTGAAGCACCGGCGCGATCTTCCCGCCGTGTTCGCCCGCGTAGAACGCGACGAGGTGGCGGACGAGCGTCTTCGGGACGCCGGAATTGACCGCGTACATGCTCATGTGGTCGCCGTTGTAGGTGCACCATCCGAGCGCGATCTCGGAAAGGTCGCCCGTGCCGACGACCAGCGCGTTCGAGCCGTTCGCCACGTCCATCAGGATCTGGGTGCGTTCGCGCGCCTGGGCGTTTTCGAACACCACGTCGGCGACCTTCGGATCGTGTCCGATGTCGGCGAAGTGCTGGAGGCAGGCGGGCCGGATGTCGACGGTGCGGCAGTCGCAGCCGAGGAGCTCGGCAAGGCGCGCGGCGTTGTTCTTCGTGCGCGCCGTGGTGCCGAATCCGGGCATGGAGATCGCGATGACCGAGCTTGCGGGGAGATTGCGCGCGGCGACCGCCTCGTGCGCCACGAGGAGCGCGAGCGTGGAGTCGAGGCCGCCGGAGACGCCGATCACGAGCTTGTCCGCGTGCGCGGACGCCATGCGGTGCGCCAGGGCGGATTCGAGCGCGGCGGCGATCCAGATGGTGCCGGCGCGGTCCTTCGGCAGGAACGGCAGCGGGTCGCGTCCGAGCGCGGCGAGGCGTTTCGGGTCTTCCTCAAAGGAAAGAAGATACTGTTTTTTCGCGGGCTCGAATTCGGAGGCGAACTCCAGCGAGGGGCACGGGTCGGAGAGGTCGGCGAGCACCGGTTCGCCGTCATGGACCATCACGCTGCAGCAGACCGGCATGCCGTAGAAGCCGTCGGTCACGGATTCGCCGGACTTCGGCGCGGCGAGGATGAAATCCGCCTGATGCTCCTTTGCCGCCGCGAGCGCGAACGAACGGAAATCGGCGGGCGCCATGAGTGCGGACGGGACCGCGGACGGACAGAGGATGAGGCGTTCGGGGTTGCGTTTGCGCGCGGAGACGAGTTCGATGGGGGCGAAGACCGTGGCGGGGGCGTCGAGCGGCTTTTTGTTGCGCGCAATGACCTTTCCGGCGCGGATGCAGAGCGTGACGGCGTACAGGACGCCGGACTTGGAGCGTTCGGGGACGCCGACGACGAACGTGACGGGGAGCTTCGCGGTCTCCTTCAGGAGGAACCTGACCGCCTTCTGCGCGGCGTCGAGCAGGATGTCCTGCCGGAAGAGGTCGCCGCAGGACGCGCCGGTGACGCAGAGTTCGGGGAAGACGACGGCGCCGACGCCGAACGAGGCGTACATTTCGAGCGCGGCGAGGATCTCGTGCGCGTTCCACATCGGGTCGGCGAGGCGGAATCCCGCGCCGGAGACGTCCGCGGCGGCTTTGATGCGTCTGGTTTTCGGGGTGGAGAGGACGGCGGGAGTTTTCGTGTTTTTTCTCGCGGTCTTTTTTGCAGGCATGGTATGGAGTTCCTATGGTTATTTCCGTCCGAAACGTCGTTCGATTTCGGAGAGGGAGATGTTGAGCATGGTGGGGCGTCCGTGCGGACAGGAATAGGGCAGGGCGCAGTGGGACATCTGTTCGATGAGCGCGGCGGCCTCCTGAAGCGAGAGCCTGTCGTGCGCCTTGACGGCGGCCTTGCAGGCGGCGCGGGCGAGGGTGTCGGTGGCGAGGCGTTGTCCCGCGCCGAATTCGCCGATGCGGGCGAGCATGTCGTGGAAGAACCCGCCGACGTTCTCCTGTTTGATGGCGGCGGGGATCGAGTTCAGCTTGATCGTGTTGCGTCCGAACGGTTCGATCTCGAACCCGATGTTTTCGAATTCGTGGAGGTTGCGGGCGACGTACGCCATGTCCGCGGGCGACAGCTCGATGGTGATCGGCATCAGGAGTTTCTGCGAGAGCGTGCCGTCGATGCCGTTCAGGATGCGTTCGAAGAGGACGCGTTCGTGCGCGGCATGCTGGTCGATCAGCACGAGGCCGCCGGGGATCGCCGCCACGATGTAGGAGTTTTCCAGCACGCCGAGCAGCCTGAGCCCGGTGCCGCCGAAATCGGTCGCCGGGGCGTCCTCCGCCACGAGGCGGAAATCGGGACGCGGCTCGTTTTCGGGCGGAGCATGCTGCGGCTCGGGCGGGATCGGAAGCTCGCCGTCTTCCTGCTGCGGCGCGGCGCCGCAACCGGCGTTCTGCGCGGACGGAGCGTTCCCGAACGGCGCATGGAGCACGGGCCCGAGGACGCGGTATCCGACGCGGGCGGATTCGAGCAGGGAATCGACGCTTGTGACGATGCCGGACGCGGGGACCGGGGCGTCGCCGGACGCGTCTTCCGTCCGCTCCCGCGGGTCGAACTCCCGCGCCTGCATGTCCGGGGCGAAGTCGGGGAAGAGCCGCGCGGAAGTCTCCGCCGGGTCGTTCACGCCCTCCGCCGTGACCGGGATGACGGCGTCGTTGGTGCGGAGCGCGGCGGACACCGCCGTGCGGACCGCTGCGATCACGTCGAATTCGTTGCGGAAGCGCACCTCGCGTTTGGTCGGATGCACGTTCACGTCGACGGATCCCGGCGGCATGGAGAGGTAGATCAGCGCGGGCTGGAATCGTCCGCGTTCGAGCATGGGGCCGCACGCCTCCTTGATGGCGCGGTAGACGGGGGCGGATTCGACCGGGCGGGCGTTCACGAAAATGCGCTGTTCGGCGCGGGAATTGCGCGTGAAGCCGCGCCGCGCGATGAAGCCGTTCACCGTGATGCCGCGTTCGGTGCGCGAGAACGGGAGCAGCGCGCCCGCGTATTCGCGTCCGAAGAACTCGCTGATGCGGGGGAGGATGGACGGCGCGGCGGGCGTGGAGAGCAGGATGCGCCCGTCGGCTTTCAGGATGAACGCGACGTCGTGGTGCGCCAGCGCGATGTTCGAGAGGATCTCGACGATGTGGCGTTCCTCGGTCGCGACGGTGCGGAGGAAGTTCTTGCGCGCCGGGACGTTGAAGAAGAGGTCGCGGGCGCAGACCTCGGTGCCGGGCGGGCATCCGGCTGGCTTCTCCGAGACGGCTTTGCCGCCCGCGATGAAGACCTCGACGCCCTCGGGCGTTTCGCGGCGGCGCGTGCGGATGGTCAGGCGCGTGACGGCGGCGATGCTGGGGATCGCCTCGCCCCGGAACCCGAAGGAGGCGATGTCGAAGATGTCGGCCTCGGAGGATATTTTGCTGGTGGAGTGCGGATCGAGGCAGAGCAGGGCGTCGTCGGCGTCCATGCCCTCGCCGTCGTCGGCGACCGAGATGGAGCGGCGTCCGCCGTCCTCGATCGTGACGGTGATCTTCCGCGCGCCCGCGTCGAGCGAGTTTTCCACAAGCTCCTTCACGATGGACGCGGGGCGTTCGACGACTTCGCCCGCCGCGATCTTGTTGCAGACCTCGTCGCTCAGCTGCCGGATCTTGCTCATGACGCGGCCCCTTCCTCCGACTCCGGGGCGTCGTCGCCCGCGCCGGACGGGATGGTGTCGGGCATGGGCGACGGCAGCAGGAAGAACATGCGTTCGTCGTAGTAATCCGCCTCGCCGTGGCGTCCGGACGCGTGGAGGACGCTGGAGAGCAGGTAGAGGATCTCGATGTCGTCGGGATAGAAAAGGAAGAGCGTGCGGAGCATGTCCTCTGCGCGTTCGTATTCGCCGTCGGTCAGCAGACGCCGCACCTCCGCCACGTCCCGCTGGATCACCGGGCGCGAGGACTGCCCGGGGTCGCGGGCGACGGGCTGGAATCCGGGAAACAGGAAATCGCCGGAGAAGACGACCGGATCGCGGGCGTTCAGCGTGACGGTGAAGCCGGATTCGTCCGGGTCGGGCGAAGCGTCCTCCTCGGTGCTGATCCTGTAGAGGGAGATGATGATGACGGTCGTGAGGATGACGAACGCCATGAAGATGATGAACGGGGCCATGTCGCCGGCGGGGCTGTCTTTCGCCGATGCGGAAACGGAAGGCACGTCAGGCCTCCTTCCCCGCCGTCATGCAGGGTGGATAATGGCAGGCGCAGGCGTGGCCGGGGACGAGCTCGCGGAGAACGGGCGGCTCCTCCTGGCAGCGGCGGCGCTGTTCCGGCGTGAGCGTGTCGGCGTGTTCGCAGCGGTCGCAGAAACGGCATCCGCGCCCGAACTTGTCGGGGGACGGCACGGTGCCCCGGATGGTGTTCAGGCGGTTGTGTTCGCCGCCGAGCACGGGGACTGCGCGGATGAGCGCGGAGGTGTACGGATGCTTCGGATGCGCGATGAGCTCGGCGACGGGCGCGGTCTCGATGATGCGTCCGGCGTACATGACGGCGACGCGGTCGGCGAGCTCGGCGACGATGCCGAGGTTGTGCGTGACCAGGATCACCGCCATGCCGCGGTCCTTCTTGAGCGAGAGCAGCAGGTCGAGGATCTGCGCCTGGATCGTCACGTCCAGCGCGGTGGTCGGCTCGTCCGCCACCAGGATGCTCGGCGCGCATCCGAGCGCCATGGCGATCATCACGCGCTGCTGCATGCCGCCGGACATCTCGTGCGGATACTGTTTCGCGCGGTTCGCGGGGTCCGGGATGCCGACCTGCCGCAGCAGCTCCACGGCTTCCTCGAACGGGTCGGAGACGTCCTTCCGGTGCAGACGGACCGCCTCGGCGATCTGGTCGCCCACGCGGAAGACCGGGTTCAGCGACACGGACGGTTCCTGGAAAATATAGGAGATGCAGCCGCCGCGCACCTGGCGCAGACTGCGTTCGTTGAGCTTGAGCACGTCCGCCACGCCGCCGAGTTCCGGGCCGCGGTCGAGCAGGACTTCGCCGGAGAGCACGACCGGGGGTTCCGGCAGCAGGCGCGCGAGCGACATGCAGGTCACGCTTTTGCCGCAGCCGCTTTCCCCGACCAGCGCGAGCATCTCGCCCTTTTCGAGCGAGAACGAGATGTCGGTGACAGTGGGCAGGAGTCCGCCGTCGGTGCGGAACTGAACAGAAAGGTTTTTGACGTCGAGCAAAGGCATGGCAGGTCTCCGGAAATATACTGTATAATAACATACAGCGGGAACGCCGGAAATCAATCACGAAACCCGAAGAAACGCCGAAAAAAACTTGACTTTCCGCCGGAATCATGCTATATTTGCCCCGTCCCCGGATGAACCGTACCCCAAGGAGACTGACCGATGCCGAACCGATTCCTGTTCATTGCCGTCGCGGCCGCCGCGCTGGCGGCCCCCGCGCGGAGCCTTTTCGCCCAGCGCGAGCCGCTGGAGATCCAGCCGCCGACCAAATACGATTTCACGAAGCTCAAACGCGAAAAGCTCGGACGCGGCGTGATCGCGGTCCGCATGAACCCGGACGAGGTGTTCGTGACGTGGCGCTATCTTTCGAAGGACGCGCAGTTTGCGGCATTCGATGTGTACCGCGACGGGAAGAAGCTCAATGAATACCCCGTCAACGAGGCGACGTATTTCATTGATAAGAACAAGGGCGGCGGCGTGTACACGGTGAAGCCGGTCGCCGAAGGGAAGGAGCTGGACGAGCAGTCCGCGTCTTATACTCTGCCGGAAAACGCGCCGGTTGGATACGTGGACATCCCGCTGGACAAGCCCGCGGACGGGAAAGCGCCGGACGGCGAGGCGTATACGTATGCGCCGAACGACGCGTCCGTGGGCGACGTGGACGGCGACGGCGAGTTCGAGATCATCCTGAAATGGGATCCCTCGAACGCGCGCGACAACGCGCACGACGGGTACACGGGGAACGTGTATCTGGACTGCTACAAGCTCGGACGCCCTGAAAAACTCTGGCGCATCGACCTCGGCAGAAATATCCGCGCCGGGGCGCATTACACGCAGTTCATGGTCTACGACCTCGACTGCGATGGCATCGCGGAGGTCGTCTGCAAGACCGCAGACGGCACGGTCGACGGCACGGGCAAGGCCATCGGCGACCCCGATGCCGACTACCGCACCCCGGCGGGACGCATCCTGACCGGGCCGGAGTATTTAACGGTGTTTTCCGGCAGGACCGGCGCCGCGCTCGAGACGATCCCGTACGACGTGCCGCGCGGCAGCGTGCGCGACTGGGGCGACAACTACGGGAACCGCTGCGACAGGTTTCTGGCGGCGGTCGGGTATCTGGACGGCGAACGCCCGAGCGTGATCATGTGCCGCGGGTACTATACGCGGGCTTATCTGGCGGCGTACGACTGGGACGGACAGCACCTCAAAAAACGCTGGACGTTCGATTCCAACGCGCCGGAAAACCGGGGCTACGCGGGGCAGGGCAACCACAATCTGCGCGTGGGCGACGTGGACGGCGACGGAAAGGACGAAATCGTGTACGGGTCCTGCACGATCGACCACGACGGCAGGGGGCTCTGCACCACCGGGCTCGGGCACGGCGACGCCATGCACCTCACGCAGTTCGCGTGGGATATGCCCGGCCTGCAGGTGTGGTGCTGCCACGAGAACAAGCGCGACGGCGCGACCCTGCGCGACGCCGCCACCGGGAAGATCCTGCACCAGGTCCTCCGCGACAGGGACGTCGGGCGCTGCATGGCGGCGGACATCGACCCCGCCAATCCCGGCGTCGAGATGTGGGCGTCGGGCATCCCGCCGCAGACCGTGAAGGGCGAGCCGCTGGGCGGCAATCCGCGCGGGCTCTCCGCGAACATGGCGGTGTGGTGGGACGACGACCTGTGCCGCGAACTGCTCGACGGCAACACGGTCACGAAGTACAACGCGGCGCAGGGGACGTGCGCGCCGATCATGCGCTTCGAGGGATGCTCGTCCAACAACGGCACGAAGTCCACGCCGTGCCTCCAGGGCGACGTCTTCGGCGACTGGCGCGAGGAAGTCCTCATGCGCACCAACGACAACCGCCGTCTCCGCCTGTACGTGTCGACCATACCGACCGCGTACCGGTTCCACACGTTCCTGGAGGACCCGGTGTACCGCATCAGCCTCGCAACCGAAAACGTGGCGTACAACCAGCCGACGCAGCCGGGGTTCTACTTCGGCCCCGACCTCATCTTCAAGGCGGCGAAACCCGACCGCGGGGCGCTGTTCCGCGGGACCGTGCTCCGGGTGTACGTGCGCTGAGCGCGAACAGGTGGTTTTAAAAAAACGATCCCCTTTGGGCTGAACTGGTCCGAAGGGGATTTCCTTATGACTGGATTCTTTGCTTTCAGAGGCCGAGGTGTTCGATCCGGGCGCGGAGCCATTCGAGCGACTGTTCGCGCGATGTGAGCGCGCCTTCCAGCCGGAGGTCTTCCGCCTCGCGGAGGATGCGGCTGAAGACCGCGCCGGGCTTCACGCCGAGCGCGATGATGTCGTTGCCGTTCAGGAACGGCTTGCGCGGGGCGGGGAGCCTGGCGTATTCGCGCATGCGGTCGAGCATGAGGACGTAGTTTTCGAGCAGTCCGTGGCACGCGATGCAGTCGAGGCGGTGGAGTTCGAGTTCGAGCGGGAAATTCGGATCGGCGATCATCCGCATCCATTTCGCCTTCTTCATCTCGTGGACGGACGCGAACCGCATGTGGTGCCGGATGGCGGCGGTGACCGTGCCGGACAGGGCGGACGAAAAATGCAGGCGCGCGAGGATGCCGGCGGCGATGTCCGCGCCGAGGACCTCGTGCCCGTAGAAATGCGGCACGCCGTCCTTGAACGTCTGCGTGCCGGGCTTGCCGACGTCGTGGAGCAGGGCGGCCCACATGATGCCGGGCGTGCGCCATGCGGCGTGGCGGAGCAGGAGCATGGTGTGGACGAAGACGTCGCCTTCCGGGTGGTACCGCTTCGGCTGTTCCACCCCGCGCAGAGCGTCGACCTCCGGCAGGACGACCCGCAGGATGCCGAGGTCCGCGAGCATTTCGAAGCCTTCCGCGGGACGCGGCCCGGTCAGGATCTTTTCGAGTTCGGCGCGGATGCGTTCGGCGGCGATCAGACGGAGTTTTTCCGCCGCGTCCGCCGCCGCCCGTTTCGAGGCGGGATCGACCGTGAAACCGAGCTTTGCCGCGAACCGGACGAGGCGCAGGATGCGGAGGTGGTCCTCGCCGAACCTCACCGCGGGATCGCCGATGGTGCGGAGGACGCCCGCGCGGAGGTCGTCGAGCCCGCCCACGCAGTCGATTACGGTGCGTTCCGCCGGGTCGAACAGCAGGCCGTTGACCGTGAAGTCGCGCCGCGTGACGTCCAGGACCTCGTCGTCCGTGTAGACCACATGGTCGGGGCGGCGTCCGTCGCTGTAGCCGCGTTCCGCCCGGAACGTCGCGACCTCGATGGGGATGTCGTCGACGACGACCGTGATGATGCCGAACGCCGCGCCGATGGGGATCGCCCTGTCGAACAGCGATTCGATCTGCTCCGGGCGCGCGGACGTGGCGACGTCGACGTCGTCCGGGGTGTGTCCGAGCAGGAGGTCGCGGACGGCTCCGCCCACGAAATACGCCTTGTGCCCGGCGGCGCGCAGCACGGCGCAGGCTTTCGCGGCGGCGGCGAAGACCGGGGTTTGCGGGATGTCTCCGGAAAAAGAAGAGATTTTCATGAAAAAACGGATTGCGGCTTGTCTTTTTGGCAGAATCTGCTATGTTTAAATGATGTCTTTACAATAAACAATAGCGCGGGTTTGCCCGAATGCAAGCGCGCATGCGCCATTTCCGCAAAAAAGAACCACGAAAACCTGAGTCCGAATGCCTGAAGAAAACCTGACAGCCGTCTTCGGCGGCACGTTCGATCCCGTCCACCTCGGGCACCTCGGACTCGCGGATTATCTGCTGAAGACCGGCCGCGTGAGCCGCGTCGTCTTCCTCCCCGCTCCGCATCCGCCCCACAAGCCCGGAAACGAGCCTGCGCCGTTCGCGGACCGCGCGGCGATGCTCCGTGCGGCGGTCGCCGGGCATCCGGGGATGAGCGTGAGCGAGATGGAGGCGGAACGCCCCGGGCCGTCCTACACGGTCGATACGCTGGACATCCTGAAGAAACGGTATCCGGCGGAGCGTTTCGTGTGGCTGATCGGGACGGATTCGCTGAACCAGCTGCATCTGTGGTACGAGGCGGAACGTCTGGTGCGCGAGAACCGGTTTCTGGCGTATCCGAGGCCGGGCGCGGAGGCGGACCCGGACCTGCTGCGGTCCGTCTGGCCGCCGGAGCTTTTCGAGAGGCTGTCCGCCGGGATCCTGACCGGCGCGCCGGAATTCGACCCGAGCTCGACCGCCGTGCGGCAGCGTCTGTCCGGACAGGGCGCGGACGCCTGCCGGGACATGCTGCCGGGCCCCGTGCTGAAGTACATCAAAGAACATAACCTCTACAACCGGAGAAACGGAGATACGACCACATGAACGACGAACAGGAAACGAAGAAACCGAAAATGAACTTCAAGGTGATGGACGTGATCGAACTGTGCGAAAAGGAAGCCTACGATCACAAGGCGGAACACATCCTCCGGCTCGACATGACCAAACAGGACGGCGCGATCGGGGACTACTACCTGATCTGCACGGGCCTCTCCGAACCGCATATCGGCGCCATCGCGGAGCGCATCCAGCGCGCGGTGCGCGAGGAATACGGCATCCATCCGATCACGCTCGACGGCACCCCGCAGAGCCAGTGGATCATCGTGGATTTCGGATTCCTGCTGATCCACATCATGACCAACGAGACGCGCGACCGCTACCAGCTGGAACAGCTCTGGGGCGACGTGCCGAGCTACGACGCCATGGCGAAGCTGGACGCGGAGCATGAAAAGCTCGCCGCCGCCCGCCGGAAACAGGCCGAAAAGGGCATCGGCGCCGGAGCGGACGAATGACCGACCCCTTCCGCGACGGCGACTACCGCGACGAATTCGAATGGGAGAAGGAGATCCGCAAGGACGACGACCGGGTGCACGACTACCTCGCCGAGCTCCCGCGCTACATCGACCTCCCGGACGAGGACAAGGTCATCTCGAAGCGCATCCGCAGGCGCGGGTCCGCGTGGGACGACGATTTCGACGCGCCGCCCGACGACGATTACGACGACGATTACGACGACGTGCCGGAGGAGGATTTCGTGCGGCATCGCGACGGCAGCGACGTGTACACGGCGGCGTCGAAGATGGCGATCGACCTGACCGAGTATTTCGCCGTGGAGAAGGACCAGTCCGCCGCCCGCGCCATGATGCGCGCCCTGACGCTCCTCGGAAAACTCATGGCGCGTTCGCTGGACATCCTCCGCCTGGAGGACGGCGACCTCGTCACGTTCCGGATCGCGCTCGCCAAGCGTTTCCTCGCCGACCTCAACGAGCTGATCGGCGAATACGAGAAGTTCCCGGAGACGATCCGGGACGGCTTCCTGAAGGACGCGTTCACGATGCGGGACGACGTGCTGGCGAAAGTCCGCCAGTACCGCCGGGACATGAAACGGAGATGAACGGGGGAAGCGGATTCCGCCGGAAAAATGCGGAAAAAATGCAGGAACCCCGGAACAAAACGCAAAACGGTTTGTCTGTGAACAGTAAGGACAGCGATGGAACAGGAACAAAAGACTCGTGAAGAGGCGCTCCTGAAGGCGTTCCGGAGCGGCGACGACGCCGCGTTCGACGGCCTGATCGAGATGTACTCCGCGAAGCTGTACAAGGTGGCCTACGCGCTGCTCGGGTCCCGCCAGGACGCCGAGGAGGTCGTGCAGGACACCTTCCTGCGGGCGTACCGCGCCCTGCAGGCGTTCCGCGGCGAATCGAGCCTGGAGACCTGGCTCCACCGCATCACCCTGAACCTGGCCCGGAACAAGTACCAGTGGAACCACCGGCGCGGAAGCGGCGTGAACGTGAGCCTGACAGTCGGCGACGACGCGGGCGGCGAATCCGGGTCTGAAAACGAACAGGACGTGCCGGACCGGCGGATGGAGCCGGACCTGGTCCTGGAACAGGACGAAATCGGAACGAACATCATGAAAGCGTTGAACAGCCTGCCGGACAACCTCCGCGAGACCATGCTGCTGCGGCACGTGAACGACATGCCGTACGAGCAGATCGCGCAGAAGCTGGACTGCAAGGTCGGGACCGTGAAATCCCGTCTGTCCCGCGGCCGCGAAATGCTCCGCGACTACCTCGCCGCCGCCGGGATTCTCCCGTCCTCGGGCGGCGCGCAATAGGAACCACACAACCTTATTCTGAGGCGAAAACAATATGAACGACCAGGCGACTTCCCCCGGCTGCCCGGACTTGGAAACGATATCGGCGGTCTTCGACGGCGAACTTGCGCCGGACGAGAGCGTCCGCGCGCATCTCGGCTCGTGCCCGGACTGCTCGAAACGCCTCACGGACTATGAAGCGATCCGCGGCGCGCTGTCGCGCGCTCTGGCGTCCGAGCCGGATCCCGGGATGAACGCCCGGATCGCGGCGTTTGTCCGTGCCGAATCCGCCGGATTCGCCCCGCTGGCGCCGCGCGAACGCGATTTCTCCAACTCCCGCACCGCCTGGATGTTCCGAATCGCCGCGCTGTTCCTGCTGGGCTGTTTCTTCGTGTATCTCCTGACGGACCAGATTCATGCGAACCGCGCGAAGAGCGCGCGTCCGTCCGTCGCCGCCGTCGCCGGGACCGTGCGTCCTTCGGGACGGCCGGCAGGCACGTTGTCCGCGGAACCCGGTGCGGGCGACTATGTCCGGGCGCGCCTGGTTTCCAATTCTCCCTCCGAACGCCAGTATGCGATCGACATCGACCCCGCGCTGATCCCCGCGGAGCTCGACGGGATTCCCGGCGACGGACGCATCCCGCTTCCGCTTTCCTCGTTTTCCGCGCAGGACGACGGCTCGATGCGGCGGATCCCGCTGCACCTGGATCCGGCGTTCGACGCCATGAGGATGCTTGAGTCGATCCGCCGCGACCTGACCGCCCTGGATGTGCCGGGCCTCTCCGTCGATACGGAAAGCCGCGGGAATTCTCTGTTCACCACCATCCGGCTGGAATCCGCCGGGATGTTCGACATGAGCATGGCGCGTACGGACGACGCCTTCATGCTTTTCCTGATGAGCGGGGACAGCCCGGAGAACGACGGGCCGGTCGTCTTCCATATTGAGTTTTTCTGTGAATGACCTGTTTCCCGGAGCGGACGGTTTTTCGTTTTTTCCGTTTTTTTAAAAAAAAGACTTGAAAAGATGAAAAAACGGACTACAGTATATTTATTTTCTTTTATTTAAATAACGCCTGTTCTTCAGCCGGTTTGCATTGATCTGTCCCGTTCTCCGGCTGATATCCGGCAAACAAACTAGAGGAGAAAAAATGAAAAAATCGTTTTTTACGGCCGCTCTCGCATGTGCGCTTGCCTTTGGCGGAACCGCGCTTGTCGCGCAGGACAGTCTTTTTTCCTTCAACAATGAAACGGGCGCGCTGTCCGTCAACGGAGCAAGCGAAGTCCTGAACATCGTGAACAAGAATTCCGGCAAGCTCAGCCTGAAAGAGTGCCTTGCCTCGCGTGGGAAGGACGGGGCGAGCTTCGGGTATCTTCTCGTCCGCAACGGCAGCAAGGAATTCGTTTCGCTTTCGTCTCTCATCGACAGCATTAAGACCAACGGCGATACCGAATCCGTTTCCCTCGGGTCCTTCAATCGGGACGACACCGTCCAGTTCGGCTATGCCGCAGCGGACGGGAGCGGGTTCTCCGGCGTCAGCATCGCCAGCGACGCCGGTTTCTACACCGGGATGGATACGGACAGTTTCTTCAAGCTTGATTTCTCGGAGAATCCGTTCGACGGCGAGATCGAGGTCATCCTCACCGGCGAGCCTCTTCCGCCCTCGACCGTGACTCTTCTGATCGCATTGGCGGCGGGCGCAGGATTCATTTTCCTCAACAACCGCAAAAAACAGGCGCGCTGCGCCGAACAGGCATGAGCGCGGAAAACGACCGGAACAAGGATGCCGGCATGGCGGAACCCGTTTCCGCCGGATCGCCGGAAGAGCGCCGCGAGGGGGAACGGCGCTCTCCGTCGTTTTCACCGGCAAGCGCAAAGGAGGAGGAAAAAGAGGGGGACGGCGATGCCGCCGGGGCCGCGTCGCCGCGCAGCGAACGCCGGACGCGCGAGGAGCTCGAAACCCAGTTCAGGAACGATCCCCGGCTGTCCATGCTGTTCGACCATGCGGACGACGCGGTGAAGAAAACGCCATCCGAATGGTGTGTCCATTTCGGCGGCCTTCGCCTGACGATGAAGCGCCTCCTGATCCTTTTCGCGTTTCTTCTCGTCTTTCTTCTCTGCCTGGGCGGAAGCCTGTTTTACGCGCTCAGGGATTTCAGCAAATACAGGAACTTCTCCCGGGCGTCGGCTCTGTTTGAAGCGGGAGATTATGACGCCGCGAGGGAAGTGTATATCAAGGTCCTTAAGAGCGACCCGAACAACGAAGCCGCCGTGGCGGCGATGGCTCAGATCTACCATTTCTTCGGGGACTGGAACAACGAGACATTCCTCCGCCATCGCCTCGTGCGCCTGAACCCGCTGTCCAAAGAGTATTACCGCGAGTTCCTGGAAAGCGCGTTCCGGGCGAGAAATTTCGGGTCCATCTATTCCCAGCTCAACCTGAAGGTCCTGGAAGGCATTGATCTCCCCCCGGACGAAGGTGCGCTCTATCTGATCTCCGCCCTGAATTCCGGGCACGCGTCAAATGCGAAAAGCTTCTATTCCGGCAAAACGAAATCGGATCCCGAGTATTTTTCCGGGACGGAACGGGGACGCATCGCCGATATCCTGTTCCATGCCTCCGAAATGAACTACGAACAGGCGCAGAACTGTTTCGCGTCCCGGAACGAGATCCAGGATATGCTCTCGCGGTTCGAGCTGAACGACGTGCTTGTGCAGTTCTATTCGAAACGAGGCGACCGGGAATCGGAGGAGAAAGTGGAGACGCTGCTCCTCGAATGTCTGGAAATGAACAACTATACGGGCGCGCCGAAGCTTGCGAAGCATTACTACTCCAACTACCGGTTTGAGGACGCGATCAAGATCTGCGACGAATTCCTCAAGACGAAGATCAATGCCGTCATGCCCGTCCTTTACGGAGAAAGCTGTCTCCTGAGCGGAAACGCCGAATTGATCCCCCCGATGGCGGAAAAGATCCGTCAGCTTCATGCCGGACGCCAGTCGAAGATCATCACGTCCTACCTGGACGCGCTGACCGCATTCCACAATGGCGACGATGCCCGTTTGCCGCTTCTGCTTCAGACCACCTCCTCCACGATCGAAACGCCTCTTTCTTCCCTCATGCAGCTCCATCTGGCATTGAAGAACGATTCCCCGACCGAGATCATTACGCTTCTTGAAAGGATCATGAAGGGGCATCCCTTTATGGATTTCCAGCAGCGCGCCCGGTCTGCCGCGCTTCAGTATCTGATGGAAAAGAACGATGAGGACCTTGATTCCAATCCGGATCTGCTTTCGCTGTGCGCCGGGATCGCCGTGCTGATCCAGACGAAGGACGACGATGTGCCCTTCCTCCAGCGCATTATCCTGACCGATCACTTCAGGCGGAGCGTCATGACGGAGGAGGAGATCAAGTCCGCGCTTCAGCTCTTCCCCGACGATCCCGTCCTGCTTGAACTTGCCGTGAAATTCTATCTGACGAACGCAAAGCCCGAGCGCGCCATGGAATACATCGCGGAATACAAAGAGCTGAAGGACATCCCCGAAAAGACCCGGCCCGTCATTGCCGCGCTGCATATGCTGGCGCTGGATCAGCTCGACCGCAAAGGCGAGGCGGAAAAAGAGTTCCGGAAGCTTGTCGAACAAAACGGCGACGAAAACCTGCTGGCGCTCTATTTCAACTTCTGCGCGGAAAACGATTTCGTCGATTCCCTGAAATCCCTTTCCGGGTGGATCGAATCCCTGCCCGCCGATTCCCCGAACCGCGCCGCGCTGCCGTTCGTCCGCGCCGAGCTCCTTTTCTCCGAAGGAAAACAGACGGAGGCGCTCGACCTTTTCGAAAGAACCCCCGCGGCTCTTCCCAGGTTCGTCTTCCATGCCGCCGCCCGACTGGCGGAGGCCGGCCGGACCGACGCGGCGATCAAACGGTATTCCTCCATCAGGGACACGTATCCCGACAGGAGTCTTCTGGAGCTCCGTCTCTCCGAACTGTATACGGCGGCGGGCGACAAGGATGCCGCGCTCGACAGCGCCCGGATCGCATGGGAGAAGAAACGGAACAGCCTGATGACGCGGTATGTGTACGCCAAATGCCTTTTCGGGAACGGGCAGTACGCGGATGCGCTCGGCATCCTCAATTTCCCGCAGTACAAGGCGAGTTTCCCGAAGGAGATGCTCGAACTCTGGTCTAAAGCCATTCGCGAGCAGATCAAGGCCGACTTCAAGGCCGAACGCTACACCCCGGCGATGGAGGCCACGAAGTTCCTCCTGATCTATTTCCCCGACGACAAGGAAGGCCGGGATTATTTTGAACAGCTTGAAAGGATCCGCCGTCACGAGACGGTCGGCGGCAGCGGCACGAGGTAAGGGAAGCGCCCCGGACACGCGAAAGGAACAAGCCGTCAAGTCGCATCCGTCCTCCGCCGGGCGGGTGCGTTTTTTGCCCCGCAACCCCGTCGGCGTCGACCCCGCCGGCGGGGATAAAAAACGGCCGCCCGGATGGACCGGACGGCCGGAGTTCGCCGGAAAGGCGATGGAAGCGGATCAGAGCTTGAGGGAGACGGTTTTGCCGGAGTATTTGACCGTCTTGCATTTTTCGGGAGCGGTGCGGGTCTCCCCGACGCCGACGCCTTCCTTCACGAGGACCACGCGGAACGTGCGGTCCTTCAGCATGCCGGGGAAGGAGCCCTGCGCGTCGCCGATGGTGAGCGTGCCGTCCTTGTAGGTGAACTCGATGGTGCCGAACGCGCCCTTCTCGTAGTTGTAGTTGTCGAACTCGTCCTCGTAGAGCGTGAAGGAGCCGTTCGCGCCCGGATAGACGCGGATCTCGAGGTCGTCCCACTTCTTCTGTTCGGCGTATTCGACCGGCTCGGCGATCGGGACGATGCTGCCCGCCTTCACGAAGAGCGGCACGAGGTCGAGCGGGGCGGCGACGGAAACGGTCTGTCCGCCCTCGTAGGACTTGCCGGTGTGGAAGTCGATGAACTTGGATCCGGCGGGGAGGTAGACGTCCCAGTTTTTCGTCTGCGAGACGTCGATGCGGTTGTTCGCGAGGTACATGGACTTCACGACCGGGGCGACGAGCAGGGAGTTGCCGAAGAGGAACTCGGTGTCGAGCTTGTGCGTCTTCTTGTCGGCGGGGAAGTCTGCGAAGAGCGGGCGCATCATGGAGCCGCGGTTGGCGGAGACGTCGTGCATCATGGCGTAGATGTACGGGAGGAACGCGTAGCGGGTCCTGATGGCGCGGACCATGGCGTCGTACACGGGGGCGCCTTCCTTGCCGAAGAAGTAGAGCTCGCGCGGGCCGTCGGTGCCGTGGCTGCGCATCATGGGCGTGAACGCGCCGAACTGCATCCAGCGGGCGTAGAGCTCGAAGAAGGCGATGTTGCGGCTGCGGTTCGGATAGTTCCAGAGGAAGAAGCCGCCGATGTCGGCGTTCCAGTACGGCAGGCCGACGAGGCTCATGTTCAGTCCGCACGCGATCTGGTCCTTCAGGGAATCCCAGCTGGTGACGGTGTCGCCGGACCAAGTGTTCGTGCCGAACCGCTGCTGGCCGGCGTAGGCGCAGCGCGTGAGGATGAAGACGCGCTTGCCGTCGGGATTCTCGGCGCGCTGGTGCTCGTAGACGCTGCCGGTGGTCATGAAGGGATAGAGGTTGCGGACGCGGCGGAACGTGCCCTGTCCGGTCATGAGGTCGAAGTCGGCGTCCTTGATGTTGTGGTGGTCCGGCTCGGTGGAGTCCATCCACCAGGCGTCGGGTCCGTAGTCCAGGAGCTTTCTTGCGTAGCTCCAGTAGATCTCGCGGGCTTCCTTGCTGTAGGGGTCGTAGGGGCGCGCGCCGCCGGAGCCGCCGACGGAGGTGCTGTTCGGCCAGGTGTCGATGTCGAGGAGATGGCCTTTTTCCTTCAGGATCTTGAACTGCTCTGTCTTCTGCCCGAAGTCGGGCCAGATCACGAGCATGGCGTGGGCGTTCAGCTCATGCACGCGGTCGAACATCTTTTTCGGCTCGGGGAAGCCCGGGTTCAGGAACTGCATGGCGTTCCAGTAGTCGTTGTCCTCGCCCCAGTACTGCCAGTCCTGGATGATGCCGTCGAGCGGGATGTGGAGCTGGCGGTATTTTTCGACGACTTCGAGCAGTTCCGCCTGCGTCTTGTAGCGTTCGCGGCTCTGCCAGAACCCGAGCGTCCAGAGCGCCTGCATCGGGCTGTCGCCGGTGAGCTTGCGCATCTGCGCGACGACGCCGTCCGTGGAGCCGCCGAACATGAAGTAGTAGTCGAGGTTTTCGCCGTCCTTGAACATGAAGTTCAGCACGTTGTCCTTCTCCTCGAACTCGCCGCTGGCGGGGTTGTCGAGGAAGACGCCGTAGCCTTTGACCGTCTGGAACATCGGGACGGAGACGAAGCGGTAGCCCTGGTGGATCGGGAACTTGCTGCCGCGCTGGGAGAACTTGTCGTTCTGCGGCTGCCCGAACCCGTAGATCTCCTCGTCGGCGTCCACGCGGAACCGCGCCGTGACGGTGTTCGTCCTGCCGCTGGGATACTCCACGGGAGCCATCTTGAACGGCTGGGCGGCGTCTTCGGCGAGCAGGCGCGTGCCGTCCGGCTTCGCGAACGAGACCGCGCCGGTCTTGCGGTCCAGGACCACGCTCAGCGCGGAGGATTCCGCCGTGTACGCGGCGTCGGTCTTGTTGACTTTGACCTGAACCTTTTCCGGCTTGAGGATGACGGTGGGCGTGACGAACGGCGTTGCCGTGCTGCCGGACGGGGTCTTGGTGACGCGGACGATTTCAGGCGAATAGAAGACGACGGACGTGACGACGCCGTTTTCTTCGAGCCGGAATCCGTTCTTTTCTTCGAATTTGCTCATGTTGATCTTCTGCGGTTCAAGCATTGATTGTGATTCGTTCGCACAGGACCCCGCGGCGGCTGCGACCGCGAGAGCCGTGCAAAATGGGAGGATGAAATGTTTCATGCGATAGCTCCGATGGTTCGGGGTGGATGAAAATGAAACGGTACGCAATATTATAACGCGGGAAACGAAGAATGTCAACTTCAAAAAATAAAAAAGAGAAAGATTCCGAAAAAGTCCTGAAAAGTCCGTGATCGTCCGCGGGCGATGGAACCGCCGGAGAATCGCGTCCTGCGTCCCGCAGCCGTGCGAAACGAAAAGCCTCACGGTCTCCGGGGAGGGGACCGTGAGGCGGGATGTTTGTCTGCCGGTTTCAGCGGGTCATTTCTTGACCGGGACGCGGTAGACCATGAAGCTGAACGGAGCCTGTTTTGCTTCGAGGATCTCCGCACTGATCTTCAGCGTGGATTCCTCCAGCTTGATGAGTTCGGGATTCGCGAGGTCGTTCTTGTCGGCGAGGTCCTTGCCCTTGATCCCGACCACGGCGACTTCCGTGCCGTCGGCCGCGCCGGGGATGTTGATGGAGATCGGCACGGTGTTTTTGCCGAGGTTGACGAACTTCACGATGACGCTGCTGCCGTCGTCGGATTTGTCGAGGACCGCGCCTGCGTAGCAGTCGGCGGGGAGCGCGCCGAGCCCGGAGAGGTCGAGCGTGTGGGTGCCCGCGTTGGTGCTGTAGAGTTTCTGCACGAGGTAGCTCGGCGTCTTCACGACCGAGGTGTTGTTGAACCAGATCATGTCGTGCGCCCACTGCCACGCGTTGTAATTTGCGAGGAGCGGGGCGTAGGAGGACATGCGGACGACGTCGGCGTTGCGTTCGATGCCGGTCAGGAACGCGGCTTCGCAGAGGGCGGCGCGCAGGGAGTTTGCCGGGTCGTCGTGGCAGGCGTATTCGCCGGCGAAGACCTTCGGGCCGCTGCGGTCGTACTTGTCGTAGCGGTCGATGTGGCTGAGGAACCATTCGGGATCGCGGTAGTAGTGCTCGTCGACGAGGTCCGCCTTGAACTCGCGCATCTTCGGCCAGAGGTACTCGAATTCCGCGCCGTCGGGGTAGGGGCCGGACCCGCCGATGATTTTGATGTCGGGATACTTCTCGCGGATCGCCTTGAGGAAGGACGGCAGGCGGTCGGTGTAGAGCCTGCCCCACTGTTCGTTGCCGACGCCGATGAACTTCATGTTGAAGGGCTCGGGATGGCCCATGTCGGCGCGGAGCTTGCCCCAGGTCGAGGTGACGGGGCCGTTTGCGAACTCGATGAGGTCAAGGCAGTCCTGGATGTAGGGGCCGAGCTGATCGACCGGGACCTGCGCGGAAAGGTCGTTCGCGTCGTTCTGGAACTGGCAGGCGAGGCCCATGTTCAGCACGGGCAGGGGCTCCGCGCCGACGTCTTCGCAGAACTGGAAGAACTCGAAGAAGCCGAGGCCGTAGCTCTGGAAATAGTCCGGGGTCAGGTGGTCGATGAACGTGTTGTTCCAGCGGTTGCCGTTCAGCGGACGGTTGCCGACCGGGCCGACGGAATTCTTCCAGTTGTAGCGTTCGTCGAGCGTGGTGCCCTCGATGATGCAGCCGCCGGGGAAACGGAAGACTTTCGGCTTGAGGTCGGCGATCGCCTGCGCGAGGTCGTTGCGGAGGCCGTTCGCGCGGCCCTTCCAGGTGTCTTCCGGGAAGAGCGAAATGTGGTCCAGGTCGACCGTGCCCCTGTGGCCGTTGAGGAGCAGGCGGAACTTGCCGCGCGTCTGCGTGCTCGCCGCCTTTATGTCGACCTTGTATTCCTTCCATTCGTGGCTGTTCACCGTGAACGGCGTGCGCGCCTCCATCGTGCCGTCCTCCCGGACGAACGCGGCGTCGAACCCGACCGGCTCTGCCGTGCCGGGGGCGAGGCGCGCCATGACCGAAAGATGATAGGTCTTGTCCTTCTCGAACGCGAGGCCGCGGAAACCGCCGTTGTCAAGCGCGGACCAGCGGTCGCGGTGCGGTTCGGCGGTGATGCGCGCGAAATGCGGATTGCGCGGGAACGGCACGTCGCCCTCCGCGCCCTTGACGACCTGCACCGTGCCATCCGTCTCCCAGCCGGAAAGAGCGTTCGGGAACTCGAAGGAGCGGTTCTTGATGAGCTCGGCGTAGAGTCCGCCGTCCGCCGCGAAGTTGATGTCCTCGAAGAAGACGCCGTACATCGTGGGGCTGATGTCGAACTTCGTCTTTGCCGGGTCGAGCGTGCCGGTCATGGTCTTGGGCGCGTCCTTGGTCTGCGCGTCCAGCGCGGCGGCCCCGGAGAGGATGGCTGCCGCGGCCGCGATGCCGATGAGAGCCTGGTGTTTCATGGAAAAAACCTTTCTTTTGTGAATGGAAAAAGGCTGAATGACGCCCCGTTCAAAAGGGGGAACAGTGTTTTCTGTCCGATAATGTAACAGCGTTTTCCGCAAAAATCCAGTAAAACCGGAAAAGAAAACGGAAAAAACCGGTTTTTCGCTTTTTCCAAATATACTCCGTGTGTGCCGTTGCGGCGCACGGCACTGCCCACGTGGAGGGCTTGCCCTCCCTTTTTGCGAAAAATGCACGAAATGAGCGAAAAATGACGGATTCGGACTTGAATTTCCGGAAATACGGTCTATATTATAAGACACGTTGAAACAGAAACCTTAATCCGTACGTCCGGATTCGGTGGGTCGCAAGACCCGCATGACCGCGGGGTTTTCTTTCATGCGCAGGGATTTCCGGCGATTTGCCGCCTCGTTTTCCGATTCCCGGCATGGCGCAGCGGAGGAAGCAGGCGCTTCCCGTTGCGAAAAAAGGACTCGCGTTCGGCCGATTTCCGTACCGCGGACAGGGGATTTGTTCGACACCAACCCTCAACCACGAACAGAAAGGCACCTCAATTCATTAGATTGCGGCGGCTTTTCGCATCCGGGCAAAGTCCAACTGGTAAGATTTTCGGTGGTTACCGTTCAGGTAGCCACGCTCAAATCTTCCTGCATTGTCTTGTTTGCCCGGCCGCTGAAAAACCATCCGCTCGAATGAATTGATGTACCCGGAAAGAAACAGGACACCATGGAAGGAAACGCGAGAGACATCCGACTCTACAGCGGGACATCACATCCGAAGCTCGCCGAATCGATCGCACAGTGTCTGGGGCAGCAGCTCGGCCACGTGACCGTGCAGAGATTCCCGGACGGCGAAATTTTTGTCCAGTACAAGGATACCCTGAGGAACGCGGACGCATTCATCATCCAGTCCACGTCCAATCCGACGAACGAAAACCTGATGGAGCTCCTGATCATGCTGGACGCCGCCCGCCGCGCGTCCGCCGCCAGGATCACCGCCGTCATCCCGTTCTTCGGATACGCCCGCCAGGATCGCAAGGACAAGCCGCGCGTGCCGATCACCGCCAAGCTCGTCGCGAACCTTCTGACGACCGCCGGCGCGAACCGCATCCTCGCCATGGACCTCCATTCCCAGCAGATCCAGGGATTCTTCGACATTCCGGTGGACCACCTGTACGCGGCGTCCGTGCTGATCCCGTATCTGCGCGGCAAGACCGACGCGGAATCCGTGATCGTCTCCCCCGACTCCGGCAGCGTGAAGATGGCGCAGTCGTTCGCCGACCGCCTGGGCTGCGGATTCGCCGTGGTGGCGAAACGCCGCCTCGACGCGAACCACGTGGCGTCCTCGCACCTGGTGGGCGACGTGAAGGGGCGCACCTGCGTCCTGGTCGACGACATGACCAGCACGGCGGGCACGCTCTGCGCCGCGGCCGAGCTCCTGAAGCGCGAAGGCGCCGCCCATGTGGTGGCCGCCGTGTCGCACTTCCTGGCGCGCGAAGAGGCGTTCGAGAAGCTCCAGGCGAGCTGCATCGAGGAGCTGATCACGACGAACTCCGTTCCGACCAACCTGACGGGCAAATCCGTCCACACGCTGGACATCGCCCCGCTCCTCTCCGAAGCGATCAGCCGCATCCACAACGGCGATTCCCTTAATTCACTTTTCCAGCGCTGAGCTGGAAGCACCTGAAACGAAAACGAACAACCCACACATAACCGACACATTACACGAAAGGACCAAAAATGGCAAAAGTCAAACATGTGTTGAACGTGCAGGCGCGCACGGCCGGCGGTACCGGCGACGCACGCCGCCTGAGAAAGACCGGACTGATCCCCGCGATCGTCTACGGCAAGGGCGTTGAGCCGAAGTGCATCTCCGTGAACGCCACGGAATGGCAGCTGCTCTCCCGCAACGAGCTGAACATCCTCTCCCTCGTCGAGGACGGCAAGGAAACGCTCGTCCTGCTGAAGGAAGTCCAGCACGACCCGATCCGCAACCGCACCCGCCATCTGGATTTCCAGGCGATCCGCATGGACCAGAAGATCAAGGCGCACGTCGCGGTCCGTCCCGGCCACGCTCTGCCCGCCGGCGCCTCCGCAGGCGGCCTGCTTGAACAGAACCTCCACGAGATCGAAGTGGAAAGCCTCCCGCAGGACCTCCCCGAAGAGATCATCGTGGACGTCTCCGCCATGAATCTCGGCGACATGATCCACGTGGGCGACATCCCGATGCCCGAAGGCGTCACCGCCGTGACCCATGCCGACATCGTCGTCTTCACCGAGGTCGATGAATCCGCTGCCGAGGCCGAGGAAGAAGCCGCCGAACCCGCCGAAGGCGAGGAAGCCGCCGAACCCGAAGTCATCGCGGAAAAGAAGACCGAGGAACGCGCCGCGGCCCGCGACGAACGCAAGAAAGCGGAGTAATCTTCCTGCTTTGTTTGCGATGCGGAAGAGCCTCCGGACGGAAGAACACGGAAAGGACAGCGCAGAAGAATGGCGGACGGAGCACATCGGATCCGGCTCATCGTCGGTCTGGGAAATCCGGAAAGCAAATACGAAGGCACGCGCCACAACGCCGGATTCATGTTTGCCGAACGCCTGCTGACCAAACTCCCGCGTTCCTTCCAGAGGATCCACGGGTTCCAGTCCTACTACTGGAAGGGGACCTACGCCGGGGCCCCGCTGCTGGTTCAGACGCCGTTGACGTACATGAACCTGAGCGGAGAAGCCGTGGCGCCGCTGATGCGGAGCGAAGGGATCTCGCCGGACGAGGTGCTGGCGGTCCATGACGACATGGACATCCCCCTCGGGCGGATCCGGATCCGCAAAGGCGGCGGCAGCGCCGGGCACAACGGGATCAAGTCGCTGATCGAAGAGATCGGCTCGGAAGGATTCCACCGGATGCGGATCGGCGTCGGACACGCGGAAAGCCGCGGGGACGTGATCGACTACGTCCTTTCGGAGTTCAGCGAGGAAGAACGCACGGTCTTCGACCGGGTGCTCGCCGGAGCGGCGGAAGCCGCGGTCCTGATCCTGAGGCGAGGCATCGCAATGGCGATGAATCAGTACAATCCGCGCGACTTCAGCGCGGACGAAGACAGCCAACCGAACAAAACAACAACAGAAACGTCTGTAAACAACAAATAAGCAACACCTGGAGGTGCAGTCTTGAAAAAGTATGAAGCAGTATTCATCCTCGACCCGCGTAAAGTCGACGATGAGGGCAAGGCCTTTGCCGGTCAGTTCGAACAGCTGATCAACGGCTGGGGCGGGACGATGGTCGAGAACGTCGCGATGGGCCGCAAGACCTTTGCGCGTGAGATCAAGAAACGCAAAGCCGGCTACTATTTCGATTTCGTGTTCGAAGTCGATCCTGCCAAGGAAGCGATGCTCCGCGACGAGTTCCGCCTGGACGAACGCGTCCTGCGGTTCCTCTCCATCGTCTACGACCGCCCGGAACACGTCCGCTCCAAGCTGGCGATCCCGGAACCGGTGACGACGGCTGCCGCGGCTCCCGCCGCTGCCGATGCCGAGTAACCAATCAGATTGAAGAAAGGAGGCGAGTCACATGGCTTCTCTGAACAAAGTGCTTTTGATCGGGAATCTGACCCGGGATCCGGAGCTCCGGTATCTGACGGGCGGCAATTCCGCCGTTTGCGAGTTCGGAATTGCGATCAACCGCCGCTTCATGCAGGCGAGCGGCCAGGAGAAAGACGAAACATGTTTCCTGGAGATCGTTGTTTGGGGCAAACAGGCCGAGACTTGCTCCCGCTTTCTCCAGAAGGGCAGCACGGTCTTCATCGAAGGGCGTCTGGTCTACGATCAGTGGACGGAAAAGGACACCCAGAAGAAGCGCTCCCGCGTCCGCGTGACCGCGGAACGCGTGCAGTTCCTCTCCGCCCGCCGCGACGAGCAGGGCATGCCGGGCGAAATGCAGCCGGAAGACGACGGCTACCAGTCCCAGCAGCGCGCCCCGCGCCAGGGCGGCTACCAGCCGCAGGGCGGCGGCTATCAGAACCGCGCTCCGCAGGGGCAGCCGTACCGCCGCCAGCAGTTCGAGGAACCGCCGTACAACCCGGCCCCGAACATGCAGCCGAACCACGGCGGCATGGCGGACTCCGGCCCGGACCCGCTCGAAAACGTGGACGACATCCCCTTCTGATCCAAACACAACCATTTAACAAACGAGACCCAATATGGCAATGCAACAGAAAAGACGCCACGCAAAGCGTCGCACCAACAAAGCGAAGATCTGCAGATTCTGCGAGAATCACGTGAACTACATCGACTTCAAGGACGGGGAACAGCTCCGCCGTTTCCAGACCGAAAAAGGCCGCATCCTCCCCCGCCGCATCACCGGCACCTGCCTGAACCATCAGAAGATGCTCAGCACGGCCCTGAAGCGCGCCCGTATCATCAGCGTGGCTCTCTGAGCCGGGAACCCATCAGCAAAGGAATTCAAATCATGGCACATGTCAAACTGATCCTCCTGCAGGACGTCGAAGACCTCGGCCTGGCGGGTGAAGAAGTTCACGTCGCGGCCGGTTATGCCCGCAATTACCTGATCCCCCGCGGATTCGCGACCGTCGCGTCCACCGGCGTGCTCCGTCAGCTCGAAGCCCGCAAGGAAAAGATCGAAGCGAAGCGCAAAGCCGATTTCGAGGCCGCGCAGGCTCTCTCCGCCAAGATCGCCTCCCTCGACATCACGATCCCGATGCAGGCCTCCGAAGACGGACACCTCTTCGGCTCCGTCTCCGAACGCACCATCTTCGAGAAGCTCGCTTCCATGGACGTGAAGGTCAACATCAACAAGATCCGTCTGGATGCTCCCATCCGCACGATCGGCGAATTCAAGGTCGACATCAAGCTCCACCAGACCGTCACCGCCGTCGCGACCATCAAGGTCGTCGGCGCCGCCTGATGCGCCGGGAGTGATTCATGCCTGATCGTTACGATCATGCACAAGGCGCCGGGGCGGCGGGTTCCGGGGAGACTTCTTCCCGGAACGCCGTTTCGGCCGCTTCCCCCTCAAGCTCCATCCCGCAGACCGCGGACTACGCGGACTACGAGATGGAACGCTCCGTTCTCGCCTGCATCCTTGCCGATCCGGGGTGCATCAACACCGTTTCGTCCATGCTCGGCGTGCGGATCCGTCCCTCCGCGCAGGGAAAGAACGCCGCCGAAGGCGACCTGACCGGATTCGCCCGGAACGCGAAGATCATGTTCCGCGATCCGAAGCACGCCGCGATCTACCAGAGCATGCTTGAGGTCAATAGCCGGACGGGCAATCCGCCCGACCTGCTTTCCATCGAGGACAACCTGCGCCGTTCCGGCAAGCTCGAAATGGTCGGCGGCGAGGCCGCGCTGCTGGACATTCAGGCGTCCATCGGCAGCGTGGCGAACGTGGAAACCTGGTGCGGCATCCTGCGCCAGTGGGCGATGCTGCGCGAGATGATCGGCGCCTGCACGTCCGCGCTCCAGGTCTGCCGGGAGCCCGGCGGAAAGGACATCCACCAGCTTCTGGACGGCATCGAGCAGACCTTCTTCGCCGTCCGCAACGATTTCGTCCGCTCCGAGATCAAATCCATCGCCGAGCTCGTCGAAGAGGCGTTCACGCACTTCGTCGACCTCATGAACAAGAAGATCGAGCCGGGCATCCCGACCGGGTTCCCCGACCTCGACAAGCTGCTCGGCGGCGGCCTGAAAAAACAGGAAATGGTCGTGCTTGCCGCACGTCCGTCCATCGGCAAGACGGCGCTGGCGCTGAACATCGCGCGCAACATCGCGATGAAGCAGGTGCCAGGCCAGAAACGCAAGAGCGTGGCGTTCTTCTCGCTCGAAATGAGCGCGGAGCAGGTGGCGCAGCGACTCCTCTGCACCGAATCCAAAGTGTCGCTCTCGTCCATTTCGGACGGGTCCTTCAACATCGAAGAAACGCAGAAGCTCGGGCGCGGCGTGAGCGCGCTGAGCGACGCGAACCTTTTCGTCGACCCGACCGGCGGCCTCTCCATCTTCGAACTCCGCGCGAAAGCCCGGAAGCTGAAGGAAGCCGACGCCGGCCTGGACCTGATCATCATCGACTACCTCCAGCTGATGCGCGCGGGCGACGTGTCGTCCCGCGACGGCCGCCAGGTGGAAGTGTCCGCCATTTCGGGCGGCATCAAGAAACTCGCGAAGGACCTGGACATCCCGGTCCTCGTGCTGTCCCAGCTGAACCGCGAAGTCGAAAAGACGCCGAACAACAAGACCGTGCGTCCCAAACTGAGCAATCTGCGCGAATCCGGCTCCATCGAGCAGGATGCGGACGTGGTGATCTTCCTGCACCGCGACCGCGACGAAGCCAAGGAAAACAACCGCGAGGCCGCCCGCAACGGTGTGGAATCGCTGCTTTTAGTCGAAAAAAACCGCAACGGAAAGACGGGCGAGGTGAAGGTGAACTTCTTCCCGAGCCTCATGGAATTCCGTACGATCACCCATAAATACGGCGAACAGGACATCCCGGCGTCCATGAAGCAGAAACCGGAATCCTGAAGCGTTGCATAGATACCCGGAGAACGTAACATGAAGTACAAACGGCTTGTGACAGTGCTGGCAATCCTGATTGCCGCATCCGCGTTCGGTCAGAGCATCGACCGGGTCGAATTCCGTCAGAACGGCGCGTATCCTTTCTCCGAAGACATCTTCGAGATGAACACGCAGACGAAGGCGGGCATGCCGTACTCCGAGCGCATGATCAACGAGGACGTGCGCCGCCTGTTCTCGCTGGGAATGTTCGAGGACGTTCTTTCCGAGGTGAAGGACCTCCCCGGCGGGAACAAGGAAGTCATCTTCCACATCACGCCGAAGAAAAACGTGTCCGAGATCTCGTTCAAGGGCAACCGCAAGTTCAGCGACAGCGAGCTGAAGAAGCTTGTGAAGTTCAGCACGGACATGCCTCTGAACGACGCCCTTCTGATCGAGTCCACCCGCGAGCTGCGGAAGTTCTACGAGGAAAAAGGCTACACCGAGGCGCAGATCGACACCTCGCTCGCCGCCGACGGCGACAGCAGCGTGAAGGTGATCTTCAACATCGCGGAGCATCTGCGCGTGCGGATCGACAACGTCGAGTTCGAGGGCATGAGCGTCTACAAGCCGTCCGATGTGAAGGACCTGCTCGAGACGCGGTATTTCCTGGGCAGCGTGAAATGGCTTTCGTTCATGCCGTGGGGCTGGATGGGGCTTCCGCCGAACTTCGGGCTCTACGACAAGGATTTCGTCACGCGCGACAAGCTGCGCCTGCGCGAGCTCTACTGGCAGAAAGGCTACCTCGACTTCAAGGTTACCGACGTGGTCGTGACCGAGCATCCGGACGACCCTGAATTCGTCGACGTGAAATTCGTGGTGGAGGAGGGCGAGCCCTACTTCATCAACAGCATCCGCATCGTCGGCGCGCACGAGTTCCCCGAAGAGGAGCTGATGCCCCTGCTGTCCGCCCGCGAGGAGAGCGTGTACAGCAGTTCCCGCGAAGACAACGACCTGAAGATGCTGGAGTCGAAGTATTCTCCGCTCGGGTTCGCGGATTTCCAGGCGAGGGCGGTGCGCTATCCCGACTACAGCACGCACTCCGTGGACATCGAGTACCAGATCCAGGAGGGCACGCAGTATACGATCGGCGAGGTCTACATCTCCGGCAACCGCTGGACCAAGGACTACGTGATCCGCCGCGAACTGCCGTTCACCACCGACGACCTGCTCGACAAGGAGCTGCTCGAAATCGGCAAGAGCCGCCTGATGGGCATGGGTTATTTCCAGGACGCGACGGGGGAGGGCGACGGCGTGGAGATCCTGTCCATGGATTCGCCCGAGCCGGGCAAGAAGGACGTCTACGTGAACGTCGAGGAAAAGCAGTTCCTCGGCGGCAACATCGGCTTCGGATGGAGCGATTCCGACGGACTCGCCGGGTCTCTCCAGCTGTGGCACTCGAACATGGACATCACGGACCCGAAGAACTGGTTCACCGGCGGCGGCCAGCGCCTCAGGATCGGCGCGCTCGTCGGCGTCGAGCACATCGACATCCAGACGGACTTCACGGAGCCTTATCTCTTCGGCATCCCGCTGCGCCTGGACCTCTCCGGCTACTGGCGCGAGGTGCTGTACGAAAACTGGAACGAAATGCGGCTCGGGTTCACCGTGTCGCTCACGAAGCGCATCTTCGACGAATTCACGTCCGTCACCGCGGGCTACACGTTCGAATACGTCCGCATCATGGACATGAAGAAGAAGATGGGCCCGATCTTCCAGGACGCCAAGGGCGGCGACCTGGTCGGACGCGTCTTCCTCGGCCTGAACCGCGACACGCGCAACAGTGCCACGAACCCGACATCCGGCTACGACATCGGCGCGTTCACGTATCTCACCTCGCGCGGGCTCGGCGCCACCAACGACTACTACAAATTCGAACTCCGCGCCGTCAATTACTTCCCGTTCTTCCACGACTGGTTCGTGCTGACCACCGGCGCGAAGATCGGCACCATGGGCACGTTCAGCGGCGACCGCGTGCCGCTGTACGACCGGTATTTCCTCGGCGGCGGCGATTCCGTGCGCGGCTTCCCGTACCGCAGCATCGGCCCGGTGGACAACAACGACGACAACTACGGCGGCGAGTTCATGTACCTCTTCACGGCGGAACTCTCCCACCCGATCTACAAGATCCTGCGCGGCGCGTTCTTCTGCGACGTCGGCGACGCCACCAGCGCCCGCTTCGGCCCGATCACCCAGCCGAACGTCGGCGTCGGCTACGGCCTGCGCATCATGGTGCCCGGGATCGACATGCCGATCCGCCTGGACCTGGCGTACCCGATCGTCTGCAACCAGGAAGGCGTTTCCAGGCGCCTGCGCTTCCACTTCAACATGGGCTTCTCCTTCTCGCCGCTCGGCCGGTGACGCAAACGGAGAAAAGGCGCATCGCGGCGGTTCCGGGGCCTCCCGGGCCGCCGCATCCGTTTTTCGTGCGCGGAAAAGCACAAAGTTTTCCGTTCTTTTTCCTTTTTTTCCTTGCAGGATAAAAAAAAGAGGTTATATTATTCTATTCAAGATAAAAGACCGGATTTCCGCACGGGGATCCGGGCGGAGCCTCCGGCGCCGGATCCCGGCTGCCCGGCGCACGCCAAACGACACGGGAAGAACACTTCATGAAACGCATTCTGCCGATAATATTCGCGATGACGGCCGCGCTTGCCGTTCTGACGGGCTGCCAGACGGATTACACGAAATCCGCCGTGGAGCGCGCGCGCACCTATGCCCTGAAGAACCTGAAGGGGCTGTCGGACAATCAGCGGAATTTCATCCGGTACACCCAGCCGGAGATCTATGAAAACATCGTCTATCCGCGCTACGTGACCCCGCTGGACGCGGGCGCCAGCCATATCGAGATCGACGACGTGCGGCATTTCCCCGTCGCGCCCCGGCACGACCTGATGCACAGCTGCGTCGTGTGGACCCCGCCCGACCTCGGCGCGAAAGTCGTGGTCGCGGGCGACGGCGAACGCTCCATGATGTTCTGGGAGCCTCACCGCGTGATCGTGAAACGCTACGATCCGGGCGACACCGGACTGAAGAGCGCGACGGACGCCGCATCCGCGTTCGTGCGGAACAACATGCAGTATCTCTCCACAGCCGAACTCAACCGGGTGCGCTTCGACAAGCCGGAGACCGTCTACACGCGTCTCCCGGTCGACCCGGAGGAGCCGGAGCAGACCGGGCTTTCCTCCTGGGAGGAATACCTGAACGAGAAGGAAGGCAAAAAGCCTGAAACCTCGCCGTACACCCAGCTTTCCCTTATGTGGCCCGCCGACGATCCGCTTCAGTGCATCGTGGTCACCGGTTTCTCCAGAAGCGGCACGTTCGACGGCTGGAAACTCCGCACGGGCGAGCTGATGGACGTGAACAAGCTGAACGGCGCGCGCCTGACCCGCGAGGAGATCGACGCGATCCCGAAGACGGTCCGCGCCCGCGGCCTCGTGTTCCCCTCGGAGAACGACCCGGTCCGCAACCCGTTCGATTCGCCCGATTATGACAAAGCGCCGCACAGCGGCTCGATCCGCTACTGAGAGGTCTGTCCGCACATGATGAACAGCATGACAGGATTCGGCCGCGCCGAAGGCGTCGACCACGGCGTGGCGCTCCGTTTCGAAATATCGTCCGTGAACCGCAAGCAGTTCGACGCGAAGTTTTCGCTGCCGAAGGAGCTCGCCATCCACGAGGGCGTCCTGCGGGCGCACCTCGCGAAACGCCTGACGCGCGGCTCCATCATGGTCCGCGCCGAGCTGAACTATCTGGACGACGCCCCGGCCGCCTCCCGCATCGACCACGCATTCCTGAACACCGTGATCCGGGAAGCCCGCGCGGCGGCGGAAAAGAACGGTCTGGACGCCGCTCTGAACATCGGCCAGATCCTCGCCGTCCCCGGCGTCGTGGTCCCCGTTTCCGTGCTCGGCTCGGACCCGGAATTCGAGACGTTCCTGCTCCGCGTGTTCGACGAAGCCCTGGCGCGCCACATCGAAATGCGCCGGACCGAGGGCGCCGCGCTCGAACGCGACATCCTCGCCCGCATCGGCGAATTCGAAGCCATCGTCGCGAAGATCAAAACGCTCACGCCCGGGCTGCCCGAACAGCAGGCGGCGCGCATGCGCGAACGCCTGAAGGACGCCGGATTCAACGCCGAGGCCGACGACGAACGCATGCTCCGCGAATTCGTGATCTTCGCCGACCGTCTGGACGTGACCGAGGAGCTGACGCGCCTCGACGCCCATTTCAGCCATTTCCGCTCGCTCGCCGCAGGCGACTCCCCCGGCCGCTCCCTCGATTTTCTGATGCAGGAGATGTTCCGGGAGATCAACACGCTCGGCAACAAGGCGGGGACCGCCGAGATCTCCCCGCTCGTGGTGGCGATGAAGACCGGACTGGAAAAAGTCCGCGAACAGATCCAGAACATCGAATAAGTACGGTTCCGCCCCGCATCCGCCTCTGAAACACGTAAAGAATCAGAAAGGAACACCCTCATGAACACGTGCCCGAAAAAACAGCCGCAGTCGCCCGACCGCGCTCAGATCGACGATCTGGTCGAACGCCTGTGCGCGTCGTATGCCGACGGGATCGGGGTGAACCATTCCGAAGGCTTGAACCTGCCCCGCGAGGCCGAGATCCTGGAGCTCCTGCATGACCTGGTCGAACTGATCTTCCCCGGATTCGCCGAACGCGAGGCGGAGTCCGCCGACACCATCCGGTTCTCCGTCGGAGACCTGCTCATCCGCTCCCACCACAGGCTGACCGACCTGCTCTGCCGCGTGTTCCGCTACACCTGCAAGACGATTTCGGAAAACTGCGACTGCAAGGCGAAAGCCGCGACCGTGGCGGGCGAAGTCCTCGCCGAACTGCCCGTGATCCGCGACGTGATGAAGACCGACGTGCAGGCCGCCTACGAGGGCGACCCCGCCGCGCGCAACAAGCAGGAAGTCATCATGAGCTATCCCGGGCTGCGCGCGATCACCATCCACCGCATCGCCCACGCGCTCTTCACGCGCAAAGTGCCCATGATCCCGCGCATGATGAGCGAATACGCCCACCGCATCACCGGGATCGACATCCACCCCGGCGCGAAGATCGGACGCGCGTTCTTCATCGACCACGGCACCGGCGTCGTGATCGGCGAGACCGCCGAGATCGGCGACAACGTGAAGCTCTACCAGGGCGTCACGCTCGGCGCGCTGTCGTTCCCGAAGGACGCCTGCGGCATGATCATCAAGGGCGCGAAACGCCACCCGACGATCGAGGACGACGTCACGATCTACGCAGGCGCCACCATCCTCGGCGCGGTCGTGATCGGAAAAGGCTCCGTGATCGGCGGCAACGTGTGGCTCACGCATTCGACCGAGCCGGGCACGCGCATCACCATCGCGAAGCCCGACCTGACCAGCGAGAAGAAGCCGCGCCCCTGAGCCGGATTCGCAAAAAGACAAAAAAACGGGCCGTTTGCCTCACCGGGCTTGCGGCTCGCTTCTTTTTTGGGGAAAGGGGAGAGCGGGTCAGAGGGGGAGTTCGACGGCTTCGCCGCGGACGAACGCCGTGTGCGCGGTCCAGCCGATAGACCGCGCGAGTTCGGCGGCGCGGTCGAATCCGTAGGCGACGTGTTCCGGTTTGTGCGCGTCGGACCCGAGCGTGATCTTCATCCCGGCGCGGAAGGCGGCGCGCAGGAGCTCTGCGGAGGGGTAGATCTCGTCCGCGGCCACGCGAAGCCCCGCCGTGTTAAGCTCCAGGCAAATGCCCTTTGCGGCGGCGCATTCGTAGATGTCCGTCATGCGGCGCACGACGCTTTCGTAGTTCGAGGGGCGGAACCCGAATTTCTTCGGCAGGTCGGAATGCGCCATGACGTTGAACCCGCCGAGTTCGACAAAAGCCTTCAGGCCGGTCAGATAGCCGTCCCAGACCGCGTCCACGCCGTAGCGCGGCCATTCCGCGAGCTTGTCCGGGTCGTCGAACGCGAAGTCGCCGACGTAATGCACGGAGCCGATCAGATAGTCGAATTTCGGGCGGAGCGGGTCGAGCGCGGCGAAGACCTCGTCCATGCGGCCCGGCACATAGTCGAATTCGACGGCGGCGAGCACCTGCAGGCCGGAGCCTTCCGCGGCGTCGCGGAGCGAGTCGAGGATGCCGAAATAGCGCGGCAGGTCGCCCGGCGCCATGCGGAATTCGGCGTCGTACCCCGCGGGCGCGGGGAAATGGTCGGAGACGCCCCAGTACGCCAGCCCCGCATTCTGCGCGGCGGCGAGGTATTCCTCCGGCGTGCCGGAGGCGTGCTTGCAGAGTGCGGTGTGCGTGTGGAGGTCCGCCCGGGGCGTCGCGGCCTGCGTGCTCATCTCTTCTGCCCGCCGGACGGATCGTCCCCGGTTTCGCCGGAGCCGTTGCCGTAGGGGTAGGGGAGGAACGACAGGTCTTTCTCCCCGATGGCGGCGGCGAGCGGCGCGCCGATCGTGTAGAGGTAGCGGAATCCGTCGGACGCGACGGCGGAGACGAACAGCACGGAGGAGACGTAGCGCAGGATGGTCTGGGTGTCCCATACGACCGGGGGCTCCTCGCCCTCGGCGACGCCTCCGTAGAGCTGCCAGTTGTCGACCGGGAAGACGAGGCAGCCGGAACGGTCCGCGATCGCGGTGTCGACGCCGACGCGGACCACGCTGAAACGGTTCTGCGTAGACGAGGAGAGGATGGCGGCGATGCAGGCGAAAATGAGGTCGGAGCCGATCTTGTCCTCCAGGACCGCGCCGATGCAGAAGGAATCGGGGTGGAAATCGCGGTTTTCGGGGCGGTCGGGGAACATCTTCCGCATGAAATCCGCCATGCCGGCGAGGTCGGACGGATGCGCCTTGCGGTACTCCGCCTCAAGCTCGCGCCACTGCTTCTCCACGAACGACTGGCGGTCGTTGTCGAACCAGCACAGATGCAGCCGGATCAGCCCGGTGAGCAGGGAAATGGGGCGTTCGGGCGGCTGCATGAAGATGCGGCGGCGGGAACGCGCCATGAGGGCGTGCTGAAGCTGGCGGGTGCGTTTGCGGATGCGCGGATTGTCGGACTTCTGCATGTCGCGGAGGACCGGCTCCAGCGCGGTGCTGCCCTTCGTGAGGAGTTCCGCCATCGCCATGCTCGCGGACTGCTCGTTTTCGTCATCGAGCAGTTCGACCAGGTATTTCATGTCGTTTTTGTCGTCGGGCTTGTTCATATCGAGGTAAACGGCGTTGTCGCGTGCCGAATGGTTTCTGAGGTTACGGATGGACGGGGAACTTGCCGCGGAGGGCGTTCTGCGCGATCTTCTTCACGTCTTCGTCGAAGTCGGACCGGATGATCCACTGGAGGAAATCCGGCGCGTTCGCGGCGACCTCGCGGAGCGTTTCGCCGTTGTGCCGCCCGAACGAAACGACCGCCTCGCCGTTGCGCCATTTGAATCTGCCGCTTTTGTCGACGTTGGCGGGGTTGACCGGATTGCAGAACGCGTGGAGTTCGTCGAGGGTCTGCGGGAACGAGGTAATCGTTTCCGGGAACTGGTCGGGCGACATCGCGGAGTAGCGTTCGAGCTGGGCCTCCAGGACTTCGAGCGAAGCCTGGGCGTCGGCGGCTGCCCCGTGCGCGCCTTCGAGCTTCTTTCCGCAGAAGAACTTGTAGGCGGCGGTGAGGTTGCGCGGCTCCATCTGGCAGAAGATCGTGTAGGAGTCGAAGATGCGGCGGCCCGCGGCGGAGAACTGGATGCCGCAGCGGGCGAACTCGCGCGTGAGCATCGGGATGTCGAACTTGCCGATGTTGTAGCCGCCGAGGTCGCACCCCTCGAAATAGATCGCGAGGCTGTGGGCAATCTGCCGGAACGTCGGGGCGTCCTTCACGTCCTCGTCGGAAATGTGGTGCACCGCGGTCGCTTCGGGCGGGATGGGCATTTCGGGGTTGATGAGGCGTGTCTTGGTCTCGCGGGAGCCGTCGGGCATGATCTTGATCACGGACAGCTCCACGATGCGGTCGACGAAAAGATTGACGCCGGTCGTTTCCAGGTCGAAAAAGATCAGCGGGACATTATCGGTAAGTTTCATGGACGGGCCTCTTTTTGAAAAAACATGGTATAATACTATACCACAAAAAGCGGAAAAAGAAAATGAAGACGCGCGAAAAAACGGAAAAAGGGGATGAAAAGAAAGGAAAGACGTAAGAATTTCTTACCTCTGATTTGATTTTTCCGAAAAGCCGTGTATAGTATGGTAAGAAAATCTTACATCCGCCGAAAGGAGGCACACTATGCCGATGATCACCGCTATGTCGACCAAGGGGCAGATCGTTCTGCCGAAGCAAATCCGCACCGAAATGAACCTGGGCGCGGGAACGAAGTTTGTTGTCGTTTCCGAGAATAACACGATTCTTCTGAAACCGATCTCAGATTCCAAAATCGCTGAATTCAATGCTGTGCTTGCCAGCTTCCAGAGCTGGGCAAAGGAAGTCGGAATCACCGAGGCGGATATTGATGAGGCGATTAAGACCGTCCGTAAAAACAAACGGAAAGCATGATGCGTATCGTAATTGATACAAACGTTGTTGCATCCGCTATCGTCTTTGGAGGAAAACCGGCGGAGTTGATGCAGCTCGTCCTTATGCAATCCGTTTCAGCCGTGGCCACACAGGAAATCATGGCGGAATACCGGTTGATAATTGATTCTCTTCTAAAAAAATATGCCAGTCGCGTAGGTCCTCGCTCCGCTGAACCTGTGCTTTCCGTAATAGAGATTATTCCTGCTCAAACGCGGGTCGATGTCTGCCGGGATCCCGATGACAACAAGTTCATTTCATGTGCCATTGACGGTCAATGCTATTATGTTGTCAGCGGGGACAAGGATCTGCTGACGCTGAAAGAATACAGCGACGTGAAAATCGTGACGGTCGCCGAATTTTTTGAGCTGATGAACGCTTAAGGGAGAAGGACTTTTAACAGCCGATTCCCCGGAGGCTCATCAGGATCAGAAGATCGTGAAGGAAACACAGGGCAAGATAGAAAAAACAATTCATCAGGGCGCGGAAGAAAACGGGCTGCCTGCGGAACTGGTATTCGAAAAGGTTCCCCAGCACGAAACTGAACCATGTGATCTCGAACGCCAGATAGAGGAAAAAGCCGAGCTCCGCTCCGACATGGATCATGTCCAAAAGGAGAAAAATCCATGGGAGCATGAGCACATGAAGGACGATCAGAATGCACAGTGCCGACAAATGCCGCACGATGTTCTCTTTCCGGCGCGGCCATTTGCGGACGCGGAGCAGGAGTCTCAGCAGGGCGATGGCGCATCCGACGCCGACGAGACCGAATCCCGGTTCCTTCCCGTTGATTTATGATTTTTAGAAATATAGCACGTCGTTTCCCGAAAGTCAAACGGGCGATCATGCGGAAAAACGGGGATCAGCCGAAAAGGTAGGGGAACCAATGGATCAGCAGATAGATGATGCCGAGGATCCTGGCGCTCAGCAAAATGCCGCGGTCTCTGTCGGGCGCGACATGCCGGCAGGTCATAAAGCAGATGATCATGGCGGGCGTCCACACGACGCTGAACGGTATGCCGAGCATGAGTGCGCCCGCCAAGCCGTATGTGTAAGCCCATGGCAGGAGAAGCGCGCGGAGCAGGATCAGGACGAAGATCGCCAGCAGAGGCTTTTTCATTTCGGGGAAGCGTTTCAGAATGCACAGCAGGACGGCGACGGCGGCGATGTCCGGGATCGTCGTAAAGATGAAGATATCCGGGGATTCCCTAAACCAGTATGTCAGCCTGAGCCACAGCTGATATGAGTTCATGTCCCGTTATCCTTTCCGGTTAGTTTACTGGAGTGGGATGACGTCGATGCCGGGCGACGGCTTTTCCTGTTTGTCTGGGTTCAGCAGATTGTCCAGGAATTCGTCGCCGGAACGGAGCAGGATGACGTTCGTGCCGGCGTCCTCGCGGAGTTCGTCCTCGGCGCGGGGCAGGGGGACGGTCCGCAGGCCGAGTTTTTTCGCCTCGGCGGCGGTGAATCCGACCGCGACATCGCCCCAGCCCTTGCGGATCGCCTCCGGGATCACGGAGGATTCGGCGATCTTGAAAATGACCTGGAATCCGGCTTCGTTGGCGGTGCTTTTCACGTAGAGCAGATCGACCGGGTTCGCGCCCTCGCGGTAGAGGCAGATGAAGCCGCCGGTGGCGGCGATGAGCTGGGAACGCGTCGGGGAAACGGTGTCGGGTTCCGGTTCGGCATCGCCGAACATGGCGCAGGACTGCACGAAAAGGGAAAGGACCGCAGCCGCGAACGCAACGAAAGCCGTGGCCGCGCGGCTCATTTCTTCGCGGCTCCGCCGTTCCAGATGATGCGCTTCTGCCAGCGTTTTTCGCCCTCGGGCTTCCCGGCGGCGAAACAATTGCCGTTGGTGTCGATCACGCAGAACGCGCGGATGGCGTCGAGGTAGAAGACGAACGCGGTGTCGCCGGCCGTGGCGGGTCGGAGCTGTTCGAGGATCACGCTGTCGGCGGCCTCCAGCGTGGCGGGGTCGACCGCGTCGATGCGGCCTTTGACCTTGAACGCGACGCCGATCTGTCCGGTCTGCCCCATGGGGATGGCGAACCCGGCGCTGCGTCCGTCGAGCGATTCCTTCGCGGAGGAATGCACGAAAACCGGGGGCGAGTCGTCCCTGTAGGCGGGGCAGAGGAGGAAATCGGTCTGCGCGCCGTTGAGGAAATGGATGTCGACGGGCTTCCAGCCGAGGTCAAGCGAGGTGATGGATTTGCGCCTGTATTTTGCGGCGGGATTGAGGTCGAAGTATTCGATCGCCTTCAGCGAGGCGGCGGCGAGGGTCTTCCCGTCCGGGGTGACCGCGAGCGCCGAAGCGGGCGAGACGGTCTCGAACGTGTGGAACGGGACCTCGGCGTCCTTTGCGACGGGGAGATGGATGCAGAACACGGTCGAGCCGAAGAAGCCGGAGCAGACGATCCGTTCCCGCATGGCGAGCAGCGCGACGTCCTCCGGCGCGATCTTCTCGTTGAACGGGAACGAGAGCGGGAGGAACTCCTGTTCCTTTCCCGCCGCGAGGTCGAATGTGGCGAGCCCGAAGTCCTGTTTGAGCGCGAGCTGCGGGAACGCGATCGCCGCCAGCGTGGCGCTTCCGGGGACGAACGCGAGCTTCTTCAGCATGCGGCCGGTCGTGAAGACGCGGATGACCTGCCAGTTCGAGGTGTTGACCAGCACGATGCGCGTGCCGTTCGGCCCGTTGAACGTGCCGGTGCGCTCGGCGATGGCGAGCACGGACTGGTCCGGCGAGACGGCGAACGCGTCGAGGCGCGCGCCGCGGAATCCCTGCGAGGCGAACGCCGGACGCCAGACCGGGACCGTTTCCGATTCGGCGTCCGTGAGCTTTTCCGCGAGGGAATCCGCGGGGAGGTCCGAGGTAAGCTTGAGCTCGCGTCTGGAATTGCGGATGGGCTGGACGGAGGTCTTCGGGATCGAACGGACGTTGGAGGAATCCACCTCGATTTCGGGGAGCTTCTCTTCCTTGACCGTGCCGGGGTTCGTCTTTGGCGTCGCCGAAATGGAGAGCGAGCCGGAGCGGAAACTGTCGCGCTCGTTCCCTTCGGACGCCCCGGAGCCGTCGGCCCCGGCAGACTGCCGCGACCGAGCATGAGACGCGGCGGGGGAGGCTGCCGGCGCCCCCTGATCCTTCTGCGCGAAGGCGGAAACGGCGACCGCCGCGGAAACGGCGAGACCGAGCGTCAGAGCGAGAGCGGATGAGATGGAGCGTTTCACGTGCGCCTCCCCGTGCCGGGTTTGTGTTCAGATTCAGATGGTGTAGAGCCAGCCGTGCGTGTCTTCCAGTTCGCCTCTCTGGATGCCGGTCAGGCGGTCGTAGAGCTTCTGGGAGACGGGGCCGCATTCGTGGCCGTATTCGATGACCTTGCCGTGGATGGTGACGGAGGAGATCGGGGTGATGACGACGGCGGTGCCGCAGGCGTCGACTTCGGCGAAGGTCGGGAGTTCCTCTTCGGCGACGATCGGGCGCTTCTCGACGGTGATGCCGAGGTCGCGCGCGACCTGCATGAGGGACATGTTGGTCACGCTCGGGAGGATGGACGGGGAGTCGCTGGTGACGTACTTGCCGTCCTTCGTGATGGCGAGGAAGTTGCTGGTGCCGAATTCGTCGATGTACTTGTGCTCGCGCGGGTCGAGGAAGAGCGGAATCGGGAATCCCGCCTTCTTGGCGAGCTTGGCGGGCATGAGGGACGCGCCGTAGTTGCCGGCGACCTTGAACTGGCCCATGCCCTTCGGGGCGGCGCGGTCGAAGTCCTCGATGACGAGCGCGGGAACGCCCTTCAGTCCTTCCTTGTAGTACGCGCCGACGGGCATGACCATGATGAGGAAGTCGTATTCCGTGGCGGGGGAGACGCCGATCTGCGGGCCGGTGCCGATGAAGAGCGGACGGATGTACATGGAGCCGCCGGATTCGCAGGGCGGGACGTAGTCGATGTTGTCGAGCACGACGCGATGGATCGCCTCGAGGTACATCTCCTCGGGGATCTCGGGGTGGAGCAGCTGGTGGCCGGTGCGGTTCATGCGCTTGATGTTTTCCCAGGGGCGGAAGACGCGGACCTTGCCGTCCTTGCAGCGGAACGCCTTCATGCCTTCGAAGCACGCCTGGCCGTAGTGGAGGCAGGTGGCGGCGATGCTCATGGAGATGTGCGGATCGGTCCTGAGTTCGCCTTTGTCCCAGGCGCCGTCTTTCCAGTGGAAGGCGATGTGGGAGCGGGTGGGCATGAAACCGAAAGAGAGAGCCGACCAGTCGATGTCGGTGCGGATGGGACGGGGATAGTCCATAAAAAACTCCATTTGTTAGACAGTGCGGCGGCAAAAAAGCCGTCAAAGAGAAATGAACATAAAGAAATTTACACGTTTTTCCGCGATAGTCAATGTTTTTTTCGGAATTCATATTGATTTTTTTTGTTTTTGGGCTAATTTAATGGATGTAATATTATGCCAGCAACCAAACATGAAGGAATCTGAACATGAAATTTTCCCGTCTCTCCATTCTCGCCGTTGCGGCGCTGACCTGCGCCGCGTTCGCTGTCTCCTGTGAATCCGACGATCCCCGCAACGCCATCGCTCCGTTCTGGACGGACGGCGACGTCGACGGCGCCGGCCTGAACGGCGGCAACGGCGGCGGCAGCGGCGACGGCTTCGACCTGAACGGCGGCGACGCCGGACTCCGCGGCGGCGACGGCTTCGGCCTGAACGGCGGCAACGGCGACGGCTTCGGCGACGACTCCGGCCCGGGCGCCTACGGCGAAGACCTGAGCAAGGCTCCGTACATCGACGGCTTCGGCGCGCGGATCGAAGGCGTCGAGTTCCAGCCGCTGTACTTCCCCTACGACGCGAACACCATTTCCTCCTCCGAGGAATCCAAGGTCTCCGCGGTCGCCCAGTACCTGCTCGGCCATCCCGAGGCGGGCGTCGTGGTGGAAGGCTACTGCGACGAACGCGGCACCGAGGAATACAACCGCGCGCTCGGCGAACGCCGCGCCCTCGCCGCCAGCGAAATGCTCATCGACATCTACGGCATCGAGTCCGCCCGCATCAAGACGGTCAGCTACGGCGAAGAACGTCCGGCAGTGACCGGGACCGGCGACGCCGTCTGGTCCAAGAACCGCCGCGACGAATTCGTGCCCGTGTATCTGAAGAACAACTGATCTTTCGGACGGTTTTGAATCGAACGTAAATCCGGGTACAGGCGACTGCGCCCGGATTTCATTTTTCATGCAGGAACGGACCCCCCATGACGCCACAGCAGGAAGACATCGCATCCGCCGGAACGGAAAACGCCGGCGTAGTCCGGGATGCTGCCGTTCCCGCGCCCGAACTCACGGCGGAATCAGCGCCTGAGTCCGAGCCCGTTTCTCCCGTCTCCGCGCCCCGGACGACGTTCAAGATGGAGCTGTCGTTCGACGGCACGGCGTACCACGGCTGGCAGCGCCAGCCGAACGGGATCACGGTGCAGGAAGTCGTCGAGGAGAAGCTGTACCGCCTCTTCGGCGAACGCGAGCACATCCGGATCCAGGGCAGCAGCCGCACGGACGCCGGAGTCCACGCGCTCGGCATGGTGTGTTCCTTCTCCGCGCCGCCGTCGCCGTATATCCCGGACTGGAAGCTCAAGAAGGCGATGAACCGCCTGCTGCCGGACGACATCCGCATCCGCACCGCGGAGGTCGCGAAGGACGGCTTCAACGCCCGGTTCGACGCGCTCGCCAAGTCCTATGTCTACGTGGTCAATACGGGCGACATCAACCCGTTCAGCGGGCGGTATTCGTGGCACATGGAGGACATGACGGAGATCGGCGCCCTGCGCGAGGCGGTCAAGCACGTCGAGGGGCGGCACGATTTCTCCACATTCACGGTCGAACGCGGCAAGATCGACGATCCGGTCCGCACGATCCTCCGCAGCGAGATCGTCACGTTCGGCCCGCTCGTCTGCATGTATTTTCTCGGCACGGGATTCCTCTACAAGATGGTCCGCAGCATGGTCGGCGCGCTGATGTTCGTGGGGCGCGGCCGCATGACCCCGGACGAGTTCCGCGGCATCCTGCTGGCGTGCGACCGCGCGAAATGCAAGGACACCGCGCCCGCCCGCGGGCTTTTCCTCAAACAGGTCTTTTACGAACCCGACGCCTGGCTGGACGACCTGCCGTCGCGTCCGCCGTTCTGGATCGCGTGATCCGGGCTTCTCCCATCCGCTTAACCGCACCCTTCAGCATAAGGAAAACATGGTATGAACACAGCAGAAACCACTTCCGAAACCGGCGCCGCCGAACGCGGTGCGCCTATCCTTGCCGCGCGCAGGGTCAGCATGCAGGACCGTTACAGCATTGAACGCCTCCGCGACCTTACCCTTGAGGTCTACAAAGGCGACGTCATCGCCCTGATCGGCGCGTCCGAGCCCGGCAAACGCCTTCTGCTCCGCTGCCTGGACCTTCTGGACCGGCCGGAAGGCGGGGACGTGGAAGTCAACGGGGAGCCTGTGCAGTGGCGTCACGTCGGCGCGGAGCGCGCCCGCAGAGCCATCGGGATCGCGTTCTCCCGCGAGTCGCTTTTCCCCAACCTGACCGCCATGGAGAACATGATGCTGGCGCCCCTCGACGGTACGGAGGAGGAGGAAGATTCGATCCGGGACCATGCGAAATCCCTGCTGAAGTTCGCCGGGCTTTCCGGCATAGAGGATACGATGCCCGCCAATCTGACCGCGGGACAGCGGAGGCGCCTTGCCGTTGTGCGGGCTTTGATGCTCCGGCCGCAGGTCCTGCTGGTCGAGGATCCCGGCGCAAAACTGCTCCCGGAGGAGCGGTCCGAGGTGTACGCCCTGATCCGCGCCGTGACGAAAACCGGCATGACCGTCGTGTTTTCGACGCGCGACCTGGATTTCGTGCGCGAGATCGCCACGCGGGTGGTGTTCATGGCGGACGGCATGATCCGGGAAGACGGCCCGGTCGAAGCGGTGCTGGACCATCCGCAGTATGAACGGACCCAGTCGTTCGTGTCGAAGAACACCGGATTCTACTGCGAGATCAACGCCCATGCCTTCGACAGCTTTGAGCTGGAGGGCAGGATCGAAGTGTTCGCCGCGAAGAAGCTGATCCCCCACGAAAGACGGCGCGTCCTGTGCGACGCCCTGAAGATCGTGCTTGTCAGGATGATCTTCCCCCACGTCTCCAAAGTCGTCCTGACGCTTGATGTGAAGCCGGAGACCGGAGAGGTGGCCGCGGTCGTGCATTATCCGGGAAGCGGATTCGATCCGCTGACCCAGTGCAGCGGGGCGGACGAGGATGCCGCGAAGGCGGCGCTTCTCGCCTGCGTCAAGTCCGCGAAATACCGTCTGCCCGTATCCGGGAAAAATGAGTTCGTCCTGGTCTTCTGACCGGGATCCTTCTTTCCGTCGCGGATGAAAGGAAAGGGGAACGGCCCGGTCGCACGTTTCCGGCCGTCCGCCGTCCGGAAAAAATGACGCCGCCGTTTCGGAACCGGTCGGAACGGCGGTTTTTCACGGCATGACGACCGTGTACGGTTCGGGGTCGGTCGCGCGCGGATACTCCACGGCGGGCGGGCCGAACAGCATCACCGCGCCGACCTTGTATCCCTTCGGGAGACGCAGCAGGGAGCGCATGCCCCGGTTCAGCGTGAACGCGTAGTAGGCGAATCCGCACCAGCACGTGCCGACGCCGAGGCTCTGCGCGTAGAGGTCGAACTGCGTGAGCGCGATGGAGGCGTCGAACCTGCCGCACGGGGCGTCCTTCGGGGAGGCGACGACGATCATGTGCGGGGCGTTGCGGAACACGAAATCCCTGCCGCCGAGCATGGAGTCCTTGAAGCGTTTGTAGCCGGGATACACGATCCGCATGATGCCGGACCTGATGAGGAAGCGCGTGATCTTCAGCATGCGCGCGCGGAACGGCTCCATCTTCGCGCGGTCGTCGATGACCGTGAAGACCAGCCGGTGGTCGTTGCATCCGGTCGGAATCCAGCGCAGGGACGCGAGCAGCTTCTCCATGACCTCGGGCGGGAGGTTCTCCTGTTTGTAGAGGCGGATGCTGCGGCGCTGCCGGATCAGGTTCATCATGCGCGCTTCGTCGGGCAGGGGACCGGACGGGACGCATTGGTCCGGGGCGTGTCCGTCGCAGACGAGCGCGCCCGCCGGGCAGACCGCGAGGCAGTGCTGGCAGTGCATGCAGTAGCGTTCGGCGTGTTCCGGGACGGCGGGGAGGCCGCCGGAGGTGCGGCGGATGACCTGGACCACGCAGTCGGCGATACAGCGGCCGCAGCGCGTGCATTTGGATGCGTCGACGGAAATCATGTCGGACCGTTTCAGAAAAAAAGGTTGAGGCTGAAAAGGCTCCGCACCGGGTTGTTGCGGTACGGAGCCTGTGTCTTCTGCCGGGAAAAGAGCCTGCCTTCGGTCAGGCGGCGCCCAGGGAGCTGAGCAGGACGATCGAGAAGGCGAGGACGAAGATGGCGACGGTCTCGACGATGCCGAGCGCCATCAGCTGGTTGGCGAAGCCCTTGCCGGTCTCGGCGAAGGCGTCGCATGCCGCGGCCGCGCTGATGCCCTGCCAGAGGGCGGAGACGCCCATGGCGATGCCCGCGAGGATGCCGACGAGCGAGTAGGCGATCCACTGTCCGGCGGTCGCCGCAGCGACGTTCGCCGCGCCGCCCATGACGATGAACATCACGATCATGCCGTAGATGGTCTGGGAGAGCGGAGCGCCGGCGAAGATGAGCAGCTGGAACGGAGCGGGCTTGTTCTGCGCGTAGCACTTCTTCCACGCGCCCATGGCGGCGCAGGAGGCGGAACCGCAGCCGTAGGCGGACCCGATGGCGGCGAAACCGATGGAGGTGAACGCCGCGGCGTAGATCAGCGCCTTCTGTTCGAAGAAGGGGATGTCCTGCGGAACCGCGGCTGCGGCGGTCTGGGCGGCGTCGGCCGCCTGTGCGAGGACGGGGGTGAGGGAGTTGAGAAGCAGACTCATAATAGTTTCTCCTGTTGTTGTTTGTATTTTATATGGTTAGTTGTTGTTTTGTCTGGCAGAGAAGGGTTTGAACTTGAATCCCGCCCACTGGAGGCCCATGTGGTTGGAGAATTCGAGGGTGTTCAGGCGGACGGCGTGGACGAGCACGCCGAGGAATCCGAGCGCGAGGTTCAGGATGTGCCCGGCGACCGCGACGAGGATCAGCAGGACGAAGCCGGCGATGATGTAGATGTCGTGCCATGCCGGGGCGGCGTTTGCCGCCTGGGAGGCGAAGGCGTCCTTCACCATCATGCCCATCATGTTGAACTTCTGGGCGATGTACATGCCGGAGAGCCCGACCGCGAAGAGGCGGATGTAGGACAGCACGTCCGTGAAGCTGCCGATCATGTCGAACGGCAGGTTCAGCGCCGCGGCGGGACGGATCGTGACGAGGATGATCGCGGCGGCGGCGATGTAGACGTACCAGCCCCAGGAGGGGAACGTGCCGCTGAAGACGATCAGGCCGACCGCGAGCAGGAAGTTCGCGAAGATCATCAGCGCCCAGCCGATGTTGGAGAGTTCGCGCCAGTCCTTGCGGATGCCGGTGAAGAACCGCACGATGTGCGCGCTCATCAGATGGAGCATCGCGAGCAGGAAGCAGAACCACTGCGTGAGCTTGCTCGGGAAGCCTTCCCAGAAGGTCGCCGTCAGCTCCGAATCCTCAATGCCGTAGAATTTCACGAACTTATGGGCGGCGGCGCTGTGCGCCGGATCCGTGATCATGCTCCAGCCCTGCATCCAGCCGGGCAGGACGTCCTTCGGCAGTCCGAACCAGGCGCCGTTGAGCCAGCCCCAGACGAACGTGAAGGACGCGAGGAAGATCAGCAGGACGAGCGGGAGGCGCGCCGCTTTCTTCGCGTGAAGCGCGAGCAGGCCGACCGTCCCGGCGACGAGCATCAGCGCGCCGTATCCGGCGTCGCCGAGGATCATGCCGAAGAAGATCGGGAAGAAGAAAAAGAAGAAGACGTTCACGTCGCTCTCGCGGTAGCCGGGCGAGATGCCGACGAAATCGAACAGCGGGTCCAGGACGTTCAGGAAGCGCGCCTTTTCGATGTAGGTCGGGACGTTCGGGTCGTCTTCCGCGGGGTCGTCGATCTGGAGCGCCCAGCCGTTCTTCACGGCGGCGGCTTTCAGCGTGTCGATGCGCGTGACCGGGACGTAGCCCTGCAGATAGGCGATCGCGCCGGACTGCTCCATGCCGTCGCGGGCGGAGGCGAACTCCAGCTGGTTTCGAAGCGCGGCAAGCCTGGACTCCAGGCGCGGCAGAAGCGCTTTCGCCGCGGCAATGGAAGCGTCGGCGGACGCGATCGACGTCCGGCAGTCCTCAAGGGCTTTCTTCGTTTCGGAAAGCGTCTGTTCGGGGAGCGCGACCGGGTCGAACGCGCCTTCCGCGAGCGGGGCTTCGGAGACGAGCGCGTAGTGGACCATGTTCTTGTCCATCTGAATCACGGAGAGCGCGGCTTCCGCGGGGAACGCGTCGTCCTTCCTGCGCTGGTCGAAGACGGCGCGCGGCGTGGCGCACAGCGTGACGTACACGCCTTTCGCCTGAAGCTTCGCGATGGCGGAACGGTCGAATTCGCCCCACGGGGCAAGGAGATTCAGGTCGTGCTGAAGGCGTTCCTGCTCCTTGAACGCGGCGGTCTTGCCGGAGATCAGCTTCGAGGCGTAGGCGACGAGTTCATCGTCGGCGAGTTCGGGCGCGGCGGGCGGATCCTTCATCGCCGGGGCGCTGCGGACAATGCCGATCACGCGTTCGCATTCGGCGAGCTGCGCGGAAAGGGAGGCGACGTCCTTCGTGGCGGGCGCGGCGGTGCGGCAGAGCTGCATGAGCTCAAGCCCGGCGAGCGCGTCGACCGCGGCGGAACGGTCCTGCTCCAGGCAGAGGAGCGTAACAAGTTTCATGGGGATGATCATGCTGCGGGCTCCTGAAGTTTTTTCTTTGCGATCTTGGACCGTGCGACCGCCGCGATGTCGTTGTCGGAGATGGAGATCTGGATGAGGCGGATGTTTTCCTTCGCCTCGGGGATCTTCACCTTTTCGAAGAGGTTGACGCGCTGCGTGGTCACGCGGAGCTCCTGGACGATCAGCCGGTTCTGTTCGCGGATGATGTCGCGTTCGATGCGGAGCTCGACGATCGCCTTCACCGCCTCGATCCCGTCGTCGATCCAGGGATCGGCGGAGAAGAGGTCGTAGGGTTCCAGCTCGAAGTCCGTCGAGTGGTAGACCGGGACGTTCACGCCTGCGATGTTCTCGTATTCGCGGTTGACCTTGCGGATACGGAGCTTCGCGGCGATCACGGACGCGGCGTCGGCGTCGCCGAAGAGCATGGTCCATTCGGCGAGCCTGGCGACCGCCTCCTGTTCCTTGCGTTCATTGGCGGCGATCCGCTCGGCGCAGAGTCTGATCTCGAGCTGGAGCTGCTGTTTTTTGAGCTGGAGCGTGGGGAGGAAGCGCGTGAACTGCTTCAGCTGGTCCCTCTGGCGTTTCAGCTCGGTTTTCGTAAATTTGATCTTTGCCATGGCGAAGGTCAATCCTTTTTGGGCCAGAACTGTTCGAGGAGGGAGGTCTTGATGCCGGTTTCGGCGGCGTCGAAGCAGTCGGCGAGGATCTTCCAGCCGAGGTCGAGGGCGTCTTCGAGCTGGATGTTGAGGGAGAGGTCCATCATGTTCTTCTCGAAGAGCTTGCCGTATTTGAGGAGCTTGTTGTCCCAGTTGGACATCTGGAAGCCCATGGACTGCTTTTCCAGCGTCTCCTTGTAGTCGGCGTAGAATCGGATCATCGTGTCCATGACCGTGCGGTGGTCCGCGCGGGTCTTGCCGTTGACGTTCTGTTTGAGGCGGGAGAGGGAGCCGAACGGCTCGATGCGGCCGCCGCGGAGGTAGAACTGGCCTTCGGTGATGTATCCGGTGTTGTCGGGGATCGGGTGGGTCACGTCGTCGCCGGGCATGGTGGTGACGGCGAGGATGGTGATGGAGCCCGCGCCGTCGAAGTCGACCGCCTTCTCGTAGCGGGAGGCGAGCTGGCTGTAGAGGTCGCCGGGATAGCCGCGGTTGGAGGGGACCTGTTCCATGGTGATGGCGATCTCCTTCATGGCGTCGGCGAAGTTGGTCATGTCGGTGAGGAGGACGAGGACGCGCTTGCCTTCGAGCGCGAAGCTCTCGGCGACCGCCAGCGCCATGTCCGGCACGAGGAGGCATTCCACGGTCGGGTCGGCGGCGGTGTGGACGAACATGACGGAGCGGGAGAGCGCGCCGTGCTCGTCGAGGGTGTTGCGGAAGGTGAGGTAGTCGTCGTATTTGAGGCCCATGCCGCCGAGGACGATCACGTCGACTTCGGCCTGCATGGCGATGCGCGCGAGCAGTTCGTTGTAGGGTTCGCCGGCGATGGAGAAGATCGGGAGCTTCTGGGATTCGACGAGCGTGTTGAAGACGTCGATCATCGGGATGCCGGTGCGGATCATCTTGCGGGGGATGATGCGCTTGGCGGGGTTCACGGAGGGGCCGCCGATCTCGATCATGTTGTCGCGGATCTCGGGGCGGCCGTCGCGCGGGACGCCCGCGCCGGTGAAGATGCGGCCGAGGAGGGCGTCGGAAGCGGAGACGCGCATCGGGTGTCCGAGGAAGCGGACCTCGTCGCCGGTGTTGATGCCGCGCGTGCCGTTGAAGACCTGGAGGAAGACCTTGTTGTCGAGGAGGCGGATGACCTGTGCGAGGGAGGTGCCGCGGACGCTGGTGACTTCGGCGAGGTCGTTGTTGGCGACGCCGTCTGCCTCGACGGTGATGACGTTGCCCGCGATCTGGATGATTTTATGGTAAACTTTACGCATTTGCGATTCTCTCCTTGATTTTGGCGTCGATGACTTCTTCCTGGTGCTTGAACTTGTCGGAACCGAACGCGATGTAGTTCCAGTCGATGAAGGTGAGCTGGAGTTCCTGGAAGAAGCGGCGCGCCTGGTCCTTGTCGTCGAACTTGAAGCTGGCTTTCAGGACGCCGATGACCTTGGCGAAGCAGTACTGCTGGCGCTTGTCGTCGCTGGCGGCGTCGACCGCGTCGAACGTGTTCTGCTGGAGATAGACGAAGTCGAGGAATTCGCTCTTCAGGTAGGTCACGAAGTCGTCCGTGTTGGTGCCTTCCTCGCCGACGACCTTCATCATCTGGTTGACTTCCTGGCCGCGGCGGAGCGTGGCGCGGGCGAACGCGAGGTCCTCGGCGGGCACGATGCTGTGGTAGTGGCTCCAGCTGTCGAGCGGGTGGATGGACGGGAAGCGGCGGGCGTCGGAACGTTCGCGGGAGAGTCCGAGGAACGCGCCGACGACTTTCAGGGTCGCCTGGGTGACGGGCTCTTCGAAGTTGCCGCCGGCGGGGCTGACGGAGCCGCCGATGGTGACGGAGCCGGTGGTCTTGCCGTCGTTGAGCAGGACGAGGCCCGCGCGCTCGTAGAAGCCCGCGATCAGGGATTCGAGGTACGCCGGGAACGCTTCTTCGCCGGGGATTTCCTCGAGCCTGCCGGACATCTCGCGGAGCGCCTGCGCCCAGCGGGAGGTGGAGTCGGCGAGCAGGAGGACGTTCAGTCCCTGCTGGCGGTAGTATTCGGCGATGGTGACGGCGGTGTAGACGGAGGCTTCGCGTGCCGCCACCGGCATGGAGCTGGTGTTGCAGATGATGACCGAGCGGTCCATGAGCGTCTTGCCCGTGCGCGGGTCTTCGAGCGTGGGATACTCGCGGAGGATTTCCACGACTTCGCCGGCGCGTTCGCCGCATGCCGCGATCACCACGACGTCGGTCTCGGCGTAGCGGCTGATGGAGTGCTGGAGCACGGTCTTGCCCGCGCCGAAGGGGCCGGGGGTGCAGAACGTGCCGCCGGTCGCGACGGGGAAGAAGGTGTCGATGGTGCGCTGCTGGGTGATGAGCGTCCTGGTGGGGAGGAGCTTTTCCTTGTAGCAGGAGATCGGGAGCTTGACGGGCCAGTACTGGACCATGGTCACGTCGCGTTCCTCGCCGTAGGCGCTGCGGACGTGCGCGACGGCGTCGGCGATCTTGCGCGGTCCGGCGGGCGCCACGGAGACGACTTCCCAGGTCCCGGCGAAGCGGAAGGGAAGCATGATGTAGTGGGTGAAGATGCCTTCGGGGACGCTGCCGATGTAGTCGCCCGCGACGAGCTTGTCGCCGGGCTTGGCGATCGGGGTGAAGTCCCAGACGGATTCCATGTCGAGGGCGTCGAGGTAGAGGCCGCGCTGGAGGAAGAACCCGGCCTTTTCGGCGAGGAGGTTCAGGGGGTTCTGGAGTCCGTCGTAGACTTTGGTGAGGAGGCCGGGTCCGAGGGCGACGCTCAGCATTTCGCCGGAGAATTCGACCGGGTCGTCGATCTTGAGTCCGGCGGTGCTTTCGTAGATCTGGAGGTCGGCGCGGTTGCCGCGCACGCGGATGACCTCGCCTTTGAGGCGTTTGTCGCCGATGATGGCGTAGGCGACTTCATTCTGCATGACCGCGGTGTCGAATTCCACCGTGACCAGGTTTCCGTTTACGCCTTTGATGCGTCCTTTCTGAGTTTCAGGCATGTGAGTTCACGCTCCTGCGTTCGTATGGTTGATATGTTTTGTTTGTGTGAATCAGTTCTGTGCGCCGGGGTCCGTGGCGAGCACGGACGCGACGGTCCTGTCAAGCCCGGCCGCGGAGTCTCCGGCGGACCTGGCGGCCCACTTCTCCGCGATCTGGATGCGGATGCTGTAGGCGCAGACGGTGTCGAAATTGAACCGGGTGCGGTTCTTCACTTCGAGCTCGTCGAGCTTGTTCCAGCGGGCGGTGTCGAGGATGCGTTCGCGTTCGACCGGGTTCGGGGCGGCGAACGCCGCGCGGACCATGCGGTCGGCCTCGGGGTCGAAGAAAACGTGTCCGGGCTTCGGGGCGGCGAAAGCTGCGCCGAGCCTGGCGGCGCGGAGCTTCATGGCGCTGTGGCGGAGCGCGGATTCAAAGCAGAGATATTCCCGCGCCAGGGAGCCCTTCGGAAATTCCTTGATGAAATCCTCAAGCGCGCCGGGATCGTCCGATGCGGCGTCGGCGTCCTGCGGCTTCTGTCCGGGGCGGAGACCCGGCACGAGCGAGAAGCGGCGGAGCATGCCGAGATTTCTGCCGTCGAGCAGTCCTTCGCAGTCCGACATGAATTTCCCGTAGCTCACGAGCGGCGCTTCCGTCATGCGGAGGAGCGGCAGGGAAGAAACGAGCGAGATATAAAGATTCATCCGATGAATCCTTTGCGGTGCTGTATGAAGTTGAGCCTGGTCGGTCAGGACTTGATGACGGCGGCGAGTTTCGGGCCGACGAATTCGCAGATGACGTCGGTGAGCGCTTCATCGCTGAAATCGAGGAAGACTTCGGAGTCGTTGAAGCCGAGCTTGAACCCCGCGGCGAAACCGCGTCCGAGCTGGACGGAGGCGTTCTTCTTCAGGACGTCGGGGAGGCAGCCGATGAGCTTCTGCGCGACTTCTTCGCGTTCGCGGGCGGAGAGGATGACCTCGGCGCCGGAGGCGGCGTTCTTTGCGAACTGTCCGGCGATCTGCGCGATGAGTCCCGCCATGGCTTCCGGGGTCATTGCCTGCGCCGTGGCCTCGCGGACGACGGCGCGGAGCTTTTCCTGGAGATCGTCCTTCAGGGAGATGATGACGTCGCGGGCCGCCTGTTTGACGGCGGCGTCGGCTTTTTTCCGGGACGCTTCTGCGTCGGCTTCGGCGTCCTTGCGGATCTTGTCGGCCTGGGCTTTGGCTTCGGCGATGATGGCGTCGGCCTGCGCCTTCGCTTCGGCGACGAGCCGTGCGCGTTCGGTTTCGGCCTTTTCCAGACCTTCGGCCTGGATCTTGTTCAAAAGTCCCTGAAGTTCTTCGGACATGTGCGGGTTCTCCTGTTGTTGTTCCGTATTTTGAATTGACGTTGAAAAACTGGTTCGTCGCCGGGTTTTCAGCGGAATTCAAGCCCGCACGGCCCGGCTCTCCGGTGGGATTATTTCCAGAACTCCCACCATTTCTTTGCGGGCGCCGGGGCTGCCTGCACGCCGGACGAGATCGTACGGCGGCGTCCCGACGAGGCGCTGCTCTGCGCCAGCTCCTTCTGGATGGCGTCCTGATTGACGTGGATGCCGGACGCCGCCTGCTGGTTCTGCACGGCGGCGAGCTTCTCCTGGTTCTCCTCCGCTCCGGCTTTGAACCGGGCGAGCTTCACGGTGTTCGTGGAGGGGCGGGCGGGCGCTTTCGGCGCGCCCTTCAGGGGGATATGAACGGAGCTGGTCTCGGAGGTCGCGGCTTCTTCCTTGGCTCGCATGGCGCGCGCCTTCAGTTCGCGTCCCGCGGGGCCCGGAGGGGGCTCCATGGCGAATTTCGCCCCGCAGCCGGGGCACTGGGCTTTCTTCTCAAGAAGAAGGATGGGAACGTTGAACGTATCGCCGCAACGCGGGCATGCGACTTGGAAGGTATCTTCGTCAGGCATTGTAAAAATCTCCGGATTAAAGACGCTAAACAAAAAAATAATATACTGCATGAAAGCAGTTTTGACAAGTAAAAACACCGAAAAATGAGAAAAAAAAGAAAAAAACGGGAAACGATATTGGATTTTCGGAAAAATGTGTTACTTTATATGGATACCTGTTTCATCCGCACCATTTTTTACAGCGTTTGCCCCCGGCAACAGGAGTCTGTCTGATCATGAATATCTTTACACGCAAAAACTGTGCGAAACTTGTTCTTTCCGTCATCGCGGCCGCGGCTGTGATCTGCCCGCATGTCCCGTCCCTGTCCGCACAGGACGCCGCAGCGTCGTCCGCCGCTTCCGCGCCGTCCGAGGTGTCCCTGAAGTCGCCCGACCGGAAGATGGGGCTGATCGCGTCGCTGGTGGTGCAGCTGCTCGCGAAGGAACACTATACGAAACGCCAGATGGACGCCGCGTATTCCGGCGAAGTCTTCGACGAATACCTGCGGTTCCTGGATCCGACGCACATCTTCTTCCTGCAGGAGGACATCGACGGATTCGCGAAGTCCAAGGACGAACTCGCCCGGAAAGCCGCCGCGGGGGACGTGCAGTTCGCGTTCGACGTCTTCAACATGCGGTCGCTCCGGCTCGCCGAATACCGCGATTTCGCCCGCGACTTCCTTTCGAAGCCGATCCAGTATGACCCGGACGAGACGTACCACATCGACCGCGAGGACGCCCCGTGGCCGAAGAACGCCGGAGAACAGCACGCGATCTGGGCGAAGCGCATCAAGAACGAGCTGATCGTGACGCGCATGAGCGACAAGGCCGCCGAGGAGGACGCGAAAGAAGCCGCCGCCGAAGCGGAAAAGGAGAAGTCCGGCGACGGCGCGGCGGAGAAGGGGGAATCCGCGGACAATGCGGCGGAGAAAAAGGATGAAGCGCCCGCGCCCGCCGTGCCTCTGCTCACGCCGGAACAGCGCGTCCAGAAGCGCGTCGACCAGCTCTGCACCACGGTCGCCGGGATGGACCCGATCGACGTGCTCGAAGGATACCTGACCGCGTTCGCGAACGTCTGCGATCCGCACTCCACCTACATGTCGCCCGCCACCGGCGAGGACTTCGACATTCACATCTCCCTCAATCTCTCCGGCATCGGCGCCGTGCTTTCCTCCGAGGACGGCTACACGAAGGTCGTCGAAGTCGTGCAGAACGGCCCCGCCGACAAGGAAGGCACCCTGCGCGAAAACGACCGGATCATCGCGGTCGCCCAGGAGGGCGGCGAACCGGTCGACGTGATGGACATGCCGCTTTCGAAAGTCGTCACGCTGATCCGCGGCAAGGAAGGCTCGCGCGTCACACTGACGATCCTTCCCGCGCGCAAAGGCGCGCAGGCCGCACCCGAAAAAGTTACGATCACGCGCGGCAGCGTGCCCATGAACGAGTCGCGCGCCCAGGGCCGCGTCATCGAGGCGAAGGGCGCCGACGGCGAGACGAGGAAGATCGGCGTCATCGAGCTGCCGTCGTTCTACATCGACTTCGCCGCCGTCCGCCGCGGCGACGAGGATTACAACAGCTCGGGGCACGACGTCCTCAAGATCCTGAACGAATTCAGCGATAAGAAGATCGACGGCCTGATCGTCGACCTGCGTTCCAACGGCGGCGGCAGCCTCACGGAAGCCGTCGACCTCTCCGGCTTCTTCATCCCGGAAGGCCCCGTCGTCCAGGTGAAGGACAAGGGCTCCACCTCGATCCTGCGCGACAACGACCGGGGGCAGATCGCCTACGGCGGCCCGATGCTCGTGCTCGTGAACCGCTACAGCGCGTCCGCCACCGAGATCTTCTCCGCCGCGCTGAAGGACTATCGCCGCGCCCTCGTGGTCGGCGACCCCCACACGCACGGCAAAGGCTCCGTCCAGGTCGTGACCGACCTCGACAACTACATGCTCTATATCGCGTCCGACAGGTTCAAGGCGGGCCAGCTCAAGCTCACGAACGCGAAGTTCTACCGCATCAACGGCGAATCCACCCAGATCAAGGGCGTCGACGCCGACATCCCCCTGCCGGGATTCTCCGAGACCGAGGAGACCGGCGAACGCGCGCTCCGCCATGCGCTCCCGTACGACACGATCCGCCCCGTGCGCTATCATGTCTACGACGGCAAGTACGCCGTGACGCCGGAGCTGATCTCCGAACTCAAGGAGAAATCCGAGGCGCGCATCGCCGAAGACCCGCTGTTCAAACGCCTGATCGCCGACATCGCCCTCTACGAGGACATCAGGAAGAACAAGGACGTCGCGCTCGATTTCGACAAGCGCTGGGCGGAATACGAACACGAGAAGGCGATCCAGAAGGAGCAGGACAAGATCTACAAGTCCGAACGCCTCGGTTCGTCCTCGTCCAAAAAGAACAGGAAGGACGACGAACCCGACGCCTACCTCGACGAATCCGTCAATATCATGCTCGACATGATCCAGGCGTTCGACAAGTAAGCTCGAATCCAGCTTGTCCGGCCGGGCGGCTCAGCATGGAGCCTGACCCGGCCTTCTTTTTGTTTTCGGCGGGACGCGGACCGGGACGGACGAGGGGGATTTGAGCTTGCCTGAACGCAGGTCCGTGCGGTGTTCCGCAGGATGCGCGGAGACGAGGCGGATTGAGGCGGAAACGAGGCGAAACGGGGTGAAACGGATCTGCCTGCGGAAAATGAGGCGGAACGAGCTCGATTTGAAGAGGGGGAGGGCGGACCGGCGGGGGAAACGCTCCGCGCCGCCGTTTTTTTCGCTTCCATGCCGTTTTCAGGCGCGTTTTTGCGTGCGTTTTTGCACCGGAAAGGGGTGAAAAGAGGCGGAAACGAGGCGGGGAGAGCAGAAAAAAGCGGAAAAAAGGAAACTTTTTTAGATTTTTTTGTCGTTCATAATGAGTGAGAAACAACTTTTTTTCAAAAAAACGAAAAAAAAGGGCTTGCATTTTGTGCGAACGTGGGGTATAATATAATCAGTTTTTGAAGCATACCGGGATTCATCCCGCCGGTTCGGCCTGTACGATCGGAACCGGATTCGGATGTCACGCTTTTGCTTTTCGTCCCCAAGACACAAAAACAAAAAACAACAAACCTACATAAGGAATTACCACTATGGCAGACAAAAAAGAAATCTTCGCAGACGGCATCGGTCAGATCCACTTCGCCGGCAACATGGTCCGTTTTGACTTCGTCACCCTTCAGCCCGCTGGCGAAGGCGAAGCCCCGACCCCGGTCGCGAACATCCGCGTCATCATGCCTCCGCAGGGCTTCCTCGGTGCCATGAACTCCATGCAGCAGCTCATCGACAAGATGGTCGAAGCTGGCGTTCTCCAGAAGAACGAGCAGAAGTAATTCGATCCAAAGGCATAAGGATATAAACTGTGAGCCCGGAATTCAAATTCAGTCTTGCCGACTGCGTGCGTGAATACGCGATTTCCTTCTGCGGCACCATCCCGCAGCGGGAAGGCGGCTTCATGTGCGGGATTCCGGGCGCCCAGATTTTCCCTGAGACCTGTTTCGGTTTCCCGGTCAGACTGGAGGCGGGGACGCTCGCCTTCTCTCTGCCGATGCCGGAATACTCCTTTGGTTTCATTCATTCGGTCGGCGCCAGCCTGCGTGCGGGCGCCTACCGGCTCATTGAAGCGGCAACCGATTTCTACTGCACGGTGTCGAACCTCGTCAAAACGGGGACGAAGCGGGTGAAACATCAGTGCATCCGGGTGATGAAAGACATCCCGAAAGCGTTTGCGCACGTGAGCCGAACAGTTTTAGGATGGCGACTATGACTCAGAGAAGCGAAAACTGAACTCAGTTCTGCAGCAGGATGGCTCCGAAACAGAACTGAGTTTTTTTTTGTGCCCCGACGCCCGGAGGTTTTTGCGTGCGGAGAGGGCGGGCGGCGGAGCAGGCACGGATCCCCGCGGGCATTTCGCGGCGGGACGCCGGAGCGACGGACACGAGGAAAAGGGAACGCCGGAAGGATGAAAAAGGATTCGGCATGTCCTGTTCCGGCGATTTGAGGCATGATCGCGCTGGATTATTTTGCACAGGCTCGAAACGGGAGAGGAAACTGCGCGGAAGATCCATTACACCCTCGTTATGAACCCCTTGCGAACGCGGAGCGGATACGGGGCGGATATTATTTCGAAGCTGAATATTTTTATTTTTAACTTTTTTTTGGCACTGGGCTTTTTTTTTCGTTTTCGCGGTGTATATTATAGTTCACCCGCCCGCGAAAAATACCGAACTTTCATCAATAAGGATACCCCCAGACATGACGCCCATTGCCCGCCGCACCTTCTACACGTTCCTCGCCCTGGCCGCGCTCGCCGGCACCACGCTTTCCGCGGACGAGCCGATCTCCGGCATCGACTCGACCGAAGTCGTCGTGAAGACGCCCGAATCCATTGAGCAGGGCAAACGCAACGTGGTGTCCGTGGCGCAGCAGCTCCGGGAGATGTTCCAGCCGATCACGAAGCGTTCGCGCCAGGTGGAGGAGGAGCCGCCGTACCTGAAGATCATCCCGTCGGCGAACGACACGAGCATCCTGATCTACCGCTGCCGCTACGTGACGGCATCGAAACTGCGGAACAGCGTGGACGCGATGATCTCCGACACGGGGTATGTGGAGTACGGCGTGGAGCAGAACATGCTGACGATCCGCGACGCGGCGGAAAACATCGAGGCGATCGCCAAGACGCTCCCGATGATCGACGTGGCGACGCCGCAGGTGCTGATCGAGGCGAAGATCGTGGAGGTCCTGATCTCCGACAACAGCCAGCGCAACCTGTCGTTCATGTTCAACAGCCCGACCACGATCTCCATGATCGACGGCATAACCGACCAGCGGTACGACGGCGACGTGATGAGCTACGGCGGCATCCGGACCTCGCCGCAGGGCGGCAACACCACGGACGGGTCCACGACCAACTGGACGTTCGCCGCCGGGCACAACAACTTCAACATCGCGCTGCAGTGGCTCCTGACCGCGCTGGACGCGAAGGTGCTGTCCTCGCCCGTGATCGTGGTCGGACGCAACGAGGAGGCCGAGATCTCGAACGGCCAGGACGTGCCGATCCAGTCCCAGACCATCACCAACGGCAGCATCAGCACCAGCACCACGTTCAAGCGCGTCGGCGTGACGCTGACCGTGGAGCCGCTCATGATCAACAACGACAACGTGACGCTCCGCGTGAAGCCGGAAGTCTCCAACATCCAGAGCTACCAGACCATCTCGAACGGCAGCGGATATTATCAGGTGCCCGTGGTCTCCATCCGCAGCATCTCCTCCTATCTCCGCCTCGCCGACGGCCAGATCGTCATCATGGGCGGCCTCTACACCAACCGCAATTCCCTCCAGCAGGAACGCATCCCGTTCCTGAGCGACATCCCGTACCTCGGCGAGCTCTTCACCTCGAAATACACCGAGAAGGAGATCCTTCAGCTGCTCTTCTTCCTCCGCGTCCGCATCCTGACCCCGAACGACATGGCTGACGGCGTGCTCTTCGACCCCGAGGAGATGATCCGCTCGACCAACGACTTCGGCGAGGTCATGCGCAACTCCGAAGAGCTTCCGAAGCTCGAAACGACCGTCGAGAGGGTGAACGACGAATTCATCAAAAACCCGCTCGTCTCCTGGGAGACGCTGTTCGGCTCCGGCGATGACGACGACGGGGAAAAGAAAGACGCGGAAGACTCCGCCGGAAAGCCGTCCGAATCCGCGGAATCCGTCCCGGAAGAATCCGGCGCGCCGGAGAACTCCGCCCCCGCGGCCGTCCCCGCGGAACAGCCCGGAGAATAAGCCATGAAGAAGCCCGCGAAACTTTTCATCTTCGTGCTCCTGCCGGCCGCGCTGCTGGCGGCGGGGCTGTATTACGGCGTCCGCGTGTACAGGCAGAAGAACGTGTCCGCCGACCGCGCCGGGAGCCGCGACCCTGACCGCACCTACCGGGCGACGAAGGGCGACATGACCCTCGGCCTGCGCCTCAACGGCACGATCGTGGCGAACAAGAAGCACAAGCTCGGCCTGGAGGCGAACTTCGCGACGCAGATCCTGAGCGTGGTGGACGAGAACTCCAGCGTCAAGGAGGGCGACGTGCTGATCACGTTCGAGGACAGCGACCTGATCGAACGCATCGAGGAAATGCGCACGACCCTCTCCAATACCGAGGAGGAGCTCGTGATCGCCATCGAAAACGAGAAGATCCAGGAACGCACCAACGAGGTCACGCTCCGCGAGGCCGAGGACCGCGTGCGCCAGGCCGAATCCGACCTCCGCAAGTACCTGCGCCTCACGCGCTCGCAGAAACGCGACAGCAACGACCTGGCGGTCACGAACGCGCAGGCGGCGCTGGATTCCGCGAAGAAGAACTATTCGGACAAGAAATACGAGTTCTCTCATTCGGGCGTGACGGACGACGCCGCGCGCAAATCGCAGCAGAACGAGCTGAACAACCTGAAGAGCAAGATCGATTCCAGCGAGAATTCGCTGAACCAGGCGGAGATCGAGGAAAAGAGCTTCAAGCACTACGACGACCCCATCCGCCTGATGAGCCTGAACAACTCCGTGGAGCAGGCGCGGCTCAGCCTCGAAAAGGCGCGCATCTCCACCTCGTCCTCCCTGATCCAGGCGAAGAAGCGCGTCGACAACCTCCGCGCGAACTCGCGCCGCCAGGCCGCCACGCTCGAACGCTACGAGTCCTATCTGCCCATGATGAAGCTCACCGCGCCGACGGACGGCATCGTCATCTACGGCGACCCGGACCGCCGCTGGGGCGGGGAGGACATCAAGCCCGGACTCGAAGTCCACAAGGGCGAGATCCTCATCACGATCCCCGAGATGACCAACCTCATGGTGAACTTCGACATCCCGGAGGCGTTCCGGTCGAAGGTGCAGGTCGGCAACTCCGCGATCATCACGCCGGAAGCCATCACCACGCTCAAGCTCAAGGGGCAGATCACCGAGATCGCCACGCTCCCCGTCAACCAGATGTACTGGGACGAGACGTCCCCGAAGATCTATCCCTCGCGCATCGCGCTTGAGGTGCAGGACCCGCAGCTGGTGAACGGCATGTCCGTGATCGTGGAGGTCGTGTCCAGCATCCTGCACGACGTGATCTCCGTGCCGATGGAGGCCGTCTTCGAGAATGACAAGGGGTTCTTCGTCTTCGTCAGCCGCGACGGCACGCCGGAGGAGGTCCCGGTCACGATCGGGGAGTCCAACGACACGGCGGTCCGCATCACGGAGGGGCTGGAGGACGGCGACGTGGTGTACCTGTACCGTCCGTACCAGAAGAAACAGTCCGAATAATCCGTCGGAGTCCGTATGAGCGACGATGTGGTAGTGCAGCTGCGGGACATCCGCAAGACGTACAATCCCGGCGGGCTCGCCGTGAACGTGCTGAAGGGGATCTCGTTCTCCATCCGGCGCGGGCAGTTCGTGGGCATCGTGGGGACGTCCGGCAGCGGCAAGTCGACGATGCTGAACATCCTCGGCATGCTCGACGTGCCGACGTCGGGCGACTATTTCCTGGAGAACGTGAACGTGGCGACGCTGTCCGACAGCGCGCAGGCCACCGTCCGCAATATCCGCATCGGGTTCATCTTCCAGAGCTTCAACCTGTTCCCGTACCTCACCATCGAGCAGAACATCGAGGTGCCGATGATCTACAAGCGCGTCTCCCCGCGCATCCGCCGGGCGCGCGCCCTGGAACTCGCCAAGGTCGTCGGCCTCGGACACCGCCTCGGGCACCGCCCCACGCAGCTCTCCGGCGGCGAATGCCAGCGCGTCGCGGTGGCGCGTTCGCTCTGCAACGACCCGGCGTTCCTGCTCGCCGACGAGCCGACCGGCAACCTCGACGAGAAGACCGGCAACGAGATCATGGCGCTCTTCCACCGGATCAACAGGGAGCAGAACGTGACGATCATCATGGTCACGCACAACCCGATGTTCGAGCCGCATTACGACAAGGTCATCCGGCTCCGCGACGGACGCATCGTGCAGACGAAGCCGACCGACTCCGTGGACGAGCTGACCGGGCCGCTGTCCGGGTTCGGCGAACTCCCGCAGGACCGCATGGCGGCGGACGCGAAGGCGACGCTGACGACCACGGCGGAGCAGGAGGAGGGCGCCCGCAAATGATGCGTTTCACCGACATCGTGTCGCTGTCCTTCCTGAACCTGCGGCTGCACAAGACGCGTTCGCTGCTGACCTCGCTCGGCGTGATCTTCGGCGTCGGGAGCGTGATCTCCATGATGGCGATCTCGAAGGGCGCGGAACGGTCCGCGCTGTCCCAGATCGAATCCATGGGCATCGACAAGATCATCATTCACACGAAAAAGCCGCACTTCGACGCGTCGTCCAGTTCGTCCGGCGGCAACTCCGTCAGCGCGGTGGAGGATTACGGCCTCGACCTCCGCGACTACCAGTTCATCAAGACGATGGAGAACGTCCATCACATCACCACCATCCGCAACACCCGCCAGAAGATCATGCGGGGCGAAACGCGGCTGGACCTGAAACTCTGCGGCGTTTCCATCGGGTTCATGAAGGACACCTCCTGCCACCTCACGTCCGGACGCTGGTTCAACGAGATCGACTTCGGCAACTCCGCGACCATCTGCGTGATCGGGCAGAACGTGAAACGCAGGCTCTTCCCGCTCGGCGCGAAGGACGTGGTCGGGGCGACCATCCGCACCGGCACGGCGTCCTACCGCATCGTCGGCATCATCGCCAACGACAACGGCACGAGCCTGCCGGAAGTCGGCAGCCCGAACGACATGATCCTGATCCCCGCCTCCACCGACATGGCGATCTACGGCAACTACGCGAGCGAGAGCCAGGGGCGGCGCAGCAACAAGGCGATCCTGGTCGACTACGACGTGATGCTGGTGAACGTCGCCAACCTCGAATACATCGATAACACGTCCAAGCGCCTCCAGAACTACCTGGACAAGGCGCACGCGAAGACCAAGGACTGGGACATGATCGTCCCGCTGGACCTGCTCAAGCAGCGCGAACGCACCCAGAAGATCTTCACCATCGTCATGGGCGCCATCGCCAGCATCTCCCTGCTCGTGGGCGGCATCGGCATCATGAACATCATGCTCGCGAGCGTGTCCGAACGCAAGAAGGAGATCGGCACGCGCCGCGCGCTCGGCGCGCAGAAATTCGACATCCTCTTCCAGTTCCTGATCGAGACCGTGATCCTGACCACGCTCGGCGGCTGCATCGGCATCGGGCTCGGACTCGGTCTCTCCGAGATCGTGAAACGCTACGCGGAAATGCCGACGGAGGCGTCCATGACGAACATCGTCGGCTCGCTCCTGATCTCGTCGTTCGTGGGCGTGGTCTTCGGCACGTATCCGGCGTGGCGCGCGGCGCAGCAGAACCCGATCGACGTGCTCCGGTCCGAGTGATCCCGCGTCCGGCTCCCGGAAAATGCCGGACAAAATGCCGTAGAAAGGACGGCGCGTCCGGAAAAAATCATGGTTTTTCGGGAAAAACGCTGGTAAAATCAGCGATTTGGAGTATTTTTAAAGCGTAGAGCGGCAAACCGCCGTCCGCGCCGCCCCGGGAATCGTCTTCCCCCGGCACGTGTGCGGCGTCCCCGTCCGCGAACAGAAAACCTCCGGAGGCAGAGTTGAATCTTCTGAAATTCTCGAAAATGAGCGGAGCAGGCAACGATTTCGTCGTCGTTGACTGTTCCTCTGCCGCATACGTCTTTACGGCGGACAGCATCCGGAAGATCTGCGACCGCCGCCGCGGCATCGGCGCGGACGGCCTGATCCTGCTCTCCAAGTCGCGCGTCCCCGGGTGCGCCCAGGTCGTCATGGAGTTCTTCAACTGCGACGGGTCCAAGGCGGAACTGTGCGGCAACGGCCTCCGCTGCGCCGCGCTTTTCGCGCACGACCACCGCCTGGCGCGCGAGTCGTCCATCACGTTCGCGACGGGCGGCGGCGAGCTTGCCGCCGAGGTCATCGGACGCGACCTGGTCCGCATCGAGCTTCCCGTGACCGAGGACTTCGAGGCGCACGAGCACACCGCCGGAAATACTGTGTTCAAGGGCGCGGTCGGCGTGCCGCACGCGGTCGTCCGCATGGACGGCCTGGAACGCGCGGACATCCTGCGTCCCGGCCGCGAGCTGCGTTATCACGAGGCGTTCGCGCCGGCGGGCGTCAACGTCGATTTTCTGGAGTTCGGACACGATTTCTCCGAGCCCGTGCTGATCCGCACCTACGAGCGGGGCGTCGAGGACGAGACGCTGGCGTGCGGGACCGGGATCGCGTCCTCCGCGCGCGTGCTGGCGAAATTCTTCCACGCGCCCGCCGACCTCACGTTCCGCACGCGATCCGGCGACCTCGTCAAAACGCATCTCCCCGCGGAAAACGCCGACCGTATCATCCTGACCGGGCCGGCGGTCGAAGTGTACCGGGGGACCGCCCCCGCAGACAGATTTGAACTGGCGTCCGTCACGGCCGCCGACAGCCCATATCCCAAGGAAAAGGATTCCCGAACATGAAAATTCAAGGTCTCTACACGGCGCTTGTCACTCCGTTCCGCAACGGAGCTGTGGATTACGATAAACTGACGAAGCTGGTCGAAATGCAGATCGGCTACGGCGTCGACGGCATTTCCCCCGTCGGCACCACGGGCGAATCGCCCACGCTGAGCTTCGAGGAGCATGAGCGCGTGATCGCGACCGTGGTCCAGCTGGTGAACGGACGCTGCAAGGTCCTCGCCGGAAGCGGCGCGAACTCGACCGCCGAGGCGCTGCACCTGACCCGTCACGCGAAGGCGGACGGCGCGGATTTCTCGCTCCAGGTCGCCCCGTACTACAACAAGCCCACGCAGGAGGGCCTGTACCGCCACTTCGCCACCATCGCGGATTCCTGCGACATCCCGATCGTGATCTACAACGTGCCCGGACGCTCCGGCGTCGCGGTCGCCCCGGAGACCATCGCGCGCCTCGCGAAAAACCACAACGTGGCGGGCGTGAAGGAAGCGGGCGGCTCCGTCGACCGCGTGTCCGAGATCCTCGACCTCTGCGACATCCCGGTCCTCAGCGGCGACGACGCGCTCACCGTGCCCATGATGTCCGTCGGCGCGGTCGGCGTGGTCAGCGTGGCGTCGAACATCATCCCGAAGGAGATGAAGCAGCTCGTCGACCTCTGCAACGCCGGCGACTACGCGAAGGCGCGCGAACTGCACCGGAAGCTCTACCGCTTCTTCAAGGCGATGTTCGTGGAGACCAACCCGATCCCGGTCAAGGCGGGAATGGCGATCCGCGGCCTCATCGACGAGGAATACCGTCTGCCGCTCTGCCCGCCCTCGGACAAGAACCGCGAATTCCTCCGCCAGATCCTCGCCGACGTCCCGGTCGACTGATCCCTCCGGCATCCGTTTTGAACTTTCCGCCCCGGTCTCCCCGCTGGAAACCGGGGCTTTTTTCCGGCGTATCCGCTCCGTTTTGCATGCCTGGCGGGCGGCCGCACACGCGGGGGCGCGCACGTCCTGGCGGCCCGCGGACGGAAAAAAACGGAAAAAAGCGCGAAATCCGCTTGACAAATGGAAGAAACAGATGTAAGTTGAAGTCAAAGAGAACGGGGCAGGGTGATCCGGCCCGCTCTAAGAATCATCGGAACCAAGGAGGTCTCATATGGACATTACCGTAAGCGTTCGTCACTTTGAACTTGACAACGAGGTTCGCGATTACGCCGTGAAAGCGGCGGAGGATGCCTTCTCCGAATTCCGCCTGCGCATCAGCAGCGTGAAGATCGTTCTTGACATGCAGAGAAACACGATCACGGCGCATCTCGACGCCGCCGTGAAGGACCACCCGGTCACGGCCGCCTCCCAGGCGTTCGACAACGTCTACAAGGCGATCGACGAGGTCGTCGCGAAAGCCTCCGCGCAGATGCGGCGCTATCTCGACAAGAAGCAGGACCACAAGCGCACGCCGTCCATCGGCGAGGCGACCGCGGAAGCGGAATCCTGATCCTCCAGACATCCCGCGCGGCATGATGGGAAAGCCGCGCCGTTTGCGGCGTGCTCCGGCAGCTGAAAAACTCCGGCGCATGCCGCTTCTTTTTCCGTTTTCAACCCTCTGTCCGGCAAAAAACTGAAAAAAACGGAAAAAAGGCCGGGAAAAGATTGTTTTCCGCAAAAAACGTGCTATAGTAAATCTTTTCCACATCTATCAGGAAAGGATCCCGGAAAAAATGAAACAGGACACCACGAAAAAACTCCAGAAACTCTACGAAAAGAACGTCATGAACACCTACGGGACGCCCGCGGTGCTGTTCGTGCGCGGCGGCGGCGTCAACCTGTACGACGCGAACCGCCGGAAATATCTGGATTTTTCCTCCGGCATCTCCGTGTGCAGTCTCGGCCACTGCCATCCCGCCGTCACCGAGGCGGTCTGCCGCCAGGCGCAGACGCTGGTGCACGTGTCCAACCTCTTCCTGAACGAAAACATGCCACGCCTCGCCGAGCTGATCGTGAAGAAGACGTTCGGCAAGGGCCGCGTTTTCTTCTGCAACAGCGGCGCCGAGGCGAACGAAGGGCTCATCAAGCTCGCGCGCAAATGGGGCAACGCGACCGGACGCAACGAGATCGTCGTGATGGAAAACTCGTTCCACGGGCGCACGCTCGCCACGCTCGCCGCCACCGGACGCAGCAAATACCGCGAGGGGTTCAACCCCGACATGCCGGGCTTCAAGTTCGCGAAGTTCAACGACCTGAAGTCCGTGAAGAAGGCGATCGGCCCGAAGACCTGCGCCGTGATGCTTGAGGCGGTCCAGGGCGAGGGCGGCATCCTGCCCGCCGACGAGGATTTCATCAAGGGGCTCGAAAAGCTCTGCAGGGAGAAGGACGTCCTGCTGATGTTCGACGAGGTCCAGTGCGGCATGGGCCGCACCGGCACGCTCTGCGCCTGGCAGGGATACGGCGTCAAGCCCGACGCCTTCTCGTTCGCCAAGGCGATCGCGAACGGCATCCCGATGGGCGCGTTCGTCTGCAACGAGCGCCTGTCCGGCGTGCTGACCCCGGGCACCCACGGCAACACCTTCGGCGGCAACGCGCTCGCCACCGCCGCCTCGCTCGCCGTCTTCGAGACGATCTACAGGGACAAGATCCTGGACAACGTGAAGGAGATGGGCGCGTATCTGCGCGGCAAACTCGAAAAGTTCGTCGAAAAGTACGATTTCGTCAAGGAGGTCCGCGGACGCGGCCTCATGCTCGGCGTCGTGCTCGACTTCCCGGCGAAGGACATCCTTCCCGTCCTGCGGGAGAAAGGGCTCGTCGCCCTGTCCGCCGGCGAGGTCGTGCTTCGTCTTCTGCCCCCGCTGATCGTGAAGCGGGAGGACTGCGACAAGGCCGTGCGCATCATCTGCGCGGCATTCAAGGAATATTCAGCTTCGAAAGGAGGCCGGAAATGATCAAACACCTGCTCACCGGACGCGAATTCGACCGCGCGGCTCTGGAACAGCTCATTGAAACGACAGCCGCACTGAAAGCCGGACGCGGCAAGGCGGGTCAGCCCCGCCCGCTGGAAGGCAAGTCCATCGGCATGATCTTCGCGAAATCCTCGACCCGGACACGCGTTTCGTTCGAGGTCGGCATCCATGAACTCGGCGGCCAGCCGATCTACCTCGACGAGAGCAAGACCCAGATGGGGCGCGGCGAGACCATCGCCGACACCGCCCGCGTGCTCAGCCGCTTCCTGCACGGCATCGTGATCCGCACGTTCCGGCAGTCCGACGTGGAGGGGCTCGCGCAGTACGGCTCCATCCCGATCGTGAACGCCCTGACGGACGACTACCATCCGTGCCAGGCGTTCGCCGACCTCTTCACGATCTGGGAACGCAAAGGCAAGCTCGAAGGGCTGAAGATGGCGTACCTCGGCGACGGCGCCAGCAACATGGCGAACTCGCTCATGATGGCGTGCAAGCTCGCGGGCATGACGTTCGCGATCGGCGCGCCGGAGGAATTCCGTCCGCGCCAGGCGATCATGGACGAGGACCTCGGACCCGGCAAGGTGGAATGGACCACCGACCCGGCGGCGGCGATGAAGGACGCCGATTTCGTCTACACCGACGTCTGGGTGAGCATGGGCTTCGAAAAGGAATCCCGCGAACGCATGAAGATCCTGGAGCCCTACCGCCTCGACATGAAGATGCTCGGACACGCCCGGCCCGACGTGAAGGTGATGCACTGCCTGCCCGCGCACCGCGGCGAGGAGATCACCGACGAGGTCATGGAGTCGGACCACTCCATCGTCTTCGACGAGGCGGAAAACCGCCTCCACATGCACAAGGCGATCCTCTGCACGCTTTTCCGCTGACGGGACCGTTTCGGGCGCCGCGCCATGGAATCCGTGCCGGGACACAGGAGCGTCTCTCCGCGCGCGCTGTTCCGCCTGATCCGGAAAAGCGCGACCGCGTTCGAACAGTCCTGCCCCGCCGCTCTCTTCCTGCTTGCGGCAGTCACAGCCGTTCTCTCCGTGCGAGGGGACGGCTTTCCTTTTGTCCTGATCCCGGCCGGGGCGGTCCTGGTGGTTTGGGCGCTGGTCCCGGTCCGTGACGCGCTGTTCCGGTTCGCACTGCCGATGCTGCCCGCGCTGATCGCGGCGATGATCTGGTCGGGGCGGCAGCGGGATCTCATCGCGGAGACGGCGGGGAGGGCGCGGTTCGCCGCGGAAGCCGAATTCATCGTCGACGACCCGTCGGCGTCCGCCCGGAGCGACGAAGCGTTCCGCGTGCGGAATCTGCAGTGCCGCGTGAGCCGGTTCCGCTACGGCGCGGACGCGCCGTGGATCGTTTTTGAAAAGGAACAGCCGCGCGTCCTGCTGGACTGCGGACGCGGCGAGGATGCGGCCGATCTGCCGCCCGGATTCGGCGACACGGTGCGCGCGAAGGGTGTCTTCTCCGCGCCGGAGCCCCCGCTTTTCCCCGGTTCCTTCGATTACGCCGCCTACCTGGAACGCGAGGGGATATATGAAATATTCCGCCCGGAACCGGGATCGCCGGAGATCGTCTCGCACGGGACGGGATTCCGCCGGACTCTCTACGATCTGCGCGACGCCGCGCTGTCGGCGGTCTGCCGCGGATTCCACAGCGTCGAAACCGCGCGGATGGCGGGCGCGATGCTCGGCGGGCGGAAGATCTCGCTGGAAAAGGAGACGCGCGCCGGATTCCTCTCCAGCGGCACGATCCACATTCTGACGGTCAGCGGCACGCACGTCGGGATCTTCGCCTCGCTGCTCCTGCTTCTGACGGTCTGGATGCCGTTCCGCAAACGCTGCCTTGCCGTGCTGGCGCCGCTGCTGTTTTACGCGCTTTCGACCGGGATGCGCGAGCCTGCGATGCGCGCCTACGTGATGATCGCGATGTTCCTGGTCCTGCGCTCGCTGCTGCTCTCCACCTCGCACATCAACACCCTGATGCTGGCGGCGTATGCGATCCTGGTGATCTCCCCGGCGAGCCTGATGAAACCGGGCATGTACTATTCGTTCCTGTCCGTCGCTCTGCTGCTGAGCCTGCCGCGCGACGTCGGGAGCGTCATGCTCGGATTCTTCTCGCGCGGGCTGTCGCAGCCGCTTCCCGTGCGCTACGTCTCCGCGCGGAGAATTTTCGTCTCGCACTGGCTGCGGGCCCTGCTGTCGGCGTTTGCCGCGGCCGCCGTGGCGAGCCTCGGAAGCGGCGTGCTGTCCATCCTGTACCAGGGGCTGTTCCCGGTCTCCGCGGTTCCCGCGAACATGCTGGTGATCCCGCTGGCGTACGGGGCGTTCATCGTGGCGGGCGCGTCGCTTCTTTTCTGCCGGGCTGGTCCTGCCGGGCTCTTCTTCTCCGGCGTGCTCGAACAGGTCTTCCGCCTGATCGGCTGGCTGGGGCGTTTCTTCGGCGGACTCGTCGGGACGTCTGTCCCTCGGCCTCCGGTCTGGACGGTCGTGCTCTTCCTCGCCGCGCTGTTCTATCTGCTCCGGACGAAGCATTGGCGGCGGGCGGTTTGCGCGGGCGCGCTCATATCCGCGCTGTTCGCGTTCTGGTGCCTCCGGACGGCGTTTCTCCCCGCCGAGATCCTGATCGTGAGCGGCGGCGGGACCGAACTGGAGCCTTCGGTCGTCGTGACGGATCCCGCGCTCGGACGCGCCGACGTGGTGAACGTGCCGGACTACAGGACGGGCGGCGCGCTGGCGGATTATCTGCGGGAACGCGGCATCTCCGCCTGCCGGTCCGTGGCGGTTTCCAGCGGCCGCAAGGCGTCCTTCGACGGACTCGACGCGTTTGCCGCGCAGATGCCCGTCCTGGAGGTCTATGCCCCCTCAAACGCCGTGAAGAAGATGCCGGACGGCACGGCGGTCACGGCGCTCCCGTATGACGGCGCCGGACGCTCCTGCCGTCTTTCCGGCGAATATTTTTCTTTTTCCATCGGAACAATTGACGGCATTCTGCTGTCAAACCATACTGGCTGCGGACGCCTGACGCTGAGGAAGGACGGGATCCCGTTTCTGGATTCCGAAATCCGGCAGACGTCGGCGCGGCGGCTTCAAATCCAACCCATTGAAAGCATCTCGCCATGAAAGTCTGTCATCTTATCACCCGCATGATCGTCGGCGGCGCCCAGGTCAACACGCTTCTTTCCGCACGCGGACTCCACGAGGCCGGGCACGAATCCGTCCTGATGACAGGCCCGTCGCCGGGGCCGGAAGGCGAACTCCTCCGCAACTGCGGCAGGATCGACTTCCGCGTGGAGGAGTGCCCGACGCTGTGCCGCGAGATCGACCCGGTCCGCGACTGGCGGAGCTACCGCGCGCTGGTGAAGTTTTTCAGGGACGAGAAGTTCGACGTCGTCCACACGCACGCCTCGAAGGCGGGCATCATCGGGCGTTACGCCGCCCGCGCCGCCGGAGTGCCGCTGGTGGTCCACACCGTCCACGGCCTGCCGTTCTCGCGCATCTATCCGGCGTGGAAAAACGCCATGTATATCCAGCTGGAACGCATGGCGGCGAAACGCTGCGACCGCATCTACGCCGTGGCGCAGGACATGATCGACCAGTGCCTGCGGAACCATATCGGACGGCCGGGGATGTTCAAGGTCGTGTACAGCGGCATGGAGCTGGAACCCTTTCTGACGACGGAGCCCGACCCGGAACTCCGGCGTTCGCTGGGGATCCCGGACGGCGCGAAGGTCGTCGGCACGCTCGCGCGGCTCTTCCCGATGAAGGGCTACGTGGAGCTGTGGCGGAGCATCCCGGAGATCGTCAGGCGCGTCCCGAACGCGCATTTCCTGCTGATCGGAAACGGCCTCCTGCGGGAACGGCTGGAGGCGGAGGCGGTGGAACGCGGATTCCGCGACCGCCTGAGCTTCGCCGGGCTTGTGCCGCCCGCGCAGGTGCCGCGCTACCTGTCGCTGGCGGACGTCCTCGTGCATTTCTCCATGCGCGAAGGGCTCCCGCGCGCGGCGGTCCAGGCGCTCGCCATGCGGAAACCCGTCGTGGCGTTCGACATCGACGGCACGCGCGAGGTGGTCCTGAACGGGAAGACGGGGTATCTGCTTCAGCCCGGCGGCGACACGCCCGGCGCGGAGGAGATCTCCGAGCTGCTTCTGAACGACGAAAAACGCCGCGCGTTCGGGGAGGCGGGCCGCGAACTCGTGAAACCCCGGTTCGACTGGCGCACCATGTCGGACACGCTGATCGCCGAATACGCCAAATATCTTGAAATCAAAAAGAAAGGATTGCCGATGCCATGAAATCCGTTTTCAATACGCTTTTTTCGGTCCTCGCGGGCGCGTGCGCCGCGCTTCTGGTCCTGAAGTTCGTGAGCCAGCCTGTTGAGGAGGATGCCGATTATCAGACGAAGATGCGTTCCTACACGGAGGAACAGGCTCCCGTCCCGGCCGCTGCGGCGGCCTGGCCGGATTTCACCGGCACCATCGAACGCGCCATGCCCGCCGTCGTCTGCATCTCCAACCAGCGGATCGTCCCGTCGCGCCGTTCGTGGGGGCGTCCCGCGCAGTATTACGAAGTGCCCGCGGGGCAGGGGTCCGGCTTCTTCATCCGCGAGGACGGCTACATCCTCACGAACTACCACGTGGCGAGCGGCGCGAACGCGCTTCTGGTCACGGACCACGAGGGGCGCGAATACCACGCCAACCTGATCGGCGTCGACCCGACGTCCGATCTTGCCGTGCTGAAGGTCGAGCCGCCGAAGGGGAAGAAGTTCATGGCGCTCACGTTCGCCAACCCGAAGAACATCCGGCTGGGGCAGTGGACGATCGCCATCGGCGCGCCGTTCAGCCTGGAGCACAGCGTGACCGCGGGCATCGTTTCCGGCGTCCAGCGGTCCGGCGTCGGCGTGAACCTGTACGAGAACTACATCCAGACGGACGCCTCCATCAACCCCGGCAATTCCGGCGGGCCGCTGCTGAACGCCGCGGGCGACGTGATCGGCGTGAACGACTGCATCCTCGCGCCGTCCGGGGGCAACATCGGCATCGCGTTCGCCGTGTCCGCCGAGATCGCCAAGTCGGTCGCCGACACGCTGATCGAGCACGGCGAGATCGTGCGGCCGTGGCTCGGCATCATGGGCGCGATGCCCTCGCAGCTGCGTTCGCCCGGCGAAGAGAACAGCGAGGCGCAGAAGGGCGCGGTCATCCGCAGAATATTCCAGAATTCCCCGGCGGAGCATCTGGGGCTGCGCGAGGGCGATGTGATCGTGAAGCTGAACGACGAGGACGTCGCCGACACGTACGAACTCCGCAACCGGATCCTTTCGCTCGATCCGGGCACGATCGTGAAGATCACCATCCTGCGCCGGAACCTGCTCCACGAATCGAGCATCAAGCTCGAACGTCCCCCCGCCGACTGGTTCCGCGTCATCCCGCAGATCGACTACGCGATCCCGCTCTGACGCGGTTTCGCCCCCGCCTGAACAATGCGCGGGGGCAGGGCGGCCTGACTTCCGGCAGCCGGGCCGCCTTTCCGTTTTTTCGGGGAAAGCCTCCGCATCCGTCAAACTTTTTTGAGGAAACGATTTGAAAGATGAAGCGGAATGCTGTATATTTAGAAATGCGCAGCCATGAGCGCAATTTGATTTCGTGAAATCAGAACGCCGTGCCGTTCATCATCTTTTTCAGGAGCGAACACCATGACATCCGCCGTCAAACACGTTTCCCCGCCCGTACGGAACAGCCTGATCCTGTTCCTGCTCGTCCTGACCTGCGGCCTCTGCAGCTGCCGGAGCGTCCCGGTCACGGGGCGTTCGCAGTTCCTGCTGACGACCGAGTCCTACGAAAACAGCCTGGGCGCGGAGTCCTACGAGGAATACAAGAAAGAGTATCCGAGGAGCAAGAACGCGGAGTACAACGCCGCGCTGGAACGCTGCGGCAACGCGATCAAGGCGGTCGCCGGCATGGACGATTTCGACTGGGAGTTCACGGTGCTGGACTCCGAGATCCAGAACGCGTTCTGCCTGCCCGGGGGCAAGGTGGCGGTCTACAGCGGCATCATGGACGGCATGGACAACGAGGCCGAGCTGGCGTTCGTGGTCGGGCACGAGATCGGCCATGCGATCGCGCGTCACGGCGGCGAACGTATGTCGCGCTCCATCATTCAGTCCGTCGGCGCGGTCCTCGTCTCGGCGGCCTTCAACAGCGAGACGGTCGACGCGATCTACGGCACGACCACCGAGGTCGGCGTGATGCTGCCGTACAGCAGGAGCAACGAGTCCGAAGCGGACATCATCGGCCTGGTCCTGATGGCGCGCGCCGGATACGACCCGAGCGCGTCCTACACCTTCTGGCGGCGTTTCACCAACAACGCCGAAGGCTCGAGCAAGCTGGAAGCCATCCTCTCCACGCATCCCTGCGACTCCGACCGCATCCGCGCCATGGAGGAGAACGAGCCCATGGCGCGCGAGGAGTACAATCAGGCGAAGACCAAGTACGGCTTCGGCAAGAAGTTCACCCACAGGAAGTGATTCACAATCCCGGTTTCATCCCATGCAGAACAGATCTTTTCTCACACCCGTCCTTCTTTTCCTCTGCCTCATCGTCCTGGCGATCATCGGCGCCGGGGTCGTAACCGCGATCGACCGCCAGAGATTCCAGACCGAAGCTCTCACGAAGGCTGTCGCCGACCTCTCCGAACGCATCGACCGGTTATCGGCGGACGGCTTTGCCGTCGCGTCCGGCGGCGGGGCAGGACTTTCCGGCGAGGCTCCGGCGGGCAACGCGGAGTTCTACGACAAAAACGCCGAGCAGGGCGGCCGCTTCATCGGCGCGATCACCTCGGACACCGGCAACATGAACATGATCATCAATAACGACGCGACCGTGTCGGATTTCTGGGGGCTCACCTGCGACTCGCTCGCGGAACGGCATTTCAAGGACATCGACCGGTTCGTGCCGCGCATGGCGGAGTCCTGGACGCTCTCCGACGACAAGCTGACCTACCGAATCAAGCTCCGCAAGGGCATCCTGTGGCACGACTTCACCGATCCCGTGACCGGGAAGAAGTGGGAGAACGTCGAGGTCACGGCGGAGGACTTCAAATTCTACGTGGACGTCATCAAGGACGAGACGGTGAACGCGGCGCCGATGCGGAGCTACCTCGCCGACCTGAAGCAGATCAACGTCATCAACGACTACGAATTCGAGGTCGTGTGGGAGCGCCCGTATATCCTCTCCGAGGAGATCACGCTCTCGCTCATGCCGCTTCCCCGGCATTTCTACCACGCCTACGAGGGGCCGTTCGACGGCGCGAAGTTCAACGACGACCACGTCCGCAACCGCATGATCGTCGGCTGCGGCCCGTACCAGCTCGACAGCTGGGAGAAGGGCAAGCGCGTGGTGTTCAAGCGGTTCGAGAAATACTACGGCAAGCGCGTCGGCATCATGCCCGCGCTGAAGACCGTCGTCTACGAGCTGATCCAGCACCCGAACACACGGCTGCAGGCGCTCCGCTCCCAGACGCTCGACGCCGACAGCCTCACGACCGAACAGTGGGTCAACAACACCGATACCGCTGAGTTCCAGGAGGGCGGCTTCCTGCGGAAAATGCGCCTGCCGAGCATGTCCTATTCCTACATCGGGCTGAACCTCGCGAACCCGCTCTTCCAGGACCGGAACGTCCGCGTCGCGCTCAGCCATCTGGTCGACCGCAAGCGCATCATCCGCGACGTCTATTCCGACCTCGTGCGGCCCGTCTCCGGTCCGTTCTTCGTGGATTCCCGCGCGAACGACCCCACGGTCGAGCCGTACGACTTCGACGTCGAAAAGGCGAAGAAGATGCTCGCGGACGCCGGATGGAAGGACACCGACGGCGACGGCGTGCTGGACAAGGACGGCAAGCCGTTCGTCTTCACCGTGATCTACGCGAACTCCAGCACGACCGACCAGAAGCTCCTGCCGATCCTGAAGGAGGACTTCGCGCGCGCCGGAGTCAAGCTCGAGATCCTCTCCCTCGAATGGTCCGTCATGCTCGAACGCATCGACAAGCGCCAGTTCGACGCCGTCCGCCTGGCGTGGCGCATGTCCGTCTCCAACGACCCGTACCAGCTGTGGCACTCCGACAACCTGAAGATCGAGGCGTCCAGCAATTTCATCTCGTTCGCGAACGAGGAGGCGGACCGCCTGATCATGGAGATCCGCACGTGCTTCGACCTCGACAGGCGCACGGAGCTTTACCATCAGTTCCACCGCCTCATCCACGAGGAGGAGCCGTATCTTTTCCTCGTCTCCCCGTACGACCTCTTCGTCATCAACAAACGCTATCAGAACGTCGTGGAGTACCCGCTCGGAGTCTATCAGAACACCTTCTGGGTCCCGAAGGCGAAGCAGATGGCTGTGCCGGGTCTTTGATCTCTTTCCGTCGACAACAACTTTTTCATAAGGATGAACTTCAATATGTCTGTCAAAAAAACTGTCCGGCGCCCGTTTTCTCTGATCGAACTTCTGATCGTGATCGCCATCATCGTGATCCTGGCGGCGCTTGCGGTCCCCGCACTGCGTTCCGCGCGCGAATCCGCCAAAAAAGCCGGCTGCATCAACAATGAAAAGAACATCGGTTTCTATATCCAGCAGTACGCCCTGAACAACACGCAGCATCTCAATGTGCTCCAGAGCTACAGCGACTGGTACCAGAAGCTCGTGATCGAAAACGGCGGCACCTACAAGGACATGAGCAAATCCCACGTCAAGGCGTCAAACCTCGACGCCAAGGGGCAGGGGATCGCGAAGGTCTTTAAATGCCCCTCCGACGTCACGAAAGGCACCGCCAGCTACGGACGCAACGACCCCAGCGGCGGCTGGACCATGTTCAAGGACAAAAAGGACCCGAGGCTTGTCACCAGCCGCGTCAACGACGTCAGGACTCCGTCCGACCTCATCATCGTCGCCGACCGCTGGTCCGACAACCATACCCCCGGCGAAACGAAAAAAAACGACACCCGCCTTGGCGCATGGCCGAACGGTGGCGAATTCGACACCGTGAACGCGTTCAACCTGCGTTACGAACGCGCGGCGGGCGACTATGACGATTATGCGTCCCGCCACACCGGCACCGCGCCGATCCTTTACGTCGACAACCATGTGGTCGCCACGGACTACAAGCAGACGGTCAAGGGGTATACCGTGAAAGAGATCAACGACAACATGAACTGGACCGGGCGCGCCTACGGCAGCTGGTCCGACGATCCGGTGCTGAAGAAGAAAAATTGAGCGGGCGCGCCTGAAAAGCATGCCTGCGCCGTGCCGTCTTCCGTCCGGCGGCGTATCCGCGGACATTGCGCCGGCGCCGCCGGCGGGGCTCCGCCTGATTTTGAGCTCGTCCGAGCAAAAAATACTGTAGAGGGCTTGATTTTTCAGCTGTAAGGTATTATAGTATATAATGTTTTTATCCCGTCTTACTTTTCGTGCACCGCACGGTTGAAAGGATTTCATTCATGAAAAGATCGTTTGTCCGTCGTTTTACCCTGATCGAACTCCTGATCGTGATCGCCATCATCGCGATCCTCGCCGCCATGCTTCTTCCCGCGCTGCGCTCCGCCAAGGAGACGGCGAAGAAGGCCCAGTGCCTCACCAACCAGAAGAACATCGGGCTGTATGTCCATCAGTACGCGCTGACCCACAACCAGTCGATCTCGGTGGTCTCCTCCTGGCAGACCTGGTACCGCGACATGATCTCCTCCAACGGCGGATTCCAGGAGGGCAAGGGCGATTCCAAGACCTATCTGGACCCCGACATGAAAAAACGGAAAAGCTGCCTTACCACCGAAGGTCTCGCCATGACCCGCGTTTTCAAGTGCCCCGCCGACACCTCCGGAGGGACCGCCAGCTATGCCCGCAACGATCCGCAGAAGGGCGGGACCATGAGATGGAACGGCAGCAATCCCGAAGCGTCGCCGAAGGTCGTGAGCAGCCGCCTCAGCTCGTTCCGCGGGCCTTCCGATCTGATCCTGGTCGCGGACCGCTGGGACGAGACCCACATCCCCGGACAGTCCTGCAACGAAGGCAGCGGCGCCCGTGCCGCCGGTGAAAACGACACCACCAACGCGTTCCATCTCCGCCGCGACACCAGCGTCGGCGTCGAAGGCGACCGCAAGGCTTCTCCCCGCCACAAGGGCGAATCCCCGATCCTTTTCGTCGACGGCCACGTCTCGTCCAGGGATTATCTGCAGACGATCCCCAGGGAGTATTATCCGAGCGGCTCGAGCCTGGGCAAGCTGGATGAGCTGAAGTGGGTCGGCTACGCGGTCGGCAGCTGGACCGACGATCCGAACCACAAAAAGTAAGATCCGCGATCCTGAGGGGGGAACGGGATGCCGTACCGGACAAGGCTCCGGCCGTGGCGCGGCCGGGGCGTCGCGCCGGTCCCCTTCGGCAAATGGAAAAAAACAGCCGGAATTTTCCAGAAAACGGAGAATTCCGGTTTGCTTTTTTTGGGAAACATGGTATAGTGAAGGAAACGAAACTATTTTTAAGCAAGATTCCGTTTTGATTAACGCCCCGGTCAGAAAGGATTCTCCCATGAATCATCAACATCCCCGCTTCCGCTTCTTTTCCCTGATCGAACTCCTGATCGTGATCGCCATCATCGGCATCCTCGCCGCCCTCACGTTCCCCGCCCTGCGCTCCACCAGAGAGACGGCGAGAAAGGCGCAGTGCCTCGGCAACCAGAAGAACATCAGCGTCTACATCCAGCAGTACGCGGTCAACAACAACCGGTCGATGAAGGTGATCTCCAACTGGAGCACCTGGTACCGCGACCTGATTGCGGCCAACGGCGGATTCAAAAACGACTCCGTCCCGAGCAGCGGCTACATGAAGCCCGCCAATTACGACAAGTACCTGAACCAGACCGGGCTTGCCATGGTGAAGGTCTTCAAGTGCCCCAGCGACTCGTCCCCTGGCGCGACCGCCAGCTACGGCCGCAACAACCCCACCAAGGGCGGCACGATGAAATACAAGGACGGCTCCAACGGCAGCGAGGGCGACGCCCTGGTCGATCCGCGCCTCGTGAACAGCCGCGTCAGCGACCCGCAGAAGCCGTCCGACCTGATCCTGATCACGGACCACTGGGGCAAGAACCACCAGCCGGGCGAGTCCTGCAACACCGAGGAATACGATACCGTCAACGTGTACCACCTGCGCATCCGCGAAGGCGATACCTCCATCGGCGAACTCGGCACCGTCCGCGACGACACCTCCCGCCACAAAGGCGCTCCGCCGATCCTCTATGTCGACGGTCATATCACGGCGACCGACTGGAAGTCCACCATCCCGACCCGGTTCCACGACCTCACCACCTCTTACAACAAGGGCCTCGGCTGGCAGGGGCGCGCCGTCGGCAGCTGGTCCGACGCGACCTGCGTGAAGAAATAAGGAGGCTGCGCCTCCACTGCGGCAGTGCGCTCAGCTTCGCTTGCGCACGGGAGGCTGCGCCTCCACTGCGGCAGTGCGCTCAGCTTCGCTTGCGCACAGGCGACTGCGCCTCCACTGCAGCAGTGCCCGGCTTCGCTTGCGCACGGGATTCTGCGCCTCCACTGCGGCAGTGTCCGGCTCCGCTCGGGCACGAAGATGTTCCTCTGCTTTTTCGCCTCAAAAAATGTTTGAGCCGCCCGGCGATGAACCGGACGGCTCTTCTGCTGTCTGGATAACGTGAAGCCTCAGGTTATTTTGCCTGTGCCTCGGTTTTGGGCGGGATGCGCTGCCCCCAGACGGCGATTCCCTTGTCGGTGAGTCCGGTGAAGAACACGGTCTGGCATTTCCTGTCCTGGTCCCAGCCGTAGGCGCAGAAGCCCTTCGCCTTCACGCCGCCGGGGAGTTCCACGGACATGGAAATGCCGTTGTCAAACCCGACATAGCCTCCATTCAGGCCGTCCGCGATCACTGAAATCGAATTCTCGTAAGTGATCTCCCACTTGCCGCCGCCCTCGATGGTTCCGTCTGCCGGGATCGGGGATGCCGATCCCGCTTTGAGCGTGCAGATCGTCGATTCGTCGATGCGGCGGTTCGTGGTGTCGTCCGTGACGCTGAAGACGATGAAGTCCCACTGCGCGGATTCGCCGGAGTTCAGGATGCCGTCTTTTTCGACGATGTTTTTGCCCATGAACCCGCTTCTGATCTTCAGATCTTCGCCGCCATAGATGCAGGGCGAGAGCAGGGGCCAGCCGTCTTCCGACCAGAAGACGCGCCGCAGGCCGAGGAACGATCCCGGCACGCCCTGCCACTTGCAGTTGCTGCCGAAGAAGAGATCGCTGTAATTGCTCTTCGCATTTCGGAAGAGCGTGGTGTGACCGGTGCCGACCCAGCCCGTTCCGGTCGATTTCCAGCGGTACGGCCCGATGAGCTTGGTCCCGTTCACTTCCTCGGGCCCCTGTTTCTCCTGATTGTACACGAGCGGGCGTCCGAGATAGTCGAGGTAGGGGCCCTCGATGTTCTTCGAACGCCCGACGCGCACATGGTAGGTCCAGTCCAGACGGTCGTAGGAGACGAAGAGGTAGTAGTAGCGTTTTTTAGGATAGTAGACGATGCTCGCGCCCTCGATGCCGTAGGCGGTGAACTTCTCGCCCTTCACGCCGGTGGTCGGGTTGCCCTGGAATCCGTCCTGCTCGTAGACTTTTTCGTAGCCGCGGCAGGCGATGACTTTGCCGTGCGTACCGGGGCGGAGCAGTTTCGAGGGGTCCTTCGGGTCCAGCTCCACGATGGCGATGCCGCCGAAGAACGAGCCGTAGATCATCCAAAGGCGGCCGGTCTGGTCCCAGAAGACCGTCGGGTCGATGGCGTTGAACTGCTTGCCGTCGCCGGTGCGCGTGTGGATGAGCTGGCCGCAGTCCTCCCACCCGGCGTCGAGCGTCTTGCTCTTCGCGCAGCCGATGAACGAATTGCGCGTGCCGTAGGCGGAGCAGGAGTAGTAGAGATAATAGGTCTGGTCCGCGCCGTTGTAGCAGATGCAAGGCGCCCAGAACGGCTGGTTTGTGCCGAGGCGGTAGTTGTTCGCGCCGGGCGCGCGTTCCGCCAGGAACTCGTACTCGCCCTTGTCGTCGATCTTCACGGAGTTGAACTCGTAGCTCCAGCCGCGCGGCCCGAAGTTCAGGATCTTCGGCGCGTTCTCTCGCGTGAAGACCTTCCCGGCGTCCTTCCAGTTCACCAGATCGTCCGACCGCCAGATCGTGATGCCCTGTCCGCGGACGTCCGTGCCGACCCCGAAAAAGTGTTCCTTTCCGTCGGAGCCGAGCCCGAAGATCACTTCCTCGTCGTGCGAGGGGCCGAGCATCCCGGCGGTGCGGGGGGCGTCCCTGTTCACCTTGAACTCGAGGACGGGCTCCGCGGCGAGCGCGGAAACGAGCGTGGCGGCGGCGAGGAAAACGGCTGGCAAAACGGGTTTGGGACGCATGGCGGAAACCTTTCTCTTTGCGAAGGATGGCGAGATCCCGTTGATTGGTTTTTATACACTATTTGTTCAGGATTTTGTTCAGGATAATATACTTTCGCACGACGCAAAAGTCAAGGGGAAAAAAGACGGCTGGAAAATATTTGAAATTCGAAACAAATAATTGCGGAAAAATGCTTTTTTCTTATTGAAAAATGCCGAATCTGTGCTATCTTGTTTAGAATATTATTTTTTTAAATGCTCACACCCACCCAGATAGGACAAACGGATGGATTTACTGCAAACCAAAGGCATTGAGAAACAATTCCTCGGTGTCAAGGCTCTCAAGGGCGTCGATTTCTCGGTGAAAGCCGGGGAGATCCATGCGCTCATGGGAGAGAACGGCGCGGGAAAGAGCACGCTCATCAAGATCATCACGGGCGTTTACCCCGCATCCGCCGGTTCGGTCTATTTCAACGGGAAGGAATGCAAGTTCCGTTCCCCGCTGGACGCCGAACACGCCGGCATCAGCACCGTGTATCAGGAAGTGAACCTGCTGCCCGACCTGTCGGTCGCCGAAAACATCTGCATCGGCCGCGAACCCCGGACGAAGCTCGGGCTCATCGACAAGAAGGAAAGCAAGGTCCAGGCGCGCAAGGCGCTCGCCCGGCTCGACATCGACATCAACGTCGGCGAAAACCTTTCCAGTTACTCCATCGCGATCCAGCAGCTCGTAGCGATCGCCCGCGCACTGGACGTGGACTGCAAGCTGCTGATCCTCGACGAACCGACCTCCAGCCTCGACGAGAACGAGGTGAAGGAACTCTTCAAGGTCATGAAGAAGCTCCGCGAGGAAGGCATGGCGATCATCTTCATCACGCACTTCCTCGACCAGGTCTACGAGGTCAGCGACCGCATCACCATCCTGCGCGACGGCCAGCTGGTCGGCTCCTACGACGCGAAGGACCTCCCGCGCATCGAAATGGTCGCGAAGATGATCGGCAAGACCCCGGACGAGATCAACCAGATGCAGGCGGGCATCGTGAAGAACACCAAGTTCGGCGACACCGTCTACGAGGCGAAGGGCATCGGCAGGGTCGGCACCGTCAGCCCGGTCGACGTCAGCGTCCGCGCGGGCGAACAGCTCGGCCTCGCGGGCCTGCTCGGGTCCGGGCGCTCCGAGATCGCGCAGATCATTTTCGGCGTCGATCCGCACGACTCCGGCACGATGACCATGTGCGGCAAGTCCGTCAATTTCAACTCCCCGCAGAAGGCGGTGAAGGCGAAAGTCGCCCTGATCGCCGAGGACCGCAAGGTCACGGGCATCATCCCCGACCTCACCATCCGCGAAAACATCATGCTCGCGCTCCAGGCGTCGAAAGGCATCTGGAAGACCATGACGCTGAAGCAGCAGGAGGAGATGGCGGAGAAGTACATCAAGCTGCTGCGCATCAAGACGCCGAGCGGCGAACAGCTCATCAAGCACCTGAGCGGCGGCAACCAGCAGAAAGTCCTGATCGCCCGCTGGCTCGCCACCAACCCGAAGCTGCTGATCCTCGACGAGCCCACGCGCGGCATCGACGTCGGCGCGAAGGCGGAGATCGAAGCCCTGACGCAGCAGCTCTGCGGCGAAGGCATGGCGGTCATCTTCATCAGCTCCGAACTCGAGGAAGTGGTGCGCGACTGCGACCGCGTGATCGTGCTCCGCGACCGCAAGAAAGTCGGCGAGATCGCGGGTTCCGACATCTCCCTCAAAAACGTCATGAAACTCATCGCAGGTTAAGGGGCCGGACGCCATGAACAAAACATCGAACAAATTCCGCCATCTCGTGTGGCCTCTCGTTTCGCTCGCATTGCTCCTGCTGTTCAATGCGCTTTTCACCAAAAACTTCTTCAAGATCGAGATCAAGAAACAGGATTCCGCGCAGGCGGTCCAGGCTCTGTCCGGTACGGCCGAGTCCCCCCGGCCCGGCACCTCCTGGATCACTCCCGAAAACTATGAGGCCGCGGGCGACTCCGCGGAAGCCGCGGCGAATGCCGCTTCGGAGAACGCCGGAGCCGCCGCGAATGCCGCTTCGGATGCCGCCGGACAGCAGCAGGCCGTCCCTGAGAAGAAGGACGGCAACGGCGTCTCCATTTTCGGCTACTACCTCTACGGCACCCCGATCGACATCCTGAACCAGGGCTCGAAAGTCATGGTCCTCGCCATCGGCATGACGCTCGTGATCGCCACGGGCGGCATCGACATCTCGGTCGGCGCGGTCATGGCGATCGCCGGCGCGATCGCCGCGCTCCTGATCTCCATGCTCGACGCCGGGAACTGCCCCGGCGCGTCCATGGGACCCGCTTTCTACTGGATCATCCCGGTCGCCGCCGCGCTCGTCCTCTCGTCGATCGCCGGTTTCTGGAACGGCATGCTGGTGGCGGGATTCGGCATTCAGCCGATGGTCGCCACGCTGGTCCTGATGGTCGCGGGCCGCGGCGTGGCGCAGCTGATCACGGACGGCCAGATCATCACGTTCGACAACCCCGGCCTGGTGTTCCTCTGCAACGGACATGCGCTGTTCCTGCCGTTCTCGGTGTGGATCGTGGTCACGATGTATGTGATCGCCGGTCTGCTCACGCGCAAGACGGCGTTCGGGCTCTTCATCGAGTCCGTCGGCAACAACGAGCGCGCGAGCCGCTACGCGGGCATCGAGGCGCGCCGCATCAAATGGCTGACCTACGTCATCTGCGGGTTCTGCGCGGGCGTGGCGGGCCTTCTCGCCGCTTCCAACATCAAGTGCGCCGACTCCAACAACGCCGGCCTCAACCTCGAACTCGACGCCATCCTCGCCACCGTGATCGGCGGCACCTCGATGGCGGGAGGACGCTTCTTCCTCTCCGGCTCGCTGGTCGGCGCAATCCTGATCCAGACGCTCACGACCACGATGTACATGAAGAACGTGAGCCCTGCGATCGTGCAGGTCCCGAAAGCCATGGTGGTCATCATCGTGTGCCTGCTCCAGTCGCCGGTCTTCCGCGCGAAAGTCCTTTCCGTCTTCGCCTCGAAGGCGGCGAAAGGAGGCGTCCAGTGAAAAAATTCAAATTCCCGATGCGCTACGTGCCGATCTCGGCGACGATCCTGGTCTTCTTCGTCGTCTACCTCATCGGCATCATCTCCTTCGACAACTTCGGTTCCCCGAAGGTCTTCCTGGATCTCTTCATCGACAACGCCTACCTCGGCATCGCCGTGATCGGCACCGCTCTGGTGATTCTCACCGGCGGCATCGACCTCTCGGTCGGCTCGATCATCGCTTTTACCAGCATCCTGATCGCGAAGATGATCGAGTCCGGCTGCAACGCGCTCTGGGCGATTGCGCTGGCGCTCGTGATCGGCATCCTGTTCGGCATGCTCCAGGGCTGGCTGATCCACTGCTTCAGCCTGCCGCCGTTCCTCGTGACGCTCGCCGGCATGTTCTTCATTCGCGGCTGCGGCTTCATCGTGAGCGAGAAATCCATCCCCATCAAGAACGACCGGGTGTTCGATTTCATCCAGAACAATCTTACGGTCACGCTCGGCAAAGGGCTGCATCTCCGTTTCATCGTGATCCTTTATATCGTGGTCCTCGTCATCGCGATCGTCTTCTCCCAGCGCACGCGCGCCGGACGCAGCATCTACGCCATCGGCGACAACGAGCTCGCCGCGACGCTGATGGGCATTCCGGTCGGCCGCACCAAGATCCTGACCTACACGATCGCGGGCTTCTGCTCCGCGCTGGCGGGCGTGGTCTACGCGATCTACCTGAAGGCGGGCAACCCGCTGAACTGCGTCGGTCTGGAAATGGACGCCATCGCCGCGGTCGTGATCGGCGGCACGCTGCTCACGGGCGGCGTCGGCTACGTCTTCGGCTCGCTGTTCGGCGTGCTCGTGCTCGGCCTGATCCAGACGCTGATCATCTTCGACGGGCGCATCAACTCCTGGTGGACGCGCATCATCGTCGGCCTCCTCGTGCTCGCGTTCATCTTCATGCAGAACCTGATCACGAAGATCTCCAAATCCAAATCGAAATCCCATTAACCTTTTTTCAAACACCAAACTAAGAAAGGCAAGCATCATGAACAAGTTTGCAACCGTCATCATGGCCGCCGCAGCCGCGACGCTCCTCGTCGCCGGATGCTCCAAGAGCGACAGCTCCAAGATCAAAGTCGGCTTCTCCCAGGTCGGCGCGGAATCCGACTGGCGCAAGGCCAGCACCGAGTCCATCAAGGGCGAGGCCGCCAAGCGTCCCAACATCGAACTGACGTTCTCCGACGCCCAGCAGAAGCAGGAAAACCAGATCAAGGCGATCCGCAATTTCATCACGAAGGGCGTGGACGTGATCTCCTTCTCCCCCGTCGTCGCCACCGGTTTTGAAGACGTCCTGAAGGAAGCCAAGGAAGCCGGCATCCCGGTCGTCCTCTTCGACCGCGCCGTCGACGTGTCCGAACCCGATCTCTACAAGAGCCTGATCGGTTCCGACTTCGTGGAAGAAGGCCGCCGCGCCGGCCGCTGGGTCCTTGACAACGTCGGCGAAAACGCCAACGTCGCCGAGCTCGTCGGCACCGTCGGCTCCGCCCCCGCCATCGACCGCAAGAAAGGTTTCGAGGAGATCATCAAGGATCACCCCGGCATCAAGATCATCAAGTCCCAGAGCGGCGATTTCACCCGCGCCAAAGGCAAGGAAGTCATGGAATCGTTCCTGAAGTCCCCGGAAGCCGACCAGATCAACGTCCTCTTCGCCCACAACGACGACATGGCGCTCGGCGCCATCCAGGCGATCGAAGAAGCCGGCAAGAAGCCCGGCAAGGACATCATCATCATCTCCATCGACGGCGTCAAGAGCATGTTCCAGGCCATCCTCGACGGCAAGGCGAACTGCACGGTCGAATGCAACCCGCTCATCGGCGCGCAGCTCTTCGACGTGATCGAAAAGATCCACGCCGGCGAGACCGTCCCGTCCTACATCCCCTCCCAGGAAGGCGTGTACGACACCAAGAACATCACGAAGGAAGTCGTCGACGGCCGTATGTACTGATCGGCTGACATGATCCGGCGGGATCCGATGTGATCCCGCAGTGATATTCCGAACCGGGAAGGCTCCGCGCTTTCCCGGTTTTTTTTGCGTCCGTTTTCCGCGTTCCGCGGCATCGGCGGGGCAGGGGAGCCGTCCGCCGCATCGCTTTTTTTTGCGAAAAATGGCCGTTCCGCTTGATTTTGCCTGTGTTTGATAGTATAATATTCTCTGTAGAATCGGAAAACCGGATTTCCGGATTCTGTTCGGGAGAATGGATTTGAAACACCTGCTTTTCAAGCTGTTTTTGTTTTGCGCCGTCTTGATGACGGGACGGTCCTTATTCGATTGCGGTATGCCCGCGAGAGCTGATTCGATCGCGACGGAGCCTCCGCCGGACTTCAAGCGCGTCCTGATCCTGTTCCCCGCCGAAGCCGGACCTCGTGCTCAGGAGGAGTTCCTGGCGGGGCTGAAGGAGGTGCGCGAACGGCACGAGACGGAATACCGCGAGCTCATGCGGAAATGGCGCGAGAGCGCGCCGGAACGCGAGCGCAAAAAGAAGGAACAGGAAGACGAACTGGTCGGGAGTCTCGGCGAAAACTGGAGGGAACTGCCGGACATCGATTCATTGCTGGTGTTGCCCGAGGAACGGGAGATGATGTATGTGTCGCCGTCTTTCCTGTACGAAACGGAAGTGTTCCCGGTTCGGATCGAAAACTCGTTCCATAGCGGCGAGGTCCTCCCCGACGATGCATTCAGCAAGTTATACGAGGCGAAAGGGCAGTACGGCGCGGTGATCGTCGTCGCGTCCGACGGGATCGCCAAATCGATCGCGAATATGCTCGACGGGGTTTACGACATCAATTTCAAAACGAAAAACCTGAACGGCGAGCTCGCCGTGGTGTTCGCGGGCGTGAGCTCGTTCGACGAATCGCTCCTCAGGTACACCGATACAGGGGATTCGGAACGAAAGGAACTCAACAATTTCGCGATCGTGCATCCGGCGGACCCGTGGCCGAACGTTGACCTGGCGCTTCGGGCGTTCCCGAATACGAAGAAGGTCGTGCTGCTGGCGTCCCGCATGAACTGGGACGAAAAGAAGGAAATGGCGCTCCGCGAAAAGCTCGGCCCGGGGAAGACGCTGAAGACCGTTCTGCTCCCCGATTCCGTTACGCCGTCCTCCATGGAGAGTGGAAACGATTCCCGGACGATGCGACAGCAGTATGCGTCGCTTGGCGAGGTCCCCGGCGAGGAGATCGAGGCGTTCCGGTCGGCGGTCCGGTCTGAAGTCCAGCCGGACACGGTCATCGTTTCTCTGTCCTCGTTCGAATGGGGGCTTGACCCAGTGGAATGGCTTCCCGCCGACTTCGACGCGTGCCCGGTCTTCGCGGACACGCCGCCCACGCGGAAAAATGCGGTCGGGGGCTTCTGCCGGTCCATGAAGAAGCTCGCGGTCCAGACCGGCGACCTGCTGGAAGAGCTCGGAAAAGGTCCGCTGGAGTCATCGCGGCAGGGGATCCCGACGACCATCGCGGAGAGCGACGAACTGTGGCTCAACGAGGCGGCGCTGAAGCGCTACCGTCTGAACCTGTCCGATTTCCCCGAAAACGGCGTCCTGGCGAACACGGCGACCAAAAAAGCGCCGAAGATCCGGGTGTATCAGACCTGGACCCGGAAACGCATCTTCGCTCTGCTCGCCGCGAACGCCGTCGTGCTGGGCGGACTGGCGCTGGTCACGCTGCTTTCCATCCGCGCGCGCCGCAGAAGACGCAACCTGGCGGAAGCCGTTTACGAATCCCTGCCGGTGCGCGTGCTGGTGACGGACCGCGAAGGACGCATCATCGACTATCACATGCAGTACGGCGAGGTGACGCAGACGGGCGATCTCCCGTGGCGGAACATCAATTCCGTGCCGTGGCTTCAGGCTGTCGACGCGGGCAGGGCCGTGCGCGAGGCGTTCGACACGGGCAGAACGATCGTCCGCGAATACGAGATCGACGGCGAACGGCGCGTCGTGGTGCTGTCCAGCACGCCGTCGGACGTTTTCGGGCGTGCCGCCGTGATCGCGGTCAGCAGCGATGTGCCTCAAAACAAGCCGCAGGCGTAATCCTATTTTTTGAGTAGGGGGAAGGGGTACGTTTTTGTGCCCTGAGTTTATGAAATCCAGCCGCCGCCGAGAAGACGTTCCCCGTCGTAGATGACCGCCGCCTGTCCGGGCGTGACCGCGCGCTGGGGCGCGTCGAACCGGATGAATACCACGCCGTTCGGCGAGAGCAGGACCGAGGCGTCCGCTGGGCGCGACCGGTAGCGTATCTGCACCTGCGCGCGGAATTCAACGGCCTCGGCTGGCTTCGCGATCCAGTGCGCGCCTGGCAGCACGAGCGAGTCGCGCAGAAGGTCGTCCGGGTTCGTCGTGAGAAAGACCTTGTTTTCGCCCGCGTCGATGCGGCTGACCCACGCCGGGACGCCCATCGCCACGCCCGTGCCTTTCCTCTGCCCGACCGTGTACGCGTAGATGCCGCCGTGCCGCCCGAGGATGCGCCCGTCGGACGCGGCGGCGAACGTCCCGCCGGGCACGGTCTCGCCGAAGTGATCGTGCAAAAACTCCGCCGCGGTCTTGTCCGGCGGCATGAAGCAGGCGTCCTGGCTTTCCTTCGATTCGGCGTTCGGGAGCCCGAGCTCGCGGGCGATTTCGCGCACCTCGGGTTTCGTCATGCCGCCGAGCGGGAAGACGACGCGCGCGAGCTGTTCCTGCGAGAGCCCGAAGAGGAAATACGACTGGTCCTTTTCGCGGTACGAGCCGCGCGCGAGGACCGTGCCGCCGTCTTCGGCGTCGGTCGCCTTCGCGTAATGCCCGGTGGCGAACGCCGCGCAGCCGTACCGGTCCATCAGCGGCATCAGCGCGCCGAACTTGACCTTCGGATTGCAGATGGCGCACGGGTTCGGCGTGAATCCGGATTTGTACATGTCCCAGCTCGGGCGCAGAACGCATTGTTCGAACTCTTTCGAGCAGTCCGCATGGACCAGTTCGATCCCGAGTTTCGCGGCGGTTTCCTCCGCTTTCCGGCGGGAATCTTCGCCGCCGGGGAGAAGCGTCATGTGGACGCCGATGACCTGAAAGCCCGCGCGGAGCGCGAGGTGGGCGGCGACGGCGGAATCGACACCGCCGCTGAACGCGAGCAGGATGCGGGAGCCTTTCGGGAGCCGCCGGAAAGAGGCGTAGGAAGCGTTTTGAGGCATGGTTTCACTCCAATGCGGCGGCGAGTGCGGCGGCCGTGACGCCCGGCAGGAAAACGACCTTGTCGCGCGACGTCTGGCCGGAGACCAGCGACACCGCGCTTTTCGGCAGCTTCAGCTTCTTCGCCAGAAACACGCACAGCTCCTTGTTCGCCTTGCCGTCGACCGGGGGCGCGGCGAGCGAGACCTTGAGCGACGTGCCGTAGACGCCCGCGACCGCGGTGCGCTTCGCGCCGGGCTGGACATGGCACGACAAAAACACCCCCGATTCGTTGACGCGGATCAGGGGTGCGAGAGTTTCGGCCGTCATGCGACGCTCCGGGGGTCAGAACGTCTTCACGGTGACTTCGTCGCCGGACTTGGGCGGATCGCCGCCGTCGTCTTTCTTTTCGGCGGGCTTGCCGGATGCGCCGTTTTCGGCGGGCTTGCCGGACGCGTCGGCGGACAGGACGGGCGCCTTTTCCTCTTCGGGCGGGAGATCGAGGAGCTTGCGGATGTCCGCGCCGGAGATGGTCTCGCGTTCGAGCAGGGCGTTCGCGAGCTTGTCGAGGCGTTCGCGCTGTTCGGTGACGATCTTTGCGGCGCGCGCCTTGCACTCGCCGATGATGCGCTTGACCTCGTCGTCGATCTCTCGCTGGGTCTGCTCGCTGCATGCCTCGTTGCGCGTGATGTCGCGTCCGAGGTAGATGTGGTCGGCGCGTTCGCCGTACTGGACGGTCCCGAGCTTTTCGCTCATGCCGTAGGAGCAGACCATGGCGCGTGCGAGGTTCGTGGCGTGGGCGATGTCCTGGGACGCGCCGCTGGTGATGTCGCCGAGGGCGATCTCCTCCGCCACGCGGCCGCCGAGGTCGGTCGTGATGATGTCGAGCATTTCCAGTCGGCTGCGGGAATAGCGGTCCTCGTGCTCCATCATCATGGTGAGCCCGAGTGCCTGTCCGCGCGGGATGATCGTGACCTTGTGCAGCGGGATGCTGTTTTCGAGGAAGAGGTTGACGATGGCGTGCCCGGCTTCGTGCCAGGCGGTGAGCCTGCGGTCGCGTTCCGGTATCTTGCGGCTGCGGCGTTCGCGCCCGAAGCAGACCTTGTCGCGCGCCTCCTCCAGGTCGGCCTGGGTGGCGGCGTCCTGGTTGTTGCGCGCCGCGAGCAGCGCGGCTTCGTTGATGAGGTTCGCGAGGTCCGCGCCGCTGAATCCGGGCGTGCTCTTCGCGATGGCGTCGAGGTCGGCCTTCGGGTCGAGCTTGATGTTCTTCGCGTGGACGTCGAGGATCTTCCGTCTGCCCACGATGTCCGGCAGGTCGATGACGATCTGGCGGTCGAAGCGGCCGGGACGGAGCAGGGCGGGGTCAAGCACGTCGACGCGGTTGGTCGCGGCGATCACGATCACGCCTTCCTGCGTTTCGAGGCCGTCCATTTCCACGAGGAGCGCGTTCAGGGTCTGTTCGCGTTCGTCGTGTCCGCCGCCGATGCCGGAGAACCGGGAGCGTCCCACGGCGTCGATCTCGTCGATGAAGATGAGGCAGGGGGCGTTTTTGCGCGCCTGCTGGAACATGTCGCGGACGCGGCTCGCGCCGACGCCGACGAACATCTCGACGAAGTCGGAGCCGCTGATGGAGAAGAACGGCACGGAGGCTTCGCCGGAGACGGCTTTCGCCATGAGGGTCTTGCCTGTGCCCGGCGGTCCGGTGAGGAGCGCGCCGCGCGGGATCTTGCCGCCGAGGAGCTTGAACTTGAGCGGGTCGCGGAGGTATTCCACGATCTCCTTCATCTCCTCCTTCGCCTCGTCGCAGCCCGCCACGTCGTCGAACTTGGTGCGGTTTTCGTTGGGGTCGATCATGCGCGCGCGGCTCTTGCCGAACTGGATGGCGCCGGAGCCCGCGCCGTGGATCTGGCGCGTGAAGATGAAGTAGAAGACGAGCAGGATCGGGACCGCGATCGCGAGGTTCAGGAGCAGGGATTTCCACCACACGTCGCGTTCCAGGTACAGGGTCTCCACGCCCTTTTCCTCCAGCTTGTCGATGATGGAGTCGGTGGCGTAGATGCGCGTGGTGTATTTCAGCTTCAGTTTTTTCGCCGCGGCTTTCTGCCCGTCAGCTCCGGACTCGGCGGGCTTCGTCAGGTCCTTTTCGACGAGAGCGGGCTTGTCGTCCTTCTTCGCGTCGGCCGCGTCCGCCTTCTCCGCGTTCTGGGCGTCTTTCGGAAGGATCCTGAACTCGCCGGAGATCGCGAGGATCTTGTCGGATTCGGGCATGACCTCGGCGGTGACGACCTCGCCCTTCTCAAGATGCGCGAGGAAGGTGTTCGCGGTCCACTCCTCCGGGGCGGAGAAGTATGGCGAGGAGTTGAAGACGATAAGCGACGCGAGCACGAGGAACGCCAGCAGCCAGAGGAAAAGGGACGCGGGCGGTCTGCGCTTCGAACCGGGAAGCGTTTTTTTCGGAGGATCTTTTTTGTCGTTCATTGGATCAGACAATCCGTGTCAGGGCGGGCGCCTGCGCGGGGATGAATGCGTTCGCGTTTTTGTTGCTGTCCATGAAGTTCATCACAAACATGGCGAGGATGGCGAGGAAGATGAGCGCGAGGAGGACAACGATCAGGATCATGAGCTTGTTGGAGAGCCCGCTGCTCTGTTTGCGTTCGGTGAAGCCGGAGTTCGCGACGGACTTGATGGTCTGCGTCATGCCGGCGGCGTTGATGTCGATGCCGGTCTGCGTCTTCTGGATCGACATGACCATGGTCTTGTCCTCGGTGTCGTAGAGCAGCTCGAACGCGCCGACCCGGACGATGTCGCCGTTCTGCAGTTCGTATTCCTCGGCGAGCGGCTTTCCGTTGACCTTGGTGCCGTTGGTGGAGCCGGCGTCCGCGATGACGTACTTGTCGCCGTTGCGGGTGACTTTGCAGTGAAGCGTGCTGACCGTGGGGTCTTTCAGGCAGATGGTGCGGTCGTCGGAACGACCGATGGTGATCTCATCCTGGCTCAGCTCAAACATCTGGCCGCGAAGCTGTTCGCTGAGAACGACAAATTTCGGAATGGCGGGCATTTTCCTGATAAACTCCTGATTTTGAAACGCCGTCCGCCGCGTGAGGGGTGCGGAGGCAAAGTTGTTGACGTAAGCCGATAGATGTCTTTTAATATAAAGCTTGGAAACCGGATTTCAAACCCGAAACAAAAGATTTTCGGGATTATTTGTGTCGATTCCTTAACGAATATCCGCAGGGAAGACCCGGAACGCGAGTCGCTAGTCCTTCGGGATGATCTTGTGGTCCTGAGCGGCTTCCAGCAGGACTTTGAGCAGGAGCGACTTTTCCGGGGGCGTTTCCGCGTGGAAGCGTTCGGGCGCTTCGGCGAGCTCGCGCCAGTAGGCGCGGACTTCGGCGGAGGCCGGGGTGCCGGAGTTGTCCGGGAAAAGATCGAGCAGGAAGTCCAGGACCTGCCAGATGATCTTGACCTGTTCCGGCGTGAAGGACGAGATGAAGTCGTCCGTGACGCGCTTCATCTCCGGGTAGACCCAGCGTCCGCGGATCGACCACGCCAGCGGCATCATGCAGCGGAAGAGCATCTCGGGCTCGGGCAGGCGCGTGAGGTCCGCGCCGGGCAGGACCGGATTGCAGAATTCCTCCGGGTCGTCGTCGCTGCCGGCGCGTTCGTAGACGAGATCCAGGATGCCGAAGAAGATCTCCGCGAGTTCCTTCCGTCTGTCGGGCGGATAGTAGCGGGGATTGTCGGAGATGGCGTCTTCGAGCTTGCGTTTCGTGTCGTAGACGGGCGCTTCGTTGGGGCGTTTGAAAAGCTTGTCCAGTTCGTGCTGGAACGCCTCGATGTCGCGCTGGATGCCGTGTCTGTCCGCGGGCATGGTCGTCAGCCGAGTCTTCCCGCGAGGATCTCTTTCAGCGCCTTGGCGAGCTGGTCGGTGCAGGATGTGCCCTTGCCGCCGCAGTCGGTGCCTTCCAGCAGGTCGATGACTTCCTGCGGGGTCTTCCCTTTCACGAGGATGCCGATCGCGGTGAGGTTGCCGGGGCAGCCGCCCGTGAACGCCACGTTTGTGATGACGCCGTTGTCGATGTCGATGTCGATCTGGGATGAGCAGACGAGCGGGCTGTTTTTGTAAGTGTAGTGCATGGCGGAGTCCTTTCGGGATAGGTGAAAACGGGTTGCGGTTCTTAATGTAGCACAAAAAAGGGAAAAGGCCAAACGCAAAGAGGAAAAAAGAGAGAAAAAGTCTTGCAATCGGGAAAAAGCACGCTATATTTTCGGGGTGCTTTTTTCCTGATAATGAACCCCCGGCGGACAATATGCCGGAACGAACCATACGGAGCGGAATTTCGTGGACGGCGGAAACGACCTTTTTTTCATGCGCGAGGCGCTGCGCGAGGCCGAACTCGGCGCGGGCTTCACCAGCCCGAATCCGGCGGTCGGCGCGGTCATCGTGCGCGACGGACGGATCATCGGACGCGGCCACCACAAACGCTGCGGCGGCCCGCACGCCGAGATCGAGGCGTTCCTGAGCCTGCCGCACGAATCCGACGCCGCGGGCGCGGACCTGTATGTGACACTGGAGCCGTGCAGCACCGCCGGACGCACGCCGCCCTGCTGCGACGCGATCATCCGGAACCGGATCCGGCGCGTGGTCGTCGGCTGCCTCGACCCGAACCCGAAACACGCCGGGCGCGGCATCGGGATCCTGCGCGCCGCCGGGATCGAGGTCGAGACCGGTGTGCTGGAGGAGGAATGCCGCGTTCACCATGAGGCGTTTTTCAAGTGGATCACGGCGGGGCGTCCGTTCGTGCTGCTGAAAATGGCGGAGACGCTCGACGGGAAGATCGCCGCCGCGAACGGGGATTCCAAGTGGGTTACCTCGGAGACCGCGCGGGAACGCGTGGCGTATCTGAGGCGGCTTTCGGACGCCGTGCTCGCCGGCGCGGAGACGTTCCGCGCCGATTCGCCCCGGTTCACTGCGCGCACCCCGGACGGCACGGTCCTGAAGACGCCGCGCCGCTTCATCGCCACGCATCACCCGGAACTCCTGTCCGGCGCGGGCGAAGGCTGGGAATCCGTCGTGCTGGACACGCCGGACGACTGGCGGGATTTCCTCGCGCGGCTGGGGCGGGAGAACGTGACCATGCTGCTGATCGAAGGCGGCGGCGAACTGGCGGCGTCGGCGATCCGCGCCCGCGCCGTCGACAAGATCGAATTCCATATCGCGCCGAAACTGCTCGGCGGACGCGGCAGCCGTCCCGTGCTGGGCGGCCCCGATCCGGCATCGCTGTCCGAGGCGGTCCCGCTGGACCGCCTGCGCGTGTCGCAGCTGGGGCGCGACCTGCGGATCGAAGCGTATCCGCTGTACCCCGAATCATAAAGGAGATTTGATACGATGTTTACAGGCTTGATCGAGAAGACCGGGGTTCTGACTGGACGCGAAAGCGGCGCGAAAGCCGGACGCCTGACAATCAAACCCGATTCCCCGTGGACGGACCTGGAGGAAGGCGAGAGCATCGCCGTAAACGGCGCGTGCCTCACGTTCGAGAAGGAGTCGGGCGGGAACCTGACGTTTTTCGTGATGAAGGAAACGCTGGACCGGACGAACCTGGGACAGCTGAAGACCGGCGCGCGCGTCAATCTGGAGCGCGCCCTGAGCCTCGGCAGCCGCCTCGGCGGGCACCTGGTCAGCGGACACGTCGATGCCGCCGTGAAGGTCGTTTCCTTTGGAAAAATCGGCGACGACTACGAGCTCCGCATGGAAATGCCGTCCGGCCTGCGGATCTTCTTCGTGCCGAAGGGCAGCGTGTGCGTGAACGGCGTTTCCCTCACGCTCACGGACGTGACGGACGCGACGTTCGCCGTCCGGCTGATCCCGACGACCCGGCGCGAGACCAATCTCGACGCTTTGAAGCCGGGCGACCTCGTGAACATCGAGACCGACCTGATCGGCAAATACGTCTGCGAACAGCTCCGGCACATGGACGGCGGCGCGCAGGACGCGCAGGCCGCGAAGGACATCTCCATGCGCGACCTGACGGAGGCCGGGTTCTGATGGAAAAGGAAAAGATCGACTACAAGGACATCCTGTTCGGGCTTGCGCTCGGCCATGCCGCCATGGATCCGGCGTCCGTGCCGGACTTCCTCGCGCCGGGCGCGTTCGACGCCGTCGAGATCCCCGCGGAGTGTTTCCTCAACCGCGACGCGGAGTTCCAGCGGCGGCTCGCTTCCTGCAAATTCAAAAGCGTGCGCGCCGGGCATCTGATGGCGCCCGACCTCACGCGGGAGATACCGTTCCTGGCGGAAAACTACCGCCGCGACTACGTGGAACAGGCTTCGGTCATGGTCCGGACGCTTGCCTCGGCGGGCGCATCCGGGGCGTTCCTCGGATTGGACATGAGGCGCATCCTCGGCGACGACGCGGCGGAGAACGCCGTGCTGGAGATCATCCGCCGCATGACGCCTGTCCTGCGCCGGGAGAACTTCGAACTGCTGATCCCGTACCGCGTCCCGTTCAAAAACGAACGCGACATCAGGACGACCCAGCTGATGGGGCGGTTCATGCGCGGGACGCTGAGCCCGCTGGTGAAACTGAGCCTGGAGATCCATCCGTTCGAAGTGAAGCCGGAGGAGGACAAGCCGGAGATGCTCGGCATGCTCGGGTGCGAGGCGCATCAGGCGGTGCTGGTCTACGACGCCGACAGCGGCCTCCACATCGCCCCGGCGCAGTTCAGGCCGTGGGCGGAGCTTCTGGACCGCCGCATGTTCCGCGGCCCGTACCTGCTGTGCCCGCGTTCGGTCCGCAACCGCATGGCGCTCCCGGAATCGGATTTGTTCGCAAAAATGGTTTCCGACTTGCGAAATGAATAAAAACGTGCTACAGTATTAGATTACCTTTTTTTTAGAGTTTTAGGAGGTTTGCCTGATTATGACCAGAACATTGAAACTCGGCGTCAATATCGACCACGTGGCGACGGTCCGCCAGGCCCGTCTCGCCTCGCAGCCGTCCCCGCTCGAAGCCGCGCGGCTCTGCATGGCGGCCGGCGCGGACGGCATCACCGCCCACCTGCGCGAAGACCGCCGCCATATCCAGGACGCGGACGTGATCGCGCTTTCGCAGGCGGGGCTCCGCCTCAACATGGAAATGGCTCTGACCGAAGAGATGGTCCGCATCGCAAGCACGCTGGTGCGGCCGCAGAGCTGCTGCCTGGTGCCGGAGAAACGCCAGGAGCTTACGACCGAGGGCGGACTCGACGCCGTCGCGAGCCTCGACAAGCTCATGCGGTGGGTGCCCGTGCTGAAGAACGCCGGGATCGCTGTCAGCCTCTTCATCGCGCCCGATTTCGCGCAGATCGACTGCGCCAGGCAGTGCGGCGCGGAGTTCGTCGAGCTCCATACCGGGTCGTTCGCCAACGCCGTTTCCGCGTCCGAGCAGGCCGCCGAACTGGACCGTCTGGCGAAGGGCGCGGAGTACGCCCATTCGCTCGGCATCGGCGTGAACGCCGGACACGGCATCGACTACGAAAACATCAAGCCGCTGCTCGCCGCCGTCCCGCACCTGCACGAACTCAACATCGGGCACAGCATCATCGCCCGCGCCATCATGAAAGGCGTCGGCGCGGCGGTCGCGGACATGCTCGACCTCATGAACGATTACAAGGGCGAATAAGCCCCGCCGCATTTCACCCCAGCAGAAAGGATTTCAGAAAATGGCATCGGAGATCATCGAAACCTTCCATCAGATCCTCGCACAGTGCGTGGAACACGGCGCGTCGGACGTCCTGCTCAAGGAGGACGCCCCCGCCAACCTCCGCATCGCGGGCGCGCTCTATCCCGTCGATTTCGTCACGACGCACGAATTCCTCGACACGCTTCTCAACGAGATCATGGACGCGCGCATGCTGAAGGAATACGAGCAGAACGGCGACGCGGACTTCTCCTACTGCGTGGAGGAGCTGGGGCGTTTCCGCATCAACGCGCACAAGCAGCGCGGCATGCACGGCATCACGCTGCGTTATGTGAAGAGCAAGATCAGCTCCATGGAGGAGCTTTCGCTTCCGCCCGTGCTCCGCACCATCGCGGAGACACCGCGCGGCATCATCCTGGTCTGCGGCACCACCGGCAGCGGCAAATCGACCACGCTGGCGGCGATGATCCAGCACATCAACGAGCATTTCACGAAGCACATCATCACCATCGAGGACCCGATCGAATACGAGTTCCGCGACGGCAAGTCGTTCGTGGAGCAGCGCGAAGTCGGACTGGACTGCCCGTCGTTCTACAGCGCGCTCACGCACGCCATGCGCCAGGCGCCGGACGTCATCATGGTCGGCGAAATGCGCGACAAGGAGAGCTTCGAGGCCGCGCTTCAGGCCGCCGACACCGGCCACATGGTCATCAGCACCGTGCACGCCGCCGACGCCTCCCAGGTCGTCGGGCGCATCCTCGACCTCTACCCGATCCAGGAACAGGACACCATCCTCGAGGCGCTCGCCGCCAACCTGAAGGCGACCGTCGCGCAGCGCCTGCTCCCGAAGGCGCTCGGCAAGGGCGTGGTCCCGGTCGTCGAGGTCATGATCTGCGACCCGGTCGTCCAGCGGTACATCTCCAAGAAGGAATTCGAGAAGCTGCCCGAGGCGATGGAAAGCGCGCGCGAAGCCGGCATGCAGACGTTCAACATGGCGATCCTCGACCGCATCAACAACGGCGAGATCACCGAGGAAGTCGGCCTCGCCGCGTCCAGTTCGCCCACCGCCCTGAAGATGAACCTGAAGGGCATCTTCCTGAACAGCTCGAAATAACCTCAACGCACCCGGGCTGCCGGTCCGGACGGATTTTCCATAAGAATGAAAACACTTGCTCAGAAGATGAAAACGGTCAGCGCCGTCGCCGCGATCGTCTTGTGCTGTATTCTGGCGGTCAAAGGCGGCACTTTGGACTTGACCCTTTCTCTTCAGGCGTTCGTGCAGGGCATCGTGGAGGGCGTGACCGAATTCCTCCCGATCAGCAGCACGGGTCACATGATCATCGTGGACAGCTTCTTCCCGATGAAGGACGAGGCGTTCGCCAAGCTCTTCGAGGTCGTGATCCAGCTCGGTGCGATCCTGTCCGTGCTGGTGTATTTCTACAGGACGATCTTCCCTCAAAAATGGAATGTTGACGGCTTCAAGGCGATGATCCCGCTGTGGTCGCGCGTGGTGGTCGGGGTGGTCCCCGCCGCCGTGATCGGATTCCTGCTCGACGACTTCATCGAGGCGCACCTCTTCAATATCGTGGTGGTGTCCGTGGCGCTGGTCGTGTGGGGCGTGGCGCTGGTCTTCAGCGGCCGCCTGGAGAAACGCGAGTCGGGCACGGCGGAGATCGTGAAGATGAGCTACGGCATGGCGCTTGCGGTCGGCTTCTTCCAGTGCCTCGCCATGGTCCCCGGCACCTCGCGGTCCGCCGTGACCATCCTCGGCGCGATGTGCCTGGGGTGTTCCCGCGCCTGCGCCGCCGAATTCTCGTTCTTCCTGGCGATCCCGACGATGTTCGGCGCTTCGCTGCTGAAGCTCGTGAAGGGCGGGGCGCACCTGACCTCGCCGCAGTGGATCGCGCTCACGATCGGCTTCGTGACCGCGTTCTTCGTGGCGTGGGGCGTGATCGCGTGGTTCATGGACTACGTCAAAAAACACGATTTCAAACTCTTCGGCTGGTACCGGATCGTCCTCGGCGCCATCCTTCTCGCCCTGTTCTTCTGCGGCGTCGTGAAGGTCTGAACGGAGAGCTTTCCTTTTTTCACTTGATCCCGGACAGGGCAGGGTGATCCCAGGACGATCGGGAACCCGCGGCTCCGTCCGGACGAGGATGCACCATGCCTGAGTCCGACGTTACCCTGGCGGCCCTGATCGGGACCGCGCTTGCGACCGCCGTCCTGCACACGATCGCGGGGCCCGACCACTATCTGCCGTTCATCGCGATCGCGCGCAGCCGCAAATTCAGCCTGATGCGCGCGCTGTTCTGGACGCTGGTCTGCGGCATCGGCCATGTGGGGAGCGCGCTGGTGCTGGCGGCGGCGTTCCTGCTCTTCGCGAAATTCATCTCCGAGGCGCGTCTGGAGTGGCTGGAGGAATGGCGCGGGGACATCGCCGCGTGGGCGCTGATCGTCATGGGCGCGGGCATCTTCCTCCACGCGCTGTACTGCCGCTGGAAGAACAAGCCGCGCGAACACCGCCACGTCCATCTGGACGGCACGGTGACGGTCCACACGCACGGAGCCGTTCAGGATCATCCGCACGACGGGCTGGAACGGGACGTCCCCGATCCCGGCGCGCAGGAGGCGGTGCGGCGTTCGTTCAACATCCTTTCCCTCTGCATCTTCCTGGTCGGCGGCCTGCTGTGCCTGCTCCCGCTCATCTTCCTTGAAAAACAGGCGGAGGAGAACGGCGGAAACGGACCGAATGTCCTTTCCTGGGCGCTCTTCGGGCTCGGCGCGGCCGTGATCGTGTACGGGTTCTACGACCGCTGGAGACGCCGTCCGCACCGCCACAAGCACGTCCACGCGGACGGCACGGTGACGGTCCACACGCACGACGCCGGGCACGACCACAGCCATTCCGACGAAAAGGGGCTGTCGTTCTGGGTGATCTTCATCATCTTCGTGCTCGGCCCCTGCGAAGCGCTCCTGCCGATCCTCACCGCGTCCGCCGTGCTCGGCGCCGCGAGCGTGGTCCTGATCGCCATTGTGTTCAGCGTCGCCACCATCATGACCATGATGACCGCCGTCGCGCTCGGCGTGCTCGGGCTGAACGTGCTCCGGTTTGACTTTATCGAGCGTTTCGCGCCGGAGATCGCGGGCATTACGGTCATGCTCTGCGGCATCGCCATCGCGTTCCTCGGCCTGTAACACTGTCCGCAAGCGGTGCTGATACTGTGTCTCGCACACAAACGTAGGACCTATAAGTCTTATGCGTTTCGTTAAAAAAACAGGCATACCGGTTTTGAAGTCCGGTATGCCTTGCGTTTTTTCTGCCGTTTTAAGGCGGATCACTTGTCGAATTCGACCTTGAAGCAGAGGGCGATCTTCAGGTTCGGATCGGCCTCGGGAGCGTCGACGGTCAGCGTGGCGCCTTCCTGTGTCCATTTCACGTCCTTTGCCGAGCCGAGGAGGGAGACCTTTTTGACCTTGGCGTCGAGGTCCGGCACGGTGATTTTTTCGCCGGATTCCGGGACCGCGAGCGTGAAGACGTAGAGATTGCCGTCCTTCGTGGTGTAGCGGAGGTCTTCGGCGGTGGCGGGTTTGCCGCGGCCCTCGTTGAACCCCTGCGCGTTGAGGCGTTCGCCGGGGCCGTTCGCCTGCGGGCCGGACCCGAATCTCTTCCATGTGCGCGTGCCGTAGATGCCCTCGCCGTTGACCTTCATCCAGTCGCCGATCCCGGCGCAGACCGCGCGTTCCTTCTCGTCGACGGTGCCGTCCGCGCGGATGGGCACGCTGAGGAGCAGGTTGCCGCCCTTGCTGACGATGTCGACGAGCATGCGGATCACGGTTTCGGCGGACTTGTAGCCGTTGCGGTCGTAGAGGCCGCGGTCGTAGTGCCACGAGCCGATGCAGGTGTCGGTCTGCCAGTACGGCTCGACCATGCCGCCGGGCACGCCGCGTTCGACGTCCCAGACCATCGCCTTGCGCTGATCCTCGTTCAGGACCTTGCCGCATGCCACGACTTCCTGCCTGCCGTGATTCTTCCCGAACATGGTGTTGTAATAATACGCGGTCAGCTCGACGCCGTCGTTGAACGTGGGGTAGAACGGCACCACGGTGTCGTCGTAGTAGATGATCTCCGGCTCGTACTCGTCGATGAGCTGCTTGTGGCGCTTCATGAACTTGTCGCGGTATTCCTGCGAGGGCGGCACGACCTCATGCGGATCCCAGTCCCAGTGGCGGTGGTTCCGCGACGCCGCGTGGTCCTGCGCGTAAAGCTCCTGCGGGTCGAGGCCCATTTCGCCCCACCACGTGCCCGCGCCGTCCTTTTTCTTCAGCATGCCGTCGTAGTCGCGCGACGTCTCGTACCAGCACCACGCGTGCGAAGCGTGGATGCTCGCGCCCCAATGCATGCCCGCGCCCTGGACCGCCTTCTTCCACTCCTTCGCGATGTCGCGCTTCGGGCCGAGGCGGACGGAGTTCCATTCCTGGTACTTGCTGTCCCAGAGGTCGAAGTTGTCGTGATGGTTCGCGAGGGAGACGACGTATTTCGCGCCCATGCCGCTGAAGAGCTTCGCGAGGTCCTCGGGGTCCCATTTCTCCGCCTTCCAGATATGGATGACGTCCTTGAACCCGAATTCCTTCGGGTCGCCGTATTTCTGCCGGTGGACCCGCCCCTGCCATTCGTTCGGCGGATACATGTTCCGGGCGTACCAGTCGCCGGATTCGGGCTGGCACTGCGGACCCCAGTGCGCGAAGATGCCGAACTTGGCGTCCTTGAACCATTCCGGGGTCCGGTAGTGCGCCTCCAGGGATTCGAGCGTGTCGTCGAACGGTTTCTCCGTCGCGCAGGAGGGCAGGGCGGACACGGCGGCCGCGGCGAATGCGATCGCGGTCGGTTTGAGCAGTTTTTTCATAGGCGTGGACTCCTTTTCTTGTGGCGTTTTCATGCGTTTCATTTTCTACTAATATACGGCGCCGGACAGCGTTTTCAACTGTTATAACGCGCATTAACGTATAATTAACTCAAAAAAGAAACGTTCCGTTTGTCCCGTGCCGAAAGGAAAACAAAGGAAATGTCGAAAAATAGTCTCTTGGAAGACAGAAATCGTTTGAAAAATAAATTTTAGGTATTATAGTATGGGTGTTGGAATAAAAAAACAACCTTTCGTCAATTTTTCACATCAACATGAGGAAATCTAACATGCTGAAAAAAGTCATTCTCTCCGCATGCTGCGTCCTCGCGCTCGCCGCCGCACGGGATGCTTCCGCGCAGCAGCCGTCGCAAGCCGGAGCAGCCGCCACCCCCTACGTGATGTTTGACAGCGCGCCCGGCGCGTTCCAGCTCGCGAAGGACGGCGTTTCCGCAAAGATCCTGGTCGACGCCGCCGACTGGGCGGGCGTGATCCGCGCCGCAAAAGACCTCGGCGACGACGTCGGCAAAGTGACCGGCAAGGCTTCTGAAGTCGTTACGGGCGCGGCCTCGGTCGAAAAAGGCTCCGTGGTCGTCGGCACGATCGGCAAGAGCAAGCTCATCGACAGCCTCATCGCCGACAAGAAGATCGACGTGTCGAAGATCAAGGGGCAGTGGGAATCGTTCCTGATCCAGACCGTCGACGGCAGCCTGGTGGTCGCCGGCAGCGACAAGCGCGGCACCATCTTCGGCATCTACGACATCTCCGAGAAGATCGGCGTGTCCCCGTGGTACTGGTGGGCGGACGTCCCCGCCAAGAAGCACGACTCCCTCTTCATCGTCCCCGGCGCGTTCGTGCAGGGGCCGCCGAAGGTGAAATACCGCGGCATCTTCATCAACGACGAGGAACCGGCGTTCGGTCCGTGGGCTCGCGCCAAGTTCGGCGGCATCAACTCCAAGATGTACGTCCACATGTTCGAGCTCATCCTTCGCCTCAAAGGCAACTACCTGTGGCCGGCGATGTGGGGCAAGGCGTTCAACGAGGACGATCCGGAGAACCCGCGCCTGGCGGACGAATACGGCATCGTGATGGGCACGAGCCACCACGAGCCGATGATGCGCAACCAGGAGGAATGGACGAAGCGTAACCGCGGCCGCCAGCTCGGTGCGTGGAACTACAACACCAATAAGGAAAACCTCTACAACTTCTGGAAGGAAGGCATCACCCGCAACGCCAAGTACGACAACCTGGTGACCATCGGCATGCGCGGCGACGGCGACGAGCCCATGGGCGGCCGCGGCTCCAAGATGGAAGACAACATCAAGATCCTCTCGGACGTCATCAAGGACCAGCGCACGCTGATCGAGGAAGCCTACGGCAAGCCCGCCTCCGAAGTCCCGCAGATGTGGGCGATCTACAAGGAAGTCCAGGACTACTACGACAGCGGCATGCGCGTGCCCGACGACGTCATCATCCTCTGGTGCGACGACAACTGGGGCAACGTCCGCCGCCTGCCCACCCCGGAAGAGCGCAAGCGTTCCGGCGGCGCCGGCATGTACTACCACGTCGACTACGTCGGCGGCCCCCACAGCTACCGCTGGCTGAACGTCAGCCCGGTCCCGAAACTCTGGGAACAGCTGAACCTGACCTACCGCTGGGGCGCGGACAAGCTCTGGATCCTGAACACCGGCGACCTGAAGCCGATGGAGATCCCGATCGACTTCGTGCTGAAGTTCGCGTATGATCCGGACGCCATCCCGCAGGACAAGATCGGCGAGTACATGGTGAACTGGGCGAAGGAACAGTTCGGCGACGAATACGCCGAAGAGATCGCCGACATCGCGTCGAAGTACGCGAAGTACAACGGCTGGCGCAAGCCCGAGATCCTCGACGCCAACACGTACAGCGTGGTCAACGACCGCGAGGCAGACGGCGTCGTGGACGCCTGGCTGAAGCTCGTCGCCCGCGCCGAAGCGATCAAGGAGAAGCTCCCGCAGGAATATCAGGACGCCTATTTCGAACTCGTCTATCACCCGGTGAAAGCCTCCGCGCAGGTCGCCGAAATGCAGGTCTGCGCCGGAAAGAACCGCCTCTACGCCCGCCAGGGCCGCGCCTCCGCCAACGAGTTCGCGTTCATGGTGCGCGAACTCTTCGAGGAGGACAAGAAGCTCGCCGACGTGTACAACAATGAAATCGCCGGCGGCAAGTGGATCCACATGATGGACCAGCCGCACATCGGCACCTCGCAGAACGGCTGGGACACCCCGAACAGCAACCAGATGCCGCGCCTCACGGAAGTGGAAGTCCCGGACGTCTCCGAGATCGGCGTCGCCGTCGAGAACAACGAGAACGCCTGGCCCGCCACGGAAGACCTCATGCTCCCCGTGTTCGACAGCTGGAACCCCGTCAAGCACGTGTTTGAAGTCTTCGCCCGCGGCAAGAAGGAAGCCAAGTTCACGGTCAAGGCGTCCGAACCCTGGATCAAGACCGACATCAAGGAAGACATCGCCGCCGTGATCGACGTCCCCGTGTTCGTCGAGATCGAATGGGACAAGGCAAAGAACGGTACGAACTCCGGCACCATCGAAGTCACCGGCCCGAACGGCACCGCGAAGATCCGCGTCGCCGCCGTCAAGGCCGACGCTCCGAAGGCCGCCAAGGGAGAAAAGACCGTCTGGGGCTCGCTCGCAGGCCCGATCTCCATCCCCGCCGGACAGCCCGCCAAGGTCAACGCCGTCGGCGACGTGACCTGGAAGCTCATCCCGGACTACGGCCGCGCGGACGGCGGCATGTGCATCTTCCCCGTGACCGCCGACAGCATCACGGACCACACCAAGGCTCCGAGCATGGAATACCCGATCTACATCTCCGAGCCCGGCAAGTACGACATCACGCTCTACACCTCCCCGACCCTGAACTTCGTTCCGGACCGCGGACTCCGCGTGGCGGTCGGCATCGACGACGCCAAGCCGAACGTGATCGACGCCTATGCGAACGTCCAGCGGACCTCCTACCGCCAGGCGTTTGAGTCCGGCGGCACCAACTGGGACCAGAACGTGAAGGAAAACGTCCGCAGGATCAGGACGCAGCTTGACGTCACGAACGCGGGCACGCACACCTTCAAGATCTACATGGTCGACCCGGCGGTCGTCGTCGAGAAGATCGTGATCTCCAAGGGCAGCCTCCCGCAGACCTACTTCGGACCGAGATTCAACACCCCGGTGAAGACGAAATAACCGTCTTCCCGCTGAATCTCCGAATCTCCGCCATGCCGGGCATCAGTGTCCGGCATGGCTTTTTCCTTTTGTCCGCCTTGCATTCGGAATAAAGGGCATTATATTATTTTCAAATTTATAAAACGCGAAACCGCCTCAGTCCGAAACGGAGAACAAGCCATGAGCGAAGAGACGAACCATATCCCCGAAACCGACGAACATCTCCGCGAGAAGAAGCGGAAAAGCCGTGTGCGGTCTGCGATTCTGTATCCCGCTGTCCTGATCGCGTTTTCCTTCCTGTGCTATTTCTTGTACAGGATTGACGATTTCGTGCATGTCTGCCGCATCCCGCCGGGGACGACCGTCGTCGATTCCGGTTCGATCAGACCGTACGACCCGGTTTTCGACGGTTTCTTCCATAGCGGAAAGAATCCGAAACTGCTGTCGTACCTGATGTACCGGCATTACGTGATCCCGGACGGCGTCACGGAGATCGGCGAAAGGGCGTTTCGTGAGAGCATGTGCCTCTTCCTCCGCAGTGTCGAGATCCCCGGCAGCGTGAAGAGGATCGGCCGGAGCGCGTTCGAGGAGTGCTGCAATTTGAAGACAATCGAGCTCCCGGAGGGGGTGGAGACGATCGAACCCATGGCGTTCCGCAAATGCGTCAATCTGAAGCGCGTCGAACTCCCGAACAGTCTGAAGACGATCGGCGGGGGCGCGTTCGCCGGCTGCACGGCATTGGAGAGAATCCGCATCCCGGACGGCGTGACGGAGATCGGGATCGGGGCGTTTCTCGGCTGCTCCTCCCTCGCGGACGTCGAATTGCCGCCCGGCGTGAACGTTGCGCCGGAGGCGTTTTCGGGAACGCTTGTCCCGCCGGGGAAGATACCGGCCCCGGAACAGCCTCAACCGTGAACCCTGCGAAGGCCGGACGAGGGGAAACGCGTCTTTGACGGAGTCGACGGTTTGTCGTTCCGCAGGAGACCCGCTTGCCGCAATGGCTTTTGATTCTTTGTTCCATGGTGAAAGGGTGAGGGCCTTCCACGGAGAAGACGCACGCTGAAACAACAGCCTTATCTCGTTTTTGCTCAATCCCTGCTTGATGATGCCTGTACGGGCGGCTCCTTTTTACCTCAATTCGCCCCTCAAACTCCGAAAACCCGTTTTTTTCGTTTTTTTCTTCAAAACACGCTTGATTTTTCTGCGGGAACGGGCTATATTAAATACCTGTTAGATGCTCCGGCATAGCTCAGTCGGTAGAGTAGGTGGCTGTTAACCACCCTGTCGCAGGTTCGAGTCCTGCTGCCGGAGCCATTTTTGAAATTTTTTGGTTGGCTGCTTAGCTCAGTCGGTAGAGCGATGGAATCATAATCCACAGGTCGCTGGTTCGAACCCGGCAGCAGCCACCATTTTTTTGTGCCTTCGCACAAGCGGTCTGAACTCAAATCCCCGCTCGCCATCTTCCTGAAATCCTCATAATCCGAGCTTAACGATCTACGGGTACCTCGTCGACGCCCGTACCTCTACGGCCCCTTCGGACAAAAACTCTCCGGTTTTGTTGAAAGATATTATACAACGATCCAAAGAGAACAAAGAGAATATCGATAACGCTTATGCGAGTTTGAATTGTGCCGAGATATTATTTGATAAAATAATGGGGGTTGCTATGCGGGTGTATGGAGCAAATGAAATCCGAATCATAATTTAGAGAAAAAACAAAAGGATTATGCGGTAAGGGGGGCAGGAACAGTGACAGGGAGGATAAACGCGAGCGGGGAAACGTTAATTAACATCGGGGGCTGCTTTTACGGGGAAGAAAAAATTCCTTTTTTTTGTTTTTGCATGTTTTTCTGACTTGTTTTTTGCGAACGATATGCTATAATTCAACATAATCTTATTATAAATTATTGTATTTGCCTCAAACCAGTCGGACGGATGCGAAAAATGACGGCTTCAGGAACAGCTTGCCATCGCACGGGGAAACAATCCCCCTCGTTTTTCGTGTCTTCGTTTGGGGATTACCTTGATGCGACCTCTGCTTGCGCGAACAGTGCGCGCAAGCAGAGCAGAGCCGCTGACTCCCTCTCGATTTCCCGTTGTTCCCGTTTGGGGGTCTCCCATGCCTCCGAACCGGGCTTCGGGAAACGTTTTCTGCCGTCAAACAACGGCATCCCGTTCCATTCGATTGTTTATTGTATTTTAACATAACAAACCAGAAAGATTTCCGATCATGTCGTATATCATCTCCAGCGGCGTCTCCAGCGAGGGCATCATTCTCGAAAACGATTTCACGACCGTCTATGCAGGCGGCATCGTGAACAGCACCACCCTAACACCGGGCGGAGAGCTCCACGTTTCTTCCGGCGGCACGGCAAACACGACCATGGTCAACGAAGGCGGCGCGGCCTATGTCTGCGAAGGCGGCACGGCAAACGCGACCACGGTCAACGAAGGCGGCGAAGCCTACGTCTACGAAGGCGGCACGGCGAATGCGACCACGGTCAACGAAGGCGGCGCGGCCTATGTCTGCGAAGGCGGCACGGCAAGTGACATTACGGTCGACGGCGGCTTCCTGGAAGTCGATTATTCCGGCAGGCTGACCGGCCAAATGACCTTCACGAACAGCGCGGTCGTTTCCGCATATTCCGGCGCGGTGATCGACATCGATATTTCCGGACTTGCGCCCGGAGCGGAGGCACGAATCAACGATCTTTCTCTCATCCATGGGGCGCCGGATTATGTGCTCACTGTCTCCGGCACGCAGGCGGCAGGCACGTATACGCTTGCGGCAGGCGCTGCGGGATTCGACGGCATGATCGCGGTTCAGAATACGCTCGACGAAACGCTCAATACGCTTCAGCTCGACAGAACAAGAAACGTCGGCGGCACGGGATACCTGCTGTCGTTGGCGGACGGCACGCTTTCCCTGACCATCGGCGGCGAAGTCGACACCATCGCACCGACCATATCGAATATTCAGGTCAGCAACACGGAAACGACTTCGGATCCGGTCGTCGTCACCGCGGTTTTTTCGGACAACAAGGATGAACTGGAATCCGCATTGTACAAGCTCGGTGAGAACGGCATGTGGACCGAGTATGTCGACGGCGTTACGCTGTCCAGAAACAATACGGTCTTCTTCCTCGCCGAGGACTTCGCCGGAAACGAATCCGTCGCGAGCTGTACGGTTTCCAATATCACCATCGTGACGTCCGGCCTGGTCCTGAGCGGAACCTCCGCCACGGTCATGAACAGCGATCGGTTCCTTGATACGGTCGTTTCCTCCGGCGGCAAGCTCGAAGTCCTTTCCGGCGGCGTTGCGGATAATACGGAGATCAATTTCTACGGCAGCATGTTTGTCATCGGCGGCACGGCGAACGAAATCACAGTCAGTTCCGGCGGCTGTCTTTATGTTTCTTCCGGCGGCGTTGCGGACGGCACGACGGTCAAATCCTACGGCAGCATGTTTGTGCTTTCCGGCGGCGTTGCGGACGGCACGACGGTCAATTCCTGCGGCTGTCTTTATGTTTCTTCCAACGGCGTTGCGGATAATACGACGCTTGACAGGTACGGCAGCATGTTTGTCATCGGCGGCACGGCGAACAGCGCCACGGTCAATTCCTACGGCTATCTTTATGTTGCTTCCGGCGGCACGGCGAATGGCGTCGATCTTGTTTCCGGCGGTCAGCTGTACGTCAGTGATAAAGGTGTTGTGACCGGAGTGGTCGATGTAACTCCGACAACCTATCTTGCCGTCTACTCCGGAGGCACGGTGTCGGGCATCGTGGAAAATGGCGGATACATACTCATAGAGGATGGCGCAAATGCGGTCTTCGCCTCGAATACGATCAGCGGACTGGTCCTGGAAAACACATTCGCCACAGTTCACTCCGGCACGACCGTGATTGGAGCCACTGCCGGCGACGGCGGCTGTCTTGAAGTCTGCAACGGCGGCATTGCGAACGGCGCGGTCATTTCCGGCGGCGAGCTTTATGTTTCTTCCGGCGGCACGGCGACGGATATCGTCTGGACGCCGTGCGAAGGAGGACACGTTTATGTTTCAGCCGGCGCTTCGGCGACCTTTGCGAGCGAATACTCCGGCGTTTATTACGGATCGGCGAACCAGCTTCTTTCCAATGCCGCGGCGATGGATTCCATGACGCTCGGCGTTTCCGAGGAGATGAACGTGATGTCCGGCGGCACGGCGAACGAAATCACGGTCAGTTCCGGCGGCGAGCTTTATGTTTCTTCCGGCGGCGCGGCCGACAATGCCACGGTCAACTCCCGCGGTTTCATAAATGTATTCAACGGCGGCGCGGTCAACGGTGTTTCCGTCGAACAGGACGGCAAACTCAACGTTTCCTCCGGCGCATCGGCGTCCGGGATCGTGGAAAACGGCGGATACGTTTACGTTTCGCCCGATGCAGGCGCCGCCGTGTTTGTCTCCAACACCTTTTCCGGGCTGTACCTTGCAAAAGCATCCGCGACGGTCCACTCCGGCACGACCGCCAGCCGGACAACGATCGAAGACGGGAGATTTGATGTTTATGCCGGCGGCATTGCCGAGAATACGACGCTTGGCAGGTACGGCAGCATGTTTGTCAACGGCGGCACGGCGGACAATGTGATCGTCAATTCCTACGGGCGCATGTCTGTCAACGGCGGCACGGCGAAGAATGTTGCGGTCAATAACTACGGCAGCATGTTTGTCAGCTCCGGCGGCACGGCGAAGAATGTTGCGGTCAATAACTACGGCAGCATGTTTGTCAGCTCCGGCGGCACGGCGGACGAAATCACAGTCAGTTCCCGCGGCTATCTTAATGTTTTGTCCGGCGGCACGGCGAACAATGTGACGCTTAATCCTTATGCTGCCAGCGCCTTCTTCCGGAGCGGCGCAACGGTAAACGGGGTTACAGTCAATTCCGGAGCCGCACTCCGGGTCAGCACCGGCGTCGTCGTATCCGGGATCGTGGAAAACGGCGGATATGTCAGCGCAATGAAAGATGTGGTCCTCTCGTTCGCATCCAACACCTTCTCCGGGCTGTACCTTGCACAAGCATCCGCGACAGTCCACTCCGGCACGACCGCGAACAGGACACAGATCGGCAGCTATGGTGCATTACATGTCTTCGACGGCGGCCTTGCCGAGAATACGATGCTTGGCAGGTACGGCAACATGCGTGTATCCAGCGGCGGCACGGCGGACGGCGTCATGCTCGACCAGTACACCTCTCTCTTTGTCCTGGCAGGCGGAAAGCTGACCGGACGGGTCACTGTCATGAACGGCGGACGCGTATCCGCATTTTCCGACTCGGTCGTGGATTTCGACCTGACGCAGGTCGATCCCGGCGCAGGCGCTTTGATTAACAACCTTGCCCTCATCTACGGAACGCCCCGGTTCACGATCACGGTCGGCGCAGACCAGACGGAGGGCGTCTATACCCTCGCCGGAAACGTGAGCCGCTTCAACGGGACCATCACGGTCGTGAACACGTCCGGCGAGGAGCTCGGCACGGTTTCCGTCGACGAAACCGTCATGATCTCGGACGTCGCCTACAGGCTCAGCCTTTCCGGTTCCGATCTGACTCTGAAAGTCGGCGAAGGAAATGCTTCGTCTTCGCCCTATGCTGCGGACGGGCTGGTCGTAAGCGGACGCGAAGTGTATGTCAGTAACAGCGAAGTGTATCATGACACTGTCCTTGCCAACGGGGGCATGCGCATCACCTCCGGGGGCACGGCGGACAACACCACGGTCTATTCCTACGGCAGAATGTTTGTCAGCTCCGGCGGCATGGCGGACAATACCACGGTCTATTTATACGGCAGTATGTTTGTCAATTCCGGCGCGGTCGCGAACAATACCGTCGTTTATGGAGACGCCTATGCCGGCTATCGGGGATTCCTCTCCGTTCAGGGCGGCATCGCGAACAATACGGAACTTGTATTCGGATCAATGTCCATCCAAGGCGGCGCCGCAAACGACATAACGGTCAGCGCGGGCGGAATGCTGAACGTCTATCGGGGGACGGCAAACCGGGCAACCGTCAATGTCGGCGGCATGCTTCTGGTCAGCGACGGCGCCGCGGTGAACGGAGTCGTGGAAAACGGCGGCTTTGTCAGCGCTACGCCGGGTGCGGTCGTCGCGTTTGCTTCCCATACTTTCTCCGGGCTTGCCCTGGACCGGGCATCCGCCACGGTCCATTCCGGCACGACCGCCAGCCAGACGACGCTTGACTCAAGAGGTGTCCTTCATGTCTTCTCCGGCGGTCTTGCGGACAGTACGACGGTCAATTACTACGGCAGCATGTTTGTCAGTTCAGGCGGCACGGCGGATAACGTTACGGTCAACGCCGGCGTCCTTGATGTATATATGGGCGCGGCAAAAGATGTAACGGTCAATTCCAATGGTCGTTTCACCATCCGTTACGGCACGGCGGACAACGTCGTCGTCAATTACTACGGCAGCATGTTTGTCAGCTCCGGCGGCACGGCAAACAATCTCGCGATCGGCTCCTATGCCAGAGTATCCGTATACAGAGGCGCGGCGAACGGTGTTGCGGTCAGCTCCGGCGGAAGCATGTATGTCTCTTTCGGCATGGTGAACAGCGCAACGGTCGATTCCCGCGGCTATATGAGTGTATATTCCGGCACGGTGAACGACGTCGCGGTCAATTCCGGCGGCAGGCTCTTTGTCAGAAACGGCATGGTGTCCGGGATCGTGGAAAACGGCGGCTATGTGAACGTGAACCAGCGGGATCTAGATAACGGAATGGTCTCCTTCGCCTCCCATACGATCTCCGGCATGGTCCTTTCAAACGCTTCCGCGACGGTCCACTCCGGCACGACGGCGGCCGAAGTCACGCTCTCCCGCAACGGCGATCTGTACCTCTACAACGGCGGCATTGCGAGCAACACCACCGTCAACGAGGGTGGCTGTCTCAACGTCTCCGGCGGCCTGGCGAACGGCGTCACCGTCAATCAATACGGCGAACTTTACGTGGATAACGGCGGCACGGCGACGGATATCGTCTGGACTCCGTGCGAAGGACACGTCTGTATTGAAGTCGGCGGCACTGCAACCTTTGCGAGCGCATATTCCGGCGTCTACTACGGTTCGGACAACATCCTGCTCTCCAATGCCGCGGCGATGGATTCCATGACGCTCGGCGTTTCCGAGGAAATGAACGTCATGTCCGGCGGCACGGCGAACAGCACGACGGTCGCGGATGGAGGCGTCATGTTTGTTTCCGGCGGCGGCACGGCAAACGCGACGACGGTCAATGCCGACGGTCATCTCTATGTTTCAGGCGGCGGCACGGCAAACGCGACGACGGTCAATGCCGACGGTCATCTCTATGTTTCCGGCGGCGGCACGGCAAACGCAACAACAATCAACGAGGGCGGCGAAGCCTACGTCTACGAAGGCGGCACGGCAAGTGACATTACGGTTGACGGCGGCATTCTTGAAGTCGAAGGCATGCTGACCGGCCGGATGACTTTCACGAACGGCGCGGTCGTTTCCGCTTACGAAGGTTCGGTCCTCGGCATTGACATTTCCGGACTCGCGCCCGGGGCGGAGGCCCGCATCAACGATCTTTCCCTCATCCAGGGAGCGCCGGAATATGTGCTCACGGTCTCCGGCACGCAGGCAAACGGCACGTATGTGCTCGCGGAAGGCGCGGCGGGGGTCGACGGCACGATCACCGTTCAGAATACGTCGGGCGAAACGCTCAACACCCTTCAGCTCGGCAAAGTGAGAAACGTCGGCGGCGCGGGATACCTGCTGTCGCTGACGGACGGCACGCTTTCCCTCACCATCGGCGGCGAAGCCGATACCGTCGCCCCGACTCTGACGGGCATTCAGGTCAGTCCGTCGACGCCCACGACCCAGCCCGTCGTGCTGACCGCCGTTTTTGCGGACGACGTCGAGCTGGATTCCGTCCAGTACCGGTTCGAATGGGACGAAGAATGGTCGGCATACGTTGACGGCGTTTCCGTCGGGGAAAATACGGTCGTTTACTTCAAGGCGATCGACGCCGCCGGAAACGAATCCGAAATCGTCGGCTACACGGTCTCCAACATCGACTTCGATCCGCCTGAAATGCCGGAAGTCTCCGCGGATGTCACAGCCCCCACCCGCGGCGGCGTGACGCTGACCGCGGTGTTCAGCGAAGATTCCGCCCTCAAGGAGTATTCGCTGGACGGCGGCGAGACCTGGCTCGAATACACGGACGGGATCACGCTCGCGGAAAACGGCACGGTGTATTTCCGCGCAACGGACGCCGCGGGGAATGAATCCGATTATGCGGAATACACCGTTTCGAATATCATCGGCGCATTTTCCGGCGAAATCCAGCACGGCGAAGTCCAGTACGTGCTTTCCGGAGAAACATTCGACGGCATCGTCGTCGACGGCGGAGATCTTTATGTGATGTCCGGCGGCGTTGCGAATGGCATTACGGTCAACGCGGGCAACGTCTATGTCGAAGACGGCGGCATTGCGAACGCCGCAACCGTCAACCCCAATGGCGGCCTTTATGTCTCATCCGGCGGCACGGCGAACAGTGTTTCGGTCGAACAAGGCGGCAATCTTGAAGTCTATGCCGGCGCGTCGGCCTCGATCACGGAAAATGGAGGCATTGTCTATGTCGAAGACGGCGCAAGCGCGACCTTTGCCGAGAACACGATCACCGGACTGATCCTGAATGGTTCGGCCGTTACGGTCCATTCCGGCACGACCGTGAATGGCGTTGCTGTGAACGCGGCCGGGATGCTGACCGTGTTCGACGGCGGCGAGGTGAACGGCGCGACGGTCAGCCCCTACGGCAGTCTTTATGTCTCGTCCGGCGGCACGGCGACGGATATCGTCTGGACCCCGTGCGAAGGGGATGTTTATGTGGATGCCGGGGCCTCCGCGACCTTTGCAAGCGAGTATTCCGGCGTTTACTTCGGATCGGACAATGAACTGATTTCCAGCGCCGCGACGATGGAATCCATGGCGCTCGACTATGAAACGATGTACGTGATGTCCGGCGGTTCCGTGAACGGAATCACGGTCGAAGCGGGCGGCAGCATGTTCGTTCTCGGCGGCGGCACGGCGGACAACACCGTGGTCGATTCCGGAGGCTGTGCGGATGTCGGCGATGCGGGTGCGATGAACAATGCGGTCGTCAATTCCGGCGGCAGGCTCTATGTTTCCTCCGGCGCATCGGCGTCCGGGGTCACGGAAAACGGCGGCTATGTGGACGTCTCCGAAAACGCCGGCGTCGCGTTTGCGTCCAATACGATCTCCGGGCTGGTCCTGAGCGGGACTTCCGCGACGGTCCACTCCGGCACGACCGTGACCGACATGAAGGTCAATTCCCGCGGTCTTCTCAAAATTTTCAGCGGCGGCTCGGCAAGCGGCGTTTCGGTCGAACAGGGCGGCAGCCTGAAGATCGCCTCCGGCGCATCGGCGTCCGGGGTCACGGAAAACGGCGGCTATGTGGACGTCTCCGAAAACGCCGACGTCGCATTTGCGTCCAATACGATCTCAGGGCTGGTCCTGAGCGGATACAATCTGTCCGCCACGGTCCACTCCGGCACGACCGCGACCGATATGACGCTTAACGGCGGTTGCCGTCTCCATGTGTTCTCAGGCGGTTCCGTGAACGGCACCACGTTCAACAGCGGCACGCTCTATCTCTCCGACGGCGGAAAACTGACCGGAAGACTGGTCAACCTGAACAGAGGCATCGTCTCCGCCGCTTCCGGCGCGGTTGTGGATTTCGATTTGACTCGGACCGCTCCCGGCACGGGCGCGAGGATCAACGATCTCGCTTCCGTCATCGGCGCACCGTCTTTCACGGTCACGGTCAATGCGGACCAGGCGGCCGGGCTCTACATCCTCGCGGAAGGCGCGGACGGCTTCAACCGGACAATCACGGTCACGAGTTCGTCCGGCGCGGCGCTCGGCACGCTTTCCGTCGGCGGGACCGTCATGATCTCGGACGTTGCCTACACGCTCGGCCTTTCTGATTCCGTCCTGTCCCTGACGGTCGGCGGAGAACAGGCCCCGTCGCCGTATGCCTCCGACGGGCTGATCGTAGACGGAGACATAGTCTATGTCCGTGCGGGCGAGAAGTATCATGACACGATCGTTGTCAACGGAGGGTATCTTTCGGTTCTCTCCGGCGGGGTTGCGGACGGAATGATCGTCGGCGAAAGAGGACGGCTGTTTGTTTCCCGCGGCGGTCTTGCGGACAATTTCGCGATCGGTTTCGACGGAAGAGCGGACATCGCTAATATGGGCATGATGAAAAATGCGACCGTCAACTCCGGCGGCAGCCTCTTTTTCCAGAATGGCGCATTCGCGACCGGGATCGTGGAAAACGGCGGCTTCGTGAGCGCCGCGCCGGATGCGATCGTCTCGTATGCCTCCCATACCTTCACCGGGCTGGTCCTGAGCAAAGCTTCCGCGACGGTCCACTCCGGCACCACCGCAAACAGCACGACGGTCGACGCAGGAGGCGAGCTCCATGTGTTCAGCCGCGGCATTGCCGACAATACGACGGTCAACTACGGCAGGATGTTAATCCTTTCCGGCGGCACGGCGGACAACACGACGGTCAACGCCGGCAGCATGTTTGTTTCAGGCGGCGGCACGGCGGACAATCTCACGGTCAAAGACTATGGCAGGGTATTTGTCAGCGGCGGTTCGGCGAACAACACCACAGTCAACGGCGGCAGCATGTTTGTTTCCAACGGCGGTTCGGTGAACAACACCACAGTCAACAGAGGCTGCTTGACCGTCTCCTCCTTCGGTATGGCGAACGGCGTCCAGATCGACGGCAAAGGCAAACTTTGGGTTTCCCGCGGCGGCACGGCGAACGACGTTATGGTCAATTCCGGCGGCCGCATGGATGTGTATTCCGGCACGGCGAACGACGTCACGGTCAATTCCCGCGGCAGCATGGCTGTTTCCTATGGCGGCATGGTGAACAGCGCAAGCATCAATTCCGGAGGATGGATGGATGTGTATTCCGGCACGGCGAACGACGTCACGGTCAATTCCGGCGGCAGCCTCTTTTTCCAGAATGGCGCATTCGCGACCGGGATCGTGGAAAACGGCGGCTATGTGAAAGTGAACGAGCGGGATCTGGATAACGGAATGGTCTCCTTCGCCTCCAACACGATATCGGGGATGGTCCTGAGCAAGGCGTCCGCGACGGTCCACTCCGGCACGACCGCCACGGACACCACACTCGACCGGAACGGCTGGCTCCGCGTCTATAATGGCGGCATAGCCGACAATATCACGGTCAATTCCGGCGGTTACCTCTATGTCTCCAGCGGCGGCACGGCGACCGGGATCCTGGAAAACGGCGGATACGTGTACGCGATGAACTCGGCCGTCACCTTCATCGCCAATGCGCTCTCCGGGCTGGTCCTGAACGGCGTCTCCGCGACGGTCCATTCCGCCACGACAGCTACGGGCACGGTGATCGAAGAAAACGGCGGTCTTTATGTTTATAACGGCGGCATAACGGACAATACCACGGTCAATTCCGGCGCTTACCTCTATGTCTCCAGCGGCGGCACGGCGACCGGGATCCTGGAAAACGGCGGCTTTGTTTCCGTTTCCCCCACCGCAAACGCAACGTTTGTTTCCAATACGATCTCCGGTCTGGAAATTTCCAACGCTTTCGCGACGGTCCACTCCGCTACGGCAGCGACCGACCTGACGGTCGGCGACGGCGGTGTGCTCCATATCTTTGACAAAGCCTCGGCGGACGGCACGGCGGTCAATGCCGGCGGCGAAATCCGCGTCTCCTCCGGCGGCACGGCGACGGGCACGACGGTCAACGAGGGCGGCAGTCTTGACGTCTCCTCCGGCGGCGTGGCGGACAGCACGACGGTCAGCAACGGCGGTGCGGTCCATATCGAATCCTTCGGCGCGGGCCATGACATTACGGTCGACGGCGGCATTCTTGAAGTCAAAGGCATGCTGACCGGCCGGATGACTTTCACGAACAGCTCGGTCGTTTCCGCTTACGAAGGTTCGGTCCTCGGCATTGACATTTCCGGGCTTGCGCCTGCAGCGGAGGCATGGATCACAGGTCTTTCCGCCGTGCAGGGAGCGCCGGAATATGTGCTCACGGTCTCCGGCACGCAGGCAAACGGCACGTATGTGCTCGCGGAAGGCGCGGCGGGGTTCGACGGCACGATCACGGTCCGGAACACGTCCGGCGAGTTCCTGAATTCCCTTGTGCTCGGAAAAACGAGAAACTTCGGCGGCACGGGATATCTGCTGTCGCTGACGGACGGCACGCTCTCCCTCACCATCGGCGGCGAAGTCGATACCGTCGCCCCGACGGTTTCGGGCATTCAGGCAACTCCTGCGGAAATGACCAATCAGCCGGTCGTGGTAATCGCTGTTTTTGCGGACGATATCGAGCTGGAATCCTCCCTGTACAGGCTCGGCGAGGATGGGGAATGGACCGCTTATGTCGATGGCGTCACTGTGTCCGAAAACTCCGTCATCTACTTCAAGGCGGTGGACGCCGCCGGAAACGAATCCGAGGTCGCCGGATACACGGTCGGCAACATCGACATCACGCCTCCGGAGATGCCGGTTGTTTCCGCGGACACAACCTCCCCGACACAAAACAATGTCACCCTGACAGCGGTCTTCAGCGAGGATTCCGTTACGAAGGAATACAGCCTCGACGGCGAGACCTGGCAGACGTATGCGGATGCCGTCACGGTTACGGACAACGGCACGGTATATTTCCGCGCAGCGGATGCCGTCGGAAATCTTTCCGTTACGTCTTATCGTGTTGCGAATATCGACAGGACCGCGCCGGAACAGCCGTCCGCCTATGCGGATACGGTCGAACCGGTGTTCGAAAAGGTGCTTGTTTCCGCCGATTTCAGCGAGGATTCCGTTACGAAGGAATACAGCCTCGACGGCGAAAACTGGCAGCCCTACACCGCCCCTGTCGTATTTACAAACAACGGCACGGTCTTCTTCCGCGGGACGGATGAAGCCGGAAACATTTCCGAAATAACCGGCTATACCGTTTCGAACATCGGCGACGTGATGTCGGGCGTTGCGCTCCCGTACGGGCAGACGGTAAACGTTCACTCGGGAAAAACATGTGAAGACGTCGTCGTTTCCAACGCGTATCTCAACATTTCTTCCGGCGGCGTGGCGGACAATACGACCGTCAGCTGGTACGGCCAGCTCAACGTCTTTGACGGCGGCGTGGCGAACAGCGCGAACGTCAGCTGGTACGGCAGTGTCACCGTTTCCTCCGGCGGCGTGGCGAACGACGTTGCGCTCAATAGCTGGTACGGCCGCCTCTACGTTTACGACGGCGGCAAAGTGAACCGTGCCGGGGTCAATTATTCGGGAACGCTCATCGTCTACAGCGGAGGCGCGGCGGACAGCGCCACGGTCTACTGGTACGGACGGATGTACGTCTCCTCCGGCGGATCGGCGGACAACACCACGGTCAATACGTCTGGCTATCTCTACGTCTCCTCCGGAGCCTCCGTGAAGAATGCCTCAGTCAACAACTCCGGCTGCGTGTATGTCTACAATGGCGGTTCGGCGGACAGTGTTACAGTCAACGCCTACGGCCGGATGTTCGTTTCCTCCGGCGGCGCGGCGGACGGGATCAACGTGAACGAAGCCGGCTATTTCTATGTCTCCTCCGGCGCCAATGTGGAAGATGTTACAGTCAACGACTATGGCTACCTGTTCGTTTCCAGCGGCGGCAGGATTGCCGGAAAGATGCGGTTTGCTGCCAACGCCATCGTCTCAATGTATGATGGTGCGATCCTCGACTTCGATCTGACCGGAACGACCGCTGGCGGCGCGGCGCTTGTGCCGGGGCTTTCGGTGATTCAGGGCGCGCCGACCTATACGCTTACCGTCAACGCGGACCAGGCGGCTGGTCTCTATCTGCTTGCCGATGGACTGGATACGTTTGAACAGACGATCTCCGTGATGAACACGGCGGACGAGCTGCTCGGCACGCTGTCGGTCGGGACTCCGGTCGAGATCTCCGGCGTGTCGTACACGCTTTCGCTCCTTGCGGGCGACCTGTCCCTTGCGATCGGCTGCGAAGTTCCGAATGCCGTCGTCTCCAGCGGCGTCGTCCTGACGGACGAAACGCGGGACGTCAATTCCGGCGAAATCTATTTCCGCACGGTCGTCTCCGGCGGTGGCAGTCTCAATGTCCTCGACGGCGGCACGGCGAAAAGCACCGATGTGACCCAAAGCGGCGTTGTGAACGTCTCTTCCGGCGGCGTGGCGAACAGCACGACCGTCAACTGGTACGGCCAGCTCAATGTTTCTTCCGGCGGCGTGGCAAACAATGCATCCATCAACTTGTACGGCCAGCTCAATATCTATGACGGCGGTGTGGCGAACAGTGCGGCCGTCAGCTGGTACGGCAGTGTCACCGTCTCCTCCGGCGGCGCGGTGGACAACGCCACGCTCTCCTGGTACGGACGGATGTACGTCTCCTCCGGCGGATCGGCGGACAATGTTACGGTCAACAACAGCAGTTTTCTCAATGTTTTGTCCGGCGGTGTCGCGGATCATACGGACATCAACACCAACGGAAACATGTATGTTTATGCTGGCGGCATAGCGGACGGGATCAATGTGAACGGAGGCGGGAATCTCTTTGTGACCGCTGGCACGGCAGATCATGTCGCGGTTGATTCCGGCGGCTACATTCGGGTCTCCTCCGGCGGTACGGCAACGAATCTTGTTGCGGCAGACGATGCAAGGCTTTATCTCACGGTTGCCCCGGATACTTATGTCCAGGGTACTTCCGTCGGCAGCGCGTTCGAGATCAAGGACGCGTATCTTTCCGGGTTTGACGTCAACAACGGCGATCTCGATATTCTTGCCGGCGGCACAGTTGAGAACACCACGGTGATCAACGGGGAGCTCCGTGTTTACAGTGGCGGCACAGCGGACAATACAATTGTCAACGGCGGCTATTTCTATGTTTCCGGCGGCACGGCGGACCATGTTACAGTTGATTCCGGCGGCTTCATTCTGGTCTCCTTCGGCGGCACGGTGACGGACATCATCGAAAACGGCGGCTATGTAATTATTCAGGATGGCGCAAACGTTACATTTGCCGCAAATACATTCAGCGGGCTGGTCCTTTCCAATGCGTCCGCCACGGTTCACTCCGGCACGACCGCCGATAATACGACACTCGACTGGTGCGGTGTCCTTCATGTTTATGACGGTGGAGTGGCGAACGCAACAACGGTCAACGAGACCGGCTATCTTGTAGTATCCTCCGGCGGCGTGGCGGACAGCATTACTGTCTCCAATGGCGGTTGTCTCTCCGTTTCCAGCGGCGGTACGGCGACGAACGTCATCGCCGATGACGGTGCGAATCTTTACCTTGCCGTTGCCCCGGACACCTATATCCAGGGTACAGCGGGCGGGAGCGCGTTCGAGATCAAGGATGCGTTCGTTTCCGCTTATACGGTCAATTCCCGCACGGACTTTGTTGTTTCCTCCGGCGGCACGGCGGTGGAGCTCATCGAAAACGGCGGCTATGTGTATGTCGAGGACGGCGCAAATGCGACGTTCGCGGCAAATACGATCAGCGGGCTCGTCCTTTCCAATACGTCTGCCACGGTCCACTCCGGGACCGTTGTCAATGATGCGAATATCAACTGGTACGGTCGTCTCGTCGTTTATGACGGCGGCGTGGCGGACAACGTCGTATTCAACAGCTACTACGGCAACCTCACCGTCTATAGCGGCGGACAGGCGAACAGTGCCGTGCTGTATTATTCCGGGACGGTCAACGTTTCCGGCGGCACGGTAACCGACACGACCGTCAGTTCCGGCGCGCGCATTTATGTCAACGAGGGCGGCAAGGCGAACCGTACCACTATCAATAATTACGGGTATGTCTATGTTGTCAGCGGTGTCGCGCTCGACACCACGGTCAACAATTACGGCCGCATTTATGTCAGTTCCGGAGGATCGGCGGACGGTGTTGCCGTCAATGCCTACGGCAGCGCAGTCATCAACTACGGCGGCGGCACAATGGCGAATGTCAATGTCGCAGAAGGCGGCTGTCTGCTCGTTGACTACGAGGGCAGACTGACCGGACGGATGACGTTCGCGGACGGCGCGGTCGTTTCCGCCTACGGCGCGATCCTTGATTTCGACCTGGGGGCGACAACTGCCGGCGGTTCGGCTCTCGTGAACAATCTTTCCGTTGTTCAGGGGACGCTGTCTTACACGCTCACTGTGCCCGCGTCCCTGAATGTCGGCAGCTATATCTATACCCTCGCGGAAGGCGCGGCGGGCTTCAACAGCGCCATCACGGTCAATTCCCCGTGGGGCGCGCTCGGCACGCTTGGACTCGGCGAAAAGACGACCGTCGCGGGACGGGACTACACCCTGAACCTGACGGATTCGACGCTCTCTCTGACCGTCGACGTCCTGTATGTGGATACCGTCGCCCCGACGGTCTCCAATGTCACGGCGGACATCACGGAGCCGACCAACGAGTCCGTGACCGTGACCGCCGAGTTCGCGGACGACAAGGAACTGATCGCATCCCTGTACCGGATCGGCGAAGACGGCGAATGGACGGCCTATGTGGACGGCATTACGTTCTTCGACAACGGGACAGTCTACTTCAAGGCGGTCGACGCGTCCGGGAACGAATCCGAGATCGCCGGCTATACGGTCTCGAACATCGACAAGACCATCCCGCACGTCGGAGTCGTCCTTGAAAACGAAGGAAGAATCGTGAGTTCCGGCGAGACCTACCTTGACACCGTCATCAACTCCGGCGGTTCCCTCAGCGTCCTCTCCGGCGGCCTTGCCGACGGCACGATCGTCAACTCCTTGGATCGCTACCTTCCAGGGGTTATTGTTTCCTCTGGCGGCACGGCAAGCAACACCATCGTCAACGCTTTCGCCAAGGTCTATGGCGGTACGATAGACAATACCACGATCAACTACGACGGCTGTATCTGGGTTAACGACAACGGTCTGGCGAATCATACCACGGTTTCTTCCAGAGGAGCTTTCCATCTCTATTCCGGGTGTTCGGCGAATCATACCACGGTTTCTTCCGGAGGATCTTTCTATCTCTATTTCGGGTGTTCGGCGAATCATACCACGGTTTCTTCCGGAGGATCCTTCTATCTCTATTACGGTGGTACGGCGACCAATATCGTTGCGGACGACGGCGCGTATCTTAACCTCACGGTTGCGCCGGGCGTCTACGTTCAGGGCACGTCCGGCGGACGCGCGTTCGAGATAAAAGACGCAATCCTTTCCGGCTACACCGTCAATAGCGGCTATCTCAATGTTTCCTCCGGCGGCGTGGCGAACAATGTTACCGTCAATCCTTACGGCAGCGCGTTCATTTCCTCCGGCGGCACGGCAAATCATATCGCTGTCTTCGGTGGCTACATACGGGTCTCCTCCGGCGGCATAGTCAGCAGTACCACAGTCGATTCCGGAGGAGTGTTTAGTATACAACACGGCACGGCAGTCGATACGATCGTTACTGGTTATGGCTGGTTCTTTGTCACCAGTGGTACGGTCAGCAGCGCCACAGTCGATTATTCAGGGCAGTTCTTTGTCTCCAACGGCGGTGCGGCGGACAATGTTACTGTCAGTTCCGGCGGCTGTCTCGCTGTTTCCAGCGGCGGCACGGCGACCAATATCGTGGCTGACGAGGGCGCGAACATTTGTTTCGATGTGGCTCCCGACACCTATGTCCAGGGGACGTCCGGCGGAGTCGCGTTCGAGATGAAGGACGCGTTCGTCTCCGGCTATGTCGTGAACAGCGGCATCTTCCGTATCTACAGCGGCGGCACGGCTTTGGATATCGTGGAAAACGGCGGCTATGTGTGGCTTGAGGACGGCGCAAGCGCAACGTTCGCATCGAATACGATCAGCGGTCTGGTCCTTTCCAATGCGTCCGCCACGGTCCACTCCGGGACGACCGTGAACGGTGCGGAGATCCGCTACGGCCGGCTTGATGTTTATGACGGCGGCGTGGCGAACGACATCTCTACGATGTATTGGTATGGCCTCGTCAATGTTTACGGCGGCGGCAAAGTGAACAGCGCCCAGATCCGCTATGACGGCACTCTCACCGTCTTCGATGGCGGCACGGCAGACAATGTTGCGATCAACGGCAATGCATTTGTCTCCTCCGGCGCCAAAGTGGAAGATGTTACAGTCAACGACTATGGCTTCCTGTTCGTTTCCAGCGGCGGCACGGCAACAGGCAAGATGCGGTTTGCAAGCGATGCCGTCGTCTCGATGTATGAAGGGGCTGTGCTCGAACTTGACCTGACCGGAACGACCGCGGGCGCAGCGGCGCTTGTGACCGGGCTTTCGGTGATCCAGGGCGCGCCGACCTATACGCTGACGGTCAATGCGGACCAGGCGGCGGGCATCTACCTGCTTGCCGAGGGTGCGGATACGTTCGACGGCACGATCTCGGTGGTGAACACTGCGGACGAAGTGCTCGGCGTTCTCTCGCTCGGGACTCCGGTCGAGATCTCCGGCGTGTCGTACACGCTTTCGCTCCTTGCGGGCGACCTGTCCCTCGCGATCGGCTGCGAGCCTCCGAATGCCGTCGTCTCCAGCGGCGTCGTCCTGACGGACGAAACGCGGGACGTCAATTCCGGCGAGCTCTATTACCGCACGGTCGTCTCCGGCGGCGGACTCAATGTCCTTGACGGCGGCACGGCGAAAAGCACCGATGTGACCCAAAGCGGCGTTGTGAACGTCTCTTCCGGCGGCGTGGCGAACAGCGCGACCGTCAACTGGTACGGAGAACTCAATGTCTATGATGGCGGCGTGGCAAACGACGTTTCACTCACAGACTGGTGTGGTCGACTCTGCGTTTACGACGGCGGCAAAGTGAACCGTGCCGCGATCAATTATTCCGGATCGCTCATTGTCTCCGGCGGCGCGGTGGACAGTGTCACAGTCTACTGGTACGGCAGATTGTTCGTCTCTTCCGGCGGCACAGCGGATCATATTACGGTCAACTCCGCTGGTTATCTTGGGATTGTCTCCGGCGGCATGGCGGACAATGCTACCGTCAATTCTTACGGCAGCGCGTTCGTCTTCTCCGGCGGCACGGCAGCCAGGACCAATGTCAGCGATAACGGCAGGCTGATTGTCTCCAGTGGCGGCACTGCGACAAACATCGTCGCATCGGACGGCGCGAACCTTTACCTGACTGTTGCGCCGGACACCTATATCCAGGGAACCGCGGGCGGCAGCGTGTTCGAGATCAAGGATGCGTTTGTTTCCGGCTGCACGGTCAATTCCCGCACGACACTTGCCGTTGCTTCCGGCGGAACGGCGGTGGAGCTCATCGAGAACGGCGGCTATGTGGCAGTCGAGGACGGCGCAAACGCGACGTTCGCGGCGAATACGATCAGCGGGCTGGTCCTGTCGAATGCGTCCGCCACGGTCCACTCCGGGACAGTTGTCAATGACGCTGTTGTCGACTGGCGCGGCCAGCTCTATGTCTATGACGGCGGTGCGGCGGACAGCGCCACGGTCAACACGGATGGCCGGCTTGACGTCTATTCCGGCGGCATTACGGACCATACCACGGTCAGTCCCGGCGGCTGGCTTCATGTTGTTTCCGGCGGCACGGCGACGGGTATCATCGCCGATGACGGTGCGAATCTTTACCTTGTCGTTGCCCCGGACACCTATATCCAGGGAACAGCGGGCGGCAGCGCGTTCGAGATCAAGGATGCGCTTGTTTCCGGTTACACGGTCAATTCCCGCACGACATTTACCGTTGCTTCCGGCGGAACGGCGTTGGAACTCGTCGAAAACGGCGGTTATGTAGCATTTGAGGACGGCGCAAACGCGACGTTTGCGGCAAATACGATCAGCGGGCTGGTTCTTTCCAATACGTCCGCGACGGTCCACTCCGGCACGGTTGTCAATGAAGCGGATATCAACTGGTACGGTCGTCTCGACGTTTATGACGGCGGCGTGGCGAACAATGCTGCGTTCAACAACTGGTACGGTCGTCTCGACGTTTATGACGGCGGTCTCGCAAACGACACGACCATCAACTTTAGCGGCTGGCTTGAGGTCTACTCCGGCGGCATGGCGGACAATACCCTGGTCAATTCCGGAGGCGGAATTGCTGTTTACGGCGGCGAGGCTGACAATACCGTCATTGACAGTTATGGCAGTCTCAATGTCTATGGCGGTACGGCGAACAATGTTACCGTCAACACCTGCGGCAGCGCGTTTGTCAACAGCCACTACTTCTACGGCGGCGGCACAATGGCGAATGTCAATGTCGCAGAAAGCGGCTGTCTGCTCGTTGACTGCGAGGGCAGACTGACCGGACGGATGACGTTTGCGGACGGCGCGGTCGTTTCCGCCTACGACGCGATCCTTGATTTCGACCTGACCGGGGCGACCGCGGGCGGCGAAGCGCTCGTGAACAATCTTTCCGTCGTTCAGGGGACGCTGAACTACACGCTGACACTCGCCGTGGATCCGACTATGACGAGCGGAAGCTACCTCTACACGCTCGCCGGCGGCGCGTCCGAGTTCAGCGCCCCGATCACGGTCAGAACGCCGTGGAACACGATCGGAACGCTCAGTCTCGGAGAAACGCTGACCATCGCCGGAATGAACTACACGCTGAGCCTGAACGAATCCGATCTGACGCTGACGGTCGACATCCCGGAAGAACGGGATACCGTCGCGCCGACGGTCGTCAGCGTCACGGCGAACACCGACGCTCCGGTCAATCAGGTGACGCTCACCGCCTCGTTCGCGGACGATGTGGAACTGCTCTCCACGCTGTACCGGATCGGCGAGACCGGCGAATGGACCGCGTATACGGACGGCGTGACGCTGTTCGACAACGAAACCGTCTATTTCAAGGCCGTCGACACCTCCTGGAACGAATCCGAGGTCGTCGCCTTCACGGTTACGAACATCGACCGGACCATCCCGTACTACGGAATCTTCGTGTATCAGGAAACCATGATCGTCAATTCCGGCCAGACGGTCATCGACGCCATCGTCGCCAACGACGGTCGGCTCCATGTCTCCGACGGCGGTCACGTCATCGGCACCAACCTCAATTACCGTGCCCGTCTCCATGTCTCCGGCGGCGGCGTCGCGACCGACACCATCGTCCAGCACGAAGGCTATCTGAACGTCTCCGGCGGCGGCATCGCGGACGGTGTTTCGGCCATCGCAGGTTATACATACATCAGCAGCGGCGGCACCTTGACCGGAAAGATCACGACCGACGAGTACGCGATCGTCTCGATGTATCAGGGAAGCATCCTCAACTTCGATCTGACGGGGACGACCGCGGGGAATGCGGTCTTACTGGACGATCTCTCCCATCTTCGCGGCACTCCGATCTTCACGCTCACGGTCAGCGGGGACCAGGCGCCCGGCGTCTACTCGCTCGCGGGAAAAGCCGGCGCATTCGACCAGACGATCACGGTGGTGAACCCCTTGGGCGAAACGCTCGGTACGCTCACAGTCGGGACGCCGACCGAGATCGCCGGCGTTTCCTATACGCTCGTGCTCTGCGCCGACGAACTGTCGGTGGCGGTCGGCTGCGAAGCGCCGCAATATGCCGTCACCAGCGGGTTCGTGCTGGCGAGCGGAACGTGGAACGTGAGCTCCGGCGAGCTCTATTTCAGCCCCATCGTCAGCAGCGGCGGCACCCTCAACATCCTCGACGGCGGCATAACGCACCAGGCGGACATTGAAAACGGCGGCCAGATGCTCGTCTCCAGCGGCGGCGTGGCGAAAGCAACGGAAATCTACGGATGGAACGGCATGCTCACCGTCCTTGACGGCGGCACGGCGAAGGACACGCACATCAACCACCGCGGCACCCTCACCATCTCCAGCGGCGGCGTGGCGGACAACACCCTCGTCTGGTACGGCTACCTCTATGTCTCCGACGGCGGCAGGGCGGACCAGACGACGGTTTCCGGCTGGTATGCCGTGGCCTACGTTCTCGACGGCGGCACGGCGAACAATACGTTCATCTTCTCCAGTGCCTCGCTGTTCGTCTCCGGCGGCGTCGCGGACGACACCACGGTCTACTACCTCGGCAGCATGTTCGTCTCCGAAGGCGGGACCGTGCGCCATACCGAGATCAAACAATACGGCAGCATGGCAGTCTCCTCTGGCGCCACCGCGGACGACACCACGATCAACAACTGCGGCAGCATGTTCGTCTCCTCCGGCGCAACTGCTACGAACATCAACGCCGCGAACGGCGCATATCTTTATCTCGAAGTCGCGCCGGACACCTATATTCAGGGCACGTCCGACGGCATCGCGTTCGAGCTGAAGGACGCGGCCATCTCCGGTTACACCGTCAACCGCGGGGCTTATCTCCATGTACTTTCCGGCGGCACCGCCTCGGAAATCGTCGAAAACGGCGGCTTCGTGGAGATCGACGACGGCGCGTCAGCGATCTTTGCCTCGAACACGATCGCAGGACTCGTCCTGTCCGAGGCGTCCGCCACGGTTCACTCCGCGACGACCGCGGACCGTACGACACTGGCCATGGAAGGCCATCTGCATGTCCTTTCCGGCGGCGTGGCGAACGACACCGTCGTCACGCAGAGCGGCTATCTGCATGTCTCCAGCGGCGGCACTGCCGCGAATATCTATGCAGAGAGCGGCGCAGCTCTTTATCTCGAAGTCGCGCCGGACACCTACATCCAGGGAACGTCCGACGGCATCGCGTTCGAGCTGAAGGACGCCGTCCTTTCCGGTTACACTGCCGGAATCGGATATCTCCATGTCCTTTCCGGCGGCACCGCGCTCGAGATCGCCGAAAACGGCGCCTATGTGAAGATCGACGACGGCGCGTCCGCGACCTTTGCCTCGCATTCGTTCAGCGGACTCCGTCTGACGTATGCATCCGCCACGATCCATTCCGGGACGACAGCAAACGACGCGGAGGTCAGCTGGTTCGGCCTCATGGAGGTTTCCTCCGGCGGTCTGATCAACGGGACCACGATCGGCGTATTCGGTTACGTCAGCGTCTTCAGCGGCGGTCTGGCGGAGGATACATACGTCGACATCAACGCCTCCCTCGGCATCTTCAGCGGCGGATCGGCGAACAATGTCATGCTTCACGAAGGCGCAGTCTGCCGTGCGACCGACGGCGGCATCATAACCGGCGCCACGACCCGAGGCGGCTATCTCTATGCCACCAGCCGCGGCGTAGTGAATGACGCCCTCGTCTTCTCCGGCGGCAGCATCAACGTCGATGGCGGCTCGGCGAGTAACGTAGTCGTCAAATCCGGCGGCACCGCCAGAGTCTACAATTCCGGCAAGCTGACCGGACAGATGAACTTCGAAAGCGGCGCGGCCGTTTTCCTGGCCTACGCATCGATTCTGGACTTCGACCTGTCCGGGGCGACCGCGGGCGGCGAAGCGCTCGTGAACGACCTTTCCCTTGTTCAGGGATCGCCGATCATCACGCTCACCGTGGACATGTCCCTGAACGCCGGCAGCTACACCTATACGCTCGCGGAAGGAGCCTACGGGTTCAACAGGCCGATCACCGTGTGCGCCCTCTGGGGCGAGATCGGGTCGCTTTCCGTCGGCGAGAAAACGTCCATCGATGGATGGGATTTCACGCTGAATCTGACAGGATCGACCCTGACGGTGACGGTCGACGTGCCGGAATCCGGGGATACCGTCGCACCGACGGTCTCCAATGTTACGGCGAATATCACAGGACCGACCAATCAGGATGTTACGGTAACCGCGACGTTCGCGGACGATGTGGAGCTGTTCGCTTCCCTGTACTGCATCGGCGAGACGGGGGAATGGACCGCATACGTGGACGGCGTTACGGTATCCGAAAATACCACGGTTTATTTCAAGGCGGTCGACGCGTCCGGAAACGAATCCGAGATCGTCGATTATACGGTCTCGAACATCGACAAGACCATTCCGTTCAGCGGCGTCGTGCTCGAAGACGAAAGCCGGACCATCGGCTACGGCCAGACCTATGTGAACACGGCCGTGTCCGCAGGCTGTCTTTTTGTCAATCCAGGAGGCGTTGCTGTCCATACAACTCTTTCCGGAAAGTGGGTTATGATCTCCTCCGATAGTTGGAAAGAGCTCATCGGCGACCTCCGGGTTTCCTCCGGCGGCTTTGCCAGCGACACCGTTGTCCGCTTCTCCGGCAGACTGCAAGTCTGTTCCGGCGGTTCGGCGAGGGATGCCGTTGTCGAGGATTCCGGCAGCCTGGAAGTCTATTCCGGCGGCACGGCGGCGAATGCCAGCGTTGCCGGAAACGGCTATTTGTGTGTTTCCGGCGGCGGCAAACTGACCGGACGGATGACGTTTGAAACCGGCGCGATCGTTTCGATGTATGAAGGCTCGATCCTTGATTTCGACCTGACGGGAACGACCGCGGGCGGCGCTGCGCTGGTAAACGACCTTTCCATCGTTCAGGGTGCGCCGACCTGCACGCTCACGGTCTCCGGCACGCTGGCAGACGGCAAGTACACGCTCGCGGGCGGCGCGTCCGCGTTCAACAGCACCATCACGGTCGTGAATACGGCTGGCGCATCGCTCGGCACGCTTACGGTCGGCGAAACCATCGCAATCGGCTCTCTGTTCTGGACGCTCGGCATCACGGGCAACAACGACCTCGTCGTGACGGTCGGCGCCGATGAGCCCGGACCCGCTCCATTGACGCTGGTCTATGTGAACAGCGAATGGGCCGGTCTCGCGGATGGCACGGTCGTTGCCGGCGCGACCATCGGGTACAACGGGTTCGCGACGCTCGACAGCGGCATTGCGGCGGTCTCGGAAGACGGCGCGGTCGAAGTGACCGGAGGCTCGGTTTCCTTCGCAACCGTCTGCAGCAAGAGCATTGCGGTCGATGCCGCCGCTACAGTCATTGGCAGGAACACGTTCGATCATGCCATCACGATCAACGGCACGATCGCGTTTGACACGGCGTTTGCGACGGCGGAAACGGCCCAGTTTACCGGATTCTCATTCGTTTCCGGCAGCGCGACCTACACGCTGACATCTGCGGCGGTTGCGGGCACTTACCTGCTCGCCTCCGATGCGGTCGCGTTCAACTCTTCGGTCCTGTTCGGTGACTGTGCGCTGACCGTCGGCGCGGAAGCTGTTGTGATCGGCGACTTTGCCTACGAACTCGCCATCACCGACAACAATGTGCTTGCCCTCACGATTTCGGAATACAACCCGCCGGTTGTTGACACCGTTGTTCCGACTGTCTCCAATGTCACGGCGGACATCACGGGGCCGACCAACCAGGATGTCACGGTAACGGCGACGTTCGCGGACGATGTGGAGCTGTTCGCTTCCTTGTACCGGATCGGCGAGACAGGAACCTGGACCGCATACGTGGACGGCGGCGTAACGCTCTCCGAAAACGCCACGGTCTATTTCAAGGCGGTCGACGCCGCAGGAAACGAATCCGAAATTGCAAGCTATGAAGTCTCGAACATCGACAAGGCCGCGCCGGCAGCGCCCGCTGCATCGGCGGATGTTACTGCCCCGACGAATGGCGACGTGTTTGTCTCCGCCGCGTTCAGTAAAGATTCCGTCATGAAAGAATACATGATTGACGGCGGAACCTGGACCGCGTACACCGAAGCGGTTCAGTTTACCGACAACGGCACGGTATTCTTCCGTGCCATGGATGCCGCCGGAAATATCTCCGAGGTCGCGAAGTTCGAGGTCAGCAACATCGACAAGGTCGCGCCGGTCAAGCCTGCCGCATCGGCGGATATTACCGCTCCGACGAATGGCGACGTGTTTGTCTCCGCCGCGTTCAGCGAAGATTCCGTTACGAAAGAATACAGCCTCGACGGTGAAAACTGGAAAGCGTATACCGCGCCGATCCGGTTCATGCTGAACGGCACAGTATGCTTCCGTGCCAAGGATGCCGCCGGAAACATCTCCGATGTCGAAAGCTATACGGTTGACAACATCGATAAAGTCGCACTTGATAAGCCGGTTGCCATTGTTGATGTCACTGCTCCGACCAATGCTTCCGTGCAAGTGAGCGCGATCTTCAACGGCGACTCGGTTTCCAATGAGTACAGCCTGAACGGGACCGAATGGCTTGCCTATACAGGAAGTGTCGAGTTTACCGAAAACGGTACAATCTACTTCCGCAGTACGGACGAGGCGGGCAACGTTTCCGAGGTCACAGCGTATGAAGTCAGCAACATCGACAAGATTGCGCCGGTGAAGCCGAATGTCACAGCGGATGTAACTGCCGCGACCAATGGCGATGTGCTGGTCTCAGCTCAGTTCAGCGACGATTCCGTCGTGAAGGAATACATGATCGACGGCGGGACCTGGACCGCGTACACCGAAGCGGTCAAGTTCACCGATAACGGTTCTGTCAGTTTCCGTGGAACGGATGCCGCCGGAAATATCTCCGAGGTCGCAAGCTATGCCGTGAGCAACATCGACAAGATTGC
>CACZEK010000017.1 GCA_902780135.1 uncultured bacterium
CGGCGGCGGTATGGGCGGCTTCGGCGGCGGTGCCGCAGGCGGTCCCGGAATGGGCGGCTTCGGCGGCGGTGCCGCTGGTGCGGCTCCTGCCGGTGGATTCGGCGGCGGCATGGGCGGTCAGCGTCCTGCCGGTGCTGGTGCAGCCGGTGCGGCTCCTGCCGGCGGCTTCGGCGGCGGCATGGGCGGTCAGCGTCCTGCCGGTGCTGGTGCTGCCGGAGCGGCTCCTGCCGGTGGATTCGGCGGCGGCCGTGGCGGTATGGCTGGCGGTATGGCTGGCGGCATGGGCGGCTTCGGCGGCGGCCGTGGCGGTATGGCTGGCGGTATGGGCGGATTCGGCGGCGGACGTGGCGGCATGGCCGGCGGCGCGGGTGCAGCCCGCAGCGGCCAGCTTCAGCAGACCATCGATCGTCTGAAAGCCGAAACCCCGCGCGAAGAGGCTTTGAGCCAAATCAAAGCGAAGGACAAAACCGCCTACGCCAAGATCCAGAACGAGCTTGCCGAGGCAAACGCCCAGCTCCGCAAACTTGCGAAGGAAGCCGGAGTCAGCGTCCCCGACACCACCGAAGAGCAGAAGGCCGAATTGCTCGAATTCCTGGATATCGAAGCCGACACCATCGCCAAGCTCCTCGAAACCGACAAAACCGACTCCGCTTCCGCGATGCGCGACTTCTACCGTCTCGTGCGGAAGTATAAAATGACGGCGCTTGTGCCCGGCAGCAGCAACAGTGCATCGAGTGGCGGCATGGGAATCGGCGGTCCCGGCTTCAGCGTCGGCAACAACTTCAACCTGCAGATGTATCGCACGACCGGAGAAGAATCCTACCGGGAACAGCTCGAGCAGGATCTCCTGCAGTCCCTGAACCGCGGCGCGAACAGCATCCGTCCCGCGCTTGAGGCGCTTCCTTACATGAGCGACGACTTCAAGAAGAAACTCGCACCCTATGTGGAGGATTACAAGGAATATCTGGACAGCTACGAAAATCTGAACCCGTACGGCGTGCCCATCCCCGAAGGCAACTGGGCGGGCAGCGGCTCCGTCACGGAAATGGGCCTCACGGCGACTCTCGCCAACCTCTACTTCCCGGAGATCATCGACAAGAGCTACGCCTACAAGGCCGCGGCGTTCCTGTTCGGCTGCCATCCGTACCACAACTATTCGCTCGTCGCCGCGGTCGGCGCCGCCCGTCCGAAACAGATGTTCTACGGCAACAACCGCGCGGACCTCTCGTTCATCCCGGGCAACGTGGCTCCCGGACTGCTGTTCCGCAGGCCCGACCACTTCGAGAACGTCGACGACTGGCCGTTCTTCTGGGGCGAAAACGAAGGCACGGTCGCCGGCAACAGCAACTATCTGCTGTTCAGCGAAGCCTTCAAGAAAATGGTAAAGCAAAAATAAAACAGCGGCAAGATTCAAGCCCCCGGATCTTTTGAGGTCCGGGGGCTTTTCGTTTTTTTCTCTTCTTTCAGCCGTTTCCGTTTGCATTTGGACAGATTAGAGGCTATATTAATGCCGCCATGAATCTTTAATTTTAATAGAAACCCCATTTTTGAGGGAAACCAACCGGATATGTCTGCCTGGATCACGCGCACCTCAAAGAAGCCGGACGGCTCCGCCTGCAGCCCCGGATTTCCGGCATATCGGGACCAAGCTTTATGAATGAAGTGTTTTCCGTCATCGTACTGCTCTACAACAACAGCGAGTTCCTGGAGGGATGCCTGGATTCCATCCTGAATCAGGATTACCCCGCCGTTGAGATCGTTGTCGTCGATGACGGCTCCAAATCGTTTGACAAGGACGGGATCGAGGCGTATATCCGCGAGCACAAACGGGAAAACATCAAAAGCATCGTCGTTTATCAGAACGAACGCAATTTCGGCACGGTGAAAAGCGCGAACGGCGCGATCAAAAAATCTTCCGGCAAATACATCAAGCTCCTCGCCGGGGACGACACGCTCTACGACTGCGAAACGCTGTCGCACGCGGCCGCCGCGCTCCGGGTCTGCCCCTGCGGGATCATCACCGGCGACGTCATGAAGTGCGACAAGGACCTGAACCCGATCGGACGGTATCATAAGGACCTGGTCCTGATCCTGAACTCGCTTTCCCCGATCGACGTCTTCCGCAGGCTCTGCATCCACAACGACATCGTCGCGGGCGGCGTGTTCTTCGACGCCTCGTTTTTCGAACGGTACGGCATGTTCGACGAATCGTACCGCCTGCTGGAAGACTGGCCGACCTGGATGACCGCGACGCAGAAGGGGTGCAGGATCTTCTACACGCCGTTCTACGCGGTCAGGTACCGCACCCACAACGGGATCGGGACCAGCACGAACCCGGTTTACCTGGCGGACAGAAAACACCTGTTCCTGCACATCATCGTCCCCGCCAGGAAATCGATCGGCCCGATCTGGTTCCTGATGGCGACCATAAGCTTCCTGATCATCAATTCCATCATCGTCAGGAAGATATACGGCTTCCTCTTCCGAAGGAACTGACGGGGTCAAGTATGGAGAACCTGCTGACAGTCATCGTTTTGTCGTACAGGAACGGCGGGATGCTGTATGAAACCCTCGATTCCGTGCTGGAACAGACCTGGCCGGACATCGAGGTCGTGGTGTGCGACGACGCGTCCCCGGATTTCGAGGCGGAAACGGTGAAGGAATACATCGCGGCGCACAGCCGGGGCAACATCTCGAACGTCAGCGTCATCGCCAGTCCGGTCAACGCCGGAACGGTAAAAAACCTGAACCGCGGCATCTCCGCGGCCAAAGGCGCGTTCCTGAAGATCATCGCGGGCGACGACCTCTTCTCCGCCCCCGGCGTCTGCGCCGCCCAGATCGAATATCTGAACGCGCATCCCGGCATGAACCTCGTCGTCGGCAACATCGAGGAATGCGACGAGAGGATGAACCGGCAATCCATGTCCGGCTTTCTGCTGAAGGACGACGCCGATCCGCTCTTTCAGGACAAAAAGGCTCTGCTGCGGTATCTGGTCAGGAGAGGACAGAAGGCGCTGGCGACGCAGGCGATCTGCTTCAGAAAGGCGTTCTTCGACAAAAACGGCATGTACGACGAACGGTTCCGCCTGATCGAAGACCTGCCCATGGCGATCCGGATCGCCGAAAACGAAGAGCGGTTCGGGTATCTCAACCTCCCCTGCGTGAAGCACCGCGGCAGCGGCGTGGGCGTCTCCACCTCGAGCGAAGCGTTCGACGTCCGGAAGCTCCGCTACTACGAGGACCTCGAGAAGTTCTACGCCATTTCCCTGGCGCCGGTCCGCCGCATCGCGGGGAGCACCTTTGTCCGCATGCGGCACGGGGTCTGCAAGTTCAGGATCGAATACTGCAGGCTCGATCCGCCGTCGGCATGGAACAAACTGAAAACGGTCATCCGGTATCTGCCGCACCTGACGTACTACGCGCTCACGAAGATGGACCGGGTGCTGTTCTACCTCAGGGGATGAAAACAGGACGGACCCCGGAATGAAAAAAGACCTGCTTATCATCTTCACGTTCAAATACCCGTTCGAACCGCCCACGGAACAGTTCCTGGACGACGAGCTGCGCTTCCTCGCGGACGAGGACCTGGACATCCTGCTCGTGCCGTCCGCCCGCGAGAGAAAAGACTCTCCGTACCCGTTCCCCGGCACAAAACCGAACATCTCCGTCCGCGCGATCAAACGGAGCAGTCCGGCAGGCGAAGCCTTCTTCGGGCTTCTGTCCGCGCTGAAGCACGTCGGGCATCTGCGGGACGACATCCGCAGAATCCGGAAGGCAGCGCACCTTCAGGGCAAATCATACGCGCTGAAGGAAACGCTGAAAGACTACATCCAGGCGGGCGCATTGTTCCGCCACTTCGCGAAGCAGATCCCGGACGAGGTCCTGCGCGGCCGGAACCGGATCATCCTGTACTCGTACTGGCTCAATCCGGCGGCCTCGGCGGCGGCGCTCTTCAAAAAGCATCTGAAAAAACGATACGCCGTGCCCGTAACGGCTTATGCCCGCGCTCACGGCGAGGGGGACCTCTACCGGAAGGGCATGGAGCATTGCCGCCCCTGCCTGAAGCTTCTGAACGAGGAGCTGGACGCGGTCTTCCCGATCAGCCGGGGCGGACAGGAAACGCTGATCCAGGACGGGATCCTGCGGGCGGAAACGCACCGCCTCGGCGTGAAGAAACAGGCTCCGTTCCCGGCGTCCGCCCACTCCGTCCCGCTGGTCGTCAGCTGTTCGGTCGTAAACGGCAACAAGCGGGTGGAGAAGATCGCGGAACTCCTGAGCCGCATCCCGCGGGAGATCCGCTGGGTCCACTTCGGCGGCGGCGAAACGGAACAGCGCGTGCGCAGCTATTGCGAAAAGCATCTGCCGGAAAACGTCTTCTGGGAGCTGCGCGGCTGGACCGCCCACGATGCGATCATGGATTTCTACCGGGAGGAATCGCCCGACCTCTTTCTCAACGTCTCCCGGGTGGAAGGGATCCCCGTCTCCATCATGGAGGCGATGTCCTGCTCCATCCCGTGCGCGGCGACCGACACCGGCGCGTCCGGCGAGATCGTGTCCGACGGGCGGAACGGCTTCCTGCTTCCCGTCGAGTTCGACCCCGACGAGACGGCGCGGAAGCTCAGCGGATACCTGTTCGGGGACGAACAGGAAAAGGCGCGCATGCGGCAGGAAGCCCGCGCGACGTTCGAACAGGACTACGATGCCGCGGTCAACTACGCCGCGTTCGCCCGGAGGCTCGTGTCCGGCGGGGAGGCGCATGAAACATGAACGCGAACAAAGCATTACCCATAATCGAAACAGTTTTTCTTTCGGAAACATCCATCACGGCCGCACAGGAGGCAGACCATCGTGAATTATTATAAGATCGACATCAAGACCATCCGGACGGAGAAGGAAGGCATGCTCTCGTTTTTCGAGGGCACGCGCGCCTTCCCGTTCGAGATCAGGCGCATCTACTACATCCACCACGTCCCGGCGGGCGCCAGGCGCGGCGCGCACGCCCACAAGACGCTTCAGCAGATGATCTTCTGCCCGTACGGGAGCGTGACGATCTTCCTGAACGACGGCGAGACGGAGGAACAGATCCTGCTGGACGATCCGGGCATCGGGATCGTGCTGATGCCGGGCCTCTGGCGGGACATGCTGTGGAACATCGACAACTCCGTCCTGTGCGTCGCGGCCTCGGACTACTACGACGAGCACGACTACATCCGGGACTACGACGAATATCTCGCCTACCTGAAATCGAAGAAAGAGGAGGCCCGCCCATGAAAATCCCGTTCGTTTCCTTTCTCCCGATGGAACATGAGCTGAACGACGACCTGCGTGCGGCATTCGGGCGCGTGTTCAAACGCTCCTGGTACATCGAAGGCGCGGAAGACAGGGCATTCGAAGAGGCGTTCGCCGCGTTCTGCGGAACAAAGCACTGCATCGGCGTCGGCAACGGCCTCGACGCGCTCATGCTGGCGCTGAAGGCGCTGGGCGTCGGCGCCGGAGACGAGGTCATCATCCCGTCGAACACCTTCATCGCCACCGCGCTTGCCGTGACGTACACCGGCGCGAAGCCGGTCCTCGTCGAGCCGGACATCCGCACGTTCAACATCAATCCCGCCCTGATCGAGGCTGCCGTCACGGAAAAGACGAAGGCGATCATGCCCGTCCACCTGTACGGACAGCCCTGCGACATGGACCCGGTCATGGAGATCGCGGAAAAACACAGTCTGTTCGTCGTGGAGGACTGCGCCCAGGCGCACGGCGCGCTCTACAAGGGCCGCAAAGTCGGCACGTTCGGCATCGCCGCCGGATTCAGTTTCTACCCCGGCAAAAACCTCGGCGCGCTCGGCGACGCCGGGGCGTGCGTGACGGACGACAAGGCGCTCGCCGACAAGATCCGCGCACTCGGCAACTACGGCTCCGATTACAAGTACCACCACATCTACCCCGGCCACAACAGCCGTCTGGACGAAATGCAGGCTGCCTTCCTCGCCGCGAAACTGCCGCATCTGGACAGGATGAACGCGGAACGCCGCCGGATCGCCGCCATGTATTCGGAGGGCATCCATAACCCCGAAGTCACGACTCCCGTGGTCATGGACGGCTGCACACCCGTTTGGCACATCTACGGCATCCGCTGCGCGAAACGCGACGCCCTCGAAAAGCATCTGAACGAACTGGGCATCGGCACGAACAAGCATTACCCGATCCCGATCCACCTTCAGGAATGCTACAGGGACCTGAACATCCCGCGGGGCGCGCTCCCCGTCGCGGAGGAGATCAGCCGCACCGAACTGAGCATCCCGATGTACTACGGCATGAAAGACGAGGAGATCCGCTACGTGATCGACGCGGTCAACGGATTCCGGGGGTGAGGCGATGATGCACCTGCGCAGACTTGAACCGAAAGACGCCCCCCTGATGCTCGAATGGATGCACGACGCGTCCGTCGTGGAGCATCTGCAGGCGAATTTCCTGTCGAAGACACAGGAGGACTGCGAACGGTTCATCGCGAACAGCCTGACGGACGAAACGAACCTGCATCTCGCCATCGCGGACGATGCGGACGTCTATCAGGGGACGGTCAGCCTCAAGGACATTCACGGCGGCGCGGCGGAGTTCGCCATCACGATCCGCGCCTCGGCAATGGGAAAAGGGCTGTCCTCCGCCGCGATGAAGGAGATCATCCGCATCGGGTTCGAGGAGAAGGGCCTGGACTCCGTTTTCTGGTGCGTCTCCCCCGAAAACAAACGCGCGGTCCGGTTCTACGACAAAAACGGATATGTCCGCGTGTCGCACGACATCCTGCCGATCCGCGGATACAGCGACGCCATGATCCGCGCGTACCTCTGGTACCTCGTCACGAAAGACGATTGGGAAAAAACCGCGCAAGCTCAAACCAACCCGGCTCCGGCAATATGAGATTCAGCTTCATCATCCCCGCCTTCAACGCGGAAGACCATATCGAACGATGCGTCGAGTCCGTGCTCGATCAGACGGGCCGCGACTTCGAGTGCGTCATCGTCGACGACGGCTCCTCCGACCGGACAGCGGAGCTGTGCGACGCGCTGGCGAAGCGGGATCCCCGGATCGCCGTCCTGCACACGCCCAATCAGGGCGTGATCCTGGCAAGGAAGGCGGGGAGCGCCGTCTGCAAAGGCGACTATCTCCTCTGCCTGGACAGCGACGATTCGCTCGAGCGCGGACTGCTGGAAAAACTGGACGGCATCCTGACGGAAAACCCGGACGCGGACATGGTCGCTTTCGGCTACCGCACCTGCATACAGGGCAAGACAGGGGAAACCGCCGTCGCCGCGGAAGTCGCGGACGCCTTCGACGAGGGGATGTACCGAGGGGAACGGATCGAACTCATCAGGGACAATTTCCTGTACGACGGCAGGACCGGAACGGAAAACGACGGCGCGATGACGTATTCCATGTGCACCAAGGCGATCCGGCGCGATCTCTTCGTTCGGTGCATCGCGAAAGTGCCCGGCGGGATCCGCCTGGGAGAGGACATGCTGTTCGTCCTGAACGTGCTGAACGAATGCCGCGCCGTCTATGTCTCCAGGTACTGCGGCTACAATTATTACGAGAATCCGCGCTCCGCCACGCACAACTACCGGGAAGGCGACATCCGCAACGGCTACCGGGTACTGCGCGAGCTGCTGAACCTCTCCGGCGGCGGCGAAAACCGGACCGTGCAGGCGATGCACCTCATGGTCAACTATTTCTGGGACAAATACATCTCCTGCGGATGCATCGCGGAGGACTTCGGCGCATTCCGGAGCATGATCGAAAACGAAACGGACCGGGACCTGCTGGCAGCGATCCGGGACACGGACTTGCCGGGCATGTCCGGGGCTTTCCGGTTCAAGAAATACCTCATTTCCAGACACGCGCTTCGGACGGTCCGGCTGTACAGCGTCCTGCGATTCAGAAAAGCCCGGTGAACCATGTCGAAACTCTCGGAAAAGCTCAGAAAATACAGAAGACTCGCCGAAGCGTTCCGGGCGTTCTCCGGCTGCATGAAAAACGGCACGTATCTGCCCGACTGGAGCCTGACCACGGCATCCCTCCGCCGGAAGGACGCGGACGACGCGGAGGTCAGGAGCTTTCTTGCCGCGAACCGCGGAAACGGGCCTCTCAAAGCTTTTTTCCTGAACATGTTCCGCCTGACCAACCGGAACTGCGCCGGGGAGTATCAGTGCACAAAAATGCTCCTCACGGAGGGCGGCGCGGTCAAGGGCTTCGATTTCGCCAAAGGGGTCGTCCGCTCCCTCTTCCCGACCGAAGAGGACGCGGAACGGTTCATCCGCCGGAAGGAACATGCCGCCGCCCTCTTCCCGACCGCAAAAACGATTGATTTTCAGAAAGACAAACGATCCGTAACGGAAGAGCTCCTGCGCGACGACGGCACGGACGTCGAAACGAAATTCCGCGCGGTCCTCCTCTTCTGCGCGCAGATGTCCGACGACGGAAAACGGACGGAGTACAGATGCCCCATTTTCCGGAGCGACGGACAGATCGGCGAAGTTTTCGAAAAGACTCTGGCGGGCGCGGAGCGGACGTACGGACAGCTGCACAGCCGCATCCAGCACGGGGACCTCTGGGACGGAAACGTCTTCCTGCACGGCGGGACGCTGCGGTTCATCGACTTCGACAAGATGAAGGAGCACATGTGTTTCTATGACATGCTGTTATACATCTTCACCGAGGCGTTCGTCAACAGGGACCTGACTCTGCTGAAACAATATCTCGCCGGGGAATATCATAAGGCGATGTGCGGCATTCTGAAAGCGGATGAATCGGAAGTCCTTGATTACGAAACGATCTTCGTCATTTTCCTGAACGAGATGTTCCTCGACAGGTTCCGGAATGCGGACCGCGGATTCCTGACACAGGTCCTGGACGCCGTGCAATCGTGGGGGATCCGGCTGGTCCGGCAGAGCGGAAGCGGAAACGGCGTCGCGGCCGGGGGAAAGGAAGGCGCGGGAGCATGAAAGAAAAAGCCGAATCCTTCCTGTATCTGTTCACCAAGATCCTGCTGGGCGTGGTCGGGATCGTTTCCGTCAGTATCCAGACGCAATACCTCCTGCCCTCGGCGCTTGGCGATTACTCCCTGATCTCCGGCTTCATCAGCGTGATGACGTCTGTTTTCGCGAGCTGGATCGGGTCCGCCGGACTGCGGTATTACCACGCGGCGCAGAAGAACGGGACGGAAAAGCAGTTCTTCACGACGATCTCGGCGGACTGGGCGGTCATGTTCGCCGTCATGCTGGCGATCACGACGGGCACGGCGTGGATCACGACGTCCATTCCGATCCGGCCCTACCTGCTGTTCGTCGTCATCACGCTGTTCTGGAGCAGCCTGTGGGAGATCTACGAAAAGCTGATGCGGGCGTCGTCCCGCAGCGTCGCCTACTGCGCCCTGCTGATCATGCAGTCGGTCCTGAACCTGCTCGTCATCATCCTCTACTGCAAGCTGGCGGGCGGCAGGATCGAGGCGCTCTTCCTCGCGAAGATCCTGACCTGCGCGCTCGCCGCCGTCGCGTCCGTCTGCCTGCTCCGCGTGTTCCGGCACATCCGGCCGTCGTCCTTCAGCCGGAGCTTCAACGGCGTGGTCTTCCGGTACGGGTTCCCGATGGTCGGCGTCTGGAGCGCGAGCTGGCTGCTGAACTACTCCGACCGCTACATCATCAACTACTACCTGACCAGCGAAGAAGTCGGCCTGTACGACATCGCGTACCGGTTCTCGGAAAACTCCATCGGCATCATCATCGCGGCGTTCAACCTCGCCTTCTTCCCGGCGATGATCCGGGTCTGGAACGACGAGGGCGAGGCCGCCACGCAGCGCATGATCACGGCGATCTTCCGGTATCTCTTCCTGTTCTCCGTGCCGGCATGCACCGGGATCTTCCTGCTGTCGAAACAGATTTACGGGCCGATCCTGGACCCCGCGTACTCCGGGGCGGCGATCGTCATGTCGCTGGCGTCCGTCGGATTCGTCTTCATGGGCGTGAACAACTCCCTGTTCAAGATCTGGCAGCTGAAGGAAAAGACGAAGATGGTGCTGTACCTGACGGTCGCGTCCGTCGTCTTCAACATCACGTCCAACATCGTGTTCATCCCGCTGTTCGGGTACGTCGCGGCCGCCGGGACCACCATCGCGTCCTATCTGCTCGTCACCGTGATCGCCGCGTTCATGATCCGGCGGGAGATCAGGATCAGGATCGACATGAGATCCCTGGCGCTGCAGTTCCTCGCGGCCGCCGTCATGGGCGTTTTCCTCTTCTTCGCGAGGGACTATGTCACCAGCCTGTTCCTCCTGCTCCTGTGCGTCGCGGCCGCCGCCGCGATCTATTTCGGGGTCCTGTTCCTGCTGGGCGACCTCAAGGGCGACATCGCCGAGCTCAGGGCGTTTCTCGCGAAAAAGGGCGGGACGGCGGATTCCGGCGGCAAATAACGGAGCATCGAGACGGATGAAAGAAACACTGATCAACGGTATTTTCGACGCGCTGAACGGGCGGAAGGTCCGTTACGCGGTCCTGCGCGGGTACCTGCCCCTTTCCGAGCTGTACGCCGGCGCGGACATCGACCTGTACATCGACCGGGAGGACATGGGCACGGCGCGGAAGATATTTGCCGAACACGGGTTCAGGACGCCCCGCCTGAACGCCTGCGCCTATCCGCACGTCCAGTTCTTCCGGCTCACCGCCGACGGGATGATCAAGTTCGACATCGTGTACGACCTGTGCTTCGGGCAGGACCTGTGCGTGTACCGGGACCTGCGGGCCGCCGCGGACACGATCGTGCCGCTGGACCGCATCCGGGTGTTCGGCGGAAACGCCGCGCTGGAGATCCTGCTGCTCCACATCTGTTTCGACAAGGGCGGGATCGACGAACACAACTTCGTCCGCCTCAACAACCTGGTGCGCGAATACAGGCTCGCGTCCTCCGGCAACCCGGCGGTCCGGGCGGTGCTCGACGAGGTCAACGCCGGGACGCTCACGATCGACGGCTTCAACCGGAGGATCCGGGAGATATCGGACGGCATCCGTCCGCTCGTCCGCGAAAACCGCGGCGCTGCGCTGCACAACCTGAAAACCAGGCTGACCCTCCGGCTCCGGTATTTCCTCCACAAGTACAAAAACAAGGGCGTCGCGATCCTCGGCGTCGACGGCAGCGGCAAGTCCACCGCGATCGCACGTCTGCACGACGCCCTGAAAGACCGGTCCGTCGTCCAGTACATGGGGTTCCGCGAGATGGAGACGAAGTACGGGAAGGAATGGTACGAAAACCCGTCCGGCGCGTTCCGGCGGCTCAAGCTCTTCGCGGGCATCTATTTCGAAATGCGGATCCGCTACGGCAAAAACACGCGCAAGCCGCACGGACTGGTCATCTACGACCGGTATCCGTGGGAGGCGTACGAGAACGCCGCCGGGAAGGCGAAGGCGGTCTACTACGTCCTGTTCCGGGTCCTCTTCCCCTCGCCCGCCGCGGTCTATTACATCCACTGCGACGCGGAGACGTCGTTCGCCCGGAAGGACGACATCACGGATCGCGAGAGCTTCCGGGTCAAGAAACGGAACGCCGACAGGAAATACCTGAACCGGAAAGGCGTCGTGTCCTTCGATTCGGACCAGCAGCCGGTGGACGAGATCGTGCAGGGCATCTGTCAGGACATCATGGAAACGGGCCTGTACGACTATCTCTTCTGAGACGGTCCGCCCGCCGCGGGGAACGGATCAGTCTTCCGGGGACGCTTCTTCGTCGTCGTCTTTTCCGGCGTTCCGCACGGCTTCGTCCGTGACCTTCTTTTCCAGATACTGCTCGACGGTCAGCCCGCCGTAGTCCGGCTCGACGTAGGTCGTTTCCCCGTCCTCCGTTTTCCCCTCCAGATAGCCGAGCAGCGCCATGGCGTCGAGCTGGCCTTTGCGGGCGGCGTCCCGGATCAGGACCGCGGCCTGCGAGTAATCCCGCGTGACGCCGCGCCCGTAGAGGTAGAGAAGGCCGAGCTCGTACTCGGCGTCGGGGAATTTGTTCGTGGCGGTCCGGTGCATGTTCAGCTGCTCGAACGCCCTGTCGTAATCCTGCGTGCAGCCGAGTCCGCGCGCGTAGCAGAGCCCGAGATACACGTGGACGTCCTCGTTCTTCGGATCGGCCGCCGCCAGGCCGAACAGGGAGTATGCCGCGGCGTATTTCGCGACTGCCTCCTGCGGGGAAGCCGCCCGGCCCGCCTCGCCGAACGCCGCAAGCCCGGATTCGTAGTATTCCTGCGCCCTGGAGTAATTCACCTGGTCGAAGATGCCGCCCGCCACCTGATAAAGCCCGACGGGGATCATCAGGAACGCGAGGTAGAAGCACGGCCTGGCGTAGCGCGGGGGCTTGTGTTTGCGTTCCGGGATGTGCTCCGGCTTCTCCCCGGCTTTCCACTTCGAGCGGACATAGCCTATCTGGTTGTGCGACGGGGCGTCCTTGCCGAACAGGACGTCATTGTACGTGATCACGCACAGGCGAAGGGAGATCAGCACGGAGACCAGCTCGCCGACGAACCCGCCGATGTTCGACTGCCGGACCATGGTGATCATTTCCAGCACGCCGCCGACGATCCCCAGGATCGAGACGATGCGGATCAGCCATTTGGCGGCGTCCGAACGCTGCGTCCGGAGCGTCACGCCGTAGGCGGGCAGGACCACGATCAGCGGCAGAAGCAGGATCATCCAGATCCTCAGGATGCCGCGCATCCCGCCGAAGCCGGGCAGACGGGGAAGCACGTAAAAGAAAGGCTCCAGCACCAGCGCCAGCACGCCGAACACGATGAACACGACGCCGAGCCGTTTCAGCGTGCGGGAAGCGTGCAGCGCCTTCTTCGACGCCGGACCGTCCAGCGCCAGGAGACGGGATTCCGCGGAGCCGGGTGCGTACTCCGTGCCGGAAGATGCGGACGGTGCGGTCTGTTCGGAAGAGGTCTGTTCTGTTTCGCTGCTCATGTTGCCGGATTCCTGAAAATGTAAAAAAACGGAAAATGGAAAGTTTACAAGGGTATAATATAACCCTTGAGGCGGGTTTTACAAATGCGAAAACGAACAAATCAGACAAAACTGACGGAAATCGGCTGACAATTCACAGCCCGTAGAGGCGTCCGATCAGGCGGTCCGCAGCGGACTGGCCGCCGGTCCGGTACGCGCGCAGAACGGCGCACTGTTCCGCCCGTGTGGCGCGGCAGACGGGCAGGCGTTTCAGGATCGCGATCTTGACCTGCGGAAACGGCTTGCCGGACTCCGAGGCGACGAGCCGGTACCAGCGGTCCACGGCCGCGCTGTTCATAACCGCCGCCAGAAAGTGTAAAGAATACGTCCCCGGACGCGGCGCGGCGCCGTGCAGGGTGTTCGCGTAGTAATACCGTCCGGCGGAGTCGCAGGCGGCGACGATCCGGTCGGCGGTCTGGCGCGACAGGATCTTCGGGCGTTCGAAGACGTCCGGCGTGCGCATCCGGAGTCCGGGCGGACGGCCTCCGAGTCGGGCTGCTTCGAGCGCCGCCATGCGCGGCGGATCGTAGTCGATCCAGCGGTCGGCGGGCAGGATCCTCATGCGGACGACGTCGCGCCCGGTGAGGAGCGGTTTCGGGTTCGCGGCGCGTTCCGGCGAGCTCACGAACAGCTCTTTGCCGACCGCGCCCTGGATCACGCCGTCGCGCACGTCGGCGACCTCGCCGAGCGGGACGCTGTGCGCCCGGACCGTCCGCAGAAACGCGCCGTCGGCGCAGAGTCCGGCGACGATGCGGCACCCCGGAAACGCGAGGATGTCGGCGGCGGGCACGACCCCGGCGTCGTCGATGCGGACGCATCCGTCCGGGGGCATGGGTTCGCGCCGGAAAATCACCGCGGCGGAGTCCACCACGGCTTTCCCGAAGAGGCCCGGCGGCAGCGACGAGGCGGAGATCAAATGCTGTTCGGTGAGGAGCCAGCGGCGCATGGCGGCGCCCTGCGTATTCAGGAGCAGACGGTCCGGCGCGAGCCAGCCGCACACGCCGCCCTCGCGCGCCAGCTTCGCGCCGAGTTCGATGAAGAGCGAAAAGAGGTTGAACCGCCCGTTTGTGAAGCGGTACCGCGTCCGCAGGCGTTTTTTCCGCGCCCCGGACATCGCGTCCACCGGCACGAACGGCGGATTGCCGAGCACGAGGTCGAACGAGCCCGCCGGAAACACGGTTTTGTTCAGGGCGTCGGCGCAGACGATGCGCGGCGCGCCGGGCGTCTCGGTCAGGCTCAGGTACAGCCAGCGGAGACGCAGCGCGGCGACCTCGGCGGCGAGCGGCTGGAGTTCGATCCCGCAGATGTTCTCCGGCCCGGGCAGCACGCCGAATCTTCCGTACAGGATGCGCATGGCGGCGGCGAGGAACGCGCCGCAGCCGCACGCGGGGTCGATGACGCGCAGGCCGGGCACGGTTTTCCGGCTGAGTCCGGGGAGGGCGTCCAGCGCGGCGGACACGATGCGTTCGGCGACGGGCCGGGGGGTGTAGTAGATGCCGTCGCGTTTGCGGATCGGGGCGAGCGCGGCGGCGCAGAGACCTTCGAGGTCGTCTATCCTCAGCACATGTCTGTCCGGACGGGGACGCGGCATGGTCTTACGCTTCCTGGAACGCCTGAATGATCGCGAGGAAATCGTCCGGGATCGGCGCTTCGACCGTCATGCGTTCGCCGGTCACGGGGTGCGGGAACGTGATCCTGCGCGCGTGGAGCATCTGGCGCGGGGCCGGCGAGGAACGCCCGCGGTTGTAGAGCTTGTCGCCGACGATCGGGTAGTCCTTGTAGGACAGGTGGACGCGGATCTGGTGCGTGCGGCCGGTGTGGGGGTGCATCTCCATCACGGCGACCTTCCGGCCGTCCCAGACGCCCTTGCGGATGACTTTCCACGTGGTGACCGCCTCGCGTCCCTGCCCGGAGCGCGCGATCGCCATGCGCTTGTGGTCCGGGTGGCGCATGATGGGGGCGTTGACCACGTTCACGTCGGGCGAGGGCCAGCCGTGGACGATGGCGAGGTAGGTCTTCTGCACGTCGCGGTCGGCGAACGACTGCGCGAGCTTGCGGAGCGCCTTCGGGGTCTTGGCGATGATGAGCGCGCCGCTGGTGTCCTTGTCGAGCCGGTGCACGATGCCGGGCCGCATGGCGTCGAAATCCTCGTCGTCGAGCCCGGGTTCGCGCCCGAGCACGGCGTTCACGACGGTCCCGTGCCAGTTGCCCGCCGCCGGATGCACCACCATGCCCGCGGGCTTGTTGATGACCAGCAGCACGTCGTCCTCGTAGATCACGTCCAGCGGGATGTCCTCGCCCTCGGCGCGGTCGGGCACGGAAGGCAGGGAATCGGTGAGGCGGACGACGGCTCCGGCGGGGAATTTGAGGCGCGGCAGGTCGCAGACCTTGCCGTTCACCGTGAGCTGGCCGTCGCGGATGAGCTTCTGGATATGCGTGCGCGAGAGGTCGGGGCAGTACGCCGCCAGCACCTGGTCGATGCGTTCGTCCGCGTCCGGCTCGCCGAGCGTGAACTCGTAGACTCCGCCGTCGTTTCCGTTTCCGGGCTCGTCAGGCATCGGCGGACTCCCCGGCGTGTTTCTTTTCCTGTTTGCGGCCGCGGGAACGCGACACGCAGAAGATGACGACGCCGGCCGGGATGGCGATCGCGACCGCGATGAACTGCGACGGGGTGAGCCCGAGGATGGAATCCGTGTGGTCGCCGCGCATGAACTCGATCAGGAAGCGCATCACGCCGTACAGGATCAGGTAGACGCCGCCGACCGTCCCGGCGTATTTGCGTTTCCGCAGCAGCAGGAGCAGCACGGCGCACATCAGGATGTTCCCGGCGGACTCGAAGAGCTGGACCGGGAAGACCGGCTCGGACCCGCCCGTGACGAGCGAGGGATAGCGGTACGCCGCCGGAGAATTCTCCGGGAAGCAGACGGCGAACGGGAAGCCCTGCGGCGCGGGGCGTCCGAAGCAGCAGCCCTGCATGAAGCAGCTGACGCGGCCGAACGCGTGGGCGAGCGCCATGGCGGGGCCGAGGACGTCGAGCAGGGCGAGGATGCTGATGTCCTTGCGGGGTTCGGAGCCGTCGGCGGGCTGTTTCTCCTTCAGTCCGAGCAGACGCCGCACGGTGGGCCATTTGGCGTAGAGGCATTCCGCGATGAACGCCAGGATGAACCCGCCGTAGAAGACGAGGCCGCCCTCGTGTACGTTCAGGATCGCCAGGATGCCGCGCCCGGAGAACTGCTCCCAAAACTGGACCACGTAAAACGCCCGCGCCCCAATCACGCCCGCGAAGAGCGCGATCATGGAGATGTTGTAGATCTGGTCGGTCGTGAGGCCAGCGTACTTCTTAAGGTTCAGGAGCAGGCAGAACGACGCCAGGAACCCGATGCCGATGAAAATGCCGTACCAGTGGACGGCGAAATTGCCGATGTGAAACGCGATGGGATACATTTTTTCTCCAAAGTCAGTAAAAAAACGGAAAAAACACTGGAAAAAACGGGATTCCGCGGATACATTAATTAGAAGCCGTTTTTCCCGCGGGCTCCCCGAAGGAAAGACCGCTATAAAAAGTATAGCATCTTCCGCAGAAAATTCCAGCGCAAAACGCACGGCGGATGCGAAAAACCCGAAAAATAGCCCCGACAGAAAGGTCCCTCATGACAGAAACGCTCGCCAGCCACATCGAATACTTCGCATCGTTCGCCCACACGGCGCCGCTGCTTTTCTTCTTCTTCATCTTCCTCTTCATGACCATCGAAAGCTCGTTCATCCCGTTCCCCAGCGAAGTCGTCATGATCCCCGCCGGATTCCTGATCTGGCGGTATCCGCTGACGCCGTCGCACGCGCTGGACGTGCTGATCGTGGTCGCGGTCGGGCTGTGCGGGTCCATGGCGGGCGCGTACATCAACTATTTCCTGTCGAAATGGCTCGGACGGCCCGTGCTCCACACGCTGCTGAGGAAATACGGCAAGTTCATCCTGATGTCGGAACAGTCGCTGGACCGCGCGGAGGAGATCTTCCGCGAATACGGCGAGGTCGTCACGTTCATCTCCCGCCTGCTCCCCGCCATCCGCCAGCTCATCTCCATCCCCGCCGGGCTCTCCCACATGAACCTCTTCCGGTTCACGCTCTTCACCGCGCTCGGCGCGGGCCTGTGGACGGCGGTGCTGACGCTGCTCGGCGTGTGGTTCGGGCACTCGGTCGGCGACATGACCTACCTCGAAATGATCAACCGGGGCAAGGAGATCATCCGGGAGCACTACCTGTGGATCTTCGCCGGATGCGCGGTGCTGTTCGTCGGCTACATCATGGTCCACCGGAAGATCATGGGCACGAAGAAGAAAGCGCCGGAAACCGCCGAGGCGGACAAGCCCGAAGCGAAAGAGGCCTGAGCCATGCTCACGGGAACATACTCCGCCACGCTCATCGGGATCGACGCCGTCGCGGTCGAGATCGAAGTCCACGCGTCCGGCGCGGGCGAGGGAGTCAATGTTTCCATCGTGGGGCTGCCCGACGCGGCGGTCCGCGAGAGCAAGGAACGCATCCGCAGCGCGCTTTACGCCGCGGGCCTGCGGCATCCCGAAGGCTTCACGCTCGTGAACCTTGCGCCCGGCGACATCCGCAAGGAAGGCACGGCGTTCGACCTGCCGATCGCATTGGCGCTCGCCTCCGCCGCCGGAGCGTTCCCGAAGGAGACGCTCGAAAACGCCATGATCCTCGGCGAACTCGCGCTCGACAGTTCCGTCCGCCCGGTCAAGGGCGTCCTGCCCGCCGCGCTCCTCGCCCGCCAGATGCCGAACATCCGCACGCTGATCGTCCCGGCCGCCAACGCCCGCGAGGCGGCGACCGTGCTGCCGCATCTCCGCGTGTACGCCGTCAACTCCCTCACGGACGCCATCCGCGCCCTCTCCGGCGAACTCCTCCCGCTCTCGAACAACGGCGGCGCGGTCTTCCTGGAGCCGGACTGGGACGGCATCCCGGATTTCTCCGAGGTGAAGGGACAGGCGGCGGCAAAACGCGCGCTGGAGATCGCCGCCGCGGGCGGACACAACGTGATCTTCATCGGGCCGCCCGGCTCCGGCAAGAGCATGCTCGCCCAGCGCATGCCCGGCATCCTGCCGCCCATGACCGAGGAGGAGACGCTCGAAACGAGCAAGATCCATTCCGTGCTCGGACTGCTCCCGCCCGACACGCCGCTCCTCCGCAAACGCCCGTTCCGCGCGCCGCACCACACGGTCAGCGACGCCGGACTCATCGGCGGCGGCACCAATCCCCAGCCCGGCGAGATCAGCCTGGCGCACAACGGCGTTCTCTTCCTCGACGAGCTCCCCGAGTTCAAGCGCAGCACGCTCGAAGTGCTCCGCCAGCCGCTCGAAAACGGCGAAGTCTCCATCAGCCGCGCCGCGGGCAGCTTCGTCTTCCCCTGCCGCTTCCTCCTCATCGCCGCCATGAACCCGTGTCCCTGCGGCCACCTCGGCGACCGCCGCCACCGCTGTTCCTGCCGTTCGCTCCAGATCCAGCAGTACCGCGCGAAGATTTCAGGTCCGCTGCTCGACCGGATCGACCTGCATGTGAACGTGGAGGCGCTGTCCGACGACGAGCTTGTCTCGACGCGTCCGGCGGAATCCAGCGCGGTCATCCGCGCACGGTGCATCGCCGCGCGCGACATCCAGACGCGCCGCTACGGAAAGGACAGCAGCGTGCGATGCAACGCCATGATGGGTCCCGCCCAGCTCACGAGATACTGCGTGCTGGACCCTCAGCTTCAGACCATGATCCGCCACGCGATCAACGAATTCGGACTCTCCGCCCGCGCATACGACCGCATCCTCCGCGTCGCGCGCACCATCGCCGACCTCGCCGGCTCCGAGAACATCCGCCGCGAACACCTCTTCGAGGCGATCGGCTACCGCGCCCTCGACCGCAAGAACTGACGGATTTACACCTCATTCCTCTTCTTGCCCCGCTCGCAATCGAGACATACGACCCGCAGTCTTCTGCCCCGCGTTCAAGCAATAATTTCAATCACGATTGAAACATTCTGCACAAAAAATCATTATTTCAATCGTGTTTGAAATCAAAGCCATGTTTGTTTATATTTATAATTTCATTTGAAATAATGCAAATGGCGTGTTATATTGTCTGTTATGATTGAAAGAAAGGAGTCTCCCATGATTCTGCGTCCCTATTATTTGAACAAGATCAAACCCTTTCTTGGAAAAGGCATCGTGAAGGCTGTTACCGGGATGCGACGTTCCGGGAAGAGCGTATTCGTCCGTCAGCTGATGGAAGAGCTCAAGCTGGACGGAATCCCGGATAAAAACATCCTCTACGTCGACAAGGAATCTCTTGATTTCAACTTTATCATGGATTTCCGCGACCTCGACGCGTACGTCAGGGAGAAAAAAAAGAAAACGCGGGGAAAGATTTATATATTCATTGACGAGGTACAGGATATTGACCAATGGGAACGCGCGGTCGCGTCGTGGTCGGGAAAACCGGATCAATACGATATCGTGATAACGGGATCTAACTCCACAATGTTCTCCGGAGAGCTCGCATCCAAGCTTACAGGCAGATATCTGGAGTTTACGGTGTATCCGCTTTCCCTGCGTGAATTCCGCGATTTTTATCCTGAAATACACGATCCGGACGAACTGCTCCAAAAATATCTCCGCTACGGGGGCATGCCCGGACTGAGAATGCTGGACTCTCTTTCGGATGAGACGGTTTTCCCGTTTCTGAACAGCATTCACGATTCCATTGTCCTGAAAGACATTGTTCGGCGCAAAGGAATCAGAAACATGACGCTGCTGGAATCCATCTGCGATTTCGTGTACGGAAACATTGGATGCCCGATGTCGGCCAACAGCATTGCGGCTTTTCTGAAAAACCAGCGGATCAACACCAATGTGCAGTCCGTAATCAACTACATGGACGCATTGACGGATGCCCAGCTGGTATCAAAAGTCCGGCAATACGACATCAGAGGAAAAAGATCGCTGGAAATCGACCGGAAAATGTTTGTTTCCGACCTCGGGATGCGTCATTGCAAATATGGATTCCGGGCAGAGGACATCTCCCAGATGATCGAAAACCTGGTGTATATGGAGCTCAGAAGAAAATACGACCGGGTTTCCGTAGGAAATGTCCGGTCCTGCGAAGTTGATTTTGTAGCATGGAAAGCCTCCGAACCCGTATATTTCCAGGTGACGGCGGGATGTAGTGCCCGGGGAACCCTTGAACGTGAAGTCCGCCCTCTTCTCGCAATCCAGGACAATTACCCCAAGGTCATTGTATCTTTGGAAAAGATATATACTGACAATTGCAACGGAATCAAGCTTGTCTCCCTGACTGATTTTCTTCTGGGAGAACAAAGCATCTGTTAATACTCCGTCTCATTGTTTCAGCGGATCCGGCTTGTTCTCGGGCGGGGGCTCCGGCTCGGCGCCGGGCGCGTGGTCGCGCTTCATCTGCGCCTGTTTCTCGCGGCGCAGACGGTCCCAGTAGTCCAGCCGCTTGCGGATCTCGCGCTCGAATCCCCGGTCCGGCGGGTTGTAGAGTTTCGTGCGCGGCATGCCATCGGGGAAATAATTCTGGCCGGAGAACGCGTCGGGGAGGTCCTGGTCATACTGGTAGCCGTGGCCGTAGCCGAGCTCCTTCATGAGCTTCGTCGGGGCGTTCAGGATGTGCGCGGGCGGCATGAGCGAGGAATACTTCTTCGCGGCGCGGAGGGCGCTGCCCCACGCCACGTACGCGCTGTTCGACTTCGGCGCGGTCGCCAGGTAGATCACGAGCTCGGCGATGGCGATGTCGCCCTCGGGCGAACCGAGGCGTTCGTAGGTGTCCCAGCAGGACACCGCCACCTGAAGCGCGTTCGGGTCCGCGAGGCTCACGTCCTCCATGGAGAACCGCGTGAGGCGGCGCAGGAGGTAGAGCGGGTCCTCGCCGCCCTCGATCATGCGCGCCGCCCAGTACAGCGCGGCGTCCACGTCGGAGCCGCGCAGGGACTTGTGGAGCGCGCTGATGAGGTTGTAATGCCCCTCGCGGTCCTTGTCGTAGACCGGGGCGCGCTGGCGGACCAGCTGGGAAAGGCGTTTGGAGTCGATCCGCTCGCCCTCGGCGGCGAGGTCGTAGACGGATTCCATGAGGTTGATGAGGTAGCGGCCGTCGCCGTCGGCGAGCCCGGGCAGCGTCTTGCGCGCCTCTTCGGACAAAGGCAGAGGCATGCCGGACAGCTCTTCGGCGCGCGTCATGATCTTATCCAGCGCCGCCTCGTCCAGCGGCTTCATCACAAAGACCTTGCACCGGGAGAGCAGAGCGCTGTTCAGCTCGAACGACGGGTTCTCCGTGGTCGCGCCGACCAGCGTGACCGTGCCGTTCTCCACGAACGGCAGAAAGCCGTCCTGCTGGGCGCGGTTGAAGCGGTGGATCTCGTCGACGAAGAGGAGCGTGCCCTGCCCCGCGGCGCGGCGTTTCGCGGCCTCGTCGAACGCCTTGCGGAGCTCGGCGATGCCGGAAAACACGGCGGAGAGCGCCACGAAGTGCATGCTGGTGGTGTGCGCCATGATGCGGGCGATCGTGGTCTTGCCGCATCCGGGCGGACCCCACAGGATGAAGCTGCTCAGGCGTCCGCTTTCGATCATGCGGCGCAGCGGGGCGTCCGGCCCGAGCAGATGGTCCTGCCCGACGACCTCTTCGAGCGTGCGCGGGCGCATACGGTCGGCGAGCGGCGACTTCAGAAACGCCGAAAAAAGACTGCCCTGTTCGTCATCCATGGCAAGGAAGCCCGTTCAAAAACAAGTTCGGATCGAGGGGGCGAACGCGGTTACAGGACGCCCTTCGTGGAGGGGACGCCGTGGACGCGGGGGTCCAGGGAGACCGCCTCGGACAGCGCGCGCGACAGCCCCTTGAAGACCGCCTCGAACGTGTGGTGCACCTCGCCCGAGGACAGCATGCGGATGTGGAGCGTGATGCCGCCCTTCACCGACAGCGCCTGGAAAAACTCCTTGAAGAGCGCGGTGTCCAGGTCCTTGATATAGGCCGCGGACGGCTCCACGTCGTAGACCAGGAACGGCCTGCCGGAGAGGTCGAGCGCGACCATCGCGAGGGATTCGTCCATCGGCAGCAGGAAGCTCCCGTAGCGGCGGATGCCCTCCTTCGCGCCGAGCGCCTGCGTCAGGGCGTGCCCCATGGTCAGCCCGAGGTCCTCCATCGTGTGATGGCAGTCCACGTTCAGGTCGCCGTCCGCGCGGACCGTGAGGTCGAATCCGCCGTGCCGGGCGAACAGCGTCAGCATGTGGTCCATGAACGGGATGCCGGTGTCGATCTCGCCGTGTCCGGTCCCGTCCAGATTCCATTTCACGTAGATGGAGGTTTCGCTCGTTTTGCGTTCGATTTCCGCGATTCTCATACCGCACGTCTCCTTTTGATTTGTTTTCCTATCACAATACATTAGCACATTCGGGCATCCTTTTCAAACGTTTTTGCCCTTTTTTTATGCCTTTTTCGCGCGTGTTTCTACTTTGGCGTTTGCATTCTCGCGTTTCAAATCTATATTTAACTGCGTATTTTTTTCCCGCGTCCACGCCGGCGCGGGGCAACCTTTTTCCCGGTGCACGACCATGAAACATTTCTGCGTTCTTATTCTTTTCGCCATGACGGCAGCCCTGTCCGCAGCCGCGACCAAGCCCGCCGAAGCGGCGAAACCAGCCGAGACGACGGCGAAACCAACCGAGGCGGCGAAACCCGCGGCGGCAAAAAACGCCGTCCCCGTCCTGACCACGATCTACAGCCCTGACCGCGATCCGGCGGAGTTCGCCGACCCGGAAAAGGCCGCGGACCTGCTCAACCGCCGCGCCGAACTGGCGCAGAAGATCCAGGCCGAACGCAAGCGCATCCTGAAGGAAGACGCCAAGGCAAAAGAGCTCAACGATGCCATTATGCGGCAGCTCCGCCAGCTTTCCGAGATCCTCGAGACCAAGAAATCCATGATCGAGCTGAACTCCCAGCTGCGCGACCTCGACAACGCCATTTCCAGGCTCAAACCCGCGCCCCCGCCGGAACCGGACACCAAAGCCGAGACTAAAGCTGACGCGAAAACCGATACCAAAGCCGACGGCAAAAAAGCCGAAAAGGAGTGACCGAACATGTCCGCAAACCTCATCAATGGCGCCGAGATCTCCAAGGCGGTCAACGCCGAAACCGCGGCCGAAGTCGCGGAGATCGTCGCGAAATACAACGTCCAGCCCGCGCTCGCCGTCATTCTCGTCGGCGAGGACCCGGCGTCCCAGGTCTACGTCTCCCGCAAGGCGAAAAAATGCGCCGAGCTGGGCATCCGCTCCGAAAAGATCGTGCTCCCCGCCGACACCTCCGAAGCCGACCTGCTCGCCATCATCGCGAAGCTCAACGCCGATCCCTCCATCCACGGCATCCTCGTGCAGTCCCCCGTGCCGAAGCAGATCGATGAACGCAGCGTCGTGCTCGCCATCGACCCGGCGAAGGACGTCGACTGCTTCCACCCGTTCAACGTCGGCCGCATGATGCTCGGCGACTTCTCCGGGTTCCTGCCGTGCACGCCGTGGGGCGTGACCGTCCTGCTGGAACGCTCCGGCGTCGTCGCGCGCGGCAAAAACGCCGTCGTGCTCGGCCGCTCCAACATCGTCGGCAAGCCCATGGCCGCCATGCTCGCCGCCAAGGCCCCGTTCGGCGACGCCACCGTCACCGTCTGCCATTCCCACACCCGCGACCTCGCCGCCGTCACGCTTCAGGCGGACATCATCGTCGCGGCGCTCGGCATCCCGCGGTTCCTGAAGGGCGACCAGGTGAAGGAAGGCGCAGTGGTCGTCGACGTCGGCATCAACCGCATCCCGGACCCGTCCGCCAAGAACGGCTGCCGCCTCGTCGGCGACGTCGATTTCGACTCCGTCGCGGAAAAAGCCTCCCTCATCACCCCGGTCCCCGGCGGCGTCGGCCCCATGACCATCGCCATGCTCATGAAGAACACGCTCCGCGCCTGCCGCGCCGCGCTGAAGACCGCCTGAGCGGAATCCCGACCGGAATCCGCCTGAAAAGAGGGTCCGTGCATGCCTTTCCTGTTCAAGATCATCGCCATCCTCATCGGCATCTTCATCTGGAAGACCGTCGTCGCGAACTTCCGCAAGGCAAGCAGGGCGATGCACGACGATCCCAGCGACGGCGAGGAGGATTCCGCCCCCGCGGCGAAGCTTGACCTGGAGGAACAGTGGCGGCGGGCGGCGCGTCAGCTCGCCTGCACGTACGACCCGGGCAAGGGGCCGAACTGCAGGGACGCCTCCATCACCGGCAGGTTCTCCGGGCATGAGATCGCCATCAAGCGGTTCGGGCGCAACTACGTCCGCTACTTCGTGTCGTTCCGCCGCGCCCCCGACTTTCAGGTCTGCGTGGTCCGCGACATGGAGTCGATCGCCGCGCGCATCCTGGACGGGCATCCGGTCTATCCCTCGAAAATGTTCTTTCCCTCTTCGGAGCCGGATTTCTTCTGCTCGGCGGAATCCGAGGATGCGTTCGACCGGTTCCTGAACACGCCGTCGAACCGATCCGCCGTGCTCAATCTCATCCGGACTTTCCCCGCCGGGATGTTCAACAGCGAAGGCGTCTCCGTGCGGCTGCGCGCCGCGACGCCGGACGTCTCCGTCATCAGCCGCATGGCCGCCGTCGCAAACGCGCTGGAAACGCCCTCGTCCGACCCGATGCCCGACCTGGAGGCCGCGCCGAAAAAGACGCCGCTCTACGTGCCGCCGGTCCAGCCGCTCCCGGCGCCGGACACGGAACAAGAGGAGGACGCGCCCAAACGCTTCCCGCCGATCCAAGTCGGCAAATCTCCCGCCTCGAAAACGTCAAAGATCGCGCGCCCGTTCTTGTCCGGCGGCGAGGATTTCTCCCGGCGGACGACCGTCATCCGCATCTCGCCGGAGGCAAAACGCACGGGACAGCCCGACAAGCCGAAAGCCGACGTCGTGCGGAGCGCGCCCGAACCGCCCGCGCCCGCCACACAACAGAAGCAGCCCGAACCGGTTCGGAAGCCCGCTGTCGCGGACGGCATGACCGCCGAATCCGTCTGCGCCGCGCTGTTCGGCAAGGCGTTCCCCGGCGCGGAGGAACGCGCCGCGTTCGACGCGATGAAGGGGCGGCGCGTGCGCTGGAGCGGCGAACTCCAGATGAGCATGCCGTTCAGCATGGATTTCGTGTTCGGCTCGCGGAAGGGCGTGAAGGCGACGCTCCTGATCTGCAAGCTCGCGCAGGGATCCGTCCCGGTCCGGATCAAGGCGGTCGCGGCGTTCCCGCCTGACCTCCGCGACCGACTGGAGGCGTTGAAGGGGGAAACGGTCGTCTTCGAGGGCGAGCTCCTCAAGTTCGAGCCGTTCGCGCGCGAGATTTACCTTCAGGACGCTTCGCTCGTTTCCTGACATCGTGCACGCCTGATTCCCGGTTTTTCTGCTTTCGTCCTTCCCTTTCTTCAGGAATGCGCTTGAAATGCGGAAAAAATATGCTATAATATTTTTTTAAAGACTCAAAACAACATCCATCCGCGGCATTTTCCGCGGCCGGCGCCCCCGCCTCGAAAACACGGTTCTCGCCGGTTTCAATCCCATGAGGCACTGTCATGTTACTCTTTCTCGGCGGCATCGCATTTCTGGTAATCGGGTACTTTCTGTACGGCAAACTGGTGGAAAAGATTTTCGACCCGGACGACCGCGAAACGCCCGCGGTAAAGTTTGCCGACGGTACGGACTATGTGACGCTGCCGCGCTGGAAGAACATGCTGATCCAGCTTCTGAACATCGCCGGCATCGGCCCTGTGATCGGCGTGATCCTGGGCATCAAGTTCGGCATCGTGGCGCTGGTCATCATCCCGCTCGGATGTGTCCTGATGGGCGCGGTGCACGACATGGCCGCCGGCATGATGTCGATCCGCGACAAAGGCGCGAACCTGCCGAAGATCGTGCATAAGAACCTCGGCGTGCACTACAACATCTTCTTCGAGTGGTTCATGGTGATCCTGCTGCTGCTCGTGGTCGCGGTCTTCATCAACATCCCCGCCAACCTCATCAACACGACCGTGCAGGAATTCAGCAAGCCGTCCGATCCCGTCGTGGCCGCGACGTACAAGCCGGAGAACTTCTTTTGGCTGGCGGTCGTCGTCATTTTCTGCTACTACGTCATCGCCACGATGTTTCCGGTCGACAAGATCATCGGCAAGGTCTATCCGTTCTTCGGCCTTATGCTCCTCGTCGGCACCCTCGCGATCTTCTTCGCCCTGCTCGTCGCCGGATTCAAGGAACCGAGCATCCTGCAGGAAAGCGCGACGTTCAAGGCGGGAATGTGGAAATCCGACACGCACCCGGTTTTCCCGATGCTCTTCGTGACGATCGCCTGCGGCATCATCTCCGGATTCCACGCCACGCAGTCGCCGATCATCGCCCGCACGATGAAGTCCGAACGCGAGGCGAAGAGCGACTTCTACGGCATGATGATCGTGGAAGGCATCATCGCCATGATCTGGGCGGTCGGCGGACTCGCCATCTACAACCTGAACTCGGAGCTCATGTCGAAGAAAGGCCCGGTGGTGCTCTGCGAGATTACCACGCATTTCCTCGGGACCTGGATGGGCACGGTCACCGTGCTGGCGGTCGTGATCCTCGCCGTGACGAGCGGCGACACCGCGCTCCGCAGCACACGCCTCGCCCTCGCCGAAATGCTTCACATCCCGCAGCAGACCTTCACGCCGCGCTTCCTGACCTGCCTGCCGCTGATCGTCCTCGTGGCCGGTCTGCTCTACTGGTCCAACAAAGACGATACATCGTTCGGTAAACTCTGGAACTACTTCGCCTGGGGCAACCAGGTGCTCGCCGCCACCACGCTGATGGCCGGGACCGTGTGGCTGCTCCGCAGAGGAAAGAAGGCCGGTTCACTGATCACCCTGCTCCCCGGCATGTTCATGACTGCCGTCGTCGTCACGTTCATCGTCTGGACGTCCGGCAAAGCAGCCGACCAGCCCGCTGGACTTTTCTTCTTCCTGCGCCGCGGCGGTCTGCCGTACGAAACCTCCATCGTGATCGGCATCATTGTCGCCGTTGCTTTTGCCGTTTTCGTCATCCGCCAGGGCAAGAAGCCCGACCCGCTGATCGACTACACCCCGTCGACCGAACGGTACACCGACATGGAATACCGCCACTGCGGCAAGACCGGGCTCCAGCTGCCGCGCGTCTCGCTCGGCCTCTGGCAGAATTTCGGCGGCAAGGATAACTTCGACGCCGCTCATGCAATGGTCTGGACCGCGTTCGACCGCGGCATCACGCATTTCGACCTGGCAAACAACTACGGACCGCCGGCCGGCAGTGCGGAGGAGGCGTTCGGCCACATCCTGAAGGCCGACTTCACCGGCAAACTGCGCGACGAGCTGATCGTGTCCACCAAGGCCGGCTACACCATGTGGCCCGGACCCTACGGAGACAAGGGCAGCCGCAAATACCTGATCGCCAGCTGCGACCAGAGCCTGAAGCGCCTCGGCCTCGATTACGTCGACGTCTTCTACCACCACCGCATGGACCCGGACACGCCCGTCGAGGAATCCATGCTCGCGCTCGACCAGATCGTGCGGTCCGGACGCGCCCTCTACGTCGGCATCTCGAACTACTCGCCCGAACGCGCCCGCGAAGCGTTCGCCATTCTGCGCGAACTCAAGACGCCGACCGTGCTGCATCAGGTGCGGTACAACATGTTCGACCGCAAATGCGAACAGGACGGCACGTTCGAGGTGCTGAAGGAATTCGGCATAGGCGGCATCATCTTCTCGCCGATGGCGCAGGGACTGCTCACGAACCGCTACCTGGACGGCATTCCGGAGGACTCCCGCATGACGCGCAAAGTGTTCCTGAAGCCGGACGCGCTCACGCCGGAGATCCTGGAAAAGATCAAGAAACTGAACGCCCTCGCGCAGGAACGCGGACAGAGTCTGGCCGCCATGACGACCGCCTGGGTGCTGCGTCAGGAAACCGTCTCGTCCGCTCTCGTCGGCGCCAGCCGTCCGGCACAGATTATCGATGTGCTCAACGGCCTGGACAGGAATCCGTCGTTTACCGCGGAGGAACTCGCGGAGATCGACGCAATCTTAAAGTAATCCATGATGTGCCGTCGCGCAGCACGGCACTGTATCAGTGGAGGACTTGTCCTCCCTGCTCCCTTTTTCAGCTCCCCTTCGGTTTTCCGGCGGGGAGCGTTTTTTTTACTTGCCGGAGATGGTTCCGGTCACCGCCGCAAGAAATTCCATGCGAAGCGATTCGCTCTTCTCGAACGCGCCGCGGATGGCGGAAGTCACCATGGATGCGTTCTGCTTGCGGATGCCGCGGCTGGTCATGCAGAAGTGCGTGGCCTCGCACAGCACGTACACGCCGCGCGCGTCGAGGACGTCCATGATGGCGTCGGCGATCTGCGCGGTCATGCGCTCCTGGATCTGCAGGCGGCGCGCGAAGCAGTCCACGAGGCGGGCGAGCTTCGAAATGCCGACGATGCGTTTGTTCGGCAGGTACGCGACGGAGATGTGCCCGAAGAACGGGAACAGGTGGTGTTCGCAGGTGGAGTAGAACTCGCAGTTCTTGAGGACGACCATCTCTTTGCAGACGTCCTCGGTGAAGGTCTTCAGGATCTTTTTCGGGTCCTGGCGGTAGCCGGAGAAGATCTCTTCCGCGGCCAGCCGGACGCGGGCGGGCGTTTCGACGAGCCCCTCGCGGGAACCGTCCTCGCCGATGAGCTGGAAGAAGCTCGACACGAGCTGTTCCATCTTCCGGTCGCGTTCGGACGCCGCCGGACGCGGGGTTGCTGCCTTTCTGGGCATATTAACGGACTCCTATCATTTTGTGCAGCTGCACGGACAATTTGAAACGCGGATGGGCGAGCACGAAATCAACCGCTTCGCGCAGGTTGGCCGTGCCGTCCTTCCGGGCGAGAGGCTGGATGAACTTGACGCAATCCGCCTCCTGCATGGAGAGAATATACGGGATGTGTTCGGGCTCGAACACGAATTTCAGTTCGCTGGGACGCGGGACGACGGGGGACAGTTCATTTTTCGGGGAGACCGTGATCCAGTCGACCCAGTCCGGCACGGGCAGGGTGCCGTTCGTCTCGATGCAGATTCGAGCGGTAAAACCAAAGAACATCGGCTCGTCGTCGTGAAGCTGGAGCGCGGGTTCGCCCCCGGTCAGAACGATGATCGCGCCGTCGCGCCCCGCAAGAAGTTCGCCCACTTTCTTTTCGATATCCGCCAATGTCATTTCCACGCCGTGCGAGTGGTCGGTGTCGCACCACGGGCAGGCGAGGTTGCAGCCGGAGAAGCGCACGAAGACCGCCGGAGTCCCGGCGAACTCGCCTTCCCCCTGAATGGAATAGAATATCTCGTTGACGCGGTAGGTGTACATGGGCGTCAGTCCTCGTATTCGGTCGGATCGGGGATGCCCGCCTCGCGGAACGCCTCGATGCGTTCCCGGCAGGTGCCGCATTTGCCGCAGTGCTTCTCGCGGCCGTTGTAGCAGCTCCAGGTGAGGGAGAAATCGACGCCGAGCGATGCCCCGAGCGCGGCGATCTGTCCCTTCGTCATGCTGCAGAACGGCGACAGGAGCCTCACCCTGCCCCCGGTCCCCGCCTCGATCGCGCGCCCCATGCCGTCGATGAACTCCGGACGGCAGTCCGGGTAGATCGCGTGGTCGCCGGTGTGGTTGCCGAGGATGACGGCGGAACACCCGGAATCCTCCGCGAGCCCGGCGGCCGCCGCGAGCATGATGCCGTTGCGGAACGGCACGACGGTCGACGCCATGTTGGCCTCGTTGTACGCGCCCTCCGGGATGTCTCCGCCGGATTGGAGCAGGGACGAATGGAAGTATTTCCCGATGAAGCCGAGCGGGATCTCGACGTGCGGGACATTGAGCTTGCGGCAGATCGCGTCCGCCGCCGCCAGTTCGCGGGCGTTGTGCTTGGATCCGTAGGAAAACGAGACGGCGGAGACGGCGGAGAATTCGCGGCGCGCCCACCACAGCGCGACGGAGCTGTCCATCCCGCCGGAAAAAACGACAAGCACGTGCTGGTCTGTCATGCGGCGCGGCCTCCGTCAGATCTTGTCGCCGTGTTCGCGGGCGAGCTTGTTGATGGTCTGGAGGTCGAGCTTGCCGGAACCGAGCAGCGGGATGCGGTCGAGCTTGATGAAATCCGGGACTTTCGGGATCCAGAGAGGAGGCACGTTCTTCTTCTGGAGCTCCTCGATGACCTTTTCCGGGTTCAGGTCCGGGTTCGAGTAAAACACCACGAGGCGTTCGCCGCGCTTCGCGTCGGGCGCGCCGGTTACCGCCACGTCGTGCGATTCGCTGCCGATGATCTCGCTCACGGACATCTCGACGAGCTCGTGCGGGACCATTTCGCCGGCGATCTTGGAGAAGCGGGAGAGGCGGCCGGTGATCGTGATGTAGCCGTCCTCCGCCATGGTGGCGATGTCGCCGGTATTGTAGTAGCCGTCCTTGATGACCTTCGCCGTGAGCTCGGGTTCGTTCAGGTAGCCCTTCATCACAAGGCCGCCCTTCACGAGCATCAGGCCGGGCGTGTTCTCGGGCAGCTCCTCGAACGTGTCCGGGTCCACGATCTTCACGTGGATGCCGGGCAGAGGCGCGCCGATGCTGCCGGGCCTGCCGCATTCGCGTCCGAGCGTGAAGATGTTCGGCGCGAGGTTGATCGCCACGATGGGGGAGAGCTCGGTGCAGCCGAAGCCCTCGGTCACGGTAAGCCCGGTCATCGCCTTGACCTTCTCGGAAATGTCGCTGCGGAGCTTCTCCGCGCCGGTGATGACCAGGCGGAGCGACTTGAACTGGCCGGGCTTCAGCTTCCGCATGTAGGTCTGCAGGAACGTCGGCGTGGCGATCAGGATCGTGAGCTTGTCCTTCTCCACGGCGTTGCACACGCCCTGCGCGTCCAGCGGGTTCAGCAGGAACGTCACGCGCGTGCCGCACAGGCTCGGCAGGACGAACCCGATCATGAAGCCGAACGCGTGGAAGAGCGGCAGGTTGCCGACGGTCGTGTCGTGCGGCGTCCAGTTCACGTTGCGCCAGAAATTGAAGAAGTCCGAATTCAGGTTGTGATGGGTCAGCATGATGCCCTTCGGCATGCCGGTGGACCCGCTGGAGAAGAGCAGGACGGCGTCGTTCAGGCTGTCGCGCCAGGTCTTCGGCGCGTACTGGCACATCAGCAGGCGCGAAGGCAGCAGGATGGCGTCCATGATGGCGGTGTACTTGATGCTCTTCGTGATGTACGGGCGGATGTCCTCCAGCAGGAACATCTCCGGCGTCGGCTCGAGCTTCAGCTTCTCCAGGAACTTCCGGCTCGTGAGGATGAGCTTGATGCCCGCCTTCTCAATGGACGCGCGGCGCACCGCCTCGCCCACGGAGTAGTTCAGGATCGCGGGGATGCGGTCGGCGAACAGCACGCCGTAAAGCACGATGGCGGCGTTCACGCAGTTCGGCAGGAGCACGCCGATGTATTTGCTGTCGTTCTTTTCGTCCAGCTGCCGGATCACGCGCGAGAAGATCAGCGCCTTGATGAGCGTGTCCAGGTCCTTCGGCCCCTTCCTGTCCGCGTCCTTGTACATGCAGTGGAACGGATGGCGGCGCACCTGGCGCGCAAAGGCGTAGTGGATGGTGCGTTCGCTCGGGAATCCCTCGCTCTCCACGTCCGCGCCCATCTCGGAAATGATCTGGCGGAGCTGGAACGGCGTAAGGTCCGGGCTGATGCGCCTGCCGATCGCCACCGCCACCGGGATCGGGAACTGGCGCGGCATGATGAAGTGGAACCGCCCCTTGTAGTACGGGAACATGCTGCCCCAGAGCATGCCGATGCGGACCGGCAGGACCGGCACGTCGCAGTCCGGCGGCAGAATGCGCGAAAGCCCCTTCTTGAACCGCAGGATCAGGCCGTTGCCGGACACGCCGCCCTCGGGGAACATGCAGATCAGTTCGCCGTCGCGGAGCAGCTGCTTCGTCTTCTGCATGAACGCGTGCATCTTCTTCGGTCCGGGGCCGGGCACCTCGATCACGCCCATCCGGCGGAAGAGCGGCCCCCAGAACTTCATGTGGTAGAACTCCGTGTGCATCATGAAGTGGATCTTCCGCTTCGTGATCGCCATCATGATGAACGAGTCGAAGACGGAAACATGGTTCGCCACGAAGACCGCCGGGCCCGATTTCGGCACGTTCTCCTCGCCGTCGAACCGCTCCACGAAGCACGTGTGGCGCAGGATCGTGATGATGAGCTTGAAGACCTCGTAGGGGAAGCAGACCAGCAGGACTGCCCACAGGAGGAAGAAGGCTGCAAGGCAGCCCAGAACGATATACAGAGTGCTCAAAGGAGAAGACTCCCGGGATTGTTGGCGTGTTTTGGGATCCGGTCGCGCGGGCGGCGCGCCGGCATATCTATATAATATACCACGTTATCGCCGGGGAATCAACCCGGATTCGCAATTATTTTGCCGATGCGCCGTCTAAAACCGCCAGATTGAGCGTCCGCGTGCGCTTTTTCCCGAAAAGCGAACGGTACTCCACGTCCATCGTGAACACGGGCGCGTCCGGCGCGCCGAAACACGCCAGGATGTCCGCCATGTCCTCCGGGCTGTCCGCGACGGCAAGCCCGCCGCGCTCCTTCAGCATGGCGCCGAGACGTTCCACCTCGCCGCGGTTGTTCCAAATGCACCCCTGCGGATGCCCGGGCGCATAGTGGCGGAACATCCCCGCGGTCCAGACGTTGCCCGCCATGACCGTGAGGGGCTTGCCCGTCTTCTCCGCGTACATCCGCGACGCCTCGGCGGTGAACTGCCGCGCGGGGAAATGCCTGCGGCGGTCGGATTTCGCCGAGAACGCGACCGCGACGCCGGTCAGGCACAGGAAGAAGAACACGAGGACCGAAGCGCGGAAACGTTTCGTCTGCTTCGCCGTCCACTCCGCCGGGAACAGCGCGGCAAGCAGGATGCCCAGCGGGAAGAACAGCGGCACCAGCCACATCGCGCGGATCGTTTTGCCCGAAATCCCGATCACGGTCATCGCGAACAGCGGGACGCCCGTCATCACGGCGGAGAACAGCGCGGCCTCGCGGCGGACCGGGTCGGAGGGGATGCGCGGACGCTCGAGCTTCGACAGCCAGAACGCCCCGAGCGGGATCAGGTACACCAGGACGGCGTTTCCGAGGAGAAGCAGGACCCCGGCGACGTGCCGCCGGAACCAGGAGACGTCCGCGCCCGCCGCCATGCGTTTCTCCACATACGCCCGCATCATGGCGATGCCGCCCGTCAGCGCCCACATCGCGTGCGGCAGGATCACCACGCACGCGCTCGCGGCGGCGATCCACGGCCCGGCGGTCAGGAGGAGACGGCGGCGCGCCTTCGAGGTCAGCAGGAACACCGCGAACGCCGCGAACAGCAGCGCGGAGGTGTATTTGCAGAGGAGGCACAGCCCGGAAGCGGCGCCGAGCAGGATCCAGTCGCGGATCCGGCCGTGTTTGTACGCCCGGACGAAGAACAGCGCCGCCGCGGGCCACAGGAACAGCAGCGGCAGGTTCACGTTGAACTCCGGCGACGTGACGTTGTAGTAGAAGATGAACTGCGGCGCCAATGCCGCCAGCGCGGATTCCTCCCGCCCGAAGAACTCGCGCGCCATGAGGTAGACGCACGCCATGCCGCCCGTCACGCACAGCTGGCTCAGCAGGAAGAACGGCCAGTCGGCGTGCCCCGTGGCGGACGCCGTCAGCCCGGCGATCCACCCCGTGAGCGGCGGATGCTTCGCGTTTCCGAGCGAAAACCCGCTGCCCCACGCCGTCGCCTCCAGCGTGTCCAGCGGCAGGATCTTGAACAGCACGCCCGGCACGAGCGTCCACAGCACGAGCTGAAGCAGCACGACGGCGCACAGGAAGCGCACGGCGGGCGGCGTGTCTCGGATGGTCTGCGGGATCGTTTTCATGGCGGAAAAAGGCAGTTTCTGTTCAGTTGCGGATGTTTTCGGATTTACACAAAAAGAGCAGGCCGCTGCGGACCTGCTCCAACATTGTTTTCGACGCTCAGTCGACCAGCTTGTTCAGCGGGAACTCCACGATGCCCGTGGCGTTCAGCTCCTTCAGCTGCGGGATCAGGTCGCGCACCACGGTCTCGTCCACGATGGTGTTCAGTGCGAACCAGCCCTTTTCGGAGAGCGGGGACACGGTCGGACGCTGGAGCGCGGGGAGCTTCTTGAGGATGTTGTCGAGGTCCTTTTCCTGCACGTTGAGCATGAGGCCGACCTTGCCCTCGGCGTTCAGGACCGCCTTCAGCAGCATGGCAATGCGCTTGATCTTCGCCGCCTTGAACGGATTTGCCATCGCCTTTTCGTTCGCGATGAAGCGCGTGGTCGTGGTGCAGAGCGTGTCGATGATCTTCAGGCGGTTCGCGCGCAGGCTGCTGCCCGTCTCCGTGATCTCCACGATGGCGTCGGCGAAGTGCGGCGGCTTGACCTCGGTCGCGCCCCAGGAGAAGTCCACGCGCACGTTCTTCACGTTGTTCGCCGCCAGATAGCGCTTCGTCATGCCGACGGCTTCCGTCGCGATGCGCTTGCCTTCCAGGTCGGCGGGTCCCTTGATGTCGGAATCCTCCGGCACCGCCAGCACCCAGCGCAGAGGATTGCGCCCGACTTTGCCGTAGACCAGCTCGCACACTTCCACGACGTGCGCGCCCGTCTCCTGGATCCAGTCGAATCCGGTCAGGCCGCAGTCGAGCATGCCTTCCTCCACGAACATCGCCATTTCCTGCGCACGCAGCAGCATGCACTCGATCTCCGGGTCGTTGATCGTCGGGTACAGCGAACGCGAATTGATCTCGATCTTGTAGCCCGCCTTCAGGAAAAGGTCGGTCGTGGCGGCCTCCAGGCTTCCTTTCGGAAGGCCGAGGATCAGTTTGTCGTCTTTATTTTCCAGCATAGCAGGGACTCCTCTATGGTTTGTTTCCTGATTTTTAACGGAATATATAATATACCACATTTTTTCACAAATGAAAGCCGGAACCGGAAAAAACAGTTTTTGTCTTATTCGAACGCGGTATCCTTCGGTTGCGAAAACGTTTTCCGAAGAAAAAAACGGACAGCGTTTGAAAATTCACCTTTTCAGCTGTAAATTAGGTAAACCGGTATCATTGGAACAACAGGAGCCGATCATGTCGAAACCAGTACTTGACTTTGCCATTTTCTGCATCGAGGGCGTCGCCGAAAAGCTTCAGCTCCCGGGCAACGTCGTGTACGATCTGCTGACCCGGAGATCCCGCATCCTGAACGACTATGTCGTCGCGTCCTACGACGTCCTGCACACGCAGAGCAAACAATACGTCGTCGACGACATCATCTCCTTCATGAAGGAGGAAGGGGTCATCGCATGATCGAAGTCTTCCACGGATCGCACACAAAAGTCGACAAGCCGGATTTCGAATCCGCGGAGGAGATTCGCGATGCAGGCCGATAAGACATTATTGCAGATGAAATACGCCCGCGTCGTCGCCATGTTCGCCGCGCAGCAGAATATTTCCATGGAAGAAGCGCTGGATTTCTTCTACCATTCGGAGACCTATCAGGAACTCCGCGAAGGGATCGCCGATCTGCACTGCCGCAGCGACCAGTATGTCGCCGACGAGCTGGCCATCGAATACCGGGACAGCCGCGCCTGAACATCCCGGCATTTCCGCACCCTCCAGTCTTTTTTTCACAATCCGCTGATTTTTTTTATTTAGCTTGATTTTTTGGAATCTTTGTGATATAGTATGACAGCAACATGATCATACGGAGCAAGACAATGGTCAAAAAGATAATAACTGTCCGAAACATCGTTTTTATCCATAGTACCCTGCTTATCCTGTTCTGCACGGTCGGCGTCAACCTGGTCGGATGCTGCTCCGCATACGTTTTGAGCAGCAAATTCGGCGCAAGCAAATCCTATTTCGACTCTCCCAAATACGAACTGTCGCCCGACCGGGACGAGATCATCCTCACGAGCTCAAGGATAACAACCCGTTCCTCCCTCGGACGGCAGTCGAGATCGACTTGGAAGGAACGTATCCCGCTCGACCCCCTGCCGGAAAACCTGATGCGCTGCCGCCTGACCGTGGAATATGATCCCGACGGGCAGAAATACTGGCATGACACGGCCGAAACCATGATCCCCAACGACAGATTCGACATCGAGGTCGAATCGCTGCCGCTGCCGGCGGACGAAACGCTTTATCTCAGGACCCGTCCCGAAGAACAATATGCTTTGTCCCAGCCGTTCCGCGTCCGCCTGATCCCGAGGAACGGAACCGGAGAAGTCCCGGCAGACACGGACGGGCAGGCCGGAACGCCCGCGCCCGCGAAACCGGCGCTGGGTGATCGATTATGGCGCATCCCCCAACCACAGGCCGGATCGCCCGCGCCCGCGAAAACGGCGGGCGAGCTGCGCCTCATGATTCCTGTTTCGCGTACTCTGGACGGCCGCAGCTACGAACTCCTGACCGTCGCGCCCGCGGACCCGCGTCCGAATCCCTACCGGGAATGGCTGGGGGAATTGGACCGGATCTACCGGGAAGAATATAAAGCGCGTGAAGCGAAAAGAGGAAAGATCCCCTCCTATTTCGATTTCTGGAGAGTCATTCTGAGCAGCGTCGGCGGCTCCACATACGATCCATACGATCAACGGCACGAGATGCTGTATCAGGCGGCAAAGGAATGGGACCAGCGCGAGGAACTCCGGTATTATTATCCGTTCCCGGAAGGACAGGAGGAAGTGCGCATGATCGAATGCGAACGCCTCATGGGGGATCGGTTTCCCTCGTTTGAAGCGACCCTCTGGAAAACGGTCATGCTGCCGCCTGCATTCGTCGTGGACGTGGCGCTTCTGCCCGCAACGGTCCCCATGTCTTTTTACTACTACCTCGGATATATGGCCGTCGGAGCATCAATCCAATAACGCCGCCCGCCATGCCGCCCATGCAGGAGGAAAAGAATGCCCCGGAGAAAAACAAGGAGCTGAAAGAAATCAAGAATATGATTTGACTTTTTCCTGTTCCGGGCGTAAATTATAGAGAATGAACAGGAAGCTTTCTTTTTAACGCAGGAGACGAAACCATGTGCCAGCTCGACAGACTGCGCAGTTTAAGAGGCGAAATCTACGAAATCGCCAGACAGCACAAGGCCGACAGGGTCTATGTGTTCGGCTCCTGCGCCCGCAAGGAGGAGACGCCCGACAGCGACATCGACCTTCTTGTGGAACTGCAGAAAGGCGTTTCCTTCCGCGACCTCCTCGGACTTCAGGACGGATTTGAAAAGCTCCTGGGGTGCAGCGTCGATGTCGTCTCCAAAAACGGACTCAGCCCGTTCATCCGGAGCGCCGTACTTGCGGAGGCCGTTCTTTTATGAAAAAGCGGTCCGACGGTACGTTCCTTCTTCATATTTACGAAGCGCTGAACGATATCGTCGCCTATACCGCGGACGGTCAGGCGGAATTCTTTTCCGAGAAAATGCGTCAGGATGCCGTCGAGCGCAAGTTTGAGATCATCGGGGAAGCTGTCAAGAATTTATCTCAGGGCTTCAGGGAAAAACACTCAAACGTTGACTGGTCCTACATGGCGAGATTCCGCGACCTGCTCTCGCATCATTATTTCGGAATCGATCTGGATGTCGTCTGGTCGATCGCCAGTGAAGACGTGCCTCAGGCATTGAAGCAGATCAAGGAGATTCCTGAATTTCTGAGCGCAAAACGGCAATTTGATGAAACTCAGGAACACGCTCTTGATTTTCTCCTTCGCAATCAGGCTGAAATCCGGGAAATAGCCGGACGCTTCCATATAAAATCGCTCAAGGTTTTTGGTGAAATCGCAGGTCGGACTGAGAACTACAATTCGGAGTTGGAGTTTCTTTTCGAACCGCCCCGCCCTTTTTCTCTTTTTGATCAAGCCGCATTCCTCAATGAGCTTACTGTCCTGCTCCGGCGCAGAGTATCTCTTGTTTCCCCCGACTGCCAACTGTATCAGGAACATCCTGAGCTGTTTGAGAATCCCGTCGAAATCCTGTAGACGTGCCATAAATCTTTTTGCGCCTTTTTTTTCGCAATCCGCTGATTTTTTTTATTTAGCTTGTTTTTTTGGATTGTTGTGATATAGTATGGCGGCAACACAGTCATACGGAGCAATAACATGACTTGGAAAAAGACACTCGCCCGCAATCTCCTCTTCGCCGTGCTCCTCGTTGCGGCGGGATTCTATTGCACCGGGTGCTGCACGATGTCGGTCATTCAGAACCTCGGCACGACCCGAACGGATTTCAGCGAATACCGCTACGAGATGTCGCCCCGCCGCGACGAGATCGTTCTCACGGGCAAACGGACGAAGGAATACAATTATCTGCCGTTTTACGGGGCGCTTCACGAAGCGCCTGCATGGACTTCGGTCAAAAACTATGAGAAACGCATCCCGCTGAATCCCCTGCCGGAGGACCTGGTACGGTGCAATATGGTCGTGGAGACCGCCCCCGATGCGCCGCGTGCAAAGGTCATGCCGCTTTATCCTCTGCCGCCTGGTGTCTATGATGATAACGACATAAGAAAACTTTCCCCGGACGAGGTAACGGACCTTTCCGTTGTTCAGTTCGAGTTCGAGGCGTTTGTCGACGAATTTCCGGTCGGCGAGGACGAGACGATTCATCTCCGCGTGCATCCCGACGACCTGCCGTACCTGTCCCAGCCTTTCCGGCTCATCGTATGGCATCGGGGCGAAGAGGAGCTCCCGGAGGGAAAAAGAAGCGGTTGGGATCGGTACCGCATGTTCCCCTGTGCAGTCAACGGCAACCGTTATGAACTCCTGTGCAGCAATGACCTCATGCCGTTCGACGAGGAATGGCTTCGGGAAATGAAGCAGGATTACTGGCGTCCCCCGGCGATGAAGGAAATCATAGGCTACGGAGGCGGCGAGTCCAGCGGGTCCCCGTCGTTCGGGGTGATCTGCTGGAAGGTCCTGTGGTTCCCGTCGGCGGTCGTCGGGGATGTGATCCTGATCCCGATTTCCGTTCCCGTCGTGCTCCTGGTGGTCGCGTTCGGCTCGTAAAACCTGTGGTTCGCATCGGTGCGGGAAAACGGCAAAACAAGGTAATATTTCCGAAATGTTTCGGTTTTAACAAAGATTTTCAGAAAAAAAAGCGAAAAAAAGGTGAGAAGGTTTGAAAAAGGAAGGGGCGGGGTGTATAGTAATAGCTCATTTGTGTATCGCGGCAAATTGTGGTGATTGCCGCGCATTCCATAGCACAATTGCACGTATGACAGGCAGAACCGGAGCATGAACCCCGGGCCGTGCTGTCATGGACTCGAACAATACAAGACAAATCGGAGTACGAAAATGAAAGTCACTTCGTCCATCAAGCGCAGATGTGAAAACTGCCAGATCATCAAGCGCAAAGGCGTGGTCCGCGTGGTCTGCTCCCGCAACCCCCGCCACAAACAGAAACAAGGTTAAGCACGGAGACAACCCACCATGCCCAGAATTTTAGGTGTAGACATCCCGATGAACAAGCGCGTGAAATATGCGCTTCAGGCCATTTACGGCATCGGTCCCGCGATCGCGGAAGAGATCATCGTCAAGGCGAACATCGACCCGAACCTGAAGGCGAGCCAGCTTTCCGACGAAAACATTTCGGCGATCACGAACCTGCTTCAGAACGACTACACGGTGGAAGGCGACCTCCGCCGTGAGATCATGATCAACGTCCGCCGCCTCCAGGCGATCGGATGCTATCGCGGCCTCCGCCACAAGAAAGGCCTGCCGACCCGCGGCCAGCGTACGCGCACCAACGCCCGTACCCGCAAAGGCAAACGCGTTACCGTCGGCGCCATCCGCGACAAAACGCAGCGCCGCACTGCCGCCTCCGACAAGGCTGCCGCTGCCGAAGCCGCTGCCGGCAAAGCCGCAAAGAAGTGATCCGCCTGAGATCAGCAAACGAATCAACAAAAAGGTCATTGATCCACTATGTCTGACGAAATCAAAGAAACCGCAGCTGCGACTCAGGCTGCAGCCGAAGCCGAAGCTCCGGCCGCCGAGGCCGCTCCGGTCGACAACAAGCGCAAGAAAACCGGCCGTTACATCCCGAACGGCATCGCTTTCATCCATGCCACGTTCAACAACACGAAAGTGGCGTTCACGGATCTCCACGGCAACGTGATCGCGTGGTCCTCCTCCGGCAAGAACGGCTTCAAGGGCTCCCGCAAGAGCACCGCGTACGCCGCCCAGGTCGTCGCCGCCGACGCCGCCAAGAAGGCGCAGGCATTCGGCATGAAGGACGTCGAAGTCCGCATCAAGGGACCGGGTGCCGGCCGCGAATCCGCCGTCCGAGGCATCGCCTCCACCGGCATGGAAGTCAGCTGCATCAAGGACATCACGCCCGTTCCGCACAACGGCTGCCGTCCCCCGAAGCGCCGCCGCAACTGACGGTTCTTCCGTTATTCTGTCCGGGCCGGATCTCCGGCCGTTCAGCCTAACCCCGAACCGATAACCCAGTCAACTATTCATACCGGAGGTACTTCAATATGGCTTCTGTACTCACATTCCCGATGCCGCATGGGATCGTCGTGGACGAAGAGACCGCGTCGAACACCTACGCCAAGTTCACCGCCGCTCCGTTCCAGAGCGGATTCGGACACACCATCGGCAACGCCCTCCGCCGGGTGCTTCTTTCCTCCCTCGAGGGCGCGGCGATCTCCTCCGTCCGTTTCGACGGCACGACGCACGAGTTCTCCACGCTTCCGCATGTGATCGAAGACGTCACCGAGATCATTCTCAACCTGAAGAAGGTCAAACTCAATCTGAACTCCGATCAGGTCAAGAAACTCGAAATCCGCAAGAAAAAAGCCGGCCCGGTCACCGCCGCCGACATCATTACGGAAGGCACCGTCGAGATCCTCAATCCCGACCAGATCATCTGCACGCTCGACAAGGATTTCCCGTTCCACTGCGAACTTGAGGTCTCCAAAGGCCGCGGCTGGCAGCCCGCCGAACGCAACAAACGGCCCGACCAGCCGCTCGGAACGATCGCGATCGACTGCCTCTTCAGCCCGATCACCTATGTCCGCTACCAGGTCAGCGCCACCCGCGTCGGCGAAGAGACCGAAATGGACAGCCTCACCATCGAGATCCACACGGACGGACGCGTGACCCCGAACGATGCCCTGGAGAAGGCCGCGAGAATCCTCAAGGACCATCTCCGCCCGTTCCTCGGCAGCCACGCCGCCGACTCCGAATACTACAATCCGATCTCCGAAGAGGACATGAAGCGCTTCAAGCTCCTCACGCAGGACGTCGACGTCCTCGAGCTGAGCGTCCGCGCGCAGAACTGCCTCAACAATGCGGACATCAAGCTCCTCGGCGAACTCTGCCTCAAGACGGAATCCAAGATGCTCAAGTACCGCAACTTCGGCAAGAAGTCCCTCGACGAGATCAAGGAAAAGCTTGCCACGTTGAACCTCTCCCTCGGAATGACTCTCTCCGAAGAACTCGAAACCGCCATTCTCGCCGAGGCCGAACGCGCCAAGGCCGTGAAGAACAAAGCGGGAGACTAATCTATCATGCGTCACCTCGTACACACTGCCAAACTCAACCGCAACTGCGGTCACCGCAAGGCCATGCTGGTCAACCTCGCATGCAGCCTGATCGAACACGAATCCATCCAGACCACCACGATCCGCGCGAAGGAACTCCGCCGCTTCGTGGAACGTCTCATCACCATGGCGAAGGCCGGCGGCGACCACAAGCGCCGTCTCGCTTACGCCAAGCTGAAAATCAACACCCCGTCCGAATTCGCACAGACCAAGAAGCTCGTCCTCGCGAAGCTCTTCGACGAACTCGGACCCCGCTTCGCGGACCGTCCCGGCGGATACACCCGTATCATCCACATGCCGGCGCGCAGAGGCGACTCCGCCCCCATGTGCCTGATCCAGCTCCTCAACGAGCCCGTCAAGGCCAAGGCGAAGAAGGAAGAAGCCCCCAAGGCCGAGGAAGCCAAGGCCGAGTGAGTTTCACTTGACTGAACACATGCCGGGCGGTTTTCTGTCCGGCTGTGCATCAGCTTTCCTTTTGGATTCATGCTCTCCCGTCAAACGGAGAGCTTTTTTTGTGCCCGGACGCGGTATTCTTCCCTGTGTCCGAGCGAAGCCGGACACTACACAGCACCGCTTGCGGTGTGCGCGAGCGGAGCCGCGCACTACCCGGCACACGATGTGTGGCCCTCCATTTTGGGGGCTTTTTTTGTTGGCGGCAAAAAAACGGGAACTTTTCCGGGATCGCGCTGTCTATACCCCGTAACGGAGGATTTCCGGCAAGCCCGCGAACGGCCGCGCGAAGCGTCCCGGCGGGCGAGGCGGTCCTCCGCACCGATCCCGATACAGCATTTTTCAACACCGACATTTGAGGAGATAACCCGGCATGAGACAGGAAGAACTTCAGGAACTGCAAAGCAAAATCTCGGACGCGTCCGCGTTCATCCGCCCGCTCCGCACCGAAATCGGCCGCATCGTGGCGGGCCAGGAACAGCTGGTGGACCGCGTGCTGCTGGCTCTGATCGCCAACGGACACCTGCTGCTGGAAGGCGTGCCCGGTCTCGCGAAAACGCTGCTGGTGAAGACCGTGGCGCAGGCGATGGACGGCGCATTCTCCCGCATCCAGTTCACGCCGGACCTGCTGCCCTCGGACGTGGTCGGCACCACGATCTACAACCAGAACGACCACACGTTCTCGGTCAAGAAGGGCCCGGTCTTCGCGAACCTGGTGCTCGCCGACGAGATCAACCGCGCGCCGTCGAAAGTGCAGAGCGCGCTGCTGGAGTGCATGCAGGAACGCCAGGCGACCATCTCCGGGGAGACCATCCCCATGCCGTCGCCGTTCCTGGTCCTCGCCACGCAGAACCCGATCGAGCAGGAAGGCACCTATCCGCTGCCGGAAGCCCAGGTCGACCGTTTCATGTTCAAGCTGAAAGTGGACTACCCGACGCGCGAGGCGGAACGCTCCGTGATCGACCGCATGGCGCACCCGGAGACGAGCCTGCGCGCGATGGCGGTGGCGAAGCTCGCCGACATCGAAAACGCCCGCGAATGGGTCGACAAGGTCTACATGGACGAAAAGATCCTCGAATACATCCTCGACATCGTGATCGCGACGCGTCCGAAGCACCACGCCGAGCTTTCCAGCCGCCAGAACGGCGTGAAGCTGGGCGACCTCGCCGAGCTGGTGCAGTTCGGCGCATCGCCGCGCGCAGGCATCGCGCTCGCCCTCGCGGCAAAGGGAGCGGCGTTCCTGGAGGGCCGCGCCTACGTGATCCCGCAGGACGTGAAGGCGCTCGCGCCCGACGTGCTGCGCCACCGCCTGATCCTCAGCTACGAGGCCGAAGCGGAAGGCATGGACGCCGACAACATCATCGAACGCATTCTGAACGAACTCCGCACGCCGTAGTCCGCGCCCGTCCCCTGTACGTTTTCCCGCCGCAGATTCACAGCAATTCAGCGAGGCACACCCCATGTTGACCAGAGACCTGCTCGCCAGGATCCGGAAAATCGAAATCAAAACGCGCAAAGTCGTCGAGGAGATGACCGGCGGCGCGTACCGCAGCGTGTACCGCGGACGCGGCATCGAGTTCAGCGAAGTCCGCACGTACACCGAGGGCGACGACGTCCGCGACATCGACTGGAACGTGACCGCGCGCACGGGCGTCGCGCACATCAAGAAATACGTCGAGGAACGCGAGCTGACCGTGATCATCGCGGTCGACATCTCGTTCTCCACGCTCTTCGGGTCCGCCGAGGACGACAAGCGCGACAAGATGGCGGAGACCGCCGCGCTCCTCGCGTTCAGCGCCATCCGCAACAACGACAAGGTCGGGCTGCTGCTCTTCTCCGACCGCGTGGAATCCTACATCCCGCCGCGTTCCGGGCGCGCCCACGTGATGCGCGTGATCCGCGACCTGGTGGCGACGCATCCGCGCGGACGCGGCACGAACATCGCCGCCGCGCTGGAATCGCTCAGCCGCACGCTGAAGAAGAAGACCGTGATCTTCCTCATCAGCGACTTCATGGACGAAGGCGATTTCTGGAAGCCGCTGCGGATCCTGAACCGCAGGCACGACCTGGCGGCGATCCGCGTGGTGGACTCGCTGGAGACCGCCCTGCCGTCCGCCGCCGCGCTCGAACTTGAGGACGCCGAGACCGGCGCGACCTTCGCGTTTCCCGGCAGCAGGCTTGCCGCCGCGCGCTACGCCGCCGCGCAGGAGCTTTTCGACCGCCAGCTGGAGGAGAACTGCCGGCAGGCGAAAGTGGACCTGATCGAACTGCCGTGCACGGGCGACATCGTGAAGCCGCTGATGGGATTCTTCCAGAAGCGCGGCAAACGCAAATCCAAAGGCTGATACCCTGTTATGAAGTCGAAACTGATAGAAAAGACCTGGTTCCGCGCGCTCCCGTTCATCCTCGGCGGCGTCCTGCTGGCCCTGGTCGCCGCGGGCGCGGCGGTCGCAGTGCGCTGGCACATGTCCGCGAAGGAGGCCGCCGACCCGGTCCTGCTCGGCGAACCCGTCTACGAGTTCGCGGGCAAGGAGCCGGCGATCGGGGCGCGCTTCAACGCGGTCCTGACCTACCGCCTGCCGTGGTCCGACTCGTTCAAGCTCGCCGCCGCCGAACCGGGCAAAAACCTCCAGCTGACCTCCGATCCGGCGTTCCGCCGCTCGCGCATCCGCTGGGGATACTCCGACTGGACGCTCGTCGTGCCGCTTCAGGCGTACCGCGGCGGGGAGTCCGGCGGCGGGTCCGTCCTGGCGGAGTTTTTCGCGGGAAAAAGCATCGAAACGCCCCTGCCCGAGCTGAAGGTCGCCGACCTGGTCCTGCCGCTGGAGGACAACGGCACGGAACTTTCGCTGGCGCCGCGCATCGATTCGCACGACAAAAGAATGTCCTGGCTGACTGCGGCGATCATCGCCGCCGCCGTCATCCTCGTTTCGCTCGCCGTCTGGGCGCTTCTGGCGCACAAAAAGCGCGAAGCCGCCAAACACATCAAGACCGCCTGGGAACACGCCCTGGACGCCATCCGCGCGCTCCGCGAACAGGTCCGCGGCGGCGCGTCCTCCCCGGAATCCGCCATCGCCGGGCTCACCGACGTCGTCCGGCATTATCTTGAGGCGCGGTTCCGTCTGCGCGCCGAACGCCAGACCACGGCGGAATTCCTGGCGGACCTGGAGCGCAGCGACCGCCTGCTGGAGGACAAGGACCGCAAGTTCCTGCGTTCGTTCCTGGCGTCCGCCGACATGGTGAAGTTCGCGCGCATGCCCGCCGATCCGCACCTCTTCGAACAGGCGTCCGAAAAGGCGGAGGAACTCGTCTCCGGCACGATCCCGCGCGAGGACGGGCTGTCCGCCGGTCCGGAAGGAGGCCGCAAATGAAACTGGAATACCCCTGGCTGCTTCTGCTGTTCATCCCGTACGCCGCGGTCCTGTACCTCGGCTGGACCCTGCGCGCGCCGTCCATCCGCGTCCCCGGCCTGGCGCCCTTCCGGCGCGCCGCGGGCAAAAAAGGCCGCCGCGTGAACTGGCGCAAGCTGATCCCGTTCGCGCTCTTCGCGCTCGGCGGGGCGGCGATGATCGTCGCGCTGGCGCAGCCCCGCGAGGGGATCGAGGAGATCCGCTCGAAGGCGGACGGCATCGACATCATGATCGCGATCGACCTGTCGCCGAGCATGAACGCCATCGACGCGCCCGCGCACGTTACCGACACCCAGCTGATGGGAATGCTCCAGCGCGGCACGCTCAAAAACCGCGTCGACACCGCGAAGGAGGAGATCGCCCGCTTCATCGAGGAACGCCCGAACGACCGCATCGGCCTCATCGCGTTCGCCAGCCTGCCCTACGTGATGTGCCCGCCCACGCTCGACCACGCCTTCCTGCTCGCCAACCTGGAACGTCTCTCCGTCGGGCAGATCGGCGACGGGACCGGCATCGCCTCGCCGGTCGCCAGCGCGGTGAAACGCCTGAAGGACTCCGACGCGAAGAGCCGCATCCTCGTGCTCTTCACCGACGGCTCGAACACGGTCAACGGGCAGATCTCGCCGCGCGACGCCGGAAAGCTCGCCGACACGTTCGACATCACCGTCTACACCGTCGGCATCGGCTCCCGCTACGCACGGATCCCCGTCCAGAGCCTCCTCGGCGGCGTCATCCTCCAGACCTACCCGGACGAATTCGACGAGCCGCTGCTCCGCGACCTCGCGGACATGACCGGGGGGCGTTACTACCGCGCCGCCGACGCCAAGGGGATGGCGCAGGCGATGAACGAGATCAACAAGCTGGAAAAGACGAGCGTAGAACAGCCCGTCATCGTGAACTGGCGCGAACTCTACCCGTATTTCTGCTGGTTCGGGCTCGGCGCCATCCTCCTCGCTTTCTGCCTCCGCCAGACCGTCTGCCTCCGCCTGCCGTAACCGCACAGCGCGAATCATCCGCACGAACCGCTCCGGAGCCGTCTTCGGCCCCGGAGTTTTTTTAAAAAACCAATCCCGGCGGCATGTGTCCGGGCGCAGCCGGACACCGTATCAGCGGAGGACCTGTCCTCCCGGAGCTATAGCTCCGCGCCTTTTCCATATAATAAAAGCGAATGTTCTTTTACTTTTTGCGCTTGACATTCGCGGGGAGTGTCGCTATATTAATAGAATAAGCGAAAACAACCCTGCCGGGACCGGAGCGGAATAAGGAAAAACCGCGCGGTTTTCCGGCATTCCCCGGAGTATACAGCATGAGCAAACAACTGGTCATCGTGGAATCCCCCGCGAAAGCGCGCACGATCGGACGCATCCTGCCGCCCGAATACATCATCAAAGCCTCCATGGGTCACATCCGCGACCTGCCCGAGAACTCGTTCGGCGTGGACATCGAGCACGATTTCGCGCCGCAGTACGAGGAGAGCAAGGCGCGCGGCCACAACCTCGGCGAACTCAAGACCGCCGCGAAGAACGCGGTCGACATCTATCTGGCGTCGGACCCTGACCGCGAAGGGGAAGCCATCGCGTGGCATCTGCAGGAAGTCCTCCGCAAGATCAACAAGAAAGCGCACTTCCACCGCGTCTCCTTCCACGAGATCACCCGCAGCGCCATCAACCGCGCGTTCCAGGCGCCCGGCGAGATCGACATGAACCGCGTGGACGCCCAGCAGGCGCGCCGCGTGCTCGACCGCATCGTGGGCTACCAGATCAGCCCGCTGCTGTGGTCGCGCATCGAACGCGGCATCAGCGCGGGCCGCGTGCAGTCCGTGGCGCTCCGCCTGGTCTGCGAGCGCGAACGCGAGATCATGGCGTTCATCCCGAAGGAATACTGGATCTTCGAGGCGCTGTTCCATCCGCAGACGCTCCCCGGACGCTCCTTCCGCGCGAAGCTGGCGAAGGTCGACGGCAGAAACGCCGACGTGCCGAACCAGGAACAGGCGGAAGCCCTGCGCAAGCTGATCGGCGGCGCCTCCGCATGGCGCATCGCCGACCTGGAGACCTCGCCCCGCCGCAAATTCGCGCCGCCGCCGTTCATCACCAGCACGCTCCAGCAGGCCGCCAGCTCCGCCATGGGGTTCACCGCGAACCAGACCATGCAGACCGCGCAGCAGCTCTATGAAGGCATCACGCTCGACAACGGCCCCGTGGGCCTCATCACCTACATGAGAACCGACGCGGTGAACATCGCGGCCGAGGCGCAGGCGGCATGCCGCGACTACATCGCCGCGGCGTTCGGCGCCGACTACGTCCCGCCGAAGCCCAATTTCTACAAGACGAAGGCGAACGCCCAGGCGGCGCACGAGGCGATCCGCCCCACCGACGTGAACCTGACCCCGGACAAGCTCCGTCCGTTCCTGAACCCGGCGCAGCTGAAGCTCTACACGCTGATCTGGCGGCGCTTCGTGGCGTGCCAGATGAACCCGGCGCTGCTCGAAACGACCACCGTCACCATCGAAAACGCCGCGCCCGCGCCGCACGTCTTCACGTTCCGCTCCTCCGCGACCGTAACCAAATTCCCCGGCTTCCTCGCCGTCTACAACGTCAAGGACGAAACGCACACGCCCGAAGACGACCAGGACGAATCCGCTCCCGATCCCGAACTCCTCGGCCTGCTCCGCGCCGGCACGGGATGCGAGCTCGCCGGATGCAAGCCGGAACAGAAATTCACCGAGCCCGCGCCGCGCTACTCCGAAGCCACGCTCATCAAGGAGCTGGAATCCAACGGCATCGGCCGGCCGTCCACGTACGCCACGATCGTGAACACCATCCAGGTCCGCAAGTACGTGAACCGCGAGAAAGGCAAGCTCATCCCGACCGAGCTCGGATTCCGCGTGAACGACTACCTCGTGAAGTCCCTCCCCGAACTCTTCCAGGTCGGGTTCACCGCCGACATGGAAAAGAAGCTCGACAACGTCGAGGACGGCGAGGTCGAATGGACCGCCATGCTCCGCGATTTCTACGGCGTCTTCTCCGAATGGCTCAAGGATGCGAAGTTCGCCGACGCCCCGGACGACGGCAAGGCCGCCGCCCTCATCGGCATCCTCGCCGGGTTCCAGGGCTGGGAAAAGCCCGTCGCGCAGCCCGGCATGAAGCGCCCCTTCAACGAAAAGACCTTCTTCAACTCCGTCGTCGCCAAGAAACAGTCCGGCGTCCCGGTCACGGTCAAGCAGTGGAACGCCCTCCTCTCCATCGCGGCGAAATACCGCGACAGGCTCCCCGGCCTGGAGGAGGCCGCGCAGAAATACGGATTCACCGGCGAACTCAACGAGGCGCAGGAAAAACTGAACGCCCATCTGCAGGCGATCCGCGAACGCCAGGCCGAACAGGTCGAGGAACCGAAATTCGAGGCCGATCCGCGCCTGGAAGCCGTCTTCGCGGCGGCGGAAAAGGTCAAGTGGAACAAGGCGGAGCGCATCCGCGGCCGCGTGTACGACGACGCCGCGTTCGTGGAATCCCTCCGCAAGCAGTACAAGGCGGGCAAGACGCTCAGCGCCAAGCAGATCGCCGCGCTCCTCCGCGTCATCCGCAAATACCCCGGACAGTTCCCCGAAGGCGAACTCACCGTCGCGACGCCCGCGCCGGAGCAGAACCCCGCCGCCAAGGCGCAGATCGACGCCCTGCTGAACGCGTTCAAGTCGTTTGAAAGCTGGAACGAGCCCACGGTCCGCCGCGGACGCACGTTCAGCGACCGCGACTTCATCGCCTCGCTCGCCAAACAGCACGCCGCGGGCAAGGTCCTCAGCGAAAAGCAGGTCGCCGCGCTCGAACGCATGGCCGCCAAGTACAACCTGAAACCGGTATGAGCCGCGCCAGCCGCAGCAGAAGGATCCTTCTCTTTTGGGCGGCGGCCGCTCTGATCGCCGCGCTGGAGGCCGTTGCGGCTGCGGATTTTCTGGTCGGCGGGACTTCTTCGCGGATCTGTTCCTCCGTGAACGACGTCCCGGCCCGCGAGGTCGGGATGGTCCTCGGCGCCCCGGAGTATTCCGACGGACGCCCCAGCCCCGTGCTCGCGGGACGGATTCAGGCGGCGGCGGAACTCTATCACGCGGGCAAGGTGAAGACGCTGGTCGTGTCCGGCGCGAGCCGCCCCGAGGATTTCTACGACGAGATTGCCGCCATGACGCGGGACCTGATCGGGCTGGGCGTCCCGGAAGACGCCATTATCGGCGACGGCAAGGGACTCCGTACGCTTGACTCTATCCTTCGCATGAGGGATGTTTTCGGATACGACGACTTCATCACGGTCTCCCAGCGGGACCACCTCGAACGCGCGCTCTATCTGGCGGACCATCACGGCATCTCGACCATCGGATTCGAGGCGGAGATCCTGCCGGGACTGCATCCGGACGAGGCGCTTTTCTCCGCGGTCCGCGCGCAACTGTCCAACGTGAAGGCGGTCCTGGACATCGCGGTCGGCCGCCGCGCGAAATACCCGGCCGAACGCTGAACCTCATCTGAACTCAAGGAGCGGAAAACGATGAACCCTGTTTCAGACACCGTGTTTGTGATGGCGGCGGGCGGAGCGTCCACCCGGTTCGGCGGCGGCTCCAAGCTCTTCGCGGAGCTCGACGGCATCCCGGTCTTTCTGCACGCCGTCCGCACGGCCGCGTCCGTGCTCGCGCCCGGTTCGATCATCCTGTCCGTCCCGGCGAACGCCGAAACGGATTTCCGAGAAGCCGCGAAAACGCATCTCCCCGGCGTACCTCTTCATTTCACGCACGGCGGGGCGACCCGCACGCTGTCCGTCCTGAACGCCCTCGAAGCCGCCGCGAAACTCGGCGAATCGCGGTTCCTGCTTGCCGCGGTCCACGACGCCGGTCGCCCGATGCTCACGCCGGAACTCCTGCTGGCATGTCTGGACGCCGCCCGGAAACACGGCGGCGCGATGGCGTGCCGCAAGGTCGCCGAGACCGTGAAGCGCATCACGGACGACGGATTCCTCGGCGAGACCGTCCCGCGCGACGGGCTCCGCACCGCCGAAACGCCGCAGGTGTTTCAGTTCGAACCTCTCCTGAACGCATACCGCCGCGCCGCCGCGTCCGGCGAAGTCTTCACCGACGACGCGCAGGTCATGGAACGGTTCGCCCCGGTCCGCGTGTTCCCGGTCGAACACGAATTCCCGAATCCGAAGATCACGTACCGTCCCGACCTGGAGCTCTGCCGCACGCTGCTGAAACTCCGCAGGGAAGGAGCCGGGTCGTGAGCCGGACGAAACCAGCTCCCGCCGCGCCGCCCGCGGCATCCGCCGACGGACCGTCTCAGCCGGCCGGACAGACCCCGTCCGCCGGTCAGCCCGCCGGACCGGACCTCGCGGCCCTCAAAAAAAGAATCGTCCGGTTCTACCGGAATCTGCTGGGGATCGCGCTTGTTTCCGTGCTTGTGCGGATCTGGATGTCCGTGCAGGTCGTCAGGACCGACCCCTTCGCCTACGCTCCGCCGGACGTCACGGACATGGCGACGTACCACGCGCTGTCCCGCGGCATCCTGAACGGCGTTTTCCCGTCGGAGTTCGCATACCAGCCGTTTTATTATTCGGTCTTCCTCCCCATAGCGAAACTGCTGTCGGGCTCCGAATATCTGGGCGTGGCGATCGCGCAATCCCTGTGCGTCGGCGTGATCGTCCTGTGCGCCGGATGGATCGGCGCGATGCTGCGGTCGATGTCCGCCGGAATAATCGCCGCGCTCCTGTGCGCGTACTCCACGATGCTGTTCTTCTACGTGCCGTACGCGCTGATCGAGATCCAGCAGGCGATGTGGTTCACGCTGCTGCTGTATTTCACGCTGCGCGCGATGCATACGGGCAGGCTGCGCTATTTCCTGTCGGCGGGGTTCGCCATGTCGTTCGCGATCCTGTCGCGCGGCAACGCCTGGTGTTTCCTCCCCGCGCTCTATTACGCGTACTGGACTGCCGTTCGCCGGCGCATTGTCTTCTGTGTCCCGCGCGAAAAACGCTTTCCGACGCGCGGAAAGGCGGTTCTGGCGGCGGTTCTCTTCCTTGCCGCACTCATCCTGCCCCAGCTGCCTTTCGCCGCCAGAAACACGCTTGCAACGCATTCCCTGTCCGGCCCCTCGACGGCGGGACCCGCGGTCCTCACGCTCGGCAACAACCCGGAATCCCCTCCCGGCGGCCTTCCGGTCCCGTATCCGCCGACCTACGACGAGTGGATGGAACACGAATCCGAGTATTCCATTCCGCGCCGCATTTTCGACTGGTTCCGTGCGGAGCCGACGGCGTTCCTTCAGCTCCAGGCGGAGAAGTTCTTCCTGTTCTTCAACGCGCACGAGATCCCGAACAACATTCAGCTGGGCGTGAACGCGACGAAAAGCTCCGTCTTCCGCATCTTCGGCATCGTGCCGACCGGACTGGTCATCGCGCTGGCGCTGGCGGGATTCTTCCTCAATTTCACCAGACTGAAAGACCGTCCCGGCGAACTTCTTCTGTATTCGTTCATCTTCCTGTACGCGCTCGCCACCGTGGCGTTTTACGTGCTGGCGCGGTTCCGCGTCCCCGCCTGGCCGTTTTTTGCGATCGCGGCAGGCATATTCCTGTCGGATCTCCTGATGTCGCTGGCGTTCTGGCGGAAGAACGCGCGTCGCATTCTGCTTCACGTCCTCCCCGCCCTGCTCGCGGGCGTATATTTCGCATGGTTCTTCTATCCATCGTACCGGGATTGGTACGAACCCGGACTGACGAAGCTGACGCGGCCGGACGGCGTGCGGCTGGAAACGGCGTCGATGCTGGCGGCGCACGACAACGGCCCGAACTATCTGGACGGCTGGATGGCGGCGAAACTCGACGGCAACATGACCTTCTCCAAGACGTTCCCGGCACACGGTCTGAACCTCTCTGAATACTCGAAGGCATACATAACGGTTGCGTTCTACACGGAAAATCCACGGATAATCGAGGTCGTCTGCAACGGCAAACGCGAAATCGTCGATCTGATCCCGCGCGATCCGTACCGCCTGCCGCTCATCCCGGTCCGCCTCGGACCGTTCCCCGTGCCGGAGGACCTGACGTTCACGTTCTCGTTTCCGGGGCTCGCGCCGGACCAGGCCGGACTGGCGGTCGATTTCCACCGCGACTACGGCCGCACGACGTACCGCGGCGAGGTCCTCCCCGCGGAAGCAGTCGTGCGCCTGGAGCTTGTTAAAGCGGACGCGCCGCCGGAAACAGACTCCGCCGACGCATCCGAATAATCCGCTCAGTTTTTCTCCTTCACGCACATCACGTGGTACACGCCGCCGACGCTTTCGGCGCCCTCGGTGACGTGTTCGAATCCGGGGAACTCGGCGTCCCACGTTTCGAGCTGGCGCAGGTACTGGATCTGCGGGCAGTTTCCGTCGCCGAAGACCTCGCCGGACATCAGCATCGGGATCCCCGGCGGATACGGGATCACGGCGTTCGCGGCGACGCGGCCCGCGAGGCTGTGCGACGGGACCATCTCCACGTTTCCGGTCACGATGTGGCGGTAGGCTTCGCGCGGCGTGAGTTTCTGGCGCGGGAGCTCGTTGAACGCGCGGTCGAGCATGGCTTCGGGCGTCTTCTCGCGGATGTAGCGGAACATGCGTTCGGAGAGGGTGCGGACGCCGTCCTTGCCGTAGTGGTCGGGATGTGCGGCAGCGAGCTCGGGGAAGACCTCGGCGACGGGCGCGTTCGCCTCGTACAGCCGTTTGAAGTTCAGGAGCGTGTTCAGGAGCGTGCCCCATTTGCCCTTCGTGATGCCCATGGAGAAGAGGAACATGATCTGGAAGTCCGTGGTGCGCGTGGGCACGATGCCCTCGCGGTACAGGTAGTACGACACGAGCGCGGCCGGGACGCCCCTCGGCTGGACCGCGCCGTCGTCGCCCATGCCGGGCGTGAGGATGCTGACCTTGACCGGGTCGAGCATGACCCAGTTTTCCTCCAGGCCGGAGAACCCGTGCCACGCCGCGCCCTCCTCGATGCGCCAGCAGCGCTGGTCGGTCGTGAGGAGCGAACGCGGCGCGTCGGCAAACGCGTACGCGCGCCCGGTCTTCGGCTCCGTGACCGTGTCGGCGTTCCACGGCCTGAAGAACCAGCTCCCGTCCTTTTCCGCCTGGCGGCAGATGCGGGCGAGCGCCTGCCGGAAGTCGACCGCCTCCTCGATGACCTCCTGCGTGAGGGAGCGTCCGCAGCGCGCCATCATGGCGGCGGAGATGTCGTTCGAGGCGCAGATGGCGTAGAGCGGCGAGGTGGTGGCGTGGAGCATGTACGCCTGGTTGAAGCGTTCGAACGGGACGGGGCGGCGTCCCTCGCGGACGTGGATGTAGGACGCCTGCGAAAGGGCGTTCAGGAGCTTGTGCGTGGAGTGCGTGGCGAACACGGTCGCGCCCTTGTGCCCGGCGGGATCGCCGCGCATGGCGAAGTGGTCCGCGTACATCGGGTTGAAGCGCGCGTAGCCGTACCACGCCTCGTCCATGTGGATCGCGTCGACCGACTTGTCGAGCTCCGCCTCGACCTTCGCGCTGTTGTAGCAGAGGCCGTCGTAGGTGCAGTTCGTGACGACCGCGTAGGCGGGGCGCGCGCCCTTCGGCGCGATAGGGCTGGCGGCGATCTTCGCGCGGATCGCCTCGGGCGTCATCTCCGGGCGGCGGATCGGGCCGATGATGCCGTAGCGGTTGCGGGTCGGGACCATGTAGACCGGGGCCGCGCCGGTGAGGATGAGGCCCTGTTCGATCGACTTGTGGCAGTTGCGGTCGCAGACCGCCACGTCGGCGTCGGTCAGCACGCCCTGGATGATGGTGCGGTTGCTGCCGGAGGTGCCGACGACCACGGAGTACGACCGGTGCGCGCCGAACGTCTTCGCGGCGAGCGCCTCGCTCTTCTCGAACGCGCCCTCGTGGTCGAGCAGGGACCCGATGCTGCCGCGCTCGATGCCGGTGTCCGTGCGGAAGAGGTTTTCGCCGTAGAAATCGAAGAATTTCTTGCCCTCGGGCGACTTGGTGAAGCCGACGCCGCCCTGGTGGCCGGGCGCCGCCCAGGAGTATTCGTGATTGGATTCGTTGTAGTCCCAGATCGCCCGCATGAGCGGCGGGAGCAGGCCGGCGCGCCAGCGGCAAATGGCGGCCTCGATGCGCCCGGCGATGAACCGCGGGCTGTCCTCGAATATCCAGACGAACTCGTTGGCGAGCGCCATCAGGGATTCGCTGAGGTTGCGGCTGGTCGCGGCGCGGTCGGCGAGCAGGAAGACCGGGACGTCCGCCTGGCGTTCGCGGACGTGCTTCAGGAAATCGAGCGTGCGGCGTTCCGCGCTCTTCCCGAACTCCATGTCGGTGGCGACGAGAAACGCGTCGAGGTCCATGTTCGTGGCGGCGATCGGGAACGCCTCGCACACGCTCTGCGCGAACTGGACGGCGATGCTCCGGTCGGCGAGTTCGTCGGCGAGGCGTTCGACGGCGTTGTGCAGAGACAGATTGTTTTCGGACTGGATGTCCTCGACGACGAGGACCTGCCTGAGCTGCAGTTCGGACGTGTTCATGGTATGTACCCTCCTTTTTCAGTTTGGAAACGCAGTGTCAGAGTTTGATCTTTCCGGTCGCGGCGAGCACGACGGCGATGATCGCGACGACGACCATGGCGATCGCGCACATCGCCTCCATCGGCGTGAACGACGGCTTGTCCTTCAGCGCGCCGTCCGAAGCGTCCTCGCGTGCCTGGGCGCAGGCGCGGATGTACACCGGGATGCCGATCACGAGGAAGCAGAACGCCATCAGCAGGTAGGTGAGCCCGGCGGCGTAGATCATCCAGAGCGCGTACAGCGTGCCGGCGACGCCGCAGAGCATCGCGAAGGGCCGCTTCACGGGCAGGCTGTCCGGGTATTCCCCGGTCGCGCAGAGCTTCCACAGGTACGCCGTGCAGGCGAGGTAGGGCGGCAGGATCATCACGGACGTGACCGAGAGCATCGTGTTCCACGCGTTGTTCTCGAAGTAGACGAAGATCATGGTGAGCTGCATGAGGCCGCTGGTGACCCAGAGCGAGGCGGACGGGCTTTCGTGCGCGTTCGCATGTTTGAAGAAGCGCGGGAACGTGCCGTCGAGCGCGGCGGCGTACGGGATCTGCGCGATCATGATCGTGAACGCCAGCCAGCTCGTGAGGAGCGCGACGATCACGCCGAGGTTCATCACCCAGCCGCCCCACGGTCCGACGATCTTCGCCAGGATCGGCGCGGTCGACGGATTCTCCAGCGAGGCAAGGTGGCCCTGCGACATGTAGCCGAACGGCAGCATGGAGAGCAGGAAATAGATCGCGAGGCAGGCGAAGAACCCGAGCACGGTCGCCCGCCCGACGTCGCGCTGGCTTTTCGCGCGCCCGGAGATCACCACAGCGCCCTCGATGCCGATGAACGCCCACAGCGTGACCAGCATGGTCGACTTGATCTGCGGCATGATCCCGCCCAGCGGCTTGTCCGCCAGCGCCTTCGAGAACGTGCGTCCCCAGAAGTCGGTTTTGAACGTGTCGAAGCGGAAGACGAACAGCATTACAAGGATGAACAGCACGATCGGGACGAGCTTGCAGATCGTGCCGACCACGTTCAGGAACGCCGCCTGCTTCACGCCGCGCAGCACGAGGAAGTTCATGAGCCAGATCACGCAGGAGCCGCCGATGATCGACGGGATGTTGTTGCCGTGCGTGAACGTGCCCGGAAAGAAGTAGTCCAGCGCGTCCATCAGCAGCACCGCGTACGCCACGTTCCCGAAGACGTTGCAGAGCCAGTAGCACCACGCCATCTGGAATCCGGCGAACCTGCCGAACCCGAGGCGGGCGTAGGCGTAGATGCCGGTCGTGGCGTCCGGACGCGCATCGGCGAGGATGCGGAACGTGTTCGCGAGGAAAAAGATGCCGACGCCGGTGATGATCCACGCGATTAGCACGGCTCCCGCGCCCGCTCCCTGCGACATGTTCTGCGGCAGGCTGAATATGCCGCCGCCCACCATGGCGCTGACGACCAGTGCCGCCAGCATCATCACGCCAAGTTTCTTCGATTGTTCTCCCATGAGATACCCTCCCGTTATGTTTTGTTTCTATGTGGGGGAAGGGTCCCGTGAAAACGGTCGATTGCGGACGCCCCCTCCCCGGAAGTCCGTTGTCCTCTAACATAGCACGGTCCGGCGGGAATTCAAACGCCGGAACGGTCCGCGGGAACCCGAAAAAAAGGGCGGAATGACGGGAAAATGCGCTTGCTTTTTGGCGAAGACGATGTATAATAATCCGCAGAAAAACAAGCACCCTGTTTTTTTCAAAAAAACAATCCAATCACCCCCCCCATCCGCGCCGCCATGCTCTATTATCTCGTCTCCCTCGTACCCGACTTCGAAAAGACCCCCCTCCGCCTGTTCAACTACTTCACCTTCCGCGCCGCCGCCGCGCTCGTCACCGCCACGCTGCTGGGCATCCTGCTCGGCCCGCTGACGGTCCGCCTGCTGAAGAAGGCGGTCGCGCCGCCGCGCCTGGAGGGGATCGTGGCGGAGGAGTTCGTGGACCATTCGAAGGACAAGACGCCGAGCATGGGCGGGCTGCTGGTGGTGGCGAGCATCATCCTGGCGACGCTGCTGTGGGGCGACCTCACGAACCGCCTGCTCCTGCTCTTCCTGTGCACGCTCACGGCGTTCAGCGCCATCGGGTTCATCGACGACTTCACGAAGATCAGGAGCAAGAAGGACGGCGTGTCCGCCAAATACAAGCTCGTCTGCCAGTTCGCCGTCTCCTTCATGGCGATCCTCGTCTATTCCCACCTCACGCCCGAGATCGCGAAGACGTTCTGCCAGCTCTACGTGCCGTTCATCAAGGAGCCGGTCTGGACCATGCCCTACCCCGTGGCGGTCGCGTTCGCCGTGTTCGTGCTGGTCGGCACGTCCAACGCCGTGAACCTGACGGACGGCAAGGACGGCCTCGCGACGGG
>CACZEK010000018.1 GCA_902780135.1 uncultured bacterium
CCCTCGCCCCGCGCCGCCATCGCCCTCGCCGAATCCTCCCGCGCCGCCGCGCTCATCGCCGGACGCCCCGCGGTCGGGTTCGAGGACGTCCGCAGCGTCGCGCCCGCGGTCCTGAACCACCGCCTCATCCTGAACTACCAGGCGAAGCTTGACAAGATCACGCCCGCCGCGCTCTCCGAACGCCTGCTCGAAAAGGTCGACCCCGCCGGCATCGACTGGCCGCAGGGCGTCAACACCGGAAAGGCATGACCATGACGCGCCCCGTTTCAACCGTGTTCCGCCGCGCGTTTCTGCCCGCGCTTCTCCTGCTGCTGCCGTTCGCGGCGTCCGCGTTCGCGACCGGTGCGGCCGCCGCAACGGAAGAAGTTCGGAAGACGTCGGATCCCCAGCCCGTCCGGGCGGACGACGACGATCCGTCCGACGCCGCGCAGATGAAATCCCTCTCCCCGTCCGCCTCCGTCGGACCGGTCAAGATCACCGCCGCGCCCGCGCCCTTCCTGTCCATCACATCGGGCGACGAGATCGTCCGCGAGTTCATCGTGCAGAACGATTCCGCCGCGGCGATCGACGTCGTTTTCGTCATGAACTACGGGATCGGCTGGCGCAACGATTACAGGCGGTCCGTCTCGACCGCGCGGAAGGTCCCCGCACACTCCATCCAGACCGTCACGCTCTTCGTCCCGTCCGCCATTGGCATGAACTCGGAAGGCATCGAAGTCGTCAAGCCGCAGATCTATGTGGACGGCAAACCGTTCAAGACGCCGCCCGGCACCTTCGACATCGGCGAAACGAACTGGCGTTTTTTCAGCGCGCCGTCCTCGTTCGCGACCTCCGAGCCGCTCGTGAAAGCCCTTGCCGGGAATCTCGTTCACCCGATCTTTCCGTATTACCGGTCCTACGGTGGGATTGAGCTCGGATTCTCCAATTCCGACACGGTCCAGTGGCCCGCCATCCCGCAGTTCTACCAGGCGAAAGACATCCTCTTCCGCAAGACCACCGACAAGTTCTCGCCCGACGCCGAACGCGCCATCCGCGACGCCGTCATGCTCGGCGCGACCGAATTCCTCTTCATCCCGCGCGGCGAACAGCGCCCCGCATGGGCTCCCGCGCCCGCCGTCCCCGGCATCCCGGTCATCGTGCCGCGCGGATTCGGGCGCACCGTCGTGGTGGACGAACGCACGCTCCGCGATCCGAACGAGGCGACCATCCTGCCTCCGGGGAGAGGCCGCCCCATGACGACCGCCGCGCGGCATGAAGCGGACGAGGAGGAAGAAGAATATCCGGACGATGAAAAGCTTGTCCCCCCGTACAGGGACAGAGACGAGGACGTGAACAAAACCGCCGCCGCCAACAAACAGATGCTCGACTATCTGAAGAAGGAATGCCCCTTCGTCGTCAATCCCGCCGTGGTGTGCCAGATGCTCCCCTGCATCGACATCCCGAACCTGTCGTTCGCCGTGGTCCTGCTCGCCCTGCTGGCGTACATCGTGCTCGTGGGCCCGGTCAACTATTTCTACCTCAGGAAAAAGAAGAAAAGCGTGCTGATGCTCCTGCTGACCGTCCCGGCGATCTCCCTGATCTTCGTCGCGGTCGTCATCCTCTTCGTCACCATCTTCGAAGGCTGGTTCTCCCGCGCGTCCGCCGTCGGCATGACCTTCCTCGACCAGCAGGAAAGCATGGCGTACACGCGCGCCGCAGTGAACCTCTACGCGCCCGTCCCCGTCCGCAGGCTGGTCTTCGACCCCTCGGACACCGTGTCCTTCGCCCGCGCGAAGGACGTCAATGTCTCCCTCGGCCGCGACCAGGTCGTGACCGGCGCGAACAAGGCGCGCGTCCCGCTGGTCTACGGCATCTCCCGCGCGGAAAAGCACCTCGAACAGCTCAAAGTCTCGCGGAACGCCGGGAACACGCTCACAATCGTGAACGGCCTCGGCGTCCCGCTGAAGCTTCTCTCCATGAGGACCCCGGACGGCGCGTACTGGCTTCCCCCCGCGGACGCCGTCCCGCCGGGCGCATCCGCCGAACTGAAGCCGTTCGACGGCAAGCCGGAGGACTTCAACATCGTCTGGGAAAGATCGGTCGGTCCGACGAAGCCTGGCACGTCCTACACGGTCGTCCCCGACAGGGACAGGCTGTTCCACATCGTCTGCGCGTATCTGCTGGAAAACGATCCGGGCAAAACGCTGGGCAACACCGCCCGCAAGAGAACGAACGACGCGTTCTCCGGGACCTCGGATCTGGCGCACATGAAAGGCGCGATCGAAAAGGCGCGGGAAAACGGAGTCCTGCCGCTCTCCGGCTGCCTCGCGCCCGGCATGTACGCCGCGGAGACCGACCGGCCGCTCTTCTACTCCCCCGGCTGCACACCCTTCTCCTTCCGTGCCCGCCACCTCGTCGTCGGCACGTTCACCCTTCAGGAGTCCGCACATGAAAACTGAAGTCCGCAATCTCACGCGCGTTTTCGGCAAGACCGTCGCCGTCAATGATATTTCCTTCTCGTTCGAAGACGGCAACATCTTCGGGTTCATCGGGCCGAACGGCGCAGGCAAGACCACCACGATCCGCATCATGGCGACGCTCGACCTCGCCACGTCCGGCGACGTCTTCTACGACGGCGTTTCCGCCACGCTCTACCCGGAGGCGGTCCGCCGCGTGGTCGGCTACATGCCCGACTCCCTGCCCGGCTACAAGGACATCCAGGTCTGGGAATACCTCGACTTCTTCGCGCGCAGTTTCGGGCTGAAGGGCGCGGAGCGCACGCGCGCGCTGAACGACATCGTGGAGTTCACCAACCTCGGCGAACTCCGCAACAAGTTCCTCTTCGCGCTCTCCAAGGGCATGAAGCAGCGCGTCAGCCTCGCGCGCGCCCTGATCCACAACCCGAAGGTGCTCATCATGGACGAACCTGCGGCGGGCCTCGACCCCCGCGCGCGCCACGAGCTCCGCACCCTGCTGAAGATCCTCGCCGAACAGAAGAAGGCGATCTTCCTGAGCAGCCACATCCTGTCCGAGCTTCAGGACATCTGCGACGGCGCGGTCATCATCGAACAGGGCAGACTCCTGTCCGCCGGCACGCTCAGCGACCTGCTGGCGCAAGTCAACGGCGGAACGCCCGCGCCCGTCTCCGCCGAACAGCCCCAGCCCGGCGAAACAGCCGACCTTTCCGGCACGGACGCGGAACAGCATGCCGCACCCGCGGCGCAGGCCGCGCCGAAGGGCGTCAGCATCACGCTGAAGACGCCGCGCGGCGAGGCGGAAGCGGTCCGGCTGAAGCTCCTCGAGCACCCGCTCACGCGCTCCGTGGACGTGTTCGACGACGACGAAGTCCACGCGATCGTCGAGGGCACCGACGCGGAGGTCTCCCGCGTCGTCGGCACGGTCTTCGCCGCCAACCTCACGGTCCTGTCGTTCAACCGGAACCAGATGGGCCTGGAGGAGCTGTTCATGAAGATCACGCAGGGCAAGGTCCAGTAAGGAGGCGCGCATATGTTCATCCCGTCATCCTTCCGGAACCTCGGCGAGTCCCTCAATCCGGTCTTCATCAAGGAGATGCGCCAGTATTTCCAGAACCGCCGCATGATCCTCTTCATGGGGCTGCTCCTCCTCGCGGAGTTCATCTGCACCCTCTTCTTCTCCTCCGCCATGACGTTCGACGCCGACGGAGAGGAAGGCGCGGTGTTCTTCCTGCTCATCATCTTCGCGGGCGCCATCCTCTCCGTCCTCATCTGCGCGATCGGCGCGGAACAGAGGTTCGCGGAGGAACGCTCCGACAAGGAGCTGAACTACGCCATGCTGACCACGCTCAGCCCGGCCGCGATCATCCGCGGCAAGCTCGAAGGCGCCATGGTCATGATCCTATGCATCTTCTCCATGCTCCTGCCGTTCCTGACGGCGGCGTACTTCATGCGCGGGCTGTCCGCGGCCGCCCTGCTCTTCACGCTGAACCTGCTCCCGGTCCTCGTGCTGAACACCCTCGCGGGCATCCTCGCCGGGGCGTTCGGGCAGAAATGGGTGACGGTCCTGTATTTCATCGTGCTCATCAACAGCGCGTTCGGGATCGTCCCGCTCGGATTCACCCTCGCCGAAGAACTCATGGACAGCGCCGCCCTGGATCCCGTGTACTGGGTCATGCTCCTCGTCGAATACGAGGTCTCGTTCCTGGTCGGCGTCCTGCTCTTCCTCCTCGCGCTCGCGGTCGTCTCCCCGCCGAAATCGAACCGCATGCTACCCGCGAAGGTCTATCTTTTCGCCATGCCGTTCATCTCGCTCGCCCTGATCGCGCCGTACTACATCCTCTTCGCCGGGCCGGACTATCCCCCGGAGATGTTCTACGTCATCGAATTCCTGTTCTGCGCCTTCTCCGTCGCCGTGCTGGCGTTCGTCTCGCTCTTCGAGCCGCCCACGAACAGCATCCGCGTATACATGAAGTGCCCGCGCAATTTCTTCGGACGCCTTATCCACTTCCTGTTCTCGTCCGGGTTCTCCGGCTCCGTGATCCTGACGTTCCCGGTCCTGGCGCTCCCCGTCGTGCTGATCCCGCTCGGAAAGCTGAGCTACAACGAGACATCCATCTCCTGCGGATTCCTTTGCATGTTGGTGTCCGCCCTCGGCTACGTGATCCTGTCGCTCATCCTGAGCTGGCGGACCCGGCTGCCCCTGCCCGCGTGGCTGTGGACGGTCATTCTCGCGGTCGTCGGCAACATCCTCCCGTGGATCCCGGTCGCGATCAACGAGGACACGCTGCCTTCGAAGCCCCTGCGCATCGCGTCCATGATCATGTCCCAGACGTACTGCTTCTACGAGACAATCGACTCGCCGAGGGAGGTCTGCCGCGACGCGCTGCTGGCGTCCCTGGCTGTCACGGGCATCCTTTTCCTGATCCTGCTGCCCGCGATCGTGAAGGCGTTCCGGCTCCACCGCTACCCCGAAAACACGGTCAAACCGCCCACGAAGGAAATGCTCGGCAAATGAACCCGGAACCCGCGTCCCAAGTCACGAATCCGCCGCCGGAAACGCCCTCCCCCGGACGCCCCGCGGAAACCGGAGAAGCCCGGCGGAAGAAGCCAGGATTTCTCCGGCGGTTCGCCCGCATCGGCGAGAGGTTTGACCGCGGACTGGACCTGGGAGACCGCGACACGTCCGACTGGAACATCTACTATTACTATTACCGGCAGGTCGCCCAGCACCACGCCCCGATCAAGCTCAAGCACCTGAAGTGGGTCGCGCTTCTGTTCCAGCTCTATTTCTTCGGGATGCTCGCATTGGCGCTAATCAGAGTCCTGCTCATTTTCAATAAGTCCGGGGGTGGGGGCAACAAAGCGTTCAGCGAACTTTTTGGGGAATTTGCCTCCATGCTCGGGGTTTCCGCCAACATCTACATCCTGCCGGTCCTCCTGTTCATCCCGGTGTTCATGGTCGCCCCTGCATTCCGGCTCCGCAACAAAGCCCAGGGGTTCATGACGTCCCGCGCAAAAGAACCGCCCCTGCTGGCGCATCTGGTGCAGTACACCACGAACAAAGGCCTGGTGCAGGGCGTGCTGCAAAGCCTGTTTTTTACATGGAAACGCCTGATCCTTCTGCTGCTGCCGTCCATCGTCGTCGCGTTCCTGCTGCTGGCCGCCTTCGCCGCGGTCGAACAAACGGACCCGGCGTTCAAGCTGGTGTTCGCCGCGCCGGTCGGCGTCGTCCTGTCTGTCCTGACGGTCTCCCTGTTCTTCGTCATGCAGCCGTTCTGCTACCGGCTGGACTCCATTTTGGTGGCGGTCAGCATCGGCATCGAGATCTTCCTGCTTGCGTCGCTCGGGATCGTGTCATCCAACGACGCCGCGGACTTCTGGGTGTTCTTCTCGGCCTGCTTCATCCCGTCCTGCCTGTTCGCCATCGTGTATTTCCCCCTCGCAGCCGCCGACACCGGCGAACTCTGCCTCGGCAAGCGCACCTCGAAACGGCTCCGCATCCTGCTGTACGCGGCGGGGGGATTCTTCCTCGCCGCCATGCTGCTCGCGACAGGCGCTTCTTCCTGGTTCATGGATCACACCGGAAACACATCCGACCTGAGGAGCACCGTGAAGAGCTTCGAAGCCATGACCCTGTTTTTCGTCTCGGGGTTTTCCGTTTGCGTCTGCGGGCTTCTGATCTCCTCGCTCTCCGTCACGTCGCCCCTGGCGGCGCGCCAGCTCCAAACCCGCGCGAAGGAACCGTTCCTGAAAAAACTCTTCGATCCGGCATCGCCGCTCTCCCTGCTCCCTGTCATCGCACTGGAGCTGGTCGCCTTCGCGGCCGCCTCCTTTTTGACCAGCCCGAACCGTCTTGACCTGCTCCGATTTTCGGTCGCATTCGCCTGGATCGGCAGGGGCCGGACCGCCTGGACCGTGATCCATTTCGGGCTCGCCCTCGCATACGCCCGCCAGCGGAGGAAACCGGAGATGAAAGCCCCGTGGGAATTCCATGTCCGGTTCAACATGACCTGCATCGTCGGCTACGTCGCCATCCAGCTGCTGCTGACGCTGACCACCGCAAAGGGCGCGGGATTCATCGGCCTTGTTCTTTATATCGTATCGATCATTGTCCTGTTCACCGTCTTCGGCTTGATGAAAAGCTCCGCTTCGACGTTCAAGATCGAAGATCCCGAGGCGGAACAGAACAGGGAGGAGGCGTCATGAACGCGCCCGCGGCAGCCATTCCGTACTTTAAGGACGCGGTCGAACGCGCCCTCGCGGCGGCGGGCGGCGTGGAGCTGACCGCGCCCGCGCAGGTGTCGGGCATCGACGGACGCCGCACCGGACGCAAGACGGGCAACGCGCTGGAGTTCTCCGAGTACCGCGAGTACCGTCCGGGCGACGACCTGCGGCGCATCGACTGGCGCGTGTACGCCCGGAGCGAACAGCTCATGATCAAGCAGTATTCTGAGGAGATCGACCCGCGGTGCGACGTGATCCTGGACCATTCGGCGTCCATGGCGTCGACCGAACGCAAGGCGTCCGCGGCGATCTCGCTCGCCGCGATCTTCACGACAGCCGCCGCGAATTCCGGGTTCTCACTGAACTTCTGGCACGCCGCCGGCACGTTCCGCAAGGACCCGTCGCCCGCCTCGCCGCTCCTCTGGGACTTCCCGCCCTTCGAAACGCCGTTCAGCCCCTCGGAAAATCCGGCGTCCTTCTCCGGGCAGTTCTTCCGGCGCGGCATCCGCATCCTCGTGACCGACCTCATGGGGCCGGACGACCCCGCGCCCGTGCTGTCCCGCCTCGCCGACGGGGCGAAGCGCGCCGTGGTCGTGATGGTGCTGGACCCGTCGGAGCTCGAACCGGAGCCGGACGCGAACGTGCTGCTGATCGACGCCGAGACCGGGGAGGAACGCGAGCTCGTGCTCGACGAGGGCGCGCTGGCGCGCTACCTCGAACGCCTCGAGAACCACCGTGCCATGTGGGCCGCCGCCGCGCTCTCGCGGGGCGTCCTGCTCCTGCCGCTTTCCGCCGCGGATTTCTGCCCGGAGATCCGTCCCGATGAACTCTTCCGCGCGGGGCTGCTCAAATGAACGAACTTTTCTACGGATTCGAACACTCCCCGCTCCTGTGGTGCGCCCTGCCGGCCGCGCTGGCGCTGCTCATGCTCTACTTCCTGCACCGCCGCTCGAAGACCCGCATCGTGCCCGCCATCTTCCTGTGGGACCGTCCGCAGGCGTCCCCGAACAGCGGCACGCGCATCAGGTTCCGGTTCCCGCCCGCGATCTTCTACCTCGAACTCGCCGTGCTGCTGACCCTGACCGCCGCGCTCGCCGCGCCGTTCGTCTCCACGCCGGAGACGTTCCCGCCGCTCGCAGTCATCCTCGACGACTCCATGTCCATGCAGGCGAAAGCGCCCGGCGGCAAGTCCGCGCTCGAATCCGGCGCGGAATTCGTCAAGCGCGAACTGCGCGCCCTGCCCGACCGCCGCGTCCTGTGGATCGTCGCGGGCGAATCGCCCGTGCTCGCGTCGGACAGCAACGCGCGGACGGATTTCGGCGCGTTCTGGACCGGACAGGCGACGTCGTCCGACCTCGCCGCCGCGGCGGCCCTCGCCCGGCGCATGGCGCGCGGCTGCCACCTCCTGATCGTGACCGACCGCAAGCCCGCGCTCGAACTCGCCCCGGACACCACGTGTTTCTCCGGGGGCGCGCCGCTCGGCAATTCCGCCATCGTGAACGCCCGCCGCACCGCGGGGCGCATCCTGATCGAAGCGGCGAACTTCTCCCCGCTCCCGCTCGACGCCGCGCTCGTGCTGGAACCCGGCTCGCTCCGGACGCAGCTTCAGCTCGCGCCGAAGGAGACGCGCCGCATCGTGCTCGCCGTGCCGGAAGCCGCCGCAAACCGGGCGATCACCGTCCGGCTGGAAAACGCCGACCCGGCATCCAACGCCCTGCTCTGCGACGACGAAGCCGTGCTGGAGGCGGAAGACGATTCCCCGGTCTCGTACCGGATCGCCGCCCTGCCCGCCGCCGCACGGTCCGCGCTCGACCGCGTGCTGAACGGCAATCCGGCGTTCCGGCGCGCGCTTGCGGACGAGACGCCCGACCTCGACATCCTCCCCGCCGAGGCGGAAAGCCCCGCCCCCGTGCATCTTTACTGGCTCTCCGCCCCAGCGAAGAAGGCAACGCCCGCGAACCAGACAGAAGGCTCTGCCAATCAGCAGCAAACCGAAGATCCCGGCCCCTCCGCGTCCGGTCCGCTCTCCCCTGAAAACGGCTCCGTCCTCACGCGCGGGCTCCCGCTCGACTCGCTCCAGTGGGCGGTCAGCGCGAACGACCTGCCGGGGCAGACGCTTCTGCGGAGCGGCGACGTGCCCACACTCTCCACGCGCCAGAACCTGAACCGCGACCGCGAAATCTTCCTCAACCTCGACCCGGCGCGCTCCAACATCACGCACCACCCCTTCTGGCCGGTCTTCTTCCAGAACCTCGCGCAGACCGTTCGCTCGGAACGCTTCGGCCCGGCGCGCGCGAACCTGCGGTCCGGCGAACTGCTCCATGTCCGCCTGCCGCGCGGGGCGCAGTCGCTGACCGCGACACGGCCCGACGGCAAAACCATGGAGATCCGGGCGGTGCGCGGACAGGCGGATTTCCGCCCCCTGCTTCACGGCGTGTGGAGACTGGAATCCGGCGGCGCGAAATGGTCCGCGAGCGTGATGGGGCTCCGCGCGGAGGAATCCGACCTCTCCGGCGCGGGACCGTTCCGGCAGGACGCCGACAAGCTCGCGGTCATGCCGTTCTGGATGCTCCGTCCGCTGGCGTGGGCGTTCCTGCTGCTCGCCGCGCTGCTCCTCGCGGCGCACCATGTCATCCTCACGCGCAAAGGAGGCCGCCAATGCTGAACCATCTGCTCATCTGGCAGCCCGCCGCGTTCCTGCTCCTGCTGCCCCTGCTCGCGCTGTTCACGTTCCGCAGGCTCCCGACCCGCATCCTGAACTTCGTCCGCGTCCTGATCTATCTGATGGTCGCGGCGGCGACCGCGGGCATCTCGATCCGCCTGCCCGAACGCACCGGGACGCTCGTCGTGCTCGCCGACCGGAGCCGGTCCATGCCGGACGGCGCGCGCCAGGAGATGGATTCGCTGATCCGCCGCCTGGAACGCTCCGAGCCTGCCGGCTCGAAGCTGAGCGTGATCTCGTTCGCGGGGTCGTCCTTCGTGGAAAAGCTCCCGGATTCCCCGGCGTTCAACGGCCTGAACACCGCCCCCGCCGACCCGCACGCCACGGACATCGCCGGGGCGATCGACGCCGCGCTGGAGCTGATCCCGTCCGACGCCTCCGGGCGCATCCTGCTGCTGTCCGACGGCCTGCATACCACGGGCAACCCCGTTTCCGCGTCCGCATCCTCCGCCGCCGCGCGGGGCGTCGCGGTCGATTTCCGCCTGCTCACCCGCAGCGCGGCCGACGACGCCGCGGTCCTGTCCGTCGACGCGCCTCTCCGCGCCGCGCCCGGCGTGATCTACACCGTCTCCGCGCGGCTCTACTCGCAGTCGCCCGGCCCCGCCGTCTGCCGCATCCGCAAGAACGGCGGCGCGTGGCTCGCGCGGGAAATCCGCCTGCGCCGGGGCGTCACGACCGTCTCCTGGCGCGACAAGACCGATTCGCCCGGCACGGCAAACTACGAGGTCGAACTGGTGCTGCCCGAGGGCTCGCCCGCCGACCCGGTCCCGGAGAACAACCGCGTCCGCCGCATCGTCTCCATCGAGGGGCGCAAGCCCGTGCTGCTCGTGACCGCGTCCCCCACGAAGAACCTCGCGCGCATCCTGCGCGAATCCGGGCTGGACGTCCGTGTGATGGAGCCGACCCCCGCCGCGCTCGCGCCCGAGGTGCTGGGCGGCGTTTCCGGCGTGATCTTCGAGAACGTGAAGGCGTCGTCGTTCAGCATGGAGTCGCTCGCCCGCCTGAAGGGGCTCGTCTCCGCCGGCTCGCTCGGGTTCATGATGACCGGCGGCAAGTCCTCCTTCGCGCTCGGCGGCTACTACCGGAGCGAGATCGAGGACGTTCTGCCCGTCACGCTCGAACAGCGCAACGAGGTCCGCAAGGGCACGAACGCGGTCGTGGTGGTGCTGGACCGGTCCGGCAGCATGGCGATGACGAATTCGAAGGGCATCACCAAGATGTCGCTGGCGAACACCGCCACGGTCGAGGTGCTGAACCTGCTCTCCGACTTCGACCATATCGGCGTGATCGCGGTCGACAGCTCGCCGCACACGGTCATCAGGCTCGCCCCGGTCGCCGACGTCCGCGGGCGCGCGAACAAGATCCGTTCCATCGAGTCCATGGGCGGCGGCATCTACACCTACACCGGCCTGAAGGCGGCGTTCGAAATGCTCGAAAAATCCGACATCACGTCCCGCCACATCATCCTCTTCGCCGACGCGTCCGACGCCGAGGAGCCGGGTTCCTACAAGGCGCTGCTCGACACCGCCGAAGAGAACGGCATCACGGTCAGCGTGGTCGGGCTCGGCACGAAAACCGACTGCGACGCGGCGTTCCTCATGGACGTGGCGAAACGCGGCAAGGGGCTGGCGTATTTCACCGACAAGGCGGAGGAACTCCCGCGCATCTTCGCCGAAGACACGTTCGTCATGGTCCGCAGCACGTTCCTGACCGACCCGGTCCGCGGCCTGCTCCAGCCCGCCGCGACCGTCCTCCCCGGCTCGAACAAGTTCTCCAAAACGTTCGATTTCAACGGCTGCAACCTCTGCTTCCTGCGGCCCGGATGCGACGCAGTGCTCGTCACCGACGACGAGGACCGCGCCCCGCTCGCCGCGACCGGGACATTCGGGCTCGGCCGCACCGCGGCGTTCTGCGCCGAAGCCGACGGCCGCTACACCGGGCCGTTCGCGCAGGATCCCGGCGCCGCGCCGTTCCTGACCTCGCTCGTCGCCTGGATGACCGCGTCCGACGACGAGGGCGCGGACTACATGATCACGCAGGAGATCCGCAACGGCAGCCACTACGCCGCGCTCGAGCTCGACCCCGCGCGCACATCCGACCCGTTCCGCAGCACGCCCGTCCTCACGGCGGTCTTCTGCGACGATTCCGGCAGGACCGAAACGCGCAGGTATCCGCTCGCGTGGGACGGCCCGGACCGCCTCGTCTCCGAGGTCCCGCTCCCAGGCGGAAACATCGTCCTCGGGTCCATCCAGTGGGACAACGCGCGCCCGCATCCGCTCGTCCCGGTCGAACTGCCGTATTCCCCGGAATTCAGCCCCGGCCAGATCTCCGGCCGCGAGCTCACCGAACTGCTCCGGGCATGCGGCGGACGCGAACGCATCGCGGTCGAGGACATCTGGAGCGACATCCCGAAACGCCTCCGCGCGTTCCCGCTCACGCCGTTCTTCTGCCTCGCCGCCATCCTGCTGTTCCTCTTCGAGATCGTCGAACGCCGTTTCCTGCTGATCGGACGCTTCTTCGCCGTGAAAAAACAGGAAAAGGACGCCGAGGGGGACGGAGAATCCGGTTCCGGGGCGAAATCCGGGCTGATACGGTTCCCGCGCAGACGCAGGAAAGCGCCGCGCGCAGCCGCGGGGACGACTCCGGCGCAGGATGCCGCGCGGGAAACGCCGCAGGATTCGAAGGGAACGGAAGCCGCCGGGGAATCCGCGCCCGCGGACTCCATCTCCGCCGCGCTGAAAAAGGCGCGCCGGCACTGAAACGGCGAGGATAAACGCGCCGGCGGCGGCGAATGTCGCGCTCCCCGGCGGAAAAGCGGTTTGCCTTACTCGGATTTCCGGTAGACGCGGACGTAGTCGACGTACATGCGGACCGGGAACGGCATCTTGGTCACGTCGCCGCCGCTGTCGCCGCCGAGCGCGAGGTTCACCAGCAGATAATGCGGCTGATGAAACGGATTCGCGACGGAGCGGAACCGGGCGTTGCGCACGTTTTCGATGGAGGAATCGTTCACGACGCGGCCGTCCACGGACAGCGCGATGCGGTTTTCGTCCCAGTCCATCGCGTACACGTGGAACTTGTCCGCCCACTCCGGGTCGTCCTGCGTGTACTGTTCGATCCGGGTCTTGACCGTGCTCCATTCCGCCGTCCACATGCCGCCCTCTCCCGCCCAGCAGAAGTTCGCGAGGACCGTTCCCCTGTAATACTCGAAGATGTCGATCTCGCCGCAGGACGGCCAGTTTTCGGACACGCCGAGCGTCCAGAACGCGGGCCAGGAGCCTTCCATGAGGGGCGCTTTGATGCGCGCCTCGATGCGTCCGTACTGAAACGAATGAAGCCCCTTCGTGATGAGGCAGGCGGAGGTGTATTCGATGGGGCGGCTGTCCCCGCCGAACCAGTTCCCGAACGCGTTCCGGGACGGATTCGGCAGTGGTTGCGCGTGGTGTTCGGCGGTGATGACCAGGCACCCGTCGCGCACTTCCGCGCTCTCCGGGCGGTACCACTGCGCCTCGTGATTCCGCACGTACCCGGTCTCGTAGGTCCAGTTCGCCGGGTCGGGGCGTCCGTCCGCATCGAACTCGTCGGACCAGGCAAGCGTCATGCCGGGCGGCGGGTTCGGCGCGAAGGGATCGTCCGCGGCGGCAGCAGGCGCGGAAGCGGCGGATTCCGAGGGAGACTGCGGAGACTGCGCGGGACCGCAGGCGGCGAGGGCGCAGGCGGCGAGGAGCGGAAGGAACGGGATCGTTTTCATCGGCAAACCTCCTGAACAGGAAAAAACGGGAGAAAAAACCGCCGCCGCGGGAACGGAAGACCGGACGCGCGGACGGCGGACCAAAAGCGATCGCCTCAGTTCGAGGCGGGCATCGACATCAGGAACTCGGCGTTCGTCGAGACCTTCTTGAGCTTGGAGATCAGGACCTCCATGGCTTCGACGGGCGGGACGCCGGTCATCGCCTTGCGGAGCGTCCAGACGCGCGGGAGTTCGTCGCGGTGGAGCAGGAGCTCCTCCTTGCGCGTGCCGCTCGCCTCGATGTTGATGGCGGGGTAGACGCGCTTGTCGACGAGACGGCGGTCGAGGTGGAGCTCCATATTGCCGGTGCCCTTGAACTCCTCGAAGATGACCTCGTCCATCTTGCTGCCGGTGTCGATGAGCGCGGTGGCGATGATGGTGAGGCTGCCGTAGTTTTCGATGTTGCGCGCCGCGCCGAAGAAGCGTTTGGGCTTGTGCAGGGCGTTGGCGTCGACGCCGCCTGTGAGGATCTTGCCGCTGTGCGGCTGGAGGGTGTTGTAGGCGCGTGCGAGGCGCGTGATGGAGTCGAGCAGGATCACGACGTCCTTCTTGGATTCGACCAGGCGCTTTGCCTTTTCGATGACCATTTCGGCGATCTGCACGTGGCGTTCCGGCGGCTCGTCGAAGGTGGAGCTGACGACCTCGGCATTGGAGCTCACGCTCATCTTCATGTCGGTGACTTCCTCGGGGCGCTCGTCGATCAGGAGGATGATCAGGACGACCTCGGGGTTGTTTTTGATGATGGAGTTCGCCATTTTCTGGAGGAGCACGGTCTTGCCGGTGCGCGGCGGCGCGACGATGAGGCCGCGCTGGCCGAGCCCGATCGGCGTGACCAGGTCGACCACGCGTCCGCAGAGTTCGTCCGGAGTGGTCTCCAGGAAGAGACGGCGGGTCGGGAAATACGGCTTCAGCTCGTTGAACGGGATGATGTCGCGCTTGCATTCGGGGGACTGGCGGTTGATGCCGGTCACGCGGAACATCGCGAAGAAGCGTTCCTTCTCGCGCGGCTGGCGGATCTCGCCTTCGATGAAGTCGCCGGTGCGGACGGCGTAGCGGCGGACCTGGTTCGGGCTGAGGTAGATGTCCTCGGAGGACGGGAGGTAGCTGTAGTACGGGGAGCGGAGGAACCCGAAGCCGTCGGGCATGACCTCCAGGAAACCGCTGCCGACGAGGACGCAGCGGTCGCTGTTGGCGCGGATGATCTCGAAGACGAGCTCGGACTTAGTGAGGACGCCGACGCCCTCAATGCCCATGTCGCGCGCCATCTGGTTCAGCTCGGTGATGGATTTCTGCTGGAGCTCGGAGATGTCCATGGTCGGCGGCGGGATCGGCTCGCCGTTCTCGTCGTACTCCACGCGCGGGCCGTTGCTGTAATTCTGCTGGGTCATCTTCATGAGGCGGCGGATTTCGGCGTAGGTGGGGTCGTCGCCGCCCTGGCGGATGCTGTTGTAGCCGCCGCCGTTGCCGCCGCCCTGGAAACGGCGCTTCTGGTTCTGCTGGTTCTGCTGGTTCTGCTGCTTGCGGAACTGCTGGTTCTGCTGGTTATTGAACTGGCGGTTGTTGTTATTGTTCTGCTGGTTGTTGTTGAACTGGCGCTGGTGCTTGTTGTTTCTCTGCTGGTTCTGCTGGTTCTGGCCGTGGCCGCCGCGCTGCTGCTGGCCGCCCTGCTGGCCGCTGCCGTTCTGCTGATTCTGCTGCACGGCGGGACGCTGCGCGGATCCGCCCTGCGCCGGTTCCGCGGATTCGCCCTGCGGACGCGCTTCGGCGGGCATCTGTTCGCCGAGGTCGCGGGTCTCCATGTTGTCGTCCGGGAAATCCGGCACGGGGGCTTCGCTCCGGGGCATGCGCGCCGGGGCCTTGGGCGCGGGGGGCACATAGGCGATGCTGTCGTCGTCGGGCGGGAGATCGACGGACGCGCCGCCGGACTCGTTCATGCCCGCGACCACGATCTCGTTCGGACGGATTCCGCCGGGGAAATCCTGTTCCTGCGAATCCGGATCGGAGTCGAAATCGTCGCCGTCGTCAAGATTGAACTTAAGGGTGCGGACGACTTTCAGTCCCTCGCGCGAACTCGGCGTGAAGGAATCGATGTGATGGACGGAAACGGGGTCGTAGTCGCCGTCGTCGCCGAAATCCGGATCCATCGCATCGCCGCGCGAAACGGCGCCATGCGCGGCGGATCCCGCATCGGAGGCGGACCGGACCGGGGCGGACGTTTCTTCGCCGGCGGATTCCGCGCCTTCATTTTCCGTTTCCGCTTCGGGACGTTTTTTCGGAGGACGGCCGCGGCGTTTTTTCACGGGCGCCTCGGCGGCGTCGGCGGCCGGAGCTGCCTGTTCCGGCAGTTCATTCTGTGCCGGCATCTGATTTTCGATCTGCATGTTTTCCATTTCGTCGGACATCTTATTTTTCCTTTCCTGACAAAACCGGAGTGGTTATTTGAATTTGAACGTTTGAATCCGAATAGCGGGATGAAAGCAAGTGGAGTTATGAAAGAGACGACCTCAGGCGGGCGGCCAGTTCGAAGCACTGTTTCCGCAGATGCTCCGTGCCGCCGTTGTTGATCAGCCCGAAATCGGCGCGGGCGAGTTTCGCGTCGGCGGACATCTGCACGTCCAGACGCGATTCGGCTTCCCCGCGCGTCAGGCGGTTGCGCTCCATCAGCCGCGCGATCTGCATTTCACGCGGCATCCAGACCGCGATCGTGCGCGAAAATTTTGTTTCCCAGCCGATCTCGAAGAGCAGAGGGACCTCGGCCAGGACCAGTTCGTCGTCGCGGACGGCGTCCCGTTCCATCAGCTCGTGCAGGCGCAGTTCCACCGCCGGATGCACCAGCGCGTTCAGCGCGGCGAAAGCGTCCTCCCGGTTTGCCGAGGCGAAAAGCAGCCGGGACAGAGCCGCCCGGTCGATGCGGGAATCCTGAGTCACGACGCCGTCGCCCCAGTTCTTCCTCATCCCGTTCAGCAGGTCCGGTGTGGGATCGTCATAAAGGTCATGGCAAATCGCATCGGTGTCGTAAATATGGGTGAATCCGGCTTCCAGCAGGAAATGACCCGCCGTCGTTTTTCCGCATGCGATTCCGCCAGTCAGAGCAAGAGGTTTCAACTCTTCCGTCTCCGTGCGGTTTCTTTGTGGTTGATTGTTCCCGGAAGGGAATCCGTTTCATGCGCCGGCGGCGGCATGGATGCGTTCCGGGGATCCGTGGGTCCGTCCGGATGTTGATGCAGACCGATGATGCCTGTCCGGACGGATGGGGGGATTTATGACCGGGAATCCGGCAAAAACTGCATGTTTCCGGGCGGCCATAAGGAGGATGATGCGTTTAATGTAGCACATCACGTTCATTTTTTCAAGCGGGATTCAGGAAAAAAGGCGAAAAAACCGCCTGGATGCGGCTTTTTTTCAGCGGACGGGGCGTCGGAAACAGCGTCTCGCGCGGACGCCGCGACTTTTTTGAAAACACTCCGAAAAAAACCGTGTTTCCCGGTTGATAATTGCCCGTTTCACAGTTATATTATTAGAATAAGATTTTTTGAAAAACAGACGCGTGTCCTTCCCCGTTTTCCCCGTTCCCCCCCCGCTCCGTCCGGCGGCTCCGGCCCGCAAGCCGGAATGCGCCGTGCAAAGCCCGGACGGGACAGCGGGAAACCGGGCCGGCGCGCGTCGGAAAACACGGAAGACGACGATGAACGAGATCGGATTTGACAACACACGCTATCTGGAGGAACAGTCCGCCGAGATTCTGCGCCGCGCGGAGCGGTTCCAGAACAAACTCTACATCGAATTCGGCGGCAAGCTCGCCTACGACTACCACGCCGCGCGCATCCTGCCCGGCTTCGACCCGAACGTCAAGCTCAAGCTGCTCCAGCGCCTGAAGGACAAGATCGACGTCGTGATCTGCATCTACGCGGGCGACATCGAACGCAAGAAGATCCGCGCGGACTTCGGCATCGCCTACGACGCCGACACGCTCCGCATCATCGACAACCTCCGTTCGCTCGGCATCAGCGTGAAGGCGGTCGTCGTGACCCGCTACGAGGACCACCCCGCCGTCAACAACTTCATCACCAAGCTCGAACGCCGCAGCGTCGCCGTCTACAAGCACAAGACCATCAAGGGCTACCCCGCCGACGTCGACCTCATCGTGAGCGACGCCGGATACGGCGCGAACCCGTACGTCGAGACCGACCGCCCGATCGTCATCGTGACCGGGCCCGGCCCCAGCAGCGGCAAGATGGCGACCTGTCTCTCCCAGGTCTACCACGAGCACAAGCGCGGCGTCGCCGCCGGATACGCCAAGTTCGAGACGTTCCCCGTCTGGAACCTGCCGCTGAACCACCCGGTCAATATCGCATACGAGGCCGCCACCGCCGACATCGGCGACGTGAACATGGTCGACTCGTTCCACCTGGACGCCTACGGCACGACCGCGGTCAACTACAACCGCGACATCGAGATCTTCCCCGTCGTCCGCCGCATCATGGAGCGCATCATGGGCGAAGGCAACGTCTACAAGTCCCCGACCGACATGGGCGTGAACCGCGTCGGATTCGCGATCTCGGACGACGCCGTCGTGCGCGAGGCGTCCAAGCAGGAGATCATCCGCCGCTGGTTCCGCTACAGCGCGGAGTACGCCGTCGGCGCGACCGACATCCGCACCGTCCAGCGCGTGCAGATCCTCATGGACAACCTCGGAATCAAGGGCGAGGACCGCCCCGTCGTGATCCCCGCCCGCGAGACCGCCGCGCAGGCCGCGCAGATCCCCGGACACGGCAACGACGGCTTCTACTGCGGCGCCGCGCTCCAGCTCCCCGACGGACGCATGATCACCGGCAAGAACTCCCCGCTGCTCCACGCCGCGGCCGCCTGCGTGCTGAAGGCGCTGAAGGCGCTCGCCAACCTCCCGCACGAGCTCGACCTGCTCTCCCCGGACGTGATCGACTCCGTGGCGCACCTCAAGAAGACGCTGAAGAACCCGCGCGTCAGCCTCGACCTCGAGGAGACCCTGATCGCGCTCGCGGTCAGCACCACCGCCAACCCCGCCGCGAAGCTCGCGCTCAACCATCTCTCCCAGCTCAGCGGCTGCGAAATGCACCTCTCCCACCTCCCCGCGCAGGGCGACGCCGCCGGGCTCCGCAAGCTCGGCGTCAACCTCACCAGCGACCCGAAATTCGCCAGCCGCGACCTCTTTGTGGAATGATCCGCCATGACTGATCCCGTCCAGGCAAGAAAACACGTCCTGAAATCCTGCCGCCGCGTCGTCCTGAAAGTCGGGACGCGCCTCCTCGCCGACCGGACCGCCATCGCGCGTCTCGTCACCCAGATCCACGCCCTCCGCGAATCCGGCAGACAGGTCATCCTGGTCTCCTCCGGTGCGGTCGGCATGGGAATGCGCGCCGCCGGGCTCAAACGCCGTCCGCGCCATCTCTCCGAGGTCCAGGCGCTCGCCGCCATGGGCCAGGCAACGCTCATGGCGATGTACGAGGCGGAATGCCGCAAGTACGATTTCCGCGCCGCCCAGCTGCTCCTCACCGCCGACGACCTGCGTTCCCGCGAACGCCACCTGAACGCCGTCAACTGCATCGAGGCGCTCCTCGCGCACGACGTGCTCCCCATCATCAACGAAAACGACCCCGTGTCCGTCAGCGAACTCAAGTTCGGCGACAACGACACGCTCGCCGCGCTCCTCGGCTCCATGATCCGCGCCGACCTCACCATCATCCTCACCACCGTCGACGGCCTCCTCGACAAGAATCCGGACGGCACGCTCGGCGACCGCATTTCCGTCGTGCACGGCGTGACCGACCAGCTGAAGGAGATCGCCTCCGGCACCGACGACGCCGCGTTCTCCATCGGCGGCATGGCGTCCAAGCTGAAGGCCGCCGAAGTGCTGAACAGCGCGGGCGAAGCCCTCTGGATCGCCTCCGGCGAGGACGCCGACATCATCGCGCGCATCTTCGCCGCCGAGGACGTCGGCACCGTCTTCCTGCCGCAGGACGGCATGCACAAGATGGGCTCCCGCAAACGCTGGCTCGCCTCGTTCTCTCGCCCCGCGGGCGTCATCGCCATCGACGACGGCGCCGCGAACGCCCTGGTCAAAAAAGGCTCCAGCCTGCTCCCCTCCGGCGTCGTCTCCATCACCGGCGCGTTCAAACGCGGCGACGTGGTGAAGATCGTCAAGGCGTCCTCCGGCGCGGTCCTCGCAAAGGGCATCACCAATTTCTCCTCGGACGAGGCCGCGCTGATCGCGCACCACAAGTCCGGCGACCTGACCGCCATCCTCGGCTGCGACGCCGAAGACGAGCTGGTCCACCGCAACAACCTCGTCCTGCTCTGACCCCATCTCCCCCCCCTGCCCCGCCACGCTATGAAGTTCTATATCAAGACCTACGGCTGCCAGATGAACCTGCGCGACTCCGATTCCGCCGCCGCGCTCCTCATCGAACACGGTTTCACGCCCGCCGGCGGCGAGGCGGACGCCGACCTCGTGATCCTGAACACGTGCAGCGTGCGCGACCAGGCGGAACGCAAGGCGATCGGCAAGCTCGGATTCCTCGGCAAGCTCAAGCGCGAGCGTCCGTGGATGATCTTCGGCATCATGGGCTGCATGGCGCAGAGCCGCGGCGAAGAACTGCTGAAAAGGATCAAGCACCTCGATTTCGCCATCGGCACCGACCAGATCCACCGCATCCCGGAGATCGTGGAGCGGATCGCCGCGAAACGCGAAAAGGCCGCGCTTTTCGACCGCGCGTCCGCCGAAACGCCCGGCATCGACTCCCACCGCTTCGACGGCGCGGAGTCCCCCCACTCCGCCTTCGTCTCCATCATGCGCGGATGCAGCCGCTACTGCTCCTACTGCATCGTCCCGTTCGTGCGCGGACCGGAACGCAGCCGTCCGACGGAGTCCATCCTCGCGGAGTGCCGCACCCTCGCGGAGCACGGCGTGCCGGAGATCTTCCTGCTCGGGCAGAACGTCTCCGCCTACGGGCTGGACAACACCGCGCCGCCGCCCGACGACGCGCCGTCGCCCTTCGGCGAACTCCTGAAAGGCATCGCCGCCATCGACGGCGTCCGGCGCATCCGCTTCACCTCGCCGCACCCCGCCTACTTTACGCAGGCGCTCATCGACGTCTTCGCGCAGACGGACAAAGTCTGCAAGTACGTGCATCTGCCGCTTCAGTCCGGCTCCGACCGCGTCCTCAAGCTCATGAACCGTCCGTACGACACCGCGAAATACCTCTCCATCACGGACCGTCTGCGCGCCGCCGCGCCCGGCATCTCGTTTTCCACCGACGTCATCGTCGGGTTCCCGACCGAGACCGAGGCGGATTTCCAGGCGACGCGCGAGCTCATGGACCGCGTCGGGTTCGACAACGCCTTCATCTTCAAGTATTCGCCGCGCAAGGGCACGCGGTCCGCGCAGATGCCCGACGACGTCCCGCAGGAGGTCAAGGAGGAACGCAACCAGATCCTGCTCGCCGACCTCGAACGCCGCGCGGAGGCCGCCAACAAAAAGCTCGTCGGGCAGACGTTCGAACTCCTCGTGGAAGGCCCCAGCAAACGCAACTCCGCGCGCTGGAGCGGACGCACCGACACCTTCAAACAGGCGGTTTTCACGCCAGACCCCGCGAATCCCGTCGCGTGCGGCGATTTCGTGCGCGTGAAGATCGTGCAGTCCACCGCCACCACGCTCTACGGCGAACTCGTCCCCGCCGACGCCTGAACCGGCGCGCCGCAAACGAAAGGATTTCCCGCATGAAACTGCTCTTCTTCTCCGACGTCCACGGCGTACCCGGCACGCTGGAACGCCTCCTCGAACACGCCGACGCGCTTCGGCCCGACCGCATGGTCCTGCTCGGCGACGTCCTGTACCACGGTCCCCGCAACGGCGTCCCCGGATGGTACGACCCGCAGAAGGTCGCCGACCTGCTCAACGACCGCCGCGGACAGATCCTCGCCGTGCGCGGCAACTGCGACGCCGACGTCGACCAGTTCCTGCTGAAGTTCCCCATCATGGCGGACTTCTCCGAGATCCTCACCGAAAACGCCCGCTTCTTCGTCACGCACGGACACCTCTGGAACGCCGCGAACGTCCCGCCCGTCCCGAAGGGCACCATCCTCGCGCACGGACACACCCACATCCCGGAACTCCGCCCCCTGCCCGAGGGCGTCACGCTCTTCAATCCCGGCTCCATCTCCCTGCCGAAACGCAACTTCCCGCCGACTTTCGGCTTCTTCGACGGCGCGAACCTGACCGTCCGCCGCCTCGAAGACGGCGCAGTCCTGATCCCGAACTGAATCCCCCCGTGCTCTCGCGCAGCCGCGCACTACCCAAGTCGAGGCTCCGCCTCCCGCGGCTTGCCGCGTGCGCGTTTCCTATAAATTCGGGAAAAATTGAGGAAAGTCGGGGATTATGCCTTGATTTTTCCGGGCTTTAAGGTAAAGTATAGTGAGAGATTATCTTTTTTCACACGCATACAACTCAAATCAAACCTAAAACACAAGGATTTTCCGCCATGATGAAAAAACTTGCCTGCCTCGCAGCCTGCGCGGTCGCCGCATTTGCGCTCTCCGCCTGCTCCTCCTTCGAAATCGCCACCAACACGAACAACGTGAAGCTCGCGGAAGGCGACGTGGAAACCCGCGGCCATGTGAACGCCGACATCTGGGGCGTGTACGTGTTCGGCCTGCCCGTGATCTCCGGCAGCTCCGTCGATCCCGGCAAATGCGTGGTCTTCAGCGACACGGTCGACACCAGCAACGCGATCTCGTTCCTGACCCGCAACGCCCAGAAGAAGCTCAACGGCTCCACGATCATCGACGTCACCAGCGAACGCACCACCGGCTGGCTCGTCCCGACCGTGTTCTTCTTCTACCGCGACATCCAGGTCTCCGGCACCGTCCTGAAGTAATCCGGGGAGTTCTTCTCTCCCATGTCCGACGCGAAAGGCAGCGGCAGCCAACGGCTGGAGAAGGTCCGGCGCAACATGCTCCGGATGACCTCTCCCGCCGGGTTCGGCGACGACAGCGCAAAGGAATTCGGATCCCTTTCCGCGATCAATGTCCCGCCGTGGCTTGCCCGCGCCGACGCGTCCTATGACCGGGCGGTCCGCCTGATCCGGGATTCGATGCCGCCCGGCGAATCCGCCCCCGCTCCCGAGGTCCGCCTCGAATACTGGCGCGGGGTGCGGTCGCTTCTCCAGGAGGCGGAGGAAAATCTCGCCTCCATCCACCACGTTTTCGAAAAAGCGGAGGAAGTCCCGCTGGATGTCTCCGTGTATCTGGCGTTCGTCCGGTTCCTGCTCCGCCTCGTGATGCAGATCGCGATGGCGGCGCGGTCCGGCGTGGAGCTCGCCGCGGACGCTCGGTCGTTCCCGTCCCCCCTCTTCCCCGCGCAATTCCAGGACACGCTCGCCGACGCCGAGGCGGTATTCACGGCGTCGGAAGGCCGGATCCGCCAGTTCGCGCTCGACAGCCTGCGGCTCACATCGCCCGCGATCGACGGGATACGGTCGGACTGCCGGAAGGCGCTGTCCGACATCGCGAAGGAACGCTATGACCGCGCATTTGCGGCGTTCACGGAGCATTTCCTGCACGTCGGGGAGGAGGACCCCGCATGACCGCTCCGAACGAAGCTCCGCAGCAGGAGGAATCCTCAACATTCGTCCGCCCGCCGAAGAAGAAAGACTGGCGGGTCGTCGCCATCCGCCTCGCCGTCATCGCGGGCGCGACCGTGCTCGTCTGCCTCTTCATCCTCCGTCCGATGGCCATCAACGGCGGCAGCATGATGCCGACCTATTCCAGCCGCGGATTCACCTTCGGCTTCCTTCCCTATTTCAAGCTCTACGACCCGCAGCGGCAGCAGATCGTCATCCTGAAACACGCCGGATTCAACAATTTCCTCCTCAAGCGCGTGCTCGCGTTCCCCGGCGAAACGGTCGAGTTCCGCAACGGCGTGCTGTACGTGAACGGGAGGGCGCTGGACGAGCCGTACGTCAAATACGAATGCGACTGGAACATGTCCCGCCGCGAGGTGCCGGGCGGCAAGATCTTCGTGCTCGGCGACAACCGGTCCATGCCCATGGCGAACCACATGGGCGGCATGATCGACCGGAGCCGCCTCGCGGGCGTCCCGATCTGGTGAGACTTCCGATGGCAGGGCTCCACCTCAGCAAGGCAAAATGGCTCGCGCTCGCCGCCGTCGTCCTCGCGACCGCGGCCGCAGTCTGGGTGTTCTATTTCCGCACGGACGACACGACCGCCGTCAGGAAACGCCTCCGCGAAGCCGTCGAGTTCGCCGAGAAACAGCCGAAAGGCTCCGGCATCAACCTCCAGGCGGCGGGCGCGGCGCACGCGCTCGGCGAGTTCTTCACCATGGAGACGGACATTTCGATCTCCGGCGAATCGCGCGGTCAGACCTACACGCTGTCCGCCGCCACGCGCGCCCAGGTCGTTTCCTCGTATTTCATGCTGCGCCCGCTGATCACGTCGCTCTCGGTCAGCCTGGCGGAAATCGAGGTCGAATTCCCGGACGACGCGCACGAATCCGCCTCGGTCAGATGCTCGGCGATGGCGACCGGCACCACGCAGAACGGCGATTTCTTCCGCGAGGGGCGCCTGATCTCCGCCGACATGGTCCTGGAGGACGACGGCGAATGGCGGTTCCGTTCGCTCCGGGCCGACCCGGTCGTCAGCTTCGATTGAGTTCACAGGTCGTTTTTGAAAGGAGTTTGATTCCCTATGTTGTCATACGCGGTCATCGGAGGAGCCATCGGCTTTGTCCTCGGCGCGCTGATCCTGTTTCTTTGGATGCGGGCGAGGTCCCGCACGGACGCCGCGCGCATCGCCGAACTTGAGGCGCGCACCGCCGCGTTCGACCAGGCGGTCGCCGACAAGGTCCGCGCGGAAAGCGCGCTCGAACAGCTCAGAATCTCCGCACAGCGCGAACTCGAATTCGCGGCGCAGGCGGCGGAATCGAAAGCCGAGGCCGCCGCGAAGGCGCACGAGACCGAACTCGCGTCCGTCCGCAGTCAGGCGGCCGCCGCGCTCGACGCCGAAAAACGCCGCGCCGCGTCCGAACTCGAGGCGGAAAAAAGCAAGTCCGCCGCGCTGCTCGACGCCGAACGGAAACGCGCCGCCGCCGAGCTCGAAGCCGAAAAACGCAAGGCGGAATCCGAACTCGCCGCCATGCGCGAGGCACAGGCGCAGATGGAGAAAGTCACGAAGGAACGCACAGAGAACCTCCGGCAGGAATTCAAGGTCCTCAGCGAGACCATCCTGAAGGAGCGCACCGAAAATCTCCAGACGGCAAACAAAGAACAGCTCGCCGCCATCCTCTCCCCGCTCCGCGAACAGCTCGCCGTCTACAAGAAATCCATGGACGACGTCCGCGAAAACGGCGTCAAGCTCAACGAATCCCTGAAGCACCAGTACGAGTCCATGGTCAGAATGACCGAAAAGATCGGCACGGACGCGAACAACCTCGCGAACGCGCTGAAGGGCCAGAGCAAGACGCAGGGCGACTGGGGCGAAATGATCCTCGAGACCATCCTCCGCAATTCCGGCCTCGTGAAGGGCGTCCACTACCGCACGCAGGACACCATCCGCGACGAGTCCGGCAGGACCGTGAAGAGCGCGTCCGACCACATCATGCGCCCCGACGTGATCGTGAACTACCCCGACGGCAAGGCGGTCGTCATCGACAGCAAGGTCAGCCTCACCGCCTACACGGACTACGTCGCGGCGGCCGACGACCCGCAGAAACGCGAGGACGCCCTCCAGCGGCACATCCGCAGCGTCCAGGCGCACGTCGACGAGCTCGTCAAAAAAGATTACTCCGCCTACCTCCGCAAGGGCGATTCCGTCGACTTCGTCGTCATGTTCATCCCGAACGACCCCTCGTACCAGGCCGCGCTGCAGGGCGATTCCGGCCTCTGGCACCGCGCGTTCGAGAAACGCATCCTCATCGTGAACCCGTTCAACCTGATGACGCTCCTCTACATCATCAAGGTCGCGTGGAACCGCATGGCGCAGGAACGCAACCAGCAGGAGATCGTGAAGACCGCCGAGACCCTGCTCGCGCGCGTCCAGCGGTTCTTCGCCGCGTTTGACGACGTCGGGCGCCAGCTCGAATCGACCGGGAAGAAATACGAGGCGGCAGTGAAGGCGCTCAGCGGACGCCAGGGCCTCCTCGGTTCCGCCGAAAAGCTCAAGGCGCTCGGCGTCCCAGCGAAGAAGGACCAGAAACTCCCCGAACGATTCACCGCCCCCGAATTCTCCTCCGACCCGCTCTCCGTCCGCCTCATCGGCGAGGACGCGGGATCCGGCCCCGATGAGGAAAACGCCGAAGCCGCCGCGGAGGCGGATTCCGACGAGCTCGATCTGCCGCTCTCCGGCGCGGACACCACGGATTTGCCCGGCGCAAATGACTGACCACACAATGAAAGGCCGCCTGCCATGAACCTGAAACTTTTCTCCGTTCTTTTCTGCCTTTTCGCTTTCGCCGCCGGACTTGCCGCCGCGCCGGTCGATGAATCTTCCTGGACGCTCGCCGCGCAGGGCGACGACTTCGCGCTCTCGCTCGCGCTGCCCGAAAACGCCCACGCCTACGAAGCCTCCACCGGACCCGTCCTGCCAGACGGCGTGAAGCCCGTTTCCGCGCCCGCGCCAAAACAGGAGACCGACGCGCTGTCTGGCGAACCGGAATCGTTCTACGTCGGGCCGGGCGTCGTGACATGGGTCCTGCCGCGCGCCGCCGCGCCGGACGGAAAGATCAAGGTCAAATGGCAGGTCTGCGTCGGCGAGATGTGCTACATGCCGGGGTCCGCCGAACTCGCCGTCCCCGGCGCCGCCGCGTCACAGGATGAACCGACCTCATCGCCTGCTGAAACCGAGGTCAAAGACGAAGGCAAAACGGAAGCCGCGGCCGAGCTTCTGCCGTTCAAACTGGAGCGATCCGCCGACGGCTATCTCCCCGCCGAAAAATTCCTCGGATTCCTCACGGGAGACGAGTCCAAATACTCCGCGTTCACGTTCGCGGGCAAGGGGTTCCTGATGATGCTCCTGCTCGCGATCCTCGGCGGCATCGCGCTCAACCTCACGCCGTGCGTGCTGCCCCTGCTCCCGGTCAACCTCGCCATGATCGGCGCGGGCCAGGCGTCGGGCAACGGCAGGTTCACGCGCATCTGGCACGGCATCGCATACGGCGCGGGCATCATGATCACCTACGGCCTGCTCGGCGTGGTCTCCGTCCTGATGGGCACCACGTTCGGCGGCATCGACTCCAGCTGGATCTTCAACGCCGCCGTCGCCGTGATCTTCGTCGTGCTCGCGCTCGCCATGTTCGACCTCTTCGTCATCGACTTCTCCCGGTTCGGCGCGTCCGTCCGCATGCCCGAATCCGCCCACTTCGGCGGCATCTTCCTGATGGGCGCGCTGTCCGCCGTGCTCGCAGGCGCGTGCGTCGCCCCGGTCCTCGCCGCCGCGCTTCTTCAGGCGGGAAAAATGGTCGCGCACGGCGATTATTACGGCCTCGCCCTGCCCTTCGCGCTCGGATTCGGCATGGCGCTCCCGTGGCCCGTCGCCGCCGCCGGCATCGGGCTTTTCCCGAAGCCCGGACGCTGGATGATGCGCGTGAAACAGCTCCTCGGCGTGCTCATCCTCGGACTCGCCGCGTATTACGGCTGGACCGCCTGGAATCTCTTCGCCGACGGCCGTGCCGAAGCTGCCGGGATCGCATCCGCGCAGGAATCCGCCGGAGCCACGGCGGAGATCAACGCCGCGCTGAAGGAATCCGCCGAAACCGGACGCCCCGTCCTCCTCGACTTCACCGCCGCCTGGTGCAAGAACTGCAAGGCGATGGAGCTTTCCACCTTCCAGGATCCCGAGGTCAAGGCAGCCATGGACGGCATGATCTTCCTGAAAGTCCACGCCGACAAGCCGTCCGCGCCGGAGACCGCCGCCCTCATGAAGGCGTTCGACGTCCCCGGACTCCCCGCCTACCGCATCATCCGCCCGGAGAAATGACCGTTCCCCCGGTTCCGGAATAACAGCCTGTTCGAACAAGCATTCAGGAAAGCCTGCGATTTATGAATAGGAAGCGGCTCAAAGAAACCGGCAACTACCTTGCCATGGTCATTCTTCTCATCATGGAATTCCCGGTTTTCAGCTTCTTGATCGCATTGGATCTGACGGTCAGATATGTTGACTGCATCGTCCCGAAAAGTCTGGCTCTCTTTCTGGGGGAAACGCTGTTCCCGATCGTTATGATCACCCTCGTCCTGCTTGTCTGTCTTGCGTATTTCCTTCTGCTTATCGAGGCACTAAGTTCCCTGTACAAAAGGCAGAAATACACCCTCTGCTGGCTTCTGCTGTCGGCATTGTTACTAAAAGATATCCTTTACATCGTGCTTCTCCGTCTGGGAATATTGGGCATCCCCGCCGCGTGATTCTTCCCCGGCTCTGCGCGCATGTTTCCGGAAATTCCATTTCACAGAAAACATCCTTTTTTTCTGGAAAGGGGTTGACATTTTCTCTATTACACCGTAAATTATAGTCGTTGAATCGGAAATACTTTCCCAACGCAGGAGAATAACAGCATGTGTCAGCTCGACAGATTGCGCAGTTTACGGGGCGGTCTTTACGAGATCGCAAGAAAACACAAAGCCGGCAAGGTTTATGTGTTCGGTTCCTGCGCCCGCAAGGAGGAGACGCCGGGCAGCGATGTCGATTTCATCGTCGAGTTTCACGGGGCGTCCGCCTTCGACCACATGCGCCTTGAGCTTGAACTGGCTGATTTTCTGAAAATGCCCGTCGACGTGGTGTCGATGGGAGCTTTGGGGCAGGATTATTTCGCGGATCAGGTGCGCAGGGAAATGGTGCTCCTATGATCCCGGATATCAGCCGTATTGAACACATGATAGACGCATGCGAGAAAATCATGCGCTTCACGGATGTCTCATTTACGGTCTATGATTCCTCAGACGAAAAAAAGGCCGCCGTAGCCCGATACTTTGAGATTCTTGGCGAGGCCGCCAGCCGTCTTTCCGATGAACTGAAAGCTCAACACCCGGAAGTTCCATGGCGGGTTGCGACCGCGCTCAGAAACGCCTTGATCCACGACTATATCAAAATCGAGTATCCTGAACTTTGGAAAACGGCAAAAAATGATATTCCGGTCATGTGTCCGCAGTTGAAAGCAATCCTTCAGGAGCTGCGCGCAAGAGACGGGCAGAACTGAACTTTTTTCCTCCTCGCATAACTTCAAAAAGAAAGGCTCAACAGTGAAGTTGTCAGGCAGTAAAATCCGGCGGATTCTGATTGTTTTCTTAACGGCGGTTTGCCTCGTGCTCCTGCTCTGCGCGGGATGCGTCAGGAACGCCCTTCAGAAGAATCTTCAGCAGGGCGGCTACATGGAGTCGTGGAGCGGGGACGACGGGCGCGTGCTCTACGGGCTGTCCTACGGCAAGGAAGCGTCGAACAAGTACGACCTGTATCTGCCGAAAAACATCGACCCGAAGGCGGACGCGCCGCTGCTGCTCCTGATCCACGGCGGCTCCTGGACCGAGGGGAAGCGCGACGACATCTCCTACGCCTGCAAATACTACGCCAAGCAGGGCTGCATCACGGCGACCATGGATTATTCGCTGGTCTCGGACAAGAACGGCGTCACGGTCAAGACCATGCTCGACGAGATCGCGGCGTGCGTCGCGGAACTCAAAAAGCAGTTGAAGAAGGAGGGCTGTCAGGCCCCGAAGATCGCAGTCGGCGGACTCTCCGCGGGCGGGCATCTCGCGCTGCTGTACGCCTATTCCCGCGCCTCGGAATCCGCCATCCCGGTCGCGTTCGTGTTCGACAAGGTCGGCCCGGTGTCGTTCCACAGGGAATTCTGGGGCGACCGGATCGCCGCGATGCTGATCGGCTACGGCGCGCGCATCCAGGTCGATCCGAAGAAACTCGACACGCCCGAGGCAAAAGCGGCGGCGGACGCGCTTTCCCCGCTTCACTTCGTCAATGAAAAAACCGTGCCGACCGTCTTCGCCTACGGCGGCAGGGACAATCTCGTCCGGACCATCCACCGCGACGAACTCGCGAAGGCGCTGGAACGGCATCACGTCCCGAACATCCGCGTCGATTTCCCGAACTCGAACCACGCGATGTGGGACGATCCGGACCGCACGGAGGCGTTCCGCGCCGCCGTCCTCCAATACTGCGACGAGTACATGAACCGGAAGCAGCCCGCCGAACGGAAGGAAGAGCCCCCAGGGAAGCCTGAAACCGGCGCAGCGGAATGAGACGCGGGGCGTTCCGCGGGCGTTTTCACCTGAAAAACGCGGTTTTCCGCTTGACATTCCGGTTTTTCGCGGTATATTGTTCCTGAACTCCGAAACGCACCCGGAAACACCGGCACAAAAACAACTTTCCGACCCCGACCCCATGAACGAAATCCCGCAGCTGACCGAAAGCCTGGAAGACTACCTCGAAGCGATCGCCGAACTGATCGCGGTCGAGGGGCACGCCCACGCCAAGGAGATCGCGGCGAAGCTGAACGTGAAGATGCCGTCCGTGACAGGGGCGCTCCGCCAGCTCGAAAAGATGGGGTGCATCGTGTACAACACGCATTACCCGGTCCGGCTCACGGAGAAGGGACGCCTCATCGCCGAGGACGTGATGCACCACCACGAAACGCTCCAGAGGTTCTTCTCCGAGATCCTCGGGCTGCCGCTGGAAAAGGCGTCGGACACCGCGTGCCGCCTGGAACACCTCATCGACTGCGACACCATCAGCCGCTTCATCCTGTTCTCGGAGGCGATCGCGAAGCGCACCGACGCGCGCGCGTTGCAGACCTATCTGACCGAGGCGATGTCCCTGCCCGGTCTCGCTGTCCTCTCCGACTGCAAGCCCGGCGAAACGGTCGTCGTGGACCGGTTCGGACGCAATCTCGCGCCGGGCGCCGTCACGGAGCTGAAACCCGGCGACGCCGTGACCGTCGAGGGCTTCTCGCTGGACCGTTCCGGCGTACGCGTTACGGTCGAGGGCAAAACGTTCGAGATCCCGACCCCGCAGGCGGAAAATATCTGGTGCCGCCCCGCCGAAAAATCCTGAGCGGACATCAGACACAAATACCTGATAATAAGTCCTATAGGACTTATAAGACTTATAAGACTTATAAGACTTATGGACCTGTAAGCTGCCAAAAGAAAGCCCCCCGAAATCCGAGGGGCTTTGGTTTTTAGCATCGTCATGCCGGGGAGGACAAGTTCTCCGCCGACACAGTGCCGGGCTTGCGCACCGGCACTTCTTTCCAATGATTATCAGCCGAGCAGCGTCGTGCCGATGTGCAGCGCGGATCCGACCTGGTACACGATCATGGTCAGGATATACGCCAGCGCGAGCAGGCCGCCCGCCTCAATGAACGGCATCGACCACGAATTGAGTTCGCGGCGGATGATGGCGAGCGTGGCGAGGCACGGGATCGACAGCAGGCAGAAGAGCATGATGCAGAATCCCTGCAGCGGCGTGTAGTTCTTCACGAGCTGTTCGCGCAGCGGCACGGACTCCTCGTCCGCCTCGCCCTCGGAATACAGGATGCCGAGCTGGGCGACGAAGACTTCCTTCGCGGCGAGCGCGCCGATGGACGCGGTCGTCAGCTTCCAGTCGAATCCGATGGGGCGGAACAGCGGTTCGAGCGCGTGTCCGACGCGGCCGGAGATGGTGTATTCCATCGCCTCCGCCATCTGCTCGTTTTCGAGCGCGGCGATGGCGTCGGCGCGTTCCTGCGCGGCGTCGATGACCGCCTGCACGTCTTCGGCGAGCTTGAATTCCTCGTCTTCTTCGGCGAGTTCGCCGAGCGCTTCAAGCGCCTCGTCCGGGACTGCCTTGTTCTCCTTGACGTCCTTCATCACGTCCTCGCCGAAGATCTCCGCGAGCGCTTCGGTCTGCGCGGCGGCTTCGAGCACGGCGATCTGCTCGTCGGTCAGGACCTGCGTTTCCTCGATCTGCGCGATCTCGGCCTCGTAGTCCTTCGAGAAATCCTTCTTCTCGGGATACGTGTTGCAGATGTACAGGATGATGCTGGTGGCGAGGATGATGGTACCGGCTTTCTGCAGGTACATGCGGCCGCGGTCCCACATGTGGAGCAGCAGGCTGCGGAGGGTCGGGACGCGGTACGGCGGGAGCTCCATGAGGTAGACTTCGCCGTCGCCCTTGAAGAGCGTGGACTTCATGATGCGCGCCGCGATGAGCGCGATGACTACGCCGATGAAGTACATGAGCCACATCACGAACGCCTGGTATTTCTGCACGAAGAACGCCGGGATGATGAGGGCGTAGATCGGCAGGCGGGCGCCGCAGCTCATCAGCGGCAGGACCATGATCGTGGTCTTGCGGTCGCGTTCGGACTCGATCGTGCGCGTCGCCATGATGGCGGGCACGGAGCAGCCGAATCCGAGCACCAGCGGGACGAAGGAGCGGCCCTGCAGGCCGAATTTGCGCATGATGCCGTCCATGACGAACGCCGCGCGCGCCATGTAGCCGGAATCCTCCAGGATCGCGATCGCGAAGAAGAGGAAGAGGATGTTCGGCAGGAAGACGAGCACGCCGCCGACGCCGCTGATGACGCCGTCGGTGAGGAGCGACCGGAGGAACGGAAGCGTTTCGGGGTTCCAGGCTGCCTTCACGGCGTCGTTCAGGTTGCCGAAAATGTCGTCCTCGATGATGCCCATGAGCGGGTCCGCGAGGGTGAACGTGAACCAGAACGTGAGGTAGATGATGAGGAAGAAGAGCGGGAGGCCGAGGTACTTGTTGGTCATCACGGCGTCGATCTTGTCGGAGATCTCGCGGCGGCGTTCCTGCGTCATGGAAATGGCGTCGCGGCAGGCGCCGGCGAGCATGGCATAACGGCGGTCCGCCATGAAGGTGTCGGCCTCGATGGCGTGCTTTTCCCAGAGGTGCGCGATCTGGGCTTCCACCTCGTCCATCGCGGGCTTGAAGTCCTCGATGCGCATGGCGGCGGTGTCGTGCTCCAGCAGCTTGATGGCGAAGAAGCGCGACGGAATGTGAGCATATTTTTCGACCTTGAGCGAGTCGATCTTGGCGGCGACCGCCTTGATCGCGTCGTCGATGTCCTCGCCGTAGGTCAGCATGGGCACGCCGTGGTCCTCAAGCTCGGTCAGCGTCTTCGCGAGCAGGTCGAGCAGCGGCTTCACGCCGCCGATCTTGCTGCCGACGGTCTGCGCGATCGGGGAGCCGAAATACTTCTCCAGCTTCGGGATGTCGAACTTGAAACCCTTGCGGCGGGCGTCGTCGCTCATGTTGAACGCCAGAATCATCGGGATGTGGAGCTCGGCGAGCTGGGTCGTGAGGTAGAGGCTGCGGCGCGGGATGGACGAGTCGACCACGTCGATGATGAGGTCGATGCCGGGCTTGGTCAGCTCCTGGAACACGACGTCCTCTTCGGGCGAGGACGAGGAAAGCGAATACACGCCGGGCAGGTCGATCAGTTCGATCTCCATGCCGTTCAGCGTGAACTTGCCGCTCTTGCTCTCCACGGTCACGCCGGGATAGTTGCCGACGTGCTGGCGGGCGCCGGTGAGGGCGTTGAAAATACAGGTCTTGCCGCAGTTCGGATTGCCCGCGAGCGCGACTCTGAAATGCTGTTTCATCGGTCACGCCTCCTTTTTCAGGACGATGTTCGCGGCGTCGTCGCTGTGCAGCGCCATGCTCGTCTCCATGATCTTCACGCGGATCAGGCCGCCGAACGGCGCGTGCGCCTCCATGAGCAGCTCGGTGCCGGGGACCAGCCCGACGTCGGCGAATTTCTTGCGACCGCGCGCTTTCGGCATGACCTTCACGATGGTCGCGGTCATTCCGATGGGCAGCTCGTCCAGCGTCATTTCCTCCCCCGCGACCGGGACGCGGTAATCCGGCGTCTTCGAGGCGTCGCACCCGCATCCGCAGGAACATTTTTTCTCAGACATTGTAAATCCCTTTCTTTTGAAGCCGGGGGGACCGGCGCGGGATCTGAGTCCGCGCCGCCCCCCGGGAGTACCCTGTTTTTTTTAGATTTGATTCCGGCTGCGCCTGTGTCAGCGGTCGGAATCCAGAAGGAACTGGTGATAGCCCCAGGTGTTCCAGCCGCCCGCGCCTTCGAGGTCGGAGCTGATCTTTTCCGTCGCCTTGGTCTCGGCTTCGGTCATCGCCTCTTCCGGACGGACGGGGACGACTTCGGCGACCACGACGAGCTGCGAACGCTTGGTGGATTCGCTTTCGGTGGAGAAGACCCAGCCGAGGATCGGGAGGTCCTTCAGGATGGGGATGCCGCCGGAGACGCTGACCACGTCGCGCTTCTCGATGCCGCCGATGACGAGCCTGGTGCCTTCGTTGGAGATCATGAAGCTGGAAGCGACTTCCGCGCCCTGCTGGATGCGGGGCGTGCCCTCGGAGGTGTAGCCGATGAGGGAGCTGTTGGAGACGTTCACGTCGAGCATGGTGGCCTTCGCGGAGATGGAGGGCGTGAGGCTGAGCTTGAAACCGAACTCATCGGATCCCTCGGTCGTCACGATGTTGCCCTTGTACGCCGGGACGTTGTTGCTCTCGAACTCGATCTCGTCGCCGTTCTCGTCGAGGACTTCGGCGTACCGCGCGCCGACCTTTTTGCCCGCGCCCTTGCCGCCGATCGTGAAGTAGCCGCCCTTCACGCGCATGGCGTAGCGATCCGCCTGGGTCGCGGTCGGGCTGGAGAGATGCACGACGTCGAGCGTGACCGCGCCGGAGGCGACGAGCTCGATGGGCTTGCCGCTCTTCGAGACGGCGGCGATGGTGAAGTCTTCGCCGGGGACCGCGTCTTCGAGGTGGATGTACTCTTCAATGTATTCGGGCGTCTCGGCGGGTTCCTGTCCCGCGAAAAAGACCTGGCTGGTGCGTTCGATCTCGGTGGTCGCGCCGTTGAGGAGCGCGACTTCGCAGGTGTGCAGGACTTTCCCTTTGCCCTTGCTGGTCAGGAAGTCGATGTACTTGGTGTTCCACTTCGGATTGAAGTTGAAGTACTGGGTGTCGGACCAGCCGCCTCTGCGGACCAGCGCGGAGCCGTCGGACGCGAAGTTCTTCATGAAGCGTCCGCCTGCGCTGAAGAGGTCGATGCCGTCGTTGTTCTTCCACGCCTGGAAGTCGATGCCGAGCTTGGCGTCGTTTTCGGCGTAGAGTTCATAGACGGTGATCTTCGCGCGGACTTCGGGATACGGGCAGTCGTACTCTTTCAGCACGGACTCGATGTTCTTGCGGGAGAACTGGGTCGTGTCGAAGACGAGCAGGTTCAGCGCCGTGTCGCAGCGGATGAGGTCGGTGCCGCCGATGTTCTCGGTCACGTCGTCCGCCACGTCGGCGCCCGCGGCCTCGATCATGTCGCGGAGCTCTTCCGCGGAACGGTACTTGGGCTGGTAGACGTAGACGGAGCCGCCGGTCGCGGAAACGACGCCCGGCTTGTCGAGCGTTTCGATGATGCTGTCGATGCCCTGTCCGTTTTCGGCGTCTTCGAAGCGGTAGTCTTCGGCGGAGACCATCACGATGCCGGTCCCGTCGTTGTACTTGATCGCCTGAATGCCGGTGTCGCTCTCGTCGACCTTGCGGGTCTGCACGATCTCGCGCAGATAGCTGCGGATCTCATAGGGGTCGGCGTGTTTCAGCACGTAGGTCTTCGTGACCACGTCCGGGTCGGAGTTGTCCTGGACGAACTCGAGCACCTCGGTGTCTTCCTTGACCGTGACGTTCAGTTTCGTCTCGACGCGCGCCTTGGCGTATTCCGGGGTCGGGTCGGCGGCCTGCATGGCGCTGATGGCGGAAGCGGCGCAGACGGCCGCGGCAGTGAACTTGGTAAGCGTTTTCATGGTATGATGATTCCTTTGTCAGCTGTTTTTCACTTTTCCAACTTTTTCGCGAGCTCGTCGAATTCGGCCATCACGCCCGGCTCGACGGATTCGTCGATCTTGACCGGCACGGCGCGCGCGGTCACGAAATAATGCACGGTGTCGGCGTTCGAGGTCGTCGTGCCGAAGATGTACTTCAGGACCGGCAGTTCGCAGAGGAACGGGATGCCAATGGTCTGCTCCACATCCGTGGCGCGCTGCCAGCAGGCGAGGAGCTTTTCCTGTCCGAACGGAAGCGAAACGGCTCCGGCGACGCTCGTGCCTTCGGAGATCTCCGCGCCCATGTTGTTGCGTTCGACCACGTTCGAGCCTTCGAGCTCGAAATTGAACGTCACGCCGCCGTTTTCGCGGGTGCCGGCGATGGTCGCCTCGGAAATGTTCAGTTCAAGCGAGGCGTCGCCGCCGACGTCCACGCTGGTGCGGTGGTCTTCGTCCTTCAGGATGTTCTGGTATTCGGGCGAGAAGCTCGCCTTGAACTCGGCGTCCGGGTTGTTGGAAACCGTGACGCCGGCGGTGCTGTTGATCGTCGCGCGTCCGTTCTGCTGAAGCAGGCGGATGAAGCTGAAATCGAACGCGGGGGCGGTGTAGAAGCCGCCGAAACCGTAGGTGAACGTGCCGAAGAGGTCGGCTCCGGTCTGCGTGAGGCCGGTCAGGATCGTTTCCGCAGCCTTGATGCTCAGCACGTCGTACGCGGCGTCGAAGAGGTTGAGGCCGGGGCCGTTCTTCCACGCCAGATAGTCCACGCCGACGTCCAGCAGGTCGCTTTCGCGGATCTCGTACACCTTCAGCTCGATGCTCGTCTGCGGGATCTCCTTGTCCAGCCATTCGAGCTTCGCCTTGATGTCCGCCACGCGCGCCGGGGTGTCCTTGAAGTAGAACATGCCGGTCTTCGGGTCGAGTCTCACAGTGGAGTCCAGCGGACCGCTGGAAATCCCGGTCTCCTCGATCACTTCAAGCATGCTTTCGGCGGAGCGGTACTGCGGCTTGTACGTGCCGTAGGCGATGCCGGTGCCGGAAATGATCGTGTCGTAGTCGTTCATCTTGCCGGGACGGTCGAGCGCTTCGACCATCTCGTCGATGTAGGGCATCATCGGGACCGTGGTGGACACGATCAGCAGCTGGCGGCTGTTCGCCTTGTCCTCCATGCAGGTCACGCTGGAGTTGCCGTCGAAGCGGATCGCCGCGCTCTTCACGAACGGGGCCAGGTCGACGGCTTTCGTGTGCTCCAGCACATACGTCTTGCTGACCATGTCCTTCTGCGCGCCGTTCTGCACGATCGTGATGGTCTGCTTTTTCTCGCCGGTCTCGATTTCTTCGGTGGTCTCGTCGGCCGGATTCTCTTCGGCAAACGAGGGGATCAGGAGGCAGGCCGCGAACAATGCGGCGATGCCGGTCTTCACCTTGGGATTCATTTGGGGGGATCTCCTTTGGTTTTGTTGGTTTGGTGGTTATGGTTCGGGTTGTCGGTTTGTGAAACGATCATGCTGTCTGCCGGCACGGACGGGACCGGAAAGAGGGAGGGCGGAAACACGGAACCCCTGCCCGGACGCGCGCACGGCGAAACACCGCCGCCCGGCATGAGCAAGTCCCGTGCCATCGGCTTTTTCGAGGGAGAACGGCGGGAAACACACGTCCTGAAAGCGTAAAACGCGCGGGGCGTTTTTTTCAATGCATGAAAAAAGCCGCAAGTCCGCCGGTCCTCCGTGCGCGGACATACGCAATGCACCGTCCGGCACACGCAGCGTGACGCCCTTTTTCCCTGTACAAAAGTACATAATGTTCTCTCCCGCACGGCTTCATGCCGCGCCCTTCCGTTTTTTTCCCGGTGCGTTCCGGAATTTCCCGCCGGCTTCGTGCCGTGCCGCTAGTTTCGGGATTTAGTTAGCCTGCACTAACTTTAGTGTCCGGCGAACATACGACCGGATGTTTTCTGCTGAAAACCGGATCGCATGAAGCCGACTGCATTATTTACTATAGCACATCTTTTCATTTTTTCAATAAGTCCCACCTAACTTTTTTGAAAAAAAGTTGAGTTCCCACGCAAAATCGCCCGGGGAAACAACGCCGCATCAATTAGGGCAGACTAAGTTTCAGGCTTCGGGGCAACCCGGTCTTCGTCCGGCTGACGCCTTTCGGAAAAGTCCGTCATGCCCCGCCGCGACGCCCCCGGAACCGGACGGCCGCCCCCCTGTCGTGCGATGCCCGCGCCGGCGATGTCGACCGTCCCGGAACAGAACCGCGGGATCATGGCGCGCGGCATGGCTTCGTTTTTTTCGTGGAAACGAGGAGCAAAACGACTTGACTTTTCGAGAAAAGGTGCTATATTGGTATGTTGCCGGTCGATTCCGGCATGTCGGGATGTAGCGCAGCCTGGTTAGCGCGTTTGACTGGGGGTCAAAAGGTCGTGAGTTCAACTCTCATCATCCCGACCATTTTTTTGTCTTCATCCGAGGCGGAAACGAGGCGATCCGGCGGGACGCCGACCCCGCGGCGCGACCGGAATCCTTATGATCTCTTTCCGGAATCTTGAAAAAAACACGTTTGATCCCTTGATTTTTGTGTTTGACGTGCTATTTGTAATCAGTCTATCAAAAAACGTCAAGCCCGGAGTGGAATTGCAATGAACGAAAAAGACGCATCGTTTCTTGTGTTGTTTCTGGCGCCCGTCAAGGACTATCTGGCGGACGACAAAGTCTCGGAAATCCTGATCAACGGCCCGAACCAGATCTACATCGAACGCGGGGGCAAGCTTCAGGAGACCGAGGCGAAATTCGCCAGCGAATCCCAGCTGAAAGCCGCCGCCGTGAACATCGCGAAATCGGTGGAGCGCCAGCTCGACGAAATGCACCCGGACCTGGACGCCCGCCTCCCGGACGGTTCCCGCGTCCACGCCACGATCCCGCCGATCAGCCGCTGCGGCACCATCATCTCCATCCGCAAGTTCAAAAAGGAAATGCTGACGCTGGAGAAACTCGAAGGGTTCGGCAGCGTGCCGCACGACGGCGTCCTGCTTCTGAACGCCATCGTGAAGCTGAGAAAGAACACCATCATCTCCGGCGGCACGTCCTCCGGCAAGACGTCCGTCCTGAACGCCGTGAGCGGACTGATCCCGGAAAAGGACCGCATCCTCGTGCTGGAAGACGCCAGCGAACTTCAGCTCCAGCAGAAACACTGCGTCTACTTCGAGACGCGCAAGCCGGACAAGAACGGACAGGGCGAGTTTTCGATCCGCGACCTCGTGATCGCGTCCCTGCGCCTGCGCCCGGACCGCCTGGTCATCGGCGAAATCCGAGGCGGCGAAGCGCTCGACCTGCTCCAGGCGATGAACACCGGCCACTCCGGCTCCATGTCGACCATCCACGCCAACACCCCGGTCGACGCCCTGAGCCGCATGGAAACGTGCGCCATCATGAGCGGCATCGAACTGCCCCTGACCGCCCTCCGCATGCAGGTGGCGTCCGCCATCAACTGCGTGGTCCATACCATGCGCCTGCCCGACGGCTCCCGCAAGATCGTGGAGATCGCCGAGGTCCTCCCGCTGGAACACGGCGAGTACCGCACCCGCACGCTGATGAAGTGGCACACGGACAGCATCGCGCCGGACGGGACCGTCGCCGGACGGTTCCTCCTCGGAGAAAAGCCTTCGTTCGCCGAAGACGCGAAGATCATGGGCATCGAGCTTCCGGAATATCCGTGACGGAAAGCCGGGGGGGAACGGACCCGGCTGCATGTTCATCTTCCTCCCCGGCGGACCCGGCATATCGCGCTGAATCCCCGTTTGTTTCCGATACGTCCGTACCGGGACGATGTTTTTTTCTTCTTTTTTAGGTTTTCCGGGTGTTTTTTCGCGGGATTGTGTTATATTTCTATTGAAAAAACATGGAGCGGCCGGAAACGCTCTCTCCGCCGCGCCCCGTCCCCCGAACGAACCAACAAGCCGCGCAGAACCGCGGGAAAGCCGCCGAATCCGTCATCATGCCGATCTTCCAGTCCATCCCCGAAAACGTCACGGCATGCGTGTGCCGCCGGACCTGCCTGGAAGACCTCGCGGACGTGCTGATCGCGGACCTGTCCGCGGATATCCGAAGCCGGGCGGCGTCCCGGACGCACGATGCGGACGATTCCGCCGAGGGGATGTTCTACCGCCCCGAAGTCATCGTGCCGAACAAGAGCATGCGCCGCTACCTGACCATGCGCTTCGCCCGCAACGAGGGGATCGCCGCCGGGATCCGGTTCCCGTCCCTGATGTCGCTTTTCTCCGCCGAACGGATCAACGCCGGAAGCATCGCGTGGCGCATCTACCGGATCCTGCTTTCGGACTCCGGACGGAGGTTCCGCATCCCGTGCCAATGGATCCGGGGCGACGCGAAACGGTGTTACGACCTGGCGAACCGGCTGGGGCGGCTGTACGACCGGTACATGCTGTACCGCCCGGACTGGCTGAACGCCTGGGAACGGAATGCCGTCCCGGAAGAATTGAGGGGGATGAAAGATGCGGACTGGCAGGGGGAATTGTGGCGGGAGGCCGCCAAAGACTGGGCCGGACGCCATTTTGCGGCGGAATACGCCCGGATCATCCGGGGCGGAACGGACGGGCGGCACAGGACGATCCGCATCTTCGGGTTCTCCCAGCTGGCGCCGGCGATGATGGAGTGCCTGGCATGGCTCAACAGCACGGGCAACGCGGACGTGAAACTGTATCAGCCCGCGCCGAGCAGCGGCAAGTATTTCGGCGAAAACAACCTGAACCTCAAGGAAGAGCTGAAGGAACTGGTGCACCTGTATTACCATACAGGAGAGGACCCCGAACGACTGGAGTATCTCATGTCGGAACTGTTCTTCCGGCACAATCCGCTGATCGCGGCATTCGGGGCGCAGAGCCGGACGGCGATGACCGAGGCGGAGGAACTGAATTTCATCGGCGCCGATTACGACGGCGAAGCCGCGGACGCGCCATCATGCGGAAGCGGTTCGATCCTGCACAGGCTTCAGCGGAAGATCATGGACGACGAACCGGAAAGCGCGGTCCCGGCAAAGGCTTTGAAGAGCCAGGCGGACGCGTGCCCCTCGGTGCAGATCAGGAGCTGTTATTCCGCGTTCCGCGAAGTCGAGGCGGCGCACAATTTCATCCTGCACTGCCTGGACGAAGACCCGGAGCTCACGCTGAACGACGTTTTCATCATGACCCCGACGCCGGACGTTTTCTCGCCGCTGGTCGACGCCGTATTCAACCACGCCGACGAGGGGCGGCTGGCGGTCTCCCTCGCCGACCGCCCGGAAACCGACGAGCTGCCGTCCTACCGGACCTTCCTGAAGATCCTGTCGCTGTTCAAAGGCGAATTCACCGCCTCCGACATCTTCGGCATCCTGGAGGATGCGGCGGCCCAGGCGCAAACCGGCATCACCGCCGACGACTGCAGGGAATTCCGCGACGCGGCCGGGCGCGCCGGGATCCGGTGGGGATGGGACGCAGACGACCACCGGAACGGCAATTCCGGCGGTCGGGCGTTCCCGCAGAACACCTGGCAGGCGGGATTCGACCGGATGCTGCTGCATTACGCCGTGGACCTCGACCCGGCGGCGCCGTTCCCCGCGGACGCTTCCGGCGGCGAAGACGCGCTCTACGCCGTCCCCGGATACAGCGGCAGCCGCGCCGTCACCCTGGGAAAGATCGCGGTCCTGGTCCGCCGCCTGCACGACTTCGCCCTGATGATGCGCGCCAGAAGCCGGGACGGCGTACCGTTCCGCGTCTGGAAAGAGACGCTGATGCGCGCCGCGGCGGAATTCTTCGGGGCGGACTCCGAACTCCCGGCACTCCTCCTGAACATCCTTTCGAACTGGGGAACGGCAATATCCGAAGCGCAGGCGCGGACGGACGCGGAGTCCGGCGGGGAAACGGATCCGGCGGGATACGAAACGGACGACACGCCGCTGAACGGAGAGACCGTGCTGGCGTACCTCGGGAACCAGGTCTCGGACAGCGGCGACAGCACGCGCGGATTCATGCGCGGGAGCATCACGTTCTGCGGCCTGCGCCCCATGCGGAGCATCCCCGCAGGCGCGATCGTCCTGCTGGGCATGAACCACCGGGCTTTCCCCGGAGAGGACAACGCCCCGGAATTCGACCTGATGAGAAAGACGCGGAAGGCGGGCGACCCCGACAAGAGGGAGGAATCCCGGCAGCTCTTCCTGGACGTGATCATGGCGGCGCGCAAATATCTGTATATCAGCTACACCGGACGCGACAACCACGACAGGAAGGAGTATCCACCGTCCGTGTGCGTGGACGTGCTCCGGTCCTATCTGGAGCACGAATTCGGCAAAAACAGCTTCGTCGACCTGCAGGAACCGATCCAGGCGTTTTCGCCGGAACTTTTCAAGCCGCAGGCACGCAACCAGTCCTATTCCGGAAAACTGCTGGAGGCCGCTAAAAAAATCCGGAGCGAACGGACGCAGGACGCGCTTCCCGTGTTTCACATGAACAGCATCTCGCAGCCGCCCGACGCTTCGCTGCTGCACATTTCGATGGACGACCTGATCCGGTTCCTCGGCAATCCCGCGACGGAGTTCGTGAAGAAACGCCTGGACGCATCCGCGTCCGTAACGGAGGAGACGCCCGCGGAGGATTCCGAGGTGTTCGAGGGGAAACAGGATTTCGACAGGACGCGGGAACTGCTTGAGCTGTACCTGCGAACCCGCCCGGAACAGCGGAGCGGGCTGGCGCGGATCAGCCTCCAGCGGCTGAAGGCGGACGGCACCGTGCCGCTGACGGAAACGCCGGAAACCTGGAGCGACTGGAAAAAGATCGCCGCATTGGGCGAAAACATCCTCGCGGAATCCGGCGGCGGGGAAACTCTCCCTCTGCCTCAAACGGAAAAAACGTTCGCCTGCGGCGTCACGCTGATGCTGCCGGAACAGGACCTGCCCGTTTCCTCCGGCGGCATCCACCTGCAGCTCATACCCGACATCGGGAACAGCATCTCCGCCCATACGCTGATCCGGGGGATCCTGAACCACCTCGGCGCAAACCTCCGCGAAAAGACCGTCACGCGCATCCTGTACGTGAAAGACGGCGCAATCCATGTCTCCGAGGCGGAAGCGATGGAGCCGGACAAGGCGGAACGCGCGATGAACGGCATCCTGGAGCTGTATTGCGAGGGGATGACGAAACCGGTCCCGTTCTTCCCGAAGACGATCTGCGCGATGTTCAGGAACGAGAACCACATGCTCGCCTGGCGCGGGACGCACCAGTACAAGGGCGAGGTCGAGAAATTCGGGATGTATTTCGGGGACGAACTGCCGCCGGAACAGGAACTGGAACGTCTCATGAGGATCGTGTTCGGCAACCCGGACGTTCAGTTTGCGGAAAGGGGAAGCACAGGATGAATGTCTCCGAATATCCCCTGACGCCCGGACGTTATCTAATCGAGGCAAGCGCCGGAACCGGCAAGACCTACACCATCACGCATCTGGTCCTGCGGCTGATCCTGCAGAGAGTCCCCGTGCGCGAGATCCTCGTCACGACATTCTCCAAGGCCGCGGCGGCGGAACTGAAAGCGCGCATCCTGAAGCTGCTGAACGAGGAACTGAACGATCTCCGTCCGCAGGCGGAGGAAGACAGCGGCGATGCGCCGGAACGGGAACGGGAACAGGAACGGGAAACGCCGTCCCCGGACACGGCTGGCGCAAACAGGGAACGATCGTCCGACATGCTCCTGCTGATGCAGGCGGTCACGTCCATTGACGAAATGACCGTCAGCACCATACACGGATTCTGCCAGAAGATGCTCCGGGAATTCGTGCTGGAATCGGAACAGGATTTTGAACCGGAGCTGATCCCCGACGCGTCCGACTATGTCGACCGCCTGCTCCGGGCGTTCTGTCGGGAGAAGTTCTACGGCTGCGAACAGGGCTCCCCGGACTTCAAGGCGTACCGGAAGGCGGCGAAATACGCCGAAGACACGATCGACGAATGTCCGCCCGTAACAAGCTCCGGCGGGGAAAGCGTCTGCCGGGAGGCGTATCTCTATGTCCGGGACCGGCTCCGGGAGGAAAAGGAGAAGAACGGCGCGATCACGTTCAACGACCTCATCCGCATCTTTTATGACGCGCTCGCCGCCAATCCGGGTCTCGCGAATCTGGTCCGGTCCCGCTACCGCGCGGTCTTCGTCGACGAGTTTCAGGACACGGACTGGATGCAGTACGGCATCTTCGACCGGTGCTTCCCCGCGGACTGCGGCACGGTCTTCTACATGATCGGCGACCCGAAACAGGCGATCTACGGATTCCGGGGCGCGGACATCTACACCTACCTTCAGGCGAAGCAGTCGGCGAAACGGTCGTTTACCCTGACGGAGAATTTCCGCAGCTCGCCCGCCATGATCCGGGCGGTCAACCGGATGTTCGGGGACGGCGGCATGGATCCCGGACACGAATCGAAGGCGGTCTTCCTGCAGGACGGCATCCCGTTCGTCTCGGTCGTTTCCGGACGGACGGAGGCCGATTTCCCGCAAAACGCCGGCGCATGCCTGCGCCTCAGCCGCTACGAAGGGAAAAAGCCGGAATGCGAAGCCGAGATCAAAAAGGACGTCGTGCGCGACATCCGGCGTCTGCTCTCGGCGGACTGCGCCATGACGGTGTTCGAGGAACGCGAGACCGGCGGAAAAAAGGAACGGGTGTCCAGGCCGCTCCGCGCGTCCGACATCGCCATCCTGGTGCAGAAACACGACCAGGCTGCCGATTTCGTGCGGATGCTGAACGCGGAGGGGATCGCCGCATCCGCCTGCAAATCCGGCAGGATCTTCAGCACGCGCGAGGCGAAAGTCCTGCTGCTCCTGCTCAAAGCCTTCCTCCAGCCAGACATGCAGACCGCACGCGCCCTGATGCTCTCGCCCTTCTTCCGGTATTCCTGCGACGACGTCGTTTCCGCGCCCGCACGCGCCGAATCCGTCATGAAACAGCTCGCGGACTGCGGCGCCACCTGGCGGAAATCCGGCCTCCCGGCGGCGTTTCTGGGGTTCCTGGATGCCCCGCGCGAGGACGGCGTCACGCCGCGCGTGCGGATCCTCTCCGAACCGAACGGCGAACGCGCGCTCACGAACTATCTGCACCTGATGGAGCAGCTCTACCAGGAGGAGGAAGAAGAGCATGCCCGCCCCGAAGACACCCTGAACACCCTGAATCTGGCGGTCGGCGGGCACGGCGGCATCGGCGGCGAAGCCTCCACGGACGATCCGGAGGACAACCCCGACCAGCTGCGCCTGGACAGGGACGCCGCCTCGGTCCAGATCCTGACCATGTTCACGGCGAAAGGGCTGGAATTCCCCGTCGTCTTCGTCCCCTTCCCCGCGAAAACCGACATCGGCCAGTTCACACGGGACGAGATCGCGTACCGCGTGAACATGGCCGCGGACGGCGCCCCGGAATCCCGCATCGTGCTGGATTTCGGCAAGGGAGCAACGACGAAGAGGATTTTCCAGGAGGAGACGCTCAGGAGCGCGGTCCGGCTGCTTTACGTGGCGTTGACGCGCGCGACGCTCGCGACCTACCTTTATGTCCAGCAGCTCCCCGAGGAGAAAACCGGCAGAGGCACGCCCGTCAATTTCGTGAAATCCGCGCAGGGCGTCCTGATCCGCGACAAACACCTCCCGGACGACTCGCCCGATTCCGTCCGCGCATGGAAAGACTATTTCTTCATGACCCGGGACAAACGCCCCGACGTCTGCGCCGAATGGTACCGCGGGCTTTTCCCGGAATCCGGAGACGCCGCCGCGCAGGCGCATGCGTCCGCGGCCCCGTCCGGCACGACGGGGGAAGACCCCGCCGCCTTTGAACTCCTGCGGGACCGCCCGGCAACGTCCGGCAGCGCCGGAAACGAGGCGTATTCCCCCCTACGGCCGGAATCGGCGGACCTGTACGAAATGGAAGCGCTGACGCCGCCCGGCATCCCCGACAACTGGCGCGTGATGAGCTTCTCCGCGTTTCACAATCTGCTCACGGACACCGCCTACAGGGAAACGGAATCTCCCGCCGACTACGATGCGGAGGCCGTCTCCGGCGAAATCCCGCCGGAGGATGACGCCCGTCCGGCGGCGGCTCCGGCAAACTCCTTCCGCAGTTTCCCGCACGGCAAGCAGTCCGGGACCCTCACGCACGAGCTCCTGGAGTATTTCGCCACGCACAGGCCGTCCGCGCAGGAGGGCGCCGGGCCGGACGTCTCCTGTTTCTTCAACCTCTTCGCATCCGAAACGGCCGCGGGCAGACGGCTCCTCATGGACCGCATCGAATCCGCACTGAAAAAACAGGCGTTTCATCCGGGAAACAGCCAGTCCCTGTACGACGGCATCGCGTACGCACTCAGGACGCCCCTGCCCGGCATCGGGATCCCGTTGTGCGGCATCGCGCGGAACCGGATGACGGCGGAAATGGAGTTCTTCCTGGACGCCCCCGCCAGCCTGAATCTGCGGCGCATCCTGTCGATCCTGCGGGAGGACGCCTCCGGCCTGTCGAAAAAGTATCTCCCGGATTACCGGCGGACGTCATTCGACAAACAGGGCGTCCTGAACGGCATCGTCGACCTGATCTTCGAACACGGCGGCAAATATTATATCGTGGACTGGAAAACGAACTGGCTCGGAAATGCCGACGCCGACTACACGCCGCCCCGGATCGCCTCCGCGATGGGGACCTCCGGCTACATCCTCCAGTCCTATCTGTACGCGGCGGGACTCCTCCGCATGCTCCGCCAGCGCGGCCTGCCCGACGGCGCGTTCGGCGGCGTCTATTACCTGTTCCTGCGGGGACTGGACGGGCGTTCCACGAACGGCATCTGGCAGGACGTCCCGCCGATGGCGTGTCTCGAGAGACTCTTAACCCTGTTTCAAGGAGAAAAGCGAAAATGACCGAGGTTTCCGAATTCCTGGAGTCTCTCCGCATCAACGGCAAACTGGCGGGGATCGACGTCGTTTTCGCCTCGTTTGCCGGACGCCTTTCGGGCAGTTCCCCTGCCCTGATGCTCCTCGCCGCGCTCGTCTCCAACGCCGTCTCCACGCACAACGAGATCGCGCTCCCCGCGGAATCCGTTTGGACAAAAGACGCGCTCCGGGCGTACCTGAAGAAACTGACGGCCGCCCCGGAACGGGATGCGGAAACGCCGTACCGGTATGCGCCCGCGCCGGAATGGAGCGATCCCGCCGTGGACGCGTTCGTCGACGCCCTGGACTGGCCGCCGGAGCCCGGCGCTTTCCCGCATCTTTTCCGCGAGATCCGCGACGACGCACCGGAGGACGCCGCGCCGGATATGGATTCCGCCCATGAACGGAAAGAACGGGAAACGGGCGTTTTCGACGAAGCGGCGTCGGCAGCCGTCCTCGTCCTGCGCGGCGGCCTGCTGTACCTGGGGCGGATGTATCAGAATGAGATCTTCCTCCGGGATTACCTTTTCGCGCACGCGAAGACGTCCGAGACGCCCGCCGCGCCGATCGACTTCGGGACGGTTACCTCGCTGGAACTCGAAGACGAGCAGAAAGCCGCCGTGTCCGCCGCCGTCAATTCGGATTTCCTCGTCATCAGCGGCGGCCCCGGGACCGGCAAGACCACCATCGTTTCCGTCATCCTCGCGCTCCGGCGCGAGTCGCCCGGCGAGATCGTCCTGTGCGCCCCGACCGGGAAGGCGCAGGTCCGCATGAAGGAGGCGCTGAACCGCCAGCTGGGGACGCTCCGCGACAAAGCACGCGCTGCGGAGATCGCCGGAATCCGGTCGTCCACTATCCACAGGATGCTCGACTGGAGCAGAACCCGGGGCGCGTTCCGCCGCAACAGCCGGAACAGGCTCCCGTACAAGCTCTTCATCGTCGACGAATGCTCCATGATCGACCTCTCCCTGATGGTCAGCCTCCTGAAGGCGGTCCCCGACGACGCCTCGGTCATCCTCCTCGGCGACCGCTGCCAGCTCTCGTCCGTCGACCCCGGCTCCGTGTTCGGGGACGTCTGCGCCTTCCTGCGCGCCCGGCATCCGGACCGCCTGGCAGAGCTCACGGTCAGCAGGCGATTCAAGGAGGGCGGCGAGATATGCACGCTGAAAAACGCCGTCAACGAGGGACGCGACGCCGACGCCTGGGCATTCCTCGAACAGACGGGGCACGGCGATGTCTTCCGCGTGCCGCTGCCCGGACGGGACACGCTCGAAGAGTTCCTGCGCGGACAGTTCGCCGGGACCTGGCTCGGACCGGACGCGCGGCCGTATTGCGAGGCGGAAACCATCGGGGAGGCTTGGAGCCGTTTCGAGCGGTTCCGCATCCTGACGCCGCTGAACAGGGGCGTGTTCGGCGCGGAAAACCTCAACAGAATCGCGCGCGTCATCCTCGGGTTCGCCTCGCCCGAACCGCGTTTCCGCGACCCGCGCGCGACCGCCGGGACGCAGACGCACATCCCCGGCGAGGCGTTCCTCGTGCTGAAAAACGACAACCGCCTGAACGTCTTCAACGGCGACGTCGGGATCCTCTGGTACGCGGACGAAAACGGACAGCCTGAGGCGCGCGGAGGGTCCGCTCCCGGCATCGGCGACGACCGCGCGGCGCGGCGGCTTCTGGTGTTCTTCCCCGTTTTCGACGACGGGCCCGGCTGGCACGGGCTCCCGCTCGAAGTCCTGCCGGACCATGCCCCGGCGTACGCGTTCACCATCCACAAGTCCCAGGGCAGCGATTATGAACGCGTGCTGATGCTCCTGCCGTCCGCCGGACGGACGCAGTCGATCCTGACCCGCGAGATCGTCTACACCGGGCTGACCCGCGCGAAGGAACGCGTCGTGATCGCCGCGGAGGAGGACGTCTTCCGCGGTGCGGTCAGGCTCTGCACGGACCGCGTCTCCGGCCTCAGACGCCTGAGCGAAATCTCCGGCTCGTAATCGGGACCGCCCCCCCGTTCCGTCCGGCGGGGATGCCGATGGAAAGAAGGTGCGAAGACGCGAGGAGAAGGCGCGAAGGCGCGCGGCGTGAGGAGAAGGCGCGAAGGCGCGAGGAGAAGGCGCGAAGGCGCGCGGTGCGAAACCGTTTTGCTTCGTCAAACCGTCTCATTTCCCGGAAAAACGCCGCCGGGCCCTTGCATTCCGGCGTGCGCCGGGCTATATTACCTCCCGGACACCGCTTCAACGCCGAAACAGAAAGGACACGCCTTATGAAAACGATTCTCGTCGCCGGACATCCCGACCTTTCGCGATCCGTCGTCAACGCAACGATCCTGGATGAACTCGCGCGCGCATTCCCGGACATGACGGTCCGCAGGCTCTGCCGGACCGCGCCGGACGGCGTGTTCGACATCCCCGCGGAACAGTCCGCGCTGGCGGAAGCCGACCTCATCGTCTGGCAGTTCCCGTTCCACTGGTACGCCCTGCCCTGGCTTATGAAAAAATGGCTTGACGAGGTGTTCGTGTACGGATTCGCGCACGGCCCCGGGGCGAAACTGAACGGGAAAAAGCTCCTCGTCTCCTTCACGACGGGCGCGCCGGCGGCCGCCTACACCGGACAGGAAGGCTCCGTCGCGGACATCAACGAACTCGTTTCCGGGTTCCCCGCCATCGCTGCCGTGTGCGGACTGGATTACCTCGGACCGATGTGGCTGAACGGCGTCAGCTACGCCTCCCGCGACGATGCGGAGGCGGTCGCGCGTCAGCAGGCTTTGGCGCGCGAATACGCGTCCCGCCTCATCGCCCGCATCCGCAAAATCCGCGCCTGAAGCAATTATTCCACCTCATCGCCGAATCCGCGATTGAGGTTACCAGACGGAATCCTCATGCGGCTTCCGGAGCTTCGCCGAGACAAGCTGGAGGAATACGCCCGCTCGGATAATCCGCGCCTGACCTCATCCCCCCCTGATCGCCGAATCCGCGAAATCCGGCGTCTGACGCCCCCCCCACATTATCGCCCACATCCGCGAAATCCGCGCCTGACGCCATCCCCCCTGCCTCATCGCCGAATCCGCGATTAAGGTTACCAGACGGAATCCGCAGGCGGCTTCCGGAGCTTCGCCAAGACAAGCTGAAGAAAATACGCATGCTCGAGAAAACCGCACCTGACGCCCCCCCACATTATCGCCGAATCCGCGAAAGCCGCGCCTGAAGCAATTATTCGACCTCATCGCCACATCCGCGAAATCCGCGCCTGACCTCATCCCCCCGCTTTGCGTTCATAGTATTCTATCGAACTCGTGCAAACGAGTTCACAACTCCATAAACCTTGCCATTCGCGCCTCAGCGGTAAAAAAAGTTGATGCCGAGCGCGAGCGAGGCTACCACGGCGGCGCAGCCGCCCCCAGCAACGCGTGGACGCCCCGCGTCCTTAATGGAATGTTTATTGCAGATAGTTTCAATTTTGCTTTCAAATACACTTTGCCATTCGCGGCTCGCGGTAAATCAAAATAGATGCCGAGCGCGAGCGAGGCTACCACGGCGGCGCAGCCGCCCCCAGCGAAGCATAGACGCATCGCGTCCCGAACAAAAAAGCACTGCAAATAGTTTCAATTATATTTCTACAGAACTTTGCCATTCGCGCCTCAGCGGTCAAGTAAAAAAATCGCCGAGCGTGAGCGAGGCTACCGAGGTGGCGCAGCCGCCCCCAGCAAAGCGGGGACGCATCGCGTCCTTCTCCTTTCCCCGACCCCCTGAAAAAGATTAAAAAAAGCAGAAAAACTATTTGATTTTTCCTGAATCGCGTGTAAATTGTGTTTTGGAATCGCTTTCCTGACCTTCAGTAATCCGGTTCTAAGCTCATTACATCGGTTATTTCAGCAAAAGTGCGAGAAAACCCGCCAAGTTTGAATTATCTCTTTTGCTACCAAAATTGAAATACCAGCAAGAATCACTATGCCTTTGTGTCTTGCTGGGCGTTTCTCTGTCGTTTTGGTAGCAGGTTCTTGGCGGGACCTTCTCGCACACGCATGGGGAATCGTCCGGCTTTTTTTGTGCCCAAAAAACATTTTGGGAACAGAAGAAACCAGCAATTATTAATACATGTTTCTTTGTCGTGGAGCGAATTATGCCAACAATCTACTGCCCGTTCTGTAATCATCCTTACAAAATCGAATCCAATATCATTGGAAAAAATGTGCAAGGCATTGTTTGCAAAGAACCATTTATAGCACTACTTCCAGAAACAAATGAACAATCGGATACAAAACAATTGGATATCCGACAAGTCACCTCGGCTTACCAACAGCAACCGCCATACCAACAGCAACCGCCATATCAACAGCAGCCCGCATCCCAACAACAACCGCCATATCAACAGCAGCCCACATTCCAACAACAACCGCCATATCAACAGCAGATTCCCCCTGGATATGTTCTGGTTTCACAGGACTATTTGCAAAATGGAATACGCCAGACTCAAGTTCATTCATCTCGATGTATTTGGGATGAAGAAGATGGTCCTGCACAAAAAGCAAAAAGCAGAGCTGTATTTATTCTGTTTGGACTGTTATTTGGACATTTGGGCATTCATGATTTTTATGCAGGTCACACAGCGCGTGGATGGCTCCATCTTTGTATTACCCCGATATCAACATATCTTCTTTGGACATCCAATGGAATACTTGTTATTTGGGGGATTTGTTTGTTGATAGTCAATGATGCTTGGGGTTTTTTAGAAAGTCTCATGATTCAGGAAGATGGCAATGGAGTCCCAATGGAATAATGCCTCAAAAACTGAACCATATAAAAACGATTCGAACGTCCGGGGGCTGGAATGAGGCGGGAACATCTGATCTTTTATCGGCGTTTCCGCCGATTGTTTTCTGCTAAAAAAAAGCAAAGCTAATTATAAGCCATCCCCTGTCTCATGTAGTTGGGGAGGGCTGCGTTTTGACGGAAATGATGCGTAGCGTCCCGCGTTGCTGGGGGCGGCTGCGCCGCCGTGGTGGCCACGCTCTCGCTCGGCGACATTTTTCTTACCGCGAACGCGGATGTCAAAGTTATTGTATTTTTCCCTTTTACTAATCAGGCACAAAAAAAAAGGAGCCTAACGGTTAAGTTAAGCTCCGAAAAGAAATCCGGCATCGAACTACTCTCCCACAGTCAAATATGCAGTACCATCGTCGCTGGGCCCCTTATCGATCGTGTTCGGGATGG
>CACZEK010000019.1 GCA_902780135.1 uncultured bacterium
GGGCCGAACACGCGCTGCGTGAGGGTGTTTTTCGCCTTTTCCAGGGAGTTCACGACGTCGCCGGTCTTGAAGCGGATCCAGCCTTTGCGGTCGGTGAGGCTCCAGAGGGAGTTGACGGGGATGTGGTTCCACTGCCAGACGAGCGGGAGATCGCGGTCGCCGGACTTGCGGTTGAACTCGTCGGAGGCGACGCACTTCGGGATGGCGGGGTGCTTCACGTTGATCGGGAGCGCGGGCAGGGTCTTGCCGTCGCCGTCGGTGCCGATCATCGGCCAGCCGTCTTTCCAGGTCACGGGGACGAGGAACGGGATGCGGCCGACGCCGCCGCGGTCGCCGAAGAGCATGGCGTACCATTTTCCGTCCGGGGTGTCGACGAGGCCGCCCTGGGCGATGCCTTCGCAGGAGAAGACCTTTTTGGATTCATAGGGGCCCTCGATCTTGTCGGCGCGGGCGCAGTAGACGCTGCGGACGTCCGGCCAGCCGATGTTGAAGAGGTAGTATTTGCCGTCGATCAGGTGCATCTGGGAGCCTTCGAGCAGGCTGCCGGTGTTTCCGGCGTCGCGGGCGGTGTCCGCGCGGGAGATGAGCACCTTGTTCTGAATGCGTCCGTTGGCGTCGACGCCGACGCCGCCTTTCTTGACGGCGGTGAGGTCGGAGGTCAGCTCGACGATCTTGCGGTCGCCGCCGTCCCAGATGATGTAGTTGCGGCCGTCGTTGTCAAGCACGAGCGTGTGGTCGTGGAAGCGCGGGAGCGTGGCGATGCGTTTCCAGTCGCCCTTGGTCGGGTCCTTGCTGGTCCAGATGTAGGTGCGGTTGGTGGGCTGGGAGAAGGAGGAGACGTAGAACGTGCCGTCCTTGTAGCGGATGCAGCTCGCCCAGGTGCCGTTGCCGTATTCGTTCTGGCCGTTGGAGAGCGTGAGGCGGTCCTTCACGTTCTGGGGCAGGTCGTCGTCCAGCAGGTCGTCGTAGCAGTAGCTGACGATCTCCCAGTTCACCAGGTCCTTGGACATCATCACGGGCACGCCCGGGTTCATGTGCATGGTGGTGCTGGTCATGTAGTAGGTGTCGCCCACGCGGAGGACGGAGACGTCGGGGACGTCCGCCCAGATGATGGGGTTGAGGGGAGCCTGCTTGCCGTTGTCGGCGGCGGCAGCGGCGTCGTCGGCCGTGGCGCATGCGGCGGAGCAGCAGACGGCGGCGGCGAGCGCCAGGAGAGCGAATGTGTGTTTCATCTGCGGAAACCTTTCTGTGATCGTTAAGGAAACGAATTGTGAAAAACCGAAACTAAATGACGGAAATAATATAATCCCCGTGCGCGCGTTTGGTATGCCGGATTTATCCAAAAATATATACTATTTGATAAAACTCCGATTGAGGGGGAACGGCGCGCGCGCACATTCCGCACGCGGGCGCCGGTTTTCCGTCAGAGTTTCACGGAGACCTCGTTTCCGCTGTAGTTGACGGTCCTGCCCTCGGAGATCTTTCCGTCGCGCACGACGGTCGCGCGGAACGTGCGGGTGCGTTCGCCGGTGGGGTAGGAGCCTTTGCGTTTGCCGACCTTCAGCGTAGACGCGGCGTCGTCCCAGGAGAACGTGATGTCGGAGTATTCGCCCTTTTCGTAGGCGTAGGTCTCGTTGTCGTCATCATGGAGCGTGAACGCGGCGTCCTTTCCGGGGTACACGCGGATTTCCAGGGGGGCGGACGTTTTCTGCGTGGCGTACTCGGTGTCCTCGCCGTTGAACGGGACGATGCTGCCCGCCCGCACGAAGAGCGGGAAACGGTCCACGGGGCATTCGCGGCTGATGCTGTCGCCGCCGTTGAGGCGCTCGTTGGTGAAGAAATCGTACCAGTCCGCGCCGACGGGGAGTTTGACCTCGACTTCGTTGTCGCTGTGGTTTTCGGCGTATTTCTTCAGTTCGGCGGGGGTCCTCCAGCAGAGCTTGAGTTCGCGCGTATAGAGGTTCTGGTAGTAGTCGAGTCGGAACTCGACCTTCTGGCCTTTCTTCAGCTCGATGTCGGCGGACTTGTAGCGGGCGTCCGCGGAGTTCCAGTCCTCGACGACCAGCTTGCCGTCGAGCCACAGGCGGAATCCGTCGTCGCCGGAGACGCCGATCTCGTACTTGCCGTCCTCGGGCGCGGTGATGAAGCCGGTGAGGCGGGCGGAGAAGTGGTCGCCGTTGCGGAGCCCTTCGGGCCAGTCCACGAGGGGCGGTCCGGGCCAGGAGAGGTCGACGACCTTTTCGACGGCTTCGCTGACCTTGCGGCGGAGGCGTTCGTCGGCGAAGTATTCGATCTTCACGCCGGGCTCGCCGCCGGGCGTGGTGAGAGCGGATGCGTCGATGACCGGGGGCCGCGGGCGCGAAACGTGGAGCAGGGAGCGCGTCACGGGCTGGACGAGGAACGCGGGTCCGAACATGAACTGGGATTCGTTCGTGGCCGCGCCGGGGGAATCCGGGAAGTCCATGACGAGCGGGCGGGTCATGGTGTAGTGGTCCTGCGTGGTCATCCAGGCGAGGCCGTAGATGTAGGGCATCAGGCGGTAGCGGAGCTTCGCGGCGGAGAGATAGGACTCGTACATTTCGGGCGCGATGTCCTTGAAGCGCCACGGCTCCTTGCTGAACCCGGTGCCGTGCCAGCGGTAGACCGGGTTGAAGATCGCGAACTGGTTCCAGCGGGCGAGCAGTTCCTGGTATTCGGCGTTGTTGATGTTCCGGAAGCTGCTGGCGAAGAATCCGCCGGTGTCCTGCGTCCAGTAGGGCAGGCCGGAGAGCGAGGCGGAGAGTCCGCCGACGATGTCCTCCTTAAGGCGGCTCCAGCTGGCGGTGGTGTCGCCGGACCAGGAGAGGGCGGCGTAGCGCTGCTGTCCCGCCCAGGCGGAGCGCGTGAGGGTGAAGACGCGCTTGTCGGAGGTGGCGCGTTGTCCTTCGTAGCAGCCCATGGTGGTCATGAGCGTGTAGCTGTTCAGGTAGCGCGTGAAGTCGCCCATGGCGTTGACGCCGTTTTCCTTGATGTCGCGGATCATGGCGCGCTGGTCGTGGCAGGCGGAGCGCGTTTCGACCTCGGTGCCGTCCATCCAGGTGGCGTCGACGCCGACGTCGAGGAGCCCCTTCTTGAGGTGCTTGAAGTAGATGTCGCGGCCTTCCTGGCTGTAGGCGTCGTACACGCGGCCCTGGCGGATCCAGTGCGTCGGCTTGAAGCGGAGGTTCTTCTCGTCAAGCTCGCGTCCCAGGTCGCACTTGTCGCCGACGGTCGGCCAGATGGAGATCATGACCTTCGCGTGGAGGTCGTTGTGGATGGTGTCGCACATCGCCTTCGGATCGGGGTAGCGTTCCGGGTCCCAGGTCATGCTGGTCCAGTTGCCGTCCCGGTCGGTCCAGTACTGCCAGTCCTGCACGATGAAGTCGAGCGGATAGTGGTTCTGACGGAACGTCTCGACCATGCCGATCAGCTCCTGCTGCGAGCTGTAGCGTTCCTTGCTCATGAAGAAGCCGTACGCCTGGCGCGGGAACATCGGGGCGTCGCCGGTGAGCTCGCGGTACTGCGTGATCACCTCGTCGAGATTGTTTCCGGTCATGAGGTAGTAGTCGACGCCCGCGGGCGCGCTCTCCGACCAGATGGACATGCCGTTCGCGTCGTCCTTGAAGACGGACTGCGAGCAGATGTCCCACAGGATGCCGTAGTCATTGGACGAGGTGAGGACGTTCGAATAGGCGGGGATGTTCGCCTGGACGATGAGGATCTCCTTCCCGCGGTAGTTCAGGAACGGGCGGATCGCCTGTCCGAGCCCGTAGACCGCCTCGTCCGGCCGGAGCGTGAAGGTCTGCTTCACTTCATAGGTCGGGGCGCCGGAGATCGTGACCTCCCTGATCTCGGGGCGGACGCCGGACTTTTCGGCGAGGATGACCTTGCCGTCGGGGCGCGTGAACGTGAGCGAGCCGGTCGATTTTTCGACCTTGACCGTGACGGACGGCGAGGCGTACGTGACGGAATCCGCCGCGTCCTGTTTGAGCGTGAAATCCGCCTTGACGGGCTTCGCGATCACGGAGATGCTCGGATGCTTCGCGTGGGAAACGCCGTTCAGGTTCGAGGTTACGCGGAGCGTCTGCCCCTTGTCGCCGTAGAGTTCGATGTTCTTCGTGAGGTTTCCCGCCTTGATCCGGAGTCCGGCGTCGGTGACATTGCATTCGAACGCGTCGTCGGCGAACGCGGTCCCTGTGGCGGTGAGCATGGCGACTGCGCCGAGGAACGCGGCGGTGCGGATCCGGGCGGACCTGGGCGCGGCGTAGCGGTGTTTTCTGCGGATTGACATGGGGTGTTCAGCTCCTTTCAGGGGAAAATGTCTGGTTTTTCCGGTTGTTTTTGCGTTGCGGATGCTTTTCCGCCATAACGTATCATTTTGAATGGGAAAAATCAACCGGATGTCCGAAATAATCCGTTAAAATATGAAATAATCCGCGTTCCGGGACGTTAACGGAACGTTAAAAAAGACGGCCCCGCCCAAAAACACGGAAAAGAGCGGGACCGCCCGTCCGGTCCGCCGGGATCCGGGCTGCGTGGAACGACGCATGAAAGGAGGACTCCTGTTCCATACGTCTCCATGCCGGGTGCGGCAGAGTGCATCGGACCGTGATGCGGACATCAGACAAAAGGAAGGAAGCATATCGCGTGCCAGAATCGCGGAAAGGAAAGCCGGAAGCGTTTTTCCTGGAAAAAAGGAAGAAGAAAGATGGAAAAAGCGCGTGTGCGCCACTGGAAATCCTGTAAAAGCGGGATATATTATTATGATATGTCCGGGTTTTCCGCCTCGAACCATAGCGTCCCGCTTGCCGGAACACGCGATTTGTTTTACAGAAAATGTGCAATCCGCCCGAAAGGTTACATTTTGTGTAAAACGAGTGTTTCCGCATCCGCCTGAAAAGAAGTTGGCACGGGATATGCTATTCAACGGCAGACAACCTCAACAACCCAAGGAGTTGGACAGTATGAGCTATCTGAACAGGATCAACGCCATCAACGCAGTCGCCGACCTCAAAGCCACCGAGCTCGCGCCTGCGGCCCCCATCGAACCCGATCACGACTACGCTGCCGACGTCTTCGACGCCGCCTCCATGCGCGAGTATCTGCCGAAGGATATCTGCGGCAAGCTGCTCGCGACCATCGAGACCGGCGCGCCGCTGGACGTGGACATCGCCGCCGACGTCGCCCACGCCATGAAGAAATGGGCGCTCGAACGCGGCGCCACGCACTACACGCACTGGTTCCAGCCGCTGACCGGATCGACCGCCGAAAAGCACGACGCCTTCCTCGAGATCAAGGACGGCAAGCCCATCCAGTCCTTCTCCGGCAAGAACCTGATCGTCGGCGAACCCGACGCCTCCAGCTTCCCGTCGGGCGGCATCCGTTCGACGTTCGAGGCGCGCGGCTACACGGCATGGGATCCGACCAGCCCGGCGTTCATCAAGCGCCACGGCAACGGCGCCACGCTGTGCATCCCGACCGCGTTCTGCGCGTACACCGGCGAAGCGCTCGACAAGAAGACCCCGCTGCTGCGTTCCATGCAGGCGCTCTCCTCCGCCACGCACCGCCTCATGAAGTGCTTCAACCTGCCCGAGGAGAAAGTGGAGATCACGCTCGGCGCGGAACAGGAGTATTTCCTGATCGACAAGCATTTCTACCTCATGCGCCCGGACCTCGTCCAGACCGGACGTACCGTGTTCGGCGCGCCTCCGGCGAAGCACCAGCAGCTCGAGGACCACTATTTCGGCTCCATCAAGATGCGCGTGCTGAACTTCATGGCGGATGTCGAACAGGAGCTCTGGAAGCTCGGCATCCCGGCGAAGACGCGCCACAACGAAGTCGCGCCCGCCCAGTTCGAGCTCGCGCCGATGTTCGAGGAAGTCAACCTCGCGTGCGACCACAACATGCTCATCATGGAAGTGCTCCGCCAGGTCGCCGACCGCTACGGATTCGTCTGCCTGCTCCATGAAAAGCCGTTCGCGGGCGTGAACGGTTCCGGCAAGCACAACAACTGGGCGGTCTCCTACGGCAAGACCAACCTGCTCAATCCGGGCAGCGACCCGCGCCAGAACGCCATCTTCCTGACCGTGCTCTGCGCGATCATCGAGGCGATCGACAAGCATGCCGACCTGCTCCGCGCCACCGTGACCGGAGCCGGAAACGACCACCGCCTCGGCGCCAACGAAGCGCCGCCGGCAGTCATCTCCATGTACCTCGGCGACCAACTCGCCGACGTGATCGACCAGCTCGAACACAATGAGGTCAAGACCAGCCGCAGCGCGGGCGCCATGCGCATCGGCGTCGACACGCTCCCGCCGCTCCCGAAGGACGCCACCGACCGCAACCGCACCAGCCCGTTCGCGTTCACCGGCAACAAGTTCGAATTCCGCGCCCCCGGCTCCAGCCAGTCCTGCGCCGGCCCGAACACCGTGCTGAACGTGATCGTGTCCGAGGCGTTCGACCGCATCGCGTCCGTGCTGGAAAAGCTCTCGAAGAAGGATTTCCACGACGGCCTGCAGAAGGAGCTCCGCAAGATCATCCGCACGCACAAGCGCATCATCTTCAACGGCGACGGCTACGCCGACAACTGGCTGAAGGAAGCCGCGAAGCGCGGACTGCCGAACGCCAAGACCACCATGGACGCGCTCCGCTGCCTGACCGCGCCCGCCAACGTGAAGATGTTCGAAAAGTATCACGTCTACACGAAGCGCGAGCTCGAATCCCGCTACGAAGTCTTCCTGGAGGACTACCACCGCAGAATCCATATCGAAGGCGAAGTCGCGCTCGAGATCGCGACCAGCATGATCTATCCCACGGTCGCGCAGGAATACGCGAAGCTCTCCGCCGCGGTCGCCGCGGGCAAGTCCGCGGGCGTGAAGACCGGCGTCAAGGCCCTGTCCGCCTCCGCCGCCGAACTCGGCGCCAAGCTCGACGAGCTGAAGGTGAAGTCCGACGCGCTCCGCAAGGCGCTTGGCGGCCTTCACGAGGAGATCCTCGCAGCCATGGCGGATCTGCGCGTGACGGTCGATTCCATCGAAAAGAACGTCTCCGACGAATCCTGGCCGCTGCCGAAGTACCGCGAAATGCTGTTCGTGTACTGAGTGTCCGCGGATTCAACCCAAATCAACTCGTCCGGACCGATCCGGGGCTTTCCCGGGTCGGTCTTTCCTTGTTCCCCGATGCGCCGGGGTTGAATTAAAAACAAAAAAATTTAGAAAAATAATCGTTTAAGGCGCAAAGCGGATTTGCATTTGTCGTTTGACGTGTTATATTGATGCCTGTACCAAACAATCCGCCCTCAAGGAGTCCTCCGCTATGAAATTTCTGCTGATCGCTCTTAACATCATTTTTGCGGCCGCCGTCGTGCATCTCGCCTGGATTTCCGTCAACGATCCGGTCGATTTCGCTTCGCGTGCCAAGACGGTCCCGAACGCGGGCATCGACAGGAAAAAGCCGTCCGCGACACGTGTCCGCGCGAAGAAGCAGACTGCCATGACGGAATCCCCCGCCGTGACGGAGAAGAAGATCGAGGCGCTGGTGAAGCGCAATGTCTTCAATACGGAACGCGTGCCCGACGCGCCCGCGAACCGGACCGCCCAGCGGAACACCCAGCAGATCCGCGCCGACATGAGCCTGGTCGGCACCTATGTCATCGGCGATTCCCTCGGCGCGATCATCCTCCAGCGTCTTCAGGGCAACGCCCAGCAGCAGCTGAAGGCGCTCCAGCAGAAGGAATACGAGCAGTACCAGGCGTCCGCGACCCGCATCACGGATCCGAAGAAACGCGCCGAAGCGGCGGCCGCGCGCGCCGCGGGCGAAGACGATGAGGAAGGGGGCGAAGACGCCGACGGCAAAAAAGTCATCATCATGGGGAATCCCTCGATTTCGGCGAACAACGTCTTCCGCCAGCATCTGAAGGTCGGCGACACCACCGTGAACGGCTACAAGCTTGAAGAAGTGACCCGCACCTCCGCCGTCCTCACCAAGAACAACGAACGGATCGAACTCTCCCTGCTCACGCCGTCCGAAGCCGGAAACATCGCGCGCCAGCGCCAGAACAATAACAACAACAGAAACCAGCAGAACAACAATAACAACCGGAACAATAACAATAATAACAACCGGAACAACAACGCGCAGAACAACAACCGGAACAATAACAACGCCCGGAACAATAACAACAATAACAACCGGAACAACAACGCCCGGAATAATAACAACAATAACAACCGGAACAACAATAACAACCGGAACAGCAGCCGCGACGACTGGGAGTGGTTCTGATCCCCCCGCTCCCCATCCGTCAGCGATTCGGCCGATGAACAGGGAGCGGGTCCCGGCCCGGAAATGCCGGGTCGTCCCGGATTCCCCTCCGTTCACCGGCTTTTTCTTCCCCCGCCATGAGACTTCGTTTCCTGATTTTCCTGATCGTTTCGACCGCATTCGCATTCCTTCTGGCGAAGCACGACGTGACCCATGCCGGGAATGAGACGTCGCGGTATTCCGTGGTGGAATCCGTGCTGGAACGCGGCACGTTCGTCATCGACGATTCGATCTTCGAGACGCCGGACAAGGGCGAACGCAACGGGCATTTTTACGGGGACAAGCCGCCCCTGCTGACGTTCGGCGCGATCGCGTGGGGGCGGGTGCTGAAGTGCTTCGGCGTGCGGTATCTGGACGGCGGCTACTTCCGCGCGGTCTATCTGACAAATGTGCTGGTGTTTGTGCTTTCCTGCCTCACCGGCTGGTTTTTCTACGTCGGGCTGAGGCGGCGGCCGCGCATGCCGGAACCGTACCGGATCGCGATGTCCGCGCTGTCGGTCGTCTCCACGCTCGTGCTGTCCTATTCCGTCACGCTGAACAACCACACGCTGTGCGCGGCGGCGATGATGGGGCTGGTCCTGCTGCTGGAACGCTGCGAGGAGGACGGGCTCACGCGCCTGCGCGCCTTCCTGGCGGGCGTCATGACCGGGCTTCTGCTGAATCTCGAATTCGTGACGGGCGGCGTGATGGGGCTCGCGGTGTTCGTCTTCGTCCTGACCGCGATCTCGCCGCACAGGATTGAAAACGTCCTGATGTATGCGGCGGGCGCGGGGCTGCTGATCCTCTGCGAGGCGGGGATGAACCTGATCTCCTACGGCTCGCCGCTGCCGCTGTACCTCTCCACGCACAAGCCGGCGTTCACGGAGAAAAACTATCTTGCCTACGCGTTCAATATCCTGTTCGGATACGAGGGGTTCTTCCTGTACATGCCCGCGCTGCTCTTCGCCGGATGCGCCTGCGCCTCGCCGCGGATGCGCCGCGACCGGGTATTCGTGTACATGACGGCGTCGACCGCCGCCGCGATCTTCCTTTTCGCCGTCGGCACGTCGGATTTCGGCGGCTGGTGCTACGGATACCGGTTCCTGATCCCGTTCGCGCCGGTCCTGCTGTACTATGCCGCGGTCTATTTCGGACGGTCCCGTCCGCGCCTGAAACGCTGGAATCTCTTCCGCCTCGCGCTCGTCTGGGGCGTCGTTTTTTCCGTCGTCGGCGTGACGGACCCGTGGAACGCGAGCTACGAAGGCTCGCTCACCCCGAAGAACGCCCTGCCGGAGCATTTCAAGAACAGTTTCCTCGCCAACGCGTTCGTGTTCTGCTGGCGGACCTCGCCGCACTCCGCGCTGACGCAGTTCTTCATGGACAGCGTCTACGGGCGCGAATACGCCCTGATGTACCTCATGATGGAGCTGAACAACCGCAACGACTACGCCGGGCTCCGCCGTCTGGGAGAAGAGCTCCGCGAGATGGAGAAGGCCGCGGCGGAAGACGGGCAGGAATGACCCCCGGTCCGCATCGCGGACGGACCCGGCAGAAAAAATGAGCGTAAGAAGGGGGCTTCATCCGGTGTTTTTTCCTTGAAAAAACAGGCCTCAAGGTGTATATTATATTTTCCGCAAAATCCCATCTTTTTGACGAAGGAAACGACCATGTCCGACGAAATCATCTCCGCAGAGGCCGAGCAGAAGCAGCTCGACGATATTTTCTCCCAGCGCAAGGCGAAAGCCGAAGAACTCCGTGCCGCGGGCATCGCCCCGTACGGCGTCTTCGTGGACAATATCATCCCGACGACCGAAGCGCGCGCGAAATACGTGCCGGACGCGGAGAACACCGAGGTCGTGACCGTCGCGGGCCGCATCATGACGTTCCGCGTGATGGGCAAGGCGACGTTCCTGCACATCAAGGACCAGCACGGCAGCCTCCAGCTGTACGCCCAGCGCGACATGCTCGGCGAGGAGGAATACAAGCGGTTCAAGCGCCTCGATCCGGGCGACCTGATCGCCGCCACGGGACACATGTTCGTGACGAAGACCGGCGAGATCACGCTGAAGATGCAGTCCTATACGATGCTGTCGAAGTCCCTGCGCCCGCTGCCGGAGAAATTCCACGGCCTGACCGACATGGAGCAGCGTTACCGCCAGCGTTACCTCGACCTCATCATGAACGACGAGAGCCGTTCCCTCTTCTTCAGCCGCATCCGGATCATCCGCGAGATCCGCAATTTCCTGGAGTCGCGCGGATTCCTGGAGGTCGAGACCCCGATGCTCCAGTACATCCCCGGCGGCGCCGCCGCCACGCCGTTCAAGACGCACTACAACGCGCTGGACTGCGACATGTACATGCGCATCGCGCCGGAACTCTACCTGAAACGCCTCCTGGTCGGCGGGTTCGAGAAGGTGTACGAGCTGAACCGCAATTTCCGCAACGAGGGCATCGACCGCCGCCACAATCCCGAGTTCACCATGATCGAGATCTACCAGGCGTACGGCAACTGCGAGACCATGATGGAGCTCATCGAGAGCATGGTCACGACCATCGCGCAGAAGGTGTTCGGCACGCTCCAGATCAAGCTGCCCGGCGACAAGGTCATCAACCTGGAACGCCCGTGGCGGCGCGCCCCGTACCGCGACCTCGTCCGCGAGCGCACGGGCCGTCAGGACTGGTTCGAGCTCCCGCGCGAGGAGAAATACAGAATCGCGAAGGAACTCGGCGCACAGGTCATGCCCGACTGGACCGACCTCGAGATCACGCACGAGATCTACGAAAAGCTGATCGAGCACACGCTCATCCAGCCGACCTTCGTGACGCGCCTCCCCGCCGAACTCGTCCCGCTCGCCAAGAAGTGCGCCGACGACCCCGAAAGCGTGGACGTGTACGAGCTCGAGATCAACGGACAGGAAATCTCCCCCGGCTACTCCGAGCTCAACGACCCGATCGACCAGCGCAAGCGCTTCATGGAACAGGTCACGCTGTCCGGCAAGGACCCGGCTCAGGCGGTCGACGAGGACTTCCTCACCGCGCTGGAGTACGGCATGCCTCCGGCGGGCGGCATGGGCATCGGCGTGGACCGTCTCGTCATGCTCCTGACCGGCACGGAGTCCATCCGCGACATCGTGCTCTTCCCGCAGCTCAAGCCGCGCCAAAACTGAGCCCCGTTTCCCCCGCACGCATTTCCTCACACTTTTATAACCTTTTTTGAAGTCTGAAAGGACCAAGACCATGTATCTCGGACGAATCGTCTGCGCCGGCATGACCCGCGACGGCAAACCCTGCGCGGCATACCGCGTCTCCTCCCGTTCCTTCCCGAACCGCAGCGCCAAGCTCATCACCGGCAAGATCGCCATCCTGCCGCGCGCCGGCTTCGAAAGCGACCTGGCGAAGAACCCCTACATCGCCTACAACTGCATCCGCCTCTCCGGCGCGGTCGCCCTCGCCACGAACGGTTCCCAGACCGACCCGATCATCGAGAAGATCGCCATGGGCGTGCCTCTGCGCGACGCGTTCGCGTCCTGCCTGCTGGCGATGGACTACGAAAAAGACCAGCTGAACACGCCCCGCGTGGCGGCGGCAGTCGACGCCAAGGCGGGCAAGCTCGTGCTCGGCATCGTCCGCTGCGACGCCATCCTGGTCCGCGAATATCCCTGCGTCCCCGGCGAGCTCCGTTTCGTCTCCACCTACACGCTCGACCATCCGTGCGGCGACAACGTCGACGACAAATTCGACGCCGCCGACGCCCCGGCGATCTGCTCCTACGTGATCGGCGGCGGACGTTTCGCCGAATTCGAAAACGCCGTGACCGCGGCGTCCGCGGTCTGGGACGGCCTCACGTTCCAGCTGGCGGCGCAGGACGCCTGAGCGTCCGGCGCAGGCATCAGCCGTAAGGAATCCCCGCCGTGCCCGTCATGCGCGACTGTCTGTCCGGACTGAACCCGGAACAGAAGGAAGCGGTCCTTCAGATCGAGGGACCGCTCCTCGTCCTTGCCGGCGCGGGCACGGGCAAGACGCGCGTCATCACCTCCCGCATCGCGTACATGATCGAGCAGGGCGTCCCGCCGGAACAGATCGCGGGCATGACCTTCACGAACAAGGCGGCGGCGGAGATGCGCGAACGCGTGGCAGCGATGGTGCCCGGCACTGCCGCCGACAAGGTCACGCTCGGCACGTTCCACTCGTTCTGCGCGCGCATCCTGCGGCGCGACATCGCGTTCGCGGGCAATTACAATTCGAATTACAGCATCCTGGACGAAAGTGACCAGCTCGGCATCATCAAGCAGGCGTCCGCCGAGCTCGGGTTCGGCAAGGACGAGATCCCGGCGAAGGAGGTCGCGGCGTTCATCGGACGCTGCAAGAACCAGATGCAGTTCCCGTCCGACGTGCCGTCGGGCGGCAACGACGCGTTTCTGGCGATCTACGAACGCTACCAGCAGATCCTGGAGCTTCAGAACGCGCTGGATTTCGACGACCTCCTTCTTCTCGTCCTGAAGATCTTCAAGGAACAGCCGGAATGCCTGGCGCGCTATCAGGACAGGTACCGCTATCTGCTGGTCGACGAGTATCAGGACACCAACGCCGCCCAGCTCAAGCTCCTTCAGTATCTCACGCAGTTCCGGCAGAATATCTGCGTGGTCGGCGACGACGACCAGAGCATCTACGCGTGGCGCGGCGCCGACGTCGGAAACATCCTGAACTTCCCGACCTATTTCCCCGGCGCGCGCGAGATCAAGCTCGAACAGAACTACCGGTCCACGAACAACATCCTCCGCGCCGCGAACAGCGTCATCTCCCACAACGGCGCGCGGTTCGACAAGAGCCTGTGGTCGACCAAGGGCGACGGCGAGGAGATCAGGCTCGCGCAGCTGGAGGACGGCGACGCCGAGGCGGAATTCGTCTACAACATGATGGAGCACATCATCGCCGCCAATCCGGATTACTGCTACCGCGATTTCGCCGTGCTCTACCGTTCGAACTACCTCTCCCGCGTGCTGGAACAGACCTTCCACGCGCACAACATCCGCCCCCGGATCATCGGCGGCCAGGAGTTCTTCCAGCGCAAGGAGATCAAGGACGCCGTGGCGTATCTGAAGCTCGTGCTGAACAGGCGCGACGACCAGAGCCTGCTGCGCGTGATCGGCGTGCCTCCGCGCGGCATCGGCGACAAGGCGATCCTGCGTCTGCGCGACCTGCGGAAAGCGGCGAATTCTCCGATGCAGGAGCTCCTCACCGAATCCGCGTTCAGCGAATCCGTCACGAAGAACGCCGCGAACTCGGCGGCGAATCTGGCGGCATCCGTCCGAAAGGCGCGCGAGGCGTTCTCCACCCCCGGCGGCCTCGCGGAAAAGGTCACGGACTATCTGGAGGACGTCGGCTACCTGAACGGATTCCTGAAGATCTACCGCGACACCGAGGAAGCGAAAAACCGCCAGGACAACGTGCTGGAATTCATCAATTCCATCTCCCAGCTCGAATACAACCAGCCGCCAGGAAGCGATCCGCTGACCATCGGCGACCTGCTCGAACGGTTCTCCCTCATGGACGATTCCGACCGCACGAAGGACGACGACGAGGACAACCGCAACGCGCCGGTCTTCTCCACCGTCCACGCCGCGAAGGGGCTGGAATTCCCCATCGTCTTCGTGATCGGCATGGAGGAGGGGCTCTTCCCCCACGAACGCGCCATGGAGGAGTCGTCGCGCGGGGTCGAGGAGGAACGCCGCCTGTGCTACGTGGCGATCACCCGCGCCCGCGAACAGCTCATCCTCACGCTCGCGCGCAAACGATTCAAGTACGGCGAATACGAACTGCACAAGCCGTCGCGCTTCCTGCAGGACCTCCCGGACGAACTCGCCAGCCGCCTCCAGTCGCAGGAGGACCTGATCCCGCGCATGAACGAGGACGAACAGCGCGCGGCGTTCGAGGCAGTGCTGGAGGACCTCCGCCGGAAGATGAAGGAAAAAGGCTTCTTCCGCGGCGGCGGCGATTTCTGACACCGCAGGCGGTGCCGATCCAGCGCCTTGCTTCGCAACGGCACACACGGAGTGTGCAAAAGGAAACGCCGGGGCGGCTGTTTCGAACCGCGCCCGGCGCAATCATTGTATGCGGGTCGTTATCCCGCCTGACCGCCGCGCATTTCAGCGCGGATGGACGGGGCATGGGTCGCCCGGCTTCCTGCCGGGGCACTGTTTCTGCCCGTCGCAGTGGAGGCAGATCGAATCCTCCAGCGTGCGTCCGGCGGCGAAATCGCCGAAGCTCTTCATCGTGGTCCCGGCGATGTTCCGTTCCGCCTCGGCCGTGAAGAACGCCTGGTGCGAGGACACGATCACGTTCGGGAACGTCATGAGGCGGGCGAGGATGTCGTCGAGCACGGCGCGGTCGGACCGGTCTTCGAAGAAATAGTCGGTCTCCTCCTCGTAGACGTCAAGCCCGGCGGCGCCGATCCGCCCGTTCTTCAGGCCGTTTACGAGCGCGGCGCTGTGGATGAGGCGTCCGCGGCTGGTGTTGATGAGCACGATGCCTTTCTTCATCATGGCGATTGTTTCGTCGTTGATCATGTGGTGGTTCTCCGGCGTGAGCGGGCAGTGGAGCGAGATGATGTCGCTCTCGCGGAAGACCGTTTCGAGCGGGACGTACTCGAAATTCAGTTCGCGCGCGTGTTCGGGGTTCGGGTACGGGTCGTACGCCAGCACGCGCAGCCCGAAGCCGCGGAGCAGCCCGATGAACGTGCGTCCGATCTTGCCCGTGCCGATCACGCCGATCGTCTTGCCGCGCAGGTCGAATCCCATGAGGCCGCCGATGGAGAAATTGCCCTCGCGGACCCGGTTGTACGCCCGGTGGACCTTCCGGTTCAGCGTCATGAGCAGCGCGAGCGCGTATTCGGCGACGGCGTAGGGCGAATACTGCGGCACGCGGACGACCTGGATCCCGAACTTGCAGGCGGCCCGCAGGTTCACGTTGTTGTACCCGGCGCAGCGCATGGCGACGAGCTTCACGCCGTTTTTGTGAAGCTGTTCCATCACCTGCTCGTCCAGTTCGTCGTTCACGAACGCGCAGACGGCGTCGAATCCCGCCGTGAGGTTCGCGGTGCGCGGACGGAGTTTCGCCTCGAAATACGTGATGTCGAACCCGTACTTTTTGTTTTCCTCCTCGAAGAAGAACCTGTCGTACGGCTTCGTGTCGAATACGGCGATGCGGAAATCCTTGTTGTTCATGGCATGGCTCCTTTCTGACGTTTTCCGGTCTGTGTCGTGCGCGGCGGTCTTTACGGTTTCAGCAGGAGTTCGAGCGCGTCCAGCAGCCTGCCGGATTCCGCGCGCAGGTCGAACTTCATCCCGCTCATGCCCCACTGCTTGAAGAGCATCCGCACGGGGCCGACGATGAGGCGGAAGAGCGTGACGGACGGGATGCCGGACCGGATCCTGCCGGACGCGACGCCCTCGGCGAGGCGCGCCTCCATCCACGCCTTGTGACGGTGCATCATGGCGGTCATCTGCTCCGAGAACTCCGGGTCGCTGATGAAATACTCCTCGCAGAACATGACGTTCGCGAGGGCGGGTTCCGCCAGAAGCTGCTCCACGCGCGCCTCGAAGAACGCCCGGATCGCGTTGAAGCCCTTCTTCCGGCTGTTCGCGGCGGGGGATCCCTCGTCGAACCGCGCGATCATCGTGCGGACGATCTCCGCCTTGTTCGCGAAGTGCCGGTACAGCGCGGGCTCCGTCACGCCGATCTCCGCGGCGAGATTCTTGATCGTGAGCTCCTGAATGCCGCGCCGGGCGATCAGCCGGACCGCCGCGTCGATGATCTCGTTCTGCCGTTTCGTCAGCTCCATGCCGCACCATCCTTCCGTTTCCGCGCGCCCGGGGCAGGGCGGGGCGGATTCCGTTTCGTTTTTTTGCAGAGATTAGTTTGCGTTCACTAACCCTATAATTTACACCGTTTTCCGGAAAAGTCAAGCAAGCCGATCGTCTTTTGCGCGAAAAAGATGAGTTTGCTGCGTCCGTTCGATATGCGATGCGCGGTCGTGTTTTCAGCCGTTCATTTTTCAGGATTTCTCAAATAAAACTTGACTTTCCGCGTTGCGGCGATAAAGTATAAGTGAAATGACAATTTTGATTTTGAAAGATCGTTTATGGACGAACGGAAACATATACCGGAAGAACGCGCCGGCCGCAGCAATAGGAACTGCACGATATGGATCTGATCGGTATTTTTATCTTTATTCTGATCGGCGTGTTTATCGCGATCATCTGTCTTCTGCCCGTGATGCTGCGTTCGAAAGACACAAGCAGAATGACGCCGGGGCAGGCGGAAGAGTACCGGTATCGGAGACGCCGCAAGCTCAAATGGTTCCTCTGGGGCGTCCCCGGAGCCTTCCTGATCCTCGACCTCGTTTTCGGGTGTCCCGGCGTGCGGACGGCATGGACCTGGCTCGGCAGGCGCGAGATGTTCGTGCAGAATCTGGAATACAGGCTGTCCGATGACAAACGCGAGATCGTCATGTCCTACGAGCTGTGGACGCTGGATTATGACAACATTGTGCGGCTCGCATACGAATCTCCGGAGGAGATCTATCATCTCTATTTCAACGAACTGGATCTGGACCGCCCGCCGTCGCCTGCAAAAACCGTTCAGAAGAAGGAGAAACGCATCCCGGTGGACCCGATGTCCGGCGAGGTGGTGAAGTGCTATGTCGAGGTCGTTCCCGATCCCGGTGCGCCTCCGGTCAGCACCGGTGGAGGCTACTATCCGGGGGTGCGCGGCTCCCTCAAGGGCGTGCACGCGCCGGCGTTTTACACGAAGACGCCTTTCCTGATCGGCAACTGCGCCCGGAAAGAGGGGTGGGACCCGTGGGATCCATCCATCCCGCCGACGGATTCCCCGGACGGTCCGGCGGCCGATATCCCCGATGGCATGGAATACCGGCTGAAGGTGATTCCGCATAATATGGGGACTCTTTCCAACGGATTCCTCTGCGGATTCGCCGACCGCAAGAAGAGCGAGTCGCCGCGCTATTATGTGCTGATGCTCCCCTATGACCAGTGCGAGGACGGCCGCTATGTGATGCTGTCGCAGAAGGACACGACCATGCCCTGGCCGTTCCTGGACGAGCCGCTTCTCGATCGCGACCGCCGCGCCGTCACCGAGCTGAAAAACGGGGCAAACGTGTTCCTGAAAGCGCTGTGGACCCCGGTCATCCTCGTTCTGGACGTGGCGTGGTTGATCGTGCTGTTCCCGGTCTGGTGCGTGATAAACCTGATAAAGCTTTTCCTGCTGAGCATTGCTTTCATTGCACGTTTCGGATAACAGACAAAAGGAACGATACGATATGGAACCAGTAGAAAACTCCGACGCGAAAGCCGCAGGCGCGATGACGCCGGGGCAACAGGACGGGCGCGAGCACGGCGGACGCCGCGAAAAGCGCGGTTGCCTGATCGTTTGGCTCGTCTTCCTGTTTCTCTATGTGGGCTTCGCGTTCTTCGACGCAACGGAACTCAAATTGGATGGTTACCGCGACGGGTGGGTCAACATTGGCAAATATGTGACCGTAGTCATGAATCCGCACTATGAGCTGTCGCCCGACCGGAAGGAACTCGTGGTGACCTATGAGCTCAAAACGCGCAGCGTCCAAGACCAAGCCGTCTTCCGCTTCGACGGGGAGGATAATCCGGGGGCGGGCCGGTCCGCGCGCCGGACGGCCGAGACGCGCATCCCGCTGGATCCTCCGGCGGACGGCCTGAAGAAGCTTTTCGTCGAGGTCGTCGTCGATCCCGACGCCAGACCTTCTTCGAGCGTTTGGACCCACAGTGAGAACGGACGGGTGGTCTGTATCTCGTATTTCCAGGACAATATGGAATCGCTGCCGGACGATCCCGGGGCGTGGAATCCGCCGGATCCGCTTCATGTTCGCCCGGACGGCCCGAACCGGCGTCTGACCCTGCGTCAGGAAGACTTGCCGATTCTTTCCGAAAGCCTCATGTTCGTGGCGGGGGCGTTCCTGATCCCGTACGGGCGGGACGGGGAGTGCTATGTCATGATTTCCGCGGATCGGGATATGTTCCCGCCGTTCATCCAGTTTATTCAGAAAGAGCACCCGGAGGTCAACACGGTGAGCTCGGACCGGGGATTTTGGGTCTATTGCATAAAGCTGCTTTCGGTTCCCTGGGGATTCCTTTACGACATGATCACGTTCCCCTTCCTGTGTGCGTTCGGGCTCCTGCTCGGCGGCGGCTGAACGGCGTGCGGAACGCGATTTCCGTCTGTTTTTTGCGAATCCCGCTTGAAAGACGCGCGTTCGCGGTGTATGTTTTGAGGATGAAAACGAATACACCCGTGCGCGCGATTCTTTTTGAGCACGCGCAAAAATGAAAGGCTTCCCCCGTCATGGAACACATCGCGAAAAACATCCTCGAGACCATCGGAAACACCCCGCTCGTGCGAATCAACAGGATGAACACCGGCGCGGCCGAAGTCGCCGCGAAAGTCGAGTCGTTCAACCCCGGCTCCAGCAGCAAGGACCGCATCGGCATCGCGATGATCCTGGACGCGGAACGGAAAGGGCTGCTGAAACGCGGCGCGACGATCATCGAACCGACGTCCGGCAACACCGGGATCGGGCTTGCCATCGCCGCCGCCGTGCTCGGGTACAAGCTGATCCTGACCATGCCGGACACCATGAGCATCGAGCGGCGCCGTCTCGCCGCCGCCTACGGCGTGCGGATCGAACTCACGCCCGGCGCCGAGGGCATGGCGGGAGCCATCCGCCGCGCGGAGGAACTTCACGCCGCCACACCCGGCTCCTTCATCCCGCAGCAGTTCGCGAATCCAGCGAACCCCGCCGCGCACCGCGTGACGGCAGAGGAGATCTGGCGCGACACGGACGGCAAGGTGGACGCGCTGGTGGCGGGCGTCGGCACCGGCGGCACGCTGACCGGGGCGGGACGCGTCCTGCGCGAACACAACCCCGCGCTGAAGATCGTCGCGGTCGAACCCGATACCTCCGCGGTGCTGTCCGGCGGCAAGCCCGGTCCGCACAAGCTCCAGGGCATCGGGGCGGGATTCGTCCCCGATGTCACGGACGCGAAGCTCTTCGACCGCGTGATGCCCGTTTCGGCGGACGACGCCGGGGAGACCGCGCGCCGCTGCGCCCGCGAGGAGGGCATCCTGATCGGCATTTCCGGCGGGGCCGCGCTCTTCGCCGCGCTGAAGCTCGCGCGCGAATCCGAGTTCGCCGGGAAGCGCATCGTGGTGATCCTGCCGGACACCGGCGAACGCTATCTTTCCACCTGGCTCTTTGCATAGGAGGCGGCGCCTCCACTTGGGTAGTGTCCGGCTCCGCTCGGACACGAAGAAACTGAACATAACATTTTAACTTGGAGATTTCAACATGATCTACGATCATATCGACCGTTTCCCGCTGTACCGTTTCGGAAATGCCGCCGCGCAGGCGTTCGAGTTCCTGAAGACGCTCACGCCGGACACCCCGGACGCCACCTATGAGATCGTCGGGCGCGACGTGTTCGCGATGGTGCAGTCCTACGATACCGAGGCGGAACCCTCGCCGATTTTGGAGGCGCACCGGAAGTTCATCGACATCCAGTACTGCATCGCGGGGGCGGAGTACATCGCCCCCGCGCCGCTGGACGAATCCACGGTCAAGACCCCGTACGACGCCGAACGCGACGTGGCATTCTACCTCGCGCAGAAGATGATGACGCTCTGCGCCATGACGCCGGGCCGGTTCGTGCTGCTGTTCCCCACAGACGAACATTTCGCGAAGCTCGCCGCGGAAGCCCCGTGCCGCATCAAAAAGGCGGTCGTGAAGCTCCGCGCCGACCTCTTCTGAGCGCAGCGTTACTTTGTTGAATCCGCGGCAGTTTCCGCAGCGGTGTCAAGTGTCGCTGCCGCGGAATTCAAAAAGGAGATCGAAAGGATGCCGAAGATACCCTTTGGCCTCGTGGAAGAAACAAAAAGGGGGAACCGGATACAAGGAAAGACAAGGTTCAGAATTGAACATGTTTTTTTTGCAGCAGTTCAGCGAGCAGAGGATGTCATCCTGCGGACAATCGGAATAAGAGACGCCGAGGTTTAGATGGGGGTACGGAACCTCGCATACAACATGGACAGATACTGCGCTTTGGTGTTACAAACCGCATAAAACAAAGGTTTTCATCGAGAAAACCACAGATAAAACGTTTTTTTCTGTTTTTAAGCCTTGACAAAACGATAAAAAGGCTTATTTTATAGTAACAAAGAATCGCATCCGGCGGTTCTTGGCCGTCAATAATCGAACGATCTCTCAAAAACGAATTGATAGAGGTTTCCAGGAGATTGTCGTGGTTGTTGAAACGATTAAATCCTTAGTCCGAAGGAAATGGCTTGCCGTGATAGATGTTTTTAATTGTCAAATGTTGCTGTCTGACAAAAAAATAAAAATAAAATCAAAAACAATATGTATACCAATTGCACTTGCAGTTGTGTTTTTGACTTTTTTCTCTCCGAATTCAGACGGTTTTGTCCTGTGGCTGGTAGGTTGTTTTATGGGGATACTAGTTTCATGCGGTATCCTTGTATATTCTTATAAAACAAAAAAAGAAATGTATGTAGACAAAAAAACAGGGTTGGCAAGTGCATTCTCCGCTTCGATAATAGCCCTCTCTCAAAGACATGATCTTGCAGAGAGAGTTTTTCATAGGACAGAATTACTTTGCTCAATATTGAAAATTCGCGTATCAGCGATCCTGTTTGATCTGTGTAATATAATGACAATGGTGTTGGGCACGATACTATTGTTTTTTGTTTTTGTTGTTTTTACATACTTTTTTTATAAATGGTTTTATCGTCATGCTAAGTTGATAGCTAAAGATTTTTCTCGATTTGAAAAGATAGAACTTATGTTTTTTTTAGTTTTGTATATTGTTTTGGTAACCGTTTCGTATTTGAAGACCAATGTGTTTTATAGCACTGCATCCTTATTGGATGTTGATGTAATATGTGCATCGGATACAGGAAGAGTCAATGCTCCGCTCCTTTGTGACAGTCCAGATGTTGATATAATATATACATCGGATACAGGAAGGTTATATAATACAAATACGTGGATGGTTCTTAACGCATTCGAAAATGATATTAAACAACCGTTGTTTGCCTTGTTTTCTGCTCCTGTTTGTGTGGTGCCTTATTTCATTTCAATCGTTTTTTTCTTTATTCCAAATTTGTACGCTTACTTGTTGGCTTTCGTGCAGGCTTTTTTTATTCTTTCTTCCCTTCTCGTTATATGCCGTATGACCGTAGAATCCAATACTGTTGAAAGAATGATTCTGTTTGCAATGTTGAGTACAACTTTTCCGGCATTTCTGTTTATCTTGAATATGGAGCAGTATGCCTTCCCTCTCTTTTGGGTGGTCATGTTTCTTTATCTTTTGTGTATAAAAAAAGAATCAAAAAGGAGATTGCAGTTTCCTATTCTTGCAGCTGGCGGAACCCTTTTGACATCTTGGATTCTGCTCTTAACCACATGGACCCGAGTTCGAATCATAGAGAATATTCGGTATTGTATAAAAACGGTAGCGCTCTTTTTCGTGCTTTGCATTGTATATTTTCGAGTAAGTATTATCACTGGCGCAGTTAACAGGATTGCTTATTTGTTGAATGTTTTTTCTACATTGTCTACTCAAACACGACAAGAACACTGCGATTTTTATCACCGCTTTATTCAGTTTTCAAACTTTGTTTATTCTTGTGTTTTTGCCCCGGAGTCTGGCGTTGTTGTAAAGAAGTATTCCATTCGGTCATATCAAATGTGCGAGCTTACTCATATTAAGATATGTGGAATCCTCTTTTTCTGTTTCGCTATGTTGGGATATTGGGTAAACAGGAAGAAAACAATCGCAAAAATAGCGTTGTTGTGGATCGCTTTATCAGTCTTTTTGCTGTTAGTCATTGGGTATGGTGCTGTTGAGAACGGTACAGTTCTTTACACGCTTTATTTTTCATGGGCTTATTATATTCTTATGTTTTTTGCTCTTTGCTGGATCGTTTCTTTATCAGCGAAGTTTCGCTACATATTGTTTGGCGGTGTTGTGATCCTGCAGATCGCTGTTAATCTCCCCGCTATTTTAAAATTAATTCAGTTCGGAATAACCTATTATCCCGCACGATGAGGCTGAAAATGATATACGACTATATACAGCTCTGTCGTCCCAAGCATGTAGTTAAGAGCTTTTTGATTTTATTACCGCCTTTTTTTGGAAAAATAATTCTTGTTCCGCAGACGCTGAGAACCGCGCTGTTTGCAATCTTGTCGTTTTCTGCGGTCGCTGCGGCCATATATGTCATCAATGATGTTGCGGATGTCGATAATGACCGCAACAGTTCCACGAAAAGGAATCGTCCGATCGCATCAGGTCGGGTTTCTATTCCGAAGGCATTGTTTTTCTCCGCGATATTACTCGGAATCGGATTCACAATGCTTGTTTTTTCGGACAATATCATTGCGAACTTTGTTCTGCTGTTGACCTACCTTGTCTTGAATATAGCCTACTCTTTGACCCTAAAGAACAAACCGCTGATTGACGTGTTTGTTCTTGCCTCCGGTTTTGTTCTTCGAGTCTATTTCGGCGGCTTTTGGTTTGATGTCGCGGTTTCTCCATGGCTCTTCCTATGTATTTTCTGCGGGGCGCTTTTTTTGGCATTTGGCAAGCGGCGCAATGAAATGCTGCATATGTCTCCCCCTTATTTGACCCGTCCAGTGTTGAGACGGTATACTTGTCAATATTTAACAAGCTGTTATTATCTCTTCTGCGGATTGACGATAGTATTTTTCTCATTGTGGACGGTGTTTGCGACCGAGCCGCAATCAATGTTTATGTACACAATACCTGTCGTTATTTTTATTGTCTTGCGGTATAATTTAATTATTGAAACGGTGGATACCTCAGGTGATCCGATCCCTACACTTTTGGGAGACAAATTGCTGGTTTTTCTGATTATGTTTTTTTTAATACTGAGTTTTATCGGATTGTACTTTTCATGAATGTCTATGATTTCGACAATACAATATATGATGGAGACAGTTCGATAGACTTTGCATTGCATCATTTGATTCACCATCCCATACTATTCTGTTTCCTTCCAGTTCTTTTTTTTGCAGGTTGCGCGGCAAAACTCGGATTGCTCTCTTCAAAAAAGAGCAAGGAGTTGTTTTTTTCTTTTCTGCAGATTGTTCCTGCATTGCCAGAAGATGTGAATGCTTTTTGGCTTTTGCATTGTAAAAAAATAAAGACATGGTATCTTGAACAACAGAAGCCTGATGATTTGATCGTTTCCGCATCCCCGGCATTTTTACTTTCCCCTTTGATAAGCGAAATCGGGAAAGAATTGATCGCAACAGAAATGAGTCCGACATCAGGAAAGATCCGGGGCGAGAATTGCAAGGGAATCAACAAAGTAAAAATGATTCTCGAACGAAAAGGAGATGTTCATATTCATTCTTTTTATTCCGATTCTTTTTCCGACACACCTTTAGCTTTGAGGGCAGAAAAAGCATATCTTGTGTTCAATCGCAAACGAGACAAAACGAAGTTTCTTCCTTGGCCCTTAGATAATACATCTTCGCGAGTCCAATAAGATCCTTGACAGCTAGATGCGAACGGCTGCGGTGTTCGATAAGTAACCGCCCGGTCCGGCACATTTTGAAGACGGCATGACCTTGTGTTATATTGGTCTCGTTTCGACATCAACGGGAAATCGGCGCCGTCGGATTGTGCGCCGACCTCTTCTGAGCGCAGCGTTACTTTGTTGAATCCGCGGCAGTTTCCGCTGCCGTGTCTGCGTTGGCATCCTTTTCGGCATCCGTTTCCTCGGATTCCGGGTATTTTTCCCGGATTGTCTTCTGAAACTCCTGCCACTGGAACCGCTGTAAATTTCCGTCCAGTTTCCGGTACAGTTCGTCATCCCGTTTCGATTCGTAGCCGTATTCGCCCGGCAGTTCAACGCGGAAGTCGACGCCGCCGGGCTGGGCGCTTCTGATGCGGATATGGAGCAGCGCCCTGCTCAGATAGATCGAATCCTTCCTCCGCGTGTCGATCTCGCGCACGATGTCGAACGCCAGTTCGGGATTGTTAATGATGTATTCGACTCCCATCGAGCCGTCGCCGAACGGTTTGACATGGTAATCCTTGATGTCGTATTGTTCTTTGATCGGGTGGCAGATCGTGTAAAGCGTTTCGGCGATCCTGCAGTTGGTCGGATAAATGTTCTTAAACGATTCGTACAAACCAAAATAACAAAAAAAGATTCCAAAGGCGATTATGCCGAGAAGAGCGATATTGAAGATCGTTCCCTTCGAAAGAAACTTTTTTGCTTTTTTCCCGTTTTCTTTCGTTTCGGCAGCCATTGGGGAATCCTTTCTTACGAATCCAGGTCGGTGTCGCCGGCGGAGGCGGCGAGGAAGGTGGCGGGCATGCCTTCGAGCTGGGCGCTGATGCGTTCGTGGAACGAACGGCAGTCCTCGACCTGCGGCGGGATGAATCCGAGGAAGATCAGGGACGCGTGCGAGGAATACGCGCGGAATGCGGTCTCGAAATTCGCCTCCTGCGAGAGCACGAGGTGTTCCGCCTCGATGCGCGAATCGTAGGCGAGCTGCGCGAGCTCCTTTTCCGCCTCGGGACGGTGTTCCGGGTCCGCCAGGCGCAGCAGACGAATTTTCGTCTTGCGCCATTCGCGGTTGCTGGTCAGCAGATGCGCGAGGATGAGCATGAGGGAGCCGTTCCGGCGTCCGCGCCACCAGATGTCGATGGTGCCGTCGCCCGGCTCCTCCGGGGCGCGTTCCGGGTTGATGAGGACGAGCGTGTTCATGCGGAGCAGCCGGATGGTCTGGAGGTGGCGGAAGAACGCCTCGACGCGGTCGTCGTTGACGGGCCAGCCGGAGAGGACGATGTTCGGCGCGAGCGGCCCGAGGGAATGCGACTGCAGGAAGACGTTCAGCGCCTCGTCGAAATCGGTCTCCTCGGAGGTCGTGACCGCCACGGGGAGGAATATCGTGCCGGATTCCTGCGCGATCTCCCAGAGTTTCGCCTCCTCCTGCCTGCGCTGTTTCTCGGCGGCGGCGGGGTCGGGCCCGGGGTTCAGGAACCGCGCCACGGACATGATGCCGCGTTCGTTGTTCAGGAGCGAGCCGTAGCGGATGAGCGCGAGATGTTTTTTGTTCGGCCCCGCGAGGATAAGGATTTGCGGACGCCAGTTTTTCGCGTCGGACGGCATGGACGCGAGGCGGATGAGGTCGCGGCGGATGCGTTCGAAGTAGTACCCGCGGCGGGCGTCGCCGAACGTGCTGGCGAGCGATTTGCGGCGCGCGATCAGGAAGAGCACGCCCACGATGAAGAACGCGACGAGGAGCAGTTCGTGGTTGATGAAGAGCGCCACGGCGAAGCAGGCGACCGCCCCGTAGCAGCCGACCGCCCAGTGGAACAGGCGGAATTTCGGGCGGAACGACGGGTTCGCGGCGAAATGCTCCATGGCGGCCGCGATGTTGATGATCGCGTAGGTGAAGAGCGTGAACATGGTCACGAGCTCGGCGACGGCGTTCAGCGCGGTGCCGCCGCTCTGCCTACTGCCCCAGAGCAGGATGCCGACCGAAATGAGCAGCGTCAGGCACATCGCCGGGATCGGGTCGTTGTTCTTGCCGCGTCCCCACGCGAAGAGATTCAGCGAACGGAAGATCCTGTCCGCCGCGAACGCCTGCAGGATGCGCGGCGCGCCGATCAGGGTGCCGAGCGCGCTGGACAGGGTCGCCGCAGCGACGCCCGCGAACACGAGGAACCCGGTGTGGAAAATGGCGGTCTGCTTGAGCGTGGCGTAGTAGTCCAGCAGTTTTTCGCGCGGCCACGTGGCGCCGAACAGCAGGATCTCGGTCAGGTAGATCACGAACCCGACGGCGATCGCGATCATCGTGCCGCGCGGGATGGATTTCCGGGGGTCTTCCAGGTCGCCGGACATGTTCACCCCGGCGAGGAATCCGGTCACGGCGGGGAAGAAGATCGCGAACTGCGCGGCGAAGACGAGGACGTTCACCTTCATGCCGCCTTTCGCGTGCAGGTTCGCCTGGAACTGTCCGGCAGTGGGGCCGCAGACCGCCGCGCTGGCGAGGATCACCACGATGGAGACCGCCAGGATCGCCATGATGACGTACTGCGTGCGGATCGCCCAGTTCGCGCCGACGATCGCGATGGCGAAGAGGACGAGGAGCGGGATCATGCCCACCCACAGCTGGTTCGCCGCAAACGACGGAAACACCTTCACGAACGCTTCCGTGAAGCCGATCACGTAGAACGGCACGGACAGCGACTGCGATACGTAGTAGGTCAGCCCGATCGACGTCCCGAAGCCCGGCCCCAGCGAGCGCGAGATCAGGAAGTACGGCCCGCCGCTCTTCACCGGCGTGTTCGTGGAGATCGCCGAGATGGAAAGCCCCGTCGCGACCGCGATGCTCTCCGCCACCAGCAGGATCCCGAGCGCCCACAGGATGCCGAGTTCGCCCGTGACCGTGCCCAGTCGCATGAACATCACCACGCCGAGGATGGTCAGGATGGACGGCAGGAAGACCCCGCTGAATGTGTTGAATCTGTATCCTTTTGCGGCTGGTTCCGCCGCCGGGGAGTTCTGTTCCGGTTTCATATTGGCAAGTCTTTCCTGTGGATGACGCGGTCTGCTGATTCGTTTTTCCGCTAACTATACCACTCTTTTCCCCCGTTTTCAAGCTCGCAAACAATCTTTCTGTTGAAAAAATCAGGATTCGAAATGCGGGGAGGACAAGTCCTCCACTGCGGCAGTGCGCGGCTGCCGCTCGCGCACGGGGAGATGACGAACCGGGTTTAATCGTACCGGTTTTAATACTCGAAATGCGGGGAGGACAAGTCCTCCACTGCGGCAGTGCGCGGCTGCCGCTCGCGCACGGGAGGCGGAATGGCGAACCGGGTTTAATACTCGAAATGCGGCTTCGTCTTCAGGACCTCGGCGTCGAGCACCGCCAGCACGCGCGCGAACGCCTCGCGCACCGCCAGTTTGATCCGGATCGCCCGCGGCGCGACTTCGTCCGCCTCGAACCCGACCGCGTCGATGCCGTGTTCCGACGCCAGGTAGATCGCGCGTTCGCAGTGGAATTTCTGGCTGATGACCGTGATCTCGTCCGCGCCGAAGAGGTTCCGGGCGCGCACGACGGAATCCAGCGTGCGGAATCCGGCGTAGTCGGACAGCACGTCCTCCGGCGCCACGCCCTCCGCGACCAGCTCCCGCGCCATGTCGCCCGTCTCGTTGTAGTCCGTGCGCCCGTTGTCGCCCGACACGATGACCTTTCTGATCCTGCCCGCCTTGTAGAGCTTGACCGCCGCGCGGATGCGGTTGAGAAAATAGGTGTTGAGGTGTTTCCCGCGGACCAGACGCGACGTGCCGGGCAGCAGGCCGTATTCGCGGGCGGGAACGGCTTCGACGTCGTTGTAGACGCGCCCCGCGGCGCGGCGTTCCACGCGGCGTTCGGCGGCGAAGAGCGCGAGGGCGCACGCAAACGCCATGCCTGCGAAGGCAAGCGCGAGCCTGCGGACGAAGCGGCGTTTCTTCGGTCGCGCGGGCGTTTTGTCTGTTTTGCTGTCGGGATCCATCGTGTGTTGCGGAAAAGAAAAGGCCGCAGAGCTTTTTTACGGCGTCTGCGACCTTAAATTTATGCTTTGTTTCCTCGTGCGGACTCTGGCATGGGGAAACACTCAAAGGCTTATTAGAGCTTGGAGAAGCTTTCGTTCATCTTCTTCTCGTACTCGACGTCGATCTTGGTGTCGGGGATGGTCTTGCCGTTCTTGACCTTTTCGATCACGACGTCGTCGAGCCACGCCTTGCCTTTGCCTTCGACCATGATGCCGATGCGGTCGCGGATCGCCTGCGCCGGGATGTCGAATTCGCCGGAGTAGCTGGTCCATTCCTTGGCGTCGGTGGCGTCGAAGAGCTGGAGGTCGAGGCAGCGCTGGAATCCGGAGTTTTCGCCGCGGATGCGGATCGTGACCTTGCTGTAGCCTTCGTTCTTGACCTTGCAGGAGACTTTCACGTGCGTGCCTGCCACGTCGCGGATCCAGGTGCCGATGCCGTCCGCGCCGGGAGCCGTTGAAATCTCCTGGACCGAGGGAAGGGCGGTCGCCGGATCAAGGTTCTCAATGCGCAGCGATGCCGGTGCGGAGGCGTAAACTTCGGTGTCGCGGTGGGGGTTGATGCGGATGGGGTCCCAGCGGCGGGCTTCCCAGCCGAGCGGACGGTCTTCGCCCATCGTCATGTCGCCGTTCTCGACGGTGACCCAGCGTTCGTCGTATTCCGCCATCTTCTTCTCGATTTCGGCGAGGAGCGGCTCGAATTTCTTCGCCGTCGCGGGCTCGCGCATCTTCAGGTAGGCGTCGAGGTAACGGCAGCCGAAGATCTCGACGGAGTAGCCGGAGATGTGCAGCTCGTCGCCGCGGTGCTTCAGGCCCTTCGAGCTGATGAGCTTGCAGTTTTCGATCTTCGACTCGACGTCCTGGATCATGCGGTTGAAGCCGTCCGTCCAGTTCACGTAGCGGCCGAGTTCGCCCACGAGGAGCGGCAGGTCGGCGATCCCGATGTCCGTGCGGACGTCGGTCACGAGCTTGTTCAGCTCGTTGACGTAGTTCCGGTTGCCGGTGTCGGACTCGCCCTGGTGCCACAGCATCGCCTTGATCTCGCCCTGTTCCTGCGCGAATTTGATCTTCTTGATCAGGTTGTCGTAGTTCGGCGCGCGGTCGGTGTTGTCGCGGCCGCCCTTGCTCAGTTCGCGCATGCTGCGTCCGCCGCGTGCCGCGTGGATCAGGCCCACCGTCACGTCCGGATGCAGTTTCGCGTAGTGCAGCGCGAAGGCTTCGCCCGGGCCGTAGCCGCGTCCGTACGGAGCGACGTTCTTCACCCACTCCATCTTGTCGTTCAGCTCGAGCACCTGCGTCGTGCCGGTCAGGTACTGCGGCAGGACGGGATAGCCCGCGCCTTCCATGTTGGACTGGCCGGTCAGCAGGAAGATGTGGAATTCCTTCTTGTCCGCCGGGATCTTGACCACGTTCGGGTCGAATTTCGATTCTGCGGTCTGCGCGCAGGCGGTCGTGGCGGCGACTGCCGCGAGGACCGGCACGATGCCTCTGATCATGCGAAAGAGCTTCATGATGTTGTCTCCTGTTCGGGGTTTGATTTTGTTTTTATGGGAAGTTGGTTCAAATCTTTGTTGAATCTGTTCAAATCCTGTTCGGATCGAACATCTCCGTGTGATAACATCCCATAATATATCACCTCATAATTAAAAAAGAAATGTATTTTATGCTCGATTTTGTGTAGTATTTGTTTGCCGGGGACCGGATGCGGGACGCTTCGGACAATCGGCGGTCCCGTCAGGAAGACGTCCCGGATCCCGGAAGAAACATGCCGGACGGGCCGATTTGTCCCGTGAAACGCAGCTTCCGCGAAAGACAGATTCAGTAATCTTATAAGTCTTATAAGACCTATAAATCTTATCCTTTTTCTTGTGCCGGTTCCGGCTGTGAAAAAAACTGTATTTTGGTTTTGTCATTTGTCTATTTGTCAGACTTTATTCTTTGCTCGTTTTGTGTTTGCGAAAAAGTTTTGCATGATTCGGTTTTGCATGATCTAGTTGCGCTTTGCGAAAAGCAAAAGGGAAACGGGCGGCAATAACCTAAAATTATAAGTCTTATAAGACCTATAAGTCCTATCTGATTTTGTCCCGGGGAGGGCGGTGCCCAGAAAGGGATGATCGGGGCAGGGGATGCCTTTGCCGGGCATCGGGCAAAGGGGGGCAGGACTGTCGAGTCGAATCTTGTTCCGTCGGGGTGTCGGGCAGGCGGGATCGGATCCGGTGCGATCGGGGCAGGGGAATCCGGCGTTTTTCCGGTCGCCGCCAGCTTCCGCCGGGCGGTTTCGTCCGGCGCGGGAAACCGTGCGCCGTTTTTTCCAAAAAAGCGTCCCGGCAGGTGTTATTTATCGCTCTCCGCAACGAAAAAATGCCACTATTCTTAAAAAGCACATGTTTTTCGGCAAAAAATACATTTGAAATTCGCTGTGTATCGTGTATAATATACGCGGGAAATATATAAATAAATCGCCTGTGAGCGGGCGCAACGCATAAGGAACAAGCTCAAAACGAACGGAACGACGAACAGGATGAACGAAACGGCAGGATGAACGGAAACGAACAGGAACGAAGCGAACAGGACGGACAGAGCGAAGGCGAACGAAGAACGAACTGAAACGAACGAAGAACGAACTGAAACGAATACAAAACGAACTTGAGATACGAACCATGAACGAAACGAACAGCAAACGAACGGAACAGGAGGCCGGGACCGGGTGGTAGACCGGAACACCGAGACGGCGGCGGGACCTGCCGGACGAACTGGAACCGAGCTTCGCGGGAGCGGAGCCGGGCAGGGCGGACGGAGGCGGGGCCGGGCGTACCGGACGACGGACGGCGCCTGAATGACACCTCAGGCTTGACACGATTTTCACTGACTTGAACTCGCTCGAAGGGCGGCCGGACAAGGCGGCCCGGAGAAGCCGGACCGGGAACCGAACACCGGGCCGGGGAAGCGAACGGAACGACCGCGGGAAACCGCAGGAGACAAAACGATGACGACGAACTGGAAACGGACGAAGACGGCGGACGGCGCCGGGGCGGAAGCCCTGCGCGGCTTTTCCGTACGCGCGCGCCGTGCCCGCGTTCGCCTCACGGTCCGGGCGCTTCGCTGGAAACGCGACGCCGTGTGCAGAGATGCCTCGGCGGACGAAAGCCTCTGCGATGCGGAGGCGGATTCCGCGGGTTCAAGCATAACCAGAACGATTTTTATTTCATCCCGTATTCGAACTCAAACTCAAACCCGAAAGGAAACCAAAACAAACAAAGAAACGAAAGGCAAACAAACAACAAACGTTAACAATTTCGCAACAAAACCCGTAACCTTAGCTTAAAACAACCAAGGAGAAAAAAGCTATGGCAGACCCCAAACTTCCTAAACAGCTAACTGAAGAATCCCCGCTCGTGGAATTCGCGAAGACCGGCAATCTTTATGTCGATCCTTCGTACAAGTCAGCTGAAACTACGCCGGAAGCCAGCCCTATCACCGAAGAGGCGCTGGTTTTTGGCGTGAACGCGATCGACAATTTCACGAAGAACAGCAACAACTCGCCTGACTACAATCTTGCGGTTCCCGCGGACGGCGGCGCGTACTTTGTCTCGAATCTCGATCGCGGCACCGCGAGAGGCAACGGACACGATTACTTCTTCAGCTACAAGCGCGCCGGCAAGAAGCTGGCTGACGTCTACATCATCAACTCGAAGGGCGGCGACTTCTCCGCTTCCCCTCGTACCGCTGACAAATACGTCACCGATTCCGACGGCACGCTGAACGTCTACATCGAAGGTTCCACGTTCGGCGGCAACCTGATGGGCTTCGGCAGCCAGACGGATGTCACCCAGACGTTCACCGGTAACTACGAGTTCACCTTCAAGAACTCTGTGACGCAGTGGTTCTGCATCACCTACGGTACCGGCTACGGCCTGGGTGAAGGCAACGCCGGCAACAACCGTTTCGGCACCGTGATCGGCAACATCGACCTCGTGGTCGACGGCAGCACCGTCACCAACAACGGCGCCGTCCTCCGCGGCGGCATCCACGGCGAAGGCGATGAAAAGGCTTACATCAAAGCCTATTTCAACAAAACCAACACCCGGGGCGACTTCGGTATCATCATGACCGGCTGCGGCACCACCAACTTCAAGAGCACCGCAGACCTTGACATCACGATCACCGGCTCGACCCTCAACAACTTCATGATGCTGCCGAACGCTTCGACCAGCAGCGCTGCCAACGACGGCTCGAACGCTCTCGACGGCAACATCGCGTTCAAGTTCGAAAACTCCACCGTCAACGGCCTTGTCATCGGCGCAGGACGCACCGGCGACAACCTCGACGGCCGCGGCTGGGTCAAGGGCAACATTTCGTTCAACATCATCGGATCGACCAACAGCGGCGTTACCACGATCAACAAAGGCAAGTATGCCTCCGAAGAGACCCCCGGCGTCGTCGACGGCACGATTGAGAACTCTCTTCTGCAGGGCGCTTTCATCGGCTTCCAGACGGGCGGCACCGGCAACGAGATGTATGCCGACACCACCCTGCGGGTGATCGGTTCCACGACCGGCAACTTCAGCATCCTGTCCTCTTATGACAACAAGTACTTCGGCAAGGCTACCCTGGAGATCACCGGATCCACCACCGGCAACCTGACTTCCGATGTGCGCGGCGTTGCTCACAGCAGCGGCACCTTTGACCTGGTGTTCAAGGCGTCCGAAACGAAGAACGATGTCGGCGCGGTCAGCCTGTGGAACACCATGACGGTCGACGCCGGCGCAAACGTCAGAGCCACCTCTGTCGCGAACGTCGCCACCCTGACCCTGAAGGGCGAAAATCTCCTGAGCGCGGGCACCCTCTCCGGCATCACCACGCTCTCCGTGGAAGACGAAACCCTGACCAAGGGCGAAGTCGTCCTCGTCTCCGGCCTCACCGAATACGCCGCCGACAACATCACGACCGTCAAAGTCAACGGCACGGAATTCGGCTACGGCATCTTCGGCGGCCAGTACTCGCGGGTCGGCTCCGACCTCGTCGCGCACATGGGCACCTCCTTCGCCGTGAACAGCAATTACACCGGCAACGGCGTCGCCACCGAACTCGGCATCCTCGGCTACAAGGATCTCGGCGTCGCGCAGGCAACCGCCAAGACGAGTGAAGCGAACATCGTGTTCACCAAGGATCCCGAGGTCGGCGTTCCCACGTTCGCCGCGGACGTCAACACGCTTGACATCCAGACCCTGTTCGTCGGCGCCGATGCCGAAGAGCTCGACCTCGGCGGCAACAAGATCATCGCCGGCGATGCGACCGCGGCCGCTGACGCCGCCCTTTCCGCCGATGTCTCCCTTTCCTATTTAAAGAATATTAAAGGACTCGGGATCAACGTCGGCAGCGAAGGCACCGCGAGAGTCATCGCCGAGCACATCGTCGCAGGCGAAGACGCGGAATACAATCCGGTCCACGGCATCGGCGAGATCGACCTGACCACCGGCGCCGCCAAGTCCGCTGACATCTCCATCTCCGACAGCGATATCGGCACCATCAAGATCGGCACCGAAGACATCACCGGCACGATGGTGGTCAACGGCTCCACCATCGCCGCCATCGTCGGCGGCAAAGGCAATGTCGTCATGACGGGCAGCCTCAACGAAGTCAAGACTGTCTACGCCGAAGGCAACGCCGCCAATATCCAGCTCGAAAACTCCACCGTCAACGACCTCGTCGCGGGCCTTTCCTCCGCTGCGGCCGAGCGCGCTACGCTCGACTACACCGGAAAGTTCTCAGCTTCGAACTTCTACCTCGGCGACGCCACCGTCTCCGTCGATCCCGAAGATCCCGAGCAGACCATTGCCACCGGCATCGCGAACAAGATCGGCAAAGTCAACGCCGACATCGCCGGCGGCAGCATCGGCAAGCTCTTCGTCGGCGTGGACGGCAACGACATCGGCGCCATCGACCTGAAGCTCGCCAACGCCCAGGTCGACGACATCGTCCTTTCCAAAGACCTCAAGGCGAACAGCCTCGACGTGACGCTGTCCGGCGGTACCGCCATCTCCTTCCAGGGCGGCGTGCCCACGCCTGGCGTGGATGCCGAGGTCCGCGAAGACGGCCTGGCGGGCGGCCTCACCAACGACTCCGTGTACTACGGCGTCGTCTACGGCGGCTCCTTCACCGCTCTCGACGGCGGCATCTACGGGAAAGACGAGGGAGACAATGACATCCTCGTCCGCGAAGCCGGCAACAACCTGAACGTTGAAGGCAACGCGAAGGTCGGCCTCATCAAGAACTTCAAGAACCTCTCCGTCACCGGCGGCACCCTGAACGTCGCGGGCGGCGATCGCAAGTCCGTGCTCGGCGACGACAACGTCATCGAGATCAGCGATGCCATCGTGAACCGCCGCGCCATCCAGGCCGGCAGCATCAAGGCCGGCACCCTGACCAACAGCGGCCTCATCGGCACGATCCGCGATGTCCCCGAATCCATCGACGAGACTGAGACCTACGGCATCCAGCTGTCCGGCGCTCTGGACAACTCCGGCTACATCAAGACCTCGACCCTGACTGCCGGCAACTTCGCCAACAGCGGCAAGATCGTCGTCACCGGCGACGTCACCGCGAACGGCACCTTCAACAACAGCGGCGAACTGTTCTTCATCAGCACCGTCGACAACGATGCGCAGGGCACCTTCCACCAGGACGGCGGCCTGATCCTGAACAATGAAGACCTGGTCAACACCGGCTTCATCAGCGCCGGCTCCCTGAAGGGCGTCAAGAACCTGTCCACCAGCAAGCTGTATGTGACCGGCGGCGCCGAGATCAAGAGCAACCTCACGATCGACGCGGGCGCGGAAGTCGCGTTCACGAACAAGGCGAATCCGGAAGTCACCAACGGCCTGACCCTCGGCGGCTCCATCTTCATGGCGGATTCCTCCAACCTGATCGTGTCCGGCGACCTCACCACCACCGGCTCCAAGACGATCACCATCACCGTCGGCGACAACAAGCTCATCGGCGCCAACGAGATCGTCAAGGCCGAAGGCGGCGTGAACGCATGGACGATCAACTGGAAGGTCGGCGAGGAAGTCAAGGCCGAAAACGACGGCCCCTACAGCCTCGTCCGGACCGACACCTCCATCGTCATCTACTCGCAGGACGAGCTCTACATCAACAGCAAGTTCTCCGACGAAGACTATGAAGAAGGCGAATCCGTCGTCATCAACGGCAAGACCTTCCTCTACGGCATGAACCTCTTCGGTTCCGTCGAAAAGGCTGTCGTCTACAACGAGACCAAGTCGCTGAACGCGAAGCTCCGCATCTTCGACGACGCCACCGGCATGGACGTCGACGCCGCCGCATACGACGTGATCCTCGACAACTCCACGGTCGGCAAGATCTCCGCGAAGAGCATCAACGTCGTCTCCGACAGCACGTTCGCCAGCATTCAGGACGGCGACCTCTACATCGACGCTTCCGCGCTTGCCACCATGACCGGCACGATGGTCGCCGGCTCGAAGATCTACGTCGACGCCACCAAGGGCTCCGGCTCCCGCCTGGTCTTCGACGTTCCCAGCAAGTTCTATCTGGATCCCGACCGCGTTACGGTCCTCGCTCCGGATGGAAAGAGCTACGGCAAGACCGTCCTCGGCGGCAACACCGAGCACACCGGCGACCTCTTCATCACCTCCACCGACAACGTCTACACCGGCCCCGGCCTCTTCACGAAGGGCGAGGGCGATGTCTACACGCCCAGTTTCGTGGACGGCGAAGCGTTTGACAAAGCCACCGGCGACGCCCTGTTCAACGGCACCAACGTCTTCCTGAACAGAGCCGACGCCGAAGCGGCGGCGACCGCGGCCTCCGGCAGCATCTACCTCGTCGGCTACACCACCGACAGCGAAGAGCTCAAGAAGAGCGAAGGCATCAACACCGTGTTCGAAACCGCTTCGGGCGGAACCGCGGCCTTCTCCGGCGCGTCCGTCGGCGGCGGCGTCATCGAACTCGCGGGCGCTTCCCTCTCCAGCCGCATCTACGGCATCGCCGCGAAGTACGACGAAGCCACCGGCAACGTCGACCTGAGCATGGACAAGGTCAACACCGGCTCCGGCGTCCGCCTCACCGGCGATGACTGGACCAACGTGACGAACGGCAACATCAACGCCACGATCACGAACAGCCGCACCGGCGCCATCTATGTCGGCAGCGGCAGCTTCGGCACCGACGAATCCAAGCCGATCGACATCAACGTCACGATCCAGGATTCCAATATCGACGCGTTCTACGGCATCCAGACCCGCGCCGTCCAGGAAGGCGGCAATACCGAACGCGATCGGGAATTCGTCGATCCGAACCCGAACAACAAGCAGATCATCAACGCCAACCTGAACCTGAAGATCTACGACTCCGTCGTCGGCGGCACGGTCACGGCCCTGAACACTGACGACGTGCACTGGGACGGCTACGGCGCGACGCTCCTGCAGACCTACTTCACCGCAGGCAGCATCAACTTCGAGATCGGCAACTCCACTCTGACCAACAACATCCGTACCGGCCTGTCCCTCGAAGGCGCCGGCAAGGCTCCGCAGGCGTTCAACGTCACGAACACCCTGCACATCGTCGCGACGGATAAGGGCAACGTCACCACGGCGTCCTACCTCTGCGAGTGGGATACCATCATCGTCGACGCCACCGCCCAGCTGCAGCTCAACACCCTGCAGTACACCACGGTCGGCATCGCCAGCGGCGACCTCGACAACGCCGGCACGCTCACGCAGGTCATGATCAACATGTCCGGCTACAAGAGCGGCACGCACACCGTCATCCAGGCGAGCAACGAGATCTACACTGACGCCGAACTAAGCAACATCACGGTTATCGGCGACAACGACATGACCGGCCGCTGCAAGCTGTCCTATGACCTCCAGGACGGCCACCTGAAGAAGATCGTCATCTTCGACAAGGCCGACGACATGTACATCGACACCGCCTTCACCGCAGCCGACAACGGCCGCATCGTCGAAGGCCAGGAACTCCTGTACAAGTCCAATGCCCACAACGACCTCGCCGGCGCTCTCGTCTACGCCGACGAATGGCACGGCGACATCATCGTCTACGGCGGCGAATACACGGAAGCCATGGACTTCCACGGCAACAACGCCAAGATCTACAAGGGCGTCAAGGCCGGCAACCTCTCGCTCGCCAACGACGGCCCGACCGCGCAGGAAGGTAAGACCATTCCGGACGTCCGCGCCACCACCGACGCGACCATGACCATCCAGGGCGGCGCGGAAGTCGGCGACGTGGAAGGCTCCATGGATCAGCTGAACAGCGCGACCCTCGAATTCGAAGGCAGCGGCGTCGTCAAGGCCGGCGACATCTCCGAATTCGATGCCATCGAGCTGAAGAAGGGTGTGACCGTCGAAGCCGGCAACATCTCCGACGCGAACATCTCCATGAAGGCAGACGGCGAAATCTCCGCCAAGAGCGTTGAATTCGCCGATGCGGCCACCAACCTCGCAGTCGACGTGGCCGGCTATGCCGGAAAGAACCATGCCCTCGTCCTTGCCGAAAACGGCATCAGCGGCACGGTGAACGTCAACAAGTGGACTTCCGACGCAGATGCGAAGAAGCCGACCAAGGTTCAAAACTACGCGATCAACAAGGTTTCGCTCGACGAAGGCGCCGACGCCGTCGTCATCCTCAACCTCGTCAAGAACGACGTGTACGTGAACAGCCTGTACGTCGACGGCTACACGGAACTCCTCGAAGACGGCACCTACCTGTGGGCGGGCGGAGCCCAGGCCGGCTCCAACGCCTTCAGCGACGTCGCCCTCGCTTCGGAATACCTCGGCGGCGAGAAATACACGATGACCATCACCGGCGGCGAACTCGGCGGCGCGGGTTCCGAGATCAAACTCGGCGGCGCTTCCTTCGTCCTCGATGCCGGCAAGTTCACCGGCGACGTCTATGCTTGCACCGACACTGCCGACAAGAACAAATTCTACTCCGGCAAGACCTACACCGTCAACGGCGCTCTCGAAGGCGACCTCTACCTGACCGCCGGCAACGGCGTCTACACGTCGTCCAACGCCACGATCACCCTCGGCTCCACCGCCAGCACCGGCAACATCATCGGCGCGGGCGACACCGTGCTGAAGATCGGCAGCAACAACAATACGGTCGGTCTCATCACCGGCGTCTCCGAACTCGAGATCAACGCCGACGGCTTCCTGAAGGCCTCCGGCATCAGCCTCGGTTCCGAAGGCAAGCCGGGCACCATCAAGCTCAAACGCACCGCGTTCGAGTCCACCGAAGGCAACCGCCGCCTGATCATCGACAGCGATACTGACATCCTCAATATCAACGTCGAATGCGACGAAGGCATCGGCTACTACAACAACGGCAAGCAGATCTATGCGATCGACCTGACCCGCGTGTACTTCAGCCCGAAATACACCGTTGCCGACAACGGATCCAAGGCCGAGAACGGCGATACCCTCCTCTGGGGCATCAACATGTTCAACGACTACGGGAAGGCGATCGACGCCCTCCTCGAAGGCGGCACGGTCTATGTCTCCGACTACACGGCCAACGACATCACCACCAACAACAAGCTGCTCAACCTGGTTGTCTCCGGCGGCACCTTCGGCACGATGAACACCGGTCTGATCGGCCGCGACAAGCGCGTCGACACCAATGCGCGCATCACCATCGACAACACTTATTTCGGATATAGCGGAAACAGTGTTGTGATGAGCAATGTCACCGGCGATCAGCCGTACAACCACCGCAACACCATCGGCGGCAGCTGCTACATCACGATCACCGCTTCCACGATCGGCAACCGCTATGACGGCAACGCCCGCACCGTGAACTTCAACGACTACCTGAACTTCACCGGTCCGGAACTCGTGTTCGACATCAGCGACACCCTCATCGCCGATGACCTCCAGTTCTTCGGCGACGGCGCCCCGATCACCAAGGACCAGTCCGTTACCGTCAATCTGACGAACGTTACTGCTCCCAACAACAAGTGGTGGTGGATCACCCAGGGCAACCCGGGCTACCACGGATCCTTCATCGTCAACATCAAGGATTCCTCCATCGGCGCGTCCTCCGACATGCGCTTCGGCAGCCAGGGCAACTGGCAGTGGGGCACTCCCACGCACGATGCGACGATCACCTTCACGGTTGACAACTCCTACTTCAGCGGCTTCCTGACCGCCGACAGCATCGATCCGAACCGCAACTGCAGCTTCAGCGGCGTGAAGACCCTGAAGATCGCCGGCGCTTCGAACTACGTCGGCTGCTCCGACGGGTTCGACCACCTCGAGATCGACGCGGATTCCTTCCTCTCCGGCAGCACGGTCGCCCTCGTCGGCGACGGCCTCGTCAAGGTCAACGCCGAAGGTTACACCGGCCCGACCAAGACCCTGGTCCGCATGAGCACGACCATCACCGGCCTCAACGGCGTCGACAACACCTCGACCCTCCCGGCCGGCTACCTCGTCGTCTACGGCAGCCGCGGAATCGTCCTCTCCGACGGCACGCGCGGCAACCTGTTCTACGACAAGAACTACGAAACCGCCGTCACCGGCCGTACGGTTGCCTCCGGCGACATCCTCATCTACGAGGGTGACGACAAGACGGAAGGCAAGACCGTCGCGAACGCTCTGAACAGCTTCGAAGACGCGAAGGCGATCCAGGTCAAGGGCGACGAATCCACCAAGCTGTTCGCCGTCGTTGACGAAGATCTCTTCGACGACAAGACGAACGCCGTCTACGCGACGATCGCGGACGAAGAAGTCGAAAGCACGAAGTTCGTGAACCTCGTGATCTCCAACGGCGACTTCTCCAACGCCAAGGAAGACGTCGATCCCGAAACCGGCGATCCCATCGTGATCAACCCGGCCCTCGTCGTTGCCGCGCCCGCCAAGGACGAAATCCCCGCCAAGACCGTTACCGGCAACGCCACGGTCGAGATCGCGGGCGGCACCTGGGGCAAGGCTCCGGTCGCTCCGACCGACGAAGATCCGGAAGGCAAGCCCGCCGTCTTCGCGAAAATCGACGGCTCCAAGGATTCCGTCGGCGGCACGAGCACGCTCGTCCTCAGCAGCGGCGGCACGCTGTACGCCACCGTCACCGGCTTCGACGCCATGAAGGTCGCGTCCGCCGTCACGGTCAAGGGCGACATCGACGCCGGAGCTCTCACGATCAGCGCGGCCGACAACGGCTTCCTGACCGCTGACGCTCTGCTCGGCGTGACCAGCATCACGATCGACGGCACCGGCTACACCGGCGCAAGCCGCAAGGTCCTCGTCTCCGACGACCTGGCGAACTACACCGGCGAGATCAACGTCGTGGGCGACATCGACAAGTTCCTCACCGCCGACAAGAAGAGCCTGTACGTCGTTTCGCACGGCGCCGGCAACGTCTACTTCTCCTCCGACTACGTCGACAAGACCATCGACGGTACGGAATCCGAGTACGGCGACCTGCTGTTCTTCAACGTGAACGCGTTCAACTCCTCCGCCCTCACGGCCGAGACCCTGATCGGTCACACCAACAAGGATTACACCGCATACGTCCTGAAGGGCGAATATGCCGACCTCGATCTTACCGCGGCCGGACAGATCAACCTCCAGGTCGAAGGCGGCACCTTCACCGGCAGCCTCAAGCTCGCCGACGATTCCGTCGTCACGCTCGCGACCGCCGCGACCACCCCGGTCTCCATCGCTTCCATCGCCGGATCCGGCGCGGAAGACGCGAAGGGCTACGCCCTGGTCGTCGATCCCGCCGCGGCCACGACGCTCACCGCGGTCGAAGGCATCAACGCCTTCACGCTCAATGCAGTGAACGCCTCCAAGCTGACCGCCGGCAAGATCGACTATCTCGCCAACGGCGGCAAGTTCACGGTTGACTTCGACGGCTACACGGTCGGCGCAGGCACCGCCACGCTCCTGACCGTCGCCAACGGCATCAACAACTTCCTCCAGTACGAGGGAGAAGAAGGCGCCCAGTTCACCCGTACGGTCATCGACTCCGTCAACAACAAGGACGGCGCGATGGTCTACTACGACGAGAACGCGAAGGCCGTCAAGGTCGTGAAGCGCGCCAACGCCGGATTCTACGACACGACCGCCAACAACTCCGTCAACGGCACGACCGAGACGGTCAACGGCGTCGTGAACACGAAGGTCTACGGCTACAACGTGAACTCGACGCTGACCCCGGTTGTCAACCAGCTCTCCAGCGGCGACATCCTCGTCATGCGCAACGCCGACAGAGGCTCCTACAACACCAACGTCAATCCGTACGTTGATGTCATCGCTTCCGGCGTCACGCTCGGCACCACGCAGTTCGGCGCCACCGCCACCGAAGACGGCACGGAAGAGAACGGCTTCATGCGCGTCGGCACCGGCAGCATGACGTTCGACAACGTCACGTTCACGAACGGCAACAACGTGTATCTCCTCGGCCGCGGCAACGACGGCACGCACCGCCTCACCATCGTGGCGGGCACGCTTGATGAAGGCTCCATCGTCGACGGAATCTACACCATCAATCTGACGAACAGCGGTCACACGAACGTCGGCGGCAACGCCCAGTTCCGTGCCACCCGCTACGCCAGAATCGGCGGCGGCACCATCAACGTCAACTTCCAGGACTATGCGCTCAACGGCGACATCGGTCTCTTCGACGATGTCTACGGCTACGAAGGACAGCTGAACGAACTCAACGTCACGCTGAACAACGTCACCGCGAACGCCGCGAAGTACGTCTGGTTCTGGGATACCTCCGAAAACAACTCCACGAAGGTCACGCTGACGATCACGAACAGCAGCTTCGGCGGCGGCACCGATACCACCATCGGTTTCTTCGGCGACAGCACCACGACCAACTGGACCGGCGAAGCCACGCTCACCATCAACGGCGTTACCTCCACCGGCACGCTCTCCGGCTCTCGCGGCCTCGGCGTGAACGGCGGCGACGTTGATGCGGTCACCGGCGGCACGCGCATCCTGAAGGTCGACGGCACCAACAACAACGTCAACCTCGTGAAGATGTTCTCCCAGATCCAGGTCTCCGACGATGCCTTCCTGTCCGGCTCCACGGTCTCCCTCTCCCAGACCAACAGCGGCTTCCTCCTCCTCGGCGATGCGACCGAAGCCGCGAAGGGCGCCGACGGCAAGTACGGCAACTTCAAGGAATACATCAGCGTCACCGGCCAGATCTCGGGCGCCGATACCCTGACTGCCAAGTTCGTCGACAAGGACAACACCGAAACCGAGCTCGAAGGCTACACCGCCGTCGTCGGCTCCACCAGCGTGTTCGTCTACAAGAAGGGCACGCTCGGCGACATCTACTACAGCACGGAATACTCCGCCGCCTCCAACGGCCTCGCTGTTGTGGATGCCAAGGGCAACACGACCCACCTCATGTTCGGTGAGAACGCCTTCAACAAGCTCGCCGATGCCAACACGGCTCTCGCTGCCGCGGATCCGACCAAGGTCGCGTTCCACGTCGAAAAAGCCAGCTCGAATGACAAGAACATCTACGCGCAGGGCTTCGAGACGATCGTGAACGGCGGCAACATCGAAAACGTGTTCGGCGGCAATGCCCCGGTCGTCACGGGCGAAGGCGAAGGCGCGACGGAAACCGCCGGCGAACCCATCACCACCGGCGCGAAACTAACCGTGAACAGCGGCGCCTCCGTGACGAACATCACGGTCTCCACCGACCTCTCGAAGGTTACCGGCGCGTCCTCCGTCACCATCGGCGAAGGCACGACGGTCAAGGGCACGATCTCCGCCGGCGACAACACCACCAGCACGCTCGAGTTCAAGGGCGCTGCCTCCGCGAAGGCCGTTGCAGGGTTCACCTCCGTCAAGGTCAAAGCCTCCGACGTCGTCACCCTGTCCGAAGACTTCGCCGGCGCGGCGATCACCATCGACGCCGCCGACTTCGCGGACTATGACAAGGTCGTCATGGTCGCGGCGAGCTTCGGCGATGTCTTCCCGACCGTCACGGTCGAAGGCGGCGCTGCAGGATTCGATTCCTACTTCTCCGACTTCGGCGAAGGCAAGAAGGCCCTCGTCATCCGCACCGGACTGGTCAAGAACACCTACGCCAAGGCCGACTGGAACGCTGAAACCGCGAACGGCTTCGAAGGCTACACCGCGATCACCTTCAACGGCAACGCGTTTGCCTCCGCGGCCACGGCTGCCGACAAGGCCGCCAAGGACGCCACCGTCTTCATCAAGGGCGGCGAATTCTCCAAGGAAGAGGCCGTCACCGTCACGAACGGCGGCGATGTGATCGTCGAAGACGCGGCCACGCTCGGCGCCTTCACCAGCACCGGCGCGCTCACCGTCAACAAGACCCTCAACGTCGTCAGCATCGACAGCGTCTCCGCTCTGACCTTCGCGGCGGGCGACAAGGCGCTCACGGTCGACGGCGCGGTCAACCTTGCCAAGGACGCCAAGATCACGATCAACGTCGACGCCAAGTTCCAGGCTGACGGCGAAACCGCGGTCCTCACCACCGCAGGCGGCATCACCGTCGACGGCGTTGAACTGGCTGACGGCACGACCATCACCCTCGCGGGCGAAGGCGCGAACCGCTACTACGCGTTCTACGACCAGGCGACCAAGAGCGTCAACATGGTCGCTCTGAACACGCTCTACCTCAGCTCCGACTGGGCTGGCGCAGACGGCCACGCTCAAAACGTTCCGAAGGTCTTCCAGGCCACCGGTGATCCGCTGTTTGCCGATGTGAATGCGTTCGGCTACATGAACTCTCTCGGCCCGAACCTCCACGACGGCCAGAACATGTGGGCGACGCACCGCACCGGTTCCATCCACACCGGATACGGCGAGCCGGCTGAAGGCCAGGACGGCAAGTTCCTCAACGAGACCCACATCACCGACGGCAGCGTCGTCGACCGCATCGTCCTCGGCGGCACCACCGGTGAACGCATCTACGTTGGCGACACGCACGTCTTCATCAACAACAGCACGGTCGCGACCGCTACCGGCGACGACAATGACAGCTGGCTGGTGTCCAACGTGACCGCGAATAATCCGTGGGACCATCGCAACACCCTGGTCGGCAATGTCACGGTCGACGTCGAAGACTCCGTCCTCGGCGACGCCAGCAACGCCGGCGGCAGACTGTACATCGTGAACTTCACGAACGTCGTCGACAAGTCCGAGACCGAAAAGTCCGCGATCAACGTGAACTTCAAGAACACGAAGATCTACAAGTCCCTCCGCTTCATCGGCGACTCCCCGATGGGCAGCAAGGTCAAACGTCCTGAGTATTCTCAGGTCGACGGCGTGCCCGATGGAACGACCGAGACCCTCAACATCAACCTCGACAATGTCCAGGTCGACGGAGCGGTCGAATGGGCGATCCGCGGCGGCGGTTCCTGGGAACAGGTCACCGGCGGCGTCGTTACCGTCAACATGAAGGACACCACCTTCGGCGCCAACGCCATCTTCGCCATTGAAGACAACTGGAGCCAGGGCGACATCAACGCCGACCTCCCGGCTTGCGGTTCCGACTTCATCTTCAATATCGAGAACACCAAGTTCAACGGCGTCCTCTCCGCCGGTCGTCGCGACTACAATTCGGATATTGCCGACCTGTCCGCGGCCTATGGCGACGACAACGCCGTCTGGGGCTACACCGGCGCTCGCGTCCTGAACGTCACCGGCGCAAACACCGTCAAGAACTCCCTGTACTTCAAGACGGTCAACATGACCGGCGAATCCAGCCTGAAGGGCGATTCGATGACCCTGTTCAACGGCAACGGCGTCGATGCGGAAGGCAAGCTCATCCACGTTGACGGACAGATCGTCGTCGACCTGACCGGCTACGAAGGACCCAGCCGTGTTCTCCTCGGCCTGAACTACACCACCGATGAAGAAGGCAACGTCACCGGCGGCCTCAACAACTTCGACTGGGCCAAGAACCTGAAGATCATCGGCAACGACGCTGCGGAGGGCGAAGAGCCCAAGTACACGTTCGCCACCGACTATGACGACAACAAGAAGACCGTCAGCACCATCGTGCTGAAGGGCGCCGTCAAGGACGTCTACGTGAACTCCACGTACGAAGCCGAAAACTTCAAGCTCGGTACCTCGCTCGAAGCCACCGGCGAAGCCCTGTTCTACGGCGGCTCCGTCGAGGAAGGCAAGGAATACGATGCCAAGGCCGGCTACAACGCGTTCAGCAGTCTGACCGACGTGCTCGACGAAGATGGCGAAACGGTTGTGGAATACGGCGCTCTCCGCGCCCTCCAGGCCGAAGGCACCATCCTCCACGTCACCGGCTTCGTTGAAACGACCGCGCTCCTCAACAACAGCATCACGATCGACGACAAGTCGCACCTCCTCTACACCGGTTCCGCGGCTATCACGGTCAACGGCGACGTTGTCAACAACGGCCAGTTCACGATCGACGCGTCCGAGTTCATCAAGGGCGGCGACGACAAGATCCTCGTCCTGACCGCCGACAGCATCACCGGCGCGGCCATCCAGAGCACCTCCCCGCTCTACGAGGTCGACGTGAGACTCAACGAACTCACCACCAAGACGGAAGTCTACCTGGTCCTGAAGGCCGACGACGTCTACGTCAGCGCCCAGTGGAGAGACTATGAGGATCCGACCGTGCCGATCGAAATCGACGGCAAGACCCTCTACTACGGCTACACCGCGTTCGACGACACGCAGGCCCTCACGGCCTACAACAAGGTCTCCGAAGGCGGCACGCTCACGGTCGTCGGCAGCGACGTCTCGTTCGGCGCCACCGCGATCTCCAAGAAGGTCAAACTGGTCGTCGACGCCACGTCCTCGATCTCGAACACGACCATCGGCGCTAACCAGACTGCCACCCTCACGCTCAAGTCCGGCGCTTCCGCCAGCGGCCTCAACGTGATGGACGGCTCCACGCTCACCGTCGAATCCGGCGTCACCGTGACCAAGGGCCTCGGTCTCACCTCCAAGGCGATCGCGGACTTCGCGTCCGGCTCCACGCTCGACTTCAACATCGTCGGCCAGGGCACCGTTGAAACCGACAGCGCCAAGGTGACGAACTTCAAGACGATCACCGGCACTCCGAACTTCACGGCGACGATCGACGATGCCGGACTCACGGACGGCGTCTACGCACTCGCGTCCGGTCTTAATGCGGAAGCCGGCTTCACCGCCGGTGTCATGCTCAAGAGCGCTTCCTCCGAGTACGGCACCCTCACCGTCGGCGGCGACAGACTCAAAACGCTCGGCGCGTTCTTCTCCCTCAGCATTGACGGCGACGTCCTGGTCCTCACGAAGGAAACCGCTCAGGACACCATCTACGTCAACAGCAACTGGAAGGACGGCGAGAAGTACACGATCGACAACAACGAAGTCGTGGTCGGCGTGAACGGCTTCTCGACCGGCGACGCGGCCGCTGCCAAGGCGATCTCCGCCGATGCCTCGACCATCAAGGTCGTCGGTGGCGCGGTCAGCTTCACCAACGGCATCGTCACGGATACGGTCGTTGCCAACGACGCAGTCCTCACCGCCAACGAAGTGACCGGCTCGCTCTCCATGGGCGCCCTCACCACCCTGAGCGGCAAGGCTGTCTTCAACCCGGCCGAGACCAAGACCGTCACGATCGACGGCACCGTCGCGTTCGACACCGCCAACACCGCTGACGGCGCGCAGATCGCCGGCTTCGGCAAGGCCACGTTCGGCGACACCGCGCAGTTCACCCTGACGGTTTCCGGCGACGTCAAGATCGGCGACACCTACCTGCTCGCCTCCGGCGTCGAAACCTTCGACAAGGGCATCAAGCTCCTCGGCGGCGACGACGTCACCCTGACGGTCGGCGCTGTTGAGAACATCGGCGACTTCGGCTACACGCTCGTCCTCGACAATGGCAACCTCAGCTTCGCGGTCGTCGCAAAGCAGGTTCCGGAAATCGCCTACGTGAACAGCGAGTGGATCAACTCCACCGGCGAAGTCACGCTCAGCGACGACGTCACCAAGGCCACCATCGGCGTCAACGCCTTCGCCACCTACGGCGCGGCTGTTGCCACCGGTACCGCCAAGGTCCTCGTCGACGGCGGCGAGATCACCTTCGCGAACGGCTCCGCAGCCGGCGTTGAAACGACCGTCGGCGCCTTTGCCACGATCGTCGGCAAGAACGTGTTCACGGCCGAAACCGCGATCACCGTTGACGGCAGCAATGTCCTCTTCGACACCGCGCTCTCGACCGACAAGGGCCAGATCGAAGGCTTCAGCTTCATGGTCGGCACCGCGACCTACGAGCTCGCTCCTGTCGCGACGGCCGGCACCTACGTGCTCGCCTCCGGCGTCGAAGCCTTCACGTCCCCGATCTCCGTCACCGCCACCGACACTATCTCCGTCGGCGACGTCGACAAGGAAATCGGCAGCTTCAAGTACACGCTCGAACTCACCGACGCGAAGACCCTGGTCCTCACGGTCGCCGGCGAAGAGCCGCCCACGCCTGTGGTCACCAAGGCCTACGTGAGCAGCGACTGGACCGGCATGACCGGCGAAGTCGACGTTCCTGGCGGCAAGGCCACCATCGGTTACGATGCGTTCGTCACGATCGCCGAGGCTGAAGCGGTTGAGACCGTCACTTCGATCGAAGTGGTCGGCGGCAAGACTGCCATCGCCGAAGGCGACACCTGCGCCATCACGATCGACGCCGACGCCACGCTCACCGGCAAGTTCACCGCCACCGAAAACATCACGGTCAACGGCACGTTCGTCTTCGACACCGAAATCGCGACCGACGCTGCCGCTCAGCTCACCGGCTACGCCAGCCTCAAGGGCGACGCCAAGTTCGTGCTGGTCGACGCTGTCAAGGCCGACGAGACCAAGACCTACATCCTCGCCTCCGATGCCGATGCCTTCAACAAGGCCATCACGGTCAACGGCGAAAAGGATATCACGGTCGGCGGCGAAAAGCAGAGAGTGGCCGGCTACGACTACTCGGTCGCGATCGACGACAACAACAACCTCGTCCTCACGGTTGAGAAGTACGTGAAGCCCACGGATCTCCCGACTCACGTCTACGTGAACAACACCTGGCCGACCTCCGGCACCGTTACCCTCAGCGACGGCGTCACGGAAGCCACGATCGGCATCGATGCGTTCCTTACCTACGGCGATGCGTTCAACGGCGTCAAGGAAGGCGGCACCATCACGGTCGACGGCGGCGAGATCTCGTTCCCGAACGGCGTTGAAGTCAGCGTGACCAACGAGGTCGGCGCCAACGCCACGCTCGCCGGCAAGTCCGAGTTCGCCTCTGCCATCACGGTCAACGGCACGATCCTCTTCGCCGCTGCTGATGCAGGCGCCGACGAGGCCAATGCCCAGATCAAGGGCTTCAGCTTCATCTCCGGCAATGCGACGTATCAGCTGTCCGCACTCTCCGCTGGCGAAGGCACCTACTACCTCGCCACCGGTCTCAACGGCAACTTCACCGGCGAGGTTGAACTCCTCACCGGCACCGAAGAACCCGTCTATCTGACGGTCTCCGGCGGCGCGGTCGAGTTCGGCGACTACACGTACCAGCTCGGCTACACCGACAACAACGCTCTCACCGTGACGATCGCGAAGAAGTCCGGCCCGGTTCCGCCGCCGCCGACCTCCAAGACGTTCTACGCCAACAGCGACTGGACCGGCCTGGCTCAGGGTGCGGAAGTTGACGTTCCTGGCGGCAAGGCCACCATCGGCACCGACGCTTTCGCGACCGCTGACGAAGCGGCCGCCAAGGCAGTCGGCGTTGAAGATGCCGCGGTCGACGTCCTCAAGGGCGTTGCGGCCTTCAGCGAACCGATCGTCGACCCCACCGTCATCGGCAACGATGCCACGCTGGTCAATCCTGCGAAGATCAACGCCTCCGTCACCGTCGACGGCACGGTTGCGTTCGATGCCTCCAAGGGCGCGTTCGAAGGATTCGAGAACGTCACCCTCGGCGAATTCGCGACGCTCACGCTGACCGCCGAACCCGCCGCGGCCGGCACCGATGTCGTGCTCGCCACCGGCGCTGCCGACCTCTTCAAGGCGAATGTCAAGTTCAACGACTACAACTTCGTGGTCGGCGCTCCTGACTTCTTCGTGGCAGGCGACGTTCTCTCCTACGTCCTCGATCTCGACGCTCAGGACAACCTCGTCCTGTCCTATGTCGCTCTCGAGAACAAGGCGGACAACGGCTGGAACAACAGCCTCAACGCCGCCGTCATCGGCACCAGAGGCAACGCGGTCGACGAATTCAGCAGAGTGCTCCTCGACGAGAAGGGAACCGTCTTCAGCGACGGCTTCTACAACTTCGTCAACTCTGTCGATACCGCCGACTACGCGAAGATCACGGTCTCCGCGCCCGCGAAGCTCTCCTTCACGGTCACGACGAAGAACGCTGACGACAAGGTCAAGTTCTCCATCTTCAGCTATGTCAACGGCAAGGCGAAGTCCCTGAAGTCCGTCACGGTCTCCAAGGGCGTCCCCGGCGAAACGAAGGAAATCTACGTCGACGTTGACAATGCCACCGGCATCGGCACGTACTACGTGGCTGTCGAGAACAAGAACAAGAAGTCCACGGCAACGTTCTACAACGTCGAACTGAACGCCAAGAGCCTGATCTACGAAGACGCCGACAACGGCGACAACAACACGCTGTATGAGAAGAAGGTCCTGAATCCGAAGTACGTCGACTTCGAGAACAACCCGATCGGGGAAGGCGACGCGCAGCACAAGACGGACATCCAGCTCGACAGCAACGTGATCTCCGGCTCCGAAGAGTACAGCAACTGGGTCGGCTTCGGCGACGCCACC
>CACZEK010000020.1 GCA_902780135.1 uncultured bacterium
CCTCACCGACCGCAAAGGCTGGATCCGCTTCAAGACCGGCGACGTCGTGAACTCCCTGGAAAAGGCGAAAAACACCCTCACGCAGCGCGTGTTCGGCCCCGCCTCCACCGCCGAGATCAAGATCGACACGAAGAATATGAAGGACGGCGACTATGCCGGACTCTCCTCCTTCCAGAGCCAGTGGGGCTTCGTCGGCGTCAAGATGGCGGACGGCAAGAAGACCATCGTCATGTGCACCCCGGCTGGCGGCGGCGGTCGCGGCCGCGGCGGACGTCCCGGCGGTTTCGGCGGCGGCCCCGGCGGCCCCGGACAGCAGCAGCCCCAGCAGCCGCAGGCGGCTATGAACGAAGTCGCCTCCGTCCCGCTCGACGGCGACATCGCCTATCTCCGCGTGGAAGTCGACGTTGCTCCGGTCGGCGCGCCCGCCGAAGACGAATACAAGCTCAACATCCGCAGAAAAGACCAGTCCTTCTTCTACTACAGCAAGGACGGCAAGACCTGGACGCGCATCGGCAACGCCATCAACATGCCCTACAGCATGCCCCACTTCATGGGCTACCGTTTCGGCATCTTCAACTTCGCCACGAAGGAAGCCGGCGGCTTTGTCGACGTCGACTACTTCCGCATCGGCACCGACCTCTCCCCCGAGAGCAAGTGACCTGAAGCTGAACGATTCCAGCTTGTGATTTTGGCCGGGCTCCCTCGCGGAGTCCGGCCATTATCGTTTTTTTGACATCCCGAAAAAAGCTGTTTGCATTTCGGAAAAGACAAAGTATAGTAGATGAAAAACCTCTTTTTCTGATTTATCCTATAAAAAAACGAATAAACCTCAACCCAATTCATCCTATGAGCCATAGACAAGACTTTCTCAAACGAATCGAGGCCCTGGAGATATCCAGAAAATTGATTGACGACGAAATCAAACGAATCAAGGCTCTGGAGACATCCAGGCAATTCTTTGACGACAAAATCGCCTTGACAAAGCTTTCGCTTGAACAGCTTGAAGCCGAGCAGGAAGCTATCTGGAAAGAAAACCAGTATGTCAAGGACCCGGCGACCAGGCCTCTTGCGGAATACTGCCGTTCACTTGGATATTCCATTGTCGGATGCCAGATACAAGAGCCTGAATCCGAATTCTATCCCATAGCCAAGAAAATCTGGAAGTTCCGAGAGGATGCCGTGCCGTTCTTGAAAGAATTGTACAAAAGGCATGGCGACAAGGATGGATTCAGCTATTCGATTGCCGAGCTGCCTCCCGACAGAAAGACCGATTTTCTTAACATCTGCACGAAGATGAAGAAGAACGGATGGATTTCATACACCCAAAACAAAAGCAAGACGGAACTTCTCGTCACATCTTCCATCCCAAAGAAGAATAAGAGTTTTCTCAATGGCGGATGGGCGGAGAATGTCAACAGGTATCTCGTGAACAAGGTGCTGACCGATTATTCCGCAAATCACAAAAAAACAATCAAGTACCGGGTGTTCTGGGACGTCAAGCTGAAGCTTCTGGAGTCGGAAAATAACAATCTCAACGACATGCAGCTGGACATCGTGGTGCAAATCAACGACCGATTCTACGTTTTCGAGACGAAATCTGGGACACTTGGAATTCAGAAATGGGTGGAAAGAGCTGAAATCTTCAATCGGGACGGCAACCGGTTCCTGACCTGCTGCATAGATTATTCCTCGGTCGATCCAAAACTCTTCCAGCCTTATAGTCTTCTTTCGCTTGAACATCTTGAAGAACAGCTCATTGCGTTGCTGGACCTCGATTTTCCGCAGTCCGACGCATGAACCTCGCCGAGTGCAAGTGATTTGAAGCTGAACGATTCCAGCTTGTGACTTTGGCCGGGCTCCCTCGCGGAGTCCGGCCTTTTTGTACCATAAAAAGATTGATTCTGTTTGTTTTTCGGAAAAAAGGATGTATAGTAGAGGTCAGGAGAACAATCAACCAAAGAAAACGAACCGAACATGTACGAAGACGAGAAAAACGCGCGGGAATCGGCAGCCCCTTCCGCCAAAGACAGGGGAAAGGGAGCGAAAATGTCCCCGGGGCTAAAGATCGCGCTTTGGATCGTCCTGACGATCCTGTTTTTATGGGGGTATTATACCGCTGCCTGCGCCGTGGCTTTTCTCAGGATCGGCTTCGTGGGGAAAACGGCGGAAAGGATCGACAGCGCCATAGCCGTTCGGAAGATCCTGACGGACAATCCTTCCGTTTTTTTCACGGGGGAAGCCGATGTCGCTTATGCGTGCGGCATGGCTCCGGAAATGCGCCGGTGGAACGGCTGGTATTATGCGTTGCGGTTCTTTACCTTCACGCTCGGGAAGGACGCCATGGAATGGAACATCTATCTCTTCACCGAAAAGGAGGAAGATGCGGAAAAGATCAGGAGGGAACTGGCATCCAGGATCTCCGAACTGGACGAAAAAGATAAAAATGTCCTGTGCGTCAGAAAATATCATGTCTATTTCTATCACGCATACCCGGCCCCGAGCACGTGGGATCCCGACGAGTTCGCCGAATTGCCTTCCTACGCGGATTACAGACTGAATCTCGACGATCTGTAGGATTATCAGAGGCATTTTACCCTCGAATCATGAAAAAAGAACGGTTTTTATTCTACAATTGACTTAAAATGAGGAGAAGTTACGCTATTTTAAACGTTGAGTTTAAATTGGAGGACATCTTATCCTGTTTTTAAGGAAATGTGCATACCTTTTGCATTTTTTTCGGAAGCCGGGTGTATCTTGTTTCCAAAGACCGGATTACCAGGAAAAGCCGGAGTGCCCGTAAAGATTTCCGGTTCCGCCCATTTTTCAAGCGGAATTGTGCAGAAAGGCGGAATGATTGTGCAGGAAGCGGGAGAAACCGCCTCATTTTCGCAAAAAATCACGCGCGCGTTTGATTGTTGCGGATTCGCAATGTATATTATTCCCGGACTCACACGCACAAACACACGGTTATCCTCAGGAGACTTGACATGCAGGAAACCCTCAGAAAACGCATCGAAGCCGCCGGACAGGCGCATCTGCTGTCGCACTACGACGCCGCGGACGCCGCCGCGCAGGCGAAACTCGAAGCCCAGTTCGGCGCGATCGACTGGGAAGCCCTCCCCGGCCTCATCGCCGGATACGTCCTGAAACGCCCCGAGACCGCCATTCCCGCCGACCTCGCGCCAGCCCCGTTCTTCCCGTTCCCGGCGAAGACCGCCGAACAGAAAAAGCTGTACGCCGAGGCGGTCGCGAAGGGCGTGGAAGTCCTCCGCGCGGGCAAAGTCGCGGCGCTCACGGTCGCGGGCGGACAGGGCACGCGCCTCGGATTCGACGGGCCGAAGGGGACATACCCGATCACGCCCGTCCTGCACAAGACGCTCTTCCAGTATTTCGCCGAATCCATCGGCCGCCTCTCCGAAAAATACGGTGCGCCGCTCACCTGGTACATCATGTGCAGCGAGCTGAACGCCGCCCCGACGAAGGAATTCTTCGAGAAGAACAAGTTCTTCGGGCTCGCCGACGGCCAGGTCCGCTTCTTCGTTCAGGGCACCATGCCCGCCATCGGGCTTGACGGCAAGCTCATCATCGGCGCGAAGGATTCCCTCGCACTCTCCCCGAACGGGCACGGCGGCACGCTGCTCGCGCTCCGCGCCTCGGGCTGCCTCGACCGCATGGCGGCGGACGGCGTGGAATACCTCTCGTATTTCCAGGTGGACAATCCGCTGGTGCCGATCGCCGATCCGCTGTTCATCGGCCTGCACATCCTCGAAGGCTCGCAGATCAGCAGCCGCATGCTGCCGAAGACCAGCCCGACCGAGAAGCTCGGCAATTTCTGCCTCTCCGGCGGCCGCCTGCACGTGATCGAATACAGCGACATGCCGCTGGAGCTCGCCGAACGCCTCAATCCGGACGGCACGCTGGCGTTCCTCTCCGGCAGCCCCGCCATCCACATCATCAGCCGCACGTTCATCGAATCGCTCACGCAGGACGGCACGCTGAAGCTCCCGTGGCACCGCGCGGACAAGAAGGTCCCGTACCTCGCCGCCGACGGCACGGTCGTGAAGCCCGGGTCCGCGAACGCGGTCAAGCTCGAATCGTTCATCTTCGACGCGCTCCCGATGGCGGAACGCGCCATCGTGGTGGAAGGCTGCCGCAGGGAGATGTTCGGTCCGACCAAGAACGCCACCGGCGTCGACTCCGCCGAATCCTGCCGCGCCATGCTCGTGGAACGCGACGCGCGCCGCCTCGGCCTCGCCGGAGTGCAGGTCCCGCGCAATTCCGACGGCACGCCCGCCGCGCTCGTCGAGATCTCGCCCCGCTGCGTCGTCGACGACGCCGACGCGGCGGAATACTTCCGCGCGAATCCCGTCGCGGAGCCCATTCAACCCGGACAGGAAAGGGCTTTCGGAAAATGATCAAGATCATCCCGCTCAGCGAGGACGACATCCTCTTCGACGAAAAAGCCGCGGCCGAAGCGCTCAACAAGGCGGCGCGCCGCCTGAGACCGGTGCGCTTCACGGGACTCTGCCCCATCGGACGCCAGATCCTCTTCGTGTTCAACGAGTGCACCGCGGACGAGGACGACTCGGACGCGAAGTTCGTGTTTTCCCGGCTCCCGTCGCGCGATTTCGACGAGGTCTCGGCGACGTTTCTCAGCCGCTACACGGGCGGTTTCGACACGCTCGGCACGTTCTTCATCGGCGACGACCTCTGGGCGCTTTTCAAACGCCTGCCGGGAAACAATGCCTGACGGCGTGACGGAAACGCCCGCGCCCCGGCAGTCCGCGCGGAAACGCTCCTGGCGGAAACGTCTCGGCGCGGCAGGAGAACGCGACGCCGCGCGTCTGCTCGGACAGATGGGATACACGGTCCTGCTGCGCGACTGCCGCACGCCGTACGGCGAACTCGACCTGGTCTGCCTCGACGGCGCGGCGTTCGTGTTCGTGGAGGTCAAGACGCGCTACTGCCATCTTCGCCAGTTCGGCAGACGTCCCGAACCGTGGCGACAGCTCTCCGACGCGCAGAAACGCCGCAACTTCCGCGCCGCGGTCTCGTTCCTGCACGACCTCGGCGACGCCGCCGCGAACCGCCGTTACCGCTTCGACCTCGTCGAAGTCCTGCGCGGTCCCTTCGGCCCGCTCGCCATCCGGCATCACGTCAACTTCATGGGGCGTCCCACGTACTCGAAACAGGGCATCCCCGGGCGAGTCTTCCGCCGCAGGGCGAACGCCGCCACGCAGTCCATGTTCTTCCCGGTCGAATGACCGTGCCCGCCGTCCCCGGAAGCGCCGCGGGCGGCTCATTTTCGTTTTTTTTTGCTTTTCGCCTTGATTTTATCCGGAAAACGGAGTATAGTATAAAACATTTTTTGAACTGATGCGGAGAGATGCCTGAGTGGCCGAAAGGAACGGTTTGCTAAACCGTCGTAGGGGTCAAACTCTACCGGGGGTTCGAATCCCCCTCTCTCCGCCATTTTTTTAGAATGACGACACGAGGAGAAAAACATGAAACTCCGCATCCTGGTTCTCCTTCTTCTTCCCCTGACCTTCGCGCTGGGCGCATGCCGTTCGTCCGAGGTCGTCTCCGATCCGTTCTTCGAGCCGTCCGAGTCCGACAAGCTCACGAAGGAAGAGACCGAAAGCATCATCTGGCACGCGAAGCACTTCATCGCGTCCAACAAGAACCTCCGCCTCGGCTCGCACCACAGGAAGCTGATCCAGGACAACGACCCCGTGACGCGCGTTTTCTACAGCGGAAAAAAATACGGAAAGATCGAGCTGGAATGGCCGATCTCGTCCGACACCGTGGTCCTGCTCTCCTCGCGCGGCGACCTGCTGTCCAAACGCCAGCCGTGGGTGCTGGAGATCATGTCCGGCAAACAGAAAGGCGGCCTGAGCGACGCCGAGCTGGAACAGTGGCGCAACGTCGACACGGCGGACGAGTTCGAGGAGGACGCGGACGGCGGCGCGATGGAAACGCTCGGCGTGGAGCCGATCCCGGTCATTGAAAACGACGCGGACAGGGGAAAGTGACGCGATGAGCCGATCCCAGAATCCCGTCTCCGGTCCCGCCCCCGCGCCGCTCTTCTCCCGCCGCGGGTTCCTCTATCTCCTCGCCGTGCTCGCCCTGCTCCGGCTCGTCCTGAACTGCCTTATGCCGCTCATGGACCCCTCGGAGGCGCGTTACGCGCTGATCTGCAGGATTATGGCGGAGAGCGGGAACTACCTGGAGCCGAAACTCATCCACGACGGCGTCCTGATGAACTTCGAGGGGAAACCGCCGCTGAGCTTCCAGGCCGGGGCGGTCGCATGCCGCGTCTTCGGCACGAACCTCTTCGCCGTGCGCCTGCCGTCGTTCCTCTTCGCGGCTGGCCTGCTGGCCGTCCTGTACGGCGCGGTCCGCCGCATCAAAGGCGAAAGCATCGCGCAGCTCGGCGTCCTGCTCACGCTCTCCAGCCCGGTATTTTTCCTGTACGCCGGGATGTGCATGACCGACATGGCGCTGGCGTTCTGCGTGTGCTCCGCCGTCTTCGCCTACATGGTGTTCGACCACGAGACCGTCCGCCGCAACAAAAAGCTCGCGAGCCTCGGGTTTTTCGCCTCGCTGGGCGTGGGGATGCTGGTGAAGGGCCCGGTCGCCATCGCGCTGGCGGGGATGCCGGTCTTCCTCTTCGTCCTGCTCGGAAACCGCTGGCGCGACCTCAAAAATCACGCCTGGCTCCTCGGTTTCGCCGCCTTCTTCCTGATCGCAGCCCCGTGGTACGTCCTGATGCAGCGGGCGAACCCGGATTTCCTGCATTATTTCTTCGTGAACGAGAATTTCAAGCGGTTCCTCTTCAAGGAATACGGCGACCAGTACGGCTCGGGACGCGAGACGTTCCGCGGGATGGCTCTCATCTGGTTCCTGCTCTCGAACCTGCCCGCCGTGCTGCTCGTGCTGATCCCCGCGTGTTCGAAGGAAGGGCGCGGCAAACTGGCGGATCTCCGGCGGAAAAGCGTTCTCAGGGACGACCTGCCCCTGCTCGGATTCCTCGCCATCACGCTCTTCTGGTGCCTCACGAGCCGCGTCCTGATCACCTACGTGCTCCCGACCGTGCCGTTCTTCTCCGTCTGGCTGGCGGACAGCCTGACCAAGTGGGGATACGCCGGGCGCGACGGTTTCCGCAAGGCGCTCCGGGCGGCGCTTCCGCTCGTCTGGTGCATCGTCGGCGTGGCGTTCTCCCTGCTCTGGGTCGCGGCCGACCGCTGGACCGACAAGATGCCGGGCGATTTCTTCCGCGACTGCGCGGCGCTCATTCAGAACGGGGAGTTCTACGTTTATCGCCGGACGCCCTATTCCGCACATTTCTACCTCGGCGACCGCGTGATCCCCCACCCGGACGAGGACGCGTCGGTCAGCGGACCGGCGGCACGCCCGTATTTTCTGCTCAGCAGGAAACGCGACACGAAAAAATATCCTCTCGCGGAACCCCGCCGGGTGCTTCTGGAAAACGGCGTCTGGGCGCTTTACGCCCTGCCCGGCGACGGCGCGGAGCCGGCCGCGTCCGCACCTGAAGCGGAACAGAGATGATCTTCCGCGTTTTCAGCGGACTTTTTTCGGCTTTTTTTGGATTCCGGGCTTGAATTCCCGCGCAAAGGGTGTATAGTAATAAATCCTCTTTGAGATTGCCTGCGGGTATAGTTCAACGGTAGAACATTAGCCTTCCAAGCTAATTGTGAGGGTTCGATTCCCTCTACCCGCTCCAAGAGCAGTTTCTGGTGGGGTTGCAGAGCGGTCAAATGCAGTAGACTGTAAATCTACCGGCCATGCCTTCGATGGTTCGAATCCATCCCCCACCACCATTTCGATTTTCCGATCCGCATCCCCGATGCGGATTTTTTTATGTCCGGATTCCGGCTTTTCTCCTCAGCGCGCCGTTGCTCCGGCATATCCGCCGCGCAGGGAAAAGAAAAAGTCGAAAAAAGCGCGGGGCACTCTTGAAAAAACCGCCTTGTCAGGCTATTGTTATGTAGGATATCCTCATTTCACCAACAACAACCAGCAAACAGGATGCAACAATGAGCTACTATCTGGGTCTTGACTCCAGCACGCAGGGCCTCAAAGCCGAGGTCATCGACACCGCAGCCGGCAAAGTCGTCGGCTCCTTCGCGGTCAACTTCAAGAACGATCTGCCGGAATACAAGTCGCCGAGCGGATACCTCCCCAACGACGACGAAAACGTCCGCTGCGCCGATCCGCGCATGTGGGTCGCCGCCATGGACATGCTGTTCGACCGCATGCAGAAGGCGGGCTTCCCGATGGCGGAGATCGCCGGCATCTCCGGGTCCGGCCAGCAGCACGGCTCCGTCTATCTGAGCGCCCCGATCACAGACTGGGATCCCGCGAAAACCCTCGCCGACCAGCTCGTGCCGATCCTTTCCCGCGCGGTCGCCCCGATCTGGATGGACAAGTCCACGGACAAGGAATGCGCCTGGCTGACCGAACAGTTCGGCGAACGGCTCCGCAGGGACACCGGCAGCCCGGCGATCGTGCGTTTCACGGGTCCGCAGATCCGGAAGTTCGCCGTGACCGAGCCGGAAGCCTGGGCGAAGACGAAGACCGTGCACCTCGTGAGCTCGTTCCTCTGCTCCGTGCTCTGCGGCCATGACTGCCCGATCGACTTCGGCGACGGCGCGGGCATGAACCTGCTGAACCTCCACAAGCTCGTCTGGGATCCCGAGATCACGGCGGCCACCGCTCCCGACCTCATGAACAAGCTCCCGCCCGTGAAGGCGTCGAACACCGTCGCGGGCAAGCTCTCCGCCTACTTCACGAAATACGGCATGACCGCGGGCATCCCGGTCGTGGTCTGGTCCGGCGACAATCCGTGCAGCCTGATCGGCGTCGGCGGCGGCTCCTTCGGCACCGCGGTCATCAGCCTCGGCACCAGCGACACCTTCTTCGCCACCATGCAGGACTTCGTGACCGACCCCGACGGATGCGGTCACGTGTTCGGCAACCCGGCGGGCGGCTTCATGAGCCTCATCTGCTTCACCAACGGCTCCTTCGCGCGCGAACACCTCCGCGACGAGCTCGGCGTGGACTGGCACTTCTTCGACGTCACCGCGTGCGCCGAGACCAGCCCCGGCAACGGCGGCAAGCTGATGCTCCCCTACTACGAAGCCGAAAACACGCCCGCCGTCCCCGCAGGCGTCGTCCGCAACTTCGACCCCGCCGCGGCGACCAAGGCGGAACAGATCCGCTGCCTGCTCGAATCCCAGGCGCTCACCATGCGCCGCCACTCCGCGTGGCAGGGCGACGGCAGCTTCAAGCGCATCCGCGTGACCGGCGGCGCGTCCAAGAGCGAGACCTTCCGCCAGATCCTCGCGAACGTCTTCCAGGCGAAGATCGAGACCGTCTCCGTCGCGAACTCCGCATCCCTCGGCGCGGCGATCCGCGCCGCCAACGGCATCGAAGGCACGCCGTTCGACGACCTCTACGCGAAATTCTGCGCCTCCGCTTCCGTCATCGAGCCGGACGCCTCCCTGCGCGGCCTCTACGACGGCATGCTGGCGGACTACGCCGCGCTCGAAGCCGGCCGCGGCTGATCCCCGGTTTCCGCAAGAAACAAATCCGCACCGTCTTTCCTCCGGGAGAGGCGGTGTTTTTTTTGCACGCGAAAGCCCCGGACTGCGGAAAAAGGCGATCCGGGCCGGGGCAGAAAAAGGGAAACGGATTGACGCCGCTCAGCGGTCGAGCAGGAATTTCACGTCGTCGCCGCTCAGCGGTCGAGCAGGAATTTCACGTCGTCGCCGCTCAGCGGTCGAGCAGGAATTTCACGTCGTCGATGCTCAGCGAGGACATCGCCTCCGTCGATTCCTCGACCAGGTCGTTGAACAGCGCGCGCTTGCGTTCGTGCAGCGCGAGGATGCGCTCCTCGATGGAGTCGCGCACGACCAGGCGGATGATGTTCACGCTGCGCGTCTGCCCGATGCGGTGCGTCCGGTCGGCGGCCTGGTCCTCGACGGCGGGATTCCACCACGGGTCGAAGATGATGACGGTGTCGGCGGACGTGAGGTTGATGCCGACGCCGCCCGCCTTCAGGCTGAGCAGGAAAACGCGCACGTCCGGGTCGGAATTGAACCGTTCGATGCGTTCGGCGCGGTCATGCGTGGAGCCGTCCAGGTACTCGAATTCGATCTGCTGGGCGGCCAGGCTGTCGCGGATGATGGACAGCATGGACGTGAACTGGCTGAAGAGAAGCACCTTGTGCCCGGAGTCGAGCGTTTCCAGCAGGAGCTCGTTGAGCAGGTCGAGCTTGGCGGACGAGACGCCTTCGCCCTCGCCTTCCGGGAGGAGTTCCGGCGCGCAGCAGACCTGCCGCATCCGCATGATGGAGGCGAGCAGATGGATGTGCGTGATGGAACGGTCGCCGGATTCGAGTTCGCTGAACTTTCTGTACTGCTCGTTCGCGCGTTTTTCGAGCGTCTGGTAGAGTTTCCGCTGGGGCGGCTCCATGTCGCAGTAGAGGAGCTGCTCCTGTTTGGGCGGGAGTTCAAGGCAGACGTCCGACTTGCGGCGGCGGAGCATGAAGGGCGCGATGCGGCGCACGAGCTCGCGTTTCAGCTCCGCGCTGGCGGCGATCTCGGAGTACTTCTCGCGGAAGGAATTGAGCGAGCCGAGGAGGCCGGGATGGAGGAAATCGAACATGCTCCAGAGGTCTTCGGCTGAGTTTTCCAGCGGGGTGCCGGTGAGGATGATCTTCGCGGCGGCGGGAATGGACTTGCAGGTGCGGGCGTTGAGGCTGAGCGGATTCTTGATGTGCTGCGCCTCGTCCAGGATCAGCGAGGACCACTTGATGCCGCAGATGTGCTCGATGTCGCGCCGGACGAGCGCGTACGAGGTGATGACGATCTCGCGCGTGGCGGCCTTCTCCCACAGGGAATCGCGGTTCGGACCGTTCACGACGAGCGTGCGGAACCGCGGCAGGAACCGTTTGATCTCGGCGGCCCAGTTCCCGACCAGCGTGGTGGGGCAGACGACCAGCGCGGGGAGGCGTTTCTGCGGCGAGACGGCGAGGAACGCGAGGACCTGCACGGTCTTGCCGAGGCCCATCTCGTCGGCGAGGATGAGGTTGCAGCCGCGCCGGGACATGCCGTCGAGCCACGCCACGCCCGTCTTCTGGTATTCGCGGAGCTGCCCGTGGAAGACCGCCGGGTCGAGCTCGGGGCGCTCCGGCGAATCCAGGACGCTGTCGTAGTCCAGCTTCAGGCGCAGGAAATCGACCGGGACCGCGCCGGGCAGTTCCGACGCCGCGTCCGCCCAGTAATACGCCGCGTGGCGCGGGATGCGGATGATCTCGGCGTCGGGGTCGTCGTCCGCGCCGGGCAGATACGTTACGACCGGCTGAAGCGAAGCGGCGAGACGCCGCAGGGCGTCGGGGATCTTCACGAAATGCCTGCTGAGGACGGCGTGCGGCAGGTAGTTTTCGCCCTTCGAGGCGGCCTCGGCGAGATCGTTCCAGCGGACCGCCGCGCCGCCCGCGGCCAGGCGGACGCCGAGTTCGAACCAGTCCGCGCCGGACCCGCGGAGCGTCGTCCTGAGCGTCAGGCGGGAGTTTTCGCCCGCGAGCGAGGCGAGCTCCGAATTCAGGAGATATTCGCGGCCTTCGCGTTCCCAGCGCGGGATCACTTCCTCGATGAACATGCCGACCGCCTCCCAGTCGCCCAGCCGATACACGACCGACGGACCGGACACGGAGCGTTTCGTGCGGTGGGAGAACCCGAAGTGGATCAGCTCCTCGTGGCGGAGCGTCTCCTCCTGCGTGTTGCGGAGCCAGAACATGGCGGCGGGCCCGCTCGCGCCGAACCGCGTGGCGTCGGTCGCGCAGAGCTGGTTGCCGTAGTTGAACATCATGGTGAGCTCGAGCGTGCCGTCGTCGAGGAAATGTCCGTCGTAGACCGTGCGGAATTTGCGTTCGCGCACCTTCACGCCCGTGGACGGGATGATGCGGATGGGCAGGTCCTTCGCCGCCAGCAGGATCTTCGCCGCCTCGTCGTCGCACGGCTGGATCGTCGTGCGGAGAAAATTGCGGATCCAGGACACGTCGTTGCGGGCGGGCAGCCACCAGTATTCGCCGAGCATGCCGACCCAGCACCCGCTGCGCCCGGCGATCACCTTCACGTCCTTCAGCGGCAGGGGCGACCCCTTGACCAGGACGGCGGACCGGAGCAGGCAGCCGGTGCGGAGTTTTTCGAGCAGAAGCGCGGGCGCGGCCTGTTCCGCGTGGACGATGATCCTCTGCCCCTTGTGCATGAAACGCGTGAATCCGGGCAGGCAGTGGAAGAATTCGGTGCACTGTTCCGCCGTGAGCGAAAGCGTCTGGCGCTCCAGCTGTTCGGCATTGATGGCGAGGAACCGGATGATCTGGCGGTCCTGCTGCGGGAACGCATCGAGCCGGAGCGATGCGGTCGACTTGTCGAAATGGAGCTGGCGGAGGTTGGTCTGGTTTCCTGCGTAGGCGCGGCTCCCGTTGACCAGGTTCACATGGAGATGCACGTTCTCCCACTTGCTCGGAGCGTGCGGGAATTCGTCTTCCGTCTCGATCTCGACGTGCGCGGGGTGTTCCCCCAGAAGCTCGGTCAGGAGCTCCGGGATCCCGACGAACCGGAGTCCGGCGAACTGGACCGGGAGGTCCGGCAGCTGCGGCTCCTCGTGTTTTTTGATGGTATATTTGGCGTGATACAGCGCCGCGGCCATCGAGTGCGGACAGAATCCGGGGAATTTGCCGCGGCAGGTGCATGTGCCGGAAAATGGGCCGTTCGGGAAGCCCCGGATCTCGGCGTGCGACACCATGCCGTTCGCGTCCCGGCAGACGGCGCGAAGCACCCCGCGTTCGATCTCGTGGCAGCAGAGCAGACCGCCGCCGTGCAGGATCTGCTTTGCCTTCTTGAACACTTCCTTGGAGCTTGCGGCGATCAATCTCGCCTCGAAACTTTCGCCCATTTGAGTCTTTCCTGTTTTTTTCCGTGAAAACGAACAGATAATATACCCTCTGATAAGAAAAAAAGCAATGGAAAACCGTCTTTTTCCCGAAAAAAACGGCAGGCGGACGACAAAACGGGACCGACAAGGCGTCACGCCGGGGCGCGGCGCGGTCCCGCGCGGTCCCGTCCGAGGCCGGCAGACGAACAAAGACATTCCCGCCGGACGATGTTTTTTAGTAAAAAAAACGGTTTCCTGCTTGCATTTTCCCGAAAGAGGAGGTATAGTAAAAGCAATGCTCAGCAATGGCGTGATGGTCGAGCGGCTAAGGCAACGGTTTGCAAAACCGGTTCTGGTGGGTTCAACTCCCACTCACGCCTCCAATTTTGCCCCCTCCTTGAGGCGGCAGGGCTTCCCCCTCATTGACCCTGCCGCCTCTTTTTTTGTATTCCCGAACGTGCAGACGGACAGCCGATTTCGCGGAAAAACGGCGAACAAATCTTGATTTCGGACGAAAACGTGGTATAGTTAGTGGAATAAAAACACGAACGGAGCCAGACATGGGAAAACACAAAGTCCTGAACACACCCGCCATCCGGCGCATCCCAACCTACCTGCACAAGCTCATGCTCATGCACGCGGCCGGAGAGGAATTCGTGTCGACGTCCAAGCTGGCGGACTACATGGGGCTTGACCCGATCATCGTCAGAAAGGACTTCGAGCTGACGGGGATCCAGGGGACGCCCGGCGTCGGGTTCAAAACGGCGGAGCTGATCGCCTCCCTGCGGCGGTTCCTCGGCTGGGACGCGCACACCACGGCATGCCTCGTCGGCGCGGGCTCGCTCGGCAGCGCCCTGCTCGGCTACGAGGAATTCGCGGAATACGGCCTGCGGTTCACGTTCGTGTTCGACGCCGACTCCCGCAAGCACGGCATGCTGATCCACGCGCACGAGGTGCTGGACGTGCGGAAGATGCGGGATTACCTGGCGCCCGCGCCGCCGGACATCGGCATCATCTGCGTGCCGTCGTCCACCGCCCAGATGGTCGCCGACGAGCTCGTGCAGTGCGGCGTGAAGGCGATCTGGAATTTCGCGAACGTGTGCCTGCAGCTCCCGCACGACGTGATTGTGCAGAGGGAAGTCATCGCGGGCGGTTTCGCCCTGCTCTCCATGAAACGCCGCAGCCACGGCGCGGAGACCGGGCAGGACGACTGACCTCCCGCCTTATCCCGCCCCCCCTTCAGAAGCCTCGAAATGGATCCCGCCGCATGCTCCGCGGCGTTTTTTTCAGAACAGGTCGAGGAACCAGTTCTTTTTCTTCGCCTTCATCCTGGATTTCCGGATCATGGCGACATCGCTCTGGACGGTCGTCACGCAGTCCATCACGGACCCGGAGAAACCGGGCACGCCTTCCGGGATCGCGCGGTTCACGACCTCCGTGGCGGAGCGTTCGACCCGGAACGGGGCGTCGCCGCCTCCGTCGGGGAACTGGAAATGGACTTCGAGCTTGAAATCGTACCCTGGGATATTGCCGGATTCGGCGAGGAAATAGACGTTCTGCGCGGAGATGTCCCCCTCGTAGAATTTCGAGGGGTTGTTGTAGGTCGCGGTCGCCGTGACCTTGTCTTCGGAAAGCTCCAGCCCGTTCGCCCTGATCGCCTCCAGCATCGGCTTCGCGGAGGCGGTCCATTTGCCGCCGGGCTTCACTTTGCGGGTCTTGCCGAGGTACTCTTCGGGGTGGTCCAGCGGAGCGGAGAACATGGACGCGATAAGGCGGCGCGCGCCGGGCAGCATCGCGCGGATCTCTTCCTTCGTCTTCGCGCCGGACGCCTCGCCGGGACCGCCGCCGAGCACGGACGCCGCGGCGTTGTCGTCGGAGCCGAGGGGGATGTCGCGCAGATTCACGCCGGACGTGCGGACGATGGCGGTCATGCCCGCGAGCGGGGCGTAGTCCGTTTTCACGCCGTCGACGATCTGCGAAAGCGCCTCGACCTTGAACTGGATCACGAGCGGGTCGAGCGACTGGTAGACCAGTTCGCCGACCGCGTGGATCTCGTGCGTCTCGCGGCGGCGCGGCGGGTTGTTGATCCCGACCAGCTTCATCCGGTAGGTCCGCACCTGACGGCTGTTCACGGAGATCACGTACGGTTCGCCGGCTTTCGGGCGGCCGTCGAATTTCAGCTCGACTTCTTTCGCGTCCCCGGCGCCGGCGGGGGCGGGATGCAGCAGAAAGAGCCCCGCCGCCAGGAGGAAGGCGGCGCAGAGGAACGGAACGGCTGGATGCGGTTTTCTCATACGAATTCGAAATCGTCCATGGTCTGGAGTTCGCGGTGAACGAATTCGGCGGCGAGCGCGAACGCCCGCGCCCGGTGGCTGAGCTTGCTCTTGACCTCCTCGCCGAGCTCCCCGAACGTCCTGTCATAGCCGTCCGGGATGAAGATCGGGTCATAGCCGAACCCCTCCGTGCCGCGCGGCTCCGGCGCGATCGTGCCCGTCACTTCGCCGCGGAACGTCTCCACGATGTCGCCGCGGTACGCGAGAGCGATGACGCAGACGAACCGCGCCCGGCGGTCGTCGAAGTTCTTCAGCTCGTCCAGGAGTTTCGCCATCTTTTCCGCATAGGAGGCGTTCTCCCCGGCGTAGCGGGCGGAGTAGATGCCCGGCGCGCCGCCCAGCGCCAGGACTTCCAGCCCGGAATCGTCCGCGAACGCCGCCATATCGGCGTAGCGCGCCGCCTGCCCCGCCTTGATGCGGGCGTTTTCTTCAAAGGAATTGCCGTTTTCCACGATCTCGGGGAATCCCTTGATCGTGTCGGGGGAGATGATGCAGACGCGTCCGGAATCCGCCGAAGCGTCGAGCATCGCCTGGAATTCCCGGATCTTATGTTTGTTCGTGGTGGCGGCGAGGATCTGAAGCATGGGAGCGTTTCTCCTGTCTTAATTGCCTGTCAGCTCGTTGTAGATTTGTTCGTATTCATCGACCATGTGCGCGACGGAGCACAGCACGAAGGGCTTGGAACGGCCTGCGTTGACCGCCTCGGAAAGCGCCTTCGCCAGACGGATGCCGTCCGGGTCTTTGTTGTTGAGATCGATGCACTGTGCGAAGCCGTCGGTATACAGTTCGCAGAGTTCGGGAAGGGAATCCGCCGTGGACGTGACGACCGGCAGGCCGAGCGTCATGGCCTCCGTGAGCGTAAGCCCGAACCCCTCGTAGCGTGACGGGATGACCATGGCGTCGAACGCCGCCATCAGGCTTCGCGCGTCCGAACGGTAGCCCGGAAGCGCGAAAACGAGGTTCGGGTAGTTCATCGCGCGCACGCGCCGCTCCAGGTCGTCGCGCTCCGGGCCTTCGCCGATGATGACGACGCCCCAGCGTTCCCCCTCCGGCACGCGCGCGGACAGCGCGCGCATGCGGTCGAACAGCAGGTCGTACCCCTTCTGGCGGTCGAGCCGCCCCACGGAGCCGATCACTTTCGTGCAGTCCTCCATCATGCACCATTTGCGGAAATCGCGGCACTCCTCCGGCGTGGCGGGCTCCACGATGTCGCAGCCGTTGTATACCACGCGGAACCGCTTCCGGGGGATCCGGCAGACGGCGGAATGAAACCGCGCGGCGGCCTTCGAAACGGCGGTCAGCGCGCTCGCGTGCCGGACCGACATGCGGTCCAGCATGAAATAGAACCCCTGCGTGCGGCGGCGGTCGGCGATATGGATCGTGTTCACGAGCGGGATCCCGCTGCCCGCGAGGGCGAACCTCGCCAGCAGATTGGCGTGCATCATGTGCGAATGGACGATCTCCGGCTCCAGCCGCTGGAGCGCGTACCGGACCAGGAACGGCAGCACGAAGAAGTCGAGCTTGGTGGCGTTCAGGAACGCCACGCGCGCCCCGGCCGTCTGGAGAGCGTCCACCAGGCAGTCGTCCTGCGGCGGTGCCATCAGCGACAGCACGTCGCACGTGTGCCCCCGGGCGATCAGGTTGCACACCAGGTCGGTCAGGACGCGTTCCGCCCCGGCCGGATCCAAATCTGTTATGAGTGATACGATTTTCATAGCGTTTTCGGTCCAAAAAAGTGAACTGCAACATAAGCCGGATTCTGTCTCCGCGTTTCCGCGGGGGCGACCATCTGTCTAAGCGGCCAGAACCCGGAACTGATAACGCCGCGGGCAACGGCATCGTCCCCTATTTGGCCTTGCTCCGGAAGGGGCTTGCCATGCGGCCCGGATCGCTCCGGAGCCCGGTGGTCTCTTACACCGCCGTTTCACCCTTGCCGGACGTCCGAAGACGCCCGGCGGTCTGTTCTCTGTTGCGCTTTCCTTCCCGCGGGGTTGCCCCCGCGGCATCCTCCTTGAAGGAGGACTTCCTGCCCTGTGGAGTCCGGACTTTCCTCTTTGCAAAGCAAAGCGGCCGCCGTTACAGTTCACGAAACTTACTATAACATGCGCACGGGAAAAATGCAAGTCGTTTTCGCGTTTTTCGGCGCGGAAGATGCCGGGCGGACGCCGCACCGCCCGCGCCATGGAAAAGAAGGGAGCTTTTTCGTACTTTTTTTTCTTCCGCGGTTTGCAATCCGCCCTCCCGCGTGATACATTGTTTTGCTGAAACCTTGAGCAAATGAACGGAAAGAGCACAGGAGCAAGACATGATGCTGTGTCAGATATGCAAGGCCAACCCGGCCACCATTCACATACAGGAGATCGTCAACGGCGAGACCAACACCCTCCACATCTGCGCCGAATGCGCGAAAAAGCGCAATCTCGCCGAGGGAAACGCCGCGAATTCGCATTTTCACGAGATGCTCGAACGCCTCACGCAGGCGATCGCGAACAGCGCGGACCTGAAGCTCGCCGAGCTTTTCGAACAGAAAAAGCAGGAAGAGGAGGAGGCGCAGGATATCGTGTGCAATGCCTGCGGAACGACCTGGCAGGCATACAAAAAGAACGGAAAGCTCGGATGCGCCGCATGCTATGATGAGTTCGGGCAGCGTCTCTTTGCGGACGCCGCGCTCGACCAGCACGGAAGCGTCCATTGCGGCAAGACGCCGCCCGAAACCGTCGAACAGCTTCAGGACGCGGCGGTCTCCGAACGCATCAACCTCCGGCGCGAACTCGAACGCATCCGCAAGGGGCTGGACGAATCCATCCGCCGCGAGGAGTTCGAGCAGGCCGCCGAACTCCGCGACAGGATCGCCGAGATCGAGGCGGAACTCAAATCCGCCGAACTAATCCCCGACGAATCCGAGCCCGAAACCGTTCCGGAAACGCCCGCGAAGAAGCCCCACGCCCGGGGCAGGAGGAAAAGCTCATGATCTTCCACCCGCGCATCCGCCACGTCGCCGCGAAGGGACCCGTCTTCATCGGACAGGGCCCCATCCTCTCCACCTTCCTCTCCCTCTCGCGCAACATCGAGGGATTCCAGTTCCCCGCGACCGCCTCCGCCAACACCCTGGAGTCGGTCGCCGAGCTGGGGCTCGCCGCCATGCACCATGAGGACGTGCGCAGCCTGCTCCCGAACATGTTCCAGATCAGGCACGAACTCCTGACCACGTCCGACCGCGAGCTGCTCGTGGAACGCGAGCTGATGGAGCATTCCCAGACCGACATCGCCGCGTGCCGCGTGTTCGTCTGCGCCGAGGACGGTTCGACTTCGGTCCTCCTGAACGGCGACGACCACATCTGGCTTCACATGACCGCGCCCGGACTGGCGTTCCGCGAACTCTGGGACCGCATGTCCGCCCTCGAATCCGCCCTCGCACGCCATCTCCGTTTCGCGTTCCATCCGAGATTCGGCTACCTGACCAGCTCCCCCGCCCTCGCCGGAACGGGGCTCAGGATCACGTTCCTGATCCACCTGCCCGCGCTCGGACTCTCCGGCCGCAGGAAACGCATCCTCGAACGACTGGGGGACGCCGGGCTCTCCGCGGAGCCGTATTTCCCCGTCGACGGGAAGGCAGCCGGAAACCTCTATCTCATCTCCAACCGCACCACGCTCGGCGAACGCGAAGAGGACCTCGGTCTCCGCATGACGGAGATCGTCACGGCGATCTCCCGCGAGGAGGAACGCACCCGCGCAGACCTCATCGGCAGACAGAAGCTGCTGTTCCTCAACGCCTGCGGGCGCGCCTACGGGCTGCTCCGCAACACCTATCTCATCCCGACTTCGGAAGCGCTCGACGCCCTCTCCATCATGAAGCTCGGCGCGGATTCCGGCGTCTTCCGGCAGTTCACGCGGCAGGACTGGGCGGAACTCCTCCTCGAATGCCAGCCCGCGCACCTCTGCTGCCGCATGAACATGGCGCTTACGCCCCTCGAACGAGGGAAGTACCGCGCGACGTGTTTCCGCGAACGCCTCCACGGGCCGGAAGCGGCGGAGGAAACCGGAGAAGAAACGGGGATCTGAGCCGTTCCCATCCCCCGCACACGGACAAATAAACTCAGACCGGGCCGACATGGACACCACATTCTTCAGCATCGCGCTTGCCGTCCTCGAAATGACGTTCCTTTTCGTGACGCTCCTGCTGCTTCACGGCCTGAAGAAACAGCTCGGCGCCCCGGCGTCCTACGTCGCCATGGGCCTGCTCTTCGGGTTCACGCAGTTCGCGGGCGCGGGCGGCATCACGATCGTCACGGGCTACTCTGGGTTCGACATCCCTCTGTCGTCCGGCGTGCTCATGCTGCCGTTCCTCGGCATCCTCGCCGTGATCTACATTGCCGACGGCACGCTGTCCGCCCAGCGCGTGATCATCGGGCTGATGATCTCGCTCGCGCTGTATCTCTACCTGGCGCATCTGACCGTGACGCAGGCGGAAATGCTCCCGCCGCAGGACACCGCCGCCGACCAGCTCCCCGTGGCGTTCGCAGCCATGATGCGCAGCAGCCTCGGCGTGATGGCGGCGAACGTGCTGTCCTTCACGGTCGACATCTTCCTGATCCCGATCTTCTACCAGGGCCTCCGAAACCGCCGCATCAACCTCTTCCTCTGCGTCGCCGCCTCGCTCATCGCCGTCCAGCTGAGCGACGCACTCGTCTTCTCCGCCGTCTACCGCTGGGGCCGCCCGGACTGGTGGCTCGACCTGGAGACGTCCTACCTCTTCAAGACGCTCATGGTGCTCTGGCTCAGCGTCATCATCACGTTCTACATCTCCCGCATCCGCTACGAACTGCCCGGCGAGGGACGCGGCGCGCTCGACATCGTGATCGCGTTCTTCGGCAACTACGGCAAGCGCGTCGAACTGGAAAAGACGCTCCGCGACACCGAGGAACGCTACCGCGTGCTGTTCCGCAACGCCGTCGCCAGCATCTTCCTGACCGACCCGGACGGCGTCATATCGGAGGTCAACGACTCCGCCGCCACCACCCTCGGGACGACCGCCGACGAACTGAAGAACAAATCCTTCCCGGAGCTCGTCGGGATCGGACGGGAGAAGTGGGACGCGCTTCTGACGGAACCCGAAGCCCGCTACACCGCCACGCCGCCCGGCACGGACCGCATCCTCGAGCTCGCCATCAACCGCGTCGTCATCGACGAGACCCCGATGGCGCTGATCCACGGGCGCGACGTGACCGAACGGACGCGCCTCGAACGCGAACGCGAAGTCTGGCGCGAACAGACGTTCCACCGGCAGCGTCTCGAATCCATCGGCGAGCTGGCGGGTGGCATCGCGCACGACTTCAACAACTTCCTCCAGGCGATCCAGGGGCATCTCGACCTCATCAAGTACATGTACCCCGTCCGCGAGGAGAACGCCCGCCGCCACATCGAGGTCATCGACACCATCACCGAACGCGCCGCCACCCTCACGCGCGACCTGCTCGGATTCGCCCGGCGCGGCAATTTCACCGCCTCCGAGATCGACCTCGCCGTCTTCCTGAACACCTCCGCCGCCATGTTCCTGCCCTCCGCTTCCGGCATCGACTTCAAGCTCGACCTCCCGGACAAACACGCAGACAATGCACCCCTGGTCGTACGCGGCGACTCCGTCCAGCTCCAGCAGGTCATCCTGAACCTCCTCATGAACGCCCGCGACGCCGTGCGGAAGATACCCGAACACGACCGCCGCATCACCATCTCCCTCGGCACGCCCGCCGCGCTCGGCGTCGACCCGCTCCCGCCCCCCGACGCCGACGTCTCCCCGGACGCCCGCTACTGCGTGATCCGCATCAAGGACTCCGGACCCGGCGTCCCCGACGACCTCCGCGCGCGCATCTTCGAGCCGTTCTTCACCACGAAGCCGGTCGGACAGGGCACCGGCATGGGACTCTCCATGGCGTACGGCATCCTGATCTCGCACAAAGGCTGGCTCCAGCTCGACCCGCCCTCCCCCGGCGCGCCGGGAGCCGCCTTCTCGCTCTTCCTCCCCCTCAGGGAACCGGTTCAATCGGCGCAGAAGCAGTAACAGTAATCCGCGCAGGGATAAGTTTTCCGCTTTTCGGCTGATTCGCATGCGCACGCCCTTGACTTTTCCCGTCTCCGCATGTAGATTATCGTGTTTCTTTTTATAAAAACATGACGGCGGATTGTATTCCGCCCGACCATCCAAGGAGACCCCCCGATTATGAATATCCTCGTGCTCGGTAGCGGCGGCCGCGAACACGCGATCTGCCGCAGTTTGAAGCTCAGCCCGGAAACCGAACGCCTGTTCTGCATCCCCGGCAGCCCCGGCATCGCGCAGATCGCCGAGTGCCCGGCGGACGTCCCCGGCTCCGACTGGGCCGCCATCGCAGACTGGGCGGCCGCGAACGGCATCGACTTCGTGGTCGTCGGCCCGGAAGCGCCGCTGTGCGACGGCGCGGCCGACCTCATCCGCGCGAAGGGCATCCCGGTCTTCGGCCCCTCGAAGGCCGCCGCGCAGCTCGAAGGCAGCAAGGATTTCTCCAAGAAGTTCATGGACAAATACGGCATCCCGACCGCCGCGTTCGCCACGTTCGACAACGCCGCGGACGCCCGCGCCTACGTGAACGCGCAGTACGACGCCGGACGCGAGCTCGTCGTGAAGGCGGACGGCCTCGCCGCGGGCAAAGGCGTGATCGTCTCGAAGGACCGCGCCGATGCGCTCGCCGCCGTGGATGCGTGTTTCAGCGGGGCGTTCGGCGCCGCCGGAGCGCGCGTCGTGCTGGAGGAGCTTCTCGTCGGCGAGGAAGCCTCCATTTTCGCGCTCGTCGACGGGAAGACGATCACCGCGCTCGCCAGTTCGCAGGACCACAAGCGCCAGCTCGACGGCGACAAGGGCCCGAACACCGGCGGCATGGGCGCGTATTCCCCCGCCCCGGTCGTGACCGACACCCTCATGGCGGAGGTTCAGGAAAAGGTCCTGAACCCCTTCCTCGCCGGGATCCAGGCGGAAAAACTCGACTACCGCGGCCTCATCTACGCCGGGATCATGGTCACGAAGGACGGCCCGAAGGTGCTCGAGTTCAACGTGCGCTTCGGCGACCCCGAGACCGAGGCGGTGCTCCCGCGCCTGCGTTCCAGCCTCGCCGACGCCCTCTACAAGACCGCGACCGGACGTCTCTCCGAGGTCAAACTCGACTGGAATCCCGATCCGTGCGTCTGCGTGGTGCTCGCGTCCGGCGAATACCCCGCCGGGCCCATCGTGAAGGGGCATGTCATCAGCGGCATCGAAGAGGCCGAGGCGAAGGGCGCGGTCGTATTCCACGCCGGGACCGCCATGCAGGACGGCAAGTTCGTGAACAAGGGCGGCCGCGTGCTGGTCGTCTCGAAGAGCGCGCCGACCATCCAGGCGGCGATCGACGCAGTCTACGACGCGCTTTCCCCGATCTCGTGGGAGAACATGCAGTACCGCCGCGACATCGCGAAAAAAGCCCTGAAGCACCTTCAATCCTGAGTTCAAACAAACTTACATATCTTACCCGAAAGGAATCTCCGACCATGAGCCTCCAGAAAATCGAATACAAAGGCTGGAAAGACTGCCTCCTCCTCGAAAACGACGCCATCGAGCTCGTCGTCTCCGTCGGCCTCGGCCCCCGCGTCCTCTCGTTCAAGCGCAAGGGCGGCGCAAACTTCTTCAAGAATTTCGACGACCAGATGGCGAACGTCTCGCAGGACACCTGGCAGAGCTACGGCGGACACCGCCTGTGGCACGCGCCGGAAGTCTGGACCCGCACCTATTACCCGGACGTCCAGCCGGTCAAATACGAATGGGAAGAAAACACCCGCATGGTGTTCGGCGGCCTCGACGTCCCCTGCTCCCGCCTCACGCTCACCTGCGAGACCGAAACGACCTCCCGCCTCCAGAAGGAGATCGTGATCGACTTCCCCGCCTCCGGCAGCCTCGTGAAGGTCACGCACCGCATCTACAACCGCGGCCCGTGGGCTGCCAAATTCGCCCCGTGGGCGCTCTCCGTCATGGCCCCCGGCGGCACGGTCATCGTCCCGCAGGAACCCTTCGTGCCGCACGGACCGGGCGAAGGCCAGTCCTTCGCCGCCGGACGCGCGATCGTGCTGTGGCAGTTCACGAACATGGCGGACCCGCGGTTCGTCTGGGGCAAGCGCTTCATCCGCATGAGCCAGGACGACGCGTATCCGACCAAGCAGAAATTCGGTGGCATGATCAAGCCCGGCTGGGCCGCCTACGCCTTCGGCGCGGAGCTCTTCATCAAGCACTTCGCGTTCTTCCCCGGCGCGAACTACCCGGACTACGGCTGCAACGCCGAGTTCTACACCGAGCCCGGCATGCTTGAGATCGAATCCCTCGGCCCGGAAGTCCCGGTCGAACCCGGCGATTTCGCCGAGCACATCGAGACCTGGCAGATCGAGCAGGTCGAGGCGTCCAAAGACGACGACACGCTCGCCGGACAGCTCCAGCCCTTCGGCATCTGAGCGCAGTTTCGCCCGAATCCCGCTCCATTTGCTTTCCCTGCCGGTCCCATCCGGCGGTGCGAAAAAAGTGGGGCGGCTCTTTTTTCAGGAGTTTCCCAAATGACGAAGACTGATTCCAGACGCATCACTTTCACCCAGATCTCCCTGTTCAGCGTCCTGCTCGGCGGACACTACGGCGGGACCGTCAGCGTCGGCGAAGCGAAAAGCTTCGGGAACCTGGCGATCGCCACCATGGACCGCCTCGACGGCGAAGTCCAGATGATCGACGGCGTGCTCTACCAGGCGTGCGCGGACGGACGGGTCCGGCTTCCCGGAGACGCGGAGACGATCCCGTTCGGCACGGTCGCGGATTTCCGCCCCGAACACGAACTGAAACTGGACGGGATCCCCTCCTACGAGGCGTTCGAGGAGAGGATGAAGGATATTTGCCCCGGAGAGGATTTTCCGCTCGCGATTCGCCTCGCGGGCCGGTTCGGTTTCATGAAAGTCCGCACCGTCAGACGCCAGGAACGCGACGGCGTCGGCCTCGCCGAAGCGGCGAAGGACGAGGCGGTCTTCGAGTGGAAGGACATTTCCGGCGACCTGATCGGATTCCGTCTGCCCGGATACGTCGCCGGCGTCAACGCGCCCGGCTGGCATCTGCATTTCATGGATGCGGACCGACTGCACGGCGGACACGTGGTGAATTTCGCCCTGTCCGGGGGAGACCTGAGCTTCTGCCGCGCGAACGATTACCGGATCCGTCTGCCCGACACGCCCGACGCGTTCGCCGGGCTTGACCTGAACCGGGACTGGAGCGGGGATTTGAAAAAGGCGGAAGCGGAACGCTGACGCTTCAAAAATCATCTTTTCGAAAATGCACAGCCGGAGCGAAGCCTTTTTCCGTCCCGGCATCGCCCGTTCGTTTTATCTCCGGGAAAGGACAGAAAGACCCGGCGTCCGCTTTTTTGGAAAAAAACAGCCGAATCGACGGTTTCCAAATTGAAAAAACAGAAAAACACAGTATATTATATTGGCAAATGGTATTGAAAAACAAAGCCGTTGCCAAGTGCCTGACGCGGCCCGGCGCAAACGATCGGAGCAGCTTATGAGCAATCAAAACATCGACGCCTTCATGGCGAACTTCAAGTTCGAAAGCCTCACTTTCGACGACATCTCCCTCCTGACCCAGTATGCCGATTTCCTCCCCTCGGACACTGACATCTCCACGAAGTTCTCCCGCAACATCAAGCTGAACATCCCGTTCGTGAGCGCCGCCATGGACACCGTGACCGAGGCGGAAATGGCGATCGCCATGGCAAAGCAGGGCGGCATCGGCGTCATCCACAAGAACCTCGACGTGCAGACCCAGGCCGAGGAAGTCCGCAAGGTCAAATTCTACCTCAACGGCTTCATCAAGACCCCGATCACCTTCCGCGAAGACCAGACCGTGCAGGAGATGCTCAACTACAAGCACGCGCACAATTTCTCGTTCTCCGGATTCCCCATCGTGGACGCCAACGGCAAGCTCGTCGGCATCATCACCGCCCGCGACATCAAATTCCTCTCCAGCTTCGACATCCCGATCCGCGACGTCATGACCAAGCCGGTCGTGTTCGCCAACGGCGCGCCCTCGCTGGAGGACGCCTTCCAGATCATGATGAAGAACAAGGTCGGCAAGCTCCCGACCATCGACGCCGACGGCAAGCTCACCGGGCTCTTCAGCTTCACCGACGTCCGCACGCTCATTGAGAACATGGAGCCCGCGTACAACCGCGACGCCGAGCACCGTCTGCGCGTGGCGGCCGCCGTCGGCCCGTACAACGAGGACCGCATCGAGGCTTTGGCGCAGGCGGGAGTCGACGCGTTCGTGATCGACACCGCGCACGGCCACAGCAAGGGCGTGATCGACACGGTGAAATACATCAAGGACAAATATGCGGGCATCGACGTCGTGGCGGGCAACATCGCCACGTACGACGCCGCCAAGGCGCTGCTCGACGCGGGCGTCGACGCGGTGAAGGTCGGCATCGGCCCCGGCTCCATCTGCACCACGCGCGTCGTGGCGGGCGTCGGCACCCCGCAGGTCTCCGCCATCTACGAGGCGTACAAGGCGATCGGCGAGGAAGTCCCGATCATCGCGGACGGCGGCATCAAGCAGTCCGGCGACGTGCCGAAGGCGATCGCGGTCGGCGCGTCCTGCGTCATGATGGGCTCCGTCCTCGCGGGCACGCTCGAAGGACCCGGCGAAAAGACGTTCCGCAACGGCCGCCGCTACGTGCTCTACCGCGGCATGGGCAGCCTCGTCGCCATGCAGAAGTCCAAGGGCAGCCGCGAACGCTACGGCCAGAAGGACACCGACGACGTGAAGCAGATCGTCCCGCAGGGCGTCGAAGGCATGGTCCCCTACCGCGGCTCCCTCAGCGAAGTCCTCTGCCAGTTCATCGGCGGCCTCCGCTACTCCCTCGGCTACTGCGGCACCAAGACCATCCCCGAGCTCCGCGCACGCGCCAAAGTCACGCGCGTCAGCCCCTCCGCCCTGAAGGAGGCGCATCCGCACGACATCATCATGACGCGCGACGCTCCGAACTACATGCAGGAAAACTGAGCCGGTCATTCCTCCGGCTCCCAACGAAACACGGGAAAGATCGCGGCCATGTTCAAGTTTCTGCTCTCGCTGCTGATCTCTCCCGTGCTTTTTCTGCTCGCGCTGGACGGCATCGCCGCGGGCATCTGCAAGTGGATCGTCTCCCGCGGCTTCTCCGGCGTGGAGTCCGCCGCGCATTCGGCGAAAGCCACCGCCTATTTCATGATCGCGAGCGGGCTGACGCTGAGCGTGATCTGCGTCGCGCTGGGCATCCCGCTCATAGTCCTGTCGTTCGTCTTCAAGAGCTGGCGGCGCGCGCTCGTCTGCATCGGCATCACCCTCGCCGCCGCCGCGCTCTGGCGATATTTCATGCTCCTGCCGTATTTCCTCTGAGGCGGACCGGATCATGCTCATCGTCGCCGACTCCAAAATCCCGTATCTCAAGGGCGTCTTCGAGCCGTACGCCGACATGCGCTGCCTCGATCCCGGCGAGATCACGCCGGAGACCGTGCGCGACGCCGACGCCCTCATCGTCCGCACGCGCACGAAATGCGACGCCGCGCTCCTCGAACATTCCCGCGTCGGGATCGTCGCCACCGCCACCATCGGCACGGACCACATCGATGCGGCGTACTGCGCCGCGCACGGCATCGAATGGACCGGCGCGCCGGGCTGCAACGCCGCGTCCGTGGCGCAGTACATGACCTCGGCGCTGCTCCGCGTCTCGCTCCGGCACGGCGTGGATTTGAGGGGGAAGACGCTCGGGATCGTCGGCTGCGGAAACGTCGGCACGAAGGTCGCCGCCGCGGCCGCCGCGCTCGGCATGAACGCGCTACTGAACGACCCGCCGCGGGTGAGACGGGAGAAGCTGACGGGCTTCGTCGACCTCGAAACGATTCAGCGCGAAGCGGATTTCATCACGCTCCATGTGCCGCTGCAGGGCGCCGAATACGGGCCGGACCGGACGGAGCATCTGGCGGACGAGGCGTTCTTCCGCGGGCTGAAACGGAAACCGTTTTTCTTCAATGCCTCGCGCGGGGACGTCGTGGACGAACCCGCGTTGAAGGATGCGATCGGGACCGGGCTCATTTCGGGCGCCGTGCTGGACGTGTGGCACAACGAGCCGGAGATCGACCGCGAGCTCCTGTCGCTCGTCGATTTCGCCACGCCGCATATCGCGGGGTATTCCGCCGACGGCAAGGCGAACGGCACGGCAATGGCGGTGCGCGCCGTCGCAAAGCATTTCGGCATCGCGCCGCTGCTGGACTTCTTCCCGGCGGAGATACCTGCGCCCGCCGATCAGGTCATCACGCTCGATCCCGCCTCGCCGAATCCGCTCGCGGACGCCGTATTCGCGTCCTACGACATCGCCGACGACGATGCCGCGCTCCGGTCCGATCCTGGCAGTTTCGAAGCGCAGCGCGGCTCCTACCGCGTCCGCCGCGAATTCCCGGCATATACCGTTCGTCCGGCAAACAACGCGCCCCTGCCCTCCCCGCTCCGGGACACGCTCCTGAAACTCGGATTCCGCCTCGGCTGAACCGGTCCGCCGAAAAAGAAAGAGCAGCCGCCCTCGGAGGGAAGCCGCTCTCTTTCGAACTTGTCAATTTGTCTTCTTTACTGCCCGGCGGCGGGTTCCTGCGCCTTCGCGTTCAGCGCCTTGATCTTGTCGATGCGGATGATCGCGCTCTGGGCGTCTTCGACGCCCGCGTCCCTCGCCTTGCCGTACCATTCGAGCGCGGTGTCCAGGTTCCGGTCCACGCCCTCGCCGTTTTCGTAGCAGACGCCGAGCGAATAATACGCGGTCGGGTTCTGCTGGTCGGCGGCCTTGCGGTACCATTCGACCGCCGCGAAAGGATCCGGGTTCACGCCGGAAGCGTTCATCAGGCAGGCGGCATAGCGCACCTGCGCCTCGGAATAGCCTTCTTCCGCCATCGGCTTGAGGATCGCCACCGCCTCATGGTATCTCTGATGCTCGAACAGGTCGTTCGCCTTGACGACGGACACGCGCCAGACCGCCCCGCGCGCCTCCCCGATCCCGCCGTCCAGAGCCTTCCGGTACCACGCGAGCGCCTCGTCCAGGCTCGGCGCGACGCCCTGGCCGTATTCATAGCACACCGCGAGCTCGTAATACGCGACGGCATTGTTCTGCGCGGCGGCTTTGCGGTACCACTCGACCGCCGCGGCGGGATCCGCCGCGACGCCGCTTCCGTTCTTGAGGCAGCCGCCGTAATAGATCTGCGCCCAGGAGTTGCCGAGTTCCGCCGACCGGCGGAGCAGTTCCGCAGCGCCGGCGAAATCCTGTTTTTCGTAAAGCCCGTACGCGTCCCGCAGGAGGGTTTCGGCTTCGTTCCGGCCGTACGTCCGGGTATATGCCAGCACGCAGGCGAATCCGAGCAGAAGCGCCACCCAGATCGCGACCACGATCTTGTTGGAGCCTTTTCCGCCGCCGCAACCGCAGCCGCAGGCGTCGGAAGCCTTTTCCGGGGCGGGCGTTTCCGCGCTTTTTTCAATCTGATCCATATCGGCGTCCTTTTCTTTCAAGTGTTTCAAGCGTACGTTCGGTCAATATTTCTACAAAAAATATACATCCGGCGGCATCAAAATCAAGCGTCGTTTCCGAAAAAAGCCGCCGCATCCGGTACCGTCCGGCGTTTTTCCCTGAAAAAAACTCAATCTTTCCCGTTTCGGGCTTGCTTTTCCGGCGGGAGAGGTTATATTAGACAAATGTGCGCATATCCGCGCGCGGCAAACCGCGGGGACGCGCAAAAAAAAGGAATTCCAGCTTCAACCCAACATAACCAAAACTGAAAGGTACCGCAACATGAAAAAACTCCTGATGTCCCTGATGTGCCTCGCGATCGGCGCGTCCGTCTTCGGCGCCGACCTCTACGTCTCCCAGGCGAACGGCAAGAAGAAAGGCCCCGGCACGAAAGAAGAGCCCTTCAAGGCGATCGCCGACGCCGTGAAAGCCGCCCAGCCCGGCGACACCATCTACATGGCTGCCGGCAACTACTCCGGCCTCCTCGGAGCCAGCGAGATCGTCATCGACAAGCCCCTCACCATCAAGGGCGGCTACTCCGACGACTTCGCCACCCGCGACATCGCCAAGTTCACCACCAAGATCCAGCCCCCGAACGACAAGAACGACTCCAAGGGCCTCGGCGTCCTCGTGCTCAAGATGCCGAACGGCGCGGGTCCCGACATGGTCGTCGACGGCATCGTGATCGACCAGTCCTACATGAACAGCTACCACGACACCAAGGGCAAGCCCGAAGGCGTCGAGACCGGCATGTGGCTCCAGGGCCCCGCGAAGGGCTCCAAGGACAAATTCGCCTCCGCGGCCTCCTACTCCATCTACAGCGAGACCCAGAACCGCTTCGAAGGCAACGTCATCATCCAGAACTGCGTCATCTCCAACAGCGGCAACTTCGGCATCAACCTCAGCCAGTACAAGGGCAGCGTCAAGATCCTCAACAACGTCTTCGTCGCCTGCCGCATGGTCTCCTGCAACGTCAGCTGCTCCAACGGTTCCGGCTCCATCGACTGCGAATTCGCGCACAACACCGTCCTCTTCTCCTGGAGCCGCACCGACGACCTCGGCGACATGGGCTACGGCTACCGCTGCAACACCAGAGTCAACTCCAACATCCATGACAACATCTTCGGCCTCAGCGTCTTCGCCGGCATCGGCAACGACAAGGGCGACTCCAAGACCATGAAGAACATCTTCAACAAGAACGTCTTCTTCCTCAACAAGAAGGGCGACGTCGCCATCACCAAGAGCCCCAGCGTCCTCCTGCTCAACGTCGATTCCGACGAGTTCGAAGACATGGTCGACTATCCCGGCATGGAAGACGTCGACGGCAACGTTTCCCTCAAGGATCCCGCCGCGTTCAAGGGCGCCATTGACGAGGCTTACCTCAACGCCTTCCTCAACGCCTCCTACTCCGAGACCACCGACTTCGACGAGAACTCCCCCGCCAACCAGCTCCGCGCCGCCCTCGGCATGAACCTGGTCGGCAAGATCGAGACCAAGGTCTCCATGTACGCCAACCGCTACCCGCTGGAAAAGACCTTCAAGCTCTTCGGAGCCTACAAGGACTACGGCGCGCAGGAAGTCAAGTGACATACTGACGCCTCAAGTCTCAGACTTGTTTTCATTCGCGGGCCCGGACTCGTCTCCGGGTCCGCTTTTTTCCACCTTTTTTCCTCCGAATGAAAACCTGCCGCTTGATTTTTTTCATATCCGAGTTAATATTATAAAACGCCGCGGTCCCGTTTCCCGTTCATGCTGTGTTCGGCCGCGCCTCCGTCGTTCCTCCGTATCGAAAAACGTCATTCCCCGCAAAAACGTGCAGAAACCATGCCGGAAGACATCTTTTATTTCAAAGAATCCGATATTCCGTCCGACATCCCGGACATCCCCCGTGAGGTCTTCGCGCCGCTCCGTGAGGGACTGATCGCCGGAACGCTCGTCGAGATCGAATACGAAAACGCCCTCTCAGAGGATTCCAAACGTCAGATCCTGCCGGAAGTGCTGTTCCGCTCTTCCGAAAACTGGTATCTCGCCGCATACTGCACGCTGAAAAACGAACCCAGGACATTCCGGCTGGACCGTATCCTTTCCGCACTCAATACGGGCATGGAAAAAGAATCCGGCGGCGTCGCGGAGGACATCCGCGCCAACGGCATCCCATGGCGACGGGAACAGGGAAAAGACGCGCCGGAAGGGGAAAACAACGCGCCCGAATGGCGCAGGATCGAACTCAAGCCCGGGGAGAACGCACCGGACTACCAAATCCCGCCCCCCGATCCCGAATGGCTGCGCGAAATGGAACAAAGAAAAGTCTGCCTTGATCTGATCCGGCACGCGGGAGAAGGAAAACTCGAGCGCATGGAGGAAGACATCGCGGCGGGCGCGGACATCAACTTCCTTGACGGAAGCGGTGATACGCCGTTCATGGCGGCGGCCCATGCCGGATGCCTCGAGGCGGCAAAACTGCTGATCCGGCACGGCGCCGATCCCGACAAACGGGGCAGGACGACCTGCACCGTCCTGAACGAAGCGGCACGGTCCGGTCGGATGGAAATGATCCGCTACCTCGTCGAAGAACTCAAACTCCCGGTCAATCAACAGGACTATTTCGGATGGTCTCCCGTTTTCTGCGCCGCCCAGCATTGCTGCATCGAGGCGCTTCAGTATCTCCTGGAACACGGCGGCGATCCGAATCTGCCGGACAAAGACGGGGTCACCCCGTTGATGAGAGCGTTTCACGACGAATTTTCCACGTGTGAAATCCACATCCGCATAGCGGAACTGCTTGTGAAGTACGGCGCGGACGTCAATCGGCGAAACAAATACGGGAATACGGCTCTTTTCTATGCCGTTTCCTGGCGAAACTGGGAACCATACGTCGAGTTTCTGCGGAATGCCGGAGCGGATTTCAAGGTCTGCGACAAAAAGGGCGTCTCGCTGCTTCGGTATGCGGCGACGTTCAACACGCCGGGATGGAATCATGATTTCCCCAACAAGGGATCGAATGAAAGACCGGAAACCGTGAAGCTCGCAAAATATCTGATCCGGCACGGCGTGAACCCGAATCTGCCCGACAGCAAAGGCGTCGTCCCGGTCATGCCCGCGACAGGAGAGCTCTTAAAATGCCTTCTTGAAAACGGTGCGAACCCTTCCGCCGCGGACGAATTCGGACGCACGGCCGCCATGTATCATGCAAACGGGAAGTCCGATTTGCTGCTTCTTCAAAAATACGGCGCGGACATCCATGCACGGGATCTGCGCGGCAACGACGTACTGCTCTCTGCCGACATCTCCCCTGAACAAATCACGTTCCTGATTAAAACATTCGGTTTTTCCGTCAACGACCGGAATTATGACGGAGTGTCTATCCTTCATCGTGCCTCTCTCGATTTATCATTGAACACGGTAAAATATCTGATCCGGCACGGGGCAAATCCCGCCATAAGGACAAAAGACGGTAAAACTCCGCTCGGACTCATGTATACGCATCATTTTTCTTTTTTTGGATATGACTGTCTCAATTCGCATGATGTGTTTGCAATTGAAGAGTTCCTGAAACGTCAGCTGGCAAACGTGACTTCGGATCTCTTCAAAGCGTGTCGCGCCATGGACCTCAAAATAATCCGCAGAGCCGTTACTCACGGAGCAAATGTACGTCATATCCTTGTGAGATTCAAGCATCAGACCGTACTCACCATTGCATCCGAACGGTTCGCCGATCCGGCGAACGGCGTTTCATGGCTTCAATTCCTGCGGATTTACGTCTTCTTGAAGCGAAACGGCGCGGACATCCTGGCGATCGACGAGGATGGAAACGGCGTTTTGGACGCGCTGTTCAAAAGGGATTGTCGGGGCTGCATCAAAAGATATATGCGGACGGCGAAAAAGATGATGAAGAAAATGGACACCGATCAACTGGAAAAAATCGTTCATTCGTGGGAGACAAAACGGGACAGGATCAAGGGTGCGCAGGGCGGAGCATGCTCAAAGGCGTTAAACGAACTCATTTTCGAGGGCGAACGAATCCTGGATGAATGGGAATAGCGCATTCTCCGATCCGCATATAAAACGCGTCAGCCCGCCGGCTTCGGGAAAAGCGGGCGGGCTGCAAAAAAACAAAATGGCTCCGGCAGCAGGAAAGTCAACATCTTTCCACAACTGGCATTTGAGGTCATTTTTACCTTTTCGACACTTCTGATTAGGGCTCCCAAAGGAAGAAGATCCTACAGAAACGGGGAAAAAACGGGGCAGAATACCAAGCAACTCTTCACAAGTTTCAAAGTACTATTAAGTAGCAAGCCAGTCCACCACGACTGGCTTTGTGGACCACTCAACATTACTTACTATACCACGACTACGCCTTATTTCAAGGCTACAACCTACTTTTTCTTACAAAAAACGCTACCTGCTGCGTTTGAGCGAAATGTTCCTGAACGCTTGTTGGCTATATATGACGAAAATGAAGGACATTGAGCAAAGGTTTTTGGGCAGACCCTCTTTCTTGAACGACGAATAATCTTCGTTCCTGAAGGAGAGCCTTGGCTCCGAACGCTTGAACGTGTCCTATCCATCCAATAACCATCAACCCACAGGAGGAACACATGGACGATTATTCCGACGAAATCCGAGTTGAACACGTCGCTGAAGTGGCTCTCGGTACTTTCCTGGCTCTGGCAGCTATCGGTCTTGCAAAAGTCGTTATGAACGCCTTGCTCGACTGAGAAAGTGAACAGCTCCAGGTCAAGTTCCCCTGTTGAATGCGTCTTGTGTTCAACAGGGGAGTTTGCGTGTGCCTATCGTTCGGTTTGAAGATTTGACTTTTTCTCTTGTTTCGCTTGTATTTTGAACAAATAGGGAGTATAGTAAAAAAAGAGTAATGAGGAGCAGGCTGACAATGTCAAACAAAAACAAAACAAACATATTTGACGGAAGTACAATACTTCATGGTGAGGAGATGGTTGTCAGCCATGGTGTTGTAGCTAATCGTATCAGTGTTGGCTCTGGAGGAAGACTTGTTGTTGCCCGAGGTGGTATTGCCAATGATACATCCGTTTCATCCAACGGCCATCTTATCGTTTATGCTGGTGGCACAGTTAATCGAACATTAATTGGTCCTGATGCTGTTTTAATCCTCCGTTATGGAGCAAGAGCTTTTGATACCACCATAGATAAAAACGGCTTTTTCAGTATTCTTCGAGATGGATTTGCCAGTAACATTTCTGTACTCTCCGGCGGTATACTTTCTGTCAGTTGTGGGGTTGCAACGGGGATTAATGCGGCTAAAGGGGCGCGTATAGGTATATGGCTTTCAAAGTATTCTCACATTCAGGGGACTTCAAATGGAAGTTCGTTTGACATGAAAGATGGATTTGTCTCCGACTATACAATTGATTCCGGTAATGGACTTACTCTTTTAGATCAATACAAAGCAGATAAGATTGTCGTAAAACCATACGGCGATTTGTGTGTTGGAAGCGGTGGACATGTAACAAATTTGACCGTTGAGGAAGGAGGCTTTGTTTCCTTTGATTTTACCTCCAACACATATCTGCAAGGTTCATCCAATGGTAGCGCATTTGAAATAAAGGATCCTATCTTAACATCGCATACTCTCAATGGGGAAATGATTAAAATTTATGATGGGGGAATAGCAAATGAGATTCAGGTGAATGGTCCAGAAGATGGCAATGATGAAGATAAACAAGGCTATCTTGAAGTTGGTGATGATGCCATGGTAAATAAATTGATTATTTCTGGCGGCATGGTTTCCATTGATGGCGGCATTGTCAATAAAACGGATATCAGTTGTGGTCAAATTGATATTTCCAATGGGGAAGTCCATTCCATTCATGTTGAGAAAGGGGCTGTAGAAATTTCCGATGGAGGAACGATAAACTATTCGACCAATTTTGGCAAACAGACCATTGGTTCTGGCGGCACTATTGTAAACAATAGAATTTGTGGAGGAAATGTAGAGATTAAGAACTGTGGAGTTGCCGTAGAGACAACGCTTTTTAATGGAAAGCTCATCGTTTCGAGTGGTGGAACGGCTTTGAGTATTGATAAATGGGGGGGAGAGATTGAGATTCTGGACGGAGCTGTTGTCCTTAACGTAGATAATAAAGAATGAGGGAAAAATGGATACTCCACTGACTAAAAACGATAGTAAAGTTCTAAAAATTGGAATCGGATCAGAATATGTAACTGAATCCGCCCCGTATCGGATTAAAGATAGTGCATGCAGAGGGATGGTCTTTGAATCTGTTATTATCGGGGAAGGAATTACCATAATTGGAGCTGAAGCTTTTAAAGATTGCACACACCTTGTCTCTGTTAATCTTCCTGATGGAATAACAGAAATTGGTCCAGGTGCTTTTGAAGGCGATTATCTCTTATCCACTATTAATATTCCCAAATCTGTATCCAAAATTGGGAAAAGAGCTTTTTGCAATTGTATCAACCTTCTTACGATAGACATCCCTTCTGATACGGGACTGATTAGTATCCAACGAACCCGAGATAAAGATACAGTCGGAATTTGGTGTTTTTTGATACTGTGTCTTATTGCGGGAATAACAGGTTTTGTTTATGTTAAAGGATCTATTTTCTTGCGTCTGCTGGGGTTTCTTGGAGGTTTTATTCTGCTTCCTCTCGGTTTTTTCTTTACCGAATACCTTATTTTTTCAAACGACACCGAAAAAATGGAAATACGGAATGAAGTCCGCGATTTTCTGGAAGAATTAGAAGGTAAGATAAAAAGAAAACATAAATAATACCCTCCTTAGAAATGTTTTCACACCTTATTTGCTAAAGGCATCCATTAAAATATCGAAAAACACAAAAAAATCTTGGCATGAAAGGTTTTTTATGAGCGAAAACAAGACAAAATATTTCGTTAATCTTTCAGGAACGGAAGTGGACTTCTCTGGTGTCGCGACTGACAGCGTTCCAGAAGTTGACATCAGCGATGATATTCTCGAAGAAAAGCTGTCTTATTTGATGCTCTGGCGGAATCCTTCTTATTTTTCTGTTTATACCAATCGTCCAGCAAAAGACCCCTGCTGGGATTGTGAAAACAGCAAGGAGTCAAACCCTCGTTTATTTACTCCTGATTGCAGGTCTGGTCATAATTTAATCGAATATGTTGACCCCTGCGACAAAAAAAGACAGTTTCTTTATCCATATGAAAATTATTCCTTCCTTTCATATGCAAACGGGAACATGGTACATGTTTGCGAGGACGAAGGAATCCCTTTCAAAGAAAGATATGCATATGGCAAACTTCCACACTATGATAGAACATTAAGGAATTATTTTAAGGAAGGTGGGATATACAGCCCCGTAAAAATTGATGATGCAATTGTTTGTCATCAAACGATTCTTGGTAAACTTTTAGATCATTTTTACCCCAAGCAAACGAATTGGCGTCCTCCTCAACAAACGCTTTATAATAAGAAAGAGAACTATCATTTGCCATTATCATTCCGATTCAACCGAGAAAGTGGAGTTGGAGACAGCCTTGTCTTAAAAGCATACAACATTTGGGATCACCAATTTCTTAAAGCCTATTATCCGGTATCGCTCGTCCATTTGCCTAAAAACAAGCCTAAAGAGCTCCAGTATTCAATACCGGATCAGCTTTGGGCAAAAATACCGAGAGAAGACAGGCAAAAGCTTTATAATCTTGATAAGATTATTACTGCAAAGAAGGTCGTCATTTGTGCTGCGATAGAAGATGCGTGGATATTGCAAAGAACAAACGACACCACGGATGTAGTCTTTACATCGTTCAAGTGCGATGGATGGAAGTATGATCAGGTTGACTTTTCTGAATTAAAAGATAAAGAAATAATCATCTTGATCTCAAATTATAATGGGAGCTCTTTAGCCGAAGAATACTGCGATACAGAAAAATTAGTTTCGCATTTGGAAAGCATCAAGATTTCAAATATCTCTTTTGTTCAGAGGGAAATCGTCTATCCATCTATTGAAGGTATCTGGAGTTATCAAGAGCTTGTTGATGTGTATAAAAAACAGCCTCCGACGATAAAAGAAAAATCTCTCATGAGTTTTACAAGAGAACAATTCGACGAGTATCTTAAACGGGCAAAAGAGGAGGTTGAACGAAAAGAAGCAGAATCCGTAGATAAACCATTCTATTTGCAAGAAGAAAAGATAGTGTTTGATTCCGAAGAAGACACGGAAGTTAAAAGCATTTATGATAAGATGCTAATAAGACCTGTTCTGTATGAAGGAACGGTTACGGTTCTTTCTGCATTGGCAAAAACAGGCAAAACCAGATTCACATTGAAACTTTGCAAGCTCTTAATAACTAAAAATTCAAGGGAATCTGCAATTTCAGGAATGGCAATCAAAAAATGCTATCGAGAACCCGAGAGTGAAAAATGCGCTGTTTATCTTGCTTATGACAAAAATATATCAAATGAAATTGATTCGATTAAAAAGAATGATTTTAATAACTCAGATTTATTTGTCTCCATAAACCTTAAGGAGCTTGGAAATTTGCCTAAAGGAGACGCGAATGCCATGATTGAAAAAATCAGAGAGAAAGCAGTATATAAAAGCACTGGCAAGCCTATTCCCGTAGGAATGATTGTAATTGATACAGTAAGGGCATTTTCTGGGCAGGATAAAAATGTTGATATTGTAAAAAATGTATCAAACAAACTGACAGAGGCGTTTCCTCTTGCAGCTATCATGTGGATCCATCATCTTAACAAAGAAGGGAAAGCTTCTGGTGGAGATGAGTTCGTAGGGGTTGCAACAATAAATATCATGTTTGAGAGATATAAAGATTTCTCAAATTCAAACAAGAAATTCCATTATAGTATTCTTGACTCAAATCTTCTCTTTTCAGACGAGGATGCAGAAGCGAATGTTTGTCTGACAGAAGAGGGAGACTTTAGCACAGTAGATCCAGAAAGAACAGATGATGAAATGGAGCTTATAGCTTATAAGAATTACACAAAAAAAGTCAAAGGCAAGAAAGTTATGAAAGCAAACCAAGCAGCAAATCTTTTAGGTTACAAAGAAGCAAGTGCTATCAGGCATAAAAAAATGGATCAAAAACAATAATTTCTTGATTCAGTGTCTGAAAATACAGTAAAAATAGAGATTACCATTCAAAATGAGAAATTCTGTTCCATGGTGCAGATTATTTCTTGTAGTAAGAATGTAATAAGAATTTCACATCAACAGTAATCTTGAAAGTGTATTCCTTAAATCTTGGTTATAGATTTATTGAAATACTCCCATGTGATAAATGGTATTGGAGACAGTATTCATTGATTTATAGGAAGTGATGTTCTGTTTGAATAGGCATATATTTTCTTGAGATTATCATGGTTTTACTGATTCTTTCTTTTTCTCGATATTGAACGAAAGAAGGTCTTTCCTTTCACTTCCTTCTTCTGACCGACCTTGGTTATATAGCTGAGCTGTCTGCTCACTTCATCGAGGTCAAATTGATTCGTGTTATTCCGTTCAATCACGATACCATTTCTATGGTCTCTATTGCATTCATCAATGATCCCTGTTCTTGTTCCTGGAGGAAGACCAAGCAGATTGTTAATTGCCACATTTGCATTGTCAAGATGTGGCTTAACTGACTCAGTTTTATTCCCATTAGAGAATATGGCAAAATGATAGTGCTTGTTACCATTAGAGCTAATTTCACGAACTCCAATATATGAAGTGTCATATCCTGCTCTTCTCTCTTTTTCAATAAATCTCTGTGTGAATTTGGAAATATTCTTCTTCTCATCTTCCTCAAAGGAATGAACGTCAAATCTCATAACAAATACTTTGCAATGCTTTTCAAGTGATTCGTTCATAAGCTCATCAACTGCATTCACAATATCGCTTCTCAAAGCAATTCTCAAAAATGATTCAGGGTTAATTATCATAGTCATCTTTTTTGTTCTCCAATGAGAGTTTATATTTTAAAATAGTGTAGTAAAGAAGTGATTTGAATAATCTAAACAGTATCGACATATATATTTATATTCTCTATCATCATCATTTCATTGTTGTTGTATCTCTTTGTCCCCTAAGATGAATCTATCTATTGAATGCATTTGTAATACATTCATTAGATGTTGACATATATAGTAATACATATTATCCGAGATGCTCAATCATACAACTCTGCTTATTTTACGAGAAGTGTTTCTGAGACTCCTGTTCAACACTTGACATACTATGTTGCGTGAGTTGTTAATTCTTTATATCTGATTATAATCTAACAAATAATGCCATTATATACACTATATTTTACAAAAGGGAGAACTTTTACTATGACTAATCAAATTGATCAAATTGAAAAAGTCAGCACCATGATCGACACTTTTTCAACAAGTTTTGGTTCTGCAAGAGCAGCTATCTACTTTTTTCCAAAACTACAGGAACATACCCAGTTTACAAGATTTCTCAATTCTTTCCTAACTTTACTTCGTAGAGCGAATTGTCGTCCTGCTTACTCCTGGATTTATGATTCCAATAGAGAACACTATAATTTTATTCTAATTATCAATGGCTACTTCCGAAATGATGTCCAGGATATTACCGATGTTGCCCAAAGACTCTGGAGCAACTATTCTACGGAACCAATCAACTTTATTGCTGATATTCCTGTAAAACTTGACACCTTGGCATCTGACAAGCAGCATATTCTTGATGTGCTGGACCAGTCTTCATTCTTCCCAAATGAGCCACAAAGAATCCTTAATCTTCATCAAAGAGCTTTTGCTTGTTCTAGGCTATTCTGAGTTTCAAATAGATGTAATCTATTATTTCATGATGTCTTTCTTCCTTGTTTAAATATATATTCCTTCTATGGTCTATAATAGACATTACTCTTTTCTGCCTTAATACACAAGGCGCATCAAACATATCTTAAACAAGGAGAAAAAAATGATCGACACTACAACAATCAATCACGACGTGTCTGCACATGTCCAGACTAATCCCAAAAATCACAACTCCGTGACAAAGCAAAGCCCCATCGACGAACTTATTTCTGCTGTTGATGACTTCAAGGCAAAGCTGAAAGCATTGTCTGAAGAATCAGTCGTCATCAGCCGTAAAGTCCGTGAGGTTTCCATTCGATTAAAACAGAGTGAGCGAGAAGCAAGGCGTTCTTTGCGATCTCTTGACGGTACACCGATGACAATCTGAGCTTGTTTACACTTGTTGTGTTTACTGTGGTAAAAAATTTGTATCTTAGTGATTATTATATGTTGGAACAATCCCCCCGTAAACTCAACAATATAAGGAGACGAATTAATATGAAAATCGTTCTCAGCACTCAGGTGCAAAATCGTAATCGCAACTTCTCTATCCAAGTTGAAGACATCTTCGACAACAAGAATCCGCAGAAGATCCAGGACATGCTGGATACCTTGGACGAATTCATCCCTTCAGGGAAGAATCTTCCGATTCATGTTCAGTATTCGCCGGAAAGCCAATTTGATTCACAGTCCACATCGTTCATCCCAGACAAAGGTTCCCAAACCTATCTGAAGAAACCGTGGAATAAGAATCAGGGGAATGATTCGGAAAAAACGTTTCCTGCAACAAATCGGCAAATAGGTTATCTTCGCGACATACTTTGCCAGCTTAATATTCCGGAATCCCAAATATGTCAGGATTACAATGTTGACTGCATTGAGCATTTCCCAGGTAATGTTGCTCAGAAGCTTATTGGAGATCTTTTAAAAACGCTCTCCCAATCCAAACATAATAAAGGAACGCGTTATGAATATTGAGTTAACTATCCGAATTCCACATTGTAATCCAGTTGAATTATGTATAAGAGACTGTGAACTTTCAGCTTTGCTCAATCTGCTTATCGAGCTGTTTGATTCTTATCATAGCAATTTGAAAAACAGGATTAACATTTTGGAAAGTGAATTGGCATCGGATTCTGACTTCCTTTCCAGATTAGGGCGCAAGCTCACAGTAAATCAAGTACAGGATTTTAGAAGGATCTTGGAAAAGCGCCAATTATCCGTAAGGGAAATCTGTAAAAAGTATAGAAAAGACCGTCTCGAAGACCTTACTGGATCTGATGCTTTGGATGTTGTCACTGGAATCCTCTTGGCAGAACAAAAGCACGAATCAAAAACTAAAACAAAAAGCAATCATTAACACTCACATCGCTGGTAGCTTCCGCTACCAGCGATGCACTCAACAAAACGAAAGGCCCCTCAACAAATGTTAAAACTCAACGCCTCCTATTCGAAGAAAGTCCCGGCTGAAGCCGAGTATTCGTCCCAATCCTACCACGCCACCATTGAAATCGAACTGCCTGATGGGCTGACTCAGGATCAGCTCAATGCAAAAATCCATGAGACTTTTGCACTCGTTCGTGACAGTGTGGAGTCTGAACTTCATGGGAATGTTCAGCAGTCGTCTCTGTCGGCACAATCTCCAAACGTGCCGTCGCATCAGAACGCATCGAATCCTGCCTACAGTAAAAAGCCCCATGAATCGTCGGCATCTCCCAAGCAGATAAAATACCTCGTCGATCTTGCGAGCCAGTTTGGAATGACGCCTGAAGACCTGAAGGAGAAATACAACGTATCAGCACTTGAAAATCTGACAAAAGCCCAGTGCAGTCGAGCAATCGATGAACTGAGAAAGGCAGCGTGACTCATGGCTCTTATAATGGAAGAAGGCAAATTCGTGAGCAGAGAAGAAGTTGCTCGTATCGACACTCCCTGTTCGACTGCAACTTGGCGACCTGTTCCGCACATCGATGTGATCGAATCTGTAACCCAGGCAGTCAATTCTCATGGGTGGAACATCGAGGGAGAGAAGTATGGTCTTGCCTCTGATGGACTGAAACTTTTTGGCGTGATGGAGATTTCCAGCTCGTCTTCTCCTGACTGGCAGCGCTGCATTGGTATTCGCAACAGCCACGACAAGAGTCTCGCGGTTGGTCTGACGGCTGGCATTGTTGTCTGCGTCTGCTCGAATTTGGCATTTGGAGGCACGACCGTCATCAAACGCCGTCACACCACAGGAATTGACCTTGCTGCTCTCATTGACAGAGCAGTCGCATCTTTGGAGGACGATTTTTTGACGGTGGAAACTGTTTCGGAAGATTTGAAGGATGCCTACCTCGAAAACGACGATGAAGCGAGAAGCTGCATCGTGCGTGCTGCCGAACTCGGTGTCATCAACTCCTGCGATATCCTGCCTGTATTCCACGAGTTCAAATCTCCCTCTCACGAGGATTTTGCAGAGCCGACACGTTGGAGTTTGATGAACGCCTTTACGGAAATCATGAAGAAATACTCTCCTCGACGGGTGGATCACAGCTATCTCGCGTTGAACAGAGCCTTTGGTCTGGATGGTCGTCCTGCTGCTCTCTTCGCAGCCTGAAGTTGAACTCGTCTAAGCTCAAAAAAACAAAGTGGAGGTATCGTCACCTCCACCGAACCATCAAATACAACAACCACCACCACAGGAGGAATCTACCAATGGATTTCATTCGCCCAATCTTCGACGACGATGAAGATAATCCGCTTCTTTGGCTTGGCAAGCTCGCTGTAGCCGTCACAGTCGGTGCTGTCCTTTCGCACTTCGGCATTCCACGTCTGCCGGATAATGTCAAGTTCTAAGGAGATACCTATGTCGTTTGTCCCGCCATTCATTCCCGCACCAAACATTGAAAGGCTTGCACTCGCTGTAATCGTCGCAGTTGGAATCGCAGGTCTGGGCTGGTCTGGTCTGAAAACCGACAGGATAATCCTGTAAACGGGTCTTGACCAACAAGCCATTGAGAAGCCGAAAAAGGCTTCTCTTTTTTGGGCAGTTCATCCCTGTTGTTTTTTGCCAACGTGGCTGGGGTTGGGGATCGTCCAGTAATCAAATGGCGGTAAAGAGGATGACCCGGATGCGGTTCTATATGGATTCCTGATTCTGGCTTTCACTTTTCACGTTTTGAGGGTAAAACGTGAAAAAAAGACGTGAAAAAACCGCCAAAAAGGTGAAGAAGCACGCACTTCTCGTGAAAAAAAGCCGGTTTCACATGACGAAAAAACGGTCTGGCATGAAGAATTCTGAAAAGGGAAAAAAAAACAATTTTCACGTTTCCATGGAATTGTTCCCGCATATCGAATCGAATCAAAAAAAACAGAACCGGTCATGCTTCCTTCAGAATTTCCAACACTTGTTGGAGTGTGTCGTTGGACGCTCGATCTGGCTGACTGCCGTCTGGCATGAGGAGCTTCAACACGCGGTCGATTTTCTCCTGCGATGAGGATGGTGTACTCCGGCTGCTGATGGCTGCTATTGCCTTCTTCTGGCTTTCTTCGCTGACGTGCGTATAGTATTTGTCGGCTATATCGGAATCAGTCCCGAGAATGGAAAGCAGGGTCGCTTTTGGAACACCTGCCTCTGCACAGAAGCTTGCGAAGCTGTGTCGAAGCGAGTGAAAACCGTATACCGTCATCTTCCGCTTTCTCCCAGGAACATGAACTGACGGTTCAAGACCAATCCAACGAATAGGACGAAGGACATCGAGGTTAATTAGGTTGTTGCCAACATTAACTCCCTGTGCATCCGTTCGATTATATCGTTCTGCACAATGGGGCGTAACATATTGGTTGCGTCTCCAGAGTTCAGCTTCATGCAGGGCTTCATACAGTTTATCGGCAATCGGTATCGTGACTTCTTTTCCTGTTTTGAACTGTTTCACCCAGATGCGACGGTTCCTCATGTCAATATTCTGCCATTGAAGAAGAACACAGTCCTTCAGGCGTTGACCAGTGTATATCCCGATGGTGTAGATGACGCGGATTTCATCTTTGTTCCTCACCTTGTGCTTGGGATCATAGTCCGAAAGAACCGCCAATATCCGGTCTTCCTGTTCTTTTGTGAAAGCCTGACGATGCACAACCTTCCCCTGTTCCTCTCGCTCCCTTCGCCATAGCGTTTTTGAACGAAACGGATTCTCCCCCTCGTAATACTCCTTGAGGCAGGAAAACACCTTGCGAAGACGCCGGAGCATTCGATTGTGCGTGTCAACAGAAATGGACAGCGTTCTGAGATAGTTGGCGTACTCTTCGCAGAGTTCAGGCGTGACAGCACGGATGCTTGTGGCTGGGTGCTTCACGTCCTTCTTCGTTATTCCTGTGGCAAACTCAGCGAATGATTGAAACGTCCGCTGATACCCGATCTGTTCCTCTGCTGTGGTCGGAACAGCACGATCCGGGTGCATCCGGTATATTTCCCACGCTTCATCGAAAGAAGCGTCCAGTTCAGGCTTGGAAAATCCCCTTAAAGCGTTCATCTGAGCGAGAGCGACTTCTTTTGTGGGAGCCAGCCATATAGAATCAAGCTCAGAAGCCATCCGCACAGCTTCATCATAGTTCAGGGTATGTAAGGTAAATTCCTTGCGTAGTCCGTTAGATACAGTAAGCCGGTAGTAATAGTTGCCGTCTTTTCGTTTCTGTCGTAGAGTACCCTGTAACTTGGTCGTTCTCGTCGTCTTGTAACCGTGTGTACCAGACATAGGACACCTTTCATGCTTATGGTCGTAGTACCGTAAAAACTTGAAAGGTGCTTTGTAATTCTTTGTGAGTAAAAGTGGTAAAAGGTAAACGGGGAAAATATGGGGAAAACTTTCGTATCGTTTAACCCTTAACCCCCATTTTGAGCACAAAAAAGTGGTGGCTGCTGCCGGGTTCGAACCAGCGACCTGTGGATTATGATTCCATCGCTCTACCGACTGAGCTAAGCAGCCAACCAAAGGGTGTCAATAAAAATGGCTCCGGCAGCAGGACTCGAACCTGCGACAGGGTGGTTAACAGCCACCTACTCTACCGACTGAGCTATGCCGGAGCGACAAAGTGTAATAATATACACTGGATTGCCCGCATTGTCAAACCGATCCCGGAAAATATTCGCTCATTCCCGTTCGCCTGACATGCCTTCGGGTATCCGCACGCCTTCTCTTCCGGAGGCAAACGCGGGAACGCATCGCCCTGCCCCGCCGCCGCGCCGGCCGCGGGCTTTCCGGGAAGATTTGAACGCAGTCGAAAAAACCTGCATTTTCCACTTGAAATCGGCCTGTGCGCGGATATATTATTCGTTAAACTGATTCCCGTCAGCCCAGGCAAACCCCAAACCAACGGCGGACCACCTCCCGCCGGATAAGGATCATCAGCATGAACGTCCGCTCTTGTTCCCTCATCGTCGCGGCCGCACTGACCGCGTCCCTCCTCGTCTCCGCCCAGGGACAATCTCCGGCCTCCGGCCAGCAGCCCCGGCAGAACCAGTCCCAGCAGCCGACCTGGCAGACTCCCGAAGAAATGGCGCAGCAGCGTCAGGCCCAGCAGCAGCGCCAGCGGCAGCAGCGCCAGCGGCAGCAGCGGCAGGGTCAAGGCCAGCGGCAGCAGCAACAGCAGCCCCTGCCCCAGCGTCCCGAAGGCCGGGAACAGGAGCTTCTCCTGAACGACAAGGGGTATTTTGAGAAGCGGGGCGTCAACGTCCTGGTGTTCAGCAACGCGTTCACGGGCGGGTTCAACGACGAGAAGAACTCCGGCATCGAGATCATCCATCACGGCGTGCGGACGGTTCAGGGCGGCGCGGTCAGGCTGTGCAAGACCCCCGAGCAGTGGGACCTGGTCCCGCAGTCTCCCGTGCGCAGGGTGAACCCGGAGAACAACTCCATCGAGGTCACGATGCGCTACAACGAATACCGGTTCGATTCCCGCGTGGTCGTGACCGGAAAGGGCGGCGCGGTGGAGATCGCCGTGTACCTGGACCAGCCTCTTCCGAGCTCGCTGGCGGGACAGGCGGGGTTCAACCTGGAATTCCTGCCCTCCCAGTACTGGGGCAAGACCTACATCATGGACGGACGGTTCAACCGGTTCCCGCGTTACGCCGCCAGCGACACCGAGGCGGCGCCGAACGAAAAGAAGCCCATGCAGTTCCGCGGATTCCGCACCTACGACGACCGCGGCACCGGCGAGTTCGTGGACCCGCTGCCGCTCGAAAAAGGCAAATCCATCGTGATCGCGCCCGACGCCCCCGAACGCATGATCAGGATCACGTCGGAGGACTCCAACCTGGAGCTGTACGACGGCCGCATCCTCGCGCAGAACGGCTGGTATGTGCTGCACAGCCCCCTGCCCGCCGGAAAGACGGGCAAGGTGATCTCGTGGACCGTCGAGCCGCACTCCGTCCCCGGCTGGATCCGCGAGCCGAACATCGGGTTCTCCCAGGTGGGATACGTCCCCGACCAGACCAAGGTGGCGGTGATCGAGCTGGACAAGAACGACAAGCCGGTCGCGAACGCCGCGCTCTGCAGGATCGAGGAGGACGGCACGGAGAAGATCGCCTATCAGGGCAGGACGTCCGTGTGGGGGACCTACTACAAATACAACTACGTCAAGTTCGATTTCAGCGAGGTGAAAAAGCCCGGCATCTACTTCATCCGCTACGGCGAACACAAGACCGGAAACTTCATCATCGACGATTCCGTCTACAACTGGATCACCAACGCCACCAGCGACGTGTGGATCCCCATTCACATGAACCACATGACCGTCAACGAGGCGTACCGCATCTGGCACGGCGAGCCCTTCAAGGAAGGCTACCTGCAGGCGCCGCCGAGCAACCACTTCGACAACCATTTCCAGGGGCAGAGCACCGGCGTCAAGCCCGACGGCACCCACTACGAGCCCTACGAGCTGATCCCGGGGCTGAACGTGGGCGGCTACTTCGACGCGGGCGACTTCGACATTGAGACGGGCGCGAACATCAACGTGGTCTCGACCCTGATCTCCGCCTGGGAACTCTTCAAGAACCGCCGCGACGAGACGTTCGTGAGCGAGGAACAGCGCTACGTCGACCTGCACCGCCCAGACGGCAAGCCCGACATGCTCCAGTATATCGAGCACGGCGTGCTGAACCTCGTCGCGCAGGCGGAAAACATCGGGTTCATGTCCTCGACCCTCTCCAACTCGGTCCTCGACAACTACCACCACCTGGGCGACGCCGCCGCCATCACCGACGGCCTGCACTATGACCCCAGCCTGCCCAAATACGTGAAGTCCGAGGACGGCAAGCGAAGCGGCACCCCGGACGACATGTGGGCGTTCACCAACCGCAGCCCCGGCCCCGACCCCGGCACCGCCGCCATGTTCACCGCCGCCGCCCGCGTGCTGAAGGGCTACAACGACGAGCTGGCGGAACGCTGTCTGAAGCAGGCGCAGAAGCTCATGGGAAACAATCCGCGCGGCAACCTGAACCTCATCCTGCAGCTGTACCGCACGACCGGAGAGAAGCAGTACCGCGACATGTTCGAACAGCAGATCTGGCAGTCCATGGGCCGCGGCGGCGCAGGCGGCATCCGGACCGCGATCGACGCGATCCCGTTCATGGACGCCGAATACAAGCAGAAGCTCGAGCCCTACGTGAAGCAGTACAAGGAGTATCTGGACAGCTTCGACAGGCTCAACCCGTACGGCGTGCCCATCGGCGAAGGCAACTGGGCGGGCAGCGGCTCCGTGGTCAGCTTCGGCGCGACCGCGTGCCTCGCCAACATCTACTTCCCCGACATCATCGACAAGAGCTACGCCTACAAGGCCGCCGCGTTCATGTTCGGCTGCCATCCCTACCACAACTACTCGCTCGTCGCCGCCGTCGGGGCCGCGCGCCCGAAGGAAGTCTTCTACGGCAACAACCGCGCCGACTTCTCGTTCATCCCCGGCAACGTCGCCCCCGGCGTACTGTTCCGCCACCCCGACCACTTCGAGAACTTCGACGACTGGCCGTTCCTGTGGGGCCAGAACGAAGGCACGATCGCGGGCAACTGCGGCTACCTGATCTTCGGCGAAGCCCTCAAGACGATGGCGAAAAAGAATAAATAAGGCGGACGGCTGCAAAAAAAAAGACCAAATCCGCGAGGAGATGGTCTTTTGAAAAAACGTTTCCGGAAGTGTTCAGAATCGGAGGAATCCGTCCCCGGGACCGTCGCCGGAGTCGTACGCACCGGTTCCGTCAAAGTCCGCATCCCGGATGAAGCCGAAGTCATCGGCACGGCCCTCGAAACCGCGTCCGCCTCTCATGCGCCCGTACGCCATGTTCGGGAGCACGGGCGGCATCGGGAGCGGCATCATGCCGGAAACGGGATTCCCTTCGAAACCGTCCTGAACGCCGTAATCGTCGAGCCCGAGCCGTTCGTCGTTCCCGGCGAACCATTGTTCGGAGTCTTCGAAGTCGCGCTTTTCCTTTTCTTTCGCCTGCCTGATCGCGCGGCGGGCTTTGCGCGCCTCCGCACGTTCGGCGCGGCGTTCGGCGGATTCGATGCGCCTCGCCTCGGATTCGCTGACGACGGTTTGGTCGGATACGGGACGGAGCTTCGACGGGCAGGCTTTGGTGAGCACGATGAGCGCGGCGGGGAGAAGGAATACGAGCAGGACGGAAGCTTTTTTCAGCATGGCAGGACTCCGGAAATCGTTTATTTCGATTTTAGATTATTTCATTTCTAAAGTAATATACACCTCGTTTTGAAAAAGTCAATAGGGTTTTGTTTCGTTTTTAAAGTTTTTTCGACAAAAAAACGAAGGGGGAGGAAAAATGGTTTCCATTCGAGGCGGAGTGCCTGCCGGACAGGCTCCTTCATGCGGGCGCGAATCCGCCGGACGGGGACACGCAGATTGAGGAGAAAACGAGGGAGATATCCGCAGTCCGGCGGTCCGCGGTCCGGACAGGGCATGAAGGCAAAAAAAGAAATCAACCGGACAGGATCGCTATCCGGTTGACTTCCGTTGTGTTCTTAGATCGGAAAGATCCGAGTCGGATTACTTGGACTCTTCCTTGGACTCTTCCTTGGACTCATTGAGCTTGCGCTGGAGATCGAGCATTTTTGCGCGATAGGCAGCGGGATCGTCCTGACGGAGCTTCTGAGCAGCCTTGTATTCCTCGGGGAACTTTTCCTTGATGTCAGCAACGGTGCTCACAGTGGCTCTGGGGCCCTGCTGGCCGCCGCCCATACCGGGACCGCCGCCGAAGCCGCCCATGCCGCCGCCGAAGCCGCCCATGCCGCCGCCGAAGCCGCCCATGCCCATGCCGCCGCCCTGGCCGCCCTGGCC
>CACZEK010000021.1 GCA_902780135.1 uncultured bacterium
GATGGATTCGCTGGACCAGATCGCGCCGCGCCTGCTGAAAAACATCGATATCTACACGAAAATCGGCACCCGCGCGCTGAACGCCGAAGCTCCGGAACCGATGTTCAAGCTCGGGAAAGTCAAGCCCGATCCGAAACACGGTCCGCCGCGCACGAACGGGGACCGGGAAGACGACATTCAGGGGCCGGCGTTCGTCGCCTGGCACAAAAACCTGACCGAAGCGACGAAACAGCTGCGAAAAACGCAGAAAGACGGCGAATACGTCGGCAGTCTGTCCGGCGAGGAAAAACGAAGCCGTCTCCCGGACGATCTGCAATTCTTCATCGACGACGAACACGAGATCATTGCACGCCCGTTTACGACCGTGGCGCAGTGGGATGTCAAATTCCACTACAAGATACTGCTCGGCCTGGTCGGGAGCAACGTGAAATACAGTCTGGCTCTTCTGGAGTTCCGCCGGAGGGTCGGAACAATCCCGGAGCCCTACGTTTTCACGCCGGAGGAGATCGCCCAGGGCGAAAAGGAAAAGGAGGATGCCGCGAAACGCGGAGTGAAACTCGTTCCTTTCTGGGAAATCCCCGATTTCGATGCACGGGAATTCGCGTTCGGGAATGCGTGGAAGGCACTCCCCGGACTCCCCAACGATGAACGCAACGATTACTACGGCGCATACTGGATCTTCAAGCTCGTGCAGGAAAACAAGTTGTACGATGACGATTATGAAGAATCGAAAAAAGGGGAAAAAAAGCAGGCAATACGGGAAAAGAACGATAGAATACAACAGCTTGACAAACAACTGTATCAAGAACTTGATGTTGCCAGGGAGGAATGGGCAAAGGCATCATTGCATGCAGAACAAAAAGCTTTCGAGTTGTACCTTCTCAGTCGGGAAGAAGGAAAAAAAGAAGAATTGGAAAAAGTAATACTTGAGGAAAAAGAGGCGAGAGAAAAGGTTCAAAAAGCTTTAGAAAAATATAATGAAGCAGATAGCAACTACAAGAACCTTTATAAAGATTAACCGTTCTTCCCCAATCCCGACCTCACCCCCCCCCAGCCGACTAACCCTCTGCACGTCCTTCCAGCTCATCCGCTGACTTCCTGCCCGGAGCCTGCCGGGATGAGTCTTCGGGACGACCAGTTGTAGGAGTTCCGTGTTGAGGCGTGATAACTGGCAAGCCCTATTAGCTCCGCTCCCTGCCGCCCGTGACAGGACGGCGGGGAAGAGCTACGGTTGCGTGGATGGATTATTTCTCCGTTGGAATTGGTGTTGCTGATTCCGGTTTTAACAGCAGGTCGGGTCCTGTTCGTTTCGAGCTGAAGGAGCGACACCCCAACGTCCGTTCACTTTTTTCATCGGATTGCGGTTCATTCAGGCGGGTAAAAGTCGCCGGCGGCAATATGCCCGGCGGTCCTCGTAAAGTAAATATAGGAGCCCCTGGGGTCCGGTTCCTCCGAAAAACCGAACCACGGTTCAAACGGCTTCGAAATCGCGTCGCCCCCGGGATCCTGCGAATCCGCGCCTTCCGGATTCTCTGCGGCACGCTTCCGTCTTCGCGCTTCCATTTCATCGCGGAACATATCGTTGACGGTCTCGACGGCCCTTCTGCTTCGTTCCTTGTCCCGCCAGCTGAGTTCGAACAGCGCAACGGGCATAATATAGGTGTCGTCATGAAGATGCCCCCCCGCTTCCGCCATTTCGAACAACCGGTCGACGGCGGCGTCCGAAAGTACGATCGCCTTGTTTTCGGCGATGAGCTTGAGCGCGAGGGGAGCCGTGATCTGGAACTTCGGGTCCAGTGCGTAAAGCAACAGGTCCTCGGGGATTGGCTCGTTCTCTCTGTATCCGAAAAGCATCAGCCTGATCGCCAGCTCGTCGTCGGCGCCATGCTGATACTGATGGCAGGTCTCTGCAAACCGGTTGCGGGAAGCCAGTGGCGCGGTCCTGTAGGCGGCGATCAAGGTCTCGGCATCGAGAAACAAAACAACGGGCGTTCTTCTGAGGCCGTAAATGAATTGCGGGAACCTGAAATACCAGACACAGTAGCCTGTGGCGACCAAGGTGAGCAGCAGGACGCAGAGAACAAGGAGCAGGATTTTTCTTTTGCGTTTTTTGGCAGGGATCCTTTGTGGATCCGTTTGGAGCGTGTTCGACATCATTTCAGCTTTCATGGTGTTGCTGATGCAGGGGGGTTGAGGAATCACAACTTTATTATACCACGCCCCAAACAAATAATCAAGCGGAAAATGCCGGAAATGCAAAGAAAATCATTGACCGAACACCCGCCGACTTCCTGCCCGGAGCCTGCCGGACAGGGGGAATGGGGTGAGGTTGCTTGTTGACGCAGACCGGGATCATTCCGCGCCAAGGCGTTTGAGCATCACGGGGATGTTTTCGCTTCTGTTGTCTTTGATTCGTATTTCTTTTGCGATTCGTACAGCACGGACACGAAGTCCTGGCACATCGTCAGACAGCTCCTGAAGTTGTCCATTTCCTTGCCATCCCAGACGCGGGCGTCTTTCACGTCCTCCAGCGCGAGCCGCAGCGCGAGGCGGTCCTCGGTTTTCCGGATCCTCGCCATCACGGCCAGATTGAGCTCGCGAAACGCCGTACGATCAAATCCGTACCGCATGAGCTCCGAGACGCTGTAATAGAGATAACAGCCCTCGACGAAGCCGCCCGCCGCGCAGCCGTAAAACAGTAGCAGGAACGGAAGCGTTTTGAGCTTGAAACGCATCGACGCGAACAGGACGCCCGCCAGCAGAAGCAGTCCGGCGATCACGAGCAAGGAACGGACGACCACGTTTTTCTTCAACGCGTTCCATTGCGCCGGGTCCGCCTCCCTGTAAAACTTTTCCGTGAGCCTGACGCAAACCTCATCTGCGGAAAGCTTCTCCTGGCCGAGCGCCTCCCGGGCGTCGTAAACATACCCCTGCAATTTCAATCTGGCATCCATGTTCACATTGACCGCCGCGGATTTTACAAATTCCAGTACCAGCACCAGCTGCACGACGCACAGCAGGACCGCGAACAGGACTTTCCGGATTCTCGACCACGGATTGTCGCATGGTTCCCGCAGGAACAGCCAGGGGAGGATCAACATCGGCAGGAGATATAGCAGAAAAAAACTAATCGCGTTCGTCATCGCAAACTCACTTTCCGTTCGTCTTCTATACCCCGAAACGCTTCCGCACGCACGGACAACCCGCCGGAAACCTTCCTGGTGAGCTCGGATTCGCCGGCAAGGAAAATGTTTCGGATGTTTTTCGTGTTCGACATACTTTCATCCCTTTCACGTTGTTGCTGATGGAGGGATGATGGATCACTTTTTATTATACCACGCCCCAAACAAATAATCAAGCGGGAAATGCCGGAAATGCAAAGGAAACGCCGAAGATATTTTCCCCGCCGTCTTTTTTCGTTCTTCCCTTGAAAAACAAGTTCTACTACAGATCAGGATTATATTCGGCAACTTGACAGTGGAACAAGGTCATCCGAAGAGATCGCTGTGCGAACCGGTGCGAACACAAACCAGAACAAGCCGGTCTGCCTGAACGTAATAGACCAGTAGCCAGTCGGGGCTGATATGGCACTCCCGGAATCCGGCATAATCCCCGGTCAAAACGTGATCGCGTTTTTCGGGTGGGAGTGGCTGTCCGGCCTGCAACAGCGCGATCACGTCCGTAAGCTCTTTCATGTTCGCACCGCGCTTTTTCATGCGCTTGCAGTCTTTTTTGAACTGAGAAGTCTGCTGTAATTGATAGCTCATTTTTCAATATCCCGCATCATTTCATCCGCAGACGCAAATGTCTTTGCTTTCGGATCGGATGCGAGGGCGACAGCTTCCTTCATTGCCGCCAGCGTGGTCTTGTTCGGCTGATTCTTGCGAACTTCAAAGGGAATCCCCTGTACACGCACGGCCTGACGGAGAAAGACGTTGACAGCGCCGGACAGCGTCATTCCGAGGTCATTGAAGAGGATTTCGGCATCCTGTTTCAGTTTTGAGTCCAAACGAACTGTAAAATTTGTTGTTTGTGCTGTGGGCATGATACACCTCCTGACTGATTGTTACAAACAATATAGCACAAAACATGTGCTTTTCAAGTGCTTTTTACAAAAGATATTCATGCATGCCACTTTTTGGAAGGTGACACGCGGGATATGATGCTCAGTATGATGCAGACCGGGATTATTCCGCGCCGAGGCGTTTGAGTGCGGCCTGCTGTTTCGTTTCTTCCCCGGCGTTCTCGTCCTCCTCACCGAGTTCCTCTCCGAACCAGTCGTCCGGGTCCTCCAGCTCCGAACCCAGACGCCACTCTCCGCTCCGACTGTATCCTTCCACGTAGTCCTCCGCTTTTACGCGGACCCAGTAAGGTGTCTTCTCGTCCTTTGCGAGCGCATGGATCACTTCACCCGCCTCCCCGATGCCTTGCCGGGCAAGACCGACAAGCTGGTAAAGCCCATCCCCGTCGCCCATTTCGGCGGCCTTCCGCAACCATTTGACACTCTCGGCAAGGTATTGCTTCGCAACTTCGGCGTCGGCAGAATCGGATGACTCTTTGAGTTTATCGTATTTTTTTCGATACATGTTGGAGATCTGACGCGGCAATGTGATACCTTCGTCGGGGATGATAAACATCGGCTGATGAAGCCTCAACCATTCGGCATATCCGGGATCCGACTCGATCCTTTTCCTTATGGGACCGCGTATGTCTTTCAGTAAATCCACGTCGAGCAGGCCGTTGTCCGCCGCTTTTGCGTACCATTCGACAACGGTTTTCCAGTCCTTCTCCTCATCGTAGCGGGGGATGGTGTCCACGATGATTCCGAGTTCGCTGTATTTTTTCTGCATCTCGTAACGCGCCAGCCAGCTATTCTTAATGCTTTCGCCCATGCCGAACTGCGATTCGGCGTTATTCAGCTCCGCGCCCTTGCGGAACCACTCGACGGCGGTCTTGTAATCCTGTTTCACGCCGCGTCCGGTCGCGTAATGCCAGCCGAGCAGGCCCATCGCCTTGGGATTTCCCTGCTCCGCCGCCTTTCTGCGCCACTTCACGGCCTCCTCGAAATCCTGCCGATTCACAGGCCAAAAATACGTGAAATCGAACTCCGCCAGTTCGCGTTGCGCCGCCTCATAACCGTTCTCCGCCGCCTTGCGGTACCACTTGACCGCCTTGCCATAATCATTGTTGACGCCCCGGCCGGTCTTATAGCATGTGCCGAGACGGGTTTGCGCTTCCGCGTTGCCCTGTTCGGCTGCCTTGCGGAACCATTTCACGGCTTCGGCGCTGTCCTGTTTAACCCCGGTACCGCGTTCATAACAGTCGCCAAGTTTGAACTGCGCCTCCGCATTGCCCTGTTCCGCAGCCGAAACATAGCATTTCAACGCGGTTTTGTAATCCTTCGCTTCCATGGCCGCGTCGCCCTGCCGCAAAAGTTTTTCCGCGGCATCCCGGGAGGCTTCGCCATCCTGCGGAATCGCGTCCCCGGCTTTTTCGCTCTCGCCGAAACAGGGGAATGCGAAGACGGCAAGGAGGATTGCAATGAATACAACCGCACTTCTACTCATTTTCGTTTTCGACATACTTGCATCCCTTTCACGTTGTAGCTGATGGAGGGTTTGAGGAATCACAACTTTATTATACCACGCCCCAAGCAAATAATCAAGCGGAAAATGCCGGAAATGCAAGGAAAAACATTGACCGAACATCCGCTGCCGGATGGAACGCCTCGGAGATAAAGGTGTTTCCGGCGCTCAACATAATTACTCCGCGTTCGTCCAAATCGTTTCCCGGCGATATTGCAAGCTGGGACAGGAAAGATTTGAGAGACTGGAATGCTATTTTTCGGAATCCGGGAAAGATTCGGCAAGAAGTTCTTGTGCATAGGAATCACCCTGGGCGGCGGCCTTTTCCAGCCACTTCCGCGCCTCGGCCTTGTCCTTTTTCATGCCTTTGCCCTTGAGGTACAGATACCCCAGGTTCCGCTGGGCGGCGAAATCGCCAAGCTCCGCCGCTTTCCGGAACCATTCCGCCGCCATTTCAGGTCGTTCGCTCGTCGCATAAATCATCCCGAGCGCCCGCATCGACCGCGCATCTCCCTGATCGGCGGCTTTCTGATACCACAGGACCGAATCGGGATTCCATCTGTTCCTGTTTCCTTTGTAACCCAGCAGGAGCCCGAGGCAGAACAGCGCTTCGACTTCGCCCTGTTCCGCGTGTTTCCGGAAGACATCTTCAACCTCCGCCCTATGCGTTCCCCAAAAATCACCCGCGCGGACAATGGCCAGCCGGATTTCGGCCTCACTGCTTCCCAGTGCGGCGCCTTTCTGAAACAAATACTCAGCCATGGCACGGTCTCTCCTGACTCCGGCGCCCTCGTAATAGAGCTTGCCCAGCTGAATCAGCGCGGCAACGTCGTTCCGTTCCGCGTCTTTCTGCAACCGCTCAAGGTCGATCCCCTCCGGGAGCTGTTTTACGACGGCTTTCGCCGCCTCCGTGCCCGGTTCCAGCCAAAGCCCTTTCGCCTTCAGTTCCTCGTCCGAAAGCCTGCCCAGGTCCTGCACGACATCCGGGTCCAAAACAACATAAAACAGGTCTTCCTCCAGCCAGAACGGCTGCGTCCGCCCGGCGGGATACTCGAACAGATCGTCAATGCCGTCGGGGTAATGAAAATGCGTGCCCAGACCACCCACATCGATTTCCTTTCCGGCCAAAGGACCGTTTAAGACATCGGCATAAATCTTCGTCTCCGTGTCCATATTCCACCGGAAATGCGTCACGCGGAACAAGGACCCCGGAGGAAGCGCGAAACGGATCACTTTTCTTTCCTCCCTGTCCCAGATCATGCCGTCGCCTTTGCCGCCGATCGAATACCCCTGCGAGTTCAACTCCTCATACGTTTCCAAACTGGCCTGATACCGCTCGCTTGACACCTCATATCCGGAAAAATCCTGATCATATGCATACAGCAAATCCGTTTTCTTCAGGTAATCCATCGGATCCTGCGATTCGAAGTAATCGTAATCCACGCATCGCCCGGGCACCTTCACCAGATAAACATGGCCGCCCTCGTAGCCTTCACCGGACATGGACCAGGAATAATAACACGACGATGCAAAAAAAGACAGTAGCAGAAACATGCCGGTCAGCAGAAACATGGACAGGCGGGGCTTGAATTTCATCGTATTGCATCCTTCTTTTGCCGTTCTGCGGATAATATAGCTTCCATTCTTTCGTTTTTCAAGCGCAGATCGGTCGGATTTCACGATTCCAGCCGGTCGGATTTCACGATTTCATTCGGTCAAATTTCACGATTTCATTCGGTCGGATTTCATCAATGATCGTTCTTTCATTCCGGAATCGAGGCAAAAGGAAGGGACCGGAAACCTATGTGGAATCCGGTCCCTGAGGGCAAGCCCTCAACTGCAGTAGTGCCTTGCTTCGCAACGGCACAAGGGCAAGCCCTCAACTGCAGAAGTGCGCGGCTATGCTCGCGCACACAGCAAGCTGTGTTGAAGAAGAGCGCGGCTACGCTCACGCACGATGAATACGAATCTGTCTTACTGCTTCTTGCCGTCGAGCTCTTCGAGGGCGGCCTTGCGGCTGAGACGGATCTTGCCGCTGCGGTCGATGTCGACGACCTTCACGCTCACGACGTCGCCTTCCTTGCAGATGTCGGTGACGTTCGCGACGCGGTAGTTCGCCATCTCGGAGATGTGAAGCAGGCCGTCCTGGCCGGGCAGGATCTCGACGAACGCGCCGAAGTCCTTGACGGTCTTGACGACGCCGCGGTAGATCTTGCCGATCTCTGCCTCGGCGGTGTAGAACTGGATCTTGCGCTTGACCTCTTCGAGGATCTCCTTGTTGCCGGCGAGGATGCTGACGGAGCCGTCGTCCGCGATGTCGACCTGGGACTGCGTGGATTCGGTGATCTCCTTGATGTTCTTGCCGCCGGTGCCGATGAGGGCGCCGATCTTGTCCGGGTTGATGTGGATGACTTCCATCTGGGGAGCGCGCGGGCTGACCTCGGGACGCGGCGCGGCGATGCAGTCGCGGACGACCTTGTGGATCTCGGCGCGCGCGGCCTTGTTCTGCTGCATGGCGCGAGCGAGCGTGGCGATCGGGATTCCGGGGAGCTTCAGGTCGAGCTGGAATCCGGTGATGCCTTCCTCGGTGCCGCAGACCTTGAAGTCCATGTCGCCGAAGTGGTCTTCCGCGCCGATGATGTCGGTGAGGAGGAGTTCCTTGCCGGTGTCGTCGGTCACGAGGCCGCAGGAGATGCCCACGACCGGGGACTTGATCGGCACGCCGGCGTCCATGAGGGCGAGCGTGGCGCCGCAGACGGACGCCATGGACGTGGAGCCGTTGGACGCCATGATCTCGGAGACGCAGCGGACGGTGTACGGGAAGTCCTTCGGCACGACCTGCGCGACGGAGCGTTCGGCGAGGTTGCCGTGTCCGATCTCGCGGCGGCCGGGGCCGGCGATGCGGCCGGTTTCGCCCGTGCTGTAGTTCGGGAAGTTGTAGTGCAGGTAGAACTTCTTGACGTTGGTGCCGCCGTAGACCCTGTCGGACTCCTGGGCGTCCTTCGGGCCGCCGAGGGTGGCGATCACGAGCGCCTGGGTCTCGCCGCGCTGGAAGAGCGCGCTGCCGTGGACGACGGGGAGGACGCCGACTTCGGCGGAGAGCGGGCGGATCTGGGTCACGCCGCGTCCGTCGGGACGGTAGCCCTTCTCGAGGATCGCCTTGCGGATGGTGGCGCGGACGTACTTGTCAAACGCCATGCCGAGGTAGAAATTGAAATCCTCTTCGCCGTAGGCTTCGAGGAACTGTTCCTTGAGCTGTTCGGCGCAGAGTTCCTTCAGCTCGGAGAGGCCCTTTTCGCGGTCTTCCTTGCCGGGGACGAGGCACGCGGCCTCGATCTTGTCGGAGATGAGCGCGATCATGGCGGCGTTGAAATCTTCGGGGACGAGGTGGAGCGTGGGGGTCTTCTTCGGACGGCCGACCTTGGCGGCGAGTTCGAGCTGGGCTTCGCACTGCTTCTTCACGATCTCGTTGGCGAAGATCATCGCCTTTTCGAGCGTGTCCTCGGAGCATTCCTTCGCCTCGCCCTCGATCATGATGACCTTGTCCGGCAGGCCGGCGTACACGAGCTCCAGCGTGCTCTTTTCCATTTCCTGGATCGTCGGGTTCGCGATGAACTCGCCGTCGATGCAGCCGACGCGGACGGCGCCGATCGGGCCCTGGAACGGCAGGTCGGAGAGCACGAGCGCGGTGGACGCGCCGAGCATGGAGAGCACGTCGCCCTCGTTCACGCCGTCGGCGGAGAGCAGCAGGCCGCAGACCTGGACTTCATCGAAGAAGCCTTCCGGGAAGAGCGGACGGATCGGGCGGTCCGCCATGCGGCAGATCAGGATCTCCTTGTCGCTGGGACGGCCTTCGCGCTTGATGTAGCCGCCGGGGAACTTGCCGGCCGCGGAATACTTCTCGCGGTAGTCGACCTGCAGCGGGAAGAAGTCCTGGCCTTTCTTCGCCTCGCCGGAGCAGGCGGCGGAGAAGACGATGGTGTCGCCCTGGCGGACCGTGCAGGAGCCGTTGGCGAGGTGAGCGAGCTTGCCGGCAGCCAGCGTGAGGTCGCGGCCCGGACCGATGTTGATTTTGACTGAAATCTCTTCCAGCATGTGGTACCTCCTTGAGGTGGTTGTATGCCTCAGGAGCCTGCATGTCCCCGAATGGATTATGACTGTTGCGTTCGGTTGCCCGCGTGGAACCACGGTATCAGCCTCCGCGCCCAGACCTGTTTTCGCAGGCCATGTCGGGAGCTGATAACGTCAATTCCACACCGGCCGCCGTCGAAAAGGTGCATCCATTCAGTTTCAGGGCTCGCGTCCGCTTCGGGTTCCGCATGGAACGGGAAGCAGGTGAGCGTGGCTCCTGTCGGCGGTTGTTGGATTGCCGCCGCGCTGTCTGACCGGAAACTCCGGCTGTTTTTCACGCGGCGGACGGTTTTGGTGAAAGGGTTATAATACACAAAATGGCCACGCCCCCGGATTCATGCCGGGAACGCAACCATTTTCGCGTGTCGATTCAAAGAGCAGCGTGCTGTCACTTCTGGCCGCGGATACCGAGTTCGGCGGCGAGGGAGAGATAGCGCTCGTGGTTCTCTTTGGAGAGGTACTTCAGCAGGCGTTTGCGGCGGTTGACCATGGCCATGAGGCCGAAGCGGGAGCTGTTGTCCTTCTTGTGAGAACGCATGTGATCGGTGAGTTCGGCGATCTTGGTGCTGAGCACGGCGATCTGGACCTCGGGGGATCCGACGTCGCCCTCGTGGCGGGCGTATTTCTGCATGATCGCGGTTTTAGTTTCTTTTTCCATTGAATTCCATTCCTGTTTCGGGGATTAAAACGAATTTTATCCTTTTAAGATACATGCCTTTTCGGAAAATGCAAGCGTGATTCGCTTTTTTTTGGCATTTTTCGTCTCTTTCGGGCCGTTCCGGGGACATCGGGGAACGAAATAATTCCGCTTCCCGCTTGCATCGGCCCGCCTCGCGTGGTATATTAATAGGTTATGACATTTTCAACCGAAACACAACACGTCCGCGCGCCAATGGCGGCGGCACATAACCATCAGGAGAGTTTCCCATGCTCGAAGCGCTGAAAAAGAATGAATCGTTCCACACCCGCCGCGGCCCGGTCGTCCTCGTCATCATGGACGGCGTCGGCATCGGCAAGTACAAGGAAGGCGACGCCGTCCTCGACTCCAACACGCCGTTCCTACACAAGATGATGGCGACCCTCCCGATGACCACGCTGAAGGCGCACGGCACCGCGGTCGGCCTCCCCAGCGACGCCGACATGGGCAACAGCGAAGTCGGGCACAACGCCATGGGCTGCGGCCGCGTGTTCGAACAGGGCGCGAAGCTCGTCTCCGCCGCCATCGAAAGCGGACGCATGTTCGAGGGCGCCACGTGGAAGGCGCTGATCGAACAGGTCAAGAAGGGCGGCACGCTCCACTTCATCGGCCTCTTCTCCGACGGCAACGTCCACAGCCACATCAACCACCTGAAGGGCATGCTCGAACAGGCGAAGAAGGAAGGCGTGAAGAAGATCCGCATCCACGCGCTCCTCGACGGACGCGACGTACCGGAGACCTCCGCCCTCGACTACATCGACCCCTTCGAAGCCTGGCTGAAGGAATTCAACACGGACGGCATGGACTGCCGCATCGCCTCCGGCGGCGGACGCATGGTCATCACCATGGACCGCTACAACGCCAACTGGGACATGGTCCGCAAGGGCTGGGAAACGCACGTCCTCGGCAAGGGCCGCTACTTCAAGTCCGCCCATGACGCCGTCGAGACCCTCCGCGCCGAGACCAAGGCGATCGACCAGGACCTCCCGCCCTTCGTGATCTCCGACGACGGCGCGACTCCGGTCGGCCCGGTCGTCGACGGCGACGCCGTGGTCTTCTTCAACTTCCGCGGCGACCGCGCGCTCGAGATCAGCAAGGCGTTCGACGCCGAAACGCTCGCCGAGTTCGACCGCGGCCCGCGCCCGGACGTCTACTACGCCGGCATGATGGAATACGACGGCGACACGCACGTGCCGAACCATTTCCTCGTGAACCCGCCGGAGATCGACCGCACCCTCAGCGAATACCTCTGCGCCACCGGCATCAAGTCGCTCGCCATCAGCGAGACCCAGAAGTACGGCCACGTGACCTACTTCTTCAACGGCAACCGCACCGGCAAGTTCGACGAGGCGCTCGAGACCTACATCGAGATCCCGTCCGACATCGTCCCGTTCGAACAGCGTCCGTGGATGCAGTGCGCGATCATCACCGACCGCGTCTGCCAGGCGATCGACAACAACGAATTCCAGTTCATCCGCCTCAACTTCCCGAACGGCGACATGGTCGGCCACACCGGCGTCTACCAGGCGGTCCAGACCTCCATGGGCGCGCTCGACATCTGCCTCGAACGCATCTACAACAGCGTGAAGGCGGCCGGCGGCGTCATGCTCGTCACGGCGGACCACGGCAACGCCGACGACATGTACGAACACGCCAAGGACGGCTCCGTGAAGCTCGACAAGAACGGAAACCCGAAGCGCAAGACCAGCCATTCGCTGAACCCGGTCCCGGCGATCCTCTTCGACCCCGAGTACCAGGGCGAATACGACACGACGCTGAACTCCGGACTCGGCATCAGCTCCATCACCGGCACCTGCATGACCCTGCTCGGCTACTTCCCGCCCGCCGACTACGACAAGTCCATCGTGAACCTGAAATAACACTGCAGGCAGTGGTGAAGCAGTGCCCGGCTCCGCCCGGGCACACTGTAAACTATGCCGATACAGTGCCGGGACTTCGCGCCCGGCACGTTTAACCTCAAACAAAGCGTTTCTTCCGTCCGTTCCCCGGCGTCCCCCCTGCCCCATGCGCTCCCTCATCCTGATCGACTCCTACGCACAGATCTTCCGCGGATATTACGCGGTGCGCGTGCTCAATTCAAGCGACGGCACCCCGACCAACGCGGTCTTCGCGATGGCGAAGTTCCTGCTCAAGCTCCACGCCGACTACCCCGCCGACGCGTTCGACGGCGCGTTCGTCTTTGACCTCGGGAAGCCCGCACACAGGCTTGAGCTCGCCCCGGACTATAAGGCGAACCGTCCGCCCGCGCCGCCCGACCTGAACTCGCAGGTCCCGATCATCCGCGACCTGATCCGGGCGTTCGGCTGGCCGCTCTTCGAACAGCAGGCGTGGGAGGCGGACGACCTCATTTCCGCGCTCATGTGCGCGTTCCCGGAGCGCGAGATCCGCATCATCTCCGCGGACAAGGACCTCGCCCAGCTCGTCAACAGCCGCGTCGCCATGCTCATCCCGTCCCGCACCGGAGCCGGATTCGACCTGCGCGACGAGGCCGCCGTGGTGGAGAAGTTCGGCGTGCCGCCGTCCGGCATCATCGACTACCTCGCGCTCGTAGGCGACACGGCGGACAACATCCCCGGCATCGAGGGCGTCGGCCCGAAGACCGCCGCCAAGCTCATCTGCGCCTGCGGATCCATCGACGCCATCCTCGCGAATCCCGCCTCGGTCGCAAACGAAAACCTCCGCGCAAAGCTTGTCGACGGCGCGGAACACCTCCGCAGGAACCAGGCGCTGGTCCGGTTGCTCCGCGAACCTCCGGCGGGCGCGAACTGGTCCGACGCCATGCTCGTGCGCACCGCGCCGGATTTCCGCCGCATCCGCGAGCTCGCCGCGAAACTCGACCTGCACAGCATTCTGCGCGACCTCGACAAGATCGCGCCGGAAAGCGCGTTCGAGGAGCCCGATGACGATTCCGGCGACCTCTTCGCCGCCGCCTCAACGTCTGCGAAACCGGAACAGCCGGCTCCCGCCGAAAAAAAGCCGGAGAAGCCCGCGTCCGATCAAATGGAGTTCGATTTCTGACATGAATACCATCCGCGAACACCTCGAATCCGTACGGGAGCAGATCGCCTCCGCCGAAGCCGCCGCCGGACGACCCGCGGACTCCGTCCGCCTCCTCGCCGTTTCCAAGACATTCCCCGCCGAAGACGTCGCCGCGGCGTTCGCGTGCAGCCAGACCTGTTTCGGCGAAAACCGCGTGCAGGAACTCGCCTCGAAAGTTCCGGTCCTGCCCGCGGAGATCGAATGGCATCTGATCGGTTCGCTCCAGTCCAACAAGGCGGCGAAGGCCGCCGCGCTCGCGAGCTGGATCCATTCCGTCGACTCCGAAAAGCTCGTGCGGAAGATCTCCGCCGCCGCCGATTCGCTCGGCAAAACGGTCAATATCCTCTTCGAGGTCAATTCCGGCGAGGAGAACAAGACCGGGTTCCGTTCCGCCGACGACCTCCGCGCCTCGCTCGAAGCCGCCCTCGCGCTCCCCGGCATCCAAGTCCGCGGCCTAATGACCATGGCGCCGCTCGGTTCCGACGAAATCACGCTTCATCGCGTATTCGCCGCGCTCCGCACGCGGCGCGACGCGCTCGAACAGGAATTCGGCATCAAGCTGCCCGAACTCTCCATGGGCATGAGCGGCGACTTCCGCGAAGCCATCGCCGAGGGCGCGACCATCGTCCGCATCGGCACCGCCATCTTCGGCGGGAGACAAAGTCTCCACTGAGGTAGTGCGCTCAGCTTCGCTTGCGCACCAGGGCAACCCCTCCCGTGTTCTCGCGCAGCAGAACACTATTTCGGCACCGCTTGCGGTGTGCGCACAGCTTCGCTTGCGCACCAGGGGGAAACTGCGTCTCCACTGAGGTAGTGCGCTCAGCTTCGCTTGCGCACCAGGGCAAGCCCTGGACGGCAGTAGTGCGCTCAGCTTCGCTTGCGCACCAGGGGGAAACTGCGTCTCCACTGAGGTAGTGCGCTCAGCTTCGCTTGCGCACCAGGGCAACCCCTCCCGTGTTCTCGCGCAGCAGAACACTATTTCGGCACCGCTTGACTATTTCGGCACCGCTTGCGGTGTGCGCTGCTACGCGAGCACATGGGGCAAGGCATTCTTTCTGCGGCAGAGGGAGGACAATTTTCCACTGACATGATATCGGGGTCTCCTCATTTCCAGCGGGGGTCGCGTTTTTTTATATAAAAACAATAAATATGCCGTAAATATCGAATACAATAGTGGACTCCGGCTTGACATCCGGTCAAAACATGCTACATTCCTATAAAAAACAGTTTTCTTAAATTAAGCAATCCCTGTCCGGTCCGGACAGGCGATCTCTCCTCATTTTTACAAGGAACCAGCCATGTTAATGTCCAGCAGAAACCGGTCCGTTACGGAAAAAGCCTCCGCGGTTCAAAAACACACATCAAGAATCATCGGGCAGATGCTGATCGGCCTTTTTGTGATCCTGCCGCTCTGCGGCTGCTCGGAGAGCAAGGCTGCCGACCAGACGCCGGAACAGGCCGCGGAAGCGTGCCTGGACGACTTCTGCAATGCGGTGAAGGCAGAGGACTGGCCGAAGGCGATCCGGTCGATCGATCTGGCGACGGCAAATCCCATGCTGCTGAATATCTGGAACCTCGAAGGGTATCAGAAAGCGGAAAATCTGCTGAACGGCGGCGAAAAGAATTTGAAAAGAGCGCTGGGGATCATGTCCGATTTCCCGGACGGCGGGGAGGAATTTGCAGAAATCAGGGAAAACCTCTCTGCGATCCCGGCCGCAACGAGGAAAAAGCTTGTCGGACAGCTCGCGGAAATCTGCCGTTCCCTGTATGAGATCGACACGTTCCCGCTGGTGTTCACTGTGCTCACCCTGTCCGAAGACCGAAAAATTCTGCGAGGAGCTGATTTCGAAGATCCGGAATCCACGGATGAAGTCGTGAGGCTTCAGCTTTCCGTCAATCATTCCTTTTGGGAAGCGGTTTTCCGCAAGAACGGAAAGGAATGGCGGTTGTCCTCTCTTCAGCCCATGAGTGTGGCGGAACGGGACGGGCTTTCCGAACTCGAACTGGCGTATGCGAAAGCAATGTCGAAGAAAAAATACGATGCCGATTCTCCGGAACAGGCTCTGATGGATTCCCTTCGTGCCGGGGCAAATCTGGATTTTGAGAAAGCGCAGGCCTTCCTTTCCGACGATTATACGGGCATCGAAGTTTACACCAACAACAAACAGAATACGAAAGCCGCCGCTGCCGCTCAAGGACGCGGGCTCAAAGGCGGTTCGCTCTATGATTTTTATTCGTACGAGATCGAGCATGCCGAAAAGGGCGTCGACCGGGAAGCGGTGTCGACGTACCTGAAGTCTTTCGCCGGGAAAAAATCGGAAGAGTACTTCATGGAAATGTTTCAGCAAAAACTCAAGATGGACGCGACGACGGCATTGCAGACATTGTCCGTGGTCCCGGACAGCCGCAAGGTCGAAGGAGACCGCGCATCCCTGGATGTCACGGTCTGCGATCAGACACTTGGCCGCAAGCAAATACACTTCGACCTGGTCCGCAAGGACGGCAAATGGCTGATCCGGAAAGAAGTTCAAACCCTCCTGCCGCCGCCGACCGGCGCGGAAAAGAAATCCATGGCAAAGTCGCTGAAACTGATGGGCGTGAAGTTCGAGGACGAGGACGAAAACGAGTTCGCCGGCATCTACGACGACATCGACAAAGCGCCGTTCACCAGAAAGGGCGAGGAGGAGAAAGAACTGAAAGCCCTCTGGGGGCTTCTGAAGCAGGAGGATCCGGATGTCTCGTACGACGCTGCCTGCATGCTCTATGAACAGAGCCGCCTGTATTCGGACGAGGTGAAACGATTCAAATTCAACGACGTGTCCCGCCTCGACCGGGTCGCCGCACAAGTCCGCGACTTCTTTTTCGTCGACGATCCCGCAGCCGAACTGCCCAACGCCCAGCAATTCGTGGATGCGGAACCGTTCGGCACGCTCAGCCGCCTGATCGTGGGCCGTGCCGTGCTCGGCCGGTTTGTCTGGGGGCGTTATCAGAAGAGAAGATTGCAGTATCTGGAGCAGGCATTTGCCACCTGGGTCGACAGGGCGAAGATCACGGAGGAGAGCGCCATGCTCTTCTGCAGACTCTGGTCGGACTTTTACCTGCCGGTCCGGAACTACGACCTGAGGGCGAAGATCGACGCGCTCGCCAAAAACGGCGCGCCGGAATGGCTGACGGAATACCTGCGGGGCGACCTGGCCATTAATCTGGCATGGGAGTCACGGGGCGGCGGCACGGCGCTGTCGGTCACCGAAGACGGCTGGAAAGGGTTCAATGATTATCTGAAGGATGCCGACCGCTATCTGGACCACTCCATCAAGCTCAATCCGCAGAACTATCTGGCGTACCTCAAGAAGATCACGACTGCCATGGGGCACGGAACACGCGCACAGGAAATGGACAACTTCAAAAAAGGCATCGCGCTCATCCCGGACAGCTCCGGCCATTTGTCCTATCTTCTCCGGTGCCTCATGCCCCGCTGGGGCGGCTCCATCCGCGAAATGAAGCAGCTGCTCCTGGAAGGCATGAAACAGGACGAGACCAAAACGGGCGTCGCGCACACTTCGTTCAACCTTATCAGCAGTTTCATGTTCTACGACGAAGGCGTGCCGCTCACGTTCCGCTCGTTCTACCTGGATCCCGTCGTGCAGGACTGCGGGGAACGCCTGTTCGCCCGGGCGCTGAAGAAATGTCCGGACGACGTTTATTTTCAGAACGTGGTCCGCTACGAACAGGCGCTGTTCTACCTGAACAGCGTCCGTTACCGGGAGGCGCTCGAAGCCTTCGACAAAATCACGTTCAAGGGAAAGGAGCTCGAGAAATTCCTGTATGACAACAGCGTGCAGAAGTTTCAGACGAATTATCCCCTCTCTCCGGTCTTCGAGGACCCGAAAGCGGCATTCGATCTGAGGCGAAGCGCGGTCGCCCCGATCCTCCGGCGGATCGAGCTCAATTTCCTGAAGGAGGAAATCACGCCCGCGGTCGCGCGCCGCCAGCTGCTCGCGCTGGCGGATTCCGAGGAGGCGAAGACCGATTCGTCCATCCGGAATTCCCTGATCAACCTCGCCGCCATGTGGGGCGAGCCCGACGAAGCCGCCGAGAACTGGAAACTGGAGTCCAACCATTCCGGCCCCGCGTGGGCATGCGCCTGCTACAAGATGTCCGGCGAACGCCTGAAATTCTTCTTCAACCATGGATACGACGTCGATGCGGAGCCGCATTTCTTCCTCCGGGCCAGATATTATGCCGGATACCATCCGTCCACCGCGTTGGAAAAAGATAAATCCGCGGCATGCCGCAAAGTGATCAACGCCGAGGCGAAGAAACGCTGGAAATACATCACGGGCGAAGGCGACGATCCCGAAAACGAGATCACCGTGATATCGAATCCGCTGGCGATCGATCCCCTGGTCGCCGAGGCGAGGAAGCCCGACAACAAAAAGCTCCTCGTGATCGAATACACCTCCCGCCACAAATTCTACTTCAATCTCAAAGGCGACTCCCTGACCATGGAATCCTTCTACGGGCCGTTCCCGTCCGCCGTGACGGTCAACGGACAGCTGTGGAGCGATCCGGCGAAGCCGTTCCGCATTCCGTTCGTCCCCGATTATTCGCACGGTTTCGCCATGATGACAAGCGGCGTGGCGAAATGGGAGACACAGGCCGTCTGCGACGGAAAGGACTGTGCGGAACTGCTCATCGTGCCCGGACAGGAAGAGTATTGGACCACGATCAATACGGTCGTTCTTATGTTCGACCCGGATCCCGTCCGGATCTCGGCGATGGAGGAAGAAGCGAAAGCTTCTCCCGCGGCCGGCATCCTGCTCCCGGTCGCCACCTCGGTGAAAACCGTGAATTCCGTCTCGTTCGACCCGGCGAAAGCGAAGCCGGCCGAAGAGGGAAAAAAGGCGATCGTCCTCGAGGGAGTCTTCGACGGAGAAGGGCAGTTTATCTTCCGGGGGGACAGGGTCGTCTACCGGCACACGGCGTTCGACCGGCCCGAAAAAGTCACGGTCAACGGACAGCCGTGGAATGACCTGAAGAAACCGTTCGAGCTGGATTTCATCCCGGATTATTCCACGACGAACGTTGCCGAAATGAACGGCCGCAACGACATCCGGCTGGACTACTTCAGGAACAGAATTGAGCTGTACATTTTCGATTCGGAACCTTCCCGGGACGACTACCGCGTTTCCGTGTTTTTCGATGCCGTCAAAACCGAACTGGACCAGGCGGACCTGGAATGGATCAGGCTGGATAGCGCCACGGGGACTTCCAATCCGCAGAAAACCGTGAACGACGTTCCCTTCGACCCGGCAAAGGCGAAACCCCTTGAAGACGGGAAAAAGGCGGTCGTCCTCGAGGGTGTCTTCGACGGGGCCGGGACGTTCACTTTCAGCGGGAACCGGATCGTTTACAAGCATTCGACGTACGATCCGCCGGACAAACTCACGGTGAACGGCAAGGCTTGGGATAACCTGAACAAGCCGTTCGAGCTGGATTTCATCCCGGATTATTCCACGACGAACGTCGTCGAGATGAACGGCCGCGACATCATCGGAATCAAGTATTCCCAGGACAAAATGGCGCTGGAAATCAACGATACGGAGATGTCCCGGGACAACTACCGCGTCTCCGTGTTTTTCGGAAAGGTCAAATAAGAGACCGGGAACCGGGGTCGCCGAACGAAGGTTTTTCCGGACAAGGCTATCCTGGCGGAAACTTCTCCGGTTCATATAAAACGGGCTGCCCGATTCACCTCGGACAGCCCGATCTTTTCAGGATGCCTGCCGTTCAAGGTTCAGCTCACGGCAAGCTCAACATGTGTGCGCGAGCGCAAGCCGCGCACTGCCTCAGTGGAGGCTGCGCCTCCTCACTTTTTCAGTTTGGCGGAGAGGATCGACTTGAGTTCGTCGGTCTGCGCCTCGTCGACGATCTTCTGCGTGACCTTCACGTTCTCCATGTTGACCAGACGCTTGACCACTTCGACGTTGCCGGCGCGCACCGCCAGATGGAGCGGAGTCTCGCCCTTCTTGTTCGGCAGGTTCAGGATCTCGTCGGCTCTCTTGAGCAGGAGCTTGCGGATGGTCTCCACGTCGGCGGTCTCGACGCAGAGGTGCAGCACGGAATTCCCGTCCTTGTCGACGGCGTTCACGTTCGGCATCCTGTCTGCGAGGAACTTGACGATCTCGGGGGATTTCGCGCCGGCGATGAGGACGGTGGTGCCGTCCTTCGCGGTGGCGGCGAAATTCGCCTTTTTGTTCACGACCATGAACTTCACGAGGGCGACGTTGCCGCTGGCGGCGGCGCAGTGGAGCGGGGTGTAGCCGTCCTTGTCGACGAGGTTGATCTCCGCCTTGTTTTCAAGCAGGAAGTTCGCCGTGGAAGCCTTGCCCCTGGCGGCGGCGTAGAAGAGCGGCGTGCGGCCGTTCTCCGCGACGGCGTTGACTTCCGCGCCGGCGGCGACGAGGTCCTTTGCCATCTCCAGGCTGCCGCGTGCGGCCGCCTGATGCAGCGGCGTGAGGCCGTCTTTCCGTGCGACGTTCGGATCCGCGCCGTAGGTCACGAGGTTTTTCACCATTTCGGGCGTGCCGATGCGGGCGGCGTCGTAGAGCGGGGAGGCCCCGGTCTTCGTGAACTGGGTGCGCGGGGAGCACGCGCGGACCTTCAGCAGATAGGTGATGATGCCGTCCTGTTTCTTCAGGACCGCGCAATGGAGCAGCGACATGCCGTCGTTGTCCACGGCGTTCGGGTCGACCTTGCTCTTCCCGGCGCTGTCGAGGTTGCTCAGGATGGTGAGGTTGCCGTTTTCGACGCAGTAGAACGCGGGCGTGCGGCCCTTTTCGTCCTTCGCGTTGACGTCGGCGCCTTCCTCGATCTTCGCGAACGCGCGGTCCCATTCCTTTTCCTTCAGGAACGCGAACATCTCCTTATTGAGTGCGGCGATGCGTTTCGCCTCGACGGCGCCCTGTTCGTGCTGGGCGCGCAGCTCGGCGATCTTCTCCTCGCGGCGTTTCACCGCCTCTTCGCGCATCTGGATGCGTTTCGCGCGTTCCTCCTCGTCGATGCCCTCCTCGTCCGGGTCCGGGGTCTCCTCGAGCGGGACCAGCGCTTCGTAGTCGATCTCCTCCTCGCCTTCGCCGAGGGCGCCCGCTCCGGATTCGCCGCCCATGGCTTCCATCGCGGCGGCCATGCCGGACTGCACGGCGCCCTGAATGGCGTCTTCGGAGATATTGAGGGAGATCACGGCGTCGTTGCCCTTGGTCTCGACCTTCAGGGATTCGAGGAACCTGGCGGCGTCGTTCGGCTCTTCGCCCTCCGCCGGAGTCATCATCGTCTTCAGGGATTCGACCTGCTTCACGAACTCGCCGCGCACGTTGGCGTTGGTGAAGCGGACGGTGAGGAAGAGGTCGATGGAGTTGTCCGCGCCGGATGCGATGCGGAAGATGACGGTCTTGAAGTCCTTCGCCATCTCGTCGGGATCCCCCAGCGAACCGGCGAGGCCGCCGACCGCCTCCGAATCGTCCGCGAACTTTTCGACTGCCTCGCTCAGTTTCTTGAGGAACGATGCGGTGTCGAAGGCGACGGCGAAAAAGGATTCGTCGGCTTTCAGGGAGCGCACAAGGGCGGGCGCGTCCTCGACTTCCGCGAACAGCTCCGGCTTCATGTCCATGTCTTCGCCGAGCAGGATCTGGATCCGGTCGTCCGGCAGGAAGAAGACGAATCCGTGGAAGCCGTGTTCCTCGTCTTTCAGCTCGTAGGCTTCCGCGCCTTCGAACTCGACCTTCGTGGCCATGCCGGCGCCCTCGTCGGACAGCAGCAGATTTTTCAGCTCGCCGGCGCTGCCTTCCGCGTTGATGACGAGCCCGGCGCGGGTGTCGGATTCGACGAAGAGGACGGCCTGCTGGTCCGCGTCTTTCGCGCCGGACAGTCCGGCCTCCCCGAGCATTTCGTCGAGGTTGACGCCGAACGATTCCATCACGCTGCCGAACGCGGGCGAGTTGACCAGGGTTTTGAAGTTGACGTAAAGGACGGCGGACGCATCCGACGGCACATAGCCCGTCACGGAATCCGCGGCGAACGCGGTTATCGAGGCAAATGCGAGAGCCAGGGAGACGGCTGCCGATTTCAAAGCAAGTTTCATATTCATCGTATCGGATCTTTCTTTGGCTGAAGTTGGACGTTTTCAGGCGGAACGGACCCGGGCTGCCGCACGGGGGTGCGGAGACAGTCGCGCGTGTCCTCACTGGTATTATACAGCAGAAACCGCGAAAAAGCAAGCTGAAACGCCGAAAAAAAAGCCTTTTCGCCCGAAAAAAGTGTCCGGCGCGCCGCCAGGCGGCGTTTGCGGCGCGGACGAAACGGCGGACAGGCCCCCGGTCCGCACGGCATCAGACGCACGCGCAAACACGCCGAGGACCGGACGGCGCGCAGTTGCATGCGGCGCGGCTTTTCCGCGATTTCGTCCGCTTTTGATTTGACTTTCCGGCAAAACAGGGTATTGTTTATATATACTTAAAATTTAAAGCCGCAATCACGGCGCGTTTTTTTTCAAATGGAGTGATCTTTTCCGCACTCAAACTGGAGTCCCGATCATGAACAAACGCCTTATCACCGCCGCGGCCGCTCTGCTCGCCGCCTCCATTTCCGCACAAAGCCTCAGCGCCGCGGACGCCGAAGTCCGCGAATGGGAAGACCAGAGCGTCAACTACGTGAACACCGAGCCGATGCGCCCGGACTGCGCCGTCCCGTCGAACGAAAAAGACTTTATGCTCCTGAACGGCGACTGGAAGTTCCATTTCTCCCTCACGCCGGAGGCGCGCCCCGCCGACTTCTTCATGCCGGACTACGACGTCTCGGACTGGGACACGATCCCCGTGCCGTCCACGTGGGAAGTTCAGGGCTACGGCACGCCGCTCTATTCCGGCTGGGAATACCCGTTCAAGGTCGATCCGCCGTTCGTGACGAAGGAGCCCGCGCGCGAAAAGACGTCGTTCCTGGAACGCAACCCGGTCGGCTCCTACGTGCGCGAATTCGACCTGCCGGAGGACTGGCTCAAGGAAAGCCGGGTCTTCATGCGGCTGAACGGCGTGGCGTCGGCGTTCTACCTGTGGATCAACGGCGAAAAGGCCGGCTACGCGGAGGATTCGTTCAGCCCGGACGAGTTCGACGTCACGGAGTATCTGAAGCCGGGAAAGAACACGGTCGCGGTCGAGGTGTACCATTTCTGCGACGGCTCCTACCTTGAGGACCAGGATTACTTCCGCTTCTCCGGCATCTTCCGCGACGTCGTGCTCTTCCGCACGCCGGACGTCGCCATCTGCGACCTCTCCGTCCGCCCCCTGCTCGACAAGTCCGACTACAAAACGGGCGTGCTCGACGCCAAGATCATGCTCAGGAACTACAGCACGGTCGACCAGGACCGCCGCCTGTACGGCATCCTGCACGGCCCGGACGGGGAATCCGCCTACCGGTTCTCCCTGCCGTTCAGCCTCAAACCGGGCGAAAGGAAGACCGTCCGGCTGAACGGCGTCCGGTTCCCGGACGTGAAGGCGTGGACCGCGGAAACGCCGAACCTTTACAAATTTGAACTCGGCGTCGAAAGCGACGTCCATCAGGGGAAGCAGGAACTGAGCGCGAACATCGGATTCCGCACCGTCGAGACCGGCCCGCGGAACGAGCTGCTGATCAACGGGCGCGAGGTCATCCTGAAGGGCGTGAACCGCCACGAGACGCACCCGGACCTCGGACGCGCCCTCACGCACGAGGTCATGGAGCAGGACGTCAAGCTCATGAAGGCGAACAACATCAACACCGTCCGCACCTCGCACTACCCGAACGATCCCTACCGAAGTACGGTCTGTACGTGGTCGCCGAGGCGAACATCGAATGCCACGCGCACCAGGTTCTCACCGAAGACCCGAAGTGGACGCAGGCGTACGTCGAGCGCAACCGGAACAACGTCCTCCGCCTGCGGAACAATCCCGCCGTCATCATCTGGAGCCTCGGCAACGAAAACGGCTGGGGCGAATGCGCCAACCTCGTCGCCGCCGCGAAGGCGGTGCGGGAGATCGACGCCACCCGCCTCATCCACGCCTGCGAGCTCGGATACCGTCCCGGCCTCACCGACATGGGCAGCACCATGTACCCCGCGGTCGACGCCGTGGAGAAGATCGGGAAAGACCAGGCGCACGCGAACTGGAACTGGCAGGCGCCCGAAAAGACCCGCGCGAAGACCGGGCCGTTCTTCGTCTGCGAATTCGCCCACAGCATGGGCAACGCCCTCGGCAACTTCAAGGAATACGTCGACCTCTTCGAGCAGTACCCGAACCTCATCGGCGGCTGCATCTGGGACTGGGTCGACCAGGACGTCCGCGCCGTGCGCACGGAGGACGGCAAGTACAAGGCCGCGCCGTTCACCGGCGACGCCCTCGCGTTCGGCGGCATGTTCGGCGACAATCCCGGCGACGGCAATTTCTGCGACAACGGCGTGATCTTCGCCGACCGCACGAAGAGCGCGAAGCTCCGCGAGGTGAAGCGCGTGTACCAGTACGTCAAGTTCGCGCCGGAAACGCCCGCGCCGAAGGAGTCCCCGGTCTTCACCGTCAAGCTCACGAACAACTATTTCCACAAGACCCTCGCGGGGCATACGCTCGTGGTCCTCTACGGCGGCGGGCTCCGCGCCGGAAACGGCTCCAAGCGCATCTGGAGCGCGCACCCGATCCCCGCGCTCGCGCCCGGCGAATCCGTCGTGATGAACTGCGCCTATCCGCCTCAGGTCGCAGGAAAGGACGAAGCCCCGGCCATGCTCCTGCTCGTGTTCGACACCCCGATCAGGATCGGCACGGCGCGCCTGCTCACGCAGTTCAATTTCCTGCGGACCCCCGATGTGATCGACTTGCTGGACGCGGGCAAGCTCGACGAGTTCGTGGATGCGGCCGTCGCGACGTATTCCGTGGACGGCGCCGCGTATGAGCCCGTCATGCCCGTGAAGAAAGCCAAGCCCCCCTCCGATCTGACCGTGACCGAAGACGAAGAAAAAGCGATCACCGTGAAGGGCGACGGCTTTGAGGCAAGATTCGAGCAAGGCAACCTCGTTTCGCTCGCCTACGACGGCAAAGAGATCCTGAAGGCCGGACCGCAGCCGGAAGTCTACCGCGCCCCGGTCGACAACGACAAGTGGATCTTCGACAAGGAGCCGGGCAAGAGCCTGACCGCCGAAGTCATCCCGGAACAGTCGAACCGGGCCTCGGCGGAGGTGAGGCTTTCCTGGGAACGGACCGAAGACGGCGGCGTCAGGGTCACTACGCATAAGAGCTTCCTGGCAATCGGAAAACCCTCTGTCACAGCCGCAGTCAGCACGACCTGGGACATCGCGCGCGACGGCGCGATCACCGTCAGGGCAATGGTCGGCAATGCCCAGCAAATGCCGTTCAACCTCTACCGCAACGGCTTCTCGTTCGTCCTCGACGGCGCATACAGCCGCGTCTCCTACCTCGGCTACGGTCCGCACGAGAACTACCGCGACCGCCGTCACGCCGCCTGGTTCGACCGCTTCGACACCACCGTGCTCGGCATGATCGAGCCCTATGTGAAGTCCCAGAGCTACGGCAACCGCATCGGCACGAAGAACGTGATCCTGTACGGCGACGACAAGGACCTCCCCGCCGTCTCGTTCACCCTGCTCAGCAATAAACACGACTTCGTCGAAGAACTCCCCGGCATGGAATTCTCCGTTTCCCCGTGGACCGAGGGCGAGATCGCCGCGTCCTACACGCGGGACCGTCTGCCCGAGCCCGGCGAAAAAACCGTGCTGCACCTGGATTCGGTCGTGTCCGGCCTCGGCGGCGCCAGCTGCGGCCCGGAACCGCTCAGGCAGTACAAGGTAGACAATCCGAACTTCACGCTTCAGTATGTGATCGCGCCGTACCGCGCCAAGAAGATGCCGAAATAAGCATTTTCTCCTCAAAAGACACGCCGGGAGCGTCCAGTTCGGGATGCTTCCGGCTTTTTCGTGTTCGAACGGAAATTGAGCTTACTTCCGGCGAGGCTTGTTTCCGCCTCTCTGTCCGCCGCATTTATCCCATCTGTTTTTCCGTTCGTACTGAGGGCGTTTTCCTTCGTTTTTTCCGCCGTGCGAAGAGCCAGCGTCTCGGTCGCGCCGGAGCATGTCGCGCTGGCCGCGGCGTTCGGCGAGTCCCTTGTTGACCCGGATGGGCTGACCGTCGGGCGTGGTCCCGGCGCAGTACATGGCGCAGCCCATGGTCATGGCGAGCGGGATGAAGTCCTGGACCTGCTTCGGGCTCCAATGGTATTTCGCGAGGTAGTCGTCGACGACGCGCATGTGGCGTTCCGTGCAGCCGGGGAAATTCGAGATGAAGTACGGGATCATGAACTGTTTTTTCCCGGTCCGGCGGTTCACGCTGTCGAAGATGTCCTTGAACTTGTCGAACACGCCCGCCTGCCCCTTCCGCATCAGGCGCAGGACCTCGCCGTCGAGGTGTTCCGGCGCGACGCTGAGCTGGCCGCCGACGTGGTCGCGGATGATCTTTTCGGTGAGGTGCGGCTGGATCAGCGCGAGGTCGAGACGGATGCCGGAGTTGATGAAAACGTGCTTCACGCCGGGGATGCGCCCGATGCGGTCGAGCAGGTCCATGAGCGGCTTTTCGTCGGCGTGGTAGTTCGGGCAGATCGAGGGGAAGAGGCACGAGATGCGGCGGCATTTTCTGCATTTTTCCGGGTCGAAGGGACCGTGCCCGTAGATGTTGCCCGCCGCGCCGCCGACATCGCTGACCGTGCCGTGGAAATACGGCTGCGAGGCGAGCTTTCCGATGCTTCGGACGACGCTCTCCGGCGACCTCGAAACGAGGTGGTGGTTCTGGTGCGACACAAGGCCGCAGAACGCGCACCCGCCGGGGCATCCGCGCACCACGGGCACGGAGTCGCGGATCACGTCCCACGCCGGGATGCGCTCCTTGTAGCTCCAGTGCGGCAGTCCGGTGAACGGCAGTTCGCAGACATGGTCGAATTCGGCGGTGGTCATCGGCGGGCGCGGCGGCTCCACGAGCAGGATGCGGCCGCGGGTCCACTGGACCAGACGGCGTCCGTTCCACGGGTTCATCTCCGCCTCGACGGTCTTCGTCTGGCGCATGATGGCGTCCTTTTCGGCGGCGATCTCCTCGCTGGACGGCAGCACGGCGCACGAATCGTCCGGGATGAACGCCGCGCTCTCGCGTCCGCCGAGGTAACGGCACGTGCCGCGGATGCCGTCGAGCGGCAGGTTCCGTTTGATGCGGTCGAATATTTCGAGCATGGTGAGCTCGCCCATGCCGTAGCACAGCAGGTCGGCTTTCGCGTCAACCAGCACGGACGGACGCATCTTGTCCTGCCAGTAGTCGTAATGCGCCACGCGACGCAGGCTCGCCTCGACGCCGCCCAGGATCACGGGCAGACCCGGAAACGCCTGCCGCACGAGCTGGCTGTAGACGACCGAGGCATGAGGCGGACACAGGCCCGTCTTCCCGCCCGGCGAATACATATCCTCGTGGCGCAGGCGGCGGCCCGCCGTGTAGAGCTTCACCATGGAGTCCATGTTGCCGCTCGCCACGCCGCATCCGAGCAGAGGCCGCCCGAACGTCTTCACGCTCTCCGGGTCGCGCCAGTCCGGCTGCGCCGCGATGCCCACGCGGTATCCGGCGTCCAGCAGCACGCGCGCGATGAGCGGCGGTCCGAACGTCGGATGGTCCACGTACGCGTCGCCGGTCACGATCAGGATGTCGATGGCATCCCAGCCGCGCGCCTCCATTTCCGCGCGGGTCATCGGGACGAATGCTGTAAGCTCTTCGCGGGTCATGGTCTTCTGTGCAGGGGGCGGTTCGGCGGTTCAGGTTCGGATTCGGGGACGGACAATCTTTTCATAAAATATACAGCCAAAACGTCAAAATGCAATCCCGGCGGGACCGATGCGGCGTTCCTTCGCGCCCGCCATTCCCGTTTTACGACAAAAAAACGCCGCGGATGCCGCCTTTTTTCCGTTCCGGGGTTGCCTTTTTTCCCGATACGGTGTATTGTATTTATTTAATATGAATTTTTCCACCTGAAAGGTATTGGTTATGCTGACTCTTCTGATCGCCCTGATCACATCGCTGCTCGTCGGCGCCGTGTCCTACCGCGGCCTGCCGACCTCCGCCGTCGTCGTGATGATGACCGCGGTCTTCATCATCGTCCACCTCGTCATCTCGCTGCTCCTGCGCGTGCGGTCGAAGAAGATCAACGCGAAGCTCCAGGAGCTGATGCTGGAGATCCAGCAGAAGATCCAGGGCATGCAGAACCGCATGATGCACCGCCCCACGGGCAGCCCGAAACAGATGATGCAGATCCTGGAGCGCGAACAGCAGGCGGGCCTGGACCGCATGATCGCGGCGCTCGACCTGTACAAGCCGCTGTACAAGTGGAGCTTCCTCATGAAACGCCAGGTCAACACCATGAAGATGGCGTTCCTCTTCCAGCAGAAGAAGTTCGACGAGGTCGACAAGCTGCTCCCGAAGTGCATGTTCTTCGACGCGCAGAGCGTCGCGATCAAGCTCGTCCGCATGTACAAAAACAACGATCCGAAGCTCGACAGGTTCTTCAAGACGCGCGCCCGCCGTTTCAAGGGCGACAACGCCGTCATCCCGTACGCCGCGTACTCCTGGATGCTCGTGAAGCAGGACCGCGTGGAGGACGCCATCGCCGCGCTCACGGACGCCCGCAAGCAGACCTCCAACGAGGTACTGGAAAAGAACCGCGAACTGCTCATGAACGGCAAGGTGAAGCAGTTCTCCAACGCCCCGCTCGCCGAAGCCTGGTACGCACTCATGCTGGAGGAGCCGAAAATGCCCCGCATCCAGCAGAACGTCCGCTACCGCTGACCATCCGGCGCGGCCCGTTTTAAGCTCAAGCTCGCACATTCCGACCGCGGGAGGACGACATGGAAGACATCGAATGGAAGGACTCGCTCCTCCGGATCCTCGAAAAGGATTCCCGGTACGACGCCCATGCGTACGTATTCATGAACAACGCCGTCTCCTACACCGTGAACAAGCTCTCCAAGCAGGGACGCCCGCTGGGCACGCGCCATGTGAGCGGCGCCCAGCTCATCCAGGGCATGCTCGAATACGCGGTCAGCACCTACATGTTTCTCGCGCCGGACATGCTCCGCTACTGGAACCTGCTCAGCGGACGCGACGCCGGCAACATCGTATACAACCTCATCGAGGAAGGCGTGCTCTCCGCCGGACCGAACGACCGCATCGAGGATTTCGACTGCGTGCCCGACCTGATCTACGTTACGCAGGAGATCGTGCGGCGCAGCTTCGGGTCCCGTCCCGAGCCCGCGTCCGATCCCGGCCCGCTCCCGGTCATCGACGTCTGAGCCGCGCAGCCGCCCTCCCCGGAACCGGGAGATCCCCAATATGTCCGAAACCGCCCTGCCCCTGCTCGACCTCGTCCGCGAACACCGTCTCGCCAACGGCATCCGCGTCTTCCTCTGCCCCATGCCCGGCGTCCGCACGGTCAGCTGCAACGTCTGCGTGAACACCGGCAGCGCGTTCGAGGGCGCGGACCTCGGCAGCGGCCTGTCGCATTTCCTCGAGCACATGATGTTCAACGGCACGAAGAGCTACCCCGGCGGCTCGGAGATCGCCGACCGCGTGAACGCCTGCGGCGGCAACCTGAACGCGTTCACCAGCCAGGACCAGACCTTCTACTACATCAATCTCCCCGCCGCGAACGCGGTCGAGGGCGTCCGCATGCTCGCGTCCATGATGCGCGAACCGCTGTTCCCCGAGGACGAGTTCGCCCGCGAGAAGGACGTGATCCTGAACGAAAGCCGCATGCGCCTGGACAATCCGCGCCTCTGCGTGTACGAGAACATGCTCGGCGAACTCTTCCGCGGCAGCCCGTACCGCGTGCCGATCATCGGCTGCGACCACCTGCTCGAAGCCGTCACGCGCGACCGGATGGCGGCGTACCACCGCAGACGCTACACGCCCGAACGCATGACGTTCTTCATCGCCGGACGGTTCGACGCCGACGCCGTGCTCGCGGAACTCCGCGAGAAGCTCGAAGACTGGCAAACCGATTCCTTCGACGACACCGTCCCTGCGCGTCCGTTCAAACGCAGCGGACGCCACACGGTCGAGCTGACCTGGAAGGACTCGCTGGCGTATCTGGCGTTCGGCTGGCAGCTGTGCGACCTCACGCCCCGCGCGAACGCCGCGCTCCGCGTGCTGGCGTTCCTGCTCGACGACGAATCCGGGCGCGCCTACCGCGCCATGCACATCGAAAACGAGCTCGTTTCCAGCTCGTGGGCGGATTACCTGATGTTCCAGGACGGACAGGGCTTCTTCTTCACGGCGTTCGAGGGGGATCCGGCGAAGCTCGACGCCATGCAGGCGGGATTCCTCGACGTCCTGCATGATTTCCGCGAACGCCCCGTCACGAAACGCGAAATCGCGCGCGCACGCGCCGCCGTGGAGAGCGAGATCCTCAGCCGCTTCGAAACGCCGTCCGAGTTCGCCGGGCTGCTCTCCGGCGCGGTCCGCATCAACGGCAGCTGCGACCTGCACGCCATGCTGCGCGACCTCGACGCGGTCACGCCCGGCGACGTGATGGACGTCCTCCGCACGATGCTGTCGCCGGACGACGTCACCTGCGTCCGCATGGCACCCGCGTCCGGCGCGAAGAAAACCGCCAGAAAGAACACCGCGCCCGCCCTGCCCCGTCCGGTCGTCGAAACGGCGAAATCCGGGCAGACCGTTCTGCTCCTGGAGGACAGTTCGCGGACGATGGCGGAGATCACGCTCGTGCTGCCCTGCGCGGCGGCGTTCGAATCCGCCGGGGAAAGCCTCTATTCGCGCCTCGTCTCCGAGACGGTCTTCTGCGGCGCGGGCGGGTATGACGAAGTGAAGCTCGCCGAATATCTCGCCGACTACGCGATCGCCGCCGACTGCACCGCAGGCAACAACTCCATGTTCCTCTCGCTTCAGTTCCCGCTCAAAAGCCTCCGCCGCGCCGTCAGGATCGCCGCGATTCTCGCCGGAAAGCCGGAGTTCCCCGCCGACGCGGTCGAACGCGAAAAGCTGAACCTGATCCGGGAGATCGAAAGCTCGCTGCTCCAGCCCGACACGGTCGCGTTCGCGCGCCTGAAGGAACATCTCTTCGGCGCGGGGCATCCCTACGGGCGCAGCCCGGAGACCTCGCTCGCCGCGCTCAAAAAAGCCTCCGCTTCGAAACTGAAGAATTTCTACTTCAGACGCGTGCTCTCCGCGCCGTCCGCGTGCCTGGCGTTCTCCGGCGCGATCACGCCGAAACAGGCACGCGAGGCCGCTCAGGAGATCTTCTCCGCCGGACACTGGACCGCGTCCGCCCCGAAACGCCCCGCGCCGCCCCGCCCGAACAAGCCCGCCGACCTCACATTCGCGCTGGAACAGCGCAAGCAGGCGGTCGTGACCTGCGGATTCCGTTCATGCGGCGTGGAGACCGCCGACCCCGCCTGGGACCTGGCGCTGAACGCGGAAAACGGCATGTCTTCGAAGCTGTTCAAGACGGTGCGCGGCGAGAAGGGACTCGCGTACTGGACCGGATTCGTCCGCATGTACGGATTCGGCGCGGGCGTGTCCGCGTTCGCCGCCTCGACCGACGACGACCACGCCGAAGAGGTCCGCGGCATGCTCCTCGACGAGTTCCGCCGCCTCGCCTCGTCCGGGCTGGACAGGGACGAGTTCGACTGCGCCCTCGCCGCCCGCAAGTACGCGTTCGACGCCGCGCCGTCCGGCTCGCTGGCGAAACAGGCCGCGCTGGAACAATTCCTGACCGGGGAGCCGCTTCAGCCGTGGCTGCGCCGCGAACAGCTCGACAAGCTCACGCGGGTGGAAGTGAACCGCCGCCTGAAACGCGACCTGAAGGGCGTGAAACCGTCCACGCTGATCGCGTATGCGAACGGCATTCCGGCGGAAAAAAAGGCCGCGAAAAAGGCATAAAACGGACGCTTTTTCCGTTTCCGCGTCCCGTCCGCGTCAAAAAACGCAAAAAAAGTCACAAAAAAAGCCGGACTTCATTTGAAATATCCGCTTTTTGTCTTAAAATATATGGTGATGTTCTTTTTTTCGGGACATCAGCCACGCTGCCTATTCTGAAATTCAAATAACTTTTTTCGGAGGTCTCACCTGTTATGAAAGCCACGTTCCGCATCGTCACCCCCGCGGCCGCATCCGCAGCGGTCGCCGCACTTCTCCTCACCGGCTGCGCCGACAAACCCGTCCGCATCCCCGGCGGCACATTCGTCGACGAACCGTACAGCGGAGAAACGACCTCCCGCAACCAGACCATCCCGTCCAACGGCGAAAACTCCCTCGAAACCGAGGTCATCTACATCGAAAACGACGTCCCGGTCGGCCCGGTCGAGGACGGAAGCAAGGCGGGCCAGCAGGGCGGCACGGCTGCCCAGCAGGGCGGCGAAGCATCCGCGCAGCAGGGCGGCGAATCCCAGCTCCAGCCGGTCGAACAGGAACAGACCGCGAAGAGCAACGCTCCCGAAGGCTCCGTGCAGTATAAGGTCGTGAAGGGCGACACGCTGTGGGGCATCGGCATGGTCTACGGCGTTTCCGTGGCGCGCCTCGCCGAGATCAACGGCATCGACGAAAAAGCTCCGCTCAGGATCGGCCAGGTCCTCATGATCCCGCCGGACGCCAAGAACGCCGTCGGCAAGCCCATCCCGGAGAAGAAGGACACGAAGCCCGCCTCCACGACCAAGCCCGCCTCCACCGCGAAGCCCGCCTCCACCACGAAGGCGCAGCCCGTCGCGAAGGACGGCGAGACCCTCTACGTCGTGAAGAGCGGCGACAACCTCAGCATGATCGCGTACCGCCACCACGTGAAGCTCGCCGACCTCATCGCGGCGAACAAGGTCGATCCGAAGGCGACGCTCCGCATCGGACAGACGCTCGTCATCCCGGCCGCGGGAGCCAAGGCCGCCGCGTCCACCACGGCGAAGACCGATACGAAGCCCGCCACGACCACCACGAAGCCCGCGACCGCCACGACCACGAAGCCCGCGACGACGACCACGAAGACCGAGCCCGCGACCACCACGAAGCCCGCCACCACCACGACGCAGCCGAAGCCCGGCGAAGGCACGGGCGGCATCGTCGAGCCCATCGGCGGCTCCATGGGCGGCTCCGCCTCCGGCACGGCGGCCTCCTCGACCGCCACGACCACGAAGCCCGCCGCGAGCTCCGCTTCCTCCGGTCTTGCGCCCGTCTCCGGGCTGGACGACGCCGACGTCATCTCCGTGCCGATCGACTCCGAATCCACGATCGAGGAAGTCGCGAACATCCACGACCGCAACCTCGAAGACCTGATCCGCCTGAACCCCGAGTTCAAGCCCGGACAGAAGATCCCCGCCGGAACGGCAGTCAAAATGCCGCTTTTCTGAGCGAAGACCTCACGAATCCGCGATCCGCAAAGCCTTTTGCGGGTCGCTTTTTTTCAGGCTGTTTCAAGGCTGTTTCATGGCTGAACTTCTCGCAAAGACGCCCCCGCCCGTTCCCGCCCGCTGGCGCATCTTCTTCGCCACGGTCCTGGTCCTCGCGTTTCTGTGCACGGGGCTGGCGCTTTCGCGGAAGGATGCCGTGCCGTCACGGGAGAGCGCGGACAACGCCATGGACGCCCGAATCCGGCTTCAGACGGCAGCCGTCGCCTTCTCCTCCGGCAAGCTCGCGCCGCGCGTACTGATCCTGACCGACTGGCCGGAATCCTACCGGAAGAATGACGGAGCCTACCCCGAGTTCGGGAAATTTCAGGACAGCCTCGCCGTGATCGACCCGGCATCGGTCCCGGATTTCGGCGTCGGCGGCCCGGGGAATGTTTTTTCCCAATTTCTGAATCTGAACCGTTCCCGCAAACACGACGAACACGCCCCCGGGGGAAAGGGGGATCCCGGCGCAGGCTCACTGGAGCGGGCCGTCAAACGATCCGGAACGTCTTCGGTCCCGTTCGACGTCGTGCTGCTGGACTGCGCGTTTCCGGACAGTGTATTTTCCCGGAAATCCCTGCTCTGGTCCTCCGCGTTCTTCGACATGATGAAGGAGGACGACATGAACTCCGGCGGCGTCTTCGCGGCCGTCCTGCCGCCTGACCGCCCGGAGATCTCCGCCTGCATTCTTGCGTTCCTGCGGCGTTCGTTCGGCAACGCCGGCGCGTTCTGTTTCGGCGACCGCGTGATCCTCGCCTCGGGGCTGGACGCCGAGCCGGTCTTCGAGCTGGACAAACTGAACGCCACGGCGGAACTTGCCGGATACTACGACGCCGGGGGCATCCCCGGCAACGCCATCGAGCTGGTGCTGGACGAGGATTACTCCGACTCGATCCCCGCCGGGCTGCTCGAAGCCTCCCATGATATCGCGATCCCGCAAAGAGTGTTCACGCCGTTCCGCGCCGTCTTCGCACGCGCAATGTACGGCTCGCGCCTCACGCGTTTCCTGCCGGACGGATTTCCGCTTCAGGCAGTCTGCGCCTGGCTCCTCGGCATCTTCCTCGCCGCCTATCCGTTCCTGCGCTACTTCATCTCGTGGAAGCCCGTCCATAAACAGGCGTTCCGCGCGTTCGAGGACATGTTCTACCTCACGGGGGCGCTCGCGCTGTACCTGACGTTCACGCACGAGATCATGCCCGATTACGGATTCCAGGTGGTGCTTTACCTCGTCATCATCGTTTTCGTCTTCTATGAAACGGTGGCGAAAGACAAGGGGTGGTTCATGGCGGGGATCACGCTGCGGCATCCGTTCGGGCGCGTCCTGTTCAGTCTGCTGGTCCCGCTGCTGTTCGGATTCGCGTTCTTTCTTCCTCGGACGCACTTTCTGGCCGGGTTCCTCCTCGCACTTTCCGGACTCTGCGCCGCAGCCCTGCTCGTTCGCGCCCGCATGAAGGAATGGGTCCAGCCGGGTCCGGCGATCCCGCTCGCGTTTGTGCTGGGCGTGGTCGCCTCGCTGGCGATGTTCGCCGCGAGCCTGTGCTTCCCGCTCGGCCCGGCCGTGTTTGCGGCGGTCGTCTGCGCGTACCGCCTCATCCTCCTCGACTGAGGAGAAAGCTTTTCAAGCCGCGCCGGGCTTATTTCCGACCGAAAGCGCGAAGCCAGCGGTGTTCCGGCTCGAATTCGGCGGTCACGTCCGCGAATCCCGCCGAGACCAACAAAGCGCGCAGTTCGTCCAGGTCCGGGCAGCGCATCCTCAGATGCTCCACGATCGCGAGCTGGCGTTCGTTCATCGCGCCGCCCGCCATTTCCAGCGCGGTCATGAACCATCCGCCGGGGGCGAGCACGCGCCGGATCTCCTTCAGCCCGGCGACCTGGTCCCGCCAGAAATACAGGCTCTCGACCGAGAACGCCGTGTCGAACGCGCCGTCCGCGAACGGCAGATCGGGCACGCCGCACTGTAAAAAACGCATCCGCCCCGCCTTCACAAAATCTTCGTTCAGCGACGCCGCAGTCCCGACCGCGAGCGGGGAGATGTCGCACCCGGTCAAATCGGCTTCCGGGTACTGTTCCGCAAGTTCGCGCAGAGCCGCGCCCGCGCCGCATCCGACGTCCAGCACGGACCGTCCGACCGGGACGTGCTCGAATCCCCACGCCCGGAGCGGGCCGTGTTCGCGGTTCATGCGCAGGATCATGTCGCGTCCCGCGTCGCCCGCGGGGCATCCTGCCGTTTCGATCCTGGAGAAGTCGGGTTCGGTCATCGTATGCGGTCCCTTATCGGTTGGAAATGAATTTACACGGAAATAAGATAGAGCGAACAGGCGCGGAATTCAAGACGCGCGACGAAAAAACCGTGTTTTTGGCGTGTTTTTTCGGAAAAGCGTTTGAAAAAACGGGGAATTGTGCTATTTTTTATGGATATATTTTTGCACACGAACCAAATCCAACAATATGGAGAACCACAATGGGAAGACAGTATAACAAGCACGAGAAACAGGCCCGCCGCAAACAGTACCTCAAGCGCGTCAAACTCCGCGTGAAAGAGGCGATCAAGGCCGCCAAGAAGAAATAATCCGAGCTCAATTCACCCGGACAAACTGACATGGCGCAGATCCACCAGACCGCCATCATCGGAAACGACGTCGAGCTTGCCGACTCCGTTTTCGTCGGCCCGTACTGCATCATCGAAGACCACGTGAAGATCGGCGAGAACACCCGCCTGATCGCGCAGTGCCACATCTACTCGAACACCACGATCGGCGCGGGCAACACCATTTTCCCGTTCGCCACGCTCGGCGGCGCGCCCAACGACATCAGCTACGACCCGACGCAGGATTCCTACACCCGGATCGGCGACTGCAACATCATCCGCGAGGGCTGCTCCATCCACAGGGGCGCGCATCCCGGCACGGAGACGGTCGTCGGAAGCCACTGCTTCTTCATGGGCAATTCGCACATGGCGCACAACACCGTCATCGGCGACTATGTCATCATGGCGCTCGGCGCCCTCGCCGCGGGCTACGTCCAGATCGGCGCGCACGCGTTCATCTCCGGCAACACCTGCATCCACCAGTTCGTCCGCGTGGGCCGCTACGCCATGCTCTCCGGCGGCTCCGCCATCTCCATGGACCTGCCGCCCTTCATGATCGGCGACGGCAGAAACGGCGGCGTCCGCAGCTTCAACAAGGTCGCGCTGGAGCGTGCCGGGTATTCCAGGGAAGACATCCGCACGATCCACAAGATGTACGACATCGCGTTCCGCCGCGGCCTCAACATGAAGAACGCGCTGGAAGAGATCGAGACCACCCTGCCGCAGATCCCGGAAGTCAAGGAATTCATCGAATTCGTGCGCTCCGCGAAACGCGGCGTCCTGAGCGGGGGCAGTTCCCGCCGCGCATAAAAGAACGTCCAGCGTTTTTCCGCCGCCTCAAACGCGAAAGAAACGGCACGTATCGCCAGTGTGTGATGCGTGCCGCGACTGTTTTTATGACCGGGAAGGAATCGGGAAAACGTCATTCCCCGTCGGGCGACGCTTCCTTCCGTTCCATTCCAGCCTGTTCCGGCTTGTCCCAGCCGTGCTCCTTCACGACGCTCCGCGCGTATCCGTCGCCGTTCTCCGCGAGCTGACGGAGCGCTTCCCTCGCCGCTTCGCTGTCCTGTTCGGCGGCAAGTCTGACAAGTTCGAAATGCCCCTCGTCGTCGCCCGCCTCGGCGGCTTTCCGGAACCATTTGACGGCCTCGGCGGGGTATTGGTCCACAGGCTCGGACTCATCAAACCGGATGTGTTTCACCTTGTACCGGTTCCGGTACATGTAGGCGATCTTGCACTGCAGCCCGGTGTAGTCTCTTTTGTTCTCCAGCTCGGGCAGTTCATGCTTCATGCCGCTGTCCGCCGCTTTGATGTACCAGTCGAGGACCGTTTTCCAGTCCCGGTCCTCCCGGTAAGGTTCCAGCCAGCTGTCCCGGATGCTGAGGCCCATGCCGAACTGCGCTTCGGCGTTGCCCTGCTCCGCGGCCTTGCGGAACCATTCGACGGCGGTCTTCAGGTCCTTGTCCACGCCGCGTCCGGTCGCGTAGAGCCAGCCGAGCATCCCCTGCGCCATGGGATCACCCTGATCCGCCGCCTTCCTGTACCATTTGGCGGCCTCGGCGAAATCATTGACCCCCGCAATCCACCAGTTGCCATTTTCGAAATAAGCGTACGACTCCGCCAGTTCGAGCTGCGCGGCGGGATGCCCGTTCTCCGCCGCCTTGAGCAGCCATTTCCGGATCGCGTCCGAACTCGAATGGCCGGAGATAGTTCCGATCTCGTCGTGATCGGCAATATAATGGGCAAGCTTGTACTGCGTCTCCGCGTCGCCCTTTTCCGCCGGTTCCAGCAGGGGGATGACGTCCTTCAGCTGTTCGAGATACGCTTTCGAGCTGGAATCGCCCTGCGCCGCGGCCAGAGTGTACCATTTGACTGCCTCCGGCAGGTCGATGGGGGTGTTGTATCCGTGCTGACAGTCAAGCCCCAGCGACCGCTGCGCCTCGACATAGCCATTTTCCGCGGACTTGCGGAGCAGTTCCGCCGCCCTGGCCCTGTCGACTTTCACGCCGCCCCGGCCAAGATTATAAAAATCGCGGAGTTCGTACATCGCTTCCGCGCTGCCGGCATCCGCCGCTTTCCGATAGATTTCGAACGCCTTCGCCTCATCCCTTTTCACGCCTTTGCCCGTCGCGTAGCACTTCGCGAGCGCAAGCTGCGCTCCAACATGGCCCTGTTCGGCGGCCTTCTCAAGCCACTTGGCGCCCTCCGCCTTCGCAGCGGCGCGGGGCAGGATCTCCTGAATATGCTCGAGGTACTCCATGCCGAGCGCGTACTGCGCGTCGGCATAGCCCATTTCGGCGGCCCGCTGGAACAGGTCCCATCCGACAAGAGGACCCTTTTCTTCTTTCAGATAGCGGACGCCGAGCTCGTAGATCGACTTCGCGTCGTTCGGATCCGCCTCCTGCGCGATCAGCGCGTCGATCTGCGCCTTGAGCATTGCTTCGACCCTCTTAAGCTCGTCGCTCCTTTGTTTTTCGAGGTCGTCCTTCTCATCCGCGCGGACGGCGAACGCCATCCCGATCAGGAAAAGAGTGAAACAACCGGCGAAAACGGAAAGAAAACGAAGACGGTTTTTCATGGTTCGGTCCTTTCGGGTGGTGCTGAATGCGGGGAGGATTCGTCAGGTTATAGGAACTATACACCATGACGGGAAAAAATGCAAGCGAAAAGAGTTACAAAAAATAGGACTTACAGGACCTATTGGACCTATATTCGAGAGATTCGAGAGATTCGAGAATAGCTCAGAACTGGAATTCGCCCTGGACGGTGTCGGGCGGGTTCAGGATGGAGCGAACCGGCTCGAACGTCTTGCGGTGGAGCGGGCACGGGCCGTATTTGCGGATGAGGTCCGTGTGGAGCTTGGTGCAGTAGCCCTTGTGGACTTCGAACTGGTACTGCGGATACTGTTTCGCCGCCTCCATCATGAAGAGGTCGCGGGAGGTCTTGGCGAGGATGCTCGCGGCGGCGATGCTGGCGGACTTCGCGTCGCCCTTCACGATGTTCTCCGAGGGAACGGGCAGTCCCTGCACCGGATTGCCGTCGACAAGCACGAAATCGGCGGGACGCGGCAGGCCCAGGACGGCGCGGCGCATGGCGAGCCAGGTGGCGCGGAGGATGTCCGTGCGGTCGATCTCGTCCTGGTCGACCATAGCGACGGACGCGAGCGCGGAGGGTTCGGCGAGGATCGCCTCGCGCAGCTCCATGCGCTGTTTGTGCGTGAGCTGCTTGGAGTCGTTGACTCCGGCGGGGATGCGGGCGCGGTCCGTGAAAATGACGGCGGCGGCGCAGACGGGTCCGGCGCAGCAGCCGCGTCCCGCCTCGTCGACCCCGGCGATAAAAGAAAACTCCCCGTCCCACTTGAGTTCGTGGACGAGGAGTTCGGAGTTTCCGGGAAGAAAATCCATGCGGAACGCAGGATCACTTCGCGGCTTCGGCGGACGCGGCGGCCGCGGGGCCGAAGTACTTTTTCTCTTTGACGCGGGCGGCTTTGCCGATCTTGTCGCGCAGGTAGTAGAGTTTCGCGCGGCGGACATGTCCGTGACGCTCCACGGTGATCGCGTCGATGCGCGGGCTGTGGATCGGGAACACGCGTTCGACGCCGTAGCCGTTCTGGAAGCGGCGGACGGTGAACGTTTCGCGGATGCCGGAATTCTTGCGCGCGATGACGACGCCGGTGAAATTCTGGATGCGTTCGGTGGTGCCTTCAATGATCTTGGTGGAAACCTTGACGGTGTCCCCGATATTGAAGTCAGGCACAGAAGCCTTGCACTGCGCCTTTTCGATCTTGTCAATGATGCTCATGGTTGTTACCTCCATTATGTTAATTTTTGTCGTTGATCAGGTCCGGTCGGACAAGGAGCGTCGTGTTCATGGATTCGGCGCGGCGCCATTGTCCGATTCTGGCATGGTTCCCGGAGAGAAGCACGTCCGGGACCCTCATGCCGTGAAATTCGACGGGCTGGGTGTACTGCGGATACTCGAGCAGGCCGTTCTCGAACGACTCCTGCACGGCGGATTCGTCGTCGCCGAGCACGCCCGGCAGGAGCCGGACGATCGCGTCGACCATGACCATCGCCGCCAGGTTGCCGTTCGTGAGGATGTAGTCCCCGATGGACAGCTCCATGTCGACCAGCAGGTCGCGGACGCGCTGGTCGACGCCCTCGTAGTGTCCGCAGATGAAGATCAAGTGCCGTTCGCCGGAGAGCTCGTGGGCGGTCTTCTGGGTGAAGCGGCCGCCCGCGGGTCCGGTCAGGATGACCTTCGTCCCGTCCTGTTTCAAAGAACTCACCGCTTCGAAAAGCGGTTCCACTTTCATCAGCATCCCGGGGCCGCCGCCGAACGGTTTGTCGTCGACGGTCTTTCTCCGGTCGTGCGTAAAATCGCGAAGGTCGATCGCACGGATCTCGACCTTGTTTTCCCGCATCGCCCTGCCGGTGATGCTGCTCGCCAGCGGGCCGAAGAAAATCTCGGGAAAAAGGGTGATGATGTCGATTCGCAGCGCCACGTCAGGCTCCTGCCGCCTCGACCTCATCGTCCAGGACCTCGACGCTCACGCGGCCTTTCGTGCGTCCGGCGGCGCCGGAGACGAGGGCGCGAAGCGCCATGATCGTTTTGCCGTTCTTGCCGATGATCTTGCCTCTGTCGCCGGGACGGCACGTGATCTGGATCACGTTTCCGTTTTCGGCGGAAGCGGTGCGGACCTTCACTTCGTCGGGGTAGTCCACAAGCTTCTTCGAGACGTACAGCACAAATTCTTCGAGGTTCTGCTGCGAAGAGGGATCAGCGGTAGTTCTGGCTGACGGCGAGGAGGCCGGGGATGCCTCGTCCTTCCCGCCGAAAAGTTTGCCGAAAAAATCAAAGATAGACACGGCCAGTCTCCCGTGTTGCACGGGCGAAGCTCAGACTTACGCCTGCTTTTCCTCGCCCTTCTTGAACGTCTTTTTCTTCGTGTAGGGATCGGGCTGTCCGTACTGTTTGGACTTGCCGGCCTTCGCGCGGTCGTAGATGTCTTTCACGGTCTCGCTCATGATGGCGCCGTTGCCGACCCAGTATTCGAGGCGCTCGACGTTGAGTTTCTCGTCGCTGCGGCGGGGATCGTAGTAGCCAAGTTCTTCCAGCATGCGGCCGTCGCGCTGCGCGCGGATGTCGCAGACAACGATACGGAAGCTGATCCAGTTCTTTCCGCCAGTACGTTTCAGTCTGATCTTTACCATAACGGTTTTTCCTTTGTCTTTACCAGTGGGTTCGACTGCGTCGTTCGACGCTCACGCGTTGTTCGCCTACCGCAGTGCGCGTGACTCAATGCGGCATAAAAGTCAATTAATATACAGCCTGTTCCCGCTTTTTTCAAATCAATTTTCCCTTTTCTTTCAGTCTTTTTTGCGATTTTTCCGGGTTCCGGCGGCTTTTCCCGTCAGAACCGGGAGGACAAGTCCTCCACTTGGGCAGTGCGCTGCTTGCGCGAGCGCACACCGCGAAACAGCCCGCTCCTCCGCCTCAGAACCATGCGGACAGGACCGCGCCCGCGGCGGCCGCGCCGAGCAGAAGCGCCGTGGTCGGCAGCTTCGTCTTCAGCATCAGCACGATCGTCACGCCGCAGATCAGGATGCCGGCGGGGGAAAGCTGGAAGCCTTCGGGCAGGACGGGGCGTTCGAACCTGAACAGCGCGCCCAGCGACTCCCAGGGGATCGTCTGCGTGAAGACCGACATCCCGAGGAAGATCGTCACGGCGAACATGATGAGCGCGACGGCGGCGAGGCGCGTCCCCTTCAGCATGCCCTTCACGAGGAACGTCTCCTTCCAGCGGTTGATGCCCGCCGCGGCGGAGCATCCGATCAGGATCGTCGGCACGATCAGCCCGAGCGAGGCCGCCAGCGCGCCGAAGAAGCCCTCGTTCACATACCCGACGTAGGTCGCGGTGTTCAGCCCGACCGGGCCGGGCGTGACCTGCGCCACGGAGCACAGGTTGCCGAACTCGCCCATCGTGAGGACCTGTTCCCTGTCGACGTACTCCGCCGTCAGGAGCGGGATCAGCATGTAGCCGCCGCCGAAACACAGCACGGAGAACTTGCAGAACTGGAAGAAGAGAACGAGGCAGTGGTTCATTTCGCGTCGCCTCCGTTTTCGTGCGGTCCGGCGGCCGGTTCAACGGCCTTTTCCGCCGGCTTCGCGCCGTCCGCGGCCTGCTGTTCCGCCCGCGCCAGACGGCGCGTCTGCCACCACACGTAGCACCAGCCGAACGGCACGGCGGCGAGGATCAGCAGCGCGGGGCTCACCTTCATGATCGCGAGGACAAAGAATATCAGCACGACGGCGATTTCCAGCGGGCTTTTCACGGTCCGGCGGAACATCCGGCATCCGGTGACGAGGATCATGCCGGTCACGGCGGCGCGGATCCCGGCGAAAACGCCGAGCAGATAGCGGTTTTTCGGGTCCAGGCGCGGGAAGAGCGAGGCGATGATGAGGATGACGGTGAAGGGGGGCGTGACGGCTCCCGCGGCGGCGGCAAGCGCGCCGGGGACGCCGCCGACCTTCATGCCGATGTACACGGCAGAATTGATCGCGATGATGCCGGGGACGGTCTGCGTGAGCGCGGTCATGTCCAGCAGCTCCTCGCGCGTCAGGAGCTTGTATTTGACGACGAAGATCTCCTCGATGACGGGGAGCATGGCGAGCCCGCCGCCGACCACGAGCGCAGTGATGCGGAAAAACGAGCAGTAGAGCAGCAGGATCCGCCGGGTCCTGGACAGCGTCCGAATCTCCATGCCGCGATCCCCCATTCCCGCCTCAGAGCGTCACGCCGAACAGACGTTCCGCGTTCTTGTAGAATATCTTCTCGAACTGGTCTTCCGTCAGATCGAGCGTGCGCGCCTCGGCGATGCCGTCGCGGTGGGACAGCGCGGGATAGTCCGTCGCCCAGAGGACGCGGTCGACGCCGTGCGCGAGGATCATGCGCGTAACCTCGTGCGGCGGCAGGCGGAAGAACGTGCTGGAGGTGTCGAACCAGACGTCGCGGCCGACGAGATGCTTCCAGGATTCGTCCCAGACGCTGTAGCCGCCCATGTGCGCGGCGATGATGTTTTTGAGGTGCGGGAAACGGTCCAGCACGTTCGCGAGGCGTTTCGGGGAGGAATAGTCGCTGGCGGCGTCGCCGACGTGGAAGAGGACGGGCATGTCGGGCGGGAGCAGCTCGTACAGGCGCATCATCTTCGGCTCGTCGATGTAGAGCTTCTGGAAATCGGGGTGGAATTTCAGTCCGGTGAGCCCGATCTGCTTCATGCGCGCGAGTTCGCCCTTGCAGTCCGCGAAGTCGGGATGGAGCGAGCCGAGGCAGATGACCTTCGGGCCGAGCAGGGACGCGAGGTAATTGTTGAGGTTTATCACCTGGTCGGGACGCGTGGCGGACGCGAGGAAGACCGCCTTGTCGATGTGCGCGTCTTCGAGGGATTCGTGCAGGTCCGCGACCGTGCCTTTTCTGCGCCAGGGTTCGTGGTAGTACGATTCGAGGGAAGCGACGACCTTCGGGGCGACGCTGTCGGGGAACACATGGCAATGGACGTCAAAGTATTTCACGGCATCCTCCGGAACAAGGCATGCGGATACAAAAATGGCATCCCCAACGGGATTCGAACCCGTGTTACCAGGATGAAAACCTGGTGTCCTAGGCCTCTAGACGATAGGGACGCACGCTCGGAAAAAAGTATGTATTTAAAATAGCATGCGGCGGGGATTTTTCAAGCGGGAAACGCGGTTTTTTCCGATTTTTCCCGGATTTTCGCGCGGAGTCAGGCGTTTTCCGCCTCGCGGCTGTGCTTCGCCTGAACGCGCGCCCTCAGGTTCGCAAGGCGTTTCCTGCGGCGTTTCTCCAGCTGGATGCGGTAGCCGATGACCATTTTCTTCACGGCGTAATAGGTAATCGGGGTGAGGACCGCCGCCATGATGGCGCCGCCGAGGAAGAACGCGCCGGCGAGGTCGCCCGTAAGCGTCTTCAGGGCGTCGAGGCATTCTCCGAAGGACGACGCATGGACGACGTCCTTCAGCATGGACTTGATGTTTTCATAGGAGAAATCGAGTCCGAGCAGCTTCGCCCCGGCATAGCACTGCACGGGGTAGATGAAGAAGACCGTGACCTGGTTGGTGATGAACGTGCCGAGGACGGCCCCGATCTTGCTGCCTTTCAGCAGGAACGCGGCGGGAATGGAGCAGATGAGCTGGCCGCCGATGGGGATGAGGCATCCGAAGAACATGCCGATGCTCCAGCCGCGCGCGATGTACTCCGGCGGAGCCTTTTCACGGACGATCTTCAGATAGAACTTCCTCCACTTCTTTTTGAACCACTGACCGGCGCTCATCCCGAACCGTCCTTATCCTTAAATATTGATATAGAATTTCCGCATTTCGGGGGCGCGCTGGGCGATGTTGACGAGGTGGTCGCCGATCCGTTCGAGCTCCCAGAGCATCTCGATGAAGATCACGTTGGCGTCGACGGCGCATTCGCCCTTGTTGCGGCGCTCCACGTGGACCTGTTCGTACTGCTTGGCGAGCTCGTTGATCTCGCGTTCGTTCGCCTCGGCGTCGCTGGCGACGTGCGCGGCCTCCTGCTGCTGTTCCCGCGCCTGCTCCGCCATCATCGCCTTGATGTTCTTCTCGTACTTGTGCGCGAGCTTGTTCAGCTTGCGTTCGCCCTCCAGCGCCGACCGGATGCCGGCTTCGTTCTCCTCGTGCTTGTGCGAAAGCGCGAGCTTGACGTTCTCCGCCTGGGAGGACAGGAGATCCCACAGGGAGTTGAGGTTCTCCTGGGCGAGGTCGGAAAGCTTGGTGTCGACCTTGGAGAGACGCTTCGTGAGGCGCATGATGTTTGCCGTATGGTCGGCGATGCGCTCGGCGTCGTTGGTGCAGTGCATGAGGAGCGGGATCAGGTTGGACTGCGGGTTGGACAGGTGCTGGCGCGTGATCTGGACGAGGTAGTTCGTGATGTCGGTCTGCATCTTGTCGACCTGCTGTTCGTCGGCCTCCAGCTGCTCGAATTCGGACTGGTCGACGTGCGCGGCGCGGAAATGGTGGTTGACGGCGCGGTCGATCATGCTCCAGGAGAGCTCGACCATCTTGCGGATCTCGATGATGGACTGCTCGATTGCCATGGCGGGCGTGCGGAGAAGCAGGGGTTCCAGCGTGCGCGTGCTGACGGGCTTGGTCTTGTCGCCGGGGATGATCGTTTCGCAGAGGTGCGCGAACGGCCTCAGCATGGGCATGATGGCGAGGACGGTGATGACGTTGAAGATCGTGTGCGCCATGGCGATGTGGCGTTCGAGGTTCTGCGGGACCGCGGCGAACGCGTCGCCCGGGGTGATGGCGTTCACGATGTAAAGGAAGAACGGCGTTCTGTGCGCGCCGACGGGGATGTACAGCAGCACGACCATCAGGACCGCGCCGAAGAAGTTGAAGAGGAAGTGGGCGAGCGCGGCCTGCTTCGCCACGCGGTTGGCGGTGATCGAAGCCAGGCAGGCGTTGATCGTGGTGCCGATGTTGGTGCCGATCAGGAGCGGGACGGCGGTGTAGAAGTTGACGAGCCCGGCGGCGGACAGCGCGAGGATGATGCCGATGACCGCCGCGCTGGCGCTGACGAGGAAGACCGCGACCATGCCGATCCCGATCGCGCCGAGGATCGGCAGCAGCGGCATGAACCCGTCGGGCGTCTTCGGGGCGCAGTCGATCAGGGAGAAGAGGTGGAGGAACGACGGGAAGGTGCCGAGGATGCTCATCTGCGTGCTCATCATGCTCATGCCGAAGAAGAGCATGCCGAACCCGAAGACCGCGTTGCCCCAGCCCTGCAGGTTGCGTTTCTTGGTGAACGTCATCAGGACGAAGCCGAGGGCGACGGCGGGCAGCGCAAGGCCGCTGAGGTTGAACGAGATCAGCTGCGCGGTCATGGTCGTGCCGATGTTCGCGCCGAAGATGATTCCGATCGCCTGCACCAGGTTCAGCAGGCCGGCGTTGATGAAGCCGAGGACCATGATGGTCGTGGCGGCGCTGGACTGGATGACCGCGGTGACGAAAGCGCCGGCGATCACGCCCAGGAACGCGTTTTTCGAGAAGAACTGGAGCACGTGCTGCATCTTCTCGCCCGCGATGTTCTGGAGGCCGCGGCTGAGGCGCAGCATGCCGAAGATCAGGAACGCGATGCCGCCGATCATGCTCATGCAGACGGAGAACATGTCGATGCCGAGCATGCGGGCGTCGAGCGCGCGGATGTAGATGCCGTGCGCCGGGTCGGCGACCTCGATCGAGAAGTGGTACTCGCCGGTCTCCCCGCCGAGCCGGACGAACGTCTGCGCCAGGCCGTTTTTATCGGTCCGCGCTTCGGGCGTGAGGACTTTCGGGGCGGACTTGCTGCGCGGAGCGGACTTGACGCCGAAAAAGACCGGGGCGTTCTCAACGGGGTTTCCGTCGGCGTCCACGACCTTGACCACGAGCGGCTCGCCCATGACTTCGTTCGTCATGCCCTGCCGTTCGGCGTTCTCGATCCTCGCGCCCACGGTCATGCGCACGAGGACGGATTTGTCCGGGTCGTTCAGGGGCGTGATCTTCACATAGTTGTCGCCGACTTTGCGGCCGGCGCGGATCTTCGCGCGGACGACGCCCACGATGTCGGTCTCCTCCGCCAGCTGGGTGATCTCCAGGTCGGACCCCTCGGCGGCTTCGAACTTCACCGGCTCGCCGGACAGAAGGGGCTGCTTGCGGGAAGAGGAGGAATCGTCGTCCGCCATGCCGCGCACTTCCACGCGCACGTCCCGTTCGAACTCCTCTCCGGGGATCGTGCATTGGTCGGCGCCGAAGACGACGTCAAGGCGTCCGACTTTGTGAGAACGTTCGGAGGGACCGTCACAGGCGGAGAAAACGGCGACCAGAAGGAACGACAGCAGAAGCGAAGCGAGGCTGGAAACGAATCTCATAAAAGCCCTTCAGTTGTTATAAGTTTTGAGGATAATATAACACTCTTTCCGCAAAAAATCAAGTCTTACCTTGAAAAAGCCGTCAAGAAGGGTTATATTATTTCGTTTTTTGTTCTTTTCATCAGAAAAAGAGGATTTCCCCGGGCGAATCGTCTTACGGACTTTTGTACGATATTCTGAACACGCCTGTCCGTTCCGCATGAGCTCCGGGCCCGCCGTTTTTTTCAAACAGCCGAGGTCACGCATACATGAGATCGTTACGATATCTGATCGCCACATCGATTTACCCTCTGGCGGCTTTTGCCGTGTCCCTGATCCTGACACGCATCTGCATCGCCGTTCTGCCGCGCCTGGGATACATGGACATTCCGAAGGGCAGACACATTCACAAGGTCCCGGTCCCGCGCGCCGGCGGCATCGGCTTCATCCTCGCTTTCTGGATCACGATCTTTCTCTATCTGGCGAAGTATTACAGTCTCTCCTCCTTAGCCGAAGAGCAGATCGGCCAGTTCCTGGTCCCGCTGGCGGCCAGCTCGGTCATCCTGTTCTTCACCGGCCTTTACGACGACCGGTACGACATGCCGAGCGTGATCAAGCTCGCGTTCCAGATCGCGGCAGGCGTGACGCTGTATTATCTTGGCGGAGGCATCCGCACGATCTTCAACTACACGCTGCCGAACTACCTGGCGCTCGCCGTAACGGTCTGCTGGACCGTCGGCATCGTGAACGCGTTCAACCTGATCGACGGACTTGACGGTCTGGCGGCAGGGCTGGCGTCCATATCCTCCATCTGCATCGCGATCTGGACGCTGATCAACAGCGTCAACCTGCCCATGGCGGTCGTGCTCCTCATCTTCTGCGCCGTCTGCCTCGGCTTCCTCGTCTACAACTTCTCCCCGGCGCGCATTTTCATGGGCGACACGGGCAGCATGTTCCTCGGGCTCTTCTTCGCCGCGACGAGCATGGACCAGTGCTCGCGTCCCTCCGTCACGGTCGCCGCGCTTCTCGTGCCGCTGGTCGCGATCGGCGTTCCGATCTTCGACGTGATCCTGGCGATCTGGCGCCGCAGCATCAGGCGGTTCGGATTCCACATGCTCAAGGAGAACCTCGACAACGAAGAGGTCGCGACCGAACTTGAGAACGGCATCGACTCGACCGGCAGGATCCAGATCAAAACCGCAATCGAAAACGGCAGCGGCGTGATGGACGCCGACCAGGACCATCTGCACCACAGGCTGCTGCGCGAAACGCACAGCAAGACCAGCCGCGCCGTCCTGCTGATCTACGGGATCTCCATCGCGTTTTCCCTCTTCGCCATCGGGCTGACCTTCATCGGATACAAGATGCCCGCCGTGGCGTTCCTGCTGACCATCATCGGCGTGTTCTTCACGCTCCGCCTCGCGAACGTCGAGCTGCTGGCGTCCATGAGCGTGGTGGCGCAGGGCGTCCGGTTCCCCCGGAAATCCTTCCTGCTCACCGCGATCCACCCCCTGATCGACTTTTTCCTCCTGATGCTGTCGTTCTTCCTCGTCTACGGGATCCAGGACCGGTCGATCCGGGCCATCTACCACCAGGGCGGCGTCGGCATCAACCTGCTCGTCGTTTTCGTCGTGCCGTACTTCGTGGTCCTGATCTGCTCGGGCATCTACCGCACCTACTGGCTGCGCGCGAGCATCGAACGCTACTACACCCTGTTCAAGCTGCTGGTCCTGGGGGCGTGCATCTCCTTCATCCTCCTGAACGTCGGCTGCATGAACGGCTGGTTCTTCGAGGGCGTCTCCAAGCGGATGGTCACGATTATCTACCTCCTCGAGATGTTCTTCTCCTGCTCCTTCATCCTGCTGGAACGCTTCACGCTTCACTTCTTCGAAGGCTACGCGCTGCGTTCCTACTACCTGAAAAATGCGCCGGAAGCCAGGGAGTTCCACACGGTCATCTACGGCGGCGGCCTGGGATGCCGCATGTACGTGAACAGCCTCTACAGCAGCCGCCATTTCTCGTGCGCGTTCGAGATCCTGGGCATCGTGGACGAGGACCGGTCGCTCCAGCACCTGAACATCAGCGGATTCAAGGTGCTGGGGACCAGCCTGGACCTGGAAAAGCTGTACAAAAAACAGCCGTTCGACACGATGGTGCTCACCACCGCCAACATCTCCGACGAGATCATGGAGCGGCTCCGTTCGTTTGCCGCCAAACACAATGTCCGGCTGACCATGTTCCTGGCACAGGAATACCCCGCCGACATGAAGTTATTCACGGAAATGCAGGCGAAAGCGATCCGCGCTCTTAACGAAGAAAAGGCGATCGGGCAGGAAGAGGCGGAGTCCGGGAAATGACGCTGCACGAGATCGGCGAAAACCTGGAGCAGTATTTCATCGAGATCATTCAGGAGAAACGCCGCAGTTCCTTTGACCGCGTCACCTACGGGTTCCTGTTCCTGGCATCCAGATTCTACCGCCGCGCCGTCCAGTTCCGCCTGTGGCTCTACGAAAACCGCGTCATCCGCAACCACTCCATCGGCTGCCTGGTGGTCAGCATCGGCAACCTCACATGCGGCGGCACGGGCAAGACCCCGGTCGTGGAGATCTTCGCCAAGACGCTGAGCCGGAAAGGACGCCGCGTGGCGGTCCTGAGCCGCGGATACCGCAGCCGCGACAGGTCGTTCATCGACAAGCTCCGCCGGAAATTCACCTCGCGCCACAACGTCGTCCCGCCGCGCGTCGTGTCCGACGGCAAAAACCTGCTCCTGAACTCGCTTTCCGCGGGCGACGAGCCGTACATGCTCGCGACCAACCTGAAGGACGTGGTCGTGCTGGTCGACAAGGACCGCGTGAAGTCCGGCCTCTACGCCATCGAGGAATTCCACACCGACACGCTCATCCTCGACGACGGGTTCCAGTACCTCGGACTGAAGCCGCACCTGAACATCCTGCTCGTGGACTCCACGTCCCCGTTCGGGAACCACCACGTCCTGCCGCGCGGACTCCTCCGCGAGCCGATCAAGAACATCCGGCGCGCCGACTACATCTTCCTCACGAAGTCCGACGCCTCGCCGCGCCTGCGCCACCTGAAGGACTTCCTGCGGCGGCACAACCGCCGCGCCGAGATCATCGAGTGCTGCCACCGCCCGAAATACCTGGAGGACGTGTTCGACCGCGGCGTCCGCTTCCCGCTTTCCCTGCTCAACGGCGTGAAGATCGCATCGCTCTCCGCCATCGCGAACCCCGCCAGCTTCAACGCATTCCTGACCCTGCACGGCGGCGCGATCGTGCTGGAACGCCATTTCGCCGACCACCACCGCTACAGCCAGCAGGAGATGATCGACTTCGTGAACGACGCGAAAGCCGCCGGAGCCGAGTACATCCTCACCACGGAAAAGGACGCCGTCCGCATGCCGCGCCTCGACCGCCGCGACCTCCCGTTCCTCTTCCTCCGCATCGAGATCGACATCCTCAGCGGACAGGAAAACTTCGACCAGTGCATCACGCGTATCTGCTTCCTGTGAGCAGCGTCGAACGGACGTTCCGGCTCTCCGCCATGCCGCGGGAAACGCCAGCGGAAACGTACGGAAAAAAGAGAAAAAACGGGATTTCCCGCGTTTTCTTTTCTTTTCTATATCGAAATTGCTTGATTTTTTAGGAAAAACCTCTATATTAAATGGTTATTCTTCCACAACCGGTATAAAAAAAACACGCTAGAAAAACGCAAAACAACTGCAAGAAAGGATTTCGCATGAAGAAATCTTCCGCGAAAAAGTACGTCTATCTGTTCGGAAAAGGCATGAGCGACGGCGACGCTTCCATGAATGAACTGCTCGGCGGCAAAGGCGCCAACCTCGCCGAAATGGCAAAACTCGGTCTCCCCGTTCCCGCCGGATTCACCATCACCACCGAATGCTGCGTCGATTATTTCGCGAACGGCCAGAAGAACCCCGCCGGCCTCGACGCCCAGATCAAGACTGCTCTCGCAAAAGTCGAAAAGGTCATGAAGATGACCTACGGCGACCCGAAGAACCCGCTGCTCGTCTCCTGCCGCTCCGGCGCCCGCAAGTCCATGCCCGGCATGATGGAGACCGTCCTGAACGTCGGCCTCGCCACCAGCACGATCCCCGGCCTCGTGAAGCGCACGGGCGGGAATGAACGCTTCGTCTACGACGCCTACCGCCGCCTCATCATGATGTACTCCGACGTCGTCATGGAAAAGGCGGAGGGCATCGAGCCCGCCGAAGGCTGCGCCATCCGCAAGCAGCTCGACGCCATGCTCGACGACCTGAAGAAGGCAAAAGGCTACAAGAGCGACACCGACCTCTCCGTCGCCGACCTGAAGAAACTCTGCAAGGACTTCAAAGTCCGCATCAAGAAAGTCCTCAAGCGCGAATTCCCGGACGATCCCATGCTCCAGCTGCAGGGCGCGATCGGCGCCGTCTTCAAGAGCTGGAACGGCAAAAAGGCGGTCTCCTACCGCCGCATCGAGGGCATTCCGGACGACTGGGGCACCGCCGTCAACGTCCAGAGCATGGTCTTCGGCAACATGGGCGACACCTCCGCCACCGGCGTGGCGTTCACCCGCGACCCCGCCACCGGCGACAACAAGTTCTACGGCGAATGGCTCATCAACGCCCAGGGCGAAGACGTCGTCGCCGGCACCCGCACCCCGTTCCCGCTGAACAAGGAAACGAAGAACGAGCAGAACAAGCACCTGGCGTCCATGGAAGAGATGCTCCCGAAGACCTACAAGGAACTCGTCGGCATCCGCAACAAGCTCGAACGCCACTACCACGACATGCTCGACATCGAGTTCACCATCCAGGACAAGCAGCTCTTCATGCTCCAGTGCCGCGTCGGCAAGCGCACCGGCACCGCCGCCCTGAACATGGCGATGGACATGCTCAAGGAAAAGCTCATCGACGAGAAGACCGCCGTCATGCGCGTCGCTCCGTCCCAGCTCGACGAGCTCCTGCACCCGATCCTCGACCAGAAGGCGGAAAAGTCCGCCAAGGTTCTCGTGAAGGGCCTCCCCGCCGGCCCCGGCGGCGCGGTCGGACGCATCGTCTTCAACTCCGAGGACGCCATGGCGTGCCACAAGAAGAAACTCGCCTGCATCATGGTCCGTGAAGAGACCAATCCGGAAGACGTCGACGGCATGCGCGCCGCCACCGGCATCCTGACCGCGCGCGGCGGCATGACCAGCCACGCGGCGCTCGTCTGCCGCGGCTGGGGCAAGTGCTGCATCGTCGGCGCGGCGGACATCCAGGTCGACGAGGTCAAGAAGACCCTCAAGATCGGCAAGCAGACGTTCAAGGAAGGCGACATGCTCAGCCTGAACGGCACCCGCGGCTACGTGTACGCCGGCGCGCTGAAGACCGTCGACTCCAGCGAAAACGAACAGCTCAAGAAGTTCATGAAGCTCGTCGACAAGTTCAAAAAGCTCGGCGTCCGCGCCAATGCCGACACCGCCGAAGACGCCGCCAAGGCGCGCGCGTTCGGCGCCGAGGGCATCGGCCTCTTCCGCACCGAGCACATGTTCTACGGCGGCAACGAAAAGCCGCTCTTCGCGCTCCGCAAGATGATCCTCAGCAGCACGCCCGAAGAACGCGTGAAGGCGCTCAACGAGCTCTTCCCCTACGTCAAGAAGGACGTCCTCGCCACCATGAAGGCGATGGAAGGACTCCCGGTGACCATCCGCTTCCTCGATCCGCCGCTGCACGAGTTCGTCCCCCACACGAAGGAACAGCAGCTTGACCTCGCCAAGTCCATCGGCATCTCCCACGCGGAATTCCTGAAGCGCGCCGACGCCCTGAAGGAAAGCAACCCGATGATGGGCCACCGCGGCGTCCGCCTCGGCGTCACCTATCCCGAGATCACCGCCATGCAGGCGCGCGCTATCTTCGAGGCCGCCGCCGAGATCATGAAGAAGGACAAAAAGCCCTGCCACGTCGAAATGATGATCCCCGTGACCTGCGACCCGAACGAACTCAAGGACCAGAAGAAGGTCATCGAAAAGATCGCCGCGGAAGTCGCGAAGAAGGAAAAGATCAAAAAGTTCGACTACATGGTCGGCACCATGATCGAGATCCCGCGCGCCGCCATCCTCGCAGGCAAGATGGCGGAGGAAGCCGAATTCTTCTCCTTCGGCACCAACGACCTCACCCAGATGACGTTCGGGTTCTCCCGCGACGACATCGGCGGCTTCATCAACGAATACCTCGACAAGGACATCATCCCCGCCGATCCCTTCCAGACCATCGACCGCGACGGCGTCGGCTGGATGATCCGCCATGCGGTCGAGGCCGGACGCGCCACGCGCAAGAACCTGAAGGCGGGCATCTGCGGCGAACAGGGCGGCGAACCGAAGTCCGTGGAATTCTGCCACGAAGTCGGCCTGACCTACGTCTCCTGCAGCACCTACCGCGTACCCATCGCACGCCTTGCAGCCGCGCAGGCCGCCATCAAGTCCGAGGCTGCCGCAAAGGCCGCGAAGAAGGCGAAACGGAAATAATCCGTTCCTTTCGGATCTTACCGGGGCGCCTCGTTTTCACAGCGGGCGCCCCGTTTTCGTCTCATCCCCCCCTGCCCCGAAAAACAAACCGCAAACGACCTCATCCCATGCAGTTCTCCGGCCATCCTGTCTCCTTCTTCTATCCCTGGCGGTTCGTCTCACGCGAACTCTACCGGTCCGTCATGGCCGATTTCCGCGACCACGGCGCGGAAAACCTCGTGATCGTGCAGGAATGGATGGAGCGCATCCTCGAGGACCATGTCTTTTACCTGGATTTGCTGGAGACGGTCCGCGACGCGGGCATGAGGCTCTTCGAAGTGCACGCGCCGAACGGCCCGCACTGGGACCTCTCGTGCGTGTTCGAGGGGCGGCGCGGCCCGATGATCGAAGGGCACAAACGCGCGCTGTGCTATGCGGCGGAGACCGGATGCCGCACGTACACGATCCACATCGGCGCGGGGCAGTACAACCGGTTCCGCACGCCCGTCCCGAAACTCCGCGAAGCCGCCCTCCGCACGCTCGACGAACTCGTCCCGCACGCCGAAAAGCTCGGCGTCGCGATCGCGGTGGAGAACAGCTTCGAGCCGCCGAACACGCCCGACGAGGTGCTGTTCCTGCTGGAGCATTTCAACTCGCCCGCGCTCGGCTGCTGCTACGACGCCGGACACGCGAACGTCATGGCGCCCGCGCCCGGCAAACGCCAGGACCTCTACTGCTCCGTCATGAAGGAAGTCTGGGACGGACACGTGGTCGAATACCCGGACGCGCTCGACAGGCTCGCGCCGCACGTCGTGACCGCGCATCTGCACGACAACGACGGCTACCGCGACGCGCACGCCCTGCCCGGTTCAGGCACAATCGACTGGCATGCCATCCTCGCCAAACTCGCCGCCTGCCCGAAGCTCGTCTCCGTGCAGTCGGAGGTGCATTGTGACCGCGCGGAGAACGAGGTCACGCCCTGCCGGATCTGCCGGAAATTCGCGGAGCTTTTCCGCTGAACGGACGCTTTTGCCCCTTCACGGGGGGCAAACCGTCCCCTCTCCCTGAAAGAAATCCGCCAGTTTTCCTGTTCATTTCCCGCTTCCGGTCCATGACGGTCTTTTTTTCGCGTTTTTTTCAAACTTTTTTTCGCATTCCGGCTTGACTTTTCCTCAATTCGGGGAAACAGTATTGTTGAAAACAAATCTTTTGCTTTCCCCGTTCAACAGAAAGGATCCCGCGAATGAAAAAAACGTACGTGCTCGATACGAACGTCATCCTCCACAGCGCGCAGGCGCTGAACTCGTTTGAGGACAACGAAGTCGTCATCCCCATGACCGTGATCGAGGAACTGGACAAGTTCAAACGCAACCAGGACGAACTCGGCCGCAACACCCGCCAGGCGATCCGCCAGATCGACGCGCTCCGGCAGAAAGGCTCGCTCGCGAAGGGCGTCAAGCTCAACAACTCCCCGAATCCCCGCAAGTGCGGCAGCCTCCGCGTCATGATCAGCGAGGGCCGCCTCTCCGGCAGCTCCGACATGAACGTGCCCGACAACCGCATCCTGAACGTGGCGAAGATGCTGATGAACACGGAGAAACACCCCGTGATCTTCATCACCAAGGACCTGAACCTGCGCCTGAAGGCCGACGCGCTGGGCATCCCCGTGGAGGACTTCGAGTGCGAACAGGTCAACAGCGACGAACTCTACTCCGGCGTCCAGACGCTCCCCGTCGTGGCAGCCGTCATGGACCAGTTCCACCGCGACGGCTTCCTCGAGATCCCGAAGGGCGTCACGCTCTATCCGAACGAATTCGTGCTGTTCGCGGACAAGGCGAACGAACACCACACCACGGTCGGCTGGTGCAAGCACGGCAGGATCGAAGTGCTCCCGAACGGCGCGGGCGAACACGTCGGCGGCATCTCGCCGCGCAGCCTCGAACAGCGCATGGCGCTGCTCCTGCTCACCGATCCCGACATCCAGGTCGTTTCCCTGGTCGGACAGGCGGGCAGCGGCAAGACGCTCCTCGCGCTCGCCGCCGCGGTCGAACAGGCGATCAACAACAACCTGTACGAGCGCATCCTCGTGAGCCGTCCGATCGTGCCGATGGGCAAGGACATCGGCTACATGCCCGGCGGCAAGGACGAAAAGCTCGCCGTCTGGATGCAGCCCATCTACGACAACCTCGAATTCCTCCTGCAGAACGGCGGCAAGAAGGACCAGCAGACGGTTCGCCGCCGCCTCGACGACATGCGCCGCTACCACCAGCTCGAACTCGAGGCCCTGACCTACATCCGCGGACGCAGCATCCCGCGCCAGTTCATCATCGTGGACGAAGCGCAGAACCTGACGCCGCACGAGGTCAAGACCATCGTCAGCCGCGCCGGCATGGGCTCGAAAATGATCCTCACCGGCGACCCCGCCCAGATCGACAACCCCTATCTGGACGCCTCCAGCAACGGCCTCTCCTACCTCGTCGAACGCTTCAAGCCCGTCGACCTGCACGGCCACATCACGCTGAAGAAGAGCGAACGCAGTCCGCTTGCCGCGGCCGCCGCAGCAAACCTCTGACCTTCGCGCCCCGTGCCGCGCGGCATCCGCTCACTGCGACAGCGCCGCCTGCGCGTTACGTTAATTACAGCCCCTCCGGTCCGCCGGCGGGGCTTTTTAATTAAAAAGTATATCGTTTTTTCCAAAAATGTATTTGCATTCTAAAAAAAACGTGTATATTAGAGTAAAATCTAAAATTTCTACCGCATATCCCAACAAAGAAAGGCATGATATGACCACCATGATGAAGACACTTTGCGCCGGAGCCGTGTTCGCCACGGCCGCCGCGGCTTCCGCCGATTTCCACGACTGGGCGAAATCCCCGCCGATGGGCTGGAACAGCTGGGACTGCTTCGGCACGACCATCACCGACGAGATCGCGCGGGCGCAGGCCGACGCGCAGGAAAAATACCTGAAGGACGCCGGCTGGGAGTATTTCGTGGTCGACATCCAGTGGTACGAGGGCGGTTCCCAGGGACACGGCTACAGACGCGGCGCGGAACTCACGATGGACGAATTCGGACGCCTCCTGCCCGCCCCCAACAAGTTCCCGTCCTCCGTCGACGGCAAGGGCTTCAAGCCGCTCGCCGACTACGTCCACGCCAAGGGACTCAAGTTCGGCATCCACCTCATGCGCGGCATCCCGAAGCAGGCGGTCCAGCGGAACACCCCGGTCAAGGGCACGGAGTACCGCGCACAGGACATCGCGAACACCCGCAGCGTCTGCGCGTGGAACCCCGACATGTACGGCGTGGACATGAACAAGCCCGGCGCGCAGGCATACTACGACTCCGTCTTCGAGCTGTACGCCTCCTGGGGCATCGACTTCATCAAGGTCGACGACATCGCGCGCCCCTACGACCAGGTCCAGCAGCTTGAGATCGAGGCGATGCGCAAGGCGATCGACAAGACCGGCCGCCCGATCGTCTTCAGCCTCTCCCCCGGCGACACGCCCGTCGCGAAGGGCGCGCACGTGAACCGCTTCGCCAACATGTGGCGCGTCTCCGACGACTTCTGGGACCGCTGGTCCCCGCTCTACGGCATGTTCGGTCGCCTCGACAAGTGGACGCCGTACCGCATCGAGGGCGCATACCCCGACGCCGACATGCTCCCGTTCGGCATCATCGAGTTCCGCCGCCCCACCCGGTTCACGCAGGACGAACAGGTCACGGTCATGTCGCTCTGGTGCATCGCGCGGTCCCCGCTCATGCTCGGCGCGGACATGACGAAGATGGACGACTGGACCGTGAAGCTCCTCACGAACAAGGAAGTCCTCGCCGTCAACCAGCACAGCGCGAACAACCACCAGGTCTCGAACAAGGGCGACCTCATCGTCTGGTCCGCCGACATCCCCGGCAGCAAGGACAAGTACGTCGCGCTCTTCAACGCATCCTCCCCCGGCAGCCGCGACGTCGATTTCCTGAAGGCGAAATACCACAGCATCCGCATCGGCGGCGACGGCGAACGCGAAGCGCAGATCAAGGCGGACATCGGCGGCTCCAAGGCGTTCGCGCTCGCGGTCACGGACGGCGGCGACTCCCTCAACTACGACCACGCCGCCTGGCTGGAACCCGTCATCTCCGGTCCCGCCGGCTCCAGAAAGCTCACCGAGCTGAAATGGAAGAGCGCCACGCAGGGCTGGGGCGAGACGCGCGTCGGACAGACCTCCGACGGCCGCCGCATCGACGGCATCGGCACGCACGCCGTCTCCGTCATCATCTACGACCGCCCCGAAGGCTACGACACCTTCACGGCGCGCGGCGTCCTCGCCGACAACTGCGAGAACAGGGGCGGCACGATCGAATTCCTCGTCCTCACCGACGAGGCATTCGGCGCGGAAGCCAAGGACGAAGCCGAAGTTTCCGTGGACTTCTCCGACCTCGGCATCGGCAAGCGGGCGCGCGTCCGCGACCTCTGGGCGCAGAAGGACCTCGGAACGTTCGACGATTCCTTCTCCCAGGTGCTGAAATGCCACGCCTCGGGACTCTACAGGATCAGCCCCGTCGAGTGACATCCCCGTGATTTAAAAACAATTCAGGCCGCCGGACTGTTGAAGGTCCGGCGGCCTTTCTTTATGCTGTAACTTCTGTGCTCTCGCGCAGCAGAGCACTGTATCAACACCGCTTGCGGTGTGCTCTCGCGGAGCAGAGCACTGTATCAACACCGCTTGCGGTGCCGCTTGCGGTGCCGCTTGCAGTGTCAGTTCACGGCATCGACTTCGTCGGCGAGCTTCGCGCGGAGCTTGGCGAGCGCCTGGTTCTGAAGCTGGCGGACGCGTTCGCGCGTACGGTGGATCATCTGGCTGACTTCCTCCAGGGTCTTCGGACGGCGTCCGTCGAGCCCGAAGCGCAGCTGAATGATCTGGCGTTCGCGCACGTCCAGTTCTCCGAGGAGCGCGAAGAGCCGCTGCACGGATTCCTCGTCGCCGACGATGCGGTCGGGCATCATGGCGTTGCGGTCGGAGATGACGTCCTCGAAACTGCCGTCCTCGCCCTGCTGGATGGGGGCGTGCAGGGAGATGGTCTTCAGGTCGGAGAGGCGGAGCGTGGCGACGGTGCGTTCGCTGAGGGCGAGCGTGTCGGCGAGTTCGTTGTCCGTGGGTGCGCGCCCGAGCTGTTCCGTGAGCTTCATGTTGGCGAGCTTGATCTTGTTGATCTTGCCGGCGGACTGCACGGGGATGCGGATCACGCTCGCCTGGTTGGCGAGGGCGCGGCGCATGGACTGCTTGATCCACCAGGCGGCGTAGGAGCTGAACTTCGCGCCCTTGGCGGGGTCGAACTTCTCGACCGCGCGCACGAGTCCGAGGTTGCCCTCGGAGATCAGGTCGCTGAGCGGCAGGCCGAACCCTTTGAAATCGTGGGCGATCTTCACGACCAGGCGCAGGTTCGCGTTGATGAGCGTGGCGCAGGCTTCGTCGTGCAGGGCGCGGTCGCCGCTGTGGATCTGCGCCGCCAGGACCTTTTCCTGTTCCGGCGTGATCAGCGGGATCTGCCCGACTTCGTTCATGTACAGCTTCATGGAATCGGTCTTCGCGACGATGCCCTGTTTCGCGACGACCTTCGCGTTTTTCTTGTCGAGCTTCGGGTCCTTGTGGCTCCCGGTCATGAATTTGCTGAGGTCGATCTCCGAAACGTCTTCCTCGTCGTCCGGGATCACGGGGACGTCGTCCCGCGCGGAGAGGGCGGACACCGGAGCGTCGACCGTGACTTTCAGCGCGGTCTTTTTGGCGGCGCGGAACAACGGTTTCCGGCGCGGCGCGGCCGCGGGCTTCTCCGGCACGGATGCCGCGGATGCGATTGCAGTCGTTTCCGCCGGGGATTCCGCGGCGGTCGTGATCTTGACCCAGAACGCAGGTGCGGCGGATGCGGCCGGCGTTTTCCCTGCGGCGGCGGGTCTGGCTTTTTTCATATCATTCTCCTTGTATGTTTGTCATGCCTCCGTGGAGACATCATCATGTTCCGTTTCGAGCCGGCGGGATGCCGGTGCGGAGACCCTTTCCGGCGCATGGCGCGGTCCGGTCCGAAAGGCGGATTCACCCCCGCGGCAAAAAAAAGATCTCTCTATATATAAGAGGGTTTTTCCGCTTTTTTTCCCGAAAAAGGGGCAAAAAACGGGGTTTTCCGGGCATTTTTCAAGACTTTTTCAACATAGAAACCGCCGTTTTATAAAAATATTTCATTGATTTCTATTTGATTGCAAAGAATCGTGAATATTTTTTTGAAAAATTTAAGAACAAACCTTCCCGAAACACGGATCTTTTCCGGCAAAGACCGCTCCCCCGCATCCCGGACGGACCGGTCCGCCAACGGGAGGGAAACCGCGCCGGACGATCCGGTTTCCGGGCTTTCGCGGCGGCAGGAGCTGTCCGCCGGGAACGTAGAAAAGCCCCCGCATCCTTTCGGACTGCGGGGGCGGCTGACGCTTTCTTTTGGCTTAGCCGGCAGCGGAAGGACCACCGTCAGGCGGGCATCGTTACGGTCATGCCAGCGAGACGAGATCCTGCCAGGACTGCTTGTCGCCGGAGAGCGCGGCTCCTGCGGCGGATTCCGGCATGGCGAGGGCGGAGGAATCCTGCGCGAGGATATGGTTCAGGTTCACTTTGTAATACACGGCGTCGCCCTTCTTGGCGTTCGTGGACTCCATGGCGACGAAGAAGCTCGTGCCTTCCTCGGCGGCGAGGGTCAGCGCCTTGGTGTCGCCGGCGTAGTACACGACGTTGTTGTCGTCCTTGACCTTCTTCAGAGAGAGGGTCTGGAGCGCCTTCATGGTGTACGTTTCGTTGCCCTTCTTGTCCGTGCCGGTCCTGAAGCTGTAGAGCGTGAACTTCGCCGCGCCCGTGGCCTCGATGTGGAAGCTCATGGACGTGCCGTCCGCGAACCCGATCTTCGCATAGTCGGCGTTGTCGCCGAATCCGACGTAGTTCTTATAGACGACGTGACGCTGTTCATCGGTGTGGGAAACGGCGTCCTCGTCGGTCTCCAGGCTGATCTCGTTCACGTCGTCCCGGATCATGACCGGGTCGGCGTCCATGACATCCTGGTTCACCGGATTCTCCTTGTCCTTCTTGTCGTACAGCCAGTTGTTCGTGCCGTCGTCGGCGTCGGAATAGAACAGCGTGCTGTCCTTTGCCTCGGTGTCCTTGTTGAGCGCGACGTTGTAGTACACGGCGTCGCCCTTCTTGGCGCCGGTGGACTGCACGGAGATGAAATACTCCCGGTCGTCGTCGGCGGGCATATCCAGCAGAAGGTTCTTCGTCGTCGCGGCGTACAGTCCGGTCGTCTTGTCCTTCTTGAGCGTGGTCGTCTGGAGCGCCTTCAGCTTGTAGGTCGGGTCGCCGTTCTTGTCCTCGCCCGTTTCAAGGCAGTAGACGATGAACTTCGCCGCGCCCGCGGCGGTCACGTTGAAGCTCAGGCGCGCGGGATCGTCGCAGGCGAACTTTTTGTAGTCGGCGGCATCGCCGAATCCGACGAAGTTGTTCCAGACGACGCCGGACACCTCCGTGCGGACCGAGGCGGGCTTGTCCACAAGGACGGAGGTCGTTTCCCCGTCGATCGCGAACGGGACATCGCAGCAGACCGCCGGGTTCAGCGGGTTCTCCTTGTCCTTCGAGTTGTACAGCCAGTCGTTCCAGCCGTCGTCGCAGTCGGAATAGAACAGCGTGCTGTCCTTTGCCTCGGCGTCCCAGTTGAGGTTCACGTTGTAATACGTTTCCTCGGACTTCTTGTTCGCGGACTGCATGGCGACAAAGTATTCCTTGTTCTCCCCCTCTGCCGGCAGGTCGATCAGGAGATTCTTCGTCGTCGCGGCGTACAGTCCGGTCGTCTTGTTCTTCTTGAGCGTGGTCGTCTGGAGCGCCTTCAGCTTGTAGGTCGGGTCGCCGTTCTTGTCCTCGCCCGTTTCAAGGCAGTAGACGATGAACTTCGCGGCGTCCTCGGCCTCCACGGAGAAGCTCAGGCGGGCGGGGCTGTCCAGCACGATCTTCGCGAAGTCGGCGGGATCGTCCTTGCTGACGAAGTTGTAGAACCGCCTGCCCAGGCTCGGGACCTCATTCCTGACCGAGCCGCGGGTGTCGACCGCGACGTTGGAGACGCCGTCCGCCAGGAGGGAGACGGCGAACGTGCCGACGAAGGGGCTGATGCCCTGTTTCTTGTCGTACAGCCAGTCGTTGTTGTGGTTGTCCGGGCCGTTGACCAGATCCACGAACGACAGCACGAGTTCTTTCTGCGCCGTCACGTCGAGCACATAGGACAGGTCGTTTTCATCCACGAAGAAGTCGGCGCCGCCGAGCGTGTAGACGAAGCCGCCGTACGCGATCCGGCTGCCGAATATGGCGGAATCCGCGCCGGTGGCAAACAGGACGGATGCGCCCGCCCCGGCGACGCCCTCGCCGACCGTCAGCGTGGAAATGCCGTCCCCTTCGGCTGCAAATCCGGTGAACTGCGGCTCCGTCGCGGTCGCAAACGCGGTGTCGAACGCGACCGCGCCGTTGACCGTAATGGTGACGCCGTCCGCGAAGGAGGCCCTGCCGACGAGCGTCGCGCCCTCGTCGATCACGACGGACGCGTTGACGGTGGCGGAGAAGGAGACTTCGCCGCCGACGACTTCGATCACGGGATTCACGACCGCGCCTGCCTTCACGGCGGCCTCGTCGCCCGTGACGAACGCGTCGACGCCGATCGTGGCGGTAACGGTCGCGCCCGAGGCGTCGACGAACGTGACTTCGCCGGTCTGTCCGAGCCATGCGGCGTTCACATAAAGCATGGACGGAGGCACGTCCGGACCGGGCTCGAAGGGAGAATCGACGGTCAGCACGAGCATTTCGTCTACATGATTGAGGGTAAACGAGAAGACCCCGGCTTTGACGGTCTCGCCGACCGTGAGCGTGTAATCGCCGAACGCGATGCCGCGGTCTTCGCCGAAGTCCGTCACGCCGTCCGCGAGCAGATACGTGCCGGAGACCTGTTCCGCCGCGAACGTGAGGGTCAGCCCCGGCGCGCCGCCGATGAACGAGAACCCGCTCACGAGCGGAGTCTTCTCCGTGCCGTCGAGATCGGAGATGTCGAAGTCGATCGTCTGGTTTGCTGTCAGGCTCACGGTCGCGCCTTCCTCGATCGTCACATGGCCGGTGAGCGTCCCGCCGTAGGCTTCCTCCGCAGGCGCCAGCGTGCCGCCGTTTCGGACCGTAACTTCGCGCAGCGTCCCGTTGTGCAATTCGAGTCTGCCGCCGGACTGCACTTCGGTCTCCTCGGCGACGCCATACACACAGCTCATCGTGCCACCGTCCCGGATCACCGTATTGGAAGCATGGCCCTGATTGGACACGATGCCGCCGAACTGGATCTCGGTGTCAAGCGCAGTGCCGATTCCGGCGCTGCTGACCGTGTACATCGAACCGCCCGCGGCGACCGTCGCGCCGGACATCACGCCGCCTGCCTGAACACCCAGGACGCCGCCGCTCACGACCGCCTTGCTGCCGAAACCGTACAGATACGCCTGGCCGCCGCTCAGGATGACAAAGTCGTCTACGCTGGCGTCGCGCCAGCAGGCGACATATCCGCCGGAGGAGACCGTGACTCCGGACGCCTTGCCGCCTTCGGAGACGTAAAGCTCGCCTTCCAGATAGTTTTCCATGTCGCCGGAGAGATCGACGTTTTCGGCGCGTCCGCCGGACGACACGATCAGATGGCCGCCCTTGACCACTTCAACGTTCTGCGCCAGGCCGCCCTCTCCCGCAACGGACATGGAACAGGTATAATCCATATCTAACACACTCATCTGGCAGCCCATGACCACGTTTTTCACGGTTGCGCCGTTGACCGCAACGTCAATGTCATACGGACTGTCATGCTTCAGGCCGTCGACGATCGCGCCGGATTCCACGGTCAGCCGACCGTCCAGGACCTTGCAGTCTGTCATGACGCCCTTCGTCATGGATATGCTGCCATTGTTGAGGATACTCACATTATCAAGGCCCGCTTCATTGTCGGCCACGAGCGCAGCCTGATGAATGACAATGTTGCACGCTGCATCGGAGAAGGAAAGCGTTCCGCTGTCAAGATGGATCTGCCCGTCCGCGTCCACGGCGGCGTTCGCTTCGTCGGCGGTCCCGAAGGCGTTGACCCCGACAGTGGCATGGTCGCCGTTGAACGTGTCAACCACCGTGCCGGAGCCAAGAAGAGCCCATTCGGGATTCACGAACACTTTTTCCTGTCCGTCGGGCAGGGACTTGTCGATGTTCGTCACCGTGTAGCCGGCGATCTCGGACATGTTGCCCGCGGCGTCGAACGCCTGGAAATAGACGGCGGTATTGTTGTCCGCCACAAGCACGCCGGAGGGGGAATAGTCGATCCAGATGTCGCTGTCGTTGATCCTGTACTTGACGGACGTCACGCCGACATTGTCCGTGAACGACGCCTTGACCGTCACGTCCCTGTTGGTCGGCTTCGTGATGTTCGCCTTCACATAGACGAGCGTCGGCGGGGTCTTGTCGTCGGCGGGATCGTGCGAGATGTTGGAGACGGTGTATTTCGTCTCCTCGGAGAGATTGCCCGCCGCGTCGGTGCCGCGGAAGGAGATGACGCAGTTTTCCGAGACGGTGACGCCGCCTTCCGGGTATTCGAGCCAGTCGCCGCCGTCCACGGAGTATTCCTTCCGAACGGAATCGTCGGAGAAGACCGCGGTCACGGTAACGGGCTGGTCGGTCGTCGCGGTGGTGTCGGCGGACGCGGACGGCTTCTCCGGCGGAATCCTGTCGATGAAGTCCACGACGAACGGGTTCTCCCCGGAATCGTTTCCGGCGGCGTCCGTAGCCATGAAATAGACCGTGCCGTTGTCCGTCATGAGCACGCCGTCGGCCGGGCTGAGTTCCCAGCTGCCGGTTTCGCCGAGCCTGTACTTTACGACGGGATTCTCGTCGACGTTGTCCGTGAACGTCGCCTTCACGAGGACGTTCTGATTCGTCGCGGTCGCGGGAGTCGCCGTGATGGAGATGCACACCGGAGCCTCGGTGTCGGGCTTGTCGACGTTCGTCACCTTGTACTGTTCGTAACCGGTGTTCCCCGCGCCGTCCTTCGCCTGGAAATAGACCGTGATATTGTCGGTCACGACCACGCCGCCCTCCGCGGGATAATCCGTCCATTCGCCGGCCTCGCCGAACTTGTACTGCCGGAACGGCACGTAGCCGGAGTTGTCCGAGAACATCGCGGTGAGCACGACCTGGGCGGCAAGCTCCGTGGTGTCCGCCGACACGGTGATGGTCGGCGGCTCGTCGTCCAGAGACCTGTCGATGTTCGTCACCTTGTAGTTTTCGGAGGCGGTGTTTCCCGCGGCGTCCGTGGCCCAGAAATAGACGGTGGAGTTGTTTTCGGTCACGGTCACGCCGCCGAACGGGTATTCGGACCAGGTCTTGACGTCGCCGGGCGCCTCGCCCTCTTTCACGAGCGTATACCGCTGGTCCGGCACCGCGCCGGAATCATCGCTGAAGACCGCCGTGACGACGACGTTCCTGCAGGTCGGCTCCGTCTCGCTCGCCGTTACCGTGATGGTCGGAGGCGTGGTGTCGGAGCCGTCGTGCTCCGTGACGCTCAGCGCCAGGATGTCGCTCTTTTCTCCGGCGAGGACCAGAGTGTAGTCGAAAGCGCCGTCCGTGACGGCTCCGCCGCCGACCGTCAGCGTCTTTTCCCCGAATATGACCTCGCCCCCGAACTCGGAGATGCCGGCGAGGAGGTGATAGACGCCGATTTCCGGCGCGGTCACGTTCAGCGTGAAGGTCGCCTTGCCGCCCGGAAGGGTGTTGGCAACGCACTGGACGGAGGTGATGTCGTCCTTCGTCACATACTTCGTGTCGAACAGGACCGTGCCGTTGATCGTGATGTTCGCGCCTTCCGCGAACACCGCCTTGCCGGCGAGCGTCGCGCCGCTGTTCACGGTGAGCGTGCCGGTCACGGTGGTAACGGACTCGTCGGCGCTGATGAGCGTCGCGCCGCCGTAGACGGCGGTATCGATCGAAATCGGCTTGCTGAAGCTGACGTCGCCGCCCGTGACCCGGATCTTCGCACCCTCGATCTTTTCCGCGGCGTCCACGGCATCGTCGCCGTTCGCGAAGGCGTTGACGCCGATCGTGGCGGTGATGCCGTTCACATCGACCGTCGTGCCGGCCTCTCCGGTCCACTTGCTGTTCACATAGATGAGCGCGGCGTCGGGGGCATATTCCGCGATCGTCAGCTCGAGCGCCTTGCCGTCCTTCAGGTTCAGGGAATAGGCGTATTCATTGCCTTCCCCATCTTTGATGATGACGGGCTCTCCGAGGTTCAGCGTGTATCCTGTGCCGTAGTCAAGCAGGACCCCGCCGCTGAAGGACGGGATGTTGTCGGCGAGCAGGCAGACGCCGGGATTCGGATCGGCGGTCAGCATGTATTCGATGCCCGCCGCCCCGGCGGCGAACGCGCCTTTGATCTGGGCGTCCGTCGCGGTCGCGTACTGCGTATCGAACCAGATCGTGCCGTCGACCGTGATGCTCGCGCCCTCCGCGAACACGGACTTGCCCGCCAGCAGGCATCCCTCCAGGACAGCCGTGCCGCCGGCGTTCACCGTCATGTCGGAAATATTGGTGTCTTTCGCGCGGAATTCGCCGCCATTCACCGTGGTGTCGCTGGCGTAACCGGACACGATCACCGTGCCGCCGGTCATCGTCGTCTTTTCAACCGTGTTGCCCACAAGCACGGTCATGGCGCCGCCCGCCACGGTCGTATTGGAGGCCGAGCCGGAGCTGACGACGAACTCGCCGCCGCTCACGACCGTATCCTGCACCAGAGCGCCGTCCAGGACCTCCATCCTGCCGCCTTCGAAAACCGTGGTCGACTGCGCGAAGCCGGAGAAAACAACATCCGTTTTGTCCACTTTGCCCTGGGAATTCCTAACGGTGAAGGAGCCGGCGGACACAACAGTTTTGAACGCCGAACCGCCGGAGACGACCATCCCGCCGCCGTTCATCGCGGTATCCTGCGCCGCGGCGCCGATGACCTCCATGAAGCCGCCGTCGAGGATCGTGGTCGACTGCGCCAGCCCGGAGAAAACGACTTCCCCGGCCTGGGCGTTTTGAACCGTGAATGCGCCGTTGGAACCGACGCTCGTGACCGTGGCGGAACCGCCCGCCACGGTGTACGAACCGCCGGTGACGGCAACTTCCGCGGCGGACTGGCCGGGGTTCACCGCGCCGTTTCCATTGGTCAGGATCTGCGCGCCGGACACATAGCCGCCCTTGTCAATCGTGAACGCTGCGCCGTTCTCCACAATCAGGCCCGAAGCGAACGCCGTGGGGATGACTTCCGCTTTGGTATCTCCGCCGATGCAGAGCAGTGTGCTTTCGTCGGTTGCGGCGATATTCTGAATCGTCGCGCCGGGATCGACGAGAAGAATGCTTCCGTCCTTGACAAGGGAATCCATCAGAACGCCGCCGGATTCAACAGTAACGTAATTCGCCTCTCCATCGACCATCTGAATGGACAGGCTGGAGGAAGTCTCTCCGTTGGAAATCACCAGATATTTTGCCGCGGGGGTCAGTTCGGTTTCTATCACAGACATGGTTCAAACTCCTTATATTAAGTGTTATTTTTCAGACGGGAACGGGCGGGATGCCGACCTCTGCCCCGGAACGGTCCTTTTGTTGTGTTATCTCGAAAAACCGCCTCAAACCGAGGGGCGTTTCTTCAGGTTCCGAAGCGCGGGCGCGCATGTCCTCACTATAAAATAGCACCGCTTCACCTGATTTCAAGCGTCCGCGAAGTTTTTTTATAAAAAACGATCGATCTACCGGTACAGACACATTTTCCCGGCTGTTTGTTCGCGGAAAAATGAAAAAAAGCCCGCATCCGCCGGAAAAAAGGCGGAAAACGGGCGAAAAATCAAGAGAAGACGGTAAAAACCGTCCGTTTTTCGTTCGGCAGGGACCGTTACAGCATGATCTCGAATTCGGAGACCGCGGGGCCGGGCTTGCCCGCGTCGCCCGGAGCGAACGTGACGCGGAAGAAAAGTCCCTCGAACTTGCCGTCCATCGGAATGACTTTTTCCTTGAAGGTCCCTTCGGCTTCGCCGACCGGGGTCCAGGTCTCCTGGTCCAGGGAGCAGTCCACCTTGAACGCGTATTTCGCCTCGGAGTTGAAGACGATGCGGATGTTCTTCGGCCTGATGATGCGTTCGGCGGAGACCGTGAGGAAGCAGTTTTCGCCGGAAGCCGCCTGATAGAACGTCTCGGGGCGTCCGTCGACGGCGCAGACGGCGGAATGCCCGGGGACGGATTCCGAGGCGAGCGTGGGCTTGTCCAGCGCCATGTTCAGCGGCTTGTCGACCGGCTTCGTGCCGATGAGTTCGCCCGTGAACTTGACGTACGGACGGCTCTCGATGACCGGGGTCACGCCGGGGACGAATCCGGGTCCGCGCGTGGAGACGATCTCGATGCGGCCGGATTCGAGGCCGGGCGAAGTCGCCTCGATGACGGTGGTGCCACTGTAGTAGGAGCGGAAGTCGATGGAGCACTTGCCGTCGCGGATGGCGATGTCGGAATCGTTTTTGAACGTGATGGAGCGTCCGGTGGGGAATTCGCCGGGGCCGGAGACCACGCGGAAGGTCACGTCCGGGGAATTGCTGAGTTCCTTCCCCCCGGCGTCGACGATCGTGGCGATCAGCTGCACGTCGTCGGTGCCGTCGGCGAACATGGATTTCTTGTCGGAGGTCAGGACGACCTTCGCCGGGGTGCCCTCGACGGGCCATTCCGGGCGCTTCACGCCGCCGAACGTCTCGCGGTAGTAGTACCAGCGGCGCTTGGGCAGGCGGAAATAGTCCATGACGCCCATCCAGCCGAAGCGGCCGCCCATGCTGCCGTGGTCGATGCCGCACCAGATGACCTCGCCGCTGCGCCAGTCGTATTCCTTCTTTCCGGTGATGTGGCTGACGGATTCGTAGCCTGCGTCGAACTTGCCGGGCCGGACCTCCATGGCGGAGCCGACCGCGCCGTATTCGCTGACCACGTTCGGGATGCCGGGGTTCTGGTACTCGCGGATGTACTCGCCGTCGCCGTTGTACCCGGCGATGTCGCTGCAGTGGTCCACCTCGCCGCGCTGCGCGCCGCCGACCGCCGCCAGACGGGTCGGGTCCGCCTCGTGGGCGATCTTCGTGAGGCGGCGCAGGAAGTCGCGCACCTTCGGCATCACGCGCCGGTCGGAGAAGAAGACCTCGTTGCAGAGGCTCCAGCACACGATGGACGGGTGGTTGCGGTTGATGCGGATCATGTCGCGCAGGCTGCGGATCACGGATTCCTCGAACGGGATCTGGTCGGCCTCCTCGACCGGGTACGCGCTCGCGCCGCCCCAGATGTTCGGGCCGCCCATGCCGGTGGTGCCCCAGAAGCAGTTCTCGCTCCAGAACATCATGCCGATGCGGTCGCAGGCGTCCGCGAACGCCGGATGGTGCGGATAGTGGCAGCCTCGGATGAAGTCGAATCCGGCTTCCTTCATATAGCGGATGTCGCGCTCGAATCCGGCGTGGCTGACGGCGTCGCCCCAGCCCGCGCGGTCCTGATGCACGTTCGCGCCGTGGAAATACCGGTTCTTTCCGTTGAGGAAGAATCCCTGGTCGGCGGTCCATTTGACGGTGCGGAATCCGAAGGTGTCGGAATAGCGGTCGTAGATCATGCCGGTCTTCGCGTCGGTGACGACGGTCTCCGCGCGGTACAGATCCGGCGTCTCGGGCGACCACCATTTGGCGTCCTTCACCTGCGGCGTCACGATCTCCACCTCCATGAGGGCGTTCGGCGTCATCTCGATGCCGGACTTGGAGGCTTTCGCCACGAGGCTGCCATCCGGGCCGTAGATGTCGGTCGCCACGTTGACCGTGCGCGCCTCGCCGGAGTGGTTGCGGATCTCGTTCACCACGCGGACGGACGTGTCGCCGTCCTCGAGCTTCGGCGTGGTGATGCCCATGCCGTACCAGGTGATGTGCAGGTCGCGCTTCACGACCAGCGAGACGTCGCGGTAGATGCCGCCGGAGAACGTGTGCTCGCCGGCGCGCGGCGCGAGGCGCGCGTTCCAGAGGTTGTTCACGCGCACCGCCACCAGGTTTTCGCCGTTGACCATCTGGTCCGTGAAGTCGACCTCGAATCCGGTGTAGCCGCCCTCGTGATGCCCGGCGAGCTTGCCGTTCACGTACACGTCGGCGACCTGGAAGACGCCCTTGAAGTCGAGGTAGTAGCGGAAGCCCTTGTCCGGCTCCGCGACGATGGCGCCGTCGCGGATCACGAAATCCACGTTCGACACGTTGAATTTCTTCCGGTACCAGCCGTCGCCCGTGTAGAAACGTTCGGAGAGGAAGTACGGCAGGCTGAACGAGTGCGGGATATGGGCGAGCTCCCACTGGCTGTCGTCCAGGTCGACCGCCTGTCCGTTTTCGACCGAGCCGAGCTTGAACTTCCATTCCGCGTTGAGGTTGCTGACCACGCGTCCGCTCGGCAGGGGCTTTCCCTTGCCCGCCACGGCCGCGCCCGGCACGACGGCCTGCGCGCCCGCCCGGGCGGCGCCGAGGATCATGATCCCGGCGCAGAGGACCGCGCCGACGTGATAGCGATGAAACAACTTCATGTCCAAAACCTTTCTGCTGCCTGTCTCCGGCGGCAACCGGTCCGCCGCCCCGGAGAACGTTTCCGTTTCATGGTTCCGCTTTACAATACACACTTCCGGTTAAAATGCAAACATATTGTCCGGCGTTCCTGCGCGGAAACGACTTTTTTTACGTCATTTTTCACGTTTTCAACGTTAATAACAACGTTCACGGAAAAAAACCGGGATCAACGGGCTGAAAAAGGAAAGGGGCGCTTCGATTCATTCGGGCCGGATGGATTTTCAGCAGATGGGCAAAAAGACGCTGAAGAAAGATTCGATGGAGGCTGCCTGAAAACGCAACAGCCGAGGATCTTTCCCGTCGGACTTTGTTCAGATGCGAAAAGACGCCGGAACAAATGAATGGAAGCGACCCAATAAAAAAAGGCATAAGCGGAAACGTCCCGCGCCGTGCATTCCCCCCGTAATCCGCCGTCCCCGGACAGACGTTTCCCCCCGAAAACGTTCATCCGGCCCCCTTGACGGCGGACTCCAATGCAGGCAGCCGCGGACCGTTTGTCCTGCCCCGGGATTCCCCCGATTCCGTGATTTCCGGGCCAGGACCGCTTATGCCGGAGAGAGGGATCGCTCCCCCTCTTCACAGATACTATACCACAGGACGGGCGGCAAAACAAACGGGAAACGGCGTTCCGGCAGCAGGAAAACAGCCGCGGGGCGCGTTTTTCCCGCGGTGGTCAAGTTTGCTGGACAAGTTTGACGTCCGTCCGACGCGCAAAAGGCGTTTCCGCACAGGCAAAAAAACCGCACCCGGGGCAAGCCCCGGATGCGGCGAAGTCCGGTATTGTGTCCGCCCGTTCAATCCGGGCGGCTTCCGCTCATTTCGGCATGAGGAATTCGGGAACCGGGATCTGCATGCCTTCGTACATGTTCATGTACTGGGCGAAGAGCAGATAGGCGATGAAGCATACGCCGATGAGCGTGAGGCAGGAAAGCGTGAGGAAGAACCAGTTCGGCTCGTCTGCGGAAGTGACCGGCGCTTTCTGCTTTTTCACCTTCGGGAGCTTGCCTTTTTTCTTGCCGTCCTCGGCAACGGCCTCCGGCACGGGGGTCGGGGTCTCGACCGGAGCGGCGACGGGGGGCTGTTCCGCCTGCTGCGGAGCGGCGGCGTCCTCCGGCTTCTGCACGGCCTGCGGGGGCAAGTTCGGGATATTCAGGCCGGGGATGATGTTCTTCGGGAGCTCCTTCGGCTGGGAAGGCTGGTTTTTCAGCTTCAGCGTGAGCTTGCGTTCCGGGGGGATCGGGGACTCGCCGACCTTCTTTGCGGGGGCGGGCTCGGTTTTCTGTTCCTCGGGCTTCTTCAGCTGGATCGTCGGCGTGGAGGACTCCGGCTTCTTCAGCTGGATCGTCGGCGTGGAGGACTCCGGCTTTTTCAGCTGGATCGTCGGCGCGGGAGATTCGGCAGGCGCGGCCTCCGCCGGTTTCGCGGTCGGAATGCCGGTCGGCGCTTCCGCGGCTTTCGGCACGATCTTGATGGCGGGTTTCACCTCGGAAGACCCGGATGCGGGCGCGGCGGCCGGGGGACGGAGCCGGATCGTCTGCTTGATGCCGGGAACGGCCGCGGCGGGCGACGGAGCGACAGGGGCCGCGGGTTCGGCGGCTGCGTCGGGCGCGGCGGCTCCGGCTTCCGCGGC
>CACZEK010000022.1 GCA_902780135.1 uncultured bacterium
ACAACACCGTGAACGACAAGCTCGTCCAGAACGACGGTCTTGCGGTTGTCGACGAAATCCAGCTCGACGAAGCCGCAGCCTCCGGCGAATACAGCAACTTCGTCGGCTTCGGCGATGAATTCGACTATGCCGAGTTCAGCGTGACCGAGTCCGGTATGTACAACTTCAACCTGAAGTCCACCGGCAAGGCCAAGCTCGTCGTCTACAGCGTGACCGAGTCCAAGGGCAAGCTGAAATCGAAGGCTCTGCTGACCGTGAACGCGAAGGCCGCAGGCGCCACGCCGTCCACCAAGGCGATCAGCCTGGAAGCCGGAACGAAGTACTTCGTCTCCGTCCAGGCCACCGACGCCAAGAAGGGCGCCGAAGGGCGCCGAGGTGAACTACGATGTCCAGCTCGCGCTGCAGGGCAATTCCTTCAGCTCCGCGCTCGACATGCCGGAAGCGGCGGTTGCCGACACCTTCAAGCAGGACGACCTGTTCGTCTCTCAGACGGTCGACGCTATCGCCGACGCGGCTGCTTTCAACGCCGAATCTCAGCTGATCGACGAGAAGCAGTCCTGGCAGAGCATCGCCGCTCTGGCTTGATTGCCTGAGTAACCCGGCGACAGGTGATCTCACCTGAAGCCACAACAGGCCCCCGCAGCCTTTCGAGGTTGCGGGGGCTTTTTGCGTCTCTTTGCATCGTGCCATGCGGTGGCAATCCGGCCCCGTGCCCGGAGCGTCGCATGAGTCTTCCTCGTGAAGGATGTTTGAAATAGACGGAAGGCATCACGGAAGCATATTCTGACAGAGGGAAACACGGGGCAGGGGGAGACAGCGGTATCCGGCATGATTGCGCGCGCAAGGATGGCTGTTTGCTTTTGCCGGGGCGCGGAACAGATGCCGCGTGCATGTCCGGCGGAAGATGCGAAAAAGGACGTGTCCGGATCGTCCGTGGAAAGCGGCAGGCGAGGACAGGAAGCGGTCCGGCATGCAGACAGGCTCTCCTTCCTATGGCGTCCGTGGAAGAAAGATGAAACAAATCCCGGGCGGTCCTGACCGGGCAGGGCAATATCCCCGTTTTCCCGTCTGAAGACGACGGACCGGGGGCATCTGTTTCATTTGATTGCGGAGGGCAAAAAAAAGAACCTGCAAGGTCAAATCAAACCTTGCAGGCGATCATAAATGGGAAAACGGCTTGTCAGCCGGGAAGGGGGGTGTTCACTCCTCCGTTATGAGGATACGGGTCAGATTGCTGATCTTCGCGGGATAGATGCCGATCTTCAGCGTGCCGTCCGGAGTGGCGGAAAGGTCGTGAACCGCCTCGAACGCCAGTCTCAGCTTTTCGTCCCCGATGTCCTTCGCCGTGATCTTCTCACGGACGATGCCCCAGTTCGGGATCGGCAGGCGTCCGGCAAGCAGCCCCGCGGCGGGGACCGTCATCACGCCGTCTGCGATCACGGGGGAGACCGAGCAGCGGACAACGATCGACTTCGAGAGGGGCAGGGGAATGACCGCGGCGGCCTTTACGGCGGAGTCCTCCCAGGCGGCGGTGCATTCGATGCCGTCGTCCTTCATCCCGATGTTCAGGCGGTATGCGACGATGCGGAGCAGGGCGTTGACGTTCTTCGCCGGGATGTCGATCTCCGCGATCTCCGGGATGTTTCCCTCATCGTCCACGATGGCGTCGGAAATCATGTCAATGATCTCCGCGGCCAGCAGGGAATCCGCTTCGGCCTCCGCGACCGTGTACGGAAAACTCTTCGGGCCGGAGATCACGAGCGCGGCGAGAACGGCGATGAGGAAGAGGACGGCGGCGAGAACGGAACACGCGATTATGAGCTTCTTTTTCATTTTACGGAGGCTCCTATGGCGTTGACGATCCCGCCCGCGGCGTCAAGCAGCGCCTGTTCCATGAGGTAGAAGGAGCGGACCTTGTCGAGCGTGTCTTTCGGAAGCCTGATCTCGAGCTTCGCCTTGTTCCCCTCGGATGTCGCCGTATAGCTGCTGTTCAGCTCCTTGAAGAGCTTTTTGTCGAGGGAGAAGAGCGAAACGAGCGTGACTTTGAGGAAGCTTTTCATGCGGCGCGCCGCCAGCTCCGCCTCCGCTTCGCCCTTGCAATCCAGATTCAGCACGGCCAGGGCCGCGCCGGGCTCGTATTCCCTGACGATGAAGTCGCCGGAATTCACCAGCGCGGAAAGCCCGGTCGGGTCGTCGGTGGCGGGGATCGGGAAACTCCTCAGGATGCCGACTGCGATCGCGTCCGCCGGGGCGTTCTGAAGTGTCTCGAACTCTTTCGCCGGGAGATTGCCGGTCGTGAAGAAGGGGAGGTCGAGCGGGTGCTTTTTCCGTCCGAAAGCGACGGTCTTCGGCGTGAGGTAGAGGATCTCTCCCTCGGTCTTCAGATACTGCTTCTTCGTTTTTTTGTCCGTCTTGGGATATTTCACCGTGATCATCTGGCCGAGACCGGTCTTTTCGGATTCGACGGATTTCTGGTTGCCGTAACGGTCTTTGATGTCCTTCACAAGTTCGTCCGGCGTCTTGTCCGTGCCGACAAGCATGGCGTAGCTGTCGCCCATCCGCGGCGCATAAACGATGATCGGATCGGGGAGAGTCCCCGCCTTGTTCCACGGGATCTTCTTCAGGTCGTCGCGGATCCCTGCCACATCGCCGGCTTCCGCGACCGCCTTGAACGTCGGGGTGGAATAAAGTTTGCCGAGGTTCAGATTCATCACAAGCGCTGCGCCGTCCGGGATCTGCGACCAGCGTTCGTCCTGTGCGAACACGACAAGCCCCGCGCACAGCGCCAACGCCGCCGCGGCGGTTTTCAGAAAACGGTTCCGGTTCTTCATAACGGTGTCCTCCTGTATTTGTATTGCATCGTCCCGCCGGGATATTCGGGATGGTTCCGGTGCGGCATCCGGGCGGCACGATCCATTTTTGACTGCTTCAATAATTCGGCTGATCTAATATATCACATACAAAACAAAAAGTCAAGCGGCGAATCCTGTTTTTTTCGCATTATCTCGGATATTTGGTTCCATTATCTCGAAAACTGAGCTCATTCCGGGGCGCACGGACTGGAAAAGAACGCCCGGCGGCACGCCGGAGACGCCGGATGCGAACCGTGCGACCGAAAATCCCATACGATATTTAATTCTTTCCGGGATAAAACGAGCTGGCATCCCTCATCGGGCGCTTTTTTTCCAAAAAAACATGATTACGGCTTGACAGAACGGTTTTCCGGGTGTAGATTAATGTTAGCGAATATTAACTAACATCTGTTCGCCATTTCTCTTGTCTTATCCGCAACTCCGTTCAAACCGACTTCAAAGAAAAGGATTTCACACCATGGAAAACAAAATGTTCTGCTGGCAGTGCCAGGAAACCTGCAAAAACACCGGCTGTACGCTCGCAGGGATGTGTGGCAAAAACGCGGAAACGTCCGCGCTGATGGACGAACTGGTCCGTCAACTGAAGATCATGACGCTGACGAAGAAGCCGGACCGCAAGCTCGGATTGTTCGTCGTGCAGTCGCTCTTCCTCACGATCACGAACGCGAACTTTGACCCCGAACGCCTGAAGGCGCAGATCGCGCGCGCAAAGGAACTGACCGGCGACACGCACGCGGACGCGCCGCTCGGCGTGCTGTCCTGCGACGACGCGGACGTGCGTTCCCTGCGTGAACTCCTGCTCTACGGGCTGAAGGGCATCGCCGCCTACGCCGACCACGCCGCCATGCTCGGACGCGAGGACGATTCGCTGTACGAATTCTTCTTCCGGGCGCTTGCGGCGTCCGCGCGGGAGACTTCGGCGGAGGCGCTGACCGCGCTGGTGCTTGAGGCGGGCGAGGCGACGGTCAGGGCGATGGCGCTGCTCGATGCCGCGAACACGGGCGCGTACGGCGACCCGCAAATCACGAAGGTGAAGACCGGCGTCGGCACGCGTCCGGGCATCCTCCTGTCCGGGCACGACCTGCGCGACATGAAGGAACTGCTGGAACAGAGCGCGGATGCCGGGATCGACGTCTACACGCACAGCGAGATGCTGGCGGCGCATTATTATCCTGAGCTGAAGAAGTATCCGCACCTGTACGGCAACTACGGCAACGCCTGGTATCTGCAGGGGACCGAATTCGCGGCGTTCAACGGCCCGATCCTGATGACGACCAACTGCATCACGCCGGTGCAGGCGGCGTACAGGGACCGCATCTTCACGACCGGCATGGCGGGTTATCCGGGCGTGCCGCACATCGCCGACCGCGCGGACGGCAAGCCGAAGGATTTCTCCGCGGTCATCGAGCTTGCGAAGACGTGCCCGCCGCCGACCGCGCTGGAGGACGGGGAGATCGTGGGCGGATTCGCGCATGCGCAGGTCTTCGCGCTCGCGGACAAGGTGGTCGAGGCGGTGAAATCCGGCGCGATCAAACGGTTTGTGGTCATGGGCGGCTGCGACGGCCGCCACAAGACGCGTTCGTACTACACCGAGGTCGCGGAGAAGCTGCCGCCGGACATGGTGATCCTGACGGCGGGCTGCGCGAAATACAAGTACAACAAGCTGAACCTGGGCGACATCGGCGGCATCCCGCGCGTGCTGGACGCGGGGCAGTGCAACGACTGTTACAGCCTCGCGCTGATCGCCCTGAAGCTGAAGGAAGTCTTCGGGCTGGACGACGTGAACAAGCTCCCGCTGTCGTTCGACATCGCGTGGTACGAACAGAAGGCTGTGGCGGTGCTGCTGGCGCTGCTTCACCTCGGATTCAAGAATATCCGCCTCGGCCCGACGCTTCCGGCGTTCCTGTCGCCCGGCGTCGCGAAGCTCCTTGTCGATACGTTCGGCATCAAAGGCATCACGACCGCGGACGAAGACGTCGCGGCGATGATGGCGGGGAAGTAATCACGCGCAATACAAACATGCCGGGACTCCCGTTTGCGGCGAGCTTGAACGCTCCGACGGGACGCCCGGCCGTTTTGTGCTTACAGGAAGGGGTATTTCGCGAGGAAGAGGAGGGAGGCGACGATCAGGACGGGATTGAGGCGGTCGAAGCGGCCGCAGAGCAGATTGACGCCGGTCCATGCGATGAAGCCGAATCCGATGCCGTCGGCGATGTTGTAGGAGAACGGCATAATGATGATCGCCACCAGGCACGGGAACGCCTCCGTGAGGTCGTTGAAGTTGATGTTCGTGATCTGGGCGATCATCAGGAAGCCGACCATGATCATGGCGGGCGCCGTGGCGAACGCCGGGATCGCGGTGAAGACCGGCGCGAACAGGACGCAGAGCAGGAAGAGCGCGGCGGTCACGCAGGCGGTCAGGCCGGTCCGTCCGTCCTCGGAAACGCCCGTCGCGGACTCCACGTAGGTCGTCGTGGTGGTCGCGCCGAGCAGGGCGCCGGCGGTCGTCGCGACGGCATCGGCGAGCAGGGCTTCCTTCAGGCGGGGCATCCGTCCCTCCTTGTCCAGCATGTTCGCGGAGGATGCGACGCCGGTCAGCGTGCCGAGCGTGTTGAAGAGGTCGTCGAAGAGGAGCGTGATCACCACGACCAGGAAGTTGCCGGAGAGAAGGAGTTTCCATCCGGTCAGATGCGTGCCTTCCTGCGACCATTTGCTCACGTTCAGGCATTCGCCGAAGAGCGAGCCGAACTCCCGGAACGCGCCGCCGATGCTGCCGAGGTTCAGCGACGGATACAGCGAATACATCTTCTCTTCGGGGTTGACCTGGTAGAGCCCCGTCGCCTGGCAGAGCATGCCGAGCCCCCACGTGAACAGGATGCCGATCAGGATCGCGCCGCGGACGCGTTTGTGGAACAGCACGACCGTCACGAGGAGTCCGGTCAGCGCCAGCGTGGCGCAGATGCCGTTCGTGGGCCAGGCATTGCGGAACGACACGAGCGTGGTCAGGCACGAGCCGTCCACGATGATCTTTCCGCCCTGAAACCCGATGAACACGATGAAGAACCCGATGCCGACGCCGATCGCCGTTTTCAGGGGCAGGGGGATGGCGTTGAATATCTTTTCGCGGACCGGGAAGAGCGTGCAGACAAGAAAGACGATGCCCTCCACGAACACCGCCATCATCCCGAACTGTCACGAGATCCCCATGCCCAGCACCACCGAGAACGCGAAGAACGGCACGATGCCGACGCCCGGCGCCAGCCCGAACGGATATTTCCCGACAAGCCCCATCAGGACCGTGCCGATGAACGACGCGACGACGGCGGCGATGACCGCTCCGCCCGCCGGGATCCCGATCTCGCCCATGACGCTCGGATAAACGGCGAGGATGTAGACCATGGAAAGAAATGTCGTAACGCCGGCGATGATTTCGGTCCTGACAGTCGTGCCGTTTTCGGCGAGATGAAAATGGAACATTGGTCCGCGTATCCTTTCGGGGGGATCGTATCCGCGGGCGGACGCATGCCGGACTTGAAATCGGCCGTCTGCGATGCAGCGCGGAAACAGGAGGGGGTTCATGGGGATAAATATCAGCGATAATATATTCATTTTTTCAAGGGGGATTCCCCCTGAATGCGCCTGATTTTAAACTGTGTGCGCGCATAGAAAAAAAGCCAGCCGGACAGTTTTGCCGTCCGACTGGCTTCCGTTGTTTATATCGGGGAAACCCGATTCAGCTTACTTGGACTCTTCCTTGGAGTCGTTGAGCTTGTTCTGCAGATCGCGCATTTTCTCGCGATAGGCAGCGGGATCGGATTCACGGAGTTTCTGAGCAGCCTCATACTCCGCCGGGAACTTTTCCTTGATGTCGCCGACGGTGCTGACAGTGGCTCCGCCACCCTGCGGTCCGCCGCCGAAGCCGCCCATGCCGCCGAATCCGCCCATGCCGCCGAAGCCGCCGGGCATGCCGCCGCCGAAACCGCCCATGCCGCCGCCGAATCCACCGAATCCGCCCATGCCGCCGGGCATGCCGCCCTGGCCGCCGCCGAATCCGGGGAATCCGCCCTGGCCGCCGGGAGCGCCGCCGGGAGCACCGGCAGGAGCGCCGCCGGGAGCGCCGCCGCCGAAGCCGCCCATCGGGGGCATGCCGCCCATTCCGCCGCCGAACATGGCGCCGAAGTCGGGCATACCGCCCTGGCCGCCGCCCATCGGGGGCATGCCGCCCTGGCCGCCGCCGAATCCGGGGAATCCGCCCTGGCCGCCGCCCATCGGGGGCATGCCGCCGCCGAAGCCGCCCATGCCGCCCATCGGGGGCATGCCGCCCATGCCGCCCATCGGGGGCATGCCGCCCATGCCGCCGCCGCCCTGTTTGGCTCTTTCGATCTCTTCTTCGGTGAAGACTTTGCCTTTCGCCTTCTTGCCTTCTTCGGTGCGCTTCTGCGCGAAGAGCCACTTGAAGGTCTCAGGATCGGCGTACGCCTTTTCCCAGGAGTTGTGCTCGACGCCTTCGTAGATCGTGAGCTTCACGTTCTTGTTGCCGGCATCTTCGAGCGCCTTGAACATCTCGCGGGAGAGGTTGGTCGGCACGAGGTTGTCACGGTCGCCGTGGAAAATGCTGATCGCCATGTTCTTCAGGACGGGGGCCTGCGCCGGGTCGGCGCCGCCGCAGATCGGAATGGCCGCCGCGAAGAGGTCCGGACGACGGGAGATGGTGTCCCAGGTGCCGTAGCCGCCCATGGAGAGGCCGGTGATGTAGACTCGGTCGGGATCGGCGTCAAATTCTTTGATCTTCGCTTCGATCATGTCCGGGATGAGGCCGGTGGACTTGGAGGGCAGGGGCTGGAGAGCCGCGCCGGAACCGCCGCGATGCAGCGGAGCCCAGAGCTCGGAGGACGGGCACTGGCAGGTGATGAGGACGACTTTCTGCTTCTGGTCGCGGATGTTCTTCACGATGTCGGACACGCCGAGCTCGTTCTGCGCGAGGTTGTTGTCGCCGCGTTCGCCGATGCCGTGCAGGAAGACGAGGATCGCCGGCTTGCCGGCCTGGTCCTTGTTGTAGAGGTGCTGGCAGATGTTCAGCTTGTCTTCACCTTTCGTGAAGGGCTTCTGTTCCAGTTCGGTTTCCTTGAGGATCTTCTGCCATTTTTCGGTCTGGCTCTGCTGCTGGCCCTGCTGCGGTGCGCCGCCGCCCGGGAACTGGGCGTAGGCCTGGCTTGCCGCGATGGCGCAAATCGCGATCGCGATCATTCTGACGGAGCATTTCATTTTGTTGTTCTCCTGTTTGTGTTAGTTGGGGGTTGAATATGATGGTGAAAGGAACGTCTTTCCATCGGATTCGGAGTGCATCCGTGCACAGGGAACCCATTCTATACCAATATAACGTGAAAAGTGTGCAATTGTATATGTATTATTTTATCGGAAAGATGTATTTTTTATCTAAATTGGTTTAAAACCGAAGCAAGTTCCGCATTTTTTGCGTGATTTCGAGCCGGACAGGCGCGTTTTCCGGGCGCAAACCGAAAGACGGTCGCGGGATATTGCATCCCTTTGAGAAAAACGCAAAAAAATCCGGGACCGGTTTTGAAGCCGGTCCCGGAAAGGGATTTAACCTGGGGAGAGCGGGGATCAGAGACCGCCGCAGAGGGAGAGCAGGACGCCCGCCGCGACCGCGGATCCGATCACGCCGGAGACGTTCGGGCCCATGGCGTGCATGAGCAGGAAGTTCTGGCTGTCGTATTCGAGGCCGAGCTTGTTGGCGACGCGCGCCGCCATCGGGACGGCGGACACGCCTGCCGCGCCGATGAGCGGGTTGATCTTCTCCTTGGAGAACAGGTTCATGATCTTGGCGAACATGACGCCCGCGGCGGTGGCGATGCAGAACGCGCAGCAGCCCATGACGAGGATGCCGAGCGTCTGGAGGCTCAGGAACTGTTCGGCGGAGAGCTTGGAGCCGACCGCGATGCCGAGGAAGATCGTCACGATGTTGATGAGGGCGTTCTGGGCGGTGTCGGACAGACGGTCGACGACGCCGCATTCGCGCATCAGGTTGCCGAGCATGAGCATGCCGATCAGCGGGGCGGCGTCCGGGAGCAGGAACGCGCAGAGGAACGTGATGAGGACCGGGAAGCAGATCTTCTCGATCTTCGGCACGGCGCGGAGCTGTTTCATGCGGATCTTGCGTTCCGCCTCGGTCGTGCAGAGCTTCATGATTGGGGGCTGGATGATCGGGACGAGAGCCATGTAGGAGTACGCCGCGACGGCGATGGCGCCGAGGAGCGACGGAGACAGGCGGGAGGTCACGAAGATGGAGGTCGGGCCGTCCGCGCCGCCGATGATGCCGATGGACGCGGCGTCCTTGATGTTGAACGTGATGCCGGGGACGACGTTCAGCGCGAGCGCGCCGAGGAGCGCGCCGAAGATGCCGAACTGCGCGGCCGCGCCGAGGAGGGCGGTGCGCGGATTCGCGAGCATCGGGCCGAAGTCGGTCATCGCGCCGACGCCCATGAAGATGAGGCACGGGAACACGCCGGACTCGATGCCGACCATGTAGATCATGCCCTGGAGTCCGTCCGGGCCGCTGATGCCGGCGAGCGGGATGTTGGCGAGGAGCGCGCCGAAGCCGATCGGGAGGAGCAGGAGCGGTTCGAATCCCTTGACGATGGCGAGGTAGAGCAGGACGAGGGCGACGAACATCATGAGGAGGCGGCCGAGGCCGAGGATCCAGGTCTTGCTGAAGTCGGCGGTCGTCTGGCGGTAGATGTCGTAGATGCCGGTGCTGTGCCAGAGGTTGTTGATGGCGGTGCCGAAGCCGGGGAGCGACTTCGCCTGGCTGCCTTCGCGCACGGATTCATTGTAGAGAAGCGCGGGCAGGAATTCGCCCACGACGTCGCCGGTTTCGAGGGAGGACGCGACCAGAAGGCCGTCCTTCACGTTTTCGACCGCCATGGAGCGCGCGAGGATCACTTTGCCCTTGCTGCGGTTGACCGGCTTCACGATGAGGATCTCGCGTCCGTCGTGGAGGTCCTTGCCCTTCGCGAAGGAGACGGAGTAGACGAGGCCGTAGCCCTTGGCGGCGCGGGTTGCCTCGACGACGCTCTTCGCGTTGTCGGTGACCAGCTTCGCGCCGGGTTCGTCGCCCGCGAGCAGCTTTTCGGCGGCGACCGCGGCGGCGTCGGCTTCGAACTTCGCCATCGTTTCGGCGTTGCCCCAGACGTAGACGAGGTACACATGGCCCGTGGCGGGGTCTTCGTACCAGTCGAAGCATTCGTCGGGTTCGGACATCTGGCTGTTGCGCTTCAGGCCGGGGATCCTGGCTTCAAGCTCGGACAGCTTCTTCGGGAACGCGGATTTCGCGGCTTCGACGGCCTGCGCCGCATCGGCGGCGGCCGCCTGTGCCTGAGTCGCGGCCGCGGCGGCCTGGGCGGGGACGTCCTGGGCGGACGACGCAAGCCCGGCGGAGCAGAGGACCGCGAAGAGGATCGCAAGAATGAAATTACGCATGGATCACTTCTCCTCGACTTTGAAGAGGGCCTGGCCGGAGGTGACGACTGCCTTCACGTCGACGCAGATCTCGCGGATGATGCCCGCCTTGTCCGGCTTGATCTCGTTTTCCATCTTCATGGCTTCGACCACGGCGATCACGTCGCCGGCTTCGAATTCGTCGCCCTCGGAGACCAGGATCTTGGTCACGGTGCCGGGGAACGGGCTGTTGATGTCGACGGTGTTGCCGGAGCCGGCGGACGGAGCGGCGGCCTTCTTGGCGGCGCCGCCTTCGGTAACCTGGCCGGCGAGGTCGGCGGTGATCACGCCGCCTTCCTTGACCTGGACGTTGAAGGTCTTGCCTTCGACCGTGACGGTGTAGGCGGCGGGGACGTCGTTCTTCGCCTTCGGGGCGGCGTCGGCGGCGTAGCGGATGCCCATGGGCTTGTCGCCCTTCAGGAATGCGATGCCCTTGTCGCCGCAGGCGGCCGCAATGAAGATGTTCTCTTCGGTCACGGGGAGGTTGTTCTGCTGGAGGAGTTCGGTGTTGTACTTCACGCCGAGCTTCGGATTGGCGTCGTTGAGCTCGACGACGGACTTCGTGGTCGGCTCGAGCTTGAGCTGTTCTTCCGCCCACTTCACGACCTGCGGATCGGGTTCGACCGGGGTCTTGCCGAAGTAGCCGAGGACCATCTTGCCGTAGCCGTTCGGATCGAGCTTCCAGGAGCCGTCGGCGTTCTTGCCCATCACGGCGTTGCGGAACGCCTGCTGAAAGTAGAACTGGGAGACGGGGGTGACGGAGGTGCCGAAACCGCCGCGGGCGACGACTTCGCGCATCTCCTCGATGCAGGAGTCGTACTTGTCGAGGCAGTTGTTGTCGCGCATCATCTGGGTGTTGGCGGTGAGCGCGCCGCCGGGCATCGGGCTGAAGATGATCTCGGGGGAGACCTGCATGGACTCGGGCGGCATGAAGTACTTGCCGAGGCACTGCTTGAAGATCTTTTCGACCTTGAGGATCTTGTCCGGGTCGATGTCGAGCGTGTAGTCGGTGCCGCGCAGGCGGTGGTACATGGTCAGGATGTCGGTCTCGCAGGTGCCGCCGGAGAGCGGAGCCATGGCGAGGTCGATCACGTCCGCGCCGGCGGTGATTGCCGCCCAGTTGCAGGCGACCGCCATGCCGGCGGTGTCATGTGTGTGGAACTGGATCTCCTTCGCGCCGACGCCGAATTCCTTGTCGAGGATGGCGCGGGCGGCCTTGATCGTGTCGTACACGGTCTGCGGCGTGGAGGTGCCGGAGGCGTCCTTGAACGCGAGGCTGTCGAACGGGATGCCGGACTTGACGATCTCGTTCAGGCGGTCTTCGTAGAACTTCGGGGTGTGCGCGTAGGCTTCGTTGAGCCCGGGAGCCAGGCCCATCATGGTGATGGTGATCTGGTGCTTCAGGCCGTTCGCGGCGATGGCGCGGCCGGAGACGTCGAGGTTGCGGACGTCGTTCAGGGCGTCGAAGTTGCGGATCGTGGTGATGCCGTGCTTCTTGAACAGCTTCGCGTGGAGCTGGATGATGTCGGTGGACTGGGAGGAGAGGCCGACCACGTTCACGCCGCGGGAGAGCGTCTGCAGGTTCACGTCCGGACCGACCGTGGCGCGCCACTTGTCCATCATCTCGAACGCGTCTTCCTGGCAGTAGAAATAGAGCGCCTGGAAACGGGCGCCGCCGCCGATTTCGATGTAGTTGATGCCGGCCTTCACCGCCGCGTCGAGGGCGGGCAGGAAGTCGTCGGTTTTGACACGGGCGCCGAGGCAGGACTGGAATCCGTCGCGGAAGGAGCAGTCCATGAATTTGATTTTTTTCATAAGAAGGGGTTGCCTTTATGTTGAGTATGAATAAATGTTGTTTGAGTTCAGCGGATCATTTCCCCGCGCGGTAGAGCTTGACGGCTTCGATCGCCGCCAGCGCGCGGACCCGGTCTTCGGGAGAAAGGGCTCCGGCCTTTGCGCCGGACGCTTTTTTCTTTTTTGGCGCCGGGGCGACAGGTTCGAGGAAGTTCGAGAAGGGGGCCAGCGCCTTCGACATCACCTTCATGCACACGATCATGATGGAGAGGAAGCAGAAGACCCAGAGCATTCCGAGGGCCATGGCTTTCAGCCCGTCGAGAATCAGACTGCCTAAGTTCATTTAGGTTTTCTCCTGTTTGGGGTTGGGTATTTGAGATGAACGGTTGAGTTTCTAATAAATTCTAAATCTTATAATATATCACGCGAAACGCCTTTTTTCAACCTCGGACAAAAGGAAAAACGCCATTTTTCGCCGAAAAAAACGCGCGAAAAGAGGGCGGCCCGACCATGTGCGGACCGCCCGTTGCAAAACAGTGTCGATTTCGGGGCTGCCGTTTCTCCGGATATGCCCCCGCCGCGTCGTCAGGGGGTCTTCCGGTTCCCTTCGTTTCCGGTTCCGTTTTTCTCCCCGGCGGTGGTGGAGAGGTCGATCCTGACCGGAGCCGGTTTCGCGCCCGTGTTCCGCACCTCCAGCACCAGCCGGAGCCGGGGCGGATACGAATCGTCGCAGCGGCATTTGAACGAGATGTCCCCTGCCTCCATGCCGACGCCGTGGAGAGACCGCAGATTCGGGGTAAAATCCAGGTCGAAAGGCTTCCTGAGATTCGGCCACTTCATCCCGTTGACCGTGACGTTGACGGGGTAATTCCCCTCGAAGGAATAGATCTTCCCCTCGCCGGACATGCCTTTCCCGTGGTCCGACCGGAACGGACGATAGAAAATCTTGTTCTCTATGATCTCGAAAAGCGCCTCCTTGTCGACCTCGGCGGCAATATTGACCGCAACCCGCTTTTCCCCTTTCCCCACCCGGCTCCCGACCGGATCGGAGTAATCGTGCCCGGACGTCATGAAGACCTTCGGATGCGCCTGTCCGTCGGTCGGCTCGTTCCAGTGCTCCGCGGACGCCTGCATCATCGCCAGCCAGGATTCGAAGTCGTTGAACCCGTGCTCGGGGTCGGTCGGCGAAGCGGGAGCCGGCGGCGCGGGAGCGAGCGCGGGAGGGCGCGCCCCTGCTGCCCCGGAGTCTCCAGCCGAAGCCTCCACGCCGGGATCGTTGATGCGGCCAGCGAAGAGGATCAGACCGGACACGTTGTCGCGGATCAGGACCAGGAACGGCCGGTCGGCGCGGAAGATATTGACCGGGGGCGGATCTCTCGGTATGCCGCCGCCGAGGCCCATCATGATCGCGGTGGCGGCCGCGGCCTTCGTGGTTTCCTCATCCATTTTCAGCACGGTTTTGTGGATCACTTTTTCGATCCAGATGTATTGCAGAAGCCCGGAAGGCTCCGCGATACCGTGGAAATTCGCCTGCGTCATGGAAAACGGCGTCGTCATCCCGAGCGACTTGAGGTCGTCATTGAGCCTGTACATGCAGGTCATATCGACCTTCGGCAGCCAGAGCCGCGTTTCGTACGGCGAGCGTTCCGAGAGCCAGGAATCGAGCCTGCTCCCGATCTTCGAGATGATACTCTTCATCGCGGCTTTCCCCTGATCCTTCCCCGGCTCGAGCGGCATCAGCGCGACCAGTTCGAACCGCGGGTCCTCGTACGGCAGGACCACCGCGTGGACATTGTCTTTCTTATTGGAATAATACCCGATGTCGCGTCCCATGCGGTACATCATTTTGACCTGCTTTTCCGTGCCGTCGAAATTGCGGAACAACATGGGGCGGGTGTCTTCCTTCCTGAACTTCGTCTCCCATTTCGCCTCGAAATACAGCGTATTCAGCAGGATCATGAACGTGTCTTCCGTGAAATCCGAGGGCGACAGGACGTTCCGGATCATGTTTTTCGTGTTTTTCTCGACGTAGCGGTTGATCTTATCGGCGAGCGGGCCCGGTTTGGAGAAATCCTCCTTGTAGAACGTTCCGCCGTAGTATTTCCGGATCATTTCCGTGAACGACGGCAGGATCTTCTCTTCGAACCGCTGTTCGTACCAGACGGAGTTCGACACGAGGACCTCGACCTGCTTGTTCGCCGCGTACTCCTTCGAAACCCTGTTGAAGAATCTGCCGCATTCCGCCGGATCGGCGGGCAGCCCGAGCGTCGTGCGTATCTCTTTTGCGGTCTGGTCCTTCGCGCCGCAGTAGACCATGCCGAACGCGCTGTCGATGCTGTACGGGGAGACGAATGTGTTTGCGTTCGCGTCCTTCTCGCCGAGCAGGCGGAAGAGGTCGAACCCCTTGCGGTTCAGGGCCGCGGCGGTTTTCAGCTCGTCGTTGGACCGCACCGCCGACCCGGTCGGCGCCGATGTGCCCGTGATGCCAGCTGCGGGCAAAATCTCCCTCAAGGCCGCCCGCGCCGCGTCCGTGACGTCTTCCCGATCGGGGGGCGTGATGTCCACCCATTCGCCCGCGGCCTCCGTTGCGTCTTCTCCGGCGGGGACCGGAGGCGGTTCGTCGATGGCGGTGTTCCGCGCCGCCCGGGGCGTCACGGCGTTCTTCGCGACTTCTCCGGCGGGCGGCGTTTCGTCCGGCGGCAGGTCGTCGTGCGGGACCTGGTCCTTCACGGCGAGCTTGACCCGGAAGGGGGCGGACGGCAGGAGATCGTCGGACGGCGTGAACATCAGCGCGAAACGGTTTTCGCGGGAAACGATGTAGATGCGCCCCTCAGGGCCGCCTTCCTTTTCGAGGATGACCGCCTTGGAGAAATCCGGGGTGAAGCCGAGCTCGAACGGCTTGGTGATGTCGACCCAGGGCTCCCCGTTGACGGTGATCTTGCTCGCCCAGCGGTATCTGCGCCCGTTGCTGAACTGGATCGTGTCCTTCTCGAAGATAAAGCGTCCGCCGTGGACCGTGCCCTCAAGCGTGAGCGTGATCTCCCCGGCGTCGGCGTTTTCCCCCGCCTCCGCTTTCTGCGCGGCTTTCGCGGGTCCGTCCTGCGCGAACAGGAAAAAGGGGATGGACATCATGAACAGGACGACAGCCAGCGTCATCCTCCAGGCTCGGTGCGATCGGTCTTGTTTCATCGTGGGGGCACTCGCTTTCTTTCCGGTTGTGCAGGTGTGTAACGTGTCGCATCCGCCGGTGCGCGGATGGCGCATGTTTGACATTTATCCTCTTATTTAACGTTTGGAAATGCCGGGAAATTGCAGCATCGTCATTTTTTTATAAAACAAACGGAGGACCCGCGCCTGCGTTTCCCCGGAAGATGCGGCAGAAAGCCGTTGCGGATGATGCCGGACGATCGCGGACTTGTGCGCCCCGCGTCTCCGCGACCGGAGGCGTTCCGTGTTTCCTCTGCCCCGAAAACGGTTTGATTTTTCAGGAAACCGCTTGAAAAACCCGGTCGGCAGGCTTATATTATGAAAAAATATTTCCTAAACAAATACAACTGTCACCCCCCATACAAACAGGAAAGAACGTATGAAAAAATCTCTCTGCATCCTCGCGTTCGCTGCCGGAATGCTCTGGCAGCAGGCCCAGGCGCGCGAAGTCGTCAGCCTCTCCGGCTCCGGCTGGAAGCTCTGGCGCGACACCGAAGCGAAGTGGCAAACCGAACACGTCGTCGTCCCGGGCACCCCGCTGGACCAAATCCCCGCGCACCAGCCGACCGGCGGCTGGGACGCCCTGGGCAAGGCGGACCGCAAGGACGTCTCGGTCCCCGGCACGGTCGAACAGTATTTCACCGACATGTCCGCGCTGGAAAAGGACTACACGATCGACCCGAAGGAATTCTGGCAGCCTCTGCAGGGCGTTTCGTGGTGGAGCCGCACGTTCAAGGTCGACCGGGACCTGACCGGGAGAAAAGTGTTCCTCCGGTTCTCCGCGCTCACCTACCAGGCGGAGATCTTCCTGAACCATGAGCTCATCGCGTGCGACGCCGCCTGCGACACCGAGTTCGTGCTCGACATCACCGGAAAGCTGAAGAAGGGCGACACCGCCGCGCTCGACATCCGCATCACCAACCCCGGCGGCGACTACGACTGGACCGACTACATCCCGTTCACGTGGAACGGCGTCAAGCTGAACGGCAGGCGCGCGGTCGGCGGCGTCACGGGCAACGTCTCCCTCGAGATCACCGACCCCGTGTACATCGACGACGTGTACGTGATGAACACGCCCGACCCGAAGACCGTCGAAATCCGCATCACCGCGGTCAACGACACCGGCGCGGACGTGGAGAAGGAATGCACCGTCATGCTCACGACCGACAACGTGCCGGTCATGGCCGCGGAGAACATCACGCTCAAGCCCGGCGAAAACCTCATCACCCGCAAGTTCACGTACGAAAACGCGGAGCTGTGGGACCTCGACAATCCGAACCTCTACAACCTGAACGTGAAGGTCGGCGACGAGGAGCAGGACCAGATCTTCGGATTCCGCTGGTTCGGTCCCGAAGGCATCGGCAAGGACGCCATGTTCCGCCTCAACGGCAAGCGCATCGTGCTGCGGTCCGCGATCAGCTGGGGCTGGTGGCCCGTCACCGGCACCATCCCGCTGCCCGAATACGCCGCCAAGCAGATCAAGGCGGCGAAGGACTTCGGCATGAACATGCTGAACTTCCACCGCCACATGGGACAGGACATCGTGCTCCGCGAAGCCGACAAACAGGGGCTCCTGTACTACGCCGAGCCCGGCGGATTCATCTCCGGCAGCCAGTCCCCCGAAGGCCGCGCGATCGCCAGGGAGCGCGTCCGCCGCATGGTCAAGATGTTCCGTTCCCACCCGTCCCTCGTGATCTACAACCTCATCAACGAGCTCGGACTCGGGCGCGAGCAGCATGACATGAACTGGTACAGCAGCATGGTCTCCTTCACGCACCAGAACGACCCGTCCCGCATCGTCGTGCTCACCAGCGGCTGGAGCCAGGAGGGCATCGACCGCGAAGACATGAACAAGATGAACTGCATGCCGTTCGACGACACCGTGCATCTGGTCGGATTCCGCGACAACCACAACGCGCCCGGCCCGAACATCTCCTATCCCGCCAACTACTACACGAACAGCACCAGGTACTGGAACTACACGCAGGACAAGGAGGAGATCATCTTCTGGGGCGAGGAAGGCGCCATCTCCACCCCGCCGCGCCTGGAGCTGATCATGGACGAACTGAAGAAGATCGGCATGGACGGCATGGACGGCGAGGACTACAAAAACTGGTACAAGCGCATGAACAAGTACCTCGACGAAAAGGGCCTCCGCAAGGACTTCCCGACCGTCGAAGCCTTCACCTCCGAACTCGGCAAGGTCAGCATCCGCCACCAGGGCCGCCGCATCGAGATCATCCGCCTCAACAACATCACCGACGGCTACGCCATCAACGGCTGGGAAGCCATGCTCCGCGAGAACAACTCCGGCGTCGTGGACACCTTCCGCAACCCGAAGGGCGATCCCGCCATCCTCCGCGCCTACAACGCCCCGCTGAAGCTCGCGGTCCACACCCCGACCCCGTCCTTCACCGTCCCGAACACCGTCTCCGCCGACATCCACATCATCAACGAGGAGAACCTGAACGGCGAATTCACGCTGGTGACGCAGCTCATTCAGGACGGCAAGGTCGTCAGCGAGTCCGAACAGACCGTGAAGGTCTCCGGCGGCGACGTCTACGGCGAACTCCTCGCCGAAGGCGTGAAGATCCAGGTCGACAAGCCCGGCGTCTCCGTCATCAAGGCGTCCCTCAAGGGGACCAAAGCCGAGGGCGAAATGGAAGTTACCGCCGTCGACAACTCCAGCATCCGTCTCCCCGCGGGCAAGACCTACGCCGTCTATGAGAACCCGCAGCCCCAGCAGGGGCAGGGCCAGCCCGGCGGCAACCGTCCCGGCGGCTTCGGCGGCGGTTTCGGCGGCGGCCGCGGACCCGGCATGGGCAGCATGGGCGGACAGCCCCAGCAGTCGCTCGTCAGCATCCTCAACGCCGCGGGCGGCAACTTCCAGACCTACCAGCCCGGCGGCAGCGTGAAGCCCGACGTGCTCGTCGTGACCCAGCGCTACCCGGTCCCGCAGAGGATTCAGCCGAACTCCATCGCCACTCCGGACGGGATCGCGGGCGTGTTCCGCCTGACCTTCCTCGTCGACGGCGAAAAGCGCGCCGAACGCACCACCAACCAGCGACAGGGACTCGAACTCTCGTTCCCCGACGGCACCACGCCCGACCCGAACGTGCCCATGACCGCCGGGTTCACCGTGCTGCTCGAAGGCCAGTACATGCCCGCCGCGGACGGCAGCTACGTCTTCAAGATCGAAGGACCGACCAAGGCGGACGACCAGCTGAAGTTCACGGTCGACGGCAAGGAAGTCGAAGTCAAGGCGGACGGCACCGCCACCGTCACACTCTTCCAGGGCGTCCCCGCGCAGATGGCGATCTCCATGACGAAGAAGACCGCGCAGGGCATCCGCGTCCTCTGCTTCCCGCCGAACGGCAATTCCGTCGACGTGAACGCTGTCGTCGAGCTGGCGAAATCCGGCACGCAGGTCATCGTCCTCAACGACGTGGCGAACTGGGCCCCGACCATCGCCGCCGCGAACGGCAACCTGAAATACCTCGGCAACTTCCGCCTCGGCAACAACTGGGTCGGCGGCCAGTATTTCTGCAAGGACCACCAGGTCTTCGACGGCTTCCAGAAGCCCGCCGTCCTCGACTATGCCTTCGACGCCGCCGTCTCCAATCCGCGTTCCGCCATCATCATGGAAGGCGACGAGGAGCTGATCGCGGGCGCGTGGCATTCCCTCGGATGCCGCATGGGCACCGCCATCGGCCGCGCCAAAACGGGCTCCGGCTCCATCTTCTACTCCACGCTCGGCCTCACCAACTACAACGACCCCGTGTGCAGAAGACTCCTCTTCAACCTCATCGAATACGCCGCCGGACGCGACCGTTCCGACATCGTGGAAAGCGGCCACAAGGACCAGGACGGCAACAAGCTCTGATCCTGACAGAAACAAACGGCGGGCCGTCCTTTCTTCGACAGCCCGCCGGGTATGCGGCGGCAGTTCTCTTTCCGGGGACTGCCGCCTTCGTTTGCCGTTTCGCTCAGGACGTCTTCAACGCTTTCGCGAGGGATTCCGCACAGCGGACGAGATCGGATTCCGTGTGCGAGGACATGACGGTCAGGCGCAGACGCGCCGCGCCGTCCGGCACGCTCGGATACCGGATCGCCGAAACGAAGATGCCGTCTTCCCGGAGCGATTTTGCCACGGCGAGCGCGCGGGCGCTGTCCCCGACGATGACCGGAACGATCGCGGATTCCGTCTTCGCCGGGATGCCGAGGCGATGAAGCCGGTCCAGGAAGAAGGCGACATTGTGCTGAAGCCGCGCGACGCGTTCCGGCTCGTTCCGGAGGATCCCGAGCGCGGCAAGCGCGGCGGCCGCCGATGCCGGAGCGGGCGCGGTCGAAAAGATGTACGAACGCGCTTTGTTCCGCAGATAGTCGGTCATCTCGCGGGAGGCGCAGACGAAGCCGCCTTCGGACCCGAGCGCCTTGCTGAGCGTGCCCATGAGGATGTCCGGGCGGAGATCGAGGCCGGGAAACAGAGAAAGCACGCCGTGTCCGCCGGGCCCGACGACGCCGGTGGCGTGCGCCTCGTCGATCATGGAAAAGAGGCCGTAACGGTGTGCAACATTAAGGAAATCCGGGAGGTTCAGGACGTCCCCGTCCATGCTGAACACGGCGTCCGAGACGACCAGCCCGGAGCAGGGGGCGCATGCCGCGATCTTCCGTTCCAGGTCCCGCATGTCGTTGTGACGGTAGACGACGATCCGCGCGCCGCTGAGTCGGCAGCCGTCGATGATGCTGGCGTGGTTCAGCTCGTCGCTGAAGATCACGTCGGCGCGGGAACAGAGCGCCGGGATCACGCCGGAATTGGCGGCGAAGCCCGTGGCGAACGCGATCGCGTCCTCCGTCCCTTTGAACGCGGCGAGGGCGCATTCGAGTTCCCTGTGAATCGTCTGCGTGCCGGTGGTGAGGCGGGAGCCGCCCGTTCCGGTCCCGAACCGCCGCACGGCGTCGACCGCGGCATCCTTCAGGCGCGCATCGTTCGCGAGGTCGAGATAGTCGTTGGAAGCGAACATCAGCGTGTCGCGTCCGTGCAGCGAGACCGTCGCGGCGGCGGGCGATCCGAAGACCTCCTCCGTGCGGTGCAGGTCGCGTTCGCGAAGCGACTGAAGCGCGGTGCGGATGCGTTCGGCGGGGGCGGCGGGATGGCACGCGCCGTTCGTTTCCCCGGCCCCCGGACGCGGCGGGATGCCGTGCACGAGAACGGGCTGTTTCTCCAGATATTCGATCGTGCGCGCGGCGTCTTCGCGCTTTCCTCGAAAGAGGAAGATGCGCCCGCCGGACGGAGAGCCGATTTGTTTCAGCGGCGCGATCCGCACATAACCGAGCGTTTTCGAGGCGATGTATCCGGTCACGTAATCGGGATCGTCGGAGATGCAGAGCTCGGCGACGATGCCGGGCGCGTTCGCGACCTTCGCCGCCAGCACCATTGCCTCGGCGTAATGGTCTTTGCGGGAGGACAGCGGCATATTTGCGCCGGATTCCGCCGAATCCATCACCGTGGCGCGCACGCCGCGTTCCGGGTCGGGCTCAAGGCGTTCCAGCGTGTCGGCGTCCAGCAGGACCGCCCCGCGCATGCCGTGCGTTTTCCGGAGCAGTTCGACGATCTCCCCGGCGCGGGCGACGCCGAGCGATTCGAGCAGGCCGCGCATCAGCTCCAGCCCGGCATCCGGCGTTTCGGCGGTGAGCGAGCGCACTGGCAGGGCGTTCAGGTGCAGGATGGAATCCGCGGAAATGCGTTCGAGCTTGAAATTGACGAAATCCGGCTCGCCGTTGGCGTGACGCATGGCGCGTTCGAGCAGCGCCTGAAGATGGGGTGGGATGCCGGACTCCGGCAGGATCTTCTCCGCGCCGGAGATGTGGCGGCCGTCGCGCGAGGCGCGCATTTTGAGCGAGAAATAATCAGACGGCATCGGCAAGAGCCCTCATGGCGGACGCGATCCGGTCCAGCGCGGCATCGTCCGTGACGAACGGCGGCATGGTGTAGACGAAGCGGCCGTAGGGACGCAGCCAGACGCCGGTTTCCAGCACGATCCGCTGAGTCGTTTCGGGGGACGGGATGCGGTCGACCTCCAGCACGCCCGCCGCGCCGAGAACGCGGACGTCCCGTACATTCGGACAGCCGCGGCACGGGGCGAGGGCGGCTTTCAGATGCGTTTCGATGCGGGCGACCTCGGATTTCCAGTCGTAGGAGCCGAGCAGGTCGAGCGAGGCGCACGCGGCGGCGCAGGCGAGCGGATTCGCCATGAAGGTCGGGCCGTGGAGGAACGCCCGGATCGGGGCCGCGACCCGGTCCGATGCGGCGGCGACGGCGAGCGAAATCGTTCCGGCGGTCAGCGCCTTTCCGATGGTCATGATGTCGGGCGTGACGCCTGCGTATTCTGAGGCGAACAGCCTGCCGGTCCGACCGAATCCCGTTGCGATCTCGTCGAAGATCAGTAGGATGCCGCGCGCCGTGCAGGCGGCACGGAGCTTGCGGAGGTATTCCGGGTGGTAGAACCACATCGCGTTCGCGCCCTGGAATATAGGCTCGACGATGACCGCGGCGAGTTCGTCTCCGTGCTCGTCCAGCAGCGTTTCCATGGATGCGAAATCCGCGTCGTCCCAGTCGCCGCCGAACCGGCAGGCGGGACGTTCGGCGAAGAACTGTTGCGGCAGAATGCCATGAAAGACGCGGTGCATGCCGCCGGGATCGCTGACCGCCATCGCGCCGACCGTGTCGCCGTGGTAGCCGCCCTTCAGCGCGGCGATGCGGCAGCGGCACGGGTGCCCGGTCGCGGCCTGGTACTGGATCGCCATTTTCAGGGCGCATTCGACCGCGATGGAGCCGGAGTCGGCGTAGAAATAATGATTCAGTCCGCGCGGCATGAGGGCGTTGAGACGTTCGGCGAGCTCCATGGCGGGCTTGTGCGTGAAGCCGGCGAACATCACGTGGGGGAGTTCCCGCGCCTGACGCCGGATCGCCTCCGTGACCTCGCGCCGGTTGTGCCCGTGCGCCGCGCACCACCAGGAGGAAATGCCGTCGACGAGGCGCGTGCCGTCGTCAAGCATGATAGATACGCCGTCCGATGCGGACGCGCCCAGCACGGGCGGGGGATTGACGGCGGACGCGTACGGATGCCAGATGTTGGCGCGGTCAGTCGCGAGATCCATGAATCGCCTCCTGAAAAATGGGGGAGAAATCCGGGAGCCGGACATTGTTTGAAGCAACAGCCCATTTGCCGAGCCGGACGAGCGCGGGCGGATACCCCGCCTGACGCATGGCGCGTCCGATCATGCGCGGCGTGTCCTCGTCGATGACCGGATCCGCCTCCGCGCAGTAGTTGTACACGACCCCGGCGAGGTCCATTTCCCGGTGTTTCAGCGCCTCGACCGAAAGAAGCGCATGGTTCAGCGCGCCGAGCTTGCCGGAACACACCAAAATGATCCGCCAGCGTTCGGCGGCGGCGAAGTCGACCGTCAGGAGGTCCTCCGTGAGCGGGACGGCGAGGCCGCCCGCGCCTTCGACCAGCGTGACGTCGTACTTTGCGGAGACCAGCCGGACGCATTCGGCGATACGGTCTACGTCGACCGTGCGGCGTTCGAGCGCGGCCGCCAGATGCGGCGAGGCGGGGAAGTCGAATATCTGCGGCGCGGTCAGCCCGGCGGCGTCTTCGGGGAGGGGCGGCACGCCCATGATCTCGCGGTGCATGTTCAGGTCCTCGGAGAATCCGCGGCATCCGGTCTGAACGAGCTTGACCGTGGCGACCGCGAGCCCCCTGCCGAGCAGCCAGCGCGCCATGACCCCGGTCGCGACCGTCTTGCCGACGCCGGTGTCGATGCCCGAAACGAAATAAACACGGTGCGGCATGTTCATTTCTCCTCCCGTCCGAAGCCGCCGAGCGATTCGGCGAACGCCCGGTCCTGCTCGACCTCGCGTCCGCGCGTGGTCAGATAGCCGCCCGTCATGAGGCTGTTCAGGCCGGAGAGCATCAGGAGTCCCTGGAAATCCTTCATCACGGTCTCGCGTCCGGCGCAGAATTTGAGCATCTTCGTCGGGTTGACGAGCCGGAAGATCGCGAAAATCTTCGCGGCGTCCGCGGGCGTAACGTGTTCCTGGTGTTCGAGCGGGGTGCCGGGGATCGGCAGCAGGATGTTCAGCGGCGTGCCCTCCACGTCCAGCTCGCGGATCGCGAACGCCATGTCCACGCGGTCCGCCCACGTCTCGCCCAGCCCGAAGATGCCGCCCGTGCAGTTTGCGATGCCGTATTTCTTTATCAGGCGGATGGTGTCGAGCTTCTGTTCGATGGTGTGCGTGGTGGCGATGAGGTCGGCGTAGCGCGCCGGGCTGGTCTGCAGGTTCATGTTGTAACGGCTTACATGGTGTTCCGCGAGGAGCTTCACGCACTCCTCGGAGAGGATGCCGAGCGAGGCGCAGAGCCGCATGTCGGGATACGTTTCGTGGAGCCGGTCGAACGTGGCGAGGATGACGCGGAAATCGTCGTCGGGCTTCTCCCAGCCGCGTCCGCTGGTCACGTAGCCGAACGTGCGGACGCCCTCGGCGTAGGCTTTTCCGGCGGCTTCCAGCACGGCTTCCGGCGCGAGGACCGGATACGTCTCGATGTTCGTATGATACGCCGCGCTCTGTGCGCAGAACCGGCAGTTCTCGCGGCATTTGCCGGACTTCGCGTTGATGATGGAACAGCTGTGGAGGGCGGGGGCGAATTTCAGCCGGACCTTGTTCGCAAGCGAAACGAGGTCGAGCAGGTCCGCGCCTTGAATGTTCTCCGCGATGGCGAGGGCGTCGGCGCGGCCGAGGGGCTGTCCGTCCAGGACGGAATACGCTTTGCGGATGAGCGGGTGGATGAGGTCGTCGTGTGTCATGTGCGGCTCCTGAAAAAGGGTGGGGGGATGCTCAAAAGGTCAATATAATATAGTCCGCGCGAACAAAAACCGAAAATAATCAATCGGCATAGTTTGATAAAGAAAAGTTATCGGTGTATAGTATATGCGGCAAACGACACAAAACATAAGACAGGATGCGAGGCGCCACATGATCGAACGAACCCTGAAGCTTTTCCGCACGGCCGCCGCCGTGTGCAATTTCACGGAAGTCGCCGCGATGAGCGGGATGACCCAGCCGAACGTCACGAAACAGATCGCGAATCTGGAGCGGCGTCTCGGCGTGCAGCTCTTTCAGCGCACGGGCCGGAACGTGCGCCTGACGCCTGCGGGCGAGGTCCTGCGCGACGAGTGCGAACACCTGTTCGACGTGGAGGCGGACATCCTGCGGAAACTGCGGAGCGCGAACGAACGGAAGCGGTCGTACTGCGTCGGCGGCACCGCGACCGCCGGGAGTTTCCTGCTGATCGGCATGAACACGCTGTACCAGAAGACGCATCCGAACCGTGCCCTGCATCTGAAGATCGAACGCCCGGACGCGCTCTGCCGGATGCTCGCGGCGGGCGAACTCGCGCTCGCGCTGACCGACGCGCCGTACGACCGGACGTTTTTCCTGTCCGAGCCGTACTGCATGGACCGTCTGGTCCCCGTTTTCGCGCCGGGCTACCGCAAACGGAAAACGTTCTCGCTGGGCGACTACATCCGGGGCGGAGGGGAGTTCATCCTCGACGAATCCGGGGCGGGGGGACGCGCGGAGCTGGAACGTTTCGCGCGGGAACACGGCCTGCCGGAGATCGACCCGGCGAAGATCACGGAGGTATGTTCGACCGACGCCGTGAAGATCCTGGTGCAGGCGGGCGGCGGCATCTCGGTGCTGTCGGAGCTCGCCGTGGAGAACGAGGTCAAGGCTGGCGTGCTCCGGACCGGAGCGTTCGCCGAGGGCGATCTTCTGCGGCGCGTCGACTTCATCTACACCGCGGACGGCGACCAGCGGTTTGTCCACGATTTCATCGGCTTCAGCCGGAAACACATGGGACGTTCGCTGATCCGCGCGTCCGGCAGATAGTTTTCGGCGGATTTCATCCGTTTTTCCGCGCGGGCGGGGTTGACAAACGCGCGCTTCCGTGGTATTGTTTAGCGGACAACAGACAAGGAGAATTCACACGATGACGATCGACCCCGAAGATTATCTGGAGCCGCAATGCCCGCTGGAAGAGCCCTGCGGATGCAGGCACGAACACGCGCACGGCAGCGGACCCGGCGCGGAATACACGCACGGAAACGGATGCGAGTGCGGACACGAACACCACGACGACTGCGGCTGCGAGCATGACCACGACCACGGCGCGACGCCGCACCGGAACGCACAGCGGCGCATTCCGATGCAGGAAGTCATCGCGGAGTGCGACCGGCTGTTCAACGCGGAGAAGATGCTTGAACTGGGCGAACACCTCCGCAAATGGCTTGAGGAGGCGCGGCGCATCGGCGACCGCGAGGGCGAACTCGGCATCCTGAGCGAGCTCATGGGACATTACCGGATGCTGGGCGACCGCGAACGCGGCCTGATGGCGGTGCGCGACGGATTCGCTCTGCTCGGACAGCTCGGGATCGCGGGAAGCGTTACCGCCGGGACCATCCTCATCAACGGCGCGACCGCGCTTCAGGTCTTCGGCGACATCGACGGCGCGCTGAACTACTACAAGGAGGCGTTCCGCTGCTACGGGGCGCACCTCGACCCGAACGACTGGCGGTTCGCCGGACTGCTCAACAACATGGCGGCGGCGTACGCGGCGAAACACGACGTGAAGTATGCCGAGGCGTATTACCGCAAGGCGCTGGACGTGCTGAAGGCGTGCGGAAACCTGATGGATGCGGCGGTCACGCACGTGAACCTGGCGCAGATGTACGCTGCGGAGGACCGGAACGACCCGCGGATCGCGTCCGAACTCGAGCTCGCCGTGGGGTGTTTCGACGACCCGGCGGCGGTGCGCGACGGCTACTACGCCCACACCTGCCGCAAATGCGCCTCGGCGTTCGGTCCGCTAGGATTCCCGGAGGTCGAGGAGGAACTCAACTGGCGCGCGGATGAATACTATGCGGGGCATTGACGCGGCGCGGAAATGGTACGAGACGGCGGGCGCGCCGATGCTGGAACGCGAGTTCGGCGGCGTGGCATCGCGGATCGCCGTCGGACGCGCCGGGCACGGCTCGGAGTGCTTCGGCTACGACGACGCGGTGTCGCGCGACCACGATTATTTCACCGGGTTCCAGCTCTGGATCACCGAGGCGGACGAACGCGAATTCGGGTTCCGGCTGGAGCGCGCATACGCCCGGCTGCGGAAGGAATTCCCGCCGGACGGGGACGCGGACACGGGCAGCAGCGAGCTCGGCGACGCCGAGGACGGCGTGGTCGTGATCGGCGATTTCTACCGGCGGCATCTCGGGTTTCCCGGCGCGCCGGAGAACTGGCGCCAGTGGCTCTACACCCCGGACCATGCGTTCGCCGAGGCCACGAACGGCGCGGTGTTCCGCGACGACCTCGGCGTGTTTTCAGGCGTCCGCCGGGCGATTTTGAACGGCATACCGGAGGACGTGCGACGGAAGAAGATCGCCGCGCGCGCCGTCTTCATGGCGCAGAGCGGGCAGTACAACTACATGCGGTGTCTGCGGCACGGCGAACCCGGGGCGGCTGCGCTCGCGCTGGACGAATTCGTGCGGAACGCCGCGCGGATGGTTTTCCTGCTGAACTGCCGGTTCGCGCCGTACTATAAATGGGTGTTCCGCGCGATGCGGGACCTGCCGAAACTCGGCGGACTCTCCGGACATCTGACCGATCTTTTGACCGCGCGCGAATCCGGCGAGGCGACGCTCGAACGGATCGAGGCGGTCTGCGCGGCCGTCGCGTCCGAACTGCGCGCACAGGGTTTGAGCGACCGCGACGACGTTTATCTGGAGCCGCACGCGTTCGCCGTGCAGTCCGGCATCGTCGACCGCGAGATCCGCGCCCTGCACATCATGGAAGGCTGAACCGCGAGACCGAATACGGCTGGTATCTGTGCCTGGACGGTGGCCGGATCGTGACGATCTGTTACGGGGGTAAAGAATTGAACGGTTTTCAGTACATCACGTTACGGGAGCGCCCCGAATTGAAGCGGGCGGCGGCCGCATGGTTTCACCTCAAATGGGGTGTGCCGGAGGACGCGTATCTGGCGTGCATGGACGCGTATCTGAACCGCGAGACCGAATACGGCTGGTATCTGTGTCTGGACGGAAACCGGATCGTCGGCGGGCTGGGCGTGATCGAAAACGATTTCCACGAACGGAAAGACCTGTCGCCGAACGTGTGCGCCGTCTACACCGAGGCGGACTGCCGCGGGCGCGGCATCGCCGGGACGCTCCTGAACCTGGCGGCGGACGACATGAGATCGAAGGGGATCGCGCCGCTGTATCTCGTGACCGATCATGCCGGGTTTTACGAGCGGTACGACTGGGAATACCTGTGCATGGTCCGGTGCGAAGACAAGCCGGAAACATCGCGGATGTACATTCACCGCTGATGCCTTCCATTCTCGCACAAAAAACCGTGTTTTTTCCGTTCGCGGCTTGTTTTCCCGCGCGGGCGGTGTAAGTTAAGAGGTAAGAAAACGACAGACAGGAAAGGTGAGATGCGATGAACAAAAATGAAGATAAAAACAAGCTTGTGGTCTTTCAGGACAAGGCTATTCGGAGGACATGGCACAATGACGAGTGGTTTTTTGCTGTCGTGGATGTGGTCGCTGTCCTGACAGACAGCGTCAATCCATCTGACTACATCAAGAAACTCCGGCATCGTGATCCCGCACTTTCGGAAGGGTGGGGACAAATTGTCACCCCCCTTTCGATCCCTACAGCCGGTGGCGTGCAAAAGATCAACTGCGCCAACATCAAGGGGCTGTTCCGCATCATCCAGTCGATCCCGTCACCGAAAGCGGAACCGTTCAAGCAGTGGCTCGCGCAGGTCGGCTATGACCGCGTGCAGGAGATCGAGAATCCCGAACTGGCGCAGGAACGCATGAAGGCGCTTTACGAGCAGAAAGGGTATCCGAAAGACTGGATCGACAAACGTCTTCGCGGCATCGCCATCCGGCAGAACCTGACGGACGAATGGAAGGAACGCGGCGTTACGGAGGAATGCGACTTCGCCATCCTGACCGCCGAGATCAGCAAGGCGACGTTCGGCATGACTCCGTCCGCGTACAAAGAGTTCAAGGGACTGGATTCGCCCAATCAGAATCTCCGCGACCACATGACCGACCTGGAACTGATCTTCACCATGCTCGGCGAACGTGTTACGACGGAGCTTTCCCGTCAGGAGAAGCCCTCGGACATGCCCGGACATAAATCGGTCGCCAAACGCGGCGGAAAAGTCGCCGGAAACGCCCGCAGGGAAACGGAAAAAGAGCTGGGGCACTCGATCATCAGTCCGAAAAACTTCCTGCCGAACGGCGGTACGCCAGACCTGCTTTCAGGTGATGAAGAACCGGATGATTCCGGGGAGAAAAACTGACGTGACGGGTCGGAGCTTGTCAGAAATCAGGACGGATGGCATTTTGAATTGATTCCGTAACGGCGCAAGAGTGCTATGATCGAGTTTATCATAAATCTCTACGAGTTCTTTTGCCGGTGGGTTCTTTATACCGTTATCCCGCTTTTGCTCATTTATCTTTTTCTGCACCGTCTTACGCGGCATTTCGGCACGAGGAATATCATCGACGAATACGTGATCCTGGTTATGGAATGGATCCGGGACGTATTCCGGGATTGACCGCGGTTGTAAAACGTCTCCCGTGTTTAAGCTCAGGCGCACGCATCGCAACGGAGACAGTGGTTTTCTCGCACAAAAAACCGTGTTTTTTCCGTTCGCGGCTTGTTTTCCCGCGCGGGCGGGATTATATTAGAGAAATACGGTCGGATGTCCGCGCATGTTTCGTTCGCGCGTCCGCCGTAACGACCCGGCTTTTTCATCAAATTCAACCATATCCCAAACGCGCAGATCATCATGGATAAACAGAACGCAACCCCCGCTCCCGCCGCTCCCTCCGCCCCGGCAAAACCCGTTCCCGCCGCGAAATCGAAGATCGCAGCCGTATTCGACCCCGAAGCGAAATACGGTCCCGTCTTCGAAAACCCGCAGAAGCCGAAAGCGCGCCTGCCGCGGTTCGGATGCTTCTGGATCTACTTCATCTTCCTGTTCTTCGCCATGGCGCTCGCGACGGGCTACTATCACTCCGTGGGCGAGGTGGCGACGACGTTCGAGACGCCGGAAGGAGCCGTCACGGTCTCCGACCCGGAGGGCGTGCTGCTCGAGGACGACCAGACGAAGCTGGAATCTCTCGCGGGCGAGATCGCGAAGCTCGCGGACTGCAGTGTGGCGCTGATGTTCATTGACGAACGGTTCGCCGGCCCGAAGGACGTGTTCGACCAGATCGCGGCGGACTGGGCGCCGGGGAAGGGCGTGCTGCTGGTGCAGGACGTCCGCGGCACGTCGGTCCGGTTCGGCCTCATCGGCGGCGGATGGCGTCTCGCCGACTGGGATATTGACGCGGTCAGGAAGGAAGCCGGCAAATACAGGGGCCAGGAACGCGGCGCGAAGGCGGCCGCTCTGCTGGAACGCCTGAAACATTCCATCCAGACGGCGGCGAAACTCCCCGCGACGGCGGAGAACGCCGATCCGCAGGCGTCGCGGCAGCCGGGCGCATCGGTTCCGGCGAAGAATCCCGCCAACATGACCGACGAGGAACTCGAAAAGCTGATGGACGCGGAGGACAAGGCGGCGGAAGCCGCGCTCGACGCCGAGCTTGACGACGAGGATTTCGAGGATGACGAAGAAACCGTCGGGATGAGAGCCTACGCCGAGAAGAACAAGGGCGGGAACAGCGGCGGCATCCTGTACTCCTCGATCACGGGGCGCGGCGGGGAAGGCTCCCCGATGCGCTATACGATCGTCTTCCTGGGGATCTGCGCCCTCGTGGCGGTGATCTCCCTCAAAAACGGCAAAAGCCAGCGCGCCCGCGACCTGAAGAAAGGGCCGGAGACCCTGGCGGCTTACAAGAAGAAATACGCGACCAACAAACGGCTTCTGCTGACCGACACCAACGAATTCGACGACAAGAAGTGGTACCGCAACAAGTATCTGCGGATCATCGCCATCGTGCTCGGCATCCTCCAGGGCATCGCGTTCGTCTCCTCCACGCTGAACGAGCCGGTGGAGAAGGACGTCCCGCGCCCCGAGAACAGCCTGATCCCCGCCGCGCCGCTGGACGGCTGGCGGATCGTCGACAAGGCGGCGGTGTTCGGCGAGGACGGCACGGCGAAGCTCGCGGCCGCGATCGGCCATCTGGAGGCGCAGACCGGGGGCGAGATGATGGTGCTCACGGTGCCGACCATCGGAATGGCGTCCATTGAGGACTTCGGGCTCGAAACCGCCTCGAAGTGGAAGATCGGCAAGGCGGGCGAGGACAACGGCGCGCTGCTGGTGCTCGCCATCAACGACCACAGGTCGCGCCTGGAGATCGGCTACGGCTGGGAAGGGGCGGTCAACGACGCCCGCGCGGGCGACATCCTCCGCGAGATCGTGCCGGAACTTCAGGCGGAACAATACGCCGAGGCGGCGATCAAGGCGGTGCAGAAAGTCGAGTTCTTCGTGACGGGCGTCCGTCAGGAAAGCGTGACCGTGGAGTCCGGCCGTCCCCAGACCACCGCGCCGCAGACCGCCTATGTGCCGCAGGTGCGCGAATATCCCGCCATCGCCTACACGCAGCCGGGACACGACCCGCGCATCCTGAACGCCTCGGATTCCCTGTGGGGCGCGATCGGCGTCTTCGGATGCCTGTTCGCCATTCTGCTCGCCTACTGGGGCCGCATCGTCGGGACGTCCGTCCCGCATCTGGTCATCGTCGACCCGACCGCGGTCCACTATTCTTCCAGTTCCGGCGGCGGTTCGTCGAGTTCCTCCCGTTCGTCGGGCTCGTCCCGTTCGTACTCCAGCAGCTCCCACTCTTCGGGCGGGGGCGGCGGTTCGTTCGGAGGCGGCGGCGCATCCGGCCGCTGGTAAAACCTTCAAACATGCACGCGGGCGCATCCACTCCGATGCCGTCCGCGTTTTTTGTTTGTTTTGTTTGAAAGAAAACGCCGTTCCCGTTTGCATTTTCGCGCGTGCCGTGGTATGTTATGCCGGGAGCAGGGGGCGCGTCCGGGCGGACGACGTCTCCGCCGTACGATCAACAAACAGAAAGAGGGGAAAGACCATGAAACATTTTCTGATCAGCGGGATCGTGTCGTCGATTGCGGCGGCGCTGACCGGGTGCGCGACCACGTCGGACATCGCGGCGGTGCAGAACTTCGAACCGGACCGCTACATGGGGACCTGGTACGAGGTCGCGCGCCTGCCGCATTATTTCGAACGCGGCATGGACGAGGTGAGGGCGCAGTACACGCTGAATGACGACGGCACGATCCGGGTCGTGAACAGCGGCGTGAAGGACGGCAAGCCGAAATCCATCACGGGGAAGGCGAAGCTCAAGCACCCGGACGCGAAGCCGCAGACCGGCGAATTGCGCGTGTCGTTCTTCTGGCCCTTCTACTCCGACTACCGCGTGATCGAGCTGGCGCCGGATTACAGCTATGCCGTCGTGACAGCCGGAAGCCGGGATTATCTGTGGGTGCTGGCGCGCAAACCGACGATGGAGAAGGCGCAGCTGGACGCCGTCCTGGACCGCGCGAAGGGACACGGGTTCGACCTCGGCGAGCTGGAATATCCGCGTCCCGCCACGGATTGACGCGCAGCGGGCGGCTGCGGAGGAACTGGGCTTCCCCGGCGCAAAATAAGAGAAAAGATCGTTTCCGGGACTTGACATCCGCCCGGAAACGGGATATACTTATACGAATAAACTCTTATCTCTTTATGTGCCCGGAATCAAGCCGGGCCAACCGACGGAGCGGACATGGACGAGCTGAATCAAAACGACCGGGAAAGAATCCACAAGACATTCGAATACGGGACGAACGGCTTCACGGAAGACGATCTGGAAAAGGTCCGGGCGGAAGGCGACGCCGCGGAGGAGAAATCGCAATACCTCGGCGACCAGCAAGGGTCCTTCTCGGTCCTCTGGGGCATGCTTCATGACTACTGGTCAGGGGAGTATAAAGCCGTTCCCTGGAAGTTCCTGGCGGCGACCGGATTCGCCGTGACCTACCTCGTTTCCCCGCTCGACATCGTCCCGGACTTCATCCCGCTCGTCGGGTTCGTGGACGACGCCACGGTCTTCGCGCTGGTCGTATCCGCGTACAACTCGGAGCTCGACGCGTACAGGAAGTGGAAGAAAGAGCGGAAGAACTGACCATGCCGGACGCAAGAGACCGCGGCCGTCCGGCGAAAAGGACGTCTCCGCCCCGCCGGAACAGAGAAAGCGGACTGGAGAAAGCGAAGAGGAAACTGCCGTTTCCCGCCCGTCTGGCGTGCTTCTGGCCGCTTGCGGTCGTCCCCGGGCTGACCGTCTCGCTCGCGCTGGATCAGGCGATCCCCGGGGTCGCCCTCGCGTTCGTATGCAACAGCCTGCTCACGGTCCTGTTCTACCGGGAGGACAAGCGTCTGGCGGAACAGCAGAACTGGCGGATCCCGGAATACTATCTGCACCTCTGGGAGCTGCTCTGCGGCTGGCCGGGGGCATTGTACGCGCAGGCGCGGTTCCGCCACAAATGGAAAAAGCTTTCCTATATGGCGGTCTTCTGGCTGTACGTCGTCCTGAACGTGCTTGGCGTGTGTTATCTGGTCTGTCCCGGCACGACGAAGGAAGCCGCCTCGGGCCTGCTGGATCTGCTCCGGGAACTCCTGAACACCCGGTGAAACCGGGCGCGCCGGGGGCAAGGGGGCGATTTCTTTACTTCCTGCCGGACTTGACCGTCCTCGCGGGAACGGCTTTCCTTGCTGCGGATGCGGCTTTCTTTGGCTTCGGCGCTTTTGCCGGGGAGGGCGGCGGAGGCGGCGGCACGACGGCGGCAGGCTTTGCCTGAGCCGTTTTCTGCGGTTCCGGCTCCGCGGGCGCGTCCTTCGGCTGGTAGCGTTTGACGCCGCGCGGGTTCAGCGGATTGATCGCGCTGGGCGGGTAGCCGAGCTTCTGGTGGAATTGCTTCGAGAAGAAGAACTGGTCCTTGTAGCCGAGATTGAACGCCGTTTCCTTCACGCTCACGCCGCGCATGAGCATGTTCACCGCCTCCTCCATGCGGCACTGGATCTGGTATTCGCCGATGTTGTGCCCCATCACGCGCATGAAATGCTGGCGCAGGGAGGGATAGCTGAGCGGGAGATCCTTCAGCAGTTCGGGCAGGGAACGGTTGTCCGTGAGGTTTTCGAGGATGATCTTCTTGATCTCGGAGGTGATGCGGTCGGAGAAATCCTCGCGGCGGCTCTTCAGCAGTTTCGTGATGAGCGCGAACATCTCCAGCGGGATCTTCGACTGGTTCGTCTCGTTGTTCATGAACGAGATGAAGTCGAAGCACTCGTTGAGGAGCGCGAGCGAGAGGTCGATGTCGCGCACCGGCGTCTGCGTGTTGACGCAGAAGACGTGCCTGCACATGGAGTAGACCCATTTGTCGTCCTGGCCGGGCATGTTCTTCAGCTTCAGATACCCTTCGCGTTTCTCGTCCAGCTCCATGTGGTCGTGCGGGATCGCCCCGCCGTAGTCCGCCGGATCGTCGCTCATGAAATGACAGGACATGTAGAACTCCAGCCAGCGGCTGTTCTCCTCGATGAACGTGGCGTGCTTGCGGTGCGGGATGCGGAAAAACAGCTTGCCGGGCATCAGGGGGTATTCCGTGCCGTCCTCGTCGACGTACGTGCCGTGTCCGCGGAGCACGACCGAGACGGAAAAGAGCGGGAAGGAGCCGCCCTGCCAATCGATCGTGGTGTTTTCTTTTTTGAGGATGCCGGTGGAAAAGACGTCGCGGCCGATCGTGCGGAAGATGCCGCTGTATTCGCGGTCGAATTTTTTCGGAAGTTCAAACATAACAAAAGTTCATGATGATCGCATGTGTTTCCCGAACGGCGTCCGGCGACCGGCGGCGCGCCGTTCATCTTGCTTGCTATGACATAAAATACATGCTTTCCGCCTAATGTCAAACAAAAAAATCAATAAAAAAGCGGATAAAAATGTTAAAAACTACATCTTTTGACGGTTGCGGATGATTTCCGGCAGAAACCATGCGGTTTTTGCCGGGGCTATGTGCAAAAAGAACCCCGCCGGACCTTCATTCGATTTCCGGCGGGGATGGAACGTCAATAATTGTTGACGGACTAACAGATGCGGGGCAGGAGTTCGCCGCCGGGCTGGGGCAGGAGCGACTGCGCGCCGATCTCGGTGGTCATGACGACCTTGCCGGGATGGTCGGCGACGACTTCGCCGATGATCGCGGCGCTGGCGGAGTAGGGGCCCTTGCGGAGCGCTTCGAGGATGGCGGGCGCTTCGGATTTCGGCGCGAAGACGACGAGGCGTCCCTCGCAGGCGAGATAAAGCGGTTCGAGGCCGAGCATGCCGCAGACGCCGCGGACTTCGGGCGCGACCGGGACGTCGGCGGAATTGAGGCGGATCCCGACCTTGCTCTGGTCGGCGATCTCGTACAGGACGGTCCCGACGCCGCCGCGCGTGGCGTCGCGGATCACATGGATGTCGCGCGAGGCGTCGATCATGCTCTTCACGGTGCCCCAGAGCGGGGCGCAGTCGCTGGTGACGTCCGCGTCGATCTCGAATTCGTTTCGGGCGAGCAGGATGGTGCAGCCGTGGCGGCCCACGTCTCCGGTCACGATCACGGCGTCGCCGGGACGCGCGAACGCGCCGGACGTGCGGACACCCTCGGTGAGCTGTCCGACGCCGGTCGTGGTGATGAAGACGTGGTCGACCTGGCCCTTGCCCGCGACCTTGGTGTCGCCCGCCACGATGCGGACTCCGGCCTCGTCGGCGGTCTTCTTCATGGCGGCGGCGATCTCCTCGAGCTTGGCGAGGGGGAATCCCTCCTCGATCACGAATGCGCAGGAGAGGTAGAGCGGCTTCGCGCCCATGCACGCGAGGTCGTTGACCGTGCCGCAGATGCTGAGCTTGCCGATATTGCCGCCGGGGAACTCGAACGGCGACACGATGAAGCCGTCCGTGGTGAACGCGATCTTTCCGGCGTCCACGGGCAGGACCGCGGCGTCGTCGCCGGTGAAATCCGGGTTGGAGAAATGCGCCTTGAAGACGCGGTCGATGAGTTCGGCGGTCTGCCGTCCGCCCGCGCCGTGTGCGAGCGTGACGAATTCGCTGCTGTTCATATTGTTATCCATTGAGAATATCTCCGTATTGGTAGTAGGCGGAACACGCCCCTTCGTTGGAGACCATGCACGCTCCGACCGGGTGGAGCGGGGTGCATGCGGTCCCGAAAAGTTTGCAGTCGGTGGATTTGCATTTGCCCTGAAGCACCTCGCCGCAGCGGCAGGCGGGATTGCTCCGGCCCGCGACGGGCGGCAGGCTGAACTTCAGCCGGGCGTCGTACGCGGCGAACGCCGGGCGGAGCTTCAGTCCGGACATCGGGATCACGCCGAGTCCGCGCCACTCCGCGTCGCACGGCTCCATGACCGTGTCCATCAGCTTCAGCGCGGCGGGCGACCCCTCGCTCCGTACCACGCGCGGATAGCAGTTGCGGAAGAACGGTTCGCCGGAGGCGGACAGCCGGACGACGACCGCGAGCGCGGTGAGGATCTCGTCGGCGGTGAATCCCGCCACCACGCCGGACACGCCGAGCTTCACGAGGTCCTCGCAGACGGCGGTCCCCGTGATGGCGTTCACATGGCCGGGGTACAGGAACGCGTCCGCGCTGCCCTTCAGCGCCCGGTAGGCGTTCGGCATGGTCTTGTTCGCGCCGAGGATCGAGAAGTTCGCGAGCCCTTCGGCGGCGGCTTTCTTCACCGCCAGGCATGCCGCCGGGACCGTCGTCTCGAACCCGACCGCCAGGAACACGACCTGTTTGTCCGGATTCTCCCGCGCGAAGTCGACCGCGTCCAGCGGCGAATAGACGGTCTTCACCGCCGCGCCTTTGGAACGCGCCCCCGCGAGGCTCATTTCCGAGCCGGGCACGCGGATCAGGTCGCCGAACGTGCAGATGACCGCGCCGTGTTCGAGCGCGAGCATCACGGCCTCGTCGATGTACCCGGCGGGCGTCACGCAAACCGGGCATCCGGGGCCGGAGATGAGCTCGATCTGCGGCGGCAGGATGCGGCGGATGCCGAGACGGAAGATCTCGTGCGTGTGGGTGCCGCAGACTTCCATGACGCGGAGTTTGCGCCCGTCGTAGGACTCAATGATCTGTTTCGCCGTTTCCATCAAGCGACTCCATGATCTTGCGGGATTCGTCCGCGTCCGTATCCGTGATCTTCGCGATGGCGACGCCGGCGTGGACCATGACGTAATCGCCCGGCTCCAGATCGTCGATGAGGTCCGCCGAAACCTTGCGTTTCGCGCCGGACGCGTCGATGAGGGCGGTGCCGTCCTCGATGCTGACTACTCTTGCGGAAAGACCTACACACATAAGCCGTCTCCTTGTGTTTGTATGGGGGAATGTGATATGGATGAATGTTGGGTTAGGGTGCCTGTTTTGTTCAGATGGTACATGGCGGCGAACGCCTGGCCCGCGCCGATGCCGCCGTCGTTGGGCGGGATCATGCCGTGCAGCAGCACGCGGAATCCGGCGCCGCGAAGGAGATTGGCGCAGAGCGTCGTGAGCAGACGGTTCTGGAATACGCCTCCGGTCAGCGCGCAGGTGTTCAGGCCGGATTCTTCGCGGATGACTTCGCAGGTCTTCGCGATCATGCCCGCGAGCGAGGTGTGGAACATGTACGCGAGCATGCCGGAGTCCGCGCCGTCGAGTTTCGCGCGCACGATGTCCCTCACGAGCGAATCCGTCGGGAGGATGATCGCGCCGGAGGCGTCGCGGTCAAGGTGCGAATAATCCGGAAGGGTTTCCGTGCCTGGATGCGCCTCGTTCCATGCCTCGGCGGCGAACTGGAGCGACATAGACGCCTCGCCCTCGAACGTGGAGGATTTGCGGTTGCCGAGGATCGCGCTGACGGCGTCGAAGAGACGTCCCGCGCTGGTCGAGACCACGCAGTTCAGTTTCCGGTCCAGCATGTTCTTCTGGAACTTGTAGACGCCGGGCGCGCAGAGGCCGGTTTCGGAGGCGATGCGGTCGCCGTCGTCCGGGAACAGCGCATTGACCATCGAAACGGCGATGCGCCAGCCTTCGCGCGCGGAAGCGTCGCCGCCCGCCTGCAGGAAGGGTTTGATATATCCGGCGCGGGTGAATCCGTCGGGCCTGGCGCGCAGGAATTCCCCGCCCCAGATCGTGCCGTCCGTGCCGTATCCGGTGCCGTCGAACGACACGCCGACGACCTCGTCCGTGAAGTCGTTTTCGACCATGCAGGAGAGGACATGCGCATAGTGGTGCTGGATCTTCAGGACGGGGATGCCGAGTTCGGACGCGACGGCGGACGAGTTGTATTTCGGGTGCAGGTCGCAGCAGACGAGCTCCGGCTTCATTTCGAGCAGTTCGGACATCCGCGCGACCGATTCGCGCAGGGCGCGGACCGTGCGCAGGTCCTCCATGTCGCCGATGTAGGGCGAGGGATAGAAGAGGCCGCCGTTTGCGAGGCAGAAGGTGTTTTTGAGTTCGCCGCCGATGCCGAGCGCCTGTCCGCGGAAGTCGCCGGAGACGAAGAACGGGAGCGGCGCGTAGCCGCGCGAACGCCGGATCATGTACGGACGGCCGTCCAGCCAGTCCATGACCGAATCGTCCGCGCGGAGACGGATCCTGCGGTCGTGCGACAGGATCACATCGCAGAAGGCGGCGATCTCGGCGAGGGCGTCCTCGTCGCTGCGGCAGATGGGCGCGCCGGAGACGTTGCCGCTGGTCATCACTAGGCAGTCCGGCATGGTCAGGTCGTCGTCGAAGCGGAAGAGCAGCATCTGGACGGGCGCGTACGGCAGCATCACGCCGAGCGTGGGATTGCCGGGCGCGAGGACGTCCGGGAGCGCGCTTTCCGGGCGTTTCCTGAGCAGGATGATCGGTTTCTGGTGTCCGTCCAGAATCTCCTCCTGACCGGGCAGGACCACGCATTCGCGGCGGACCGTCTCGAGCGAATCCATCATCACGGCGAACGGCTTCATGGGCCGGTGCTTGAGTTCGCGCAGACGCGCCACCGCCTGCGCGTCGCGGGCGTTGCAGCACAGATGGAATCCGCCGATGCCCTTGATCGCGACGATCTTCCCCTCGAGGATCGCGCGGCGGGCGGCGGTGATGGCTTTCCCGTTGCGTTCGGGGCGGCCGATGAGGTAGACCTCCGGACCGCAGTCGTGACAGCAGACCGGCTGGGCGTCGTAGCGGCGCGACTCCGGCGAGGTGTATTCGGTCTCGCACTGCGGACACATCGGGAAATACCCCATGCTGGTGCGTTCGCGGTCGTAGGGCATGGCGTCGAGGATGGTCAGGCGCGGTCCGCACGCGGTGCAGTTGATGAAGGGGTGCAGATAACGCCGGTTCGCGGGGTCGAACAGCTCCGCTTTGCACTGGTCGCACGTGGCGATGTCCGGCGAGACGAAGATGTCGCCCGTCTCGTGTTCGCTCTCGATGATCTCGAACGACGGATACGGCGGCTCCGTGCGGACGCGCGAATCGATCTTCAGGATCGCGGACCGGGGCGGGGCCTCGCGTTCGAGCGCGGCGCGGAAGTCGTTCATCGCCGCAGGATCGCCCTGCGCGTGGATCTCCACGTAGGACCCCTTGTTCGCGACGCTTCCGGTCAGCCCGGCGCGGACGGCGATCCGGCTGACGAACGGCCGGAATCCGACGCCCTGGACGACGCCGTAAATGCGGAAGACCGTGGTGGAAACGCCCGTCGGATTCATCTTATTGCACCTCTTCGAGAAGCCGCCCGGAGACGGCGAAATGCGGGAAGTCGACGATGTGGAACGGCCGAGTCCGGGGCAGGGCGGCGCGCAGACGTCTGTCGCAGACGATCGCGCCGTAGCCGCCGTTCGAGGCCGCTTCGATGAACGCCTCTTCGCTTTCGATATGGAAATCGTTTTCGCACATAAACTCCGGTTCCATGGTGAACCACGACGCGACATCGACCCGCGAGGAGGAGTCAAGTTTCATTATCGCATCGCGGACGGCGTTCGCCGCGAACTGCTGATGGATCACGAGCGTCTTCTCCCCGGCGAGCGGGGGCAGGGCGTCGAGAAGCTGTTCCGGCAGCCACGGACACCGCACTTCGTAAGGCGTGCCGAACGTCTTTTGCAGATATTTCGCGGCGGCGAGTCCGGCGGGCGAAACGACGATGTTCCGTGCGGCGGCGGACGCGGCGCGGACGTCGTCGAGTCCCGCGCCCATGCCGTAGCATTTTACGGTCTTCCAGCCGTCTTGTTTCAGCGCGGCGGACAGCAGATTCCCGGCGTCGAGCGCGGGGAAATCCAGCGGCGACGCGCCGAGGATGCCGGCCGTGCCGGGATCAACAGGATGCTTTTCCGTCGCAAATGTTTTGAAAAGCTCCAGCCAGGCGTCGGACGCGCCCCGGTCGTAGTAGTGCGTTCCGGTCGCCGGGACCGTGATCGCGGGCAGTCCGGTGCGTTTCTCCGCCATGCGTTTCAGCGCCTTGAAATCGGTCGCGATGATCGCGGGGACCGGGGTGCCGATGATGGCGGAGAACTTGAGGCCGGAGCCGTCCATGGCGGACTGAAGCTTGGCGACGAGTTTGTCGTCGCGGCCGAGGATGGCGTCCATGTCGCGGAGCCCGGCGCTGAAGACCGCGCTCCTGCGGACGAGCCAGCGCGGCTCGTCGAATCCGCAGATGTTCCCGGTGCAGCCGCCGGCGTCGCAGATCACGATGAGCCCGCCGAAATCGAAGAGCGCGGAGACGGCGCCGGACTGGTCGGGCGCGAACGGCGAAAGGTGTTTCAGCAGGCTTTTCATCGTGCGGCCTCCTTTGCGGACAGGGCATGCGCGAGCTCGCCGAAGAGCGCGGCGACTCCGGCGTACCCGAAAGGCTGGCGTTCGTCGTTCCACGGCACGCCGGGCAGATTCGGATGATAGTACATCGCGTCGCGTCCGATGACCGTGTCGCAGGCGGCGTCTTTGCCGTCGTAGAACATCATGGACGGGGAGAGGTTGGAGTAGATCTTCGTGGCGGGGCTGAGCGCGGCGATCTTCTTCACGTAGACGAAATTCGAGCCGCCGACCGTGCCGAAGATCTCGGAAACGGCGAATCCGCTGCCGATCAGCGCGAGCGAAAGCTCGAACGGATCGGCGTTCAGCCATTCGCCCACGGCGAACGTACGGCGTCCGAAGTTGTTTTTGAAATTGGCGATCGCCTGTTCGGCGCGTTCGCGGTACGGGGCATCGTCGAACTCCGCGCCGATCGCCTGTCCGAGCAGACGGTACTGGTTCGCGATCTTGTCCGTCCGGTAGAGCCGGGCGAGTTCGATCGACGGGATGCCGAGGCGTTTCTGCAGGTCGGCGGCGGCGTGGCGCGCCTCCTGATTGAGCACGAGATTGAAGTTCGCCTCCGCCATTTTCTGATATTCCTCGTAGTCGGCGCAGCGGGAGATCTCGCGGATCGCGCGGACTCCGGCGGAACGCAGCAGCGTGTACAGCTCGGCGTCGTCGCGCAGAGGCGAGAAGAATCCGAGGATGTTCACGGAGGACGGGACTTTTTCGCGCGGCTGAAGCAGGGAGTAGACCGAACGCCGCACGGAGACCATCGGCGGCAGGCGTCCTTCGCGGGTCAGCGCGTACATGTAGCACGGCACGACCGGGACCCCGGCATAGTCCGAAGCCTTCCGGCAGACGCGCTCCATGTCCGTGCCGAGCAGGGCGTCCACGCAGGTGATGCAGATCATGACGGCGGACGGACGCTCCGCGCAGGAATCGCAGACCTCCTTCACCGCCTCCGGGATGCGCGCCAGATGCCGCCCCGTCACGATGTCCGTGTCGTCCTGCATGAGGTAGAAGAAACGTTCTGCGAGGGCTGCCTCGCATCCGAGCGCGGCGGTGTTGCGTCCGCAGCATGCCGGGGCGACCAGCAGCATCACGGACCCGGGCACGGCGAGACCGGCGCGTTTTACGCCGAATCCCTGCGCGCCGGGGGAGTTGAACGCCAGCGTGGCGGGGGAGCTGTAGATGAGGTTTGCGGAAGAGAGCAGTTCGGGCGGGATATTGTCCCTGCCGCGCGCCGCGAGATCGGCCGCCGTGATGGAATACGCGTGGTTCATGCGGAAGTTTTCTCCTCGTCGAGAAGGAGCTGCGCGAGCGCGAGGAAGCGTTTGCTGACGTCAAGCTCCGGGTCGCCTTCGACGACCGTTTTGCCCATGTCCTCGTACCGGATGATGTCGTCGCTGCGCGGGATGTCCGCCACGATGGGAAGGCCGTTCGCGTCCGCGAAGGCGCGCACCTTCTCCTCCTCGCGGTCGACGCTCCGGCGGTTCAGCACGATGCCGCGCACGGTCGCATAGCCGCGGTCCTCGAAATTGTGCACGGCGCTGTTGATGTTGTTCGCCGCGTAGAGCGCCATTTTCTCGCCGGAGGTCACGATGAGGACCTGCGAGGCGTACCCTTCGCGGATCGGTGCGGCGAATCCGCCGCAGACCACGTCGCCCAGCACGTCGTACAGCACCACGTCCGGCTTGTAGGTCTCGAATAATTTGAGGTCGGCGAGCAGGCTGAACGTCGTGATGATGCCGCGTCCGGCGCAGCCGAGTCCGGGGGTCGGGCCGCCGGTCTCGATGCACAGCACGCCGCCGAATCCGGTCTTCGCGATCTCCCCGATTCGTTCGGGTTCGCGGTCGTGTTCGCGCAGGAAGTTCATGACGGGGATCACGGGGTCGCCGCCGAGCAGATTGATGGTGGAGTCGGCCTTCGGGTCGCAGCCGATCTGGATGACCTTGCGTCCGAGGCGTGCGAACGCCGCCGCGAGGTTGGATGTCACGGTCGATTTGCCGATGCCGCCTTTGCCGTATATCGCGAGTTTCAGCATGTTAAAACCTCCAGGGAAGGGGACGGTCGATCAGGTTCAGGGATTCTTTCCGGTAGCATCTGCCGGAGAACGCCTCGTGCGGGAGCCGGAAAAACGGGACGTCCGGCGGGCAGACGGGCGCGTACATCGGGTCGGCGATCACGCCGGACGATGCGGCGAACGCCTCCGCGGCGGCGACCTCGTCGAAGATGCGGATGTCGCCGGGCGCGAGCAGACGGTCCTCCGCCTCCAGCGGACACAGCACGCGGCAGGGCGTGCCGAGGTCAAGTTCAACTGCGCGCGCCAGCGAGCCGGAGAAGACCATTTCGCCGGGGATGGCGAGCTTCTTTCCGGACGCGGATGCGTCGCGATCCGCGCAGGGCAGGGCGCATTCGCCGGTTTCCGCCGAGGTCTTCAACGCGGACGCGAGCACGGCAGAGAACTTTTCTCCGACCGGGACGCCCGCGACCCACGGCGTGCCGAAACGCTCGCGGAGGAGTTCGGCAGTGGCGATCCCGCACGAGGACACGACGAGGTTCACATGCGCGGCGGACGCGCGCCGGATGTCGTCGAGCGTGCTGCCCATCGCCATGCAGGAGACGAGTTCGAACCCCGCCTTGCGGTTCAGCCAGTCGATCATGGATTCGACCGTGCCGTTGACGGAGAAATCCAGCGGGGTCGCGCCGATGATGTTCGCGGACGGCGCGTCCGTGCGCGGCAGGGCGTCCGTGCAGAACCGCGACACGACCGCCTCCAGCGCTTCGGACGCTCCGGCGAGATAGGAGCGCATGCCGCTGGTGTGGAGCCCGAACGTCGGGATCCCGGTGCGGGATTCGATCTCGGCGGCGATGGCGGGGAAATCGGTCCCGGCGAGGAGCGGGACGGGCGCGCCGCAGAGCGCGATGAAGTGCGGCGAAAGGTCCTTTGCGGCGGATACGACGTCGCCGATGAGCTTTTCGTCGTTGCCGAGGATGGCGTCGGTCTCCGTGAGGGCGGAGATGTAGATCATGCTGTCCTGGCGGTACCAGCGCGGCTCGTCGTGCGTGGAGTAGGTGGAATTGCAGCCGGAGGCGTCGTGGACGACGACCATGCCGCCGAGTTCGTACAGCATGGAGCATACGCCGGAGGTGTCGGCGGCGTGGATGGAGATGATCGTGGCGGTCTGTTTCATAAGCAGCTCCTGCATCCGAGGCCCTTGTGCTGGATCACGGCCTCGGTGTCCTGTTCGTGCGCTGCGGCTTCGGCCATAAGGCGCGCGAGACGCGCGACGCCGTCGAATCCGTACATGCCGCCGCCGGAAACGATGTTTACGAAATGCTTCGTGCCGCTGAAATACGCGGCCTTCTGCCCGATCGCCAGCACGTCGCCGGATTCGTGGACGCCCTTGCCCGCGAACCGCATCTTCACGTTGAGCGTGGCGGTCAGAAGCAGATCCGGCGCGAGTTCGCGGAGACGTTCGAACGCGGGGCGTTCCTCCTCGATCATGGCGTCGGTGTAGACGCGCGTCACGCGGAAGCCGTGTTCGGCGAGGAGCAGGGCGAGTCCGGCGGGGCGCGGCGTGGCGGTGTAGTCGATCTCGACCGGGGTGTCCCCGATGACGGCCTTCGCCTGCTCGAGCGCGCGGACGGCGTTCCGTTTCGCTTCGGTCCAGTCGGGCGCGCCGGTCCCGAGCGCATCGGCGAGTGTATTCAGGTTGCGTTCGATCTCGTCGAAATCGTAAGACAGCGGCAGATAAAGGTGCCTGCGTCCGAGGCGTTTTTCGAGCGCGTCGCCGGACGCCTTCGCAGTCGGCAGATACGTGATGTTCAGCGCGCTTTTCGCCATGCGCATGTATTCTTCGTAGGTTTTGCACAGCGTGATGTCGCGGAGTTCTCGTCCGGCGTTTTTGATGAGCTGCACCAGCTCGCTGGACTCGTCGGTCGGACGGTCGTTGCCGATCAGGTTCACGGCGAGCGGGGCAGCGGGGCAGGGCATGAACGGCGCGTAGAGCTGGCGCCGCATGAGCTGGTCGGGCGTGAGGCCGCTTTTCCGCATGGTCGGGTTCATGTAGCAGTCGATGAAGTCGATGTCCGGGAACATCGCGCGGAGTTCGTCCAGCATGACCTCGAAATCGCAACCGGCGAAGAGGTGGACGCAGCTGATGAAGAGCAGAAGCGCGCGCGGCTTTTTCGGGAGCTTGCGGACGATCTCCGCCGTGCCGTCCACGATGTTGCGTTCCAGCGAGCCGTCGAACAGGTCGTTCTTGTCCACGGAGATCCACGACATGCGGTCCATGGCGAGCATTTCGGCGGCGGTCAGGATCACGCCGCGGAGGCAGCCCTGTGCGCAGGCGAACACCTGGTGCGACTCGGGGATGAGCATGCCCGTGTGGACGATGTTCCACGGCCCGCGGGCGGGGGCGTTGTATTCGAGGCCGGAGACGAACGGCACGGGGAATTCGGCGTCGCGGATCGCGACCTCCGCCCCGGTCATATCGTCTGCGCCGTTCAGTTTCTTCAGCATGGCGCGTCTCCTTTCCGGGCGGCGGCGAGCACGGCGTCCGCGAGCGCGCGGTACTGCGCCGCCATCGGGCTCTCCGGGAACGCGTGCACGACGGTCTTTCCGAGCTGTTCCGCCCGCTGGACCGTTTCGCTCCAGTCGAGCGCGCCGACCACGGCGGAACCGAAATCCGCCGCCAGCTTCGCGGCCTTCGCGTCCTCGTCCGGCGCGTTTCTGCGGTTCAGCACGAATCCGCCGAGCGAGGCGTATCCGCGCCCCCTGAAATTCTTCACCGCCATCGCGATGTTCGCGGCGGCGTAAACGGACATCGTTTCGCCGGACGTGAGGATGAACACGCGGTCCGCGTAGCCTTTCCGCATCGGCATGGAGAATCCGCCGCAGACCACGTCGCCCAGCACGTCGTACAGCACCACGTCCGGCTTGTACACGTCGTACGCGCCCTTCTCCTGGAGCTTTTCGAGGGCGGTGATGATGCCGCGTCCGGCGCAGCCGAGCCCGGGCGTCGGGCCGCCCGCCTCCACGCAGATCACGCCGCCGTCGCCCTCGCGGACCATTTCGCCGAGCGTAAAATCGTTGTTGCGTTCGCGGACGAGGTCGAGGATGGAGCGCATGCGCGCGCCGCCGTGCAGGGACGCGGTGGAATCCGCCTTCGGGTCGCAGCCGATCTGCATGACTTTCAGACCGTTCGCGGCGAACGCCGAGGCGAGGTTCGATACGGTCGTGGATTTCCCGATGCCGCCTTTTCCGTAGAATGCGAGTTTCAGCATGACGTTTCTCCGTAATCCCCGCGGCTCACCTTGATCGCATAGCCGATCTTCCGCAGGCGCGCCTGCAGATCCGACGTGGTGATGTGCGTGTCCACGTCGACCGCGGTCTTGTTGTTGTAAAGCATGTATTTCGCCCGGACCTGTTCCGGCGACAGGTTCGGCATGATGACGTTCGCCCCGGCGAGCACGCCCTTTTCGCGTCCGGCCGGGTCCATGGTGCCGAGCGCGGTCGTGGCGGGCAGCAGCACGTCCGGCTGGAGGATGCGGCACAGGCTGAGCAGGAACAGCGTGAGCTCCACGCTTCCGGCGGGCTCGTCCTTGAACGGCGTGTCGCAGTGCGGGATGAAGGGACCGATGCCGATCATGGCTGGACGGAACTCCGTGATGAACTCCATGTCCTTCGCGAGCGTGTCCGGCGTTTGGTACGGCGAGCCGACCATGAATCCGCATCCGGTCTGGAATCCGATCTCCTTCAGGTCGCGCAGGCAGCGCATGCGGCGTTCCCAGCTCTGAAGCGGCGTATGGAGTTTCGCGTAGTGCGCCGGGTCGGCGGTCTCGTGCCGCAGCAGATAACGGTCCGCGCCCGCGTCGAACAGCATCTGGTATTCGCCGCGTTCGAGTTCGCCGACGGACAGCGTCACGGCGCAGTCCGGGTGATTCGTCTTGAGCGTGCGGACCAGCGCGGCGAGGCGTTCCGGCGGCCAGGAGGCGTCCTCGCCGCTCTGAAGCACGAACGTGCGGAAACCGTATTCGTATCCGGCGTCGCAGCACGCAACGATCTCCGCCTCGGTCAGGCGGTAGCGTTCGCATTTGAGGTTGGACTTGCGGATGCCGCAGTACAGGCAGTCGTTGCGGCAGACGTTCGAGAACTCCACGATGCCGCGCACGAAGACGTTGTGCCCGAACCGGGCGTCCGCGAGCCCGCGGGCGATCCCGGCGGCGTATGCGCGGTCGGAATCGTCCCATGTGGCGAGCAGCGCCGTCCACTCCTCGTGAGGGAGGCGTTTCTCCTCGTTCAGGCGGTCGATCCTGAGCTCGTTCTGTCGTTTCTGTGCGTTCATGCGCGTTTCCTGCGGTTCCGCGGCGACTTCTTCCTCTGTGCTCAGGCGAAGCTGAGAGCACTGCTGCAGCGGAGGACTTGTCCTCCGAAAAAGAAACAGCCGCGATCCCCTGGTGAAGGATCCGGCTGTGTTTGCTCGGTCGGAACATGCGCGCCGCACGAATGCCATGCGGTTCCCGCAGTCCGGTCCGATGCCTCATGTCCGGTCTTCCGCCTCAAAAAAGTTTCGGCGTCAGGGGAAATGCCTGTTGGTATCTGATCGGATGAATCCGCGTCCGGGTTTCGCCGGGCGGCGGACTCAGTTGTTTGTTATGACGTTGGAGTAGACGGCTTTCGCCGTGACTCCCTCGATGCGGCCGAGTTTCCCGGCAAGCGCGTTGATCTTGTCCGGCGGCGCATCGATCACGATGCTGATGACGTTCACGTTCCTTTCTCGGTAGGGCAGGCCCATGCGGCCTACGATGTACGGGCCGAAATCGTGCAGGAGCGTGTTGATCCGTTCGGCGGAGTCGAAACTCTCCGCCAGGATCGCCAGTACAGCCACACGTTTTTCCATTGCGATTCCGTTCCGTTGGTCGGGGTTGAGATTTGATTACCATCTAATATATCCCGCATGCGCGCATAATGCAAGCGCGAAACCCGAAAAACAGATCATTTTCTCCGAGGACGGGCCGGAACGATGAACGATGCGAAAAAAAGCGGACCCGGACAGGGCAGGGGCGTGTTTGCTTCTGGGATCGAGCTGCGCGCATCAACGCAACGGCTCGAATATTGAAACAGACTAAACAATCAAAACTTCAAAAAAACATATTAAACACTCTTCATTTTAGGAAATAATCAATAAAACCGACATTTTTACGTGAATTAACCTTGACATTTATTTGCCGTTGTGGTATAATATCGTTGAAAACGCACTTCGGGTTGTTAAAATCCGCTCAAAAAAGTGTTCGTGTTCATCAAAAAAAACAATCAGTCAACCGTTCCTTTCTTTATTAACCCCCAAACATAATGGAGTTCTTTATGAATCGTTATGTCAAATCGTCAGTCGTCTCCTGCTCGATCCTCGCAGGGGCGCTCCTCCTCGCAACATCACTTTCCGCGCAGGCTCCGGCCGGCGGCGCACCCGCCGGCGCACCCGGCGGCGCGGCACCCGGCGGCGCACCCGCAATGGGCGGCTTCGGCGGCATGGGCGGCTTCGGCGGCATGGGA
>CACZEK010000023.1 GCA_902780135.1 uncultured bacterium
GACGCTGCGGACGTCCTCGAACCCGACCGCGGGGCGTCCGGCGATGAGCGCGGCGGCGCGGGAGGATTCGGCGAGGGCGATGGCGGCGCGGGGCGAGGGGCCGTAGGTCACGAAACGCGTTACGTCCGGGATCGCGGCGGGGTTCTCCGGGTGTCCGGCGGCGACGATGCGCGCGATGTAGTTCGCGACGGATTCGCTGAGGTAGATGCGGTCCATGGCGGCGAAGATATTGCGGAGCTCTTCGGCGGAGAGGGTCCACTCCGGCTCCGGCGGTTCGCCGCGGCGGCGGTGCGCGATGATCTGCGTGAGGACGTCGGCGTCGACGCTGGACACGTTGATCTTGAAGAGGAATCGGTCGAGCTGCGCCTCGGGGATCGGGTATGTGCCCTCGAGCTCGATCGGGTTCTGCGAGGCGAGCACGAAGAACGGATCGGGCAGGGGGCGCGTCTCGCCGAGGAGCGTCACGGCGTGTTCCTGCATGGCTTCGAGCATGGCGGACTGCGTCTTCGGCGACGCGCGGTTGATCTCGTCGGCGAGGAGGATGTTGGAGAAGATCGCGCCGGGCTGGAACTCCATCTTGCGGGAGCCGTCGGGCATGACCTGGAGGATGCTGCCGCCGAGGATGTCGCTGGGGAGCAGGTCGGGCGTGAACTGGATGCGCTTGAACTCGAGGCGCATGAGCTTGCCGAGCGCCTTCACGAGGGCGGTCTTGCCGACGCCGGGGAGTCCTTCGAGCAGGACGTGCCCGCGGCTGAAGATGCCGATGAGGAGCAGCCTGTGGACTTCGTGCTGGCCGAGGAGGATCTTGTCGAGTTCGTCGAGGAGGCGCGCCGCCAGGCTGCTGACGCGGTTGAGCTCTTCGGGGGGCATCAGGGAGGTGGATTCGGTGTTCATCGCGGGAGGTGCTCCATGTGGATATGATTAGGATTTACTGTTGAGCGGGAGAGTTGTTGAAGTAGCGGCGGACGGATTCGCGGTGCGAGGGGAGGATGCGCGTTTCGGCGTGCTCCGCCGCCTGGCCGGACCCGGAAAGCTGTCCCGCCTTCGCGCGTTCCGCCGTCTCTTCGCCGGGCGTGGTGGCGAACTCCAGGATGGAGACGCTCTGTCCGGGGGTATTGTTGTCAAGCATGAGGTCGCGGCGTTTGTCGCCGACGTCCTGCGTCTGTCCGGTGAAATTGAGGAGGGCGTCGCCGCGTCCGCGGGAGTTGCCGCCGGAGCCTGCCCCGGAGCCTTCGCCTTGTCCGCTGCCCTGTCCTTGTCCGGCGGCGTCGGAGAGCTCGGACGCGCCCGGCGCGTTTTCCTCCAGCCATTGCTGGAGCGCCTCCGCGCTGTTCTCGTAGTCGGAATCGTTCGCAAGTCCGGTTTCGCCGCCCTGTCCTTCTCCCTGTCCCTGTCCGGACTGCTGCATCATCTGGTCGCGGCGCGCCTGCGCGAGCTTTTCGAGGCGGTCGCGCAGACCCTGGGCGTTCCCCGCCATCGCGTCGGCGAGCGACTGAAGCTGTTCCGGCGTCATGGACGCGGCGAGGTTGTCCCCGCTCTGCTTCAGGAACTCCGCCAGCGCGGCGTCGTCCGCCGCGAGCTGTTCGGCGAGCTGCTTGAACTGTTCCATCGCCTTGGTGCGGCCGCGCACCTCAGGCGGAAGGTTCGCCAGCGCGGAGGCCGCCTGCGAAAGCCGCTCGAAATTCTCCGCGGAGTGTTCCAGCGCGCGGGACGCGTTGGCGGCGAGCGAGTCGGTCAGGTCGCGGAGCGCCTCGATGCCCTCGAACGCCTTCGCCGGGGACGTGCCGGCGCTGTTCTCCACGAGCTCGGCGAGCTCCTCCTTCGCGGCCTCGATCTCCTCCTGCGGGACCAGCGGCTCCTGTTCGAGGATCTCCAGCTTCGATTCCAGCTCCGCCTGTTCCTCGTGAACGTCGAGCGAACCCGGTCCGTCGGGCCGTGCCTGTTCCGTGTCGATCAGAAACGCCCCCGCGAAGAAGAGCGCGGCGGTCAGAAGCGCGGTCAGCCGGGCGGCGGGGAACTCCATGTTCAGGTCCGGCGTCCGCGGGATCCGTATCTTCGACGCCCACGCTGAGCAGTCCGTCTCCAGCGACGCCGCCAGGAAACCGCCGCAGTCCGTATGCGCGTCCAGCCAGACCGTGAGCTTGCGTTTCGGCGGCGTGAGCAGGACCGCGCGGTAGAGCGCGCCCGCCAGCGCGGCGAGCACGAGCAGCACGCACGACAGGACCACCGCGTCGCGTCGCCATTCCGGGAACGCCATCCGCCATGCGAGCACGAGCCCGCCCGCCAGGAAGAACGCCCCCGCGCAGAACGCCGCCGATTCCCGCAGGAACAGGCGGTTGCGGATGCCGTTGTACAGGGCGTCGACGGGCGTCTTCAGCGCGCCGGGGAGCGCCGGGACGGCCGAAGCTGTGATGTTCTGCTGGTTCATGAGTGTTTTCCCGTGCCGGAGGATTGGCCCGCCTTTCGAGGCGGCGTTTTTGCGGATTTTGAGGTAAATCTGAGTTAATATATCCCGCGCGCGCGAAAAATCAAGCCGATAGTGAAGAAAATGAACTTTTTTCCATGCGGAAACGCGGAAGATTCCGGCGAAACTGCGCCGTTCGCCTGAATCCCGCTTGAAAAATGCCGCGCGGGATGTATATTTAAGCATAAAAAGAATCCCATCAAGATGCAACCGGAGCGAAGATGTTCAACGGGAAAAAAGTCGTCGTGGTCATGCCCGCCTACAACGCGGAAAAGACCCTCGAAAAGACCTTCCGCGAAGCCGCCGCGCAGCCGTTCGTCGACCAGGTCGTGATCGTGGACGACGCCAGCAGCGACGACACGTGGGCGGCGGCGTCCCGCATCGAAGGCGCCGTGACTTGCCGCCTGCCGCGCAACACAGGCTACGGCGGCAACCAGAAACAGTGCTACAGGCTCGCGCTCGAACACGGCGCGGACATCGTCATCATGGTGCATCCGGACTACCAGTACACCCCGCTCCTGATCCCCGCGATGGCGACGATGATCGGCAGCGGCCTGTACCACTGCACGCTCGGTTCGCGCATCCTCGGCGGGTGCGCCCTGCGCGGCGGCATGCCCCTCTACAAGTACGTCTCCAACCGTTTCCTCACGTTCGTGGAGAACGCGCTGATGGGGCAGAAGCTCTCCGAATACCACACCGGCTACCGCGGATTCTCCCGCGAACTGCTCGAATCGCTCGACCTGGGCGGGAATTCCGACGACTTCATCTTCGACAACGAAATGCTCGCGCAGATCGCGTGGACCGGCGCCGTGATCGCCGAGGTCTCGTGCCCGACCCAATACTTCGAGGAGGCGTCCAGCATCTCGTTCCGCCGGAGCGTGAAATACGGCTTCGGCTGCCTTGCGGTCGCGTTCCGCTACTGCCTCGCGCGCCTCGGACTCGCGAAATGGCGTCTGCTGGACCCCGCGAACCGCGGGAAGTTCGCGCCGGAGATGCTGAAAAAGCCGCTCTGACGCACCGGACCGCGAAAAAAACTGAAAAAAGTTTGATGCCCGGGTTGATTTTCTCCGGTTTGGAGTTATTGTAAAGTTGCAGCGACTACAAATCCGGTGTTTCCCCCTTCACCGGACCAGCATTCTCCCAAATAAACCCCAACCCACCTCATGCGCCGCCCGGCGCGTGAAAGAAAGGACCCCCTGTCATGAAGTACGTTTGCCAGGTCTGCGGCTATGTCCACGAAGGCGACAATCCCCCCGAATTCTGCCCCCAGTGCAAGGCTCCCGCCTCCAAGTTCGTCGCCAAGGACGAGAAGGCCGATTCCATGGCGTTCGCCACCGTCCATAGCATCGGCGACGGCAAAGTCGACGACAAGGAGATCATGGACGGCCTCCACGCCAACTTCACCGGCGAATGCACCGAAGTCGGCATGTACCTCGCCATGAGCCGCGTCGCCGACCGCGAAGGCTATCCCGAGATCGCCGAAGCCTACAAGCGCATCGCGTTTGAAGAGGCGGAACACGCCGCCAAGTTCGCCGAACTCCTCGGCGAAGTCGTCTCCCCCTGCACGAAGACCAACCTGACCAAGCGCGTGGAAGCCGAACACGGCGCCTGCGCCGGCAAGTTCGAGATCGCGAAGAAGGCGAAACAGCTCGGTTTCGACGCCATCCACGACACCGTGCACGAAATGGCAAAGGACGAAGCGCGCCACGGCGCGGCGTTCGCCGGCCTCCTGAAACGCTATTTCAAAGACTGATCGTTTGAAGTAGGTCTTAGTTTTTTGTCTATGCCCGCATCCGGAAAGCTTTCGCTCAGGGATGCGGGCGCTTCCCTCTTTTTCAACCGGAATTGCCGCCCGTGACGACACGTGAATCCAGCATCGCGATCCTGCGGAAGATCGGCGTGACGCCGTCGCCGCAGCGCACCGCGATCTACCATTTTCTGCGGACCCACGCGATCCATCCGACCGCCGAGACGATCTTCGCGGCCGTGCGGGCGGAACAGCCCACGCTGTCGCTCACGACCGTATACAACACGCTGAAGCTCCTCGCGGAGAAGCACGCCGTGCGGGAGATCACGATCGAGGGCGGCGAACTGCGCTACGACGCCAACATGTGCGAACACGGCCATTTCAAGTGCCTGCACTGCGGCGAAGTCTACGACCTCTTCCCCGCCGAAAACGAACCGTTCGTGCCGTCCGTGCCCGGTCTCCCGGAGGACTTTGTCCTGAAGGAGATCCAGCTGTCCTGCCGGGGATACTGCCCGAGGCCGGACTGCCGCGCCGCCATGGCCGCGGTCTCCGCGGAATAAGCGCCGGGATCGAATCCCTCCCGGCCCGGGCTTCCGCGCATCGCACATTCTTTTTTTCCTCTCTCGCCGTCCGACAGGCCCGGAGTCCCATTCCGCCCGGACGGGCGCTTTTTTTTCGTGGGAGGGCATGTCCATAAAAAAAAACGGGAGCGGCGTTTCCGAAACGCCGCCCCCGGAAAAGCCGGAAAGCCCGGATTGGATCACTCGATGAACTTGACCCAGTCGATGTACATCAGGAGGCCGCTTCTCATGGAGACGAAGAGGTCGTGGACGCCGTTCATCTGCGCGGAGATCGGGGCCTTGATCTCCTGCCATTCGACGTTCTTGCCGGGGATGTCGACGGTGGCGATAACCGGACCCTGGAGGGAATCGGCGCGGATCTCGAGCCTGCCGCCGACGTTGGACTGGCAGCGGACGAGCACGGAGCCGAGGTCCTTGCTGCCGAAATCGACGCGGTCGTACTCGACCCAGATCGGATTGCGGGAGCTGTCGTTGTTGCGGAAGACGGTCTTCCAGCCTTCGAACGGGGCTTCGGTGCGGAGGAATTCGATCCAGGCGTGGTCCTTGTCCGCGATCTTGGAGTAGCGGTCAAGCTCGATCTTGCTGGTCGCCTTGGTGACGCCGACGCCGCGCAGGGTCGGGGTCACGAGGTTGATGGAGCCGTCCTCGTTGAACGTGAGCTCGTCGATGCAGACGGAACGGTTCTTGTCGAAGTTCGGGGAGTAGTCGTTGTGGTGGTAGAAGAGATACCATTTGCCCTTGAACTCGACGACGGAGTGGTGGTTGGTCCAGCACTGCGGGTTCTGCTCCATGATCTTGCCCTGGTACTTGAACGGGCCGAACGGGTTGTCGCCGGTGCAGTAGCAGAGGCATTCGTGGTTTTCGTCGACCCAGGGGAACGTGAAGTAGTAGATGCCGTTGCGCTTGAACATGAACGGGCCTTCCTTGAGGCCGCGGTTCGGGGTGTCGTGCTGGATGGTCTTCGCTTCGCCGTCGAACTCCTTCATGTTGTCCTTCAGCTTCGCGATGCGCATGCCCTGGCCGGACCAGATCAGGTAGCACGCGCCGTCGTCGTCGATGAAGATGCACGGGTCGATGCCGCCCGCGCCCTGGATGGGCTCGGCTTCGCAGGTGAACGGGCCGTACGGATTGTCGGAGGTGGCGAGGCCGATGCGGTTGTCGGCGGGGAAGTAGAAGTAGTATTTGCCGTCCTTCACGTTGCAGTCAGGCGCCCACATGCTGTAGGAGTGGCGGTTCACCCACGGCACGTAGTTCTGGTCCACGATCACGCCGTGGTCCACCCAGTCGACCAGGTTGTCGGAGGAGTACACGTGGTAGTCCGCCATGCAGAACCAGTCCTTGCGTCCGAAGTCGGCAGGCGCCGGGATGTCGTGCGAGGGATAGACGTACACGCGGCCGTTGAAGACGTGCGCGGACGGGTCGGCGCAGTACGCGCTGTTGATGATGGGGTTCTGGGCGTAGGCCAGAGCTCCGGCGGACAGCGTGAACGCCGCCGCGAGGACTGTTTTCGTGAGATTCATGGTGTTGCTCTTTCCTGTATTTGAGGGTTGAGGGAAAATGCGCGATGAAATGAATGGGGCGGATGCCCTGCCGGACGTGCGGCGCAAGCATCCCGCGGGCGGTTTTCACCGTCCGATGCTGTACTATATCACGCCTGCGCGCGAAATCAAGCCCGGAAGCCGGATTTTTCTTCGATAATCAGTCTTTCGGAGCGGACGGCGCCGCTTCTCTGTGGATGGCGATGGCGGCGATCAGGCAGACGCCGAGGATCATCGGGTAGTAGAGCGAGCCGACGAGGCTCAGGGACGACACGTCGAGCTTCGAGGTCTGCGCCACGCCCGCCGCGATCAGGATCTGCGCGCCGTACGGGATCATGCCCTGCACCACGCAGGACCCGGTGTCCAGGATGCTTGCGATGCGCTTGGCGGAGCAATGGTACTGTTCGGAGAGCTCGCGCGCGATGGGGCCCGCGATCACGATCGCCACGGTGTTGTTCGCCGTGAAGAGGTTGATGACGGAAACGAGGATCAGCACGCCGAACTCGCAGCCGCGCGCGGACCGCACGGACTTTTTGATCTTTTCCATCAGGTAGCCGATGCCGCCGTTGCGCCGGATCGTCTGGAGCAGGCCGCCCGCGAGGATCGCCACGATGAGCGTCTCCGACATGCCGAGCGTGCCCTGTCCGACGCAGTCGAGCATGCCCCAGAAATCGAACGCGCCGTTGATGATGCCGATGATCCCCGCCATGATGGTCCCCGCGAAGAGCAGCAGCATCACGTTCCAGCCGAGGAGCGCGAAGACGAGGATGAGGATGTACGGCAGGACCGCGAAGGCGTGCGCCCATGTCACCGCCTGCGCCGCTTCGCTTGCCGCCGCGTGCGCCGAGCCGCCGCGGAAGAAATAGATCGCCGAGGTCGCGGCGACCGCGGGCAGCACGATCAGGATGTTCTGGCGGAATTTGTCGCGCATGGGGATGTTCTGCGTGCGCGTGGCGGCGATGGTCGTGTCCGAGATCATGGAGAGGTTGTCGCCGAACATCGCGCCGCCGACGATCGCGCCGAGCAGGACCGCCGGGGAAATGGAGAGTCCGCCCGCGAGTCCGGCGGCGATGGGCGTGAGCGCCGCGATGGTGCCGCAGCTCGTGCCCACGGCGAGCGAGATGAAGCTCGCCACCAGGAACATCCCGAGCAGCATCAGCGAATCCGGCACGACCGCGCGGGCGATCGTCACCGCGCCGTCCACCGCGCCCATGCCCTTCGCCGTCGCCGCGAACGCCCCGGCGAGGATGAAGATCAGGCACATGATCATGATGTTCGGTTCGCCCATGCCGCGCGCGTAGATCTCCACTTTTTCGCCGAGCGGGCGCTTGTGGTCCAGCACCAGCGCGGCCGCCGACGCCACCAGAAACGCGGTTGGCATCGGCACTTTGTAGAAATCGTGCGCCCAGATGGAGAGTCCGAGGTAGAAAGCGACGAAGACGAAGAACGGGATCAGTGCGCGGAACCGCGGCGCGCGGCATTCCATCTGCTGGGTATTTTTCATGCTGGCATGTCCTTCTGCAAAAAACGGCGCCCGTTCCGAACCGTACGCCGAATGATTGCGAACATTGATAAGTCAGAGGGGAAACAGAATACTATAACATCTCTGCATGTTTTTTTCAAGCCCGAAGCCTTCCCGGTCCGGCGGAGATAGTCATATGGGTCATAAAAAATATAGTTTTTATTGGTCTGATTCCGGACCGTGCTCCAGACAAAGAAAGAAGCCGCACCCGGATCATGGATGCGGCCTCTGCGTTTTGCGGTTGCGGCTGTGCGCCGATTATTTGCCGGATTTCAGTTTCACGGTCACTTTCTTGCCGGAGTATTTGACCTCGGCGTCGGCCTTCGCGACGTTGTCCACGCCGGCGTTCTGCCCGTTCATGAGGCAGACGCGGAACGTGCGGTTCTTCAGCATGCCGTCGTACTCGCCCTTGCGGTCGCCGATCGTGAGTTCGCCCTTCGCGTCGTTCCACTCGAATTTGATGCGCGTGAACTTGCCCTGTTCGTAGGAGTAGTCCTTGCCGTTGTCCTCGTACAGGGAGAAGGAGCCGTCCGCGCCGGGATACACGCGGATTTCGAGCGTCTCGGGCAGTTTCTCGTCGACGTACTGCATGGTCTCGCCCCAGGGCAGGATCGCGCCCGCCTTCACGAACACCGGGATGCGGTCCAGCGGGGCGTCGACTTTTGCGACACTGTTTTCGTTATACTGTTTCCCGGTCCAGAGATCGTACCAGCCTTTCTTGTTGGTCGGCAGATAGACTTCAGCCGTTTTGTCCTGGGACGTGACGGGCGCGACGAGCAGGGACGGACCGAGCATGTATTCGGTTTCGTTCTGCGCGGTCAGAGTGCCGCCGGGGAAGTCGGCCATCCACGGACGCATGATGATGCCGCCTTCCAGCGCGGCGTCGGCCGCGGCAGTGTAGACGTAGGGCAGCAGATGATAACGGACATCGAGGTACTTGCGGAAGACCTTTTCGGCCTCTTCGCCGTAGCGCCAGAGCTCGGTCTGGCTGGTGTAGCCGTGGACGCGCAGGATGGGCGAGAACGTGCTGTACTCGAACCAGCGGAGCATGCGCTCGATGTATTCCTTGTTCCGATACTGGTCGCCGGGACGGAAGAATCCGCCGGTGTCGGTGGTCCAGTACGGGATGCCGCTCATCATCATGCCGAGTCCGGAGATGATCTGCGTGCGGAAGTCGCTCCAGTTGCTGCCGACGTCGCCGGACCAGATCACGCTGGGCTGGCGGCTCTGTCCCGCGAACGCGCAGCGGGTCAGGATGAGGGCGCGGCGTTCGGGCTGCGCCTGGCGCAGGCGGTCATAGGCGGTGGTGTTCACGATGAGGGGATAGACGTTGCGGTACTCGTTGCCGCGTCCGAGCGTGATGTTGCGGTTGTGCAGATCGTCGTTTTCCGGCTCGGTGGCGTCGAACCACCAGCTGTCGATGCCGGTGGAGAGGATGTCGGAGACGATGGTGTCCCAATAGAGTTTGGCGGCTTCGGGCTTGGTGAAGTCGATCCAGTCGGTGCCGCGGATGTAGCCGTCGAGGGCGACCATCTTTTCGGCGAACGGGTTGTCCTTGCTCGCCTTGGACCAGACGGAGAGCATGGAGTGGGCGTTCAGCTTGTGGACTTCGTCGTTCATGCCCTTCGGGTTCCCGAAACGCTGCGAGTCGAAGTGCATGGAGTTCCACTTGCCGGAATCCCACCACTGCCAGTCCTGCACGATGATGTCGACCGGGATCTTGCGGTTGCGGAATTCACGGAGATTGGAGAGCAGGTCGTCCTGCGAGACGTAGCGTTCGCGGCAGTGCCAGTAGCCGAACGCGTATTTCGGGAGCATGGGGGTCTTGCCGCAGAGTTCGCGGTAGGTCTTCATAGTCTTCTCGGCGTCGCCGGAGATGTAGACATAGTCGATCTCCTTCGCGTCGTCGGAACGGAACGTCGTGAAATTGAGGTTGCCCTTGAGCGGACGGACCTTGAGCGAAGTGCGGTCTCTCGCCTCGTTCTGGACGGTTATGGTGTGTTTGCCTTTCGTGAGATTCGCCTGGAATCCGATGACCGGGGGCAGCCAGGTGTTGCGCTGTTCCACGATGAGCTTGTCGTCGATGAGGACGACGTGGCGGCGCGCCATGGTCTGGCCGCAGTCAAGCTCGAATGCGTAGAGGCCGTCCGCGTCCGCCGTGAACTCGCCGGAGAGGGTGTTGTCGCGGCGGAATTCGCGTCGTCCGCCGGTCGCCGTGGTGACCTCGACGGTCTGGCCCTGTCCTTCGGCGACTTTCTTCAGTTCGATGGGCGTGTCGGCGGGGTTGAACTCCGTGCGGCTGTAATTGTGCCAGAGCAGGCCGTATCCGGCGGTGGAGTAGAGGAACGGCACGGACGCCTGCGTGTTGACCTGGATGAGCTGGCGGGGCTGGTTCTTGATGTTCAGGACGCTGTCCTGGAACTGGCCGAGGCCGAACTGGAATTCCGTGCCGGGAGATACGAATGTCGATTCGACGCAGTAGGAATCGGCGGCGGCGTCCCTCGACGGGGATTTCCCGAATTTCCGGGCGCCGACGTTCTCCTGAAGATTGGAGGACGGGTGTTTGGCGTCGGAAAAAGACAGGGTGCTGCCCTGATAGCGGACGGAAAGATCGTCGATCGTGCAGGTAAAGCCGTCGGCATTCTGCCTGACTTTCGTAAACGCCCGCGGCTTGGCGCCGGTAAGGATGAATTCCGGTTTGTTCGAGAAGGTTTTGTTTTTCGTGCTGCGGACACGGACGGAGTTGTCCGTCAGCGCGGTCAGCTCGATCAGCGTACCGTCTTTTGCGTGGTACGTGAACGATACCGGACTCAACGGATTTACCTCCGCATCGGCGGTGTAAGCCGACTGAAGACAGGACGGGACGAACGCCGCCGCGGAGAGCGCCGCGGCCACGGAGAACGCGCGGAGCAGTGTTTTTCTTTGGGGGAACAATGTCATGATGAAATCTCCTTGAAACACAATTATGGAGTGAATGATTCGTGAAAAAGCGTCCGCATGCGCGAACACGCTATACAATAGATGCCCTGTGTTCATTTTTCAACGGGAAAAAAGGCGCGTCACGGTAAAAAACGCGGAAAAAACGCAGCCGGAAGCGTTAATAACGCATATCTTAACTTTAATCAGTTGTTCTGCTCCGTCCAAAGTTCGGCAGTGTGCCACGGAGTGCTGTAGAAGGGGTGTCCGTGTCCGTTCGCGCAGAAGACGGTCATGCCCCCGTCCTCCGAAGCGTGATCGAACTCAAGGATGTAACTCTGCCGAAGATCCTGAACCGTGCCCTGTTCCTCCGGCGTCAGTCTGCCCCGGACGTCGGTTTCCGCCGCGAGCCGGAGGATGTCCTCCGCGATCCCGGCGTACCGCTCCGCGCCGTCCGTTCCGATCCGGATGGCTGTACTGCTTCCGACGCGGTTTTTCACGCGGAACACCTTCGTTTTGTATTTCGTTTCGATCTCCGGCCGGATAAGCTCGTCGACGAGGCGGTCCGCGGTGCGTTCGGTCCGCTCGATCCGGGCTGTCCGGTCGTTGTCGAAGCGGAACAGCATGAGCGGCACGAGCAGGAACGGCAGGTCCAGCAGCAACAGCAGGGCGAACGTCCCGACGGTGAAAACGGCGTCGATCTTTTCCCAGAAGGTCAGTTTCTTCATGGGCGCGCCTCCTTCCCGGTCCGCGCGGACGCGTCCCCGTACAGCGCGGCATCGTGCCAAAGCGTGTCCGCTTCGTAGCCGCGGACCGTGTCCGGCAGCACGAACGTCATGCCGCCGTCCGGCGCGTCGTGGTCGATCTCCAGCGCCCAGGCGCACAGCGGCATCCCCGGCGTCGTCCGGCGCAGTTCGCGGATGTCGTCCGCGATGCCGAACGCCTGTCCGGCGCGGACGCGGCGCGCATCCCGTGCGGCGGTCCGGATTCTGACGCGGAGAGCGCCGTCCCGGTACATGACCTCAAAATCCTTCAGGTCGTATTTCCTGACGATTTCGTGCCTGATGCCGTTCAAAACGGACTGTTCCAACGCCGATGCGTCGGGCAGGGGGCTTTGAGGTGTGTTCTCTTTCGGGGGATGATGTTTCCGGTTGTAAATCCATTGAACAGTGCCCAGAACGGTGAAAAACACCACGGGAAACAGCAGCATGCAGACGAAGAGGACGCGTTTCACGATGGTCAGGACGCGCGCAGCCGGATATGATTCTTCCGGCTGTCCGTCGAATGTTCCGTCCGTTTTCATGCGCGGGCGGAATCAGTTGCCGTCGGCGGGCTGGGCCGGTGCGGATTCCGGCTGAGTGTTGCCGCCGGTCAGGTTGGATTGTCCGTCTGAGCCGCCGAGCATGGGCGGGAGTTTTTCCAGAATGGCGTCGCGGGTCTGTTCGACGGCGGCGTCCTTGCCCTTCTGGAAGATGTCTTTTGCCGTCTGGACGGCCTCCTGGCGGGCGCATTCCTTCGCGAGGACCATTTCCTGCTTGCAGAGGGTCCAGCAGTCGGAAATGCGGATGAGGGTGTAGCTGAGGAGGCGGTCGAACGCGACGGCTTCCTTCGCGGCGGAAATGTCGCCGGATTTGATGCCTTCGATGGCGTCGACGACCTTGTCCTTCGCGGACGCGCCCTGCGAGCCGGAAACGGGGACGTCCGTGACTTCCTGCGCGCGCAATATGGCGGCGCACGGGATGAACGCGGAAACGGCGAAAACGCCTGCGAGGATGAGAGTGCGGGCCGAAACGGACGTCATGTGCGCTCCCCCCTTCGGATGCATCAGAGATGCGTGGTCAGCGGCGGCTGCTGCTGATCGGTCGTGCGATGGGACGGCGGCGCGAATTCGATGCCGCACTCGGCGATGCGCGTGGAAATTCGGCTCGGGAGGCCGCGCTTCGCGAAATCGTTCGCGACCTTGATGGCGTTGCGGACCGCCTTCGGCGTGGACGCGCCGTGGCCGATGATGCAGACGCCGTTGAGTCCGAGGAGCGGGGCTCCGCCGTACTCTTCGAAATTGCTGATCGCCTTCACGTCGGCGAACGCCTGCTGCGCGAGCAGGGCGCCGGTCTTCCGGATGGCGTTCTTCATGATGCTTTCCTTCAGCCACTGGCGGATGGCGGAGGCGATGCTCTCGGCGGTCTTCAGGACGAGGTTGCCGGAGAAGCCGTCGCACACCACGACGTCGGCGCTGTGGAAGAACATGTCGTGCCCCTCGACGTTGCCCACGAAGTTGATGGGCATGTTCGAGAGGATCTTGAACGCTTCCTTGGTGAGTTCGTTGCCCTTGATGTCCTCGCCGCCGACGGAGATCAGGCCGATGCGCGGCTTTTCGATGTTCTGGAACATCTGCGCGTAGACTTCGCCGAAGATGGCGAACTGCGCGAGGTTCAGCGGCGTGCAGTCGGTGTTCGCGCCGGCGTCGACCAGGATGAACCTGCCGCCGACCGCCGGCATGAAGGTCGCGATGGCGGGACGGTCGACGCCCTTCAGGATGCGCATCTTGACCTTGGACGCCGCCACGGCCGCGCCGGTGTGGCCGGCGGAGATGACCGCGTCGGCCTTGCCTTCGGCGGCAAGCGTGGCGCAGACCGTGATGGAGGAGTGTTTCTTCGCGCGGATCGAGGTGGTCGAGGGTTCGCCCATTTCGACGACTTCCTCGGCGTGGACGAGCTTGAGGCGCGGGCCTTCCTTCAGGTGTTCTTTCTGAAGGTAGTAGGCGAGCTTTTCCAGGTGGCCGACGAGCAGGATTTCCACATCGGGGAACATCCGCAGGGCGTCGGCGACGGCTTCGACCACGACGGCGGGCGCGTAATCGCCGCCCATTGCATCAACCGCGATCCTCATCGAAACGACTCCGGTTGGTTTTGTCTTGAGGAGAAAATGAAATGATTACTCGGCGACGGTCAGGACCTGGCGGCCTTTGTACATGCCGCAGGAGGTGCAGACGGAGTGCGGAGCGACGGGCTTGCCGCATTCCTTGCAGAACGAAGCCTGGACGCCTTCGTAACGGTTCGCGGCCTGGCGCTGGCGGCGTTTCATTTTCGAGACTTTGCGTTTCGGGACTGCCATGATAAGACTCCTTGGTTAGCAGTTATGATAAGGTATTGGATCACATCTTGAAATAAATAATATATCACGGAATCGGCGATTTGCAAATTCAAAGCGCGTGTTTCGGAAGGAAAATCGCGCATTTTTTCCGGTTTTCCGCATCCGCACGGAAGAAAACGCGGTAATACGGACCATACGGTTTCCCGTGCGCGAGCGGATCCGCGCACTGCCGCAGTGCAGGTGCAGGCGTCAGCTTGCGGCGGCGCGCATGACGTCCGCCGGAGCCTCGCGGCCGGTCCAGATGCGGAACGATTCCGCGCCCTGGTGCACGAGCATCGGCAGGCCGCCGGAGACGCGGAGCCCGCGTTCGCGGCAGCGGACCAGGATGTCCGTCTCGCGGTAGATGGTATCGAAGAGGCAGGCGGATGCGGGGATCAGATCGGGATCAATGGGCGAGCCGTCGCCGTCGCGGAGTCCGAGGCTGGTGCACTGGATGACCAGATCCGCGCCGTCGAGCGCGCGTTTCACGGACGGGAGATCGCCAAGCGCGGCGAAACCGCAGTCCAGCGCCGGGGCGTGCTTCAGGAGCTCGTCCGTGAGCAGCGCGGCCTTCTCCGCCGTCCGGTTCAGGATGCGGAGACGGGCGCAGCCGGCGTCCGCCAGGTGGAACGCCAGCGCGCGGACCACGCCGCCGCAGCCGAGGATGCAGACGTTCGCGCCCTTCAGCGGCAGCCCGAAGACCTCCAGCACGGCGCGTTCCAGTCCGGTCGCGTCGGTCGTGTCGCCGAAGAGCCTGCCGTCGCGGACGGAGACCGTGTTGACGCTGCCTGCGAGCGCGGCGCGCGGGGTGATGCCGTCGAGGAACGGGATCACGGCGTTTTTGTGGGGGACGGTGATGTTGAAGCCGTTGAGGGACGTCCGTGCGGAGTTCAGGAAATCCGCCAGCCCTTCGCGCGTTACGTGGACCGCCGTGTAGTCGGCGTCGATGCCGAGCGCGCGGAACGCGGCGTTGTGCATGAGCGGGGACTTGGAATGTCCGATCGGGTCGCCGATGACGGCGAAATGGAGCGTGGAGCCGGAAGGCATGAGTGGACCTCGCGATGGTTTGCGCGGCGCGGATGCAGATGCGGATCAGTTGCGGAACGCGTCGCCGTAGGGATTGGTCTCCCATCCGGCGGGTTCGTTGAACGGCCTCAGGCTGCGCCCGGAGCGTTCCTGGGGGGAAGAACAAGCGGCGGCGCCCAGAAAAAGCGCCGCCGCGAGAAAAGCAAGGATGAAATAACGGAGCGTCATGGCGTCAGAACATCATGAATTCTTTCATTTCCATGACCTGCATGACGACCGCCGCGATGAGTCCGATGAGGGTCAGCACCGCGACCGCAAGAAAGAACTTGGATCTGAACATGTGAGTTCCTTTCCCGTGAAGTCCTGGTTATTCTTCGTCGAGGCCGAGGTCGTCGCCGCCGAAGTCGTCGCCGAGACCGTCGTCCCCGGCTTCGTCTTCGTCGTCTTCGCCGAGGAAATCGTCGCCGATGCCGGTGTCGTCGGCTTCGTCTTCGCCGGTCATGATGTCGTTGAAGTCCTGCAGGGACTGTTCACGTTCGGCGGCCGCGCGCTCTTCGGCTTTCTTGCGCATGGCTTCCTCGTGGGCCGTCTTCATGGTCGCGATGTCGCCCTGCGAGAAGTAGACCACGTCGCCGACGCTCGGATAGTCGAACGAGCCGCCCGGGGTGGCGAGGATGGTGGCGACGGCGGCCTTGGCGCGGAGGCGGATGACCTGCGCCTTGCAGACGTATTTCGCGGTGTCGGGGTCGAGGCTGGTGGCGACGGTCAGGAGCGCGCCTTCCGGGACGGATGCGCGGATGCGCTCGCCGGAGGAGCGGATGACTTCGCTTTCGGAGCCGATGTCGACGGTGATGTAGCCGTAATCTTCGTTGACGTAGACGACCTTGCCGACGAGGTCCTTCAGGACGGAGAAGTTGATGTTGAGGGCTTCGCTGTCCTCGCCGAACCCGGTCGGGTCGATGATCGTTTTGAGGCGGCGGATCTCCTTTTCGGCGTCGGCGAGCTTGCGGGTGGCTTCTTCGGCGGTGCGTCTGTAGGCGGAAGTGTCTTCCTCGGCGGTGCCGAGCTGGGTTTCGGCGCGCATGACGCGGATGCGGAGTTCCTCGTTGTCCTTGATGAGCTCGTTGTGGCGGTTGACGTATTCCTCGACGGTGGTGATGTTTTCCTTGAGGAGCTGGTTGTATTCCTGGGAGTTCAGGTCAAGCTCCTTGGAGTCGGGGGAGATCTGGCTGGAGACGGTGACGATGTGGCCGCGGAAGGCTTTCATGCGTTCGACGGTGTCGTTCGTCTTCGCGATGAGTTCGTTCAGTGCATTGGCGAGCTTGGCGTTGTCGGCGGAGAAGGCGTAGCTTCTGGCGGGCATGCCGAGGTTGGCGCCGTCCTTGGACATGAACTCGGAGAGGTGTTTGTCGCGGACGTAGAAATACTCCATGCGTTCGCCGATGTGGGTCTTGACCTCGGCGAGCGTGGCGTCGGTGGTCTTGTAGTTGGTGACGCTGCCGGATTCGAGGATGTAGGGCTCGTCGCCTTCGCCGTAGAACGCCTTTTCAAGCACGGTGTTGGTCACGTCGGTGAGGTTTTCGGCGATGGCGTTGCGCTGCTTGACGATCTTGTTGACCGCGGCGTCCAGCTTGACCATGGCTTCGTTGACCTCGGCCGGAGTCTTGCTGATCTTGAGGTCGTCGGCGGGGATGACCGCGGACGAATCGATCAGCCGGGAGACTTTCTCCACCGTGGCGGCGATGTCCGACCGCGCCTGCGTGATCTGCTCCCGTTTCTGGAAGAGAAGCACGCCGAAGACGACCACGACGATCGCAAAGACGAAAATAAAAATGTTGATGATCTTGCTGGCTTTGCTCATTACCGGGACTCCTGTAATTGCGTGAAAATTATCTGATACAATATGTACACTACATCCATTTTGCCCGAAATGCAAATCCGAACGGGCAAAAAAACGCCTCTTTTTTTAGAAAAAAACGCGATTTCCTAAAGAAAACCCGGAAAAACAGGCTGAAAACGCGTAAAAAGGCAAAAAAAGCGGGACGGCGTCGTCATGGCGCCGTCCATGATGCAGTGTGCGGTCCGCAGCGCGGACGGAGTGGTCATTCCATCCCGTATGCCGCCGCGGCGTCGTAGTTGTACTGCGCGTTGAGCGAAAGGAGGGTCTTCGTATGGGTGATGCCGGGGATCTGGTTGCACATCTTGTCGGCGATGATCGAGGACAGCTGCTGCTGGTCCTTCACGCGGGCGATGGCGGCGAGGTCGTATTCTCCGACGACGGCATGCACTTCGACGATGCCGTCGACCGCGAGAATCTCTTTCGTTACGGCCGCGAGGCTCTGACGTTCGACGTTGACCAGAATAATGGCGGTGATCATGGTTCAGGATTCCTTTCCTGTTTCGGTTTATTGATGAATTTTTGATGAATGACGAGGAACGGGCGCCGCGCGGACGCCGAAACTCTTTCTCCCGCTAAAATAGCCCATTGTTCGGGAAATGCAAGCCGGAAAGCACGAAAAATGCGTTTTTTTTCCGGGAAAGATTGCATTTTCCGGCAAAACGGGGCATATTATGTATGCCGGAACGGACGATCGCGCTCCGGAAAAAGATTTGTCGGATGAAACCGCGGCGCGGACCGGAAGTCCGCCGCATCACAATACAGGAGTCGGCATCATGGAGATCACGGCGGGGACCGCGCTGGGACTGAAACTGGGCGAACTGCCCGAAGGACGCGGGGTGCGTCCGACGTCGGTGCGCGCCCGCAGGGCGTTCTTCGACAGCGTCGGGTCCATGGACGGAAAGACGTTCGCCGACCTCTTCGCGGGGTCCGGCTGCATGGGGCTGGAAGCCGCCAGCCGCGGCGCTTCGACCGTGGTCTTCGCCGAGGAGTCGCCCGACGCCCTCGCGCTGATCCGGCACAACATCGCCCGGTTCGAGCACACGAAATCGCCCGCGCGGTTCCAGGTCGTGCCGGGCACGCTCCCCGCCTCGCTGAAAGTGCGCGTCATGCCGCCGCGCCCGGACATCGTGTTCGCCGATCCGCCCTACGCCAAATCCATGGACATGCTGGCGGCGCTGACCGCCGACGAGACGTTCAACGACTGGTCGCGCGGCGCGGTCTTCTACTGGGAGCTGCCCGATTTCCAGTGCGCGCTGCGTCCGCCGTCCGGCCCGTGGAAGCTCACCGGGATCCGCCAGCTCGGCGCGGCGAATTTCCTTCAGATCGAACGCACGGACAAGGCAGTCCGCTGATTGGATGAGGGCGGGCCCGGCGCGTCCCGGCGCAGCCGGACACAGCCCGGCGCATTCGGCGTGGAGCGTCAGAAGTGTTCGACGGGGCACTCGGGGATGGATTCGAGGAAGGATTTGCCGTAGCTTTTCGTCATGATGCGCGGATCGAGCACCACGATGATGCCGGTGTCGGTCTTGCTCCGGATGAGCCTGCCGATGCCCTGCCGGAACTTCAGCACGGCGTCCGGGATCGAGTAGTCGCCGAACGGGTTGCCGCCGAGCCGCTGGATGCGCTCGCAGCGCGCCTGGATAAGCGGGTGCGTGGGGACGGCGAACGGGAGCTTGGTGATGATGACGTTGCTGAGGGCGTCGCCCGGGACGTCGACGCCGGTCCAGAAGCTCGTCGCGCCGAAAATGACCGAGGATTTGACTTTTTTGAACTCGGAGATCATGGCGGACCGGGAGAGGGATTCGCCGTGGACCAGCAGGTTGATGCCCTTCGAGAGGAAGGCGCGGGACAGGCGGTCCGAACAGTATTTGAGCATGCTGTAGCTCGTGAACAGCACGAACGCGCTGCCGTTGGTCTTCTCCACGAACAAGCGGATCTTTTCCGCCGCTTCCTCGTTGAAGTTCCGTTCGCCCGGCTGCGGCATGTCCTTCGTGAGGTACAGGCGGACCTGCTTCATGTAGTCGAACGGCGAGTCGAGGATGAGGCCCTCGCCGCCGCGGAATCCGACGCGCCGGGCGTAGTAGGTGAGGGAGCCGTGTACGGCGAGCGTGGCGCTGGTGAGGATGACGGGCTTGCCGGAATCGAAGAGGAGGTCGCGGAGAAGTTCGGAGACGTTGAGCGGGGCCGAGGCGAGTTCGGTCTGGCGCGTGCGCGCGAATCCGGACTTGTGGCCCTCGACCCAGTAGACCTGGTCGGGCAGGGACATGTTCAGAAAGAGGTTCAGCTCCTCGCGGTAGCTCATGCAGTGTTCGAGCTGGGACTCCAGTTCGAGGCGGAATCCGGCGTCGTCCTGGTTGTCCGCGTAGGTCCGCGCGATGGTCTCGACGTCGAGGATGTTGTCGGAAACGAGGTCGCGGAAGCGTCCCGGCTGCGAAAGGCGGAAGGTCTGCTCGGGGGACTTGTCGAGCGTTTCGTCGAACTGCGCGAAGAAGTCGGTCAGCGCCTCATGGGCGTTCGCGATGCTGTTCCGGACCTGCATGGAGTCCTCGCCGGGCTTCATCAGGAGGCCGCGCCCGCTGACCGGATTGAACAGGCGGTTCAGGGTGCCGCGGACGGCGGAGGAATAGATGTGGAGCCCGAGGTGGTTCGCGGCGTTGTCCTCCAGCGTGTGCGCCTCGTCGAACACGACGGCGCAGTGTTCGGGCAGGGGGCAGTTCTCCTGCTCCTCGATGCGGCTGATCTTCAGGTTGGTGAAGAAGAGCGCGTGGTTGGTGATGAGCAGGTCCGCCTTGTCCCACGAATGCCGGGCGCGCCAGTAGAAGCACGAATGGAAGTTCTGGCATTTCGGCCCGAGGCAGGTGCCTGTTTCGCAGCAGACGCTGTTCCAGAGGTGGGGATTCACGCGGAACGGCACCTCGGACAGCGTGCCGTCGTGCGTGGTGCGCGCCCAGTCCATGAGGTTCTGGAGCTCGTTGACCGGGGCGTCCGCGGGGAGGATCTCGTCGCGGTGGCTGCCCGCGGCGAGCGCGAGACGGCGTTTGCAGAGGTAGTTGCCGCGCCCTTTGGCGACCGCGAACGTGAATTCGACGTCCAGGAGGTCCTGAAGCAGCGGCAGGTCCTTCTTCGCGAGCTGTTCCTGCAGGTTGATGGTCTCGGTCGTGATGAGGACGCACTGGTGCATCGCCTTCGCGTGGTAGATCGCGGGGACGAGGTACGCGAAGCTCTTGCCGACTCCGGTCGGCGCCTCGACCATGAGGTTGCGCCCGTTCTGGAGCGCCTCCGCGACGGCGCACGCCATCTCGGTCTGCTGTTCGCGGCGTTCGTACGGGCGTCCGCCGTACTCCTCCGCCCGCTTCAGAGGGGTGTCCTCGGAGAAGAAGGCGGCGGTGCGCGGGAGAGCGTCCGAAAGAGCGACCTCTTTCAGTTCATGGTCGACGACCGGCAGGATCACGGCGGGTTATTATGGGCGCTTCGAAGGAAGCGCCCCCTTCTTACTTGGTTTTGACGGGTTCTTCCGTGCTGAGCTTGCAGATGGAGCAGTGGCGGCAGTCGAACTCGGCGGGCGGTTCGTACTTGACGCCCGCCTTTTTCGCCTTGTGCATGTTCAGGAGGTTCATGCCGGCGAGGATGATGCCGAGGAGGATGAATCCGCCGGGGGCCTGTCCCATGACCGCGAAGCCGTTGTCCCAGCACTGCATGCTGATGCCGAAGAGGGTTCCGGCTGCGAGGAATTCGCGGATGCAGCCGAGGCAGACGAGCACGAACGTGAAGCCGAGGCCCATGCCGAGGCCGTCGGCGGCGGACGCCAGCAGGCCGTTCTTCGAGGCGAACGCCTCGGCGCGGCCGAGCACGATGCAGTTCACGACGATCAGCGGCAGGAAGATGCCGAGCGTCTGGTATGCTTCAGGCGCGTACGCCTGCATGACGAGCTTCACGACGGTCACGAACGTGGCGATGACCACGATGTAGCACGGGATGCGGATCTTGCCGGGGACAAGCTTGCGGATGACCGAGATCACCAGGTTGCTGCCCATCAGCACGAACGTGGTGGCGAGTCCCATGGCGAGCCCCTTCACCGCGTCGGACGACGTGGCGAGCGTGGGGCACATGCCCAGGACGAGCACGAGGACCGGGTTTTCTTTCCAGAACCCTTTGGTAAATTCTTTGAAAACGCTCATGGTCAGTTTTCCTCCTTCTTTTCAGCGGGGGCCGCGAGGTAGTCGCGGACGGCGGTCGAGGCGTACCAGACGAGGTCGCGGACGGCGTTCGAGGAATAGGTCGCGCCGGAAACGAAATGGACGGCGTCCTTTTCCTTGGTCCATTTTGCGTTGCCGGGCTTCACGCCGGAATAGGAATCCAGCGCGGCGTTCGGCGGGAGCTTCGACGTGTCGGGCTTCACGCCCTTCACGACGTCGGTGATGGTGCGCTTCACGGAGCGGTCGGTCACTTTCGTGCCGATGCCGGGGGTCTCCGCGTGCCCGGACTTCACGATCACGGTGTCGATCGTCCCGTCCGGCTTGAAGCTGACGATGCCGGCAACTTTGCCGCCGAACCCGGAGGCCGCGGCTTCGGCGGCGTATCCGACCACGAGGCCTCCGTTTTTCGCCGTGTAGAGCTTGACGGGCTCGCCGTCGGGCGAGGTGATGTCGATTGCCTCGGATGCCGGATCGTTGTCGAACGGCGGGAGGATCATTTTCAGGCTGTCGGCGGTCTCTTTCGCCTGTGCGGCTTTGATGGGGGCGTCGGTCTTGACCGCGGTGTACGCCATGACGAGCGTGGAGACGCCGCAGACGACGAGGAGGAAGAACGCCAGATAGAACGGATTGGATGCCTTTGTCATGTCTTTCATTTGATCTCACCCCTTCTGATGTTGAGCGCGGAAACGCTGTGGGAGTGCCAGCCGAAAGGACGGATGAAGCACATGCGGTCGATCAGCGGGACCAGGGCGTTCGCGATCACGATGGAGAAGCTGACGCCTTCCGGATACGCGCCCCAGATGCGGATGACGCAGGTCAGGACGCCGATGACTGCGCCGAAGACGAGCGATCCGAGCGGAGTGATGGGCGAGGTGACCATGTCGGTCGCCATGAAGAACGCGCCGATCATGACGCCGCCGCTGAGGATGTGGTAGAGCGGGCCCGGAGTCATGCCGGGGGCCGCCAGGTGAACGATGCCCGTGAAGACGAAGATCGTGCCGATCATGGCGAGCGGGATCTGCCATTTGATGAGGCGGAACGCCATGAGGCCGAGGCCGCCGATGAGGATGGCGAGCGCGGAGGTCTCGCCGATGGAGCCGCCAACGTTGCCGAGGAACAGCTTCATCAGGTTGTCGGGCGCGCCGAGCTGCGCCATGGCGTCGGCGGAGCCCTGCGCCGCATGGATCGCTCCGAGCGGGGTCGCGCCGGAGATGAGGGATCCGGTCGCCGGGGCCGCCCACTGGGTCATCGGGCCTGCGAATCCGACCAGCAGCGCCACGCGCGCCGCTGCGGCGGGGTTGAACGGGTTCTGTCCGAGGCCGCCGAAAAGCTCCTTCACGACGACGATCGCGAAGACGCTGCCGACGAGGCAGAGCCACCACGGGGCTCCGGGCGGGAGGTTCAGTGCCAGGATCACGCCCGTGACGAGCGCGCTGCAGTCGCCGACCGTGGATGCCTGCCGGGTGGCGAGCGTCCAGCCGTATTCGGCGAAGATGCAGAAGGCGGAGCAGTAGACGAGGATGCGGACGGCTTCGAAGCGGAAGAACCAGATCGAGGCCGCGACGGCGGGGAGGAGGCAGAGCAGCACCTTCGCCATGATGCGGGCGATGCTGTCGCCGTCCTGAACGTGAGGCGAAGTGCTCAGCACGAGCGAACCGGGCTCGGGGAGAGCGACGTTGTTTTTTTCGATTTCTTCACTCATAGTAGGGAACAGCTCCGGGATTAGGCTTGTTTGGCTTTCGCGGCGCGGCGCTTGGCGTTGATCTCCGCCTTCGCCCTGCGGAAATGCTGGACGAGGGGGCGTTTCGCCGGGCAGACGTAGGTGCAGACGCCGCACTCCATGCAGTCCATGACGTAGTTCTTTTCGGCTTCGTCGTAGTTTTCGCTTTCGACCATGACGCTGACGGGCCCGGGGAGAAGCTTCATGGGGCAGGCGCGGACGCAGCGTCCGCAGCGGATGCACGGATTGGAGGTGTATTCGGCGGTCTCCTTCCACTGGAGCAGGAGGATGCCGGAGGAATTCTTGGTGACCGTGACGCCGAGCGAACTCTGGGCGAACCCCATCATCGGGCCGCCCATGATGACTTTCGCGGCGCGCTCCTTCACGCCGCCCGCGAAGGTCAGGGCCTGTTCGACGGTCGTGCCGAAGCGGAGGATCCAGGTGCCGGGATGGGCGACCGGGGTGCCGGTGACCGTGGTGTAGCGTTCGATCAGCGGATGCCCTTCGACCACGGCGTCGCGGATCGCGGCGCAGGAGCCGACGTTCTGCACCACGCAGCCGACGTCCATGGGGAGGCCGCCGGTGGCGACGGAGCGTCCGGTGGTGGCGTAGATGAGCTGTTTCTCGCCGCCCTGCGGATAGCGGACGTGGAGCGGCACGACGGTCACGCCGTACTGCCCCGCCTTTTCGTTGAGCGCGGCGATGGCGTCCGGCTTGTTCTGTTCGATGCCGAGGAAGACGCGGTCGACGCGGAGGATCTTCGCGGCGATGGCGGCGCCTTCGAGGACCGCTTCGGTGCGTTCGAGCATGAGGCGGTGGTCGGCGGTGAGGTACGGCTCGCATTCCGCGCCGTTCAGGATGAGCGTGTCGATGACTTTTTCGGGCGGGGGCGAGAGCTTCACGTGGGTCGGGAACGCCGCGCCGCCCATGCCGACGATGCCGGCGTCCGCGATGCGCTTCTTCAGGATGTCGCGGTCGGTGTTCTTCCAGTTCGGGATCGGGTCGAGACCGGAACCCCATTCGTCCTTGCCGTCGGAGATGATCTCGATGGCGGGGATCGCGCCGCCGTTGGCGCCGGGGACTTCGACGATGTCGCCGACCGTGCCGCTGGTGGGCGCGTGGAGCGGGGCGGAGACGAATCCGCCGGGCTCGGCGATGAGCTGGCCCTTCTTCACGACGTCGCCCTTCGCGACGACGGGCTTCGGCGGCGCGCCGATGTTCTGCTGGATTGCGACCGTGTAGCGTTCGAGGAGCGGGGCGCGCTGCGCGGGGACGGAATTGGAAAGCGCTTTGCCGTCGGCGGGATGGACGCCGCCGTGGAAACGCCAGGTCTTGATCGGGATGTTCATTTGGACTCCTCCTTTTTCTGCGCCGGGGCGGGTGTTTCCGGCTTGAGCGCCGCGATCCTGCGGTGGATTTCCTCGACCTGGAGCGCGCCGGTGGGACATTTGACCTGTTCGACGAAAGAAGCCTCGGGCGGATTGGAGTAGTTCACGCGGACGAGGCCGGCCTGCATCTGCATGTGTTCTTCCGAAGCGCGGACGCACTTCTTGCAGGCGAGGCACGGGTTCTTGCAGAATTTGCGGCGTTTCGCGGGCTTTTCGAGCGAGTTGCAGTAAACGTGGACCGGAGCGGACGCCGGGACCAGGCGGATCAGCTTGCGCGGGCACACGTTCACGCACTTGCCGCAGGCGCGGCAGAGCTCGGGATGCACGACCGCCAGGCCGTCGCGGATCTCGATCGCGCCGAACGGGCACGCACGGGCGCAGGAGCCGTAGCCGAGGCAGCCGAAACGGCAGGCTTTCCCGCCGCCGCCCGCCACGATGGACGCGGACCGGCAGTCGAGGATGCCGTTGTAGTCGGCGGCGCGCGCGGAGCGCGAGAAGCTGCCGGAGCAGAAGACGACCGCGGTCATCTTTTCCTTCTTTCCGGCGGCCTTGCCGGTGACTTCGGCGATCTTCGCGAGCATGGCGTTGGAGCAGGCGGAGCATCCGGAGGGATCGGCGCCCTTCGTGACGATGGCGCTGGCGAAGTCGGCGCATCCGGCATAGCCGCAGCCGCCGCAGTTCGCGCCGGGGAGAAGAGCCTGGACCGCCTCGATCTTCGGGTCGGTCTGGACTTCGAATTTCTTTGCCGTGAAGCCGATGAGCGCGCCGAGGATGAGCCCGACGGCGGCGACCGCGCCGGCCGAAACAAGGATCGTAATCAACATGGTGGCGCGCCTCCCTTATTTGACCAGGCCGGAGAAGCCCATGAACGCCATGGCGAGGATGCCGGCGGTCACGAGCGCGATCGCGGTGCCCTGCATCGCCTTCGGGATGCGGGCGATGGCGAGGCGTTCGCGGATGCTGGCGAAGAGCAGGAGCGCGAGGCCGAAGCCGACGCCGGTGCTGAACCCGAACACGGTCGAGGAGATGAGCCCGCGCGACGCGTCGGCGTTCAGTTCCGCCGCGCCCAGCACGGCGCAGTTCGTCGTGATGAGCGGCAGGTAGATGCCGAGCGAGACGTAGAGGGAGGGGCTGAACTTCTTCAGCAGGATCTCGACGATCTGGACGAGCGCCGCGATGACCACGATGAAGAGCAGGATGCGCGTGAACGACAGGTCGACCGTCTGGCCGTTGATCGTGAAGGTCTGCGTGACCAGGAACCTGTTGAACAGCGCGGTGACGAACGAAGCGAGCGTCATCACGAAGATGACGGCCCCGGACATGCCCAGCGCTGTTTCGATGCGCTTGGAGACGCCGAGGAACGGACAGATGCCGAGGATGCGCGAGAGCACCACGTTGTTCACGAGGATCGCCCCCACGGTCAGCATCAGGATTTCGTTGGTATCCATAGCTTGTGCCTGTTTCTATTTGAAAAGTTGAACCTGATTTGAGCTGGAGCCGGGATCACTTCGCGGCGACGCGGCCGGCGCGGAAGATCGTGATCGGCGAGGTCGGGACGTCGTCGTAGAAGCCCGAGGAGCCGGTCGGGATCGCCTCGATCGCGCGGACCACGTCCATGCCGTCCGTGACCTGCCCGAAGACGCAGTAGCCGAACCCGCGCGGGGTCTCGTCCTGATGGTCGAGGAAGCTGTTCGGGGCGGTGTTGATGAAGAACTGGCTGGTGGCGCTGTCCACGACTGCGGTGCGCGCCATGGCGATGGTGCCGACCTTGTTCGAGAGGCCGTTCCCGGCTTCGTTCTTGATCGGGCCGCGCTTGGACGGGACGTTGCGGAGATTGGCGTCCAGGCCGCCGCCCTGGATCATGAAGCCTTTGATGACGCGGTGGAAGATGGTCCCCGCGTAGTAGTTGTCGTCGACGTAGGCGAGGAAGTTCGCGACGGTGACGGGCGCTTCCTTCTCGAAGAGCTCGACGGTGATGTTTCCGAGGGAGGTCTCGATCAGGACTTTCGGGTTTTCAGACATGGTTGATCCTTTGGGTTAATGAGTGTGAAAAAAGGCAGCATGCCTTAAATATAGTACATAAGGACGTTTTTTTCAATCTTCGCGCTGCTTTTTTTTAGCAGATTCGGGTTTTTTTCGTAAAAACCTCAAATAAGGTTTGCATTTCCCCATTGGGGCGTTATATTTACTCCGAATTATTGGATCGTCCGCCGCGTGCGGGCGCGAACGGGTTTTTTCCACAGAACAATACAGTCATACCAACCAAGAAAGGGCTTCCGCAGATGTTCAACCCCATCCTCGCAGCCGCTTCGATCGAAGGCATCGCCATGCTTATCGCGGCGTTGCTCGTCATTCTGTTCATCCTGGTCCTCACGTTCATTTCCCGCTACAAGAAATGCCCGCCCGACCAGATCATGGTCATCTACGGCAAGACCGGCGGACAGCGCGCCGGACGCTGCATCCACGGCGGCGCCGCGTTCGTGTGGCCCGTGATCCAGGACTACGGATTCGTCTCCCTGCGCCCGATGCAGCTGGACGTGAACCTGCAGAACGCCCTGTGCCGCCAGAACATCCGCATCAACGTGCCGAGCGTGTTCACGGTCGGCATCAGCACGGACGAGTCCCTGATGGGCAACGCGGCGAACCGCCTGCTCGGCCTGCGCCAGGAATCCATCGCAGACCTGGCGAAGGACATCATCCTCGGCCAGCTGCGTCTCGTGATCGCGTCCATGACCATCGAGCAGATCAACGCCGACCGCGAGACGTTCCTCCGCAACGTCGAGGAAAACGTGGCGGACGAACTCAACAAGATCGGCCTGCACCTCCTGAACGTCAACATCACCGACATCACCGACGAGAGCGGATACATCGACGCCATCGGAAAACGCGCCGCCGCGGAAGCCATCAACAAGGCGCGCGTCGACGTCGCCGAAGAAGAGCGGAAGGGCGGAATCGGCGAAGCCGAAGCCCGCAAGGTCCAGCGCATCGCCGTGTCCGAGGCCGAAGCGCAGGCGCAGACCGGCGAAGCCAACGCCGACCGCGAACGCCGCGTCGCCGTGAAGCAGGCGGAAGCCGCCGCGCAGGCGGGCGAAGCCGAAGCCGACAAGGAACGCCGCATCGCCGTGAAGCAGGCGGAAGCCACCGCCATCGAGGGCGAAAACATCTCCGCCATCAACATCGCCAAGTCCAACGCCGTCCGCGCCGAACAGGAAGCCGCCGCGCACCAGGCCGCCGAAGCCGCGAAACGCGTCGCCGAGGCAATGATCCGCAAGGCGGACTTCGAGGCGGAACAGCAGGCGCAGGCCGCCCGCGCCAAGATGGAAGAGGAAAAGCAGCGCGCCGAAACGATCGTCGCGGCCCGCATCGACAAGGAACAGCGCATCATCGAAGCCGAAGCCGAGGCCGCCAAGGTCGAGACCGAGGCGCGAGGCCAGGCCGCCGCGATCTTCGCCAAGTACGAAGCCGAGGCGAAAGGCAATTTCGAAGTCCTGAAGGCGAAGGGCGACGGCTATCGCATGATCATCGAATCCTGCGGCAAGGACGCCGACGCCGCCGCCAAGATGCTCCTCGTCGAAAAACTCGAGGAGATCGTCAAGCTCCAGACCGAAGCTATCAGCAACATCAAGATCGACAAGGTCACCGTCTGGGATTCCCCGAACGGTCGCGCCGACGGCAAGTCCTCCACCGCCGGGTTCCTCAGCGGCATGATGCAGAGCCTGCCCCCGATCCACGACGTCGCCGCCATGGCGGGCATCGACCTGCCGAAGTACCTCGGCGAAATGAAGGACAAGGCCGCGACGGACGACGCTCCCGCGGCGGAATGACCTTTCTGTAATGGAGGGAGGCAGATATACTCCGCTTCTCCGTGCCGGAGCGAAGCCCGACACTGCCGCAGTGGAGGCGCAACCTCCCCCCTCTGTATTGCACTTTTTGTTTTTGAGGTGACATGAGCGATTTAGTCAAGCTGGAACACATCCTCGGGATCAAGTTCCGGAACGAAGCCGTCTACAAGGAGGCGTTGACCCACAAGTCGTTCGCCGCCGAACATCAGCTCAACTACGACAACCAGCGGCTGGAGCTCCTCGGCGACGCCGTGGTCCAGATCATCCTGACCGACTACCTGTACCGCCGCTACACGGACCTGCAGGAGGGCGACCTCACGAAGATCCGCTCCGCCATGGTCAACCAGGACGCGCTCGCCCAGTTCGCGCGCGACATCTCGCTCGGGTCGTTCCTGATGCTCGGGCGCGGCGAGCTTGAGCTGAACGGACAGGACCGCGATTCCACGATCTCCGACGCGTTCGAGTCGCTGATCGGGGCGGTCTACCTCGACCACGGCATCCAGACGGCGACCGACCTCTTCCTGCCCATCCTCCTCAAAAACTACCCCGACCCGGCGGAAAGCCTTCAGGAGATCAACCCGAAGGGCATCCTTCAGGAATACACCCAGCAGAAGGCGCAGGGCGTGCCGCAGTACCGCGTGGTCGCCGTGACCGGCCCCGCGCATGCGCCGCAGTACGAGGTCGAGGTGCTCATCAAGGACAAGGTCGTCGCGCGCGGCGTCGCCAGCAGCCACAAGCTCGCCGAACGCGAAGCCGCCCGCGCCGCCGTGCATGTCCTGCTTCACCGCGACGGCGAAAAGGCCGGAACCGGCGAAAAGGAGTGAGACGGCATGGAACCCGAAGTCAAGTTCACCTCGTTTGCGATCCATACCCCGCGCGACATCGTGTTTGGGCGCGGCAAATCCGCGCTCCTCGCCTCGTATCTGCCCGCGACCTCGAAACGCGTCCTCGTGATCTCCGGGCGTCACGCCGCGGAATCCGAGGCGAAAACGATCGCGGATAATCTGTCTGACTCGGGACGCGAAACGCGCATCTTCGCCGAGACCATGGCGGAACCCTCGCCGGGCGCGGTCGACACGGCCTCGGCCGCCGTCCGCGCATGGAACGCCGACGCGGTCGTCGCGATTGGCGGGGGCAGCGTGATCGACACGGCGAAAGCCGCCGCGGCGCTGTCGCGGCTGGACGGTTCCTGCATCGAGTATTTCAACGGGTCGCGCGAGCTCGTCGTGACGGACCGCCCGTTCTTTGCCGCGCTGCCGACGACGAGCGGGACCGGGGCCGAGATGACGAACAATTCCGTGCTCACCGACCCCGCGACGCAGATCAAGAAATCCATCCGGCACCCCGGCATGACCGCCGACCTCGCCGTGGTCGATCCCGACCTCACCGTGAACTGTCCGCGCGGCGTGACGGTCGCGAGCGGGCTGGACGCGCTGGTGCAGGCGGTCGAGGCGTTCGTGTCGCCGAAGGGCACGGCCTACACGCGGGCGCTGGCGAAGGCCGCCGCCTGCAAGCTTTACGGCGCGTTGAAGAGCATCACGCACGAATCGTGGAGGGACGCGGGCGACGAACCCGTTCCCGGCATCGCGTTCCGCGTCGATATGGCGGAGGGCTCCATGCTCGCCGGAATGGCGTTCGCGCACGCCGGACTCGGCGCGGTCCACGGACTGGCGCATCCGGTCGGCTCGCTTCTGCACGTGCCGCACGGCGTTTCCTGCGCGATCCTGATGCTCCCCGTGTTCCAGTTCAATATGAACGCCTGCGGGCGTCTCTACGCCGAACTCGCGCACGCGTTCCTGCCGAAGGAGCCGCGTCCCGACGCCGCGCTCTTCATCGCCGCCATGCGCGAACTCTCCCTCGGATTGGGCGTGCCGGACCATCTGCGCGACTACGGTCTCGCGGAGGAACATCTGCCGTTCATCGTGGCGAACTGCCGCAGCAACAGCATGAAGAACAACCCGGAGCCCATGAGCGACGAGCAGGTCGTGGCGCTGTTGCGAAGCCTGATGTGATTATTACTTGAGCTTGTCCGGGACGGCGAACGGCTTGACCTCATCCTGGAGCGCGGTCGCGAACGTCGTGAAGAGGTATTTCGCCATGTCGTCGGGGAGAGCGATGCGGATCGTGACCTCGGCGTCTTTCCGTGCGACCGTGAACGCGTTGACGAGTTCGGGCGGGATCTCGCCGAGTTTCGCAGCCTCGCCGTAGACCTGCGCGATCTTGTCCTGACAGGCTTTCTGAATTTTCAGCGCGGCGTCGGCGGTCTTCGCGGGCATGACGAGTTCCGCATGGACCGGGCGCTTGTCCTTCGCGTCGCGGACGACATGGAACGAAACGCTTTCGAGCTCGCCCATCAGGGGATATTCCGGCGTGGCGCCGGGTTCCGGCGAGACATACGCCAGCGCGACGCCGTCCGGCAGGGCTTTGAGCAGGGACGCGGCGGAGACGGCGGGCGTTTTCTCCTTGCTTTCCGGCTGCTTCGCTTCGGAAGGATCGTCGGCGGGCTCGGGTGGCCTGTTTTCGGAGAAAAGCAGCCAGTCCTTCGCCGGGAACGTGATGCGGAACGCGCCGCCGTCTGGGACGGTCAGGTTGAACGCCGGGTTCTCCGCGTCGCCGGTCTCGGTCCAGGCGATCTGTTTGCCGAGGAGCTTGTATTTCAGGATGTAGCGGACGGTGGAGGGGGATGCGGATGAGTTCAGCAGGAATCCTTCGCCGAAGACTGCGAGCGAACGCACGTTCAGTTTGATGTGGTTCGCCTCGAGTTTGCCGAGCATCTCCTCGTACGCGAGGAACAGCGGATTGTGTTTCGCGTCCGGCAGGAACGGCGCGTCTTTGACCTGACCGGGCGTCAGGAGCGTGACCGGGCCGTCCGTCTCCGGCAGATGGTCCCCGGCGGGATGAGCCGCCAGCGGGACGGCGAGCCCGAGCAGCGCGGCGCAGATGCCGTGCCGGACGCGGCGCGCGAAAAAGCCTGTGGTTTTCATGGGGTCGCCCCCCTTCTTATTTGTGGCGTCTGTCCGTGACGCGGAAGAGATTGCCTTCGGGGTCCGGGTACTGGACGGCTCGAATCCCGGTCTGGTCGCAGGGAACGCCCTCGGCGGAAGCTCCCGGGAAATCCAGCGCATGATAGCGTTTCTCGAACTCCTCCAGCGAGTCGACGAAAAACAGGAACTCCGTGCGGCTGTGCGGGGGCAGGGGAGCCTTGTTCGGGGCTGCCTGCTCCAGGCAGAACGACGCGCCGTTGTCGAGCTTGAACTCGACCCAGACGTTGCTGTTCATGACGGGTTCGCCGAGCCCGACGGTGTCGCGGTAGAAGGCGCGTTCCGCCGCGAGGTCGGAGACCTGGAGAACGAGGTAAATGCGTGACGTCACGGGCGGACCTCCTGAAGAAACGGGTTCAGAGCACGAATGCCGGGCCCAGGTAGATCTTGCGGGCCTCTTCGCTGTTGATGAGGAAATCGGACGATCCTTCGAGGCAGACCCGTCCGTCCGCCATGAGGTAGGCGTGGTCCACGCAGGAGAGCGTCTCGCGGACGTTGTGGTCGGTGATGAGGATGCCGAGGCCCATGTCGCGGAGCTTTTTGATGATCTTCTGGATCTCGTACACGACGATCGGGTCGACGCCGCTGAACGGTTCGTCGAGCATGATGAACGAAGGGTTCGTGACGAGTGCGCGCGTGATCTCGAGGCGGCGGCGTTCGCCGCCGGAGAGCGTCATCGCCTTCTGTTTCGCGAGGTGCGTGAGGTCGAGCTTCGCGAGGAGGTCCTTCAGGCGCGCCTTGCGTTCGGCGGAGGAGATGTCGAGCGTCTGGAGGATGGCGAGGATGTTGTCCTCGACGGAGAGCTTGCGGAAGATCGTGGGCTCCTGCGCGAGGTAGCCCATGCCCATGCGGGCGCGGACGTACATCGGGAAATGCGAGACGTCGACGCCTTTGAAGAAGACGGAGCCTTCGTTGGGCTTGATGAGTCCGGTGACCATGTAGAAGCTCGTGGTCTTGCCGGCGCCGTTCGGGCCGAGCAGGCCGACGATCTGGCCGCTCTTCACGGTGAGGTTGACGTCGTTCACGACCTTGCGGCCGCGGTACGCCTTGACGAGGCCCTTCGCCTCGAGAAGGACCTGCCCGGCGGGCATCGGCTCGGGGTTCACGAGGGAGTCGAATTCCGGCTCGGCGGGCGCGTTTTTGTTTTCAGCTGCGTCGGTCATCAGCGTCCGCTCCCGGGGCTGGAAAGGAAGGATTCGCCCGTGTAGTAGACCTTCGGGTTGATGACGCGCATGCGGTTGCCTTCCTTGATGATGATCTCGATGCGGTCGCCGTACATCTTGTTCGAGCCCTGCATCATCACGGGGTTGCCGGTCATGACGATCACTTCCTTGCGGGCGTCGTAGTCCGCCTGCTCTGCCATGGCGACCTGGTCCTGTCCGTTGGGATCGTCCGGGTTCGCGCGTTTCATGTAGACGACGTCGCCGGAGCAGACGATCTTGGAGATGTTTTTGCCGGGCTCGTCTTCGTCCTTCTTGTCGTCCTTGTCATCCCCGGCGTCCCCGGCGCCGGGCTTGACCGCGGCGGGCTTTTCCTCCTCCTTTTTCTCATCGGCCTTTTCGGCGGGCTTGTCCGCCGTGCCAACGAGCGAATCCGCGGCGTCCTCCTCCAGGTAGATCGTCATTTTGTTGCAGGTGATCTTGTTCGTGTGGTCGTCCACGACGACGTCGCCGATGAGGGTGATGATGTTGTGTTCGAGGTCGATGTCGGCGGCGCTGGCGGTGATCACGGTGGACGATTCTTCCTCGTCCTGCGTGACGCCGTTCATGCTGAAGCCTGAGAACATGCCGCCGAAGCCCTGGGCGTGGAGGGCGGGCTGAAACGCCGCGGCGGCGAGGATGCCGGACGCGGCCAGAAATGTGCGGAACTGGGACGTCATTGTTTGACTCCTTTATTTGAGGTGGAGGGCGCGGGCTCTTCGATCTCAAGGGTTTTTGCCTTGAGGCGGAGCACCACGCGGACGTTTGACCGGATATGGATGAACTTGCGGTCGTTGAACGCGTCGAAGCCGACGCCGTCGGCGTCGAGCTGGCGCGACCGGAAGTAGGCGGGGTCGTCGCTGGTCAGGATGTTCGTGGACTTGTCGAACGTGGCTTTTTCGGCGAAGATCCATGCCTGGGAATGCCTGTGATGCGTGCTGGTCCAGAACCGGCGGAGAATTTTCCCCTCGGACCCGAGCTTGTACGGCGTCGGGTAGGGGTCTTTCGCGTCGATGGTGTCGATCTGCCGGATGGACGTGTAGGAGCCGTCCACGATGTCGATCATCGGGGTGGTCAGGTAGATCAGGGAGCCCTTGTTGACCGCGGTCGCGCCGTAGACCAGGTACTGGATCTCGCTGTCGCCGTTGTAGCGGGGGTAGATGTAGCGTTTGAGCACGGTGTAGGACCCGGACGAAATGTCCTGCGCGAGCAGGATGACGCCGGATCCGAGAACAGCCGCAAGGAGGATCAGCAGGCTCAGAGCATGTATTTTTCGAGCACGGAGTCCCATTTGCCCTGTCCTTTCAGGAGGATTTCGATGGCTTCGCGGACCGCGCCGCGACCGCCGGAGTGTTTGGTGCGGAGGACCGCCACGGAGTCGAGTTCCGGGGCGGCGTCGGCGACCGCGACGGGGAATCCCGCGCGGCGCATGGGGGGCATATCCACGACGTCGTCGCCGATGTACATGCACTCGGAGGCTTCCAGTCCCTGTTCGGCGAGGAGCGTTTCCCAGCCGGAGAGCTTGTCGAGGCAGCCTTCGTAGAGGAAGGAGAGGCCGAGCTCCTTCGCGCGGGTGCGGTTCGCCTGGCTTTTGCGGCCGGAGAGGATGCCGACGCGCAGCCCGGCGCGCATGGCAAGCCGGATGCCCTGGCCGTCCCGGACGTCGAAGAACTTGATCTCGCGGGGGCTGCCGCAGCCGTAGCCGATGCGGCCGTCCGTGAGGACGCCGTCGACGTCGAGCACGATCGCCTTGATTTCAGAGATATTGTCCGGTAAGCTCATAGATCGCCTTGACTTGTTCGATGGTTTTTGCCGCGTCCTCGAAGTTCAGAGAGTTCGGGCCGTCGGAAAGTGCGCGGTCGGGGTCGGGATGGACCTCCAGGAACAGCGCGTCGATGCCGACCGCCGCCGCCGCGCGCGCCAGATACGGCACGTACTGCCGCTGGCCGCCGGACGCCTTGCCGAGTCCGCCGGGGAGCTGCACCGAGTGCGTGGCGTCGAACACCACGGGCACGCCGAGCGCGCGCATCGCCGCCAGCGACCGCATGTCGACCACGAGGTTGTGATAGCCGAACGTGGTGCCGCGTTCGGTCAGCAGGATGTCGCGGCAGCCCGCGGCGCGGAGCTTGCCGATCACGCCCGCCATGTCCTCGGGGGCGAGGAACTGTCCCTTCTTGACGTTGACCGGGCGGCCCGTCGCGGCGCACGCGGCGAGCAGGTCGGTCTGGCGGCAGAGGAACGCCGGTATCTGAAGGAAATCCGCCACGGACGCCACCTGCGCGGCCTGCGCGGATTCGTGGACGTCGGTCACGACAGGGAGCCCGAACTCCTTCTTCACCGCTTCGAGCATGGCGAGCCCGGCGTCGATGCCGGGGCCGCGGAAGGATTCGCCGGAACTCCGGTTCGCCTTGTCGAACGACGCCTTGAAGATGTACTGGACGCCGAGGCTGTCGCAGACCTTCGTCAGGCGTTCCGCCACGCGGAGGCACAGTTCGCGGGACTCCGCGACGCACGGCCCGGCGAATACGGCGAGCTTGCCGCAGCCGATGGTCCGGTTCGATGTTTTGACGGGGGAGATTGTCATGGCGCCGCGTGTCCTGTCTGAGTTGAAAATAATTCGGTTTTTAATACGATACTACAAATATTGAAAAAATCAAATGGTTTTCTGCCTGCGGGCGAGAAATTCCTGCGCGCGCACCAGATCGTCCGGGGTGTCGATGCCGATGGAGTCGAACGACGTTTTGATGACTTTGATGCGGATGCCGTTCTCCAGCGCGCGGAGCTGCTCGAGCTTTTCGCAGCGTTCGAGGCGGCCTTCCGGCAGCGCGACGAACTTCGCGAGCGTCTCCCGGCGGTAGGCGTAGATGCCCCAGTGGCGGTAGACCTCGGTCTCCTCGCCGCCTTCCCGGAGGTAGGGGATCATGGAGCGGCTGAAATACAGCGCGTAGTCGTCCGAGGTGAGGACGACTTTCGGGAGGTTTGGGTTCGCGGCGATGTCGGCGCGGGCGCACGGCAGGACCACGGTGCCCATTTCGGGCGCGTCGGGTCCGAGCATGGCGTCGATCAGTCTGTCGATGACCTCGTGCGGGAGGAACGGCTCGTCGCCCTGCACGTTCACAATCAGCCCGGCGTCGGTCGACTGGGCGGCTTCCCACACGCGGTCGGAGCCGGAAGGATGCGACGGCTTCGTCATGACAACGTGCCCGCCGAACGACTTCACCGCCTGTTCCACGCGGGGATCGTCGGCCGCCACGGTCACGGAGTCCGCCTTCGAGCGCATGGCGTTCTCCCAGACGTGCTGGATGACGGGCTTGCCGCCGAGGTCGGCGAGGACTTTTCCGGGGAAGCGCATGGAGCCCATGCGGGCGGGGATGATGACGGCTGTCTTCATGGGGCGTTTCTCCGGATCAGAAATCGTGGGAGACGAGACCGTCGCGGAGCTTCGGCTCGAACCAGGTGGATTTCGGGGGCATGATGGATCCGGCGTCGGCGATCGCCATCAGCTGGTCCAGCGTGGTCGGGTACATGGAGAAGCAGACGGCGGCGAGCCCCTCGCTGCAGAGGCGTTCGAGTTCGCCCGTGCCGCGGATGCCGCCGATGAAGTCGATGCGTGCGTTCGTGCGCGGGTCGTCGATGCCGAGGACGGGGCCGAGCACGCGGTCCTGCAGGATGCTGACGTCGAGGCAGGCGGTCACGGAGAGTCCGTCGAAGGAGAATTTCGGCGTGAGCGCGTACCACTTGCCGCCGAGGAGCATGCGGAACGTGCCGGAACGGTCGGGCGACTTCGTGGAGGTTTCCGCGACTTCGAAATCGTTCGCGATCTTCGCGAGGAATTCCGCCTCCGTGAGGCCGTTCAGGTCCTTCACCGCGCGGTTGTACGGGAGGATGCGGAGCTGGTTGGACGGGAACGCCACGGCGAGGAAGTAGTTGTACTCCTCGTTGCCGGTGTGAGCCGGGTTCGCGGCGCGGCAGGTCGCGGCGGCGCGGGCGGCGGATGCGGCGCGGTGGTGCCCGTCGGCGATGTAGAAGCACGGCACGGCGTCCGCGAAGAGGCGCGCCAGCGCGACGCTTTTGTCTCCCGCCTTCCAGAGTTCGTGCCTGATGCCGTCCGCCGCGGTGAACGAGAAGAACGGCGTCTCTTTGATGATGTCGGCGACGAGTTCGTCGATCGCCGGGACGTCGCGGTAGGTCAGGAAGACCGGGCCGGTCTGCGAGCGGAGCGTCATGACGTGGCGGGCGCGGTCGTCCTCCTTGTCGCGGCGGGTGGTCTCGTGTTTCTTGATGACGCCGGACTCGTACTCGGCGGCGGAAGCGGTGCCCGCGATGCCGATCTGGGTGCGGCCGTCCATGGTGAGCGCGTAGACGTAGAGGTTCGCCTCGGGGTCGTGGGCGAGGGGAGCCGCCGCGCAGAGGCGTTTGAAGTTCGCGAGCGCCTTGTCGTACACGGCGTCGGAATGGATGTCCGTGCCGGCGGGGAGTTCGATCTCGGGACGGGAGACGCGGAGGAAAGTCAGGGGATTGCCCTCGGCGAGCTTTGCCGCTTCGGCGGTGCTGACGACGTCGTAGGGGACGGCGGCGACCTGCGCGACTTCGGCGGGACGGGGCATGAGAGCGTGGAAGGGTCTGAAAACAGCCATGGGATCGTACTCCGGGTTGAGTTCAAAATTGCGGTTGAAAAAACTTATCTTATAATATACACGCCCGGGATGGATTCCGCAAGGGAAAAACGTGAAAAAGACGGGTGTTTTTCAGGCGAAAAAGATAAAAAAACGCCTCTTCGACTTTTTTTGATAAAATATCAGGGGGAACGATCATCTTGTAAATTGATTTTTTAACGATCATGCGGTATAGTATCTGCATCGTTGCCTTTTGCATTTTGAAACAACGGAGAAAGCCCCGCCATGTCGAACGCTCAACGAAAACGTGACATCCGATTATTCCTTTTCCTCTTTCTTGGGGTTGTCTGCCTGTTTGTCCTGATCGAGGTCGCGAGGACCGTATCCACTACGTTCATTTACGGGACCATCGTGGACGAAGATGGCGAGCCTCTCAACGACGTCAAAGTCGGGGTCATTTATTCTGTGCCGCCGCCGTATCCGAAGATTTTTAATCTTCTTTTTTACAGCAGGTGGCCGGACACACCATCCTGGAATAGGGATAAGAGTATCTACCAGTCGATGACCGTCGACGGGGAATTCCGTGTTCGGGACAAAGTATTGTTCCGCAGGGGCGAAGTAGAAAGCATATACTTTGCCAAGGATGGGTATTACAGTGAGGAATACGGCATCAATCAGAAATACGAGGTCTCGGCGGACGGGAAAAAAGTGTCTAAGTGGAGCGATATGCGCGTCGTGATGCGGAAAGAGCCGCCGCCGCCGAGAAAAGTCCGGACTCTGGATCATGAGACTGGGGACGTGATATACGAAATGGCCAACCGGAGAAACCACATCATTGAGTTTTCCGTGACTCCCTTTACCGGGTACTTTGATGTGTATTCTCGCTACGTCCCTTTCGGGAAGAAACCGGAAGCGGCCAGGTATTTCGAACTTGATTTCCTGCGGGACGAATGGGGCGAGATCGTCCTCAGGGAGTTTCCCGACGTCGTCGATAAATGGGGTGTTCCGATCCAGTATCCCGCGGTCTTCATCGTCCGGCTCCATTCCGACGATCCGGACGACGGGATCCTTCTGGTCGGCGAAGGGGAATCCGAGCCGGAAAAGAATCCCTTCGACGGCAATGTCCGGCCGTTCGGCGACGGACGGGAGTTCGACAGGGAACGCGAACTCTTCAGAAAGGATTTGACCCGTACACCCGGTTCTTTTCTGCAGAAACAGACAATGGCGCCGGAGGACGGATACACGCGCAGGGAGATAACCATCCCCATCGAAGAGGTCATCCGCATCTGGGACGCCAACGGGCTCAAGGCGTGTACGCTCCGGGTTTACAGAACAGTATTTCTCAGGATCAGGGGGCATTATGCGAAAGCCTGTTTATATTACGCTAACGGGTACTCGGACATCCAGCTCGGGCCCGTGGATTCCGAAGCGTTCCGCGAGAAGTCCCACTGGGAGTTCCAATTCGATATGTACCTGAACCCGAAGGAGGGCGACAGACATCTGTCGGAATATGAGACAGAGTCGAACGTTGATCGGGGGGAGGGGAGGACAAGTCCTCCACTGCGGTAGTGTCCGGCTTCGCTCGGACACAGGAAATGGGACAAGTTCTCTGCTGCGGGCCAGGCTTCGCGACGGTATAAGTACGCGAGCACAGCCGCGCACTGAATCAACACCGCTTGCGGTGTGCCTGGCTCCGCTCAAGCGCAGGATTTATGATCCGCCCCTTTAAAACAAAAATGGTGCTCGAGGGGAGATTTGAACTCCCACGGGATACCCCACTAGCACCTCAAGCTAGCGCGTCTGCCATTCCGCCACCCGAGCACTCCATGTAACTGGATTACGGGATATACTTTACACCCGATGAGGCGAAAAATCAAGCCTGAAACGAAAAAAAAGCAAAAAAAGACGAAAAAAATCTGTTTTGCGCTTTCAGTTTTGATTTTTTGTGTTACATTATGGGGTTAGGTAACGCGTGTGAATTGCGGACGCGGGAAAAACGGTCCGCGGTTTCCGCGTGTTCCCGTACCGGAAACAAACTACGAACGCGCGCGCCGGTGTCGACTGCGCCGGCATGCGCTGCCCTATCCAAAAATCAAAAACAGTCAAGGAGATTCCTCAGAATGGCCAATGTGCTTGAATCCATTCGCGCGAAAGCGAAGTCCCTGGGCAGAAAAGTCTGCCTGACCGAAAGCGACGACCCCCGCAACCTCAAGGCAGCCGAAAAGCTCGCGAAGCTCGGCTATGCCAAACCCGTCCTGGTCGGCGATGAAGACGCCATCCGCAAGCTCGCCGCCGAAAACGGCGTTTCCCTCGACGGCGTCGAGGTCGTGGACGTGCTGAAGACCCCGAACCTGCAGAAGTACATCGACGTCTGCGTCGAGATCCGCAAGAACAAGGGCCTGACCCCGGAACAGGCGCGCGAATGGCTGAAGGACACCTGCGTTTTCTCCGCCGCCATGGTCTGCGCCGGAGACGCCCACGGATACGTGTCCGGCGGCGGCAATCCGAACGGCTACGCGCACAACACCGCCCAGAAGACGAAGCCCGCGCTCCAGCTCTTCAAGACCGCCAAGGGCAACCACATCGCCTCCGCGTTCTTCATCATGCAGCTCCCCGATCCGAAGTGGGGCTACGAGGGCGTCTTCTTCTATGCCGACTGCGGCCTGAACATCAACCCCGACGCCGACCAGCTCGCCGAGATCGCCGTCACCACCGCGAAGACGTTCCGCCAGTACACCGGACAGGAACCGAAGGTCGCCATGATCAGCTGCTCCTCCAAGGGCTCCGCGCACGACCCGATCATCGACAAGGTCGTCGAGGCCACCGCGAAGGCGAAGGCGCTCGCGCCCGACCTGCTCATCGACGGCGAACTCCAGTTCGACGCCGCGATCATCCCCGACATCGCCAAGAAGAAAGCGCCGGGCTCCCCGGTCGCCGGCCAGGCGAACGTCCTCATCTTCCCCGACCTGAACTGCGGCAACACCATGTACAAGGCGACGGAACGCCTCGCGGGCGCCACCGCCATCGGACCGCTGATCCAGGGCCTCCGCCGCCCGTTCACCGACGTCTCCCGCGGCTGCTCCGTGGACGACATCGTGGACTGCGCCGCGGTCGCGGCGATCACCGAGTGGGCGGACTGAGTCCCGTTCGTTCCCGGCGGGGCGGTCCTCCCCCCGGATCCGGCCGCTCCGCATCCCCCGCCAATTCTTCGCTTCCCTGCGTCAGGAGTGTTCCATGAGTATCTCTTTCTATGCCTATCAGAACGGAAACTGCAACGGCATGCCGTACGCCTCCATGACCACGCAGCGCGGGTATCATGTCATCTACGACAACGGCAACTGCAACGGCATGCCGTTCTGGTCGATGAAGAAGTCCGCCCGCTGCTGCGAAGTCTACGACAACGGCAACTGCAACGGCATCCCCATCGGGTATTTCCGGTACGGTTCGCGCGGGATCGAGTTCTACCCGAACGGCAACGGCAACGGATTCCCGGTCTTTTATTTCGAGCTCAGAGGCAACACCGTCTCCATCTACGACAACGGCAATGGAAACGGCATGCCGAAGTGGTCGATCCGGCAGAACGGACGGATCTCGGAATTCTTCCGGAACGGCAACTGCAACGGCATGCCCGAGCTGTCCGTGAAGGGAGCGCTGAATGTTTGCGATGTGCTTGAATTCATGTTCTATCTTTTTATCTACGGCTTCCACGCCTGAACGGACGGGAGCCAAACCCTTTTAACCAACCTCAACGAAAGGTTTCAGCAATGAAGAAAAGCATCCTGTATGCCGCTGCGGCGACCGCCGCGTGCGTAACCCTGGTCGGCGTCCCCGCGGCGCTCGAAGCCCAGCAGCCCCAGCCCGCGGCAGGCGCGAACGCCGCCGCCAGGCAGGTCAGCCGCAAAAAAGTCTTCCAGGTCCATGTGATCCTCGACCAGACGCTCTCCGTGCAGGGCGGCAAGGGCAGCGCCACCATGATCCTGTTCCACGGCGACCTGAACACCTCGTTCTTCACCGGCGAGATCCAGCCCGGCGCGGTCGACACGCAGAAGAGCGGCTCCATCTCCGCCCGTTACATCATCCAGGGCAAGGACGCCGACGGCACGCCCACCAAGATCTTCATTGAAAACAACCAGGTGAACGGCGTCCTCAAGCCGATGGTCCTCACCGACAATCCGAAACTCCGCTGGCTCGAAAACGTCGACTGGGAAGCCAGGATCGCCATGGGCGGCTTCGGCGGCATGGGCGGCTTCGGCGGCGGCATGCCCGGTTTCGGCGGCGGCATGCCCGGTTTCGGCGGCGGCGCACCTGCCGGCGGCATGCCCCCGATGGGCGGCGGCATGGGCGGCTTCGGCGGCGGCATGGGCGGCTTCCCGGGCTTTGGCGGCGGCGCACCTGCTGGCGGCGCACCTGCTGGCGGCGCACCT
>CACZEK010000024.1 GCA_902780135.1 uncultured bacterium
CACCCGCGGGCGGTCCCGGCGCAGGCGCAGGCGCTGCAGGCGGACAGAGACCCGCAGGCGGCATGGGCGGCGGCATGGGCGGCTTCGGCGGCGGCTTCGGCGGCGGCATGGGCGGCTTCGGCGGCATGGGCGGCTTCGGCGGCATGGGCGGCGGCCAGCAGAACCAGGCCCCGGCAGTCGACATGGCGACTCTCCCCGGCGGCATCCGCAGCGAAGAAGCGGAAAAGGCCGACGACAGCGGCTACCCGATGGTCAAGGACCTGAAGGCTTCCGACAAGTATCCCGAGATCATGAAGTTCCGCGACGGCACCGACGTGACGAAGGACAACTGGGCGAAGCGCGCCGAAGAGATCAAGAAACTCTATGAATACTACATGTACGGCGTGTGGCACGACGGCTCCGAAGTCGAAGTCACCTACAAGATGAACGAAGGCGACAACAACGGCCGCAAGTCCATGACCGTGACCGTCAAGCGCAAGAGCACCGGCAAGTCCGGCACGTTCGACGTCAACATCACGCTCCCGACCGCCAGCGACACGGTCAAGATGCCGGAAGGCGGCTGGCCCGTCGTCCTCGGCATGCACGGCGCGCAGGAAGCGGTCGCGGCGTCCCGCGGCTATGCCTCCATGACCTTCGGGGGTGGCGGCGGCTTCATGGGCGGCGTCACCAACATCGCAGCCGACAACAACCGTCACACCGGCCTCTTCTACGATCTGTATCCCTACGGCGAAGACTGGAAGGAACAGACCGGCGAACTCCTCGCCTGGAGCTGGGGCATCTCCCGCATCATCGACGCCCTCGAAGCGGGCGCGGGCAAGGAACTCAACATCAACCCGAAGAACACCATCGTGACCGGCGTCTCCCGTTACGGCAAGGCCGCCATGGTCTGCGGCGCGTTCGAGCCCCGCATCAAGATGTGCGCTCCGTCCTGCTCCGGCGCGGGCGGCGTCGCGATGTACCGCTACGTCTCCGAAGGCAAGACCTACGACTTCTCCAGCAAGAACGATTCCAAGGAATACAAGTACGGCCGGAATGAGCCGATCGACAGCCTCCAGGCCACCGGCGAACAGGGCTGGTTCAACAACAAGTTCATGTGCTTCAAGGATCCGAAGACCCTCCCCGTCGACCAGCACATGCTCGCCATGCTCTGTGCCGATCCGGACCGCTACCTCTTCATCATCGGCTCCTGCACGGGTGAAGACTGGGTGAACGCCCCGGCCATGTGGCTCACCTTCCGCGCCGCGAAGGCTTCCTATGAGAAGCTCGGCCTCGGCGACCACATCGTCGCGAACATCCACAAGTCCGGCCACGCGGTCACGGCCGAAGACATGAACTACATGATCGACTACTTCAACGAGAAAGTCTACGGCATCAAGTCCCCGACCGACCTGACCTGCCTCACGACCTCCGCGTTCGAACTCCCCGCCAACAAGGATCCGCTGTTCGACTCCTTCGGCGGCACGGTTCCTCCGCAGCCCAAGCCGGATCCGGCTCCCGCGGCTAACGCCAACGGCGGCCAGCGTCCCGGCGGCGGCATGGGCGGTTTCGGCGGCGGCATGGGCGGCTTTGGCGGCGGCATGGGCGGCGCTCCCAGACCTGCCGGTGCTCCCGGTGCCGGTGCCGCGGGCGGCGCTCCCAGACCGGCCGGCGCTCCCGGCGCTGGTGCGGCTCCCGGAGCCGGCGCTCCTCGCTGAGTCCGTTCTCTGATCCTTCGGGAAGCGGTTCGTCCGCTTCCCGTTTTTTACGGAATTAAACTAAAAAGGTCCTTTTTTTTGAAAAACACATGCAATAATGTTTGCTTCGGCATCGTTAAATAACGTGTAAGCAAGTAAACTCGTCCCGCAATATATCAACAACCAATCCAACAAAATCATACAAGGAGATTCGTATGAAACACATGTTCAACAAGATGCTGGCTTCCGGCGCGTTCATCGCCGGTACCATGCTGATCGCGTCCGTGCTCTCCGCTCAGGCTTCGGCCGGCGGTGCTGCTCCGGCCGGTGCACCAGGCGCTGCTCCCGGCGGCGCTCCCGCGGGCGGCATGCCCATGGGCGGCGGCTTCCAGATGCCTGCCGGCGGTTTCGGCGGCGGTATGGGCGGCGGCTTCGGCGGCGGCCAGGGCGGTATGCCCCCGATGGGCGGCTTCGGCGGCGGTATGGGCGGTATGCCCCCGATGGGCGAAGGCGGAATGCCTGATTTCGGCGCCATGTTCGGCGGCCAGATGCCCGATTTCGGCGCCATGTTTGGCGGCGGCATGCCTCCGATGGGCGGCGGTGAAGGCGGCGCGCCTGGCGGATTCCCCGGCTTCGGCGGCGGTATGCCCCCGATGGGCGGCGGTGAAGGCGGCGGCATGGGCGGCTTCCCGATGATGGGCGGCTTCGGCGGCATGGGCGGCATGGGCGGCTTCCCCGGAATGGGCGGAGCTCCCGGCGGCCAGCAGCAGGAAGCCAAGCCGGACAAAGGCAGCCAGCTCCCGAAGGGATACAACGCCGACGGCCCGACCTATGTGAAGGTCGACCTCTGCACCGCTGACAAGAAGTGCCCGATCTGCTCCCTCTGGGATGCGGACAAGAAAGAATGGAAAGACATCGAGCCCCCGAAGAAGACCGGTGGCGGCGGCATGGGCATGTTCGGCATGATGGGCGGCTTCGGCGGCGGTGGCGGCGGCGTCATGACCAACAACGGCCAGCCGATCGGCGCCAAGCAGATGGCTGACATCAAGTTCGCGGCCGACGGCTCCAGCTCCCAGTACATGGACGGCTATCTCCCCGAGATCAAGGAAGGCGAGAAAGTCCCGGCGATCCTCTACATCCACGGCGGCGCCTGGATGGGCGGCAGCGCCCGCGGCTGCAACGCCGGCTTCTTCGATCGCCTGGTCAAGGCCGGCTATGCCGTCTTCTCCCTGAACTATCGTCTCTCCAGCGAAGCCGCGTTCCCGCGTCAGATGAACGACGCCAAGGCCGCCGTCCGCTGGATCCGCGCCCACGCGAAGGAACTCAACATTGACGCCGACCACATCGGCACCATCGGCGACTCCTCCGGCGGACACATGGCGGGCTTCCTCGGCACCACCAGCAACCTGAAGGGCCTCATGATGGGCGATATCGGCGACAACGCCGAATACTCCTCCTCCGTCCAGGCCGTCGTCGACCTCTTCGGCCCGATGAACGTCCTCACCATGGACAAGCAGGCGGAAGAAGCCTCTGCCGAAGCCGGACGCGGCATGATGGGCCACGACACCGACCAGGGCCCCTACAGCGCCTACGTCGGCGTGCCGATCCACAGCACCCGCGAAACCGATCCCGCTCCCGCGCAGCGCGCCGATCCGGGCATGTATGCCCACACGCTCGATCCCAAGACCGCTCCCGGATTCCTGATCCAGCACGGCACCAGGGACAACGTCGTTCCGATCGGTTCCTCCAAGGAATTCGCCGAAACCGTTGCCAAGTACATCGGCAAGGACAAAGTGATCTTCGAAGGCGCCGGCTTCTTCGACGGCTGCGGCCACGAAGACGGACGCTTCTTCGACGAGAAGAACTCCAAGCGCGTCATCGAATTCCTCGACAAGTATCTGAAGCCCGCGAAGAAGTGATTCCTCCGGTCCGCTGATACCACGCCCGGCAGGACGCCTCAGAACTCCTGCCGGACGTCAGGAAAGACACCCTGCATCCCGGACTCCGGTCCGGGGTGCTTTTTTATGTGTTTTTTTTGAAAAGGGGAGAAATAGAAATCAGGTTTGACAGATCCACGATCCAGCATCCGCCACGGAGATTCCCGAACCGCACCGGCATCCCGGCAAATCAATATGAGCCGCATACATCGGGCGGCTCGAATCTTTCGCGGGGCTTGAGCCTGCGTTTTTTTGCAAAGCATAAGCTCCGGAATAAAATGTCAATGCACAAAAAAGGACGGGATCGCGGGCGGGCTCATCATCATTCCCGCCCGGAACCCCGTCCGGGTTGAACCGTTTCAGTTATTCGTTCGTAAAGATCTGGAATCCCGCGTAAGCGTCGTTTCCGTGCTCGGTGATGTCGAGGCCCTTGAGTTCCTCTTCCGGGCTGACGCGCAGGCCGAGCGTCTTCTTGAGGACGATGAACGTGATCATGCCGAGGATGAACGCCCATGCGCCGTAGGAGGCGATGCCGAGGAGCTGGATCGCCGTGGAGTGGAACCCGCCGCCGTAGAAGAGGCCGGTGTTCGCGTCGGCGATCTTCAGCACGCCTTCCGCGCCGAAGAGGCCGCAGGCGAGGGTGCCCCAGACGCCGTTGACCAGGTGGACGCTGACCGCGCCGACGGGGTCGTCGACTTTGATGCGGTCGATCGCAAGCACGCTCAGGACCACGAGCACGCCGGCGACCGCGCCGATGATCAGCGCGCCGACGGGCGTCACGATGTCGCAGGGGGCGGTGATCGCCACGAGTCCGGCGAGCGCGCCGTTCAGCGTCATGGAGGCGTCCGGCTTCTTCAGGACGAGCCAGGCGGTGAACATGGCGGTCAGGGTGCCGGCGACCGCGCCGAAGTTCGTGACCAGCGCCACCCGTCCGATGTCGCCGTTGCCCGCGACGGTCGAGCCGGGGTTGAACCCGAACCAGCCGATCCAGAGGACGAGCACGCCGATCGCGGCGAACGCGATGTTGTGTCCGGGGATGGCGCGCGGCTTCCCGTCCGGGCCGTATTTGCCGATGCGCGGACCGAGGACGATCGCGCCGGTGAGCGCCAGCCAGCCGCCGACGCTGTGGACGACCGTGGATCCGGCGAAGTCGTGGAAATTCAGGTCCGCCAGCCAGCCGCCGCCCCACGCCCATTTGCCCGCGATCGGGTAGATGAAGAGGGAGATGACGGCGGAGTAGATCAGGTAGGAGCGGAATTGCGTGCGTTCCGCCATCGCGCCGGAAACGATCGTCGCGGCGGTCGCGCAGAACATCGTCTGGAAGAACATGTAGGTCCAGTTCCAGTCGTCGCCCGTGTTGAAGATGTCCATGAAGAAGCCGTCCGTGCCGATGAAACCGGCCTTCGTGGCGCCGAACATGAACGCCGAGCCGATGATCCAGAAGCAGACGGAGCCGATGACGAAGTCCATCACGTTCTTCATCATGATGTTGCTCGTGTTCTTCGCGCGGGTCAGCCCGGCTTCCACCAGGGCGAATCCCGCCTGCATCACGAAGACCAGGATGCCCGCGATCAGGGTCCAGACGACGTTCAGGTTGACCTGGACGGCTTCCACCGCCTCCATCGTGGCGGGCGCGGCCGCGCCGTTCTCTTCCGCGGCAAACGCGGCGCTCGTCACGCCGCATACGGCTAACAGTGTCAAGAGTTTTTTCATGTATGTGTACCTCAATGTTTTCTTATCCGATCGCCTCGGAACCGCGTTCGCCCGTGCGGATGCGGATGCATTCGTCCATGGGCAGGACAAAGATCTTTCCGTCGCCGATGTGGCCGGTGCGCGCGCCTTCGCAGATGCCCTCGATGGTCGTTTCGACGAATTCGTCGTTGACCGCGATGGCAAGGCGGACCTTCTTCAGCAGGTTGACTTCCTTCAGCGCGCCGCGCCACATCTGAGCGTAACCGCGCTGCTGTCCGCATCCCAGAGCGTTGGTCACGGAAATCTTGAAAACACTGCGGGCATACAATGCCTGCTTGACCGGGTTCAGCCGATCGGGCTGAATGTAGGCAATCACCAGTTTCATAACGAACCTCCTGTCTATGTTCGCTGGGTTGTACCCGGTGATAAGCAAATCCCGTGCCAAGTCCCTTTTTATGCTCAAAAAAACCGGTCCTCTCCGGATCCGTTTCAGAAAACGTAAAGGATTTCCAAAAAACGGACATTCCGTGAAAAACGGGGGGCGACCGGGAAAAGAAAACGCCCCGGACGCCCGAATCGTGTCCGGATCCCCGGTCGAATGATAATAGGACCAATAGGTCCAATAAGACCAATAGGAATAGGGCAGGGCACTCAACACATCTTTTCCCATTCGTCCTGTCTCACAGCATACGCCCTCCCGGCAGTTGATCGTTTTTTTGAGGTGCGCCAAGTAGAAAGTTTTCTTTTTTTGCAAACACGCTTTTTTTTCTTGATTTTTTATGATATTATGATATTGTAATGTTTGAAAATGACCGAACCGGAATCAGCAACACCAATTCCCAAGGAGAAATAACATGAAACACCGGGTATTTCTGATCGCAGCCGCGCTCTGCGCCTCAGTCTTTGCCCTGAACACGACGGGCTGCAACAGCGAAGAAGCAACTGCACCCGCCTTGCCGTCTGTTTCCGCGGATGGCTTCACGACTGCCGAAATCGAACTGATTCCGCCCGCCGGGGCCAAGGCTGGAGGAGACTTTCATTTTTCCTTCCTGACCGGGAAAGTGGAATGGACGCCGGGCATGATACCTTTGGTCGTCGGGGACCACCCGCCAAAACAGGAGAGAGGTCCGGCGGAACTTACATTCAGCATGATGGGCGAGGCCGACATGAAGAGCGTGCCGGTCGTGATCCTGTCGGAGAGCGAGATCAAGTCGATTCTGTCGACGGGGGATTTCCCGGAAAAAAAAGCGGCGACAAACCCGGATCGCCTGAACCGCGAATCCTTCTATGTCCTGAAAGACGAAACGGATCATTCGTTTTATGTTTTCCGCCTCAAGGACAATTCTCCCAAATATGTATGGCAGCAGATCGAATACGTCCGCATTGGCGAGAGAGAGTCGTGGAAGGAGAACGAGAATCCCGGTCTGTCCGCGCTGGTGAAATCCGCATCGAACACGAAAACAGGAACAAGCCGGTCCAAAGAGAAAAAGAAGACGAACGCCGAAACGACGCGTCAGAAAATCATCCAGGCATGGAGAGAGAAAAATGACGCAGATCGAAGAAAAGGGGAAAATTCGGTCCTGGAGGAACAGATGAACATGCGGATCGAACTCGTCAATCGGATGTATTCCGGCGACACGTTCCCGAAGACGGCGGAGGAAATCAGTCTTGTGGAGTTCCTGATCAACGGCGCGGAATATGACAAGCTGATCGAATTGTGCAAAGGAAAAAAACTTGATTTCAATGTGAATGCAGTGAGCAACCAAAAGGTGCCTTTGTTATATCGTGCGATAGAATCGGATCCGGAACGCCGGACAAAGGATTTCCTTGACCGGAAGAACAATATCTTCGAGTTCGTGCTGAACAACGGCGGCGCCGCCGTGATTCCCACGGAGGGAGGCATGGCGTGCGTCGAAGAGGCCGCGGCGACGAATAACAAATTCGCATTCGATCTGCTCGTGAAGGATGGCTTCGACTTCAATCGGAAGAACAGCAGTGGATCGACCATTCAGGAACACCTTCTTCGTTATCGGAACATCGCCAAAATCGACGCCGAGATCATGAAGAAGATCAATTCGGAGAGCAAACTATCCCTGTATATGCGGCTTCATTCGATCGACGCCGCCGACCTGAAGAAAGAGCTGGAGGACAAAGAGAACCCCGTAGACGTCAACAAGCCGGACGGTAGCGGAAAGACCCTGCTGGATTACGCGATCGATCCGAAAGAGTATTGCAGTCCGGCCATCGTCAGCACGCTGCTCGACGCGGGCGCCAAGTTCAAACAATCCACGGTGAGGCAGATCATCAGTTCGAATAAAGGGAATTATTTCCTTCCGATTTTCTGGCAGCATCGCGACGAATTGACCGAGAACGAGTGGTATGACTGTTTCCGCGCGTCGATAGATGCCCGGAACATCGAAGCGTTCAAGTTCTTCCTGGAACAGGGGCTCGATCCTGACAAGAAAACGAATAACCCTTATGTTTTCAGCCCCCTGATGAACGTCTACGAGAATGGGACGCAGGAAATGATGGAGCTGATGGAAGCGCGCGGATACAAAAAGCCGTTCTGGGCGGCGGTCAAGTGGAACGACCTCGAACTGGCGAAAGAATACCTTGATGCCGGGGTGGACGTCAACGAGGCGGACCAGGTCACCCACCAGAAGCCGATTTTGCATGCCGTGTCGGCCGGCAATTTGAAAATGGCAGAACTGCTGCTTGAACACGGAGTCAAGGTTTCGCCCGACGATTATCGCCGCGCGGGCGAGCATTATCCTGTTGCATCCGCCGCAACCGGCGGCCAGACGAAAATGGTGGAACTGCTCCTGAAACACGGGTTCGTGACGGATTTCCCCAAAACGCCCGGAGACACCAAACATCCGCGCCAATCGTCCGCTCTGTATATTGCCTTGCTCCACAAGCATTATGAGACAGCGAAGCTCCTGCTGAAATATGGCGCACGCACCGATGTTACGGACGAAAAAACAGTCTTTGACCGAGAACAAGGCAAATCCGTCAAGATCGACGCCGGACTGGAAGAACTCTTCAAAAACGATCCTGAGGCGCTGAAAGTCCTCAAATCGGGGAAAGGCGATGAATCAGGGCGAACCGGTCGTTTCGGTCAACAGCGCCGCTTTGTATCTTCTGCTGATCTATCTGGAGAAACAGCGGCGGCTTTGCGCTCAGGCGAGGGACGGCGACAACTTCACATGGGCGGAGGGAAAGGCGTTCTACGATGCGAATTACAAATCGAACTTCTCACGCGTCATCGCGCAGCTTGATGAATTGATACGGGCCGCGCAGCAAAAGAAACGGAATCCGTTTCGTCGAATCTGTTATCTGAACTATCTGTTCCCTTTTTCCGAAAGACTGCCCGTTTCCTTGACAAAGATCGAATCCGTCCGGCGCTGTTTCGCGACGACGCACCGTCTGTACACCGCCGAACAGGAACCGCCGTGGGAGGCGATGCAGGAGAATATGGTTTTCGCGGCGGAGCTTATGGAATCTTTCCGGCCGTGGCTGAATCCTGAAAAACGGATCAAAGAGTATGATCGCATCCCGGAAATTGGCTATTCCAAAGAGCCTCCGGTCTCCATCAATGAATTGATGCTGAAACGCTTCCGTCAATCGGAAGAATCCATATTAGACGTCCCGTTTTCCTCCGGACGATAAAATATTGGCCGCGAGGAGCCAGAAATGCAAAACGCCCCGGACCTGCTGCGATCCGGGGCGGAAACGTATTGCTTATGTCAGGCGGAAACGCCGGACGGTCACTTCCTTAATCCCTGCTGCTGTTTCAGCTTGACGAGCGCGTCGTAGCACGGCTTCTGTTTCAGCTGGCGGTCGAAGAGCAGGGGGTGGTTCGTGCGGCCGCGGACCGGGAACCCGTTGAGCCAGCTGGTGCCGTCGTCGAGCCCCCAGACGGTCACGGAGTACATGTTTTTGCTGTGCTTGAGGAAGACTTTGAAGATGTCTTCGTAGCGGTCGGCGAGCTTTTTGGAAACGTCGTCCGGGAGTCCCTTCGTGTACGGGTTGTTCTTCTCCTGATACTCCTGCGTCGCGGAAATGTCCGCGGTAACCCGTCCGTTGGAGCGCGGCAGGACGTCGACGTCCATTTCCGTGACCATGACCATCACGCCCGCGTCGGCGTATTTCTTAATGGCGTCCTCGATCAGTTTCGTGGACGGGTAGTCGATCAGATAGTGGGCCTGCATGCCGACTGCGTCGATAAGCCCTTTCTTCTTCAGCTCCTTCGCGAGCTTGGCGATGCCGTCGCGCTTCGAGGGATTGTAGGCGTTGTAGTCGTTGTAGACGAGCTTGGCGGAGGGATCGGCGGCGCGCGCGAACTCGAACGCCTTCTCGATGAAGTCGTCGCCCACGATCTGTTTCCATCTCGAATTGCGGAGCGTGCCGTCCTCGTTGAACGCCTCGTTCACGACGTCCCACGCGTCGACCTTGCCCTTGTAGTGCTTCATGACGCCCTCGATATGGTTCTTCATGCGCTTCAGGACGAGCTCGCGTGTGGCGGGCTGCCCGTTCTCGCCCTGGAACACCCACTGCGGGGTCTGGCTGTGCCAAATGAGCGTGTGCCCGTGAATCTTGATCTTGTTCTTCTGCGCGTATTTCACGAGGTCGTCGCCGGGGCCGAAGTTGAACTTGCCTTCCTGCGGCTCGGTGGCGTCCCATTTCATGCAGTTCTCGGGCGTGAGGCAGTTGAACTGCGACGCCGCGAGTTCGGCGCGCTGCTTGTCCTGCTGGCTCGTGATCCGCTGGTTGAGGGCGACGCCGATCAGGAAATCCTTCTCGTAGAGTTTGCCGAGGTTGGTCTTCGGGGTGTCCGCGGCGAAGAGCGCGGTGACGGACGCCGCGGCGGCGAGCATGAGGAGAGCTTTTTTCATCATGGACCGGTTTCCTTTCATTTGGTGCATGTGAGGTGAAGGAAGAAGAAATGATCATTGTCCGGCAATAGTATAGCCTTTTTTCTCCGGAAAAGCAAGAGACGAAACCGTTATTTTTTACGAAAAAGACGATTTCCTAACGGTTCCGGCGTTAATTAACCGTGAAAAAGATGTTCTGTCTCGTTCTCTGATTCGACATGATTTCATTCCTTCTATGGAGGTTCTGACGGAGAGTTCGAAGTCCGGACGCTTTTTTCCGGCTCAGATGGTTATGGGGTGCCCCTGTTTGTATCCTGAAAAAAAGCACCATAAAAGGCAGAATCCCAATACAAAAAACCATCGGAAGCGGCACGAACGGAATCGACAATCATCCCATTTTCGGAGCAGATGTGTTTTTCCGGGTCATATTGATATAAAATGAGACGCCCATTCACGGCAACGCCATAGCGATAGAATTGATGTGTTTTGGAGAAGTAGTGACCTGAGACAGTTTCATTTTCCACAAGCAGTGGAAGATCGAAATCCGAGGAGCAGATATTTTCATAATGGATTGTATATCGGGGCCAAAGCTCTTGTATTGACAAAAGATCGGGCAATCTGTCCTCCGGAACACAGGATTTGTAGTCTTTGCCAATGAGCTGAGGCATAGGATGCAGCACATAATCATAGGTGGACGGGGCATCATCAAAGGCAGGGAAAAAGGAAATGACACTTCCGTACAGATTCGCCAATTCATTCAGTTGCAACCTCAATTCGAACCTTTTATCGAAATCCCGGGAAACGCCTCTTATTCCATTTAGAATGGACCAGCATGTCAGCAGCAAAGAAAGAATCATTCCAACACAGGTCAAACGATAATCACGTTTATTCCTTTGCGGCCTTTTCAACTTACCAAACGACATGGACAAAAACAGGTACACATCGATTGGAAAGATGATAAAAAGATTTATGAGGGAAACCTTCCAGAAGAATCTTGTTCCCGTAAAATCGTACTGAAAAAGCTTTGCGATATCCGGACTGAAATCATAAAACCAGAATATGATGTTATCGTGCAGATAGATATATGGCTGGATTACGGCGTAGAGAAAAAAGGGGAGTAGAATCAGATGCTCCAGGATCAGAATGGTTCGCCATATTTTGCGAGTGAAACGGTTTTTTCCCGTTTCCTCCTTTTCCTGAGGCAGGTCTAAGTAATCATCCAAGTAATCAGAGGAAGAATCCGTGGATTCATCATGTTTTTCAGTGAGATATAAAAACGAATTGTTCATGATTTGCTCTTTTTGACAAAAAGTCACATAAAATAATCCGTACGAATCGTAGGAGTATTGTCATGGACCGGTTTTCTTTCGTTTGGTGCAGATGAGTTGAAAGAAACAGAGACAATCTTTATCCGTGGATAGTATAGCCTTTTTTCTTCGGAAAAGCAAGAGACAAAACCGTTATTTTCTACGAAAAAGGTGATTTTCTAACGGTTCCGGCGTTAATTAACCGCGAAAAAGCCCCGGAGGCCGGAAGGGACCTTCGGGGCGCGGATGCTTTTGCAAAACGGGGCAGGGCGGATCAGCCGCCGTGCTTCGCGGGATCGTCGGCGAGCGGGGAATGGTACTCGGGATCGCATGCGGCGTTATTCGCGGCGAGTTCGGCGTCGTCGCGGACGAGTTTGAAACGCGCCTTGATCTTCTCGCAGAGTTCGACGCGCTTCTCCTCGGATTCGTACTTGAGCTGACGCCAGTTCCAGTGGAATCCGTCGTCCGCCCAGCGCGGCACGATGTGGAGGTGCGCGTGCATCACGACCTGGCCGGCGGTGGTGCCGTCGGAGAGGTGGAAGTTGAAGCCGTCGGCGTCAAGTCCGTGGCGGAGCGCGGCGCCGATGCGCGCGCCCACGTAGAACATGCGGCCAGCGGTGGCTTCCGGGATGGTGGCGGCGCTGGTGTGGTGTTCCTTCGGGATGACGAGGACGTGTCCGAAGTTGATGGGGAAGAGGTCGAGGAAGGCGAGGACGAGGTCGTCTTCGTAGACTTTCACGGACGGGACTTCGCCGTTGACGATGCGGCAGAACAGGCAGTTTTCCATAATGAACGGGTTCCTTTCGGAGTTGATTATTCGATGTTGTAGAGTTTCAGTTTCCGGTGGAGCGTGCGCCTGCTGATGCCGAGCTTCTCGGCGGCGCGGCTGCGGTTGCCGCCGCACTCGTTCAGGGCGCGTTCGATGAGGATGCGCTCGTTCTTCTCCAGGTCGCAGGACGGCGCGGACAGGATGTCGCGCGTGATGCCGGGCGAGGAGGATTCGCGGATGTTCACGGGGACGTTTTCGAGTCCGATCTCGCCGGTGCGGCAGAGGACGACCATGTTTTCCACGCAGTTGCGGAGCTCGCGGATGTTGCCGGGCCAGCGGGCGGCGCAGAGTGCCGCCATCGCGGGCTCGGAAATGGTCATGTTCTCCTTGCCGTTCTCGGCGGCGAGCTGGGAGAGGAATCCGCGCACGAGGATCGGGATGTCCGAGGTGCGTTCGCGGAGCGGCGGGATCAGGATCTTCACGACGTTGAGGCGGTAGTAGAGGTCCTCGCGGAACGCGCCGGAGGCGACCATCTGCTCCAGATCGCGGTTTGTGGCGGAGACGATGCGGACGTCGACCGCGATGTTCTGCGTGCCGCCGACGCGCTCGAAGGAACGCGTTTCGAGGACGCGGAGGAGCTTGACCTGGACGGGCAGGGGGACCTCGCCGATCTCGTCGAGGAAGATGGTGCCGCCGTCCGCCTTTTCGAAGAAGCCCTTGTGCTGTTCGACGGCTCCGGTGAACGCGCCCTTCTCGTGGCCGAAGAGCTCGCTTTCGAACAGCGTCTCCGGGATGACGGCGCAGTGGATCGCCACGAAATCGCCCTTGCGTCCGCTGAGTTCGTGGAGCGCGCGCGCCACAAGCTCCTTGCCGGTGCCGCTTTCGCCCTGGATCAGCACGCTGGAACGCGTCGGGGCGACCTGGCGGACGGTGTCCATGACCTGCCGGATGGCGGGGGAGTCGCCGAGGATGTGCGGGACCACGCGGCGGGATTCGTCGAGCTTGCGCTTGAGTTCGGCGTTCTCTGACTTGATGCTTCGCGTCTCCAGGGCGCGCTTGATGCGGAGCTCCAGCTGGTCGATGTCAACGGGCTTCGTGACGAAGTCGAACGCGCCGAGCTTCATCGCCTCGACGGCGGTGTCGATCGAGCCGTAGGCGGTGAAGAGGATGCACGGGGGCGGATCGGGGAGGGAGAGCGTCTTCTTCAGCACGTCGAACCCGCCCGCGCCGGGCATTCGGATGTCGGTCAGGACCAGATCGTAGGCGTTGCGGGAAAGCAGGTTCACGCCGATCTCGCCGTCTTCGGCGGTCGTGACGTCGTATTCGGGGCGGAGAAACCGTGCGAGGACTTCGCGGGAGCCGCGTTCGTCGTCGACGATGAGGATGGCCGGCTTGGTGTTCGTCTTGTTCATTCGGGGGAGCCTTCCTTGGGGTTGATCTCATTTCTTTCTTCGGGCGCGGGCAGTCCGCGCACGAGCCGGAACCGCCTGGGCAGGCTGATGGTGAACGTGGTCCCGGCGTTTTCGCGGCTGTCGACGGCGAGGCTGCCGCCGTGCTCGCGGACGATGCGCTCCACGATCATGAGCCCGAGGCCGGTGCCGGCGTTCTTCGTGGTGAAGAAGGGGCGGAATATCTTCTGCATGTTTTCGGGCTTGATGCCGCAGCCGCTGTCGGAGACGGAGAGCGTCACGAAATTGTCGTCGGCGCTGCATCGGATCGTGAGTTTGCCGCCCGCGGGCATCGCCTGCATGGCGTTGCGGACGAGGTTGTAGAACGCCTGCTTGAGCTGGTTCGCGTCGCCCTTGATCTGCGGGACGTTTTCGCCCCAGTAGAATTCGAGCTGGATCTTGCGGTCGGTGATCTCCTGCTTCATGAAGTTCAGAGAGTCGAGCACGAGCGACTTCAGGTCGAGCGTCTCGAAGACGGGCTTGCCGGGACGGAGCGCGCGCAGGAACTGGTTGATGATGGCGTCGAGGCGCTCCACCTCGGAACGCGCCTCGGAGACTTCCTGCACGGCGTCGGCGAGGTTCGCGTCCGGATTCTTCAGGAGCCGCTGGAGGAACTGGAGGTGCAGATAGAGGCTGTTCAGCGGATTGCCGATCTCGTGCGCGACTTCGGCGGCGAGGATGGAGACCGCCTTGCTCCGTTCGGTTTCCATCTCGCTGGCGGCGCGTTCCATGGTCGCGGTGATGTCAGTCAGGATCAGCGCGTACGGGGCGTCCTCGCGGTCGATGGGCAGCGCGTACATCTGGACGATGCGGTGTTCCGGATACGCCAGTTCGAGTTCCTGGCGCATGGACTTCCTGCCGCCGAGGACGGAATCGGAGAGCAGGAGATCGAGGTTCAGCCCGGGCAGGAGCTTTTCCACGGGGAGGGCGGAGGCGTTTTCGGGGAGGCCGAGGAACTCCTGCGCGGCGGCGTTGTGGTAGAGCACGGTGTGGGCGGGCGAGATCACGAGGATGGCTTCCCGGAGGCTGTCGAAGAGGGAGCTGAGGAACCTGTGCTCCTTGGAGATCATCTGGATGAAATTCTGAAGGTTGACGCTGTCAAGTTCGCCGATGCGGTTCATGACGCGGTCCTTCATGGTTCTGGGACACATAATAACACCTTTTTTCGAAAGCTTGCAATTGAGACGTTTTGTCTCAAATATACATCCTCCGTTTCAAAAGTCAAGTTCGAACCGGCGTTTTTCCGGGAAAAAGACGGCGCACGGGAAACGGGACGGATCCGTGCGATGCGGCGTAGGGGGATCCGGGATCCCGGGCAATATCACAGTCCACAAACCGTCAAAAACGGCGTCGAATTGTCTTTTTTGCTTGTTTTTTGACAAAACGACTTGAAATGCAAATATCAGGGAATTATATTAAAAAATCGTTTTCATAGATAAACCGCATTGCGGGAAGACGGAAAACAGCTTCATTCCGGCATCCGTGAGCAGGATTCTCTCTGAAAGAAGTTTTAACCTCCGACCGGGAACCCGTACACACGGACCAGTTCACATGATCAGCGCGGCTTTTGCACGAAGCCTTTGGATAAGGCTGTTTTATATCAAGGACATCCTCCGGAACACGTCGTACGGCGTTCTGGAAGAGGATATCCAGATCAGTTTCGCGGAGCTGCCGATCATCCAGCTCTTTTTCGAGTGCATGGACTCCCGCCCGGCGATGAAGGACATCCTTACCGTGACGGGATTGTCCTCCGGCGCGGCGACCCAGGCGGTCGACAGGCTGGTCAAAGACGGTTTCCTGGAACGCATCCCCTCCGAGACGGATCACCGTTCGACCCTGATCCGGGCGACGGACAAACTCCGCACTTTCCGCGAGAAGCCGCTCCGGCATTTTGAAAACATGCTGGACGAGTTCCGCCGGACCAGCGGCGCCGGGGACGAGGAAATGAGCATCGCGGAGGACATCTTCCTGCGTCTGGCGGAGAGCAGGACGGGCGGCGAACTCGCCGCGATCAAGCAGCCGTCGGACCTGACCGTGCCGGGACTGGTCTCGAGAAGTCCTGTCAGCAGCGAGCAGCTGAGCACGCTTCCGGTCTGGATGCTCCTGCTTCATTTCTCCACGAACCTGAAGCTGCCGACCATGATCTACTATTACGGAAAACGCGGACGGACGACGCTCGGCAAGCTCCGCCTCCTGAACCATCTGTTCTTCCTGTCCGACCACAAAAACGAAACGCCGCTGGTCAAGGACATCGCGTCAAGATTTCAGATCTCGTCCGGCGCAGTGTCCCAGACCCTGAACGCCCTGATCCAGGACGGCATGGTGGAACGCGTTTCCTCGACGCTTGACAATCGGGCCGTCAGCATCCGGCTCACGCCGCAGGGGCTTCGCATGCGCCGCCAGTGCGCGGCTTCGTACACGGGCTTCATGCAGAATTTCTTCAGCCGGATCGAACCGGAGAAGGTCGGGATTTTCGACCGCATCCTGAACCTGACGCTTCATTTCCTGAGGACGGACGGCAAAAAGTTCCTGGTGCCCGGGGAAATGCCCGACAGGTTCTGCTGACGCCGGGACGGAAGGGCCCCGGCAGACCCGGCGGGCGGGAAGAGAGGTCAGGGGGGATCGCCGTCGCCGCGGGGAGAGTCTCCGTTCCCTTCCATGGCGGACAGCATGGCATACGCGAGCCTTCCCGCCGACTGCGTATTCTGACCTGTGATCAGCAGACCGTCCGCGATGACATGCGGCTTCCACGGCTCGACGCACACATACTCCGCGCCGCATTTCCGCAGCCGTTTCCCCAGGGAAAACGGCACGACCCGGTCCAGCGCGAGCTGGCGTTCCTCGGCGTCGCTCGCTCCGGTAACGCGCCTGCCGTTCAGGATGCTGCGCCCCGACTCCGTCTTCGCGGCGAGAAGCGCCGCGCCGCCGTGCCGGATGGCGGCGACGGGCTTGCCGCCGAGAACGAACTTCTCCAGCAGTTCGGCGTTTTCCGGGCTGACCGAGAGGTCCCAGAACGAACCGTAGCCGCCCGGATAGAACACCGCGGCGAACTCGTCATCCCTGACTTCGCCAAGCGGGATGGATTCCAGCAGGAGCTCCTTCCTGCGCTCCAGCCACGTTTCCGGGTCGAACGCGGCATGGTCCGGCCGCTTCACGCTGTCCGGGTCGACGGGGACCTCCCCGCCGCGCGGCGAAGCCGTCCTCACCTCGTAGCCCGCCTCCCTCAGGATATCGTGCGGGACGGCGAGATCTTCCAGCCAGACCCCGGTCTTCCTGGTCCTGAGCACCCCCATTCTGTCGTGCGACGTGACGACAAACAACACATTTCCGCGGCTCATCGGCTGTCCCTCCTTCCTCTTTTTTGCGTCGCGCATTCCTGCACGGCCCCCTCCATGCCCGGCACGGACGCGCCTGTTACTATGGCACGCGGGACGGCAAAAATCAAGTCAAACATGGAAAAAACACGGTCCGCGGCGGCAGAATCTCCGAAATATTGAAAAAAAACACTGGCAAAATGGAAAAGAGGTGTTATATTAGAGTAAACATAAGCGCGCGACCTCAAACCGAAAAAGACCCGCGCGTCTTCCGCAACTCTCAACCAGCGAACAAAACGAACCGGAGTCGAAATGGCTAAGCTGACAAGCAACACATCCGGCAATTTCAGGACATACGGGATCAGAACCGTCGATTCCGAACGCCGCCACACCGGATTGTATCGTATTGTGGCAGTCCTGCTGTTCCTGATCGTATGCGCCGCCCTCGCGTGGGGCGTCAAACGCCATTTCGACAACCGGAGCGCGATTTCGTCCGACGCGGTCAAGCCCCTGCCGGACAACGATGCCGCCGCGCTCACTTTCGCGGACGAACGCGCCGCCGCGGACAGCGCGGAAACCGCCGCGGCCATCCGCGAGCACAGGCAGCGGGAAGCCAGCCCCGACACGGCCGCGTTCGACATCCAGGAATTCGAGAAGCAGCGGCTGAAACAGCAGCGGGCGCTCTACGACGAGGCGCTTCAGGCGTTCCGCGAACGCAAGTTCGAGCAGTGCCGGTCGATCCTGCGCGACATGCTCGTGCCGATGGATTCCTCCGATTCCCTGTACGACCCGGCGGCGAACCTGCTCGGCCGCGCCAGCATGAACATCTACAACAGCGGATCCGATTCGGAGACGAACGTGGCTTATACGGTGAAAAGCGGCGACACGCTCTCCAAGATCGCCGTGAACTACAACACGTCCGTCGCCGCGATCCAGAAGGCGAACGGCATGTCCACGACCCGGCTGAACATCGGGCAGAAGCTCAAAATCCCCCAGAGCGTATGGTCCATCGTGATCCGCCGCAGCGACAACAAACTCCTCCTCAACGCAAACAACAAGCTCTTCAAGATCTACAACGTCTATCCCGGCTCCGCCGTCTCCAGGGACTTCTCCGGCACCTTCCGCATCTTCTCCAAGCAGAAGGACCCCGTCTGGCGCGTGGACGGACAGACCTATCAGCCCGGCTCCGCCGGGAACATCATCGGATCCCGGTGGATGGCGCTCAAAGGGACCGGCGCCAGCGCGAACGCAGCCGGCACCGCCATCCACGGCACGAACCGGGCAGGCACGCCGGACGCTTCGCCCGGCGCGCCCGGTTATTTCAGAATGTCGAACGAGGACGTCAAGGAGCTTTACGAGCTCGTCCCGTGCGAAACGGCCGTGGAGATCAGATCGGGCCGCTGACGGCGGGCCGCACGACCGAACATAAAGGAACAGAATCCCATGTCCATAGCAGTCCTGGAATTTGAAAAACCCCTCGCGGAACTGGAAGACCGCATCGACCTCCTCATGCAGCTCGACGCCCGCGGTTCGGAGGACCACTCGAAGGAACTCCTCGCCCTCCGCAGAAAACTGACCGCGTCGAAGAAAGCCATCTATTCCAAGCTCACTCCCTGGCAGCGCGTCCAGCTCGCCAGACACCCCTACCGCCCGTATTCCCTCGACTACATCTCCCGCATCTGCACCGACTTCATGGAATTCCACGGTGACCGCAGATTCGCCGACGACCCCGCCATCGTGGGCGGCTTCGCCAAGATCGACGGCATCCCCGTGATGATGATCGGCACGCAGAAGGGCCGCAACGTGAAGGAAAACGTGTTCCGCAACTTCGGCTGTCCGAACCCGGAAGGCTACCGCAAGGCGCTCCGCCTGATGAAGGTCGCCGAGCTGGCGGGGCTCCCGATCGTGACCCTGATCGACACTCCCGGCGCGTATCCGGGCGTCGGCGCGGAGGAACGCCACATCGGCGAAGCCATCGCCGTCAACCTGCGCGAGATGTTCGGACTGAAAGTCCCCGTGATCTCGTTCGTAATCGGAGAGGGCGGCAGCGGCGGCGCGCTCGGACTCGGCGTGGCGAACAAGGTCTTCCTGCTCGAAAACGCCTACTACTCCATCATCACGCCCGAAGGCTGCGCGGCGATCCTCTGGAAGGACCGCGCGTACTCCGAACAGGCGGCGGCCGCGCTGAAACTCACGGCGGACGAACTGCTGAAGCTCGGGCTCATCGACGGCGTGATCCGGGAGCCGGTCGGCGGCGCGCACCACAACTACGACAAGGCGGCGGCTTTCCTCAAGCTCGAGATCCTGAAGCAGCTCGACGCGCTGTCCGGGTTGTCGTCCAAAAAGCTGATCGAACAGCGTTATCACCATTTCCGCGACGTCAGATACTTCGGGGAGGCAAAGGCCTGACATGGCGGCGCAGTCGCCATGCCAACCCGGCGCGCGGATACGCCCCGCCGCAGTCGAAGACGCCCCCGCGATCTATGCCCTGCTGGCGACGTTTTCCACCGAAGGCAAGCTCCTGCCGCGCCCCGTGGCGGACATCCAGGCGCGCATCGCGAACTTCCTCGTGGCGGAGCTGAACGGCACGGTCGCCGCCTGCGGCGCGCTCCGCGACTTCGGAAACAACCTCAACGAGATCCGCTCGCTGGCGGTCCGGCGCGACCTGGCGGGGCAGGGGATCGGCTCGCGTCTCGTGAAAGCCCTGCTCGCGAAGGCGGAGGAACGCACCGGCGGAGAGCGCGGGCACGTCTTCGCGCTCACGTACCGGGTCGCTTTCTTTCAGCGCCTCGGATTCCGCGTCATCGACAAATACACGTTCCCGCCGAAGATCTGGAGCGACTGCTGCGTCTGCCCGAAGAAAGACCACTGCGACGAAACGGCTGTCGTGATCGACATCCCCGCGTCCAAAAATGAACTTCCGGAAGAAGGCTGAACCCGCCATGCCCGCGAAACGCCCCTCGAAAAAGCATGACAACCGCCCGATCGGGCTCTTCGATTCCGGCCTCGGCGGACTCACCGTCGTCCGCGCCGTCCGCGACGCGCTCCCCGGCGAAGACGTGATCTACCTCGGCGACACCGCGCGCGTGCCGTACGGCAACCGTTCGCCGGAGACGGTCGAGCTGTTCGCGCGGCAGGACCTGGCGTTTTTGGAGCGATTCGGCATCAAGGCGGCGGTCGCCGCATGCAACACCGTGTCCGCGCTGGCGCTGCCGAACATCCTGCCCGAAAAACGCAGTTTCCCGCTCGGCGGCGTGATCCTGGCGGGCGTGGAGGCCGTGCTCGCGACCGGACGGCGCAAGGTCGCCGTGCTGGGCACGCGCGGGACCATCGCCAGCGGCGCGTACGAACACGCCCTGCTTGCCGTCGATCCGCGCCTGATCGTGCGGAGCATCGCGTGTCCGCTCTTCGTGCCGGTGATCGAGGAGGGCGTGACCAACGGCTCCATCGTGCGCGACATCTTCGACCTCTATCTGGCGCAGCTGCTCCGCGATCCACCGGAAGTCGTCCTGCTCGGATGCACCCATTATCCGCTGTTCCGCCCCGCGCTCGCCCAGTATCTCCCGAAGGACACGCTGATCCTCGACAGCGCGGCGGCCGCCGCGGACTACCTGAGCCGTCTGCTGAAGAAAAAAGGATTGTGCGCGGAGCCCGGCAGGACAGGACGCGCGCAGTATTACGTGACCGACCGCACGCCCGGATTCGAACGCCTCGCGCGGCGGTTTCTGGACGCCGGGGACGGCGAGGTCATCGACATCCATCTGGCGGACGTCGTCAGTTAAGCGCAGGCGTTTCTTTCCTTTTCAGTCCGCCGGAACGGACGCTTCTCCGTCTCCATCGCCGCCGTTCCCGTCCCCGTCCGGCTGAGCCGGCTTTCTCCGCAGACGCCAGACGACGATGCCGTTTTTCTGCCCCACGATCTCCGGCGAGGCGAATTCAAACGTCGCCCGTATCTCCGGCGGAGCCACCCTGTTCGTGCCCGTGATGAAGTAGAACGGGATCGGTTCGTTTTTCTTCATGATCTCATCGAGGAACGCGGGATCGTCGGAGAGCGCGTAGGGGAACGGCAGATAGCATCCGGGCTGGGAGAGCAGACCGGGCGCGAGGTTGTCGAACGCGTCGCGCGGCGGCGGATCGCAGACTTTTACTTTCTCCGGGGCGGCGATCTTGTCGGTGTATTCGTGGATGCGGTTGACCGGGATGACCGTGCGGTCGGTGCCGTGCTGGAAGAAGCGGTCTGCGATGGCGGGATTGAACATGGAGAGGAGGACGGCGTTGCCGGGGAGGACGGTGCTGAGATATTCAAGCCGCGCCCGGTCGTCGGGGATCCCGCGGATCGCCTTGTGATAGTCGTTCAGGTTGTGCATGACGACGGCCTGCAGGACGACCGCTGCGCCGGCAAGGATCCAGTTCGCGGTCCGGCGTTTCTTCAGGACCATGCGGAGCAGATGCGCGGCGGCGGACGCGGCGGGCGGCAGGACCATCACCAGGATCGGCAGATACATGCGCTTGTCATAAAAGAAATATACGATGTAAAGGACGAATATGATCAGGCTCTGGAGCAGGGCGAACGCCATGGACGCCTCCCATGCGGTCCACTTCGCGAGGCTCCATATCTTTTCTTTCCGGGCGGCGCGCGAAGCGCAGAACCATGCGGCGCAGACCGCCAGAAGCGCCATCGTCAGCCAGAACCCTTTCTCCCGGACCAGACGCGGCAGATACTGCGCGGCGTAGCGCGGATGGAACGTCAGCGTCATGAAGTCGTAGGGGACGGGACACCAGAAATGATACCCCGTGCGGAACGGCGATCCGAAGACCGCCCAGTTGAAGGCGTTGGACGCCAGCAGAGCCAGCGCGGTCGGCAGCGCGGCGAGGGACCACAGCAGGAAACGCCGTTTCCAGTCCTTCTCGCGCACGAAGACCAGAAGGCAGGGCAGGGCAAGCATCGGGTAGGCGGAGGACCGCACGGCGCCGCCGAGCGCGATCAGGATGCCGCACCAGATCAGAGATGCCGTGTCGACGCCGCGCCGCACCGCCAGGCGCGTCCACAGGATCATCGCCCAGACGCAGAACAGCAGGTACGGCACTTCCGTCATCGCGTAGCCGGTCAGCGCGATGAAGAACGAACTGAGCAGAAGCACGGGAAACGTCAGAAGCCCCGCCAGTCCGCCGCCCGCGGCGTCGCGTGCGCCTGCCGGACCGGGACGGACCGCGGTCTGCCAACAGGACAGGAACATGACCGCGGCGAGTCCGGCGGTCGCGGCCCAGCATCCGTAGACCGCGCCGTAGACATCGCCCGCGAGCGCCTGAAATGGCGCCAGGAAGAGCAGGGGGAACCACGGCAGATAACGCGACGGGTGCAGGACGCCGTTCAGATAGAACCCGTATTTGCCTTCCCGCAGGAAATTGTCGGCGCAGAAGGCGTTTTCGAGCGCATCGGGGATGACGAGCCAGCATGTCCCGAATCTCGCGGGGACATACAGTCCGAAAATGTCCAGGACGAGGACCAGGACGGCGGCGATCAGGACCGCTCGTTGAAGCGTTCGATTCATTTCGTTGATATTCAGTTGGTTCGGAATTGTTTTTCATAGGGCGGAGCGCAAAGGTCCCGCGCGCCGGACGGCTTCCAATATACCACTCTTGAACAAAAAAATCAAATATTCTTTTTGTTTTTTTGCAAACCGATACAATAAAATCGCACCGGACATCGTTAAATATCTTTGAAAAAGCACGAAATATACCCTAACGTCCAACAGGAGACTTACGATGAAAAGTTCGTCCGCTTCCAATCCGCAAAAAAACAGCCCTCTTTTTAATCTCGCGTTTATCATCGTCCTGATCCTTACGGCTCTGCCGTTCGTCCTCTTCGCTCTCATCCAGTTCGCTCCTCCGACGTTCGGATCCGCGAAGGCCGTGACGGTCGCCGACACGACGCCGAAACGCATGACCGCGGCGGAACGCCGCGCGGCACGCGAAGAAGCCCGCAAGGCGGAAGCCGCGGCGGCCACGGCAAGACCCAACACGCCCGCACCCGTCATGACGACCACGACCGTTACAATGGGTCCCGGCATGGGTCCCGGCATGGGTCCCGGCATGGGTCCCGGCATGGACTTCGGCCCCGGCGGCATGGGCGGCTTCGGCGGCCCCGGCGGCTTCGGCGGCGGCATGGACTTCGGCCCCGGCGGCATGGGCGGCTTCGGCGGCATGGGCGGCTTCGGCGGAGGCATGGACTTCGGTCCCGGCGGCATGGGCGGCTTCGGCGGCCCCGGCGGCGGTATGGGCGGCTTCGGCGGAGGCATGGGCGGCATGGGCGGCTTCGGCGGAGGCATGGGCGGCTTCGGCGGAGGCGGCATGGGCGGCTTCGGTGGCATGGGCGGCTTCGGCGGCATGGGCGGCTTCTGATCCGTATTCATCCGGTTTTTCCAAACGGCCATTTCCCTGTGGATTTGGCCGTTTTTTTATCTTTTCCGCATTTGCATTCGCGCGGATATGATGTATATTGTTACGAAATCCGGGAAAACGCCGTCCTCTGCAGCGGATTCCCGTCCGACACGGAACACAACCCCACCCCGAACACCCCAGGAGCGGAATCATGAAAGTGCTGATCGCGATCGTAATGTTTCTTTTCGGTCTTTTTGTCGGAATCCTCGCCATGCCGATGTTCAAGGAACTTTCCTCGTCCATGTCGGTCGAGGAAGAATACTCCATGCCGCGCATCAAGACGCTCCTGAGCGGATTCGGCATCACGCTTCCGCTTGAGGCGACGGACATCAATATCTTCTCGAAACAGGACGGACTGAAGAAACAGCTGTGGGTCAAGTTCGAGTGCCCGTCCGAGGTCCGGGATGCGTTTGTCGAAGAGCTGACCCAAAAGTTCTCCGGTCTCTTCAACCAGGAGATCGAATCGCCCGCGATGTTCGACGGCACTCCGATCGCCTGGTGGTCCTACCGCACCTCGTTCCGCTATTACGAATTCAACGGCATGTGCGCCGCCTACGACGAGCTCATGCGCGTGTTCTATCTTTACGCCGTTTCAGACGGGAACGAACCGGCGGAACAACCGTCGTCCGATCTTGACTGACGGACGGGGATGACCGAGGGGCGTCCGGGCGCACCGTGTTCCGTCCGGCATGCGGCGGAGCGCGGTCCCGCCGGGCGGATCGCACGGAGTCGTTTTCCGCACGCCGCGAACGGAGAACACTGCCGGATGCGCGAAAAAACGAAAAAAACCGGAGAAAAAACGTATTTTTTCCGAAACAGAGCTTGACAATATAGACTTTTATGCTTAATTTCTCTATGCGTTTCATCTGAACCCTTTTCCCGAAGGAACTCAAGGTATGGACAAATACTACTCGAAAACCCACGAATGGGTCAAAACCGATGGCGAGGAAGCCATAGTCGGCATCTCGGAATATGCCGCGGCCGATCTCGGAGACATTACCTTTGTCGAACTTCCCAAAGAAGGAACGGATCTGATTTGCGGCGACAGCGTCGGCACGATCGAGTCCGTTTCGGCGTCCTCCGACGTCTTTTCGCCTGTGAGCGGGACCGTGACTGCAGTCAACCGTTCGCTGGACGACGATCCGGGGATCATCAGTTCGAGCGCCGAAGGAAAAGGCTGGCTGTACAAGCTCGACAACATCGACCCCACCGAGGTCGACGACCTTATGTCGGAAGAGGAATACGCCGACTACCTGGAAACGCTGTGAGGTAACGCCATGACCGATCCCGATCCCAGAGAGATCTCCGGCTTTTCCGAACTCTACGGCATGAACGCGGAAGAGCCCTGGCGCATCTTCCGCATCATGTCGGAGTTCATCGACTCCTTCGAGGTCATGGCGAAACACAAACGCCTCGTCTCCGTCTTCGGCTCCGCACGCACGAAGCCCGACGACCCCGTCTACCAGGACTGCGTCCGCCTCGGCGAACTCCTCACCGCCAACGGATACGGCGTCCTTACCGGCGGCGGCCCCGGCATCATGGAGGCCGCCAACCGAGGCGCATGGAACAAAAACGGCGATTCCGTGGGCCTGAACATCAAGCTCCCGATGGAGCAGCACCCGAACACCTATCAGACCGAATCGCTCGACTTCCGCTATTTCTTCGTCCGCAAGGTCTGCTTCCTCAAGTATTCCGTTGCGATCGTGGTATATCCCGGCGGGTTCGGCACGCTCGACGAATTCTCCGAAGCGCTCACGCTCATCCAGACCAGCAAAGTCCGCACCGTCCCGCTCGTGGCGGTCGGGAAAGAATACTGGGGGCCGCTCTTCGACTGGTTCCGCGGCACGATGCTTCGCGACGGCATGATCAACGAGGAGGACATGAATCTTTTCCATGTCGCGGACAACGCCGACGACGCGTTCCGGCACATCAAGAGAGTCCACGACAGGGGCGGCGTCAAAACGACCGTCAGAAAAGACATCTGAGCCCCGGCTGGAATCTTTCGGCTTTGCATTGCGGTCCGCCTCAACACGCGGGCCGCTTTTTTCATGGGAGTTTTTTCGGAAGAGGCTTGTTTTCTCGTGCTTCGCGGTGTATATTAATTAATTGCATTCCACGGGGTGCTGGACCGGCGCGTCATCCGATGCGCGGTCCGGCTGAGATCATACCCGCATAACCTGATCCGGATAATGCCGGCGTAGGAAATCGACAGCGTCATCCTTTCCGATGGAAAGCCGCCCGCGTTTTCTGCGAAACTTCAACCCAAAGAAAGGAAAAGACACATGTCGGACTCCTCCTCCCAGGTCATCGAAACGACCATCTCCCGCGCCATCGTCGAAAACTTCTCGGCGAAACTCCTCGACAACCTCACGGTCGACGTCGCCATCGTCGGCGCGGGCCCCTCCGCGCTCGTCGCGGCGCACTACCTCGCGAAAGCCGGCATCCGCACCGCCATCTTCGAACGCAAGCTCGCGCCCGGCGGCGGCACGTGGGGCGGCGGCATGCTCTTCAACGAAGTCGTCGTGCAGGACGCCTCGCTGGAGATCCTCGACGAATTCGGCATCAAACACAAGCCCATCCCCGGCGCGCCCGGCTACAACACGCTCGACTCCGTCGAAATGGCGAGCGGCCTCATCTTCGGCGCGGTCAGCGCGGGCGCGAAGATCTTCAACGCAGTCAGCGTCGAGGACATCGTGTTCCGCGGCGAACAGGTCGGCGGCCTCGTCATCAACTGGACGCCCGTCGAACGCCTCGGCATGCACGTGGACCCGCTGACCGTGATCTCGCAGTGCGTGCTGGACGGCACCGGACATCCGAGCGAGATCATGCACCTCGCGGTCGAAAAGGCGCAGCTGAAGCTCGCCACCAGCACCGGCGGCATCCTCGGCGAAAAGCCCATGTGGGTCGACAGCGGCGAAGCCTCCACCGTCGAGAACACCCGCGAATACTTCCCCGGACTCTTTGCCTGCGGCATGAGCGCGAACAACGTCATGGGCGGATACCGCATGGGCCCCATCTTCGGCGGCATGATGCTCTCCGGACGCAAGGCCGCGGACCTCATCCGCAAAAGACTCGGGAAGTGACCGATGCCGCGCCGCGTCTATACCACCCTGAGCGAGCGCATCGAAGCGTTCCGGCGCACGGACGTCTACCCCGTCGTCACGTCCGGATTCTGCGCCGGACGCTCCCCCGTCGAGGTCGCGGCGTCCCTTCTGGCGGGCGGCGCGCGCATCCTGCAAATCCGCGAGAAGACCATGCCCGACCGTCCCTTCCTGGAGCTGCTGCGGCAGGTCCGCGAGCTCACGCGGGACTGCGGCGCGCTGCTGATCGTGGACGACCGCGTGGACGCCGCCCTGATCGCGCAGGCGGACGGCGTGCATCTGGGACAGGAGGACATCCCGCTCCCGGACGCCCGCCGCATCGCCCCCGATTTGCTGATCGGCGTCTCCACGCACAACGCCGACGAGATACGGCAGGCACAGGACGAAGGCTGTTCCTACCTCAACATCGGTCCGATCTTCCCCACGAAGACCAAACAGCTCGCCTGCGAGTTCCTCGGGCTGGAACGCCTCCGCGCGCTGGCTCCGCTCGTCCGCGTGCCGTTCTCCGTGATGGGCGGCATCAAGTATGAACACCTCGCGGAACTGAAAGCCGCCGGGGCGGGGCGCGTCGCCGCCGTGACCGCATTCACGCAGGCGCCCGATCCCGGCGCGGAAGCCGCGAAGTGGCGCACGGCATTGCAAGCCTCGCTGAGTTAGTGAACCGTCTCCTCTCCCGAACATAACAATCCAGGACTCCGTCGGAAGACTTTCGCCGGAGTCTTCTTTTTTTGTCTGTTTTTTGGAAGATTATTTCGTTCTTTGCTTGAAAAACCTCAAAGTGAGGCTATATTTGTATTCATTCTTTTTTCTCACGAACGGATTGAGGCAAACATAAATGATGTTCCGCACGACAGACAGATTCGAACGGCACGACGGGGATTTCTCCGCCGCGTTCTCCTCTGCCGCCCGCATTGCCTCGATCCGAATCGCGTCCGATGCCATTATCGACATTATTATTACGCAGGCCGCCCGTTGAAACCCTTTTTGCACAGGGAAGATACGGGTGGTCCGGACGTGTTTCCACCCGTATCCGGATGCCTGATTTTTCCTGAGCAATCCTAATACAACCCAACACAAGGATCGCAAGACATGGAAAACAAAGAACAAATCTCCATGAGAGTCCGTGAGCTCAGGGCTCAGAAAAACTTCACCGTCGAACAGATGGCGGAACTCCTCGGCGTTTCGCCGGAGGAGTACTCCCTGTATGAAAGCGGAGCCAAACAGGCGCCGTTCTCGTTCTACTACAATCTCGCCGGACACTTCGGCCTGGACGTCTCCTCCGTCATCAGCGGCGAAGCTCCGAACCTCGCCCTGTATACCGTCACGCGCAGCGGCGAAGGCTTCCCGTTCGTCCGCCGTCCCGAGTTCTCCTATCTGCACCAGGCAATCCGCATGAAGGACCGCACCGGCGAGCCGTTCATCGTCACCGCTCCGCCCGCCGGCGAGAACGAGCCGCTTCAGTATTCCGAGCACAACGGCCAGGAATTCGTCCTGATCCTGTCCGGCGCGCTGAGGATCTTCCTGCACGGCAAGGAGGAGGTCCTGAACGAGGGCGACAGCATCTATTTCGACGGCCGCGAGGCGCACGCCATGCTCGCCGCCAACGGAAAGCCCTGCAAGTTCCTCTCCATCGTCATGCACAGCAAATACGACGACGAAAAGCCCGACCGCTTCGCGTTCGTGCCGCAGACCGCGGTGAAGGAGCCCCCGACCGGCAGCCGCCGTCTCCTGTACCAGGACTACATGGACGAGGAGTGGAATCCGGACGGCACGCTGAAGGCGGTGCGTTTCAAAGTGCCGGACGACTTCAACTTCGCGTTCGACGTGGTGAACCGTCTCGCCGCCGAGTGCCCGGACAAGATCGCCATGAAGTGGGTCTCCAAGGACAAGGTCTGCCGCGACTTCACCTTCCGCGACATCTCCGAAAACGCCATGCGGTGCGCGAACCTGCTGCATTCCCTCGGGATCCGCAAGGGCGACCGCGTGATGCTGGTGATGAAACGCCACTACCAGTTTTGGTTCGTGCTGAACGCGCTCCACATGATCGGCGCCGTGGCGGTCCCGGCTTCCTGCCAGATGACCGCGCACGATTTCGAATACCGCTTCAAAAAGGCGGACATCCGCTACGTCGTCTGCTCCGCCGACGGCAACATCACGAAGGAAGTCGACGAGGCCGCCGCCGTGACCGGGATGACGCTCAAGCTCACCGTCAACGGGCAGAAGGACGGCTGGCTCGACCTCGACGCCCTCTATCCGAACTTCCCGCCCGTCTTCCAGCGTCCCGCCGGACACAGGACCACCGATCCGATGCTCGTCTTCTTCAGCTCCGGCACCACCGGATACCCGAAGATGGTCGAACACGATTACGCCTATCCGCTCGGACACATCATGACCGCGCGCCACTGGCACAAGGTCAACCCCGACGGCCTCCACTTCACGGTCGCCGACACCGGCTGGGGCAAGGCGCTTTGGGGCAAGATCTACGGCCAGTGGCTCTGCGAGGCGGGCGTCTTCACCTACGACTTCGACCGCTTCCACGCCGCCGACCTGCTCCCGATGTTCAAGCAGTACGGCATCACCACCTTCTGCGCGCCCCCGACCATCTTCCGTTTCCTCGTGAAGGAAGACCTCTCCAACGTCGACTTCTCCACGCTCGAACACGTTACCACCGCCGGCGAAGCCATGCCCGCCGAAGTCAGCGAGGCGTTCGCGCGCGTCTCCGGCCAGCTCCCGTACGAGGGCTTCGGCCAGACCGAGACCACGCTCACCATCGCCACGCTCGCCGACATGAAGCCGCGTCCCGGCTCCATGGGCCGCCCGAATCCGCAGTACGAGGTCGTCCTGCTCGATCCCGAAGGCAACCCCGTCAAGACCGGCGAGACCGGCGAGATCTGCGTGAAGGCTGAGCAGAACGCCCATCCGTGCGGACTCTTCTGCGAATACGTCAAGAATCCCGAGGACACGCGGAAAGTCTGGCACGACGGCTACTACCACACTGGCGACCAGGCGTGGCAGGACGAGGACGGCTACTTCTGGTACCAGGGGCGCGCCGACGACATCATCAAGACGTCCGGCTACCGCGTCGGCCCCTTCGAGGTCGAAAGCGTTCTCATGGAGCTCCCGTACATCCTCGAATGCGCCGTGACCGGCGTGCCCGATCCCGTCCGCGGCAAGGTCGTCAAGGCGACGATCGTGCTCGTGAAGGGCAAAGAAGGCACCGACGAGCTCAAGGAAGAGATCAAGAACTACGTCAAGACCCACACCGCGCCCTACAAATACCCGCGCATCATCGAGTTCGTCGCCGAACTCCCGAAGACCGTCAACGGCAAGATCCGCCGCGCCGCGATCCGCGCGCAGAACGAAGCCGGAAACGCCGCTTCGGCGGAAAAGAAGGGCTGAGGAGGCGAACCCCTCCTCTGCGGCAGTGCCCGGCTTCGCTCGGGGAGGCGAACGCCTCCGTTGCGGCAGTGCCCGGTTTCGCTCGGGGAGGCGAACGCCTCCACTGCGGCAGTGCCCGGCTTCGCTCGGGGAGGCGAACGCCTCCGCTGCGGCAGTGCCCGGCTTCGCTCGGGCACAGATAATCAGAACAGTCCGTGGAAAGCCGTAAAAGCTTTCTACGGGCTTTTTGTATATACAGAACAAACGAATCCCCCGCCTCGAATATGGTCCGGGGCAGGGGATAGAGATGATTTGAGGGAGGGGCAGGGAACGGATTAATCCTGTGCAGGCTCGAAGTAGACTTTCACGCGGCGCGTGCGCGGTCCGTCGTACTCGCAGAAGTAGATGCCCTGCCAGGTGCCGAGTTCAAGACGTCCGTTGCGGAACGGCACGGTCTGGCAGAATCCGGTCAGGATCGCCTTCAGGTGCGCGTCGCTGTTGCCCTCGCAGTGCTGGTAATACGCCTCGTCGTGCGGGATGAGCGCGGAGAGCTTCTGAAGGACGTCGTGCTTCACGTCCGGGTCGGCGTTCTCGTTGATCGTGATCCCGGCGGTCGTGTGCGGGCAGTAGATGTGGCAGATGCCGCACGGGATGCCCGGAGGCAGCATGCGGTTGACGTCCTCCGTGATGTCGACGATCTCGCAGCGGCGGCTTGTTTTGACGGTGAATTCTGCCATGGTGCGGGTCCTTTCCTTGTTGAAGAGGTTCCGGTTCGATGATGACGCAATTAATATAGCGCGCACGCACCGCGTTTGCAAGCACGGTTTCGAAGAAACGGGGCGGAGCGGGACGACTATCGCGCGTTTTTTCCGCGGCGCAGTCTTCCCGCGGCTTCCCGCCCGTTTCCGCCGTGCTGCCCGCGTTCGCGGTCCCGCCCGGCATGCGGAGAACGCCGCCGGCCGCCGGAAAAAGGGCAGGGGGGCGCCGGGTCTCGACCGCGTTTTCGGTTGTTGTTGAGAATCTATTGAATAAACTTTCAATAAAGTTTCAAACCGGGCTTGACTTTCAGCCCCGCGCATACTATATTTTCCATGCTCCGGCAATCGGACTGTCGCCAGACAGCCGATCCGGGGGCATCATCCCCTCTTTTCTCCTCAACTCTTTCCCGACCGAAAGGACCAGCCCATGAGCCGTGCGCCGCCCGAAGTATCGTACATTTGTACGACAGAATCCACGAACAACTTAACACTTTTTGCACATGTACCCCATCCATAAAAACGAAAAACGAAAGAAAGATGCGGACGTTATCATGAGTGAATACAACGAAGAGATCGGATCGGACCAAGGCATCGGCATGGACCAGATCCTGCGAGAGGCGGAACAGGACACCGCCTCCTGGGAAAAGAATGATATGCCGGGAACCGAAACGCTGCGTCGGATGATCCTGCTGGCGGACTGGGCCAGCCGGGAACCGAAACGCTGGGCCGCCTACAAGATGTTCTACTATGAGAAGGTGGGCAGCTCCACCGTCATCGCGCGGAAACTTCATGTGGCGGAACGCACCGCGCGGCGTTATCTGCTGCCCGTCCGGCTCGGCAGACATCTCAGGCACAGACGGACCGGGATAAAGCAGCTTCGCCGTCTGTCACATCAGAGCAGAGGAGGTGACCTCGGGCTGAATATGCTGTAAGTCCCATTGATCTCAGGCCGTGGAAACGGGATCCCGGATCCTGATCGATTCGGGATCCCGCCATGACCGGGCGTCCTGTCCGGAGCAAAGGCTCCATCATTGGGGAGAACAGCTTCGGGCAGGGCGCTTTTTTATGCTTTGTCCGACGGGGCAGGGGAAGGTTCGTCTGCTGTTGCTGTTTCCGCGACGAAGCGAGTATGGCACCGCAGGCAGACGTGATGCTCGAGGTCGAAGTTGTCTTTCGTGCGCGGCGTCAGGCAGTACGGACAATGCCGTCCGCTCCGCCACGCATAGAGCAGATGCCACGGGATTGAGAGGACGGCGAACAACACCGGATACAGATAGAAGCCGTAATCGTTCGGATCGCGCCAGTTCATATAATCCTCATATCCGCGCGTCAGGACATAATGAACAAACAGGAAGATCAGAACGGGACAAACGACGATCTGATCGAACGCGACCCCGCGGCCGTAAGAGTCTTCCATCTTTGCGAGGCATTCCCCCGAAACGGAAACCGTCCTGGCGACCTTCGGCGTGCCGTCTTTGTTGCAGCGGAAAAACGATGGTATGATGTCCCGGCGGAAAAAAGCCGGAAACGGAGCGACCAAGATGTAACAGCCAAACGTGAAGACCGACAGAACAAGGAATGCCGCTCCGCAGAACAGGAAAAGCGCCAAAGCACACGAATCCACATATCCGGCGATCGGCGCGACCGAAGGCCCAAGATACACGGAAGCCAGCGCGACGGCAAGGACCAGCCAGCCGATCCGCCACGCGCCCAGAATATCATACATTCGCCCGGATGATAATTCCATCTTGTCTGTCCCTATGGTATCCGGTCTGTATGGCCGGGTGCATCGAGATGTTTTTTCGCTTCCGGATGTCCGAATTCGGCAGCCTTGCGAAGAAGCGTCTCCGCCTCGTCCGCGGCTCCGTTCCGTTTGAGGATCAGCGCGAGCGAATATTGGGCATCCGCATGGTCCTGTTCCGCGGCTTTGCGATACCACTCGACGGCTTTCGATTCGTCTTTTTCCGCTCCGAATCCGTCTTCACAGCATCTCCCCATCCACATCTGCGCCTCGTCGTCGCCGTCTTCCGCGGCAGCGCGCAGTTTCGGCATGGCTTCTTTGATGAGCTTGTCCGCCACGGCGGGATCCTTCGGCACGCCGGTCCCGTTCCGATAACAGAACGCGAGCGCGCACTGAGCATAGAAAAGCTCCTGTTCCGCCGCTCTGCGATACCATTTCGCCGCCTCCGCCATATCCTGCGGGACGCCGTAACCGTTCTTGTAACATTCGCCGAGCGAGTATTCCGCATACACCTCACCCTGATCCGCCGCCAGGCGGAACCATTTGACCGCCTCCGCCATATCCTGTTCGACGCCCATGCCGTTCAGATAGAATGCTCCAAGCATGAGTTCCCCTTGCGCGAGCCCCTGATCCGCCGTCATGCGGTACCATTTCGCCGCTTCTTTCAGGTTCTCCTCGCCCTTTTCGGAATAATAAAGCGTGCCAAGGTTGAACTGAGAATTGACGTATCCCCGTTCCGCGGCTTCGCGGTACCCTCCGCAGGGTCTTTCTCGACGCCGCGGCCTTCGCCATAACAAAACGCGAGGTTATGCATCGCCGAGGCAAGTCCGTGTTCCGCCGCCTTGCGGAACAGTTCGACGCCCTCTGCCTCCCGGCCGTTTTCGAGACAGTACAGCCCCAGATTGTTCTGCGCGGGAGGGAATCCCAGGTCCGCCGCCTTGCGGAACCATTTCACGGCCTCGTCGGTGTCCTGTTCGACGCCCCTGCCTTTCATGTAACTGATTCCGAGGTTGTATTGCGCCTCGGGGAACCCCTGTTCCGCAGCCCTGCGAAACCATTTCACGGCCTCGGCGGTGTCCTGTTCGACGCCGTCTCCGGAAACGCAGAAAGACCCGAGCGCGGATTGAGCCGGAGCACAGCCGAGTTCCGCCGCTTCCCGGATATACTCGACCGCCTGTTGTTTGTCGTATTCGACAAGGTCGAATCCTGCAAGATACAATCTTTCGGCCCGTAGGGCTACGGAATTCGGAGAAATGAAGAGGCGGATCACGGGAAGCCTGGACATCCTGCCGAGTGCGAGATCGTCCACGGGGATTCTCGTCACGATCAGCGCGAACGCGGCGAGCAGGAGAAGAACGGCAATGCTCAAATAAATGATCGTATGTGTGGCGCGGCTGTCCGGCATGAAGGGTATCCTGATTGGTTCGAACGGAACGGGATTCTTTATTATGTTTTATTATACACCGTCCCGCGCGGAAATGCAAGCGACAGGACGCTTTTTATTTGGCTTTGATCGGGGCAGGGGGGATGTTTCCGGCACAGGCTTTTTCGCGAACGCTCCGCACGTACAAATCTTTTTCTCGCCATCATTAAGAACGCTCCATTATATTTTGCTTTCGCGTATCTTGTGAATATGCTTTATTATTTCTTATGAATTTCGCGTCTCGCGGTCACCTGAAATCTTTCATTGCTTTCTTGTATCTTGTGTGAATGTTTTTTTCTTATGAATTGCGCGTCTCGCGGTCACCTGAAATCTTTCATTGCTTTCTTGTATCTTGTGTGAATGTTTTTTTCTTATGAATTGCGCGTCTCGCGGCGGTCACCTGTAATCCTTCATTGCTTTCTTGTATCTTGTGTAAATGCTTTATTTTTATGAATTGCGCATCTCGCGGTAAGGAAAGAACAGATGCGTGCTGGAGCACGCTTACCGAGGCTTGCGAATGCAAGCCCCCCGGACGCGAATGCGTCCTTCATGATTCCATTGGGGCAGGGGATAAATACGGATTCGCCGTCCGCCCCTTTTTGAAAACCCCGCCTTTTTTTGTCTTTACTTAGCATTTCGCGTCTCGCGGTCATAATATTGTTGGATGTCTGAGCGGAGCGAAGTGTTCCGAGGCTTGCGAAAGCAAGCCCCCCCGGACGCGAATGCGTCCATAAGATTTGACAAGAAGAATGAGCTGTTTTTCCGATGACGGAACACATGTCGAAAGCATAAAAGAACGATCATTGAGCACAAGCCGCATGAAGCGATGTTGTCGGAGCCTTTTATTTGCGTTTGAGGTGCTCTTCCCTGATAGGGGAGGGGAGCGGAATGAGATCATCCGAGTTCAAATACGGCGCAAACGCCCTCTTCCGGCACGGATTCGGGGCAAAAAAGCAGGAACAAAAGAAAACATGAATTCGTCAGGCCGGATTCTGACGGCATGCAGAAAAGGCGGATAAAAAAACACAAAAACGGCACAAGGGCGGGACAATAAAAACAGGAAGCCGGCATGCGAAACTGTTTTGAACACAAACAAAGGATATGGGACGGGCCGGGCGAGGGGGCATATAACCGGCTTGTTTCCATCCTGTCCCTGCCCGCGAAATTCTCTGCGGTCCCGGACAGATTTCCTTGCGTCTTTTCAGGGGATATCACGGACATCAAACGGGAAATATGAGGACAATGTTCCAGTGGTGAATGTTCGTGCGGATGTGCGGAAATCACCCCGGCCCGGCTGTTCCTGCCGGAATCGAAAGACCAAACGCTCTTGTGTTTCAGGAACGACGCTCGATTGCCGCTTATAATCCCGGCGGATTTCAAGTATGTTTCGACGTCATATTCTCGGGGGGTCGATGATCCGGCTGGAAACGGACAGGCGATTTGCCGGGGCTGTGCCCCGGACGCCAGTGATCCGGTGATATTTGTTGAAAAGTTGTTGACAATGGCGCTGTCATCGCGTCGTAATATATTATACTGTATCGGGATACAAATGCTTTCATATTGCCGGACGGGCATATCCGATTTAACATAATATATATTATGCGACGTTGCAAATAGACCGCGAAGCCCTTTTGAGACGGGGGCAAATCATAGACGAACTGAGAGCTGTGTCTGTCGTTAGCATACGCTTAAATCGCCCGGGAAGAAGAGAAGATTTTCCGAGTGCGTCCATGTGCCGGAAAAAGCGTAACATCGCCCTGCTCTATGAAAGAACCGGTGTTTTTCTTGCCACAAACAGAATGGGTGGCGCTGGATGCCGGAATTATGAAACGCAAAGGAAATGTCGTGAAATTTGGAATAGGCTGGCGAGGAAAAAAGCAAGTGGAGAAAGATCGAATGATTTCATGTATCAGATGTTATGATTGATTTGGACGCGATGCGTCCGGGGGCTTGCTTTCCGCTCGCCTCGGTAAGCGTGCCTGATGCACGCATTTATTCTTCACGATACCGCGAGACGCGAAAAGCAAAGTAAAAAAATGGGGGGTATCATGGAGGTTTCCTTTGCCCGGTTTGACTTATGTTTGGACAAAGGGGAATGTGCTCCCTGCCCTGAATCATTTTTTGACGCGTTCGCGTCCGAGGGGCTTGCTGTTCGCAAGCCTCGGAATACTCGCTACGCTCGACACATATCTTATTTGACCGCGAGACGCGCAATGCTGATTAGTAAGAAAAAACGCGGAGGTCCAAAGCAGATCAGAAAGCAAATCAATATCTGCCCCCTGCTCGAATTGCATCAGTGAATTTTGACGCGTTCGCGTCCGGGGGCTTGCTGTTCGCAAGCCTCGGTAAGCGTGCCTGATGCACGCATTTATTCTTCACGATACCGCGAGACGCGTTTTTCACAGTTTTGGGGCGGGGCAATTCGACAGATTCTCACGAGTGAAGGCCCCATCCCCCTGCCCTAATTCCGTCTGATCAGATAGAAGAAAAACGTGTTGCGGTCCGCATCGAAGAAGATACCCCCCGAGCCAAACCGGTATTTCCCTGAAACCATTTCCTGTTCCAGTTCACGGGAATACTGCAGCGTCCGGTCTGTTTGGGAAAACGCCGGGACCAGTCCGGCGATCCGGAAAACAAAATGCCAATGACGGGCGTGTTCACTCGAATATCCGACAAGGTCGTCATAATACGGATCCTTCTCGTCAGGCGGGGGCAGTTCTCCCCAGTCGTATTGCGCCAGAAGCCGTTTCGATTCCTCCGGCGGGACGATCACATAGCCGTACATGATCTCTTCGTAATCCGATGGCGCCGGGAGCTCCAGAAAATGCTTCCTGTGATCCTTCCATTTCAGCGTCCATTCGCAGTCTTTTATCTCAGGCCAGAGCGACGAAAACCTGCCAGCGCGCGTCAGCTCGGAAGCATCGCGACTCGACGAAACAGAAACGCCTTCGCGGGGGTTGATCCTGAACTTGATGTACTCCAGCCCACCGAACGCAAACGCGACGGCATGAATCGCAAACGAGCAGAAGAAGACGAGATACAGCACGATGCCGGCCGCCGCCAGTACGATATTGCGCGATTTGACCATGCCCGGCTCCTTGTTCGGAATGGAATGCTGTTTGACGCGGAAGAGAACGCTTTCCGAATGTATATTATAGCAGGCTTTACTTGGATGTCAAGTCCGCACCGACAGGGGTTTGCTTTTTTTTATGTAAACTCTGTTCGTTTTGCCTCCCCCTGCCCTTTTTTCAGACACTTTTTCGCGTTTCAGGCGGATTTCCCCTTGTCTTTTCGCCCGATGCGTGGTATAATAGTCTTCCGAAATCAAATCAACTGCCGCATTGAGTTCAAATGGATATCGACCTGAGCAAATACTTCGACACACCGGAACGCGAACGTTCGTACGCTGACAAATGAAACAGATCATCCTATATCTCCTGCTCGCCTGCGTCGTGCTCGCATTGCTGTCCCTGGACCGGGAAGGACGACAGTGTTTGGACTGCGGCATCGAATCCGAACACAAGGTGTTCTGTTTCGCCGGGCTGGAACTCTTTGAGACGTCCGCGTATGAACGCAACGCGGTTTCGCGGTTTCTGGATCCCGGACAGAAATGTCCGCACGACAGGAAACAGGTCACATTGGGTCGCAGGTACTATGCGCTGTTCCTCGATCCCGGAATGGATTATGCCTATCTGCGGCACAGGCTCTTCTCTGCCCAGTCGGATGATGCCGCGTTTTATGACTTCATGGAACTTTCGCAGGCGCAAAGCCACGATTTCCGCGAGCTTGTCCGGTTCGCGGTCTCCGACAGATGGTTAGATTTCCCCGTCGGTTCGGAGGAACGCAATCTGGCTGGGAACCTACCGGATTGCATCAGAAACGAGTTCCAAATTTACAAAGAGGATCCCGCGCACTATCAGAACCCGTTTACCGCAGAAGCCGGGGATGCAGCCGAAGCCGGAGACGCCGCCGAAGCCGGAGAATCCGCCGCACCCCAGTCCCGTCAGAATTTTTCGGACGTTATTCGCTTCTTCCGTTCCGGGATGTCAGCGGAAACGGCCTCGCCGGAGGCTTCTCCCGAGCAGATGTAACGAACGGGGAAGATCCGTTTCGGTCCTCAAATCCAGTCGGAATCACGCGGTTCACTTTTTCTTCAGCGAGTCCAGGAAATCCTCGTCATCCGCCTTGCGCAGGAATCCGAAGAGGTCGGTCCCGATCGGGATCAGATCGGGTTCCCCGCCGTCGTGTTCCGCCAGGAAATACAGCGAGTCCTGCATCGCCGGATCGGAGGACGCCAGAATGTAGGATTCGAAGGTGGAGGACATCTCGTTCCGCACGCGCGCCACGAGATACCACGCGGTTTCGCAGGGCGCCAGCGGGATGATCTGCATTTCATCGCAGTACCCGTAAACATCGAGGGCGCCGTGATAGGACGCATGGGAGAAATGCCTGCTGAATTCCTGCCAGTCATCGGGGAGTTTCGCGTGGATCAGACGGGCGAACTCCTCCCGTATCTCCGGCGGCAGGGCGGGCGCGTAGGTCTGCTTGCCGTAATCTTCTTCCGGGTCGTCGATCTCCACCGGCGGGAGGTCGCGGTCCCATTCCGGCCCGAGGATCGAGACAAGCTTTTCGGAGATGCGGAACGGCTTTTCCTGTTTCGGCAAACCAAGACTCGGCGCGTTGAAAAGATTCGGGAAGAAGTCCACGCCGAGCACGTCGAAGCCGTTTTCCGCCAGGTAGTGCTGCGTGAACTGGATCTCGCAGATCGCGCCGTCCAGGCCGATATTGAAATCGGCATAGAACTCCTTTTCCTCCTTCTTCAGCCGGGCGCTCGCGAACGGTCCCCCCGAAGGGACGGAAGCCTTCGGACGGGCATCTTCCGGCAGAGACTTGAAGGAGAGCGCGAGCGCGGAGTCCTCGTTGGTGCGTTTCGCCTTCTTCATCAGGTCGCGTTGGGTGAGGATCTTCTCTTTCCAATCGTACGGGGCGGCGTCGGCGAGAGCGGTGAAGAGTTTCTGCGCGATGTCGTAGTATTTGTCTTTTTTCGTGCCGAAGAAGAACATGGTTCGAATCCCTTGCGAAAGTTTGTTCAGAGGAATGAATGACTGAAACTATTATACCACGCGGCAGGGGAAAAAGCAAGCGGAAACCGGAAACAAATCAAGAAAAAAAAGAAGCAATTTGCATTTCTGTATTTTCCGTTCGGAAACGGACGGAACGCGGAACGGTCAGGGGGTTCGGAGATCGAAGAAACGGACGGGCTTGCGCGACTGGCGGGAGATCTTCGCGCGCGCCTGTTCGTACGGGATGATCTCGACCGGGACATGGATGCGGATGCGCTTGTAGAGTTGTTCGGCGATGAACTGCGCAGTGCAGTCCTGGTTGCGGACCGCGGCGAACACGCGCACCTCGTCGCTGAGCGCGCTGCCGGAGACTTCCATGTAGTAATCGGAGACGTCTTCGAGGCTGTCGAGGACGGTGAAGAAGGAGTTGGGGAAGAGCGTGGTCCCGCGTATCTTCAGCATCTGAGCCTTGCGCCCGAGGATCGGGCCCAGACGGCGCGTGTTGCGTCCGCAGGCGCAGTGTTCCTCCGGGATCAGGAACGACACGTCTCCGGTGCGGAACCGGACCAGCGGCATCCCGGTCACGCGGAGCGGCGTCACCACGACTTCGCCGACCTTGCCCGGCGGAAGCGGATGCCCGTCCGGGTCGACGATCTCCACGACCGCGAGGTCGGCGGGCGGGTGCCCTCCGGCGCACGCGCTGCACTCCGTGAAACTGGTCACGATCTCGGAGGACGCGTAGGTGGAATGGGCGGCGCCGGGGAAATACCGGTCGAGCTTGCGGCCCAGCGGCGTAAGCGCGAGGTCGCGGGTGCGGAGCGGTTCGCCGATGCAGACGAGCGTGTGGACGGACGGGCAGTCGTAGCCGGATTCCGCGAGATATTCGCCGAGTTTCGCCAGGAACGACGGGACGCCGACGATCGCGCCGGGTCGCGTCAGGCGCATGATCTCCGCGTGGCTTTCGAGCGTGTTCAGTCCGTTGCGGATCGCCGTCGCGCCCATCTGGATCACGCCGGAATAGTACGCCAGCCCGGCGATGAAACACCGGTCGATGGTGCAGGTCAGCAGCACGCGGTCCCCTGCCCTGATCCCGGCGGCGAGGAAGCCCTTCGCGTCGTTGTATCCGAGGCGGCGCAGGTCGCTTTCGCTGTAGGAGATGCGGCACGGTTTCCCCGTGGTCCCGCTGGTGAAGCTGATGTCGGCGATCTCCTCGGGCGGGAGCGCGACGAAAAGGTCGTTGAACTCGGCGAGCTCGGACTTCCCGGTCATGGGCAGTTCGGCGAGCGATTCGAGCGTGACGGGGCGGTCCGGGCGGCCGCTCAGGATGCGGCGGTAGTACGGCGAGCTGGCGCGGCAGTACGCCAGATGCTCGTTGAGCAGGCGCGTCTGTTCCGCGCGGATCACATCCGGCGCTTCGAAATCCAGCCGTCCGTGTACATCGAAATCCATAGTCCCGTCCATTTGCCCCTGTGCGTTTGCGGGAAGACTCATGCCAGCAGCCCGTCGAAAAGATCGCCGGACGGCGCGACCGGGATCGGCGACGCCAGAGGATCGCACGCGGAGGACATCCGCAGAGCGTCAAGGCCCGCGCCGGAGAGCGTCAGGAAGTCCCCTGCCCCGGATCCGGAGAGGACGTCGTCCGCGTCAAAGCCGCTTGCGCCGCCTGTCATGCCGCCTTCTTCCGCGCCGGACAGAGCGGCCTGTTCGGCGCTGTCGGAAACGGACGGCGCGGAATACCCGCTGATGCCGACGGAATAGGCGGCGTTTCCGCCCTTCTTCGCATTGGTGGACGCCATGCTAAAATAGAAGGTCCCGCCCTTCGGGAACGTGAACAGCGACGTGCCGCCGTAGTATTTGCCGGACCCCTGCTCCAATTCCTGGAGCACGACACTCTGGATCGGCAGCAGGGAGTACGTGGTGACGCCCTTTTTCTCCGAGCTCTCCATGATGTAGAGCGTGAAAACGGCGGCATCCGTCGCGCCCGCGACAAAGCTCAGCTGGGTCCCCGCCGCGACCGTGAACTTCTTGTAGTCGATCTCGTCGCCGTAGCCGACCCAGTCGTCCAGGATGATTGCGCTTTCGGACTCGCTCCTGATCTCGCCGATGTCGCCGATACCGCCCTTGTCGCCCAAGTCTTTTATGTATTTCCCGTCGTCGCTGTTGTCGCCGTTGTTGTAGATGATCCGCTTGCCGAGTCTGACGTCGTAATACGCGGTTCCGCCCTTCTTCGCGTTGGTCGACTGCATGGAGATATAATAATCAGCGGCATCGAGCAGAAGGTCGTCCGTTGTCGTCCCGTACAGCCCGGTCTCTTTGTCTTTCTTCAGCGTGGTCGCCTGCAGGGATTTCTGCTTGTACGTGGGATTGTCGTTTTTGTCCGTCCCCTTGACGAGTTCCCATACCGTGAACTTCGCGGCGTCGGCGGAAGTGACCGTGAAGCTCAGTTTCGAAGCGTAATCCAGATGAATCCGCGCGAAGTCGGCGTCGTCGCCGAATCCGGTGAAGTTCTTCCAAATGCTCCCGCCCTCATCCGTGTGCAGGGTCGCGCTGTCCAGCCCGACGAATGTCGTCTCGGAGGTGATTTCCGTCTTCACGAAAGAACTCTCCGCCGGATTCAGCGTTTTGTTCTTTTTGTCGTAGAGATAGTTGTTTTTCCCGTTGTCGCCGTCGGAATAGACGATCGCGTGGTTCTTTGCCGAGGCGTCGCCGTTGAGCGCGGCATTGTAGAACGCGTCGCCGCCCTTCTTCGCGTTGGTCGACTGCATGGAGACGTAATAGACACCCGCCTCGAGGAAAAGGTTCTTCGTCCGCGCCGCGTACAGCCCGGTCTCTTTGTCTTTCTTCAGCGTGGTCGCCTGCAGGGATTTCTGCTTGTATGTCGTGACACCCTTCTTGTCCGTGGAGGACGTGAGCAACCAGAGCGTGAACTTCGACGCGTCCGTGGCATTCAGGTCGAGGCTCACGCGCGCGCCGTGTTCCAGCGTGATCTTCGCATAATCGATTTCGTCGCCCGCGCCGACATGGTTGTGATAGCCGCCGCTGTCGACGGTCCCGCTCTGGTCCAGGCGGACCTCGTCGGTCGCGGCGCGCAGGATCGTCCCGTAGGATTCCGTGACGTCTTTGTTGACGGGGGCCGCCTTGTTCTTTTTGTCGTACAGGTAGTTGTTGAGCGGCTCCTCGGGGCCGGTGACGGGAGGATCCGGCTCGACGGGCGGCTCCGGCTCGCCGACCGTGACGCAAAGCAAGGATTCCTTCAGGGACAGCGTGTATTTCAGCTCGTCGATCTCCTGCGTGCCGCCGCCGACGCTGAGCGTGCCGATCGTCTCGCCGTCGGGGGACAGCACGGTAATGACCGGATCGAACCCGGTCGCGCGCCCCGCGAGGAAATACGTGCCATCCGAGACCAGCATCTTGTCGACGGTCAGCGTGAAACGCGGCGCGCCCTTGACAACCGAAAGGTCGTTCAGGAACGGGCCGCCGGACGGGGCGAGGCCGATGATGTCGAACGCAAGGACCGCGCCCTCGAAAGCGGAAATGATCGCACCGGACGCAAACGTCATCTGTCCGTTTGCTTTCCCGCCGGAGAAGATAGACATGCTGCCGCCCGCATTGACCGTGGTGTCGGTCACCGTGCCGCCGGAGGAGACGGGCATGCTGCCGAGGTCGTTGACCACGGTGCCAATGGCGCTGCCGCCGGAGGAGACGAACATCTGTCCGAGGGCGTTGACCGTGGTGGTCTTGATCAGGCCGCCGGAGCAGACCTGCAGGATGCCGTCTTCGTTGACCGTGGTGCCGTCCGCCATGCCGCCGGAGGAGACGATCATGACGTCGCCGGGGTACAGGGTGATATCGGAAAGCGTGGATCCGTGGTCATGATCCGGGATTTCATAGGTGTTTGGCATGGCAGAAGGCCTTTTCGTATTCGTTGCATTTCAAAAAAGACATCAATAAAAGTAATCCTTTATTCAGGAAAAATCAAATCGCGATCAGGGAAAACGCGCAAAAAAAGAAAGAAAAAAGGATGCAGAAAAGATTCCGGTCCGGCAACGCGGAAAAAGAGAGGCGCGTGCCGGACGCCCCCCCTGCCCCGCCCGTCCGCGCTGAAATACGAGGCAAACGGACCGCGCGGGCACACAGGAAGCCCCGCCGGAAACCGAAGTTTCCACGGGGCTGACGAGACTTCCTGCAAATCTCGGACTGCGCTCAGTCCTGCTTCTGACCGGGGGCGGCGAGAGACTTGCCGTGTTCGAAGGGGAACGCACCGCCCACCACGTCGATCTGATGGCGGCCTTGCTGGTAGATGTCGCTGCTTCTCTGGAACACGCGCAGGCTGAAACTCGGCAGGACCGCAAGCAGATGTTCCATGATCTTGGACTGGACTCTTTCGTAGGGGATCCATTGCACTTCCTTGGAGAAACAGTATATCTCGAGCGGCACGCCGGAGTCGGTGGGCTCCATTGCGCGGACGAACAGCGTCAGGTCGGCGCGGATGTCCGGATTCTGTTCCAGATACCGCTGCGCATAGACGCGGAAGACGCCGAGATTGGTCAGATGGCGTGTATTGAATCCCGAACGGGCGGAATTGTATTCGGCGATCTTGCTTTGCCTGTCCTCGAGATAATCCTTCAGAAGATCGAACCCCTTGAGTATCTCGACCTCGTCATCGTTCAGGAAGCGGACGGTGCGCTGATCGATCAGGAACGCTTTTTTGATGCGGCGGCCGCCGCCTTTTTCCATGGCGGAATAATTGATGAAAGGCTTGTTGACCAGATCGCAGATCGGCAGACAGACCAGTGTCCTGTCCCAGTTGCGGACTTTCACGGTATGCAGCGAGATCTCCGTGACGATGCCGTCGATCTCCTGCCGGTCAAGGATCCCGCCGAACGTCTCGGATTCCATGACGATCCAGTCGCCGATCTCGACCAGATGGTCGGCGTTGATCTCCACGCTGGCGACGAAGGAGTGGATCGTATGCTGAAGCAGAAGCATCAGGACCGCCGCGATCGCGCCCAGCCCGGAAAGCAGATAGATCGGGCTTTTTTCGACCAGCATCGCAATGAAGACAATGATCGCCGCCACCCATACGAAGCAGATGCCCAGCTCGAGGAGACCGTCGATGGGGCGCTGTTCCGCATTGCGCTGCTGCTTGTACCACAGGCCGAAACTCTTGATGGCGTATGACAGCGTCAGCGCCAGGAGCGCGATCCCGATCCCCCACAGAGGCTTGATGATCAGCACAGCGATCCACTCGTGTATCCCGTCGCACCACACGGAGTAGCTGATGAGGACCAGCGGCAGACACCCCACGAAGGACATGATCATCCGGCTGATGCACGCCTGAAGCTCCGCGTTCAACGTGCAGTGGCGGCGGTAAAACCGGTTCAGGAGAGGCCGCAGCAGGAGAAACAGGATCAGGGAAAAAAGCGCGCCGACCGCGAAGGAACTGGCGATCACGAGGATGTCGGCGAGATAGGGATAAGGCGAAAGGTCCTGAATGATCCTTTTTGCATATTCCGGAGTCATTTCATCTTCGATCAGTTTTGAAAAATCCATCATAACAAGAACCCTGTGTTGTCTGCGTCCGGCGGTCTGCCCGGACTGTTTATCCCGACATCACCGGTTGCGCCAGCGGCACGCCGGAACGACCGGTGAAGGAAACATGGAATGCGGACTCCGGCATGGCAGGAAATCCGCTTTGAACGAAAATATATCCCCCGAACGGAAGAAAGTCAAATCCGATTATGCGAATTCGTGGAAAAACGCCTGAAAACGCGGGAAGGCAAAGCCTTCACTTGGGAAGAGCCCGGCTTCGCTCGGGCACACACGGTGCGTGCTGAAGTCGTGTCCGGCTGCGCTCGGGCACTGGGAAGACTCAGCGGTCCGCGCAGGCACACGAAAAAGCCCCGCCGGAAACGGATTCCAGCGGGGCGGATGAGACTTTCTGCAAATCTCAGACTGCGCTCAGTCCTGCTTCAGGTCGAGGTTGTCGAGAGAGTTGCCGAAGATGGTGCCCATGTCGCCGAGGGCTTCGCCCGGCTTGAGCGCGGCGGAGACTTCCTCGCCGGCCGCCTTGATGGACTCTTCGTTGAACCCTTCTTCGAGCGCCTTGATGCTGAGGCCGATGCGGCGTTCGTCCTTGTCGATCTTGATCACGACAGCTTCGATCTCGTCGCCGAGATTGAGTTTGTCTTTGACCTTTTCGACGTGGTCGCGGGAGATCTGGGAGATGTGGACGAGGCCGTCGATCTTGTGGGAGAGCTCGATGAAGGCGCCGAACGCGGTAACCTTCGTGACTTTGCCCTTCACGACGTCGCCGATCTTGTAGATCTGCTCGATGTTCGCCCAGGGATCGACTTCGGTCTGCTTCAGGCCGAGGGAGATGCGCTGCTGGGTCGGATCGATGTCCAGGATGACGGCTTCGACTTCTTCGCCGACCTTCAGGACTTCGTTCGGGTGATTGATCTTGCGGGTCCAGGACATGTCGGAGACGTGGATCATGCCGTCGATGTCGTTTTCGATCTCGACGAACGCGCCGTAGGTCGTCATGTTGCGGACTTTGCCCTTGATGTGGCTTCCCGGAGGATACTTCTCGGCGAGGACTTCCCACGGATTGCGGGTCTTCTGGCGGAGGCCGAGGGAGATCTTCTTGTCGGCCTTGTTGACCTCAAGAATAACGGCTTCGACTTCTTCGCCGCTGCTGACGACGTCGCTGGCCTTCGTGATGCGCTTGGTCCAGGACATTTCGGAGACGTGGATGAGGCCTTCGACGCCCTGTTCGATCTCGACGAACGCGCCGTAGGGCATGATGTTGACCACGCGGCCCTTGACGGTGGAGCCGACGGGATACTTGGTCTCGACGTCGTCCCACGGATTCGCGGACTTCTGCTTGAGGCCGAGGGAGACGCGCTCCTTGGCAAAGTCGATGTCGAGGACCATGACCTCGATCTCCTGTCCGACTTCCAGCATTTCCTTCGGGTTCGTGATGCGGCCCCAGGACATATCGGTGATGTGAAGGAGTCCGTCCACGCCGCCGAGGTCGATGAACGCGCCGAAATCGGTGATGTTCTTGACTTTGCCCTTGCGGAGTTCGCCGACCTTCATTTCCTTCAGGAACTGGGCGCGCATATCCTTGCGGGATTCTTCGAGCAGTTCGCGGCGGGAAACGACGATGTTGTGGCGTTCCTGGTTGATCTTGAGGATCTTGAAATCGTATTCCTGATCGATGAGCTCGTCGATGTTCTTGACGGGGCCGATGTCGATCTGGGAGCCGGGGAGGAAGGCTTCCACGCCGTCGAGGTCGATGAGGATGCCGCCTTTGACTTTCTTCTTCATCTTGCCGCGGATCACGCTGCCTTCGCCGAAGTCGGACGTGATCTTCTTCCAGGTCTGGATGAAGGCCGCCTTCTGCAGGCTGATGCCGGGCTGGTTCTGTTCGTTTTCGAGTTCTTCGAGATACACGTCGATCTGGTCGTTGACGTTGACTTCTTCCCAGTTCTTGAACTCGGTGTAGGGGATGAACCCTTCGGCCTTCAGACCGATGTCGACCAGCGCGCCGTCCTGGCGCTTCTCGACGATCGTGCCGGAGACGATCGAGTCGACCTTGAAATCGGTTTTGGTCTGTCCGCTCAGCAGATCGTCCATCGTCAGCTTGTCGTCGATGATGACGTAGCTCTTCTGCACGGGTGCATCCTGTTTCTTTTCTTCGCTCATTGTGTTGGTTTCCTGGTTTGGTTGTTGGTTTATTGGTTTCCAATCCGCCCGGAAAGCCCGTTTGCCTTTCGGGTCGTAATCATATAATATACCCCGCCGCCCGACGTTTTTCAAGCCGGTTTCTTCAGAAGCCTGAAAAAACTGAAAAAAACGTGCATACACGGGCACGCGAAACCGGCGACCGGCTCCGGCATGTTCTTTTCCGGACAAATCCGGCGTTCTTTTCTTGACTTTTCCTTCCGAATGTGGTACATTGAATGGAAACACGATTTCACTCGATTCTTTGTTATACAGGAGACTGCCGTGAAAGACAAAAGCCTGCTCGGATTTATCGTAATCGACATCCTTCTTGCCGCCGGTGCGGCATGGGGGCTCATGATGGGCTACAAGCTCCTCGGATACGGATTGCTGGTCTATCTCGTGATCAACACCCTCGCGCTCTTGCTGAAGCTGGCAGGAAACAAGAAAGACGGCGGCGACGGCGGCGAAACCAAGTGACCGCGTCCGCCGTTCCGTAACAATCCGCCCGCGATCCCCCTTTTTTTCCGAAAGACTCCCCCCATGCCTGACAACAGCCGCGAATCGCTCGGTTCCCGCCTCGGTTTTCTCCTCCTCACCGCCGGCTGCGCCATCGGCCTCGGCAACATCTGGCGTTTCCCCTACGTCACCGGCAAATACGGCGGCGCGTGCTTCGTGGCGTTCTATCTCTTCTTCCTCGCCGTGATGGGCCTGCCGCTGATGGTCATGGAGCTCGCGGTCGGGCGCGCGAGCAGACGCACGCTGTTCGGCGCGGCGAAGGTCCTGCCGCATTCGCATCCGGAACGCTGGCAGATACCCGCTGGCATCTTCTGCGCGGGATGCGCCGTGCTGATGATCTTCTATACGACCGTGACGGGCTGGATGCTCTGCTACACGTGCGACTATCTCTTCGGCGGGCTCTCCTCGCTGGACACCGGGGCGATCGGACAGCATTTCGGCGCGCTCACGGCGAGCCCGTGGAAAAACGTCGTTTTCATGATCGTCACGGTCGCCGCCGGGTCCGCCATCTGCGGCGCGGGCCTGAAAAACGGCGTGGAGCGCGTCACGAAGTTCCTGATGAGCGGACTCTTTATCCTGCTGCTCGTCCTCTGCTGCCGGGCGCTCTTCCTGCCGGGCGCGAAGGAAGGGCTGAAATTCTACCTGATGCCGAGCATGGACGCGGTCCGCGAGACTGGGCTTTCCGAGGTCGTGGTCGCCGCGATGGGACAGGCGTTCTTCACGCTCAGCCTGGGCGTCGGCAGCATCACGATCTTCGGCAGCTACATCGGGCGCGACCACTCGCTGCTGAAGGAATCGCTCATCATCATCCTGCTGGACACCGCCGTCGCCGTGCTCGCGGGCATCGTGATCTTCCCCGCGTGCAAGTCCTACGGCATCGACGTCTCCTCCGGCCCCGGCCTCGTCTTCGTTTCTCTGCCGGACGTGTTCAACCACATGGTCTGGCCGAGGCTCTGGGGCGCGGTCTTCTTCCTCTTCATGAGCGCGGCGGCGTTCACCACGGTCGTCGCCGTCTTCGAAAACCTCATCGCGTTCATGATCGACGAACTGCACATCTCCCGTCCGAAAGCCGCGCTCGCGAACGCCGTCGTCATCACGGTCTTCTCCCTGCCCTGCGCCCTCGGGTTCAACCTCCTGAGCGGCATCCATCCGCTCGGCGGCGACTCGACCTTCCTCGACCTGGAGGACTACCTCGTGAGCGACATCCTGCTCCCGCTCGGATCGGTCTTCGTGGTCATCTTCTGCGGGGCGGCTTCCGCCTGGGGCTGGAAGGACTTCTTCGCGGAAGCGAACACGGGCAAGGGGATGAAGCTCCCGCTGTGGACGCGCTACTATCTCTTCACGCTGCTCCCGCTCGCCATCGTCGCGCTCTTCGTGATCGGCACGGTCAAACGCTGGTGGCCGTAAGCCCGCGTCCCTCCCCCGAGAAAGACACAAAAAGACCCCGCCGCGAAAGTGGTCCAATCCTTTCCGGCGGGGTCAAACTGTTTCTGCTGAAACATCGACCGGATTCGAATCCGGCATAAATCCTATTTTTGAAAGAGGGTTCAGGCGGCTTTCTTCAGCAGAACCGAACGCACGACGCCCTTCGGGTCGCGCACGAGCAGGACGGCGATCCAGATCACGAGGGAGATCGTGATCACGGCGAGTCCGAGCAGGGAATCGTTGAGCACGTCGGCGAACGCGGGTTCGAAGACCTTCGCGCCTTCCTCGGCGTACTCGAACACCAGGTCGACCAGCCACATGATCGCCGCGCCCCAGAAGAGCCAGCAGAGCACGCTGATCTTCATGTCGCGCATCGTTTCGGAGGCGTACCAGATCGCGGTGCTGACAACAGCCGCTACAGCTGTCAGGATCAGGCACATGGTCAGGCCTCCGCTTCCGCGGTCCTGCCGCGCTTCACGATGAGAGAGGATGCGATCAGCATGCCGATCCAGACGGCGACGATCAGGGCGGTCATGGCGCCGCCGACGGTCGCGATCTCGCGCAGGACTTCGGCGGTGTTGCCGTCGCGGACTCCGGTCAGGAACGGGAACAGGAAGATGATCTCGCCGTGCCAGACGTGTTCGAACGCCAGCAGGGCGCATCCGCCGAAGAAGAGTTTTTCGAGCCAGCCGAGCTTCGTCGCCCAGCTGATGGTTCCGGGCTGTTCGACGGTTTTCGCCGCCATGCCGCGACGGACGATGCCGGTCGCGATTGCGGCCGCGAGGGGTGCACTGAAACAAGCCATTTTGACCTCCTGAAGTAAAAAGGATGGGCGTTTCCCCTTCCGGGAAACAACACCTCTTCATGAGGCATCGGAAATCATGATAATTGCGGAACCGGGATACCGGACGCTTCTGCGTTCCTTCCCAGCGGCTTCTGCCGCCCCGGTTTGAAAAAACATACTATACTATATCACGGCTTGCGGAAATGTCAAGCGATTATTCTCCGCAATTCGTCAATCGCCTGCTGGATCAGGTGCCCCAGCGTGAAATCGGACACGCCGACGATCACGTTGTCGCAGTGTTTGAACGGCAGCAGGATCCGTTTCGCGCTGGACTGCGCGACGGCGTTCGCCATCGCGGGCGTGATCTCCCCTCCCAGGGAATCCGCCACGACGATCCCGATCGGGCCGACGACGATATCCGCCTTCCGCACCGCCACCAGAACGGCGTTCTCTCCGGTCGCGGCGGCGTCCGCCCCGCCCTTCAGCATCGCCGACGTGGCGATGGTGTTCGTGCCGACCGCCATGAGCTGGACGTCGGGGAACGCCTGCTTGATCTGGGTCACGAGCTGACGGCCCACGCCGCCGCCCTGCCCGTCTATGACAAGTATTTTCATTTTTCCTCCGTGTTGCAGGTTCCGGACGGCGGACGGTCCGCCGTTCCGGGAGACTCTTATAAAATAGCGGGTCTTCGCTTTTTTTCAAGCATTTTTTCTCCGCGTCCGCTTTGTTTTGCAAAACTTTTCCGTGCCGCGCTAAGAAATCCGCTTCCTCCGGCATCCAATTCTTGAAAACAAAATTCTGAAACGTCATTCCCACTCGGAAAGGAACCGGAACCATGAGCAAAACCTCCATCTTCGCCGCCGTCTTCACCGCCGCCATGCTCTGCAGCATCATCTCCATGCTCGCGAAACTCGGCGCGGCCGTCGAATCCGCCGCCGCATCGTTCCCCTCGGCCATGTGACGGGCGCACGTTTTTTGCCGTTTTTTCCCTTTTTTCACAAAAACCGCTAAGAACGCGCCGTCCGGCGCCGTCTAATTCGCAGAATAAAACCAGTTTTCAACAACGTTTCAATTTTTGGAAGGACTCCGAAATGAACAAGACCACGATTTTCGCGGCGGCCTCCGCGGCCGCACTCCTCAGCGCAGTTCCCGCATTCGCACAGGAAAACCGGCAGGGCGGCGGCTTCGTCACGCTCGACCTCAACTGGACCGAAGCCGAAGCTCCCGCCGAGTCCGGGGAATCGGACGCCGACGCCATGAAGCAGATGCTCGAACGCGACCAGGCGCGCGTCCAGTGGATCCGCGAACATCAGAAGGCAAAAGCCCCGGAGATCAAGCCCGAACTCGTCAAGGGCGACGCGCCGAAGACCGAAGAAAAAGCCGAAACGCCGAAGACGACCACGATCACCGTGCCCCTTACCAACAGCGGCAACCTCTCCGGCAACCAGATGCGCCAGATCCTCGAACGCGACCAGGCGCGCGTCCGGGGCATACAGGAACGCGTGCGCGCCGCGCAGGCAAATGCCGACGCGCAGAAGCCCGAAGAAAAAGCCGAAACGCCCGTCGCGCCCCCGGATTCCTCGCGTCCCGCCACGCGCACGTTCGATTCTGACCAGATCCGCCGGATCGTCGAACGCGACCGCGCCCGCGCCAAGGCGATGAGCGAACGCATCCGCGCCGCCCAGATCGAGGCGGAAGCCGAGAAATACAACAAGGAACACCCCGTCGAGTTCACCCCCGGCAAGACGCCCGCCGGCTGGACGGACAACTTCACCGCCGCCGTCGGCAAGGCGAAAGCCGAAAAGAAGCCCATCCTCGCGCTCTTCACCGGGTCCGACTGGTGCCCGCCGTGCCAGAACCTCGAAAAGAACATCCTGCTCCAGCCCGCGTTCAAGGAGTTCGCGAAGAAGCACCTCGTGACCCTCTTCCTCGATTTCCCGCGCGACGCCAAGCTCGACGACGGCGTGAAGAAGCAGAACGACGACCTCGCGAAGAAGTTCTCCGTCGAAGCCTACCCCACCATCCTCGTCCTCTCCGCCGACGGCGAGAAGGAACTCTGGAAAACGGTCGGCTATACCGCTCTCTTCCTCGAACAGCTTCAGGGGGGCGTCGCCGGGCTGGACAAGGACTTCCCGGAGACCGCCAAGGCGGTGAAGGATGAGATGGATGCCGAAGCCAAGGCGAAAGCCGAGGAAAGAGCCGCCCGCGAAAAAGCCGAACTGGAAGAGTTCGAAAAGCAGCAGAAGCAGGAGGAGGCCGCCCGCAGAAACGCCGAGCTCCATCCCTTCGGAGCCGGGCGCATCTACACCAGGCAATATCATCCCGAATGGGCCGACGATCCCGAAATGCAGAAGCTGATGGAGGACCTCGACAAGAACGGCCAGGTCATCAAGGGCCCGGATGTCCTCCCGCACGGCGGTCCCGCCCCGCTCCGTCCCTCCGTCAAGCGCGACTGACCTTTTCACGGCTTTTTTCAATCCCCCGCGAACCGGATGCGCCCCCGTCCGGTTCGCTTTTTGTTACGATTATTTCGTTTTTCCGAACTTTTTTCGGTTTTTTTTCGTTTTTGTGCTTGATTTTTGCGAAAAGATGCGGTATAATATTTGAGGAACGCGCGGGCGGCTGACGAAGCCGGACGACCGCGTTCACGCAGGACGCCCCGGAATCCCCTCGTGTTTCCGGCGGGCGGATTTCGAAGAAAACAAGCAGGCACCCGAACACAAGGAGGCTTGAAAACGATGAAGAAACTGTATTTCACCGCACTGACGGCGGCCGCTCTGGCATTGGCTGCGGCATCCGATTATGCCGCGGACGCGGCGTCGCAGGAGAAAGAGACTACGACGACCACCACGACGACCACCACGGTCATCACGGAAACGGTCAAGACGAAGGCGAAGGAGAAGCCCGCGTGGAAGCCGTTCAAGGTCTGCGTGCTGGATTTCACCTCGATCGACACCGCCGGGCAGATCCGCTTCCTCGACGGAAAGAATAATCCAATCGTCATCCCGCCGCAGAACACGCTGAACGACGCCGACCACCGGACCATCAACGGCATCATGCAGGGATATGTCCGCATGATCGACGCGTGGGACAACAGCTGGACGAATTCGGCGAACCGCGACGCGCAGGTCGACGACAACGTCTTCACGCGCAAGAAGGCGCTTGACCTGTACAACACCATCGTGAAGGGGCAGCCGCGCCCGATGGTGATCGGCGCGGAGTACCTGAGCGCGTACCTGGGCCGCCACAACGACGTCTTCGGCTGCATGGACGTCTCCCAGGTCGCCGCCGCCATGCAGAAGCTCCAGAAGCAGGACGATTTCCCCCGCGACTTCATGCTCCGCATCGCGAAGGAGACCGGAGCCACGCACCTGATCTACGGGACCGTCTCCGACATCCACTCCAGGACCAACTCGTTCTCCGGCTACGGCATCCAGACCAACACCACCACATACCAGCTCGACGTCACGATCAAGATGATCGACCTCGCGGCGCAGCACTCCGTCTACAGCAACGTCTACACCGGCAGCTACCGCGAACAGCGTCCCATCAGCACGGAGCAGTTCGACAACGACATCTATCTGAGCCTCATGAAATCCGCGCTGGAGCAGGCCGCCGAAGACCTCTACGAAGTCTGCAGAGAAGGCCGCAAGAACAAAGTGACCGTCACGCCCATGCCGTACATGGTCACGGTCAAGCCCTCCGCCGGACAGGGATTCTCCCCCGCGCAGGCCGCGGTCTACGCCGACGGCGTCAGGGTCGCCGCGGGCGGCGAGACGTTCCCCCTGCCCGAAGGCTCGCACACGCTTGAGATCAAGGCGGACGGCTACAAGACCAAAACGCTCTCGGTGGACGTGAAATCCGACCAGACGATCTCGACCACACTGGAACAATAACCGGAAAGGACGACCGATATGAAACTGAACAAACTCCTTGCCGCATTCGCCTGCATCGTACTCGCCGCCGGCGCGCTCGCCGCCGACAAGCTCGCCGTCGCCGAACCCGTCGGAAAGGGCGGCGTGCCCGCGTCCGACATCGAAGCCTTCTGGGGCATCCTCGAATCCTCGATCCAGTCCGACGAATACACGCTGGTCTCCCGCGGCGCGCTGAACCAGATCATGACGGAAATCGGGCTGACGACCAGTTCCGACCTCGTGAACCTGAATTCCACGCAGAAGGCGAAACTCGGAAAGCTCGAAGGCGTGAAATACATCCTCGTCTCCGAAGTCAGCAAGTTCGGCAGCCGACTGAACTGCACCATGCGCATCATGGACGCCACCACGGGCGAGATCGACCAGGCGCGCACCGCGAACCTCCGCGTGAAGGACCTCGACGAACTCGCCGACCAGATCGAAGCCGCCCTCCAGAAGCTCCTCTCCGACGACAAGGCGCTCCACCGCTCCGCGATCCTCGCCCCCGTCATCAAGGTCCGCGCGCCCGGATACCTCGCCGACGACTTCAACGTCCGCCTCGAGAACGAGATGCTCGACAAGGGCCTGCGCCTCCAGAACCTCCAGTCCGTCGCGAAGATTCTGAAGAAGAACGACATGGACAACCTGAACGAGCTGGAGCCCAAGATGTACGTGAAAGCCGGAAAGCTCCTGGAAGTCGAAATGCTCATCCAGGCGACGATCACCCGCTTCGAGATCGAAAAGATCTCCTACAACGTCGCCGAGACCGGCGCCAGCGGGTTCCGCTACATCGGCAACATCGAGGGCAGCGTCCGCATCATCTCCGCCCAGACCGGCGAAACGCTCGGCAGCGTCCCCTTCGACGAGCGCGTCGATTTCCGCAGCATCCCCATCTCGACCAGACGCGACTGGACCGTCGACGACTACGGCAAGCACCTCATCAAGACCGTCATCCCGCAGAAGATCATCCCCGGCATCATGAAGTCCCCGGCGTTCAAGGATAAAGCCGAAACGAAAGCCGAGGAAAAGAAGCCCGCCGCGGAAAAGCCCGTCGCGGACACGACAATGCTTGAAGCCGTCGAGGAATGACCGAATGAGATTCCGCCGCACCGTCTCCCGTCTCGCATGCAATCTCCTGCCCGCCGTCGCGGCCGGATGCCTTTTCGCCGGCTGCTCCAGCGTCGTGAACTCGCATTCGCAGAAAGAGGAGATGATGGCGGATTATCTGAAGGGCGACAACGAGTCCGCGCTCGACGAGATCGAATACAAGCTCCGCGAGCCGGCATGGTACAACACCTCCGTCGTCGGCACCGGCGACGAGCTCATGTGGCGGCTTGAAGCCGGCAGCATGAACTTCCACGTCGGGAACTTCGAGGAAAGCATCGACGAGCTGAAGATCGCGGAGGAGCTGATCGAACAGTACGACGAACGCGCCGAAGTCAGCGCGCGCGACATCGGCGCGGAGGCCGGAGCCGCCCTCACCAACCTCAACGCCCTGCCCTACCGCGGCTACTGCCGCGACCGCATCGCGCTCGCCGTCTACAAGGCGCTCGCCTACCTCGGGACAGGCAACGAGGAGGCGTTCCACGCCCAGATCCGCCGCCTCCGCAACGAGCAGAAGAAGGTCCAAGACGACTACAGCAAGTTCTTCGAACAGGAAAAGGACCGTCTCGACGCGGAAAAGGCGAAGAATCCCGACGCCGCGAAGAAAATGGCGGCGGTGGGCAGCATCGCCAAGATATCAGGGAACCCGAACAACACCGAGTTCAAAAACTGCGTGGCGCGGGTCAAGAAGGTCGCGAACAAGGGCTACGGCAACTTCCTCAACCCCGCCGCGATCTTCCTCTCCGGGCTCGGATCCGTCCGCGACGAAAACTACGACAACGCCCGCATCGACTTCCAGCACCTCAGCGAAGCCATGCCGAACAACCCGCTGTTCCGCCAGTATTACGTCACGGCGCTGCAGAAATCCGGCCGCGAGATCCCCGAAAACTTCGCCGACGTCCAGCCGTTCGACTTCCCGCTGGACAGGGACTGCGTGTTCGTGGTCTTCGCGAACGGGCGCAGCGCGGCGCTGCAGGAGATCTCGATCAGCTTCCCGGTCATGACCGCGTGGCCCATGTGCGAGTTCTACGACGCGCCCTTCCTGAACCTCAAGGCGGAGGCGGGCGGCAGGAAATACACCTCGATGATCCTCGCCGACATGGACGGCATCCTCGCGCAGGAATTCGACGAACGCATGCCCGGCATGGTCGCGCGAATCGTCCTGAACACCCTCATCAAGGAGGCCGCCTACTATACCGGGCTCGCCGTGGTCGCCGCGCAGGACGACATGGACCCCGCCGTCCAGGCGGCCGCGCTCGCCAGCATCGCCATCGGCGGCGCCGTGTACCGCGCCGCCATGAACACCGCCGACACGCGGAGCTGGGAGATCCTTCCGAAGGAATTCCAGCTCACCCAGTTCCCGATGCCGGAAGACAAACAGGTCAAGCTCGACCTCAACCTGACGAACGGAGGCATGACGGTCTCGAAGACGCTCCGGCTCCCCGACGACTGCAAGTCCGCCATCATCTTCGTCGACGCACCCAGCGTGCAGAACGTGGCGTTCCACGTCCTGCCGATCAAATCAAAATAAGGAGAACAGCCATGAAGAAAATATGTCTGATCGGATGGTTCGCCGCAGCCGTGATGCTGGCAGCATGCCAGAACTCCGTGAACACGGTCGAAAACGCGGACAAGACCATGACGCCGAACACCATCAACGATTCCCGTTTCGTGACCGACGGTTTCCTGAAGAGACGCCTCGCGCTCCAGAGCCTCACCCTGGGACAGACCGCCGACGGCTTCAAGCGCGCGCAGATCGAAGTCACGAACGTCCGCACCGGCGCCGCCGCGCAGTTCTGGAGCAGCATCACCGGCGAGAACCCCTACCGGATCCGCTACCGCTTCACCTGGTTCACGGAAGACGGCATGGCGGTGAACAACACCGTCCTCGCGGACTGGCAGGACGCCACGATCATCCCCGGCGAGACCCTCTTCCTCCAGTCCGTCGCCCCGTCCAAAAACTGCAGCGATTTCAAAATCAGCCTCAGAGAGGCAGACTAACATAAAGGATACCACCTATGAACGCACGTTTCCTGGTCCTCGGACTTTCCGCCGCCGCAGCCCTGGCGCTCGCCGCGTGTGAAAGCAACAACACCGTCATCTACGACCCCGCGACCACCAAGACCGGACTCCGCCAGACACGCAACGTCTCCAGCGAAGAAATGCGCGAAGTCACCATCGCCGCCGTCCAGGGCGCCATGACCAACGCAAAATTCACGTCCTTCCTGAAGAAATACCAGCAGGAAAAGGGCGATCCGGACGCCATCCCCGTCCTGAAGCTCGACAAGACCATCAACGACACCGACGATCCCGACCTGAACACCTCCGAGATCACCGACATGCTCTTCGAAGAGCTCCTCAACTCCGGCAAGGTCGACGTCACCATGGCGGAAGGCGCGGGCCGCACCCAGGCGATCGCCGCCTCCCGCGACCTCGAATACGACGAGAACTTCGACCAGAGCACCGTCGCACAGCGCGGCACGCTCCAGGCCGCACGCCTGGTCCTCCGCCCGAAAGTCACCTCCAACTCCGTGCGCGACGGCAACACGCAGGCCGTGACCCGGACGTTCGTGCTGGAAATGGCGGACGTGCAGACCGGCCTCGTCATGTGGAAGTTCACCAAGCAGCTCGCATTCATGAAGAAGAGAAGCTCCGTCGGCTGGTAAGACGCCCGCCCCCTGCCCCCTTTTTCATGCCGTCCGGCGTGCCGCTGCCAAGCCCGGCGGCGGTTCCGCCGCGGACGCAGAAACCCAAGAGGAGATGATCCTATGCGTCAAATCTCCCTTTCCGCGGCGTTCGCCGCCCTCGCGCTCGTCCTGAGCGCATGCACCAACATCGCAAAGTTCGACTACAACGGCGCGCCCGGCACGCTGGCGAAACTCCGCGAACCCGGATCCGCCACGAAGTCCGTCGCCGTCATGCCCTTCATGGACCGGCGCGGCCTCGCCGCGGACCGCGCCGTGGGCGACCACGGTTCGTTCTTCCTCGGGTTCCTCCCGCTCCTCCCGTACGGATACGTCGAGAAGGAACAGCCCGAGAACAGCGAGGACTTCGTTTCGCTGGGCAGGTTCCATTTCGACGTGCAGAACGACCTCGCCACGGCGGCGGCGACGAGCCTGAAGAGCTCCGGCCTCTTCTCGTCCGTCACGAAGGCGAACAATGCCGCGCAGGCCGCAAACGCCGACTACATCTGGCGCGGCTCCGTCTCCAGCACGTTCTACCGCGGCCGCATGTTCACCTACACCCTCACCTATTTCGTCTCTCCGCTCCTGTGGGTCGTGGGACTCCCGAGCGGCAGCTCCACCAACGAGCTCGCGGTGAAATTCGAGCTGGTGGACCGCGCCAGCGGGAGCGTGGTCTGGGAATACAGCTACGACAGGAGCGACTACCTCAACCACTGGATCTATGCCCGCGTCGGAAAAGACACCAGCATCTATCCCCGGCTGATGAAGGAAGCCATGAACGGCGCGCTCCTCAAGCTTTCGCAGGACATGCCCGACCTCTGATCCGGCGGAAAGCCCGGCAAAAAAACCGCCCCCGGCGATCCGAGCAGGATTCCGGGGGCGTTCTGTATGGTGTTTCGGTGATTTCGGGATTCGATCCCGTCCCGCTTACAGCGAGGCGAGGATCCCCTTTGAACGGTTTTCCTCCGTTTCGAACACGGCCTGCGTGGTGCTGCCGAGGAACGCGCCGATGTCACTCAGTTTCGCGAACTGAGCGGCATCGTCTCCCGCGCCGCCGAATTTGAGCGCGATCTTGTCTGCGGCGCCGGAGACCGTGACGCTGTTTTCGCCGTCGGTGTAGGTCAGAGTCGCTTCGTCCCACTTGGAAAAATCGCCGGACTCGAACCACAGCGTGACGGAATTCCCTTCGCCGGCAGCCTGGGAAACGACGTCGCTGCCCCAGTTTTCGCCGAACGTGAAGATGTCGGCTCCGCCGCCGCCCGCGAGCACGTCGTCGCCTTCGCCGCCAGCGATCACATCGTTGCCCGCGCCGCCCGTGATACGGTCGTTTCCGGCGTCGCCGAACAGCTGATTGCCGCCCGCCGCGCCCCAGAGCACGTCGTCGCCTTCGCCGCCGCGGACGATCATCCCGGCGAGTTCGGCGGAATACTTGTCGCTGGTCATGTCGACCACGTCGTCGCCCGCGCCCGCGCGGACTTCGCGGATGAGGCTGATGCGCGCCGCCTCGCCGAATTCGGAGTACATGTCGTCCATGAAGAGCGCGTCGCCGTTGTCCGTGTCGGAAAGATACAGGATGTTCGCGTCGGAATCCGACCCGGTGAACGTGTCGCGGATGCGGTTCCTGCCCGTAATGCTGGCGGTCTCGCCCGTCACGGTGTTCTTCGCCCGGTAAAGCGCGTTCCAGACGTCCTTCCCGTCGATGGTCGCGAAGAATACGTCCGCACGGCCGTTGCCGTTGGATACGAGCTGACGCGGCACGGAGTCGGCAGTGGCATTGCACGATTCGGCGCCGCCGAACTCGCCGTCCTTTTCCGCCACACGGCAGAAATAGATCCAGTCGCTCCGGTAGGCGATGTCGAACGCCGTACCATTCGTGTCAATGCGGATCGCAACGCTGAAGTCGTCTTCCTGCGTGAGTTCGACCTGGTATTCTCCGGTGTACCCTTCGTCGGCCCAGGCAACGAGAGACCCGTCGTTCGACACCACGGGTTTGAGTTTCTCCATTTCGATCTTTTTGATGACCAGATCGTCGAAATCATTTTCCATGAAACGCAGCGCCGTGTTTCCAACGACTGCAAGATCGTTCCTGATGCTGCCCCAGTCGAATGTGAAGGCATCGGGAGAGAGCGTTTCGTCCATCTTGACGGATATGCTGCCGGTAAAAAGGCCCATGTCGAGCGTGAAAAGCGCGCCCTCGGCCCGGGATGCGGCTTCTTCGGAGATCTCGATCAGATAGGAGCCCGTGCTGTCGATCGAGCCGAAAGTTCTGACAACATATTCGTCGCCGGAGACGCAGAACGTGACGCTGCCCTCATTGATGATCCTCGTGCCGAAGAGATCGTTCGAGCCGCGGAACGTAAGGGATCCGCTGTTGTAGACGGTATTGTTCTCCGGCTCGGGTTCGGGATCGGGTTCGTCGCCGGAATCCGGGATGCCGGGCTCGGGGGAGTCGCCGTCCTCGGGATCGGGGGAATCGCCGGAATCGTCGTAGTCGTCGTAGTCATCGTCGTCATACTCGAAAGACACGTTTTCGAGCGTCATGACGCCATCGTTCCAGATCGCGCCGCCCAGCTTTGCCTTGTTGCTGTAGAAACGGCAGTCTGATATGGTCATGACACCGTCGACGGTGTTGGAGATCGCGCCGCCGCGCTGCGCGGTTTCCGTTCCCGAAGAAATGACCTTGTTGCCCGAAAAAAAGGAACCGGACACGGTCATCACGCCGTAGTTGTAGATCGCGCCGCCCTCCGCTTCCGCGGTGTTGTCCAGGAACTCGCACCCGTCGATCTCAACGACGCTCACCTGTTCGTTGAACGTATCATTGTAGATCGCGCCGCCGCGGAAAGCCGTGTTCTCCGTAAATTCGCAATCATCGATTGTCGCCTCGGCGCCCTGGTGGATCTGCAGCGCGCCGCCGCCGTTTTCCGTCGTGAAGTCCTCCGTGGGAGTTCCGGCCGCCTTGTTTCTGTAGAAACTGGTCTTCGTCAACTCCATTCTGCCGCGGTTCTGCTGGATCGCGCCGCCGAAATACGCCGTATTGTTCTCGAAAACGCTTTTGGAGATATCGGCCGTGCCGAAGAAATCCACCATCGCGATCGCGCCGCCCGCCGCGCTGACCCCGGATGCGCTGTTCTCAATGAAAGAGGTGTTGTGGACCGACAGGACGCCGCCGCCGTAAGTCTCGATCGCGCCGCCGTGTCCGGTGCTCCCGTTCAACGGGTTGACCGCGCATTTGGAGAACATGGCGTCGGCAAGAATGATCGCGCCTTTCCCTTCCGATGAAGCCGTCAGGCAGATGCCCGCGCCGTACCAGCCGCTCGCGTTTTCGCAAAGAGCCGAGCCGGAATACGTGCCGCCGGAGATATTGATCCCGGAGATTTTCCCGCCCTCGTCCGCAACGATCTGGCCGTCGTCGGAGACATTGACATTGATGAGAGTGGCGCCCTTGCCGACGAACGCGGCATCATAATCGGGATCCAGCCGCGTGACGGATTCCTGATACCACTTGCCCGAGTCGTCCTGCGCCCAGTTTTCGTAGACATACGATCCGATGGTCAGTCCGTTCTCGAAATCGTATCCGTCGATCTCGGCCTGTTCCAGTTTGAGTTCGCCGTTCAGAAACAGCTGCACGACGCCGTCTGCCGTTGTCTTTTCTACCGACATGTTGCGATCCTTTCTGTTGCATTGTGCCGGGAACGCGGACGAACGGAAACAACGGAACGCAGCCCGTTCGTCCCGCTCATGCGGAGACGGAAACGGACCGTCCGCGATGCTTCCCCGTCTTGCGTTTCGGGCGCAATTCCGCGTTTTGCGGAGGGAACTTGAACGGAGCGGGGATCTGGCTCGCCGCACCATGCGGCTCACAGTTGCGCGACAGTCCGTGAATTTCACACGGTTCACCCGGATTCCGTCCGAATTAAAAGTTTTAATTTTATAATATACCATTTGATCAGAGTTTTTTCAAGCCGCGCCGCCGCAAATATCACCGCCCGCGTTAACGATCTCTCTCCCGAAGGCATATCCCTCGAAAAACGGCTCAAATAATCCGCCCCGGCGGTTGAAAACACTTTTTCCGCGCATTATATTTATAGAGTAAACTGACAATAATGGAACCCGATTCGCCCCGGTCCGGGGCAAGAAAGGATTTGATCCCATGAACTCACGCTTTTTCCGCCGCGGTCTCTCCGCTTTCGCCCTCTTCGGCGCCGCCGCCATGCTCGCCGGAACCATGAACCAGGGATGCGTCTCGTCCGAACAGACCGAAGAAGCCGCCGCAACCGCCGCCAAACCCGCGATCAAGCCGGTCGCCGCGTCCGTGCAGGAGATCAAAACGCTTGATTTCAAGCGCAGGAACGATCCCGGCTACGCGCAGGTCGCGCTCCCGCACACCATGAACGCGACGAACGGTACCGGCACGATCCCGCTCGAACGCGGAGACGGCTATTACCGCTACGCGCTTGACGTGCAGGAATCCGACCTGGAGAAAGACTACATCATCCAGTTCGAGGAAGCCGGGCAGACCGCCGAAGTCTCCCTCAACGGCACGCTCCTCCATACCAACCGCTGCGGCTATACCCCGTTCGCCGTGAAGCTGAACGGGCTCGCCGCCGGACGCAACGAGGTCACCATCCACACGGACAACCGCATCAGCAACGACCGGATCCCGAACAGCGGCGACTTCAATTTCTGCAACGGCGTCTACGGGCGCGCCTATCTCATCAGCGGCAATGTCTATTTCGACCCGCAGGTGTACGGCATCGACAGGATGCACGTGATCCCGCTCTCCGTGAAACAGGATCAGGTCCGCTTCGGCATCGCCGCCTCCGTGTTCAGCAAGGAGATCGCCGCGGGCACGACCGTCACAACCACGCTGAAGGACAAGGACGGCGGCGTGGTCCTCTCCGAAACCGCCCCGCTCGCCGTCGCGCCCGGCGGCAACGAGTTCTACCGCGAGTATTCTTTCAAGAATCCCGTCCTCTGGCAGGGCAAGGAAAACCCGTACCTCTACACGGTCGACGTGGAGCTCGCGCTGGACGGACAGCAGCTTGACCGCATCAGCATCCCGTACGGATTCCGCGACATCGCCCTGCCCTACAGCGCGAAGGACAACCTCCTCCGCCTCAACGGAAAGAAGGTCAGCCTCCGCGGCGTCTCCTACCACCAGGACGCCCCCGGCGTCGCTGTCGCCATGACCGACGAGGACCGCAAACGCGACCAGGAGATCATGCTCGAGCTCGGATTCAACTGGCTCCGCTGCGCCCACTATCCGCACAACGTGCGCGAGTTCGCCGACTACGACCGCATCGGCATGATGTGCCAGACCGAGATCCCGTGGGTCAACGGCTTCACGAACTCCCCGGCGTTCGAACAGAACGTGATGCAGTTCACGCGCGACATGATCGTCAACCTCTACAACCACCCCAGCATCATCCTCTGGGGGCTCTCCAACGAGATCTTCTATTCCTATAGCGGCCCGGAGTGCATCCGCGTCCACAACGACGCCTACACCCTCGCACGCCGCCTCGACCCCTACCGTCCCGTCGGACACGTCGAGCGCGAACAGGAGGTCCGCAACGGCGCGAGCAACGGCCTCATCTCCGACTGGTTCGGCAACAACACCTATCCCGGCTGGTACTCCCCCACCGACTTCGAGCACACCAGGGACGGCGTGACCGACACCCAGGTCCTCGCGAAGTTCTACCTCCACGGCATCACCGAGTACGGCTACGGCGGAAACCCGTTCCAGCACAACTCCGACTTCATGACGCTCCACCCGAAGAGCAAGTCCAACAAGACCGGCACCAGCAACGACACCGGCGGCTGGCTCCACCCCGAGGAATACCAGACCCTCGGGCACATCTACTCCTGGAACAAGATCGCCGGCACGCCCGAGGGGCAGCGCCTCACCTTCACCTCGCTCTGGATCCTCTTCGACTTCGCCGTCGGCAGCCGCAACGAGGGCGACACTCCCGGCATCAACGACAAGGGCCTCGTGACGCGCGACCGCAAGACGAAGAAGGACGCGTACTATTTCTACAAGTGCGTCTGGAACCCCGAAAACGAGGTGCATATCATGTCCACCCGCTGGGAGAAGCGCGACACGAAGGACATCGCCATCACCGTCTTCTCCAACGCCGAAAAGGTCGAGCTGTACCAGAACAAGCAGCTGATCCAGGTCCTCGACAAGCCCACGGACACCATCAACAACGTCGTGTGGCAGTTCAAGCCCGTGCCCTTCAGCAAGGTCGCGCTGGAAGGCCAGTACGACAACTTCAAGGCGGTCGGCTACCGCGACGGCAGGGTGATCGGACAGCATGTCGCCCTCTTCACCACCACAGCCGGACAGGAAAACAAGTAACACAAACAGCAACCGCCCCGCCGCCAGAAACGGCCGGGGCTCTTTCATAAAAAGGAAACCGAACATGAAAATCTTAGTCACCGGCGGCGCCGGATACATCGGAAGCCACACCTGCGTCGAACTCCTCAACAAGGGCATGGACGTGGTCGTCATCGACAACCTCGACAACTCCAACGCGGAATCTCTGAACCGCGTCGAGAAGATCACCGGGAAGAAAGTCGTGTTCTACGAGGCGGACGTCCGCGACCGCGCTGCGCTCGAACGCATCTTCACCGAGCACAAGATCGACTGCACCATCCACTTCGCCGGACTGAAGGCGGTCGGCGAATCCGTCGCGAAGCCGCTGGAATACTACGACAACAACCTCAACTCCACGATCACACTCGCCGAGACCCTCCGCAAGTTCAACTCCAGGAAGATCGTGTTCTCCTCCTCCGCCACCGTCTACAACGGCGCAAACAGGATGCCGCTCGCCGAGGACAGCATCACCGGCGGCTGCACCAATCCCTACGGCTGGACCAAGTACATGTCCGAACAGATCCTCCGCGACCTCGCCAAGGCGGATCCCGAGTTCACCGTGGTCCTGCTCCGCTACTTCAACCCCGTCGGCGCGCACCCGAGCGGCCTCATCGGCGAAGACCCGCGCGGCATCCCGAACAACCTCATGCCGTTCATCTCCCAGGTCGCAGTCGGACGCCGCGACCACCTGAACGTCTTCGGCAGCGACTACGACACCCCGGACGGAACAGGCGTGCGCGACTACATCCACGTGGTCGACCTCGCGCGCGGACACGTCGCCGCCATCGACTTCATGAAAGACAACAAGGGCGAATTCGTGTTCAACCTCGGCACCGGCGTCGGCTACAGCGTGCTCGACATGGTGAAGGCGTTTGAGAAGGCAAACGGCATCAAAATCCCCTACGAGATCGCCCCGCGCCGTCCCGGCGACCTCGCCACCTGCTACTCCACCCCCGCGAAGAGCGAGAAGGTCCTCGGCTGGAAGGCGGAATTCGGACTGGAGGACATGTGCCGCGATTCCTGGAACTGGCAGAAGAACAACCCCAACGGATTCAATAAGTAACCCTCTGCCCTTCCGGGCAAGCAGAAACCGGCCCCGACACCCGGAGGCGCCCCGAAAGGATTTCTCATTATGATCGTCAATCCAAACGACAGCTCCTGGATCGGCTTCCTGCGCAATTCCGACGGGGAAATACCGCGCTGGAAGAAAATCCTGCTCATCGTCCTGGTCGTGCACCTCGTGTTCACGGTGCTTGACGCCTGCGTGTTCCACGGCCCCTTTGCTGGATGGCTCATCTCCGAGACAGGACCGGGACGGCTGATGATCAATAATCTCGAATACCGGATCAAGCCCAGACAGAACGAAATCGTGATGAGCTGGACGGAATCTGTCATGCACGACGCCCCGGGATGGTCGCGGGGACCATGGCGGCGGCAGGGAAAAGAGGAAAAGTTCACACGCAGCATTCCGCTTGATCCTATGCCGCCGGAATTCGCGCGGTGTTATGTGGAGGTCACGGTCGACCCGGACGCTCCTCCTTTCAACACCGTGCCGTATGACCACATGCACGCGATTCCGCATTTCATGGAGGACAATGTGATCCGGACGGAACCTGAGACCATCACGGGGGCGCGGTGGAGAGGTTTGCCGCCGGACATGGTATTCCACCTGAGTGTCCGTCCCGAAGACCTCCGAATCCTGTCCCATGAATTCATCATCACGGCAACAGTCGATGGATACCAGATTCCAAGTATCTTGTTCCCTCTCTCAAGCGGCAGGAATGACAGCCGCCGCGAAATGCTCTTGTCGACGACCGAATTCAGGCCGTATTATGAAACCGACCTGATCTGGAAGACCGAGGAAAACAGACACAAGATGCCTTCGGTCGGCGGACTTTTCCTGCGGATTATCCTGATGCCGATCGCGGCCATCCCGGACTATGTGGCACTGATCTTCTATATCTTTTTCCTTCACTGGTGGGCCGCCGCATTCAAATAAAACCGGGATTCCGCAGCTTGAGCTTGAAAGACACAAACAAAGGAAAAATCTGACATGTTCGATCCGGTTTTGTTTTCAGGGATTGTGGCGGACGGGATCGCGGCGTTGATCCTTGCTGCGATCTGGCACGCCCGTCGGGAGATACGCGGGCGTGTGCTGCCATTATGTGTTCTGACTTTACTGCATGCGATTCTTGTTCTGTTGTGCCTTTGTTGCGATTCCAAAGCCATTGTCAGGGTTCTGCGGGAGCTTTATTTTTTCTCTCCGCTTGTTCTGCTGCTGTTCGGCATGATCTATACAGCCGCGCTGTCCGAACTCTCCCGCACGACCCGGCATCTGGGAATATCCTGTTTCTTTTTTATCGCAAACATCATCCTTCAGGGCTTGATGACTATCGTTGTTCATATTGGAGGATACACCGGATAAGGTTTCGTCTCACCCCAACACAGGAAACAATATATGAATAAATCACCTGGACACATTGTTATTTTTAGGACGGATGACGGAAAGGTCTCCGTCGATGCCCGTTTCGATGCCGAAACAGCATGGCTTTCCCTGGATCAGATGGCCGCGCTTTTTGAACGGGACAAATCGACCGTTTCCCGTCATATCAGGAATGTTTTTGAGGAAGGAGAACTGAATCCGGAGGCAACTGTTGCAAAAATTGCAACAGTTCAAAAAGAAGGAGAGAGAACTGTTGAACGACTGATAGATTATTACAACCTTGATGTGATCATATCCGTCGGGTACCGCGTAAAATCCCAAAGGGGAACCCAGTTCCGCATCTGGGCGACGAAACGCCTGAACGAGTATATCCGCAAGGGCTTTACCCTTGACGACGAGCGGTTGAAAAACGGGGGCGGACGTTATTTCCGGGAACTTCTTCAGCGCGTCCGGGATATCCGGTCCAGCGAACGGAATCTGTATCAGCAGGTAACCGACATCTATGCGACGGCGATTGATTATGATTCCTCCTCGGAAACCACGCGGAAGTTTTTTGCAACGGTGCAGAACAAGATGCACTACGCCGCGCATCAGCATACCGCCGCGGAGATCATCTATGATCGGGTCGATGCGGACAAGCCGTTCGTGGGGATGACGAATTTCAAGGGAAATTATGTGACCCGCGAGGATGTATCCATCGCAAAGAATTATCTCACGGACAAAGAACTCCAGACGCTGAACCTTCTGGTCTCCCAGTTCCTTGATTATGCAGAGTTGCAGGCGCTTGAGGAAAAGCCCATGACAATGAACGATTGGATCGCCGCGCTCGACACCATCCTGACCGGAAACGGACGATCTCTGCTTGCCGGAACAGGCTCTGTTTCCCATCGTCAGGCTGTGGAAAAAGCGGAACATGAGTTCGAACGATACAGGGCAAAGGAAATGCGCGAATTGGAGTCGGATTTCGACCGGATGCTGAAGGAAATTGAGGCGGCAAAGAACCGGAAGCAATAAGTTCAACCCCACGGAGAAATAACATGAAACACCGGGTATTTCTGTTCGCGGTTTTGTTCGCCGGTGTGCTCGCGGCGGGGGCGCTGTGCAGTTCGTGCAAAGTCGGGGCCGTCGCGCTGATCCATCTTGATGACAATCTCCGGATGGCGGGTTCGGGATTCGATCTGAGCGGGACCGTGACGGACGAAGACGGCAATCCGCTCGACGGCGTCACGATGCGTGCGGAATATTCCCGCGTGAACACCGCGACGTTCCATTCGGAATTCAAACGCGAGGAACCGGTCGAGGTCAATTCGGAGTTCCATGTCAGGCGGAAGGGCTGGACCTCTGTTCAGCTTGATTTCCGGAAGGACGGATACTATTCGGAACGTCTTCATCTTGATTCCCCCTGGCTGGACCGCAAGCAGAAAAAATACGTCGTAAAGGATGACATTCAGGTCAAAATGATCAAAAAGGGGCCGATCGCGGATCTGTTCAGAAAAGAGGACTATCTCCGGTACGATTTTGAGAACGGATACAAAGACGTCTGCGATCTTTCCTTTCCTTGCGACAAAAAAATAACAAATGAAGACTGGGAACGCCCCCTGATGAAGACGCCCCTGGGAACGTCCCCGGAAACGCCGAAATACATCGAGATTGATTTCAGGCGGGACGAAAACGGGGATGTCATTTATGACGCCCGGCACGGAGGGACGCCGGTTCCTTCCGCCGTGATCGTCCGTTTTCACTCGGACGACCCGGACGACGGTCTGATGCTGATCGACGAACTTGATCCCCGCGTAAACCCGGAAATGTACGGCTTTGCGGCGGCGGACCGTTACCACAAGATCCATACGACCGCCCCGGAAACGGGATACGGCTTGAAGGAGATCGAGCTCGAATGGGAGCGGAGAAGACCGGACGGAAACACTGCCGAAAACCAGCAGACGTTTCTTTTCCTGAAATGCGGAAATCACTATGGGAAAGCCGCGATCGATTCTCCGTTCGACACCAACAGGAGCGGCAAACGGGAGCTCGGGCACGTCCGCGCAAAGATCGAACTGCTTCTCAACCGTGTCCCCGGCGACCGCAATCTGACGTCTTACTTCTGAACCGGAATCGGCGACACTAATTCCAAAAGGAGAAATAACGCGGCATCCCGCCGCGCCCTGCCCCGGCAGGCGGTCCCGCCGCTGCCGGACGGAGTTTTGACGTCCGGCATTTTCGGCACGCGCGACCGATGTCTAAAGAATGTCAGGCAAAAAGATTTGTCATAAAAAACCACCGCTATTAGCTGTTTCGGAAAGAATCACGCCTCACCACCAAAGTATAGTGATGAGGCGCGGATTGTGTTGTGGTTTATGTTTTACAGCGAAGCGAGCATGCCGTTGCCGGACTCGCCGAAGAGCTTGTCCTGCACGGAATCCGCGTACGCGGCCGCGGCAGCCGGCATGTCGAGCGCGGAGCTGAAGGAATTGCCCTG
>CACZEK010000025.1 GCA_902780135.1 uncultured bacterium
ACCACGCATAGCGCCGCCTTCAAGTACCAGGCCGATTCTCATTCTCTGTGCCCTCCCACCTGCTGGTTCCGTTCTTTTGCCGTTGCCCCTTCAAGCAGGAGAAAAACATTTCCCCGACTTTCAGTTTCAGTTCCTCTTCACGGATATTGCCGAAATATGACATGTCGCCAGTCTCCTGGAATTAATATGAGTGTGTCGAAAAAGACATCAGCATCGCTAATATACCACAAATAGGGTATTTTTCAAGTAATTATTCCTGAATGGTTGTCATATTAGTTCACATTCGATCCTGTTGCACATAAACTGGAGCATGTGAAGGAACCTGTTATTCTTTGCGCGGAAGATAGGCCAAAACCTGCCCCTATATCTTGTTCATCCAGTCTCCGGAAGGGGTATTCATTGCATTATCTGTATGTTTGTTCGTGATGGTACATCCAGCCAGTGTCCGCGCTCGCAGATGCCCTCAACCATTTCCGCATTCTTTTTTTAAAGAAAAACTTGAAACAGGCTTGATTTTTCAGTGAATAGGAAGTAAATTACCCGTTGGAACCGAATTCCGCATCTTTGGGAGTTCGCTTCCAAGCTCATTACATCGGTTATTTCAGCAAAAGCGTATGAAAACCAGCCAAGTTTAAATAAGTCCTTTTGCTCAAGAGTTCGAAATAAACCAGCAGGAAGATTGTGTCTTCGTGTCTTGCTGGGCGTTTCTCTGTCGTCTCTTGAGCGGGTTCTTGGCTGGACCTTCATACGCACGTATGGAGAATCGTCCGGCTTTTTTTTGCTTATTGCGTTTCTCCAGGGCTGAGCTCTTTTGCTTAAATTCGATAGAACGAATCACCTCAACAACCAGCAGGAGTCAGGGAAATGGGTCAAATAGCAAGTGCAAGTGTAAAATGTAAAGTCACCGATAAAAACAAAGAAATCATTAAGCAGGCATTATGCAAAGAACTGGGAAAAGACGTTTCTCTATGGAAAGGAAATGAACTTTGTTTTGATACAAAAGATAGAGTGTTTAATATTCACGTAACAATTGCAGAAATGCCAGATTCAAAAGGGTATTCACTTAGAGCATGGGGGCAATTGACAAAAAAAGGTGTCTCGGAAAAGAATAATACTATATCTGCAGCAAGAAGGTCCGTTTGTGTGACGCTGGTTTTTTTTGTTATTTTGATTGCTGGTACAATAACGGCACCATGGTCTTGGGTATGGTGGATGATGGCTGCATTTGTTCTTGGTGGGGTTCTGACTTTTTTATTATGGATGAGGGCTTTAAAAGGCTACAACACATTAGAAAGTCCTAAAGAGGAGATAAAAGAGGCGTTTAACCATGCCTTTCGTGTTTTCAGAAAATAGATTGTGCTTTTCAAAATAGAAAATATAAATATCAAGAAATGATCAGACAATGAAGACAAAGCAGTTCAGAGTAGTTATAAACATCTTTTTTGCCGTTTTTGTTCTGTTTATTCTTCTTGTTGTTTGTGTTTTGAGTTTGGGTATACACATCAAGCAGGACACTCAAAAAGATACAAGAACAAATCTACAGAAAGCATATGATTGGAGACCTGCAAGATATGTGCAGGAAATATCCAATAAAATGTATGACCAAGAGCCTGTTCTTCCTTCTGGTTTGTATGAAATAGCGTGGCAGGAAGCGCAGAAACCTGTATATGACATTTATAGACGAACTCGTGGAATGCGCACATCTGATATTGCGAATATGTTTGGACAAGAAGTTTTGGCTCCCCTGGTAAGTGAGGTAATGGGAGGAAAAAACTGGACAGCAGAAACACGGTTCAATGAAGATCAGTGGAAACGATTTGATAAGCTGTATGAGAATCGCTATATGTATCAATTAGCAGATAAGCCTGAAGAGGGAAGACCTTCCATGCTGGATAACAGCAAGGAACTGGTGGGTACATTCAGAGCAAATTATAAGAAGATGAAAGAGAATATCCCAACAATACGAGAACAGCGAGCTTTGAAATAGAATAGAAAAAGAAACTGCTTTTTGAAAGGAGCCAAACAATGTCTAACAAACAACTTAGAATTGGCATTATTCTTGTTATTTCAATAGCCGCGGGAGTTTTGGCATTTATATTGGCTATGATGTTTGATATTAATCCTCGAAGAGTTAAATATGTTGCCCCAGTACTCTTCGTTACTCTTTCCGCGAGTGAATTCCTAAAGCCGAAGCAAAAATAACTTAAAAAATAGAATGAAACTTAGTTAGAAAAACCAGGAAAACAAATACTAAAACAATCGGGGAATTCGTTCTATGGCTAAGATGTTTTGCCAGAGAAAACAATATTCAAAAATGAGAATCTGTTTTATTCTTTTTGTTATTTGCGTTTTAAGTTTGAGTATTTACATCAAACTGGACATCGACAGTCAAAAAGATGGCAGAACTAATCTTCAAAAGATCTATGATTTTGATAATAAGGAATATAATACATTTAAGGATCTAGGCAATTATGACGATTACAAGACACGCCCAGATATCCCGGAAGAGTTGTATAGACTGGCAGAGTATGAAGCAGAACTTCCTAAATGGGATATGGCTAGAGCTCGTGGTCTCACCAATGATAAGATACAGAATTATATCGCAAGGACTCTTTATCCTTATATTATAGATGAGGCTCGTGGAGGCGCTCCTTGGACCAGGCATACTGAGTTCTCCGAGGATGAATGGAAGAAAATAGATCAGATCATGAAAAACAGATTCATAAAGAGCATGGAGTCTAATCCAAAGGTAGATCTTTATACAACTGAGCAAAAAAATAAGTTGATTGAAGAATGGGAAAAAGAGTATAAAAAACATAGAGAACTTCCAGATTTTAATCTAGAAGAAGCAAAGAAACAACTAAGACCATTCAGACAAGTATGAGGATTGATATGACATAGATTGACATTAATCCATATTTTAATTTTTGACGAATATCATCAGCTCTTCATTGTTAACTATCAGATCGAACGGTATTCTGATACGATATTTGAAAATCAATGCCTTGTGTTAAACAAAGGAGAACAAACCATGAAAACAGCCTTTATCATTGCCGGAATAATTATCACGCTTATATTTGGCGGAATAATTGCAAATGAAAAAGACAACAGCAATTATGCGGAAGAACACCCCGTTGCAACTTTGTTTACAGGAACACCGAATCAAGATGTTGGAGCATACACATATACTCCGCCTTTTACTTTGCATGAAGTTGTTATGATGATGGGAGTTGTATCAGGAATTGTATTGCTCGCTATAGGTATCAAAATGTCTCTTCCTAAAAAATAAACTATGTAAAACTTAACTATATTGTCTTGCTTTTAACCGTGATAAGGAGAAAAAATGACTATTGCTCGTACAATCTACATGACATCAGCCATCGCCCTCGCAAGTGTTCTTGCTGTGACCATTTTCTCTACCGGTTGCGGGGAAGATGACACACAGTCAAACGATTCTACCCGCTCCTCTTCGGCAACAATAAACACACAAAAAAACAATTCGAACGATGAGGAGAGTGAAAAAGCATCTGCAAAATTAGGTCCGGACGATATGAGCGTGGAGCTTCCTGGCGAATTACAACTGGTGTTAGTGAAAGTCAAGGCCGGGGCTTTCGAGATGAGCGCTTTTGACAGAGAAAATGAAGACAATGAAGTGCCTCATCAAGCCACATTAACGAGGGACTTCTATATTGGTCAAACAGAGGTGACACAGCTGCAGTGGCGCTCAATCATGGGAAACAAGAACAACCCGTCAAGATTCAAAGGTGACGATGTACCTGTGCAACATGTCTCATGGAATGACGCAATGGAATTCTGCGAGAAGTTGAATGGTATGGAAAAAGCGCCGAAGGGATGGAAGTTCACGCTTCCGACGGAAACACAGTGGGAATATGCGGCCCGTGGAGGGGATAAGAGCAAGGGATACAAGTACAGCGGGAGCAATAACCTCGATGATGTGGTGGCATTCTACGCTGAAGATGCATTTGAAAGGGAAGAGGGAAGTCCAATGCCTGTGGGACAAAAGAAGCCGAACGAGCTTGGCTTGTACGATATGAGTGGGAACGTGTCGGAATGGTGTCTTGATGATTACATTGATGACAGCAGCAAACTGAAAGCTGAATTCACCCGTGGGAACGACAAAGATCAAAAAGAGCGGGTACTGCGAGGTGGTGGCTGTTACAGCGATTTAAAATACTTCAGGTCCAAGAGCCGGGACAAAGATGACTCCGATAGCGGGGGAATGACCATCGGTTTCCGTGTCGCCCTTGTTCCGGTATCCTATTAAGCAGGGTGTTCCCCGTGACAGTCAGACACTGGGTAAAAAACAAACAAATCTAACGTGTAAAAAAACGATAAAGAATCGAGTAGCGTAGCTAAGTATCTATTTTTTGAACAGAGCAGCACTTAGGATTTACTCCTGATGTGCTGCTCAAATTTGCACCATTATGCGGCTTGAGTAGTAGCTATTTTTCACGGGGGTACTTTTAGTAGGAGCCGTGGTGCTCGACTTTCCTGTTTTGCTTTTCATTATGCGAATAGAATAAGTTTGGAATAGATAAAGATATTTACTATTAGCGATGCATATTATCTTTCGGTAAGAATGAAACAGCAGAGCAGTATTGCTATTTTGATGCGTTTCTTTACATTTTATATTTTAAAGTATAATATTTGTTATCAGTAAAAAAGAGGGGGAGATTTCCAGAATCTCTTCCCTCTAACAATTTATAAATGCTTCATCTGATTGCAGAGACCACTGCACTTGCTGATCATGCTTTTTATAGCAGTATAGTCCTGTTCAATTAAGCTCATCTTCTCCCGTTCTTTGTTCTGACATTTCTCTAATTCGTTATTCAGCGCAACGATGAAATTAGAGAGGAGCGTATCAAAGACTGTCTCGTTCATCCACGCTGCGATCCCCTCCCTGATCTTTTCTGTAACAGCGTCTATCATTTCTGCTAATGGTCCGGTCTCTGTAGTAGGATTGAAATATCCGGCGAAGACCTGTTGGGCTTCGGCAGTATCACGCTTCCTGAACTCCCAGAGCAGATTCTTCCAGCAGTCGAGTTTCCGGACTGATACTGTCACTTTCCCTGCCGCCTCATCGACGTTTACGAAGAAACTGTTGTGTAGATCGGGTAATTCAAGTCGCTCGACTGTGGATCTGATCATGGCCTCGGCTTCTTCCGCAGGAAAGCATGGCTCGAACTTGATTTGGCCTTCTTTCAGCATCCGCAGAACGAACTCACGAAAGGCATCGTGAACGTACTGACCGATGTCGTTTCTACGTTTGCCGCTACGATGGAGCGACAGCACGAAGTCATCCGTAGTAATCGCCCGGATGTTGTCCTTCATCTGATTCACGAGCGCGGCCTTCTGCCCTGCTATGACCTGCTGTAGCTTCGAACTGGAGACCTTCTTCCCGTTGAAACCGAAGTCGTAGCAGTCGTGCAGTTCACGCCTATACTTCGACGGGTTAAAGTGGCCGTTCATTACAAGCTGTATCTCGTCTACTGCCGGGTTGTCGCGGTCACGAGGGGTGTTCAGCAAGTAGTCCCTGAACTGCGTCGGGAATCGTTCCAATGCATTCACGCGGTTACGTTTTTCCCGAAGCTGCACTTCCAGCCGCTTACGGATTCCGTCGAGGCCATCCATCAAGTTCTGCGTCTCACGTACTACGGCGTCGATACAGTTCCTTCGCCGGATAGGACCAATATTTCGGATCAGGTCGTCCTTTACATTCTGTTCGAGTGAGCGGAACTGTGAATCTTGTAGAAGCTCTCGCCGGATTTTGCCGCCAAGCGAATCATCGAAGATGGCGCTGTCGGCCTTGCCGAGGTTGGCGTAGACCTGTTTGAATGCGCGGCTGACAGTATTGAACATTCGCGCAGCCTGCGTACGCTGTTTGGTGTTCTCCTCGGTAATCCGTTCCGGTGGGAGCCACGGCTTCGCGCACATCTCGTTCTGGACCAGCCACACAGGGGTATTGGGACTTCGTGCGTGGATGTCGCGCAGGATCTTCGTGGCGTTCCTGTTCAACGGGGCAACGCTGCTTTGAAGGAAAAGCAACAGATCGCTGTTCTCGATAATCCAGGAATAACGCTCGGACGCGCTGGTAGTCCATTCCGAGATACCGGAATCCAGACCAGGCGTATCCAGTAGAACGATCTCCGAAGACAGCGGCGATTCATTATTGCGCGGGACCTTCACAACGACCATGACCGGCTCGCAGGGGAGCATGTTTTGGTCGGCTTCCAACACGGCCTTGCATAACGCATTTTCCAAGTTCGCCGGAGTAAGCGGGTACTGATGACAGGTCGCGTTTTTCACATCGGTGCTTTTCTTGACTCCTCGCAAACAGAGAAAGACTTCGTTCAAGGTCGCCTTCGTCATGTTTTGATCAGCATTGCTCGGCAACCAGATTTCGATCTTCCCCTGCGGCTCCGCTGTACAGGTGATGAGTGCGGGGCGAAGCGTCGTATCGAAACCGAAGCCCGTAGGCGAGGCGTTCTTGTTGCGGGCGAGTAGATTGACGAGCGTAGACTTCCCTGATTTCAGCATGCCGATACCGGATACCACGAAGTATTCAGACCCGAAGGCATCCAGGGCATTCAACAGGCAGGACGTCCAGTCTGCAATCTTTGCGGTCTCCTCGTTCGGTAGCGTCTGGAAGGCGGCAGTCGTGCTGATGCTCTGCTTCAGAGTGGAAAGTTGCTTGCGTTCGTTTTCGTTCAGGATATTCATTGTTTTCCTCCGTTCGGTGATAAAAAAACGCCGGAGGGAAGGCTTACACTCCTTCAACCTCCGGGATGCCGATTTACTTCGATACAGCTGCATCAAATCTGTATCGTTCTCCGACGTCAGGCGAAGATGGCCGCTTCTCGTCCGTCCAGACCGAAGGCCCGGTTCAGGGCGAGGTAGCTGTGGTCCACTCGTTGCGGCGAGTATTTCTTCACGGTTTCCGTAAACGCGTTCAGCAAGCTCCATCGTGTAGGCTCCTGAAACTCGACATGTGACGGCTTTTTGAATTCGCGGTAGACCGGAAGGATGTCGCAAGAATTAATAACGCCAAGCTCAGCTGCACGAACGATGCAGCTCCTGGCTTCGTCGTCATCCTTCAGATATTCGTCCTTCAGATTTTCGCACCTCGTCTCGGTCGTCAGGAAGTCGTCTTCCAGCGAAGCAACAGCCCGGTCGATGAGTTCGGCCAGGTCGATACCGCTGGTGTGACGACGCTTGATAACCGTCGTACCACCGAATGCCATGTTCGTGCAGACGCAGACGACGATGCCCGCAGACAGCCCGACCGCGAAGCTTTTATCGTGGCTGTTGCGGATGCCGATGCAACGATGCCATTCAGGAGAGGATGAGCGTGAAATCTCCATGACGCCAAACATCTTCTGGCCCTCACGGGCGAGGCCGAACTTTTCGCCTGTGATCTCCCAGTCATGAGCACGAACAACCATGGTTACGGCCTCGATCACGTCGATGTGCGGCACAGGTCGCCAGGTGTCGGTCGAACAGGGCGTTTCAGTTCGCGCGACTTCATCGCGACTGACAAACTTGCCTTCCTGCATAATCAGTCCCATCACGCGGCCCTCCTGTGCGCCGCTTTGCAACGGCTACCGTAGGCGCACTCGGCGCAGTTCATGCAGGATTCGACCGGGAGGAAGATGCCGCTGTTGACGGCCTTCTCGATCTTCCCAGCGAGGTAGACGAAGCGGTCGAAATCGTCGTTCGTCCTGAGCGTGTAGAACTGATGATGTGCAGGATTCTTCGTCTTCGTGAACACGTCGAACCTGAACATCGGCATCCGACCATGAAGCTGACGGTAAGCATAGCAGAAGACCGTCGCCTGAAGATCACGGTCAGCTTTTCCATTCGGCCATTTCATCGAAGCCGTTTTCCAGTCGCAGATGGTTTCGTCGCCGCCGTCAACGGTCACGAGGTCGAATTCTCCGACCAGAGGTTTGCTGAGGCCGGGCACGTCTATGCTGAACGCTTCGGCCACGCTTTTGACCGTGTAATCATCCGGCCATTCAGCTAGGGCCACGTCCAGCATGTCACAACCGCGCTGCTCCCAGAACCAGTAGTCCTCATCGGGTTTGTACGTCAGGTTTTCGCTGACCTCGGTTTCCCCTCGGAAGAAGAAATCGAATTCCTCCTTTGCGTCCTCAATGGTGTAGTCTGCGCCCTTCATGGCTCGTTCACTTAGGACTGCGTGAAACGCTCGACCAAACGGAATGCTGATTGAGGTGCGCTCTACCTCGGCGTGTTCGATGTACCGGAAGTAGTAGCGCATCGGACACGCCAGGAACGTATTGAACGCGCTGTACGACCAGTGCGGTTTCTCCCGGATTGTTTCGATTTCGCGTTCCATGGTCATGCCGCCTTTCCGTTGAGCAGATCGATGGCGCGGCTGCATTGCGTCCGGCTGAGATCTTCGAGCGAGGACACGTTGAACCGAGCTTTCAGCTGTTCGATGGTGTAGCCGCTCTGGCGGGCGAGGTCGAGCAGGAACTTGATCTGTTTCGGGGACGCGGGGGAATCGGTCGCAGGCTTCTTGCCGTAGGCGGGCTTGTTCTGCTGCTGTGCGGGCTGGATGGGAAGCTGTTGCACATCGGTCATCTGCCCGGTGTTGGTGGATTCGCCGTGCAGCTCGGATTCCACGCTGTCACGAACGAGAGCAAACGTTTCATGGATGCGGGCGTTGAGCTGTTCGGGAGTAAGGCCGTCCGGCAATTCGACCTCTACGGACGCGTGGTAGGACTGGCTGCTGTATTCGGTGTCAGCCGGGACTTTCTTGCTGTAGGAAGCGTTGAGTTTTAACATGGTGTTTTCCTTTCAAAAAGTTTGCCCTCAGCAACGAAGAGCTGCCGAGGGCGTGATGTTGAGCTTGATGTGAAGCGGGAAATCAGAACCCGCTGGCCACCCGGATCTTTTCGATGGTCTTCTTCGTCTGGGCGTACTCGCGTTCCTTCTGTTTCTGGGCGATAGAGACCTCGCGGCTCCTGCGGCTCAGGGTCGTTGCTTCTTCCAGCATGTCCTTGAGCTTGGCCTTGAACGCTTCGATGCTGACGGTCAGCTCGTCCATCGGGTTCAGCTTGATTCCGGTTTTGTTGTTCGGGGTGAACGTCTGCGCGGGCGCAGACACGACATGGGTAATGGTGTTGGTGTCGATCATGGGGGATTTCTCCTGATTTGAGGTTGTGGTATTAGTGATTGTGGGAATGTTGACGGATTCCTGTTCTGGCGGTTCGGGCGCAGGCTGCTCGGCTTCTGCTTGCGGCTTCATGCACATCGGCATGGCGACATACTGGCCAATGCCGCCGCTCGCAATAAATGGGCAGAGGGCGTCGATGAATTCGATTTTCGTGTGCCCTTCGTTCAGCATGTGCTGGAGGATTTCCTTGCGGATGCGGACATTGAGCTTGTCCCAGTTCGGATCGAACTCGGCAGGAACACTGAACGACAAACCACTTGCGTGGTGAAGCGCAAGCTCGCCGATGTTATTGCGGAACAGCTCAGTCCCGTTTCGGTTCAGGTTGCCGGAATCAGGAAGCCCCTTCAGGAAGAACTTCATCCGTTCGGCACAGTCCGTGGTGAAGCTGACGCGGTGCTTCATAGCCTTGCCGTCCGGCATGACACGTTTCCAGTTGGGATACGCGCCGAGAATCGCCTTGCCAGACCAGATCCATTTGCCGATCCTCACCGAGAAGAACGTGAAAAAGTCATTGCTCCACGCCTTGACCTCGCCCGCCCCTGCGGCCTTGGTCGCCATCAGTGCGAGCGGAAACGGAATCGTGAGCTCATCAAGATTGAACGGATACGGGAAGTTGAACAGTTCCTTGCCGTTCGTGGCTGTGATGCCGTCCTTGCTGAGGCTCATCCCGCGAAGGACCTTCTTCGCCTCGTTCAGGTCGACCAGAGGGGCAGCCGCAGAAAGAATCTCGACGAAGTTCTCCGGCAGAGGCGAGGTAGCGACGGAATCGCCTTGCGGCACCTCGGTAACAGGCCATTCTCCTTCAATCGGTACGACCAGCACGTCATCCAGTCGAAGCGCGCCATCCGCGAAATCAAACTTGATGTTCTTGTTGCGGCTGTTTCTGACGAGGGAACGGAAGAAGTCGAAGTCGACGGCGACCTTGAAGGTCTCCTCTGTCTCGGCGTCCATCCTGAATTCGATTTCCTCGTCCGCATTATGCGTTCGGAAGAAGAGGATGTTGTTGGTTGCTTCGATCTGCACGGCACGGTACACCGGGATCGGTGATGACCGGCAGACCAGTTTCCCCAGAGCCGCGAGAGCTCCGGCCAGTTCGGTTTTGTTGAGTGTTGTTTTCATGTTTTATCCTTTCGGTGTTGAGGTTGGTGTTCTACGAATCAATACCCTCCAAATCCAGTAATAGACGAGGAGGAACAGGACCAGCGCCGCCCAGCGCACGGGCCAGGTCAGTACGGACAGAGAATCTGCGAAGGCTTCGGGGTTTTCCTTCGCCACGGTTTTGATGCCCTCCTCCACGCCATCGCTGACCTTGTAGGCCGCGATGACGGTTCCGGTTGCCGCGCCTCCGGCTGCCACGGTTTTCCACGGCACGGCGATCTCCGTTTTGCGGGGAGCAGAGACGCGGCGGTGCGGGCGGTGGATGTTTGGAGTGGCCGCGAACGTGACGACGCTCAGAACGGCCAGAACGAAAGCTAAAAGCGATTTCATTTCAACATCTCCCTCCGACATGCGGCCTGACAGTCGCTGATGATCTGTTTCAATAGGGCGGTCAGCTCGGCGGGCAGCTGCTTGCGAGCTTGGTAGAGGTCATAGCTGCTCCAAGCCGTTCCGCCTGCCGCGAGCACAACGGCAACGGCATCCCCGAATGGGAACGGTCCGTCAGCAGCGGCGCATGCGGCTCCGCTTCCGAACGTCGCAGAGAGCCGGGCAACTATGCCGCCCAAGGTCGAGGTCAACGCTGCAATCGTCTGTTTGAGGAAGGCGGCTTCGAGGGCGAGGCCGCCGAGGGCGTAGGCTTCGATCTCGGCATAGTCAGCGTTAACTGCCTTCAGGTGGTCCAGAAATCCGGCGCTGCTGAAGTCGCACCCGTAGACTTCCGCTCCCCTGCGGCAGGGCGTGATGATCGGCTTCTCCAAGACCGAGGCCAGATAGTCCTGTGTTTCGTGAGTTCCGGTGAGCTTGTCTCGTGCCATGAGCCAGCAGAGACTGCACGTCGTGTTGATCTCGGTCAACTTATCCACGACGGCAGGGACATTTTGTCGTGCTACCTCGAAATGAGGTCGAGCTTTCGCGTCCAGATTGTCGATGTCAGCTTGTAAAACAGGAACGGCTCGAAGTGAGCACGATCCGATGACGCCCAGAGCAAGGGCGGCGAGCAGCCCGGCAAAGACAAACGCCCCGCCGAACCCGTGATGAGGGTGTTTCATGTGATTTCCTCCGAGGTTGATGATTGCGGACGGGAGTTTTTCCGGTCCATCGAATCATGCCATGAAAATCGGAGAAAATTAAGCTCAAAATGGTCTTTTTAGAGAAAAAAAGGTGGAACTGAAGGCTTTTCCTCCAATTCCACCGCTTAGACCGCTACGTTTCGCTTATTGGCGTTTCCGTTTGCTATGTTGAAGAACCCCACTCGCGGAATTTATATTTTCAATAAGTTCACTCCTGTTGGTGTTGAGCATACTAATCAGCTGATCCGTGCCGACTTGTACCTTTTTTAATATTTTATCAAGAGATTTTTTAAAAGTGCAATAAGCTTCCGTGGTGGATACTTTTCCTTCTTCAAACGCCGTAACAAAGGCTTTCGAATCACTACGGTCGAACAGGCTGTCAGCAAAAAAGTCCAGGCTTGCGGTATCTTTTTCCGAGACCGTATTCGTTGAGCAAAAGCTATAGGATTTTCTTTTCCCTCTCACCCCAAGTGGATCTTGCATTGCGTAGGAGCGGCATCCTGCGGCCTCAAGGAAAATATGTGAAAGTTCAGCTCGGGTTCGAGGAGACGTTTTTTCGGAAATCCTGCGATGAAACCAAGGGGGAAGGCCTGCCTGTACGTCCTCGGCTGCTCGGATTAGCTCAGAAAGAGGCATACCGAGGCTATCAGCAATTCTCTTGAGAGGTTCGAGCTCCCATTGCATCTTTGTATCTGCCTCATCATTCTTCGGCAACTTTTTCCTCGTGATCTTTCGCCGGACCCGCTTCAACATCTTCGGATTTTGTTGATCGTAAGAATCGAAAAAATCTGCAAGGCGGTTGCGCGGTATCCCAATCTTATCGGCCAGTGAACTTACGGTCCCATTTCCCTTCAGTTCAAGGATAAGTTCCGTGATCGCGGTGTGCAGGTCCTTCTCGGGGTGTTTTTCCCTGGTGTTCGGCATAGATTTCTCCTCCTTGCTTGGTGTGATAATACAGAATAATATAGCATGTTGTAGCGTTTTTTTCAAGTCAGGAGAAACTTTTTTTGTGTTTTTTTTAAAAACAAGCTTGACAATATCATTATTCGGGTGCATATTTAAAACTATTGCCCGATTTATGGGCATTAACAATAAACTGCCGAAAGGCAAGAAAGGAGCTCAATATGAGCTTGAAAAATGGGCTGGAACGCCCGCAAAAATGGTTTGTCCGAGCGCTACCAATCAAGCACTCGGAACAAAGACCGTCCAGAGGAGGAATCTCGCATCTGAGAGTCCATCCCGAACAGAAAGAAACTACAACGAAAGGCAAAGGGGTACAATGACGAAAAATCAGGTGTTCCCAGGCGGAAAAAACTCTCCCGAACGGAAAACCGTTCCCGAGCATGTGCTGGATTACATCCAAGGCATGCTTCTACCTTACCATGTCACCTGGGACAGAGTTTACGAAGCTATCACTGCATCAACTAACGATGAGGCGAAAGCGACAACTCAAGATTCCTTCTTGAGTACCGAGGAAATCGGTGAGCTTCTGCACGTCTCCCGCGTAACGATTTTCCGGTATATGAGAGCCGGAAAGATCCAGGCACACAAGCTCGGCCGCAGAAACCTGTTCAGTTTGAACGAGGTCATAGCGACACTGAAGAACGAGGAGGTAGCGAATGTCTGATTCGAACACCTTCATGCAAGATTCGGCTTTCGAGCGGCTGATACGCCTGGTTCCTCGTGCGTGTTCCATCTATGAGGCGAGATTTCAGAAGAGTCTGACACGCATCCCGACGCCGGGTTTCGGACATGGGTGCCACAAGGCTCTTCTCGGGATTGCGACGCGCGGTTTCATAGCGGATAATACCGAAGACGAGATTTTCGCTGCAATCAAGGCGGCTATCCCCGCAGGCGGTCGCATGGTTACGGACAAGGAAATCAAGGACGCCATCAAGCGGGCCAAGCTGGACACGGTTCCCGGAGGCAGCGCCCTATCTATGCGCCCGTCCATAAAAATTGAACGCCGCAAGAAGCTGAGTGAGACGGAAGCAGCGAAGGTCAGGAAGCACGTTCTTTCTTACAGTAACGGTCCTATCAACCTCGATAGCGAGGATTTCAGGAATGCCCATGGCTTCCAGCTCGAACAGCAGGCGATGAGCCAGCTGTACCCAGAGGCGTTCACGATGATCCAGCTGATTCGGGAGCTCTACGGCCCCGATGATCTGCTTTACATCGGCCCCGAATGCATGGGTTCCGGTCTCGACAACATCCGCACCGCCACCGAGTGGCTGGGCTTTTTCGAGGAGCAGCAGCATGCAATCCTCGAACGTGTCGGCAACACAGACTGGAATTCGTCCACGCCGAGCGCATTCCTCCTGAATCTGGGGATGCGGTACTCGCACATCGTGCCGAATCCGGTAACCGGCTGTTTCGGCAAGACGAAGGACGAAAAGGATTCCTTGCGCTGCGATGGCAGCGTTCGTGATCTCCGGTATACCGTCATTGATTTTGACGGTCTTGATCCTCTCGAAAAACAAGGCGAGATACTTCACTGCCTCTGCGAGGCGATGGATATCCGCATTTGTGCCCTGATCCAAACAGGAGGCCGTGACGGCTGCGGTCTCCATGCCTGGGTTAAGATCGACGGCGTAGATTCGCTTGAATCATGGAATGAAAAAGTCCGCGATGGACTGTTCCCAACCTTCGAGGCCCTTGGCGCGGACCCTGCCTGCGCCAATCCCTCCCGCGGTTCCCGCCTTCCCGGTGTGTACCGCTGGAAGACCTCAGTATGGCAGAAACTTGTATTCATTAGTAAGGAGGGTGTGAAGCTATGAAAAGCACAAACAACCTCCAACCCAAAGAGTTTGACGACAATCAACCGGACCTCGGTTTCGATGATTTTGAAAAGGGCGAGAGCTTCGAAGCAGGGGAATCCCACAGTGAGGTCGATACCTGTCCTGATACGGACGCGCCCCTTTATGGGGACGAGGAAGATTGTACCGATGACTGGAAGTCCGTGGATTTCCATGCGGAATCTGACGGCGGTAATACGCCTCCAACCCAAGGGCCCGATACCGCTTCAAGCGGTGAAGCCCCAGAATCGGAGACGGAGAACCAGCGGAGAACCAGCGGAGAACCTTCGACAGCGTTAATCAAGCTCACCTCGGAGAACGCAGAGGACTCGGAGGGGGCTGAAACGTTCTCGTCTTCAGACTTCGAGGATCCCAACTGGATTTCTCCGAAATACCCGGAATCCCTGTGGAAGTCCCTGGACGGAATGGGGCAGGCGTTTTGTGAAGAATGGAAAAAGGACGGCAGCGCAAAGGTGACAGGCTTGAACACAGCCTTTTTCGCCCGCTTGGTCGTCCTCATGTCGAACCTCCACCAACATCATGGTGATTGGTACGCGTATTCAGAATGCGCCGGGACTTGGCATCGGCTCGACAGGGCTGAACTGTTGAACGTGATTCATCGTTGCGTTATGAACTACGGCAGGGTTAGCGGAATCACAGAAATCGTGAAACTGTGCTCTGCCCGGTTCTGTTCCGATGTCGCGCATTTCATGATGCCGTTCTCGGGCTACGAAGATATCTTCGACCGCGCGCCGAAGAACGTGATCAACGTACAAAATGGTACGATCGTCATTGAAAAAGACGGTTCCATTGTCTTGCATGAGCACTCCCCGGAATTCTTGTGCCGTAGCGTGATTAACATGGATTACAATCCGGCTGCAAATTACAGCGAATTCGTCCACGAAGTGTTCCGTGATGCCGTCAGTCCCGCAGATCAGGCGATAATTCAGCAATACGCTGGCCAATGCGGGCTTGGATGGAACATGAGTCAGACGATCTTGATAATCTGCGGAAACGCAGGTACGGGAAAATCCGTTATAGTCAAGGTGATTGAGAAGGTACTCGGCCGCGGCAAATATGAGGGACTGCGCACTAACATGCTCGACCAGAGGTTCGAACTATCACGTTTCGAGGGAAAGAGCCTGCTGGTCGCCTCAGATCAGTACAGTGACGCCTTGATGAAAAAAGGCGCACACATGCTCAAGTCGCTCACAGGCGACGACGACCTTACGACTGAGCGCAAGTGCGAAAATGATCACCCGATAATCAACGGCGAGTTCAACGTGATCATCGTTTCCAACTCGGACCTACCCCTGTCAATCGACGGGGACAGTAAAGCTTGGATGCGAAGAATCCGCCCCGTGAATTACAGCGGCGATTTGCCAAAGACTATTATCCGGAGATTCCCCAACGTTCTGCTACGGAAATACCCTGAGCAGATTCTGAATTGGATGGTCGATGGCGCCGCTGCCCTCAGGGGAAACTGTGATAGCATTACTCCCCATCCGGAGATGCTTCGCAGGATAGATGTGCTCATCCAGGACTCCGATGCAACATACGCCTTCGTCAGAAATTGCGTGGTACGCACCGGAAATCGTGAGAATGTGCTGTTTTCCTCCGCTCTCTTTAATGCCTTCGCCGGCTCCAGCTACTTTGTCGGTTCTGGTAGCAAGCAGATCATTCAGATCAAGCTCAAGAAGGCTATGAAAGACGTCCACGGCGTTAATGGGCCCAGTCATGATGTAAAAGGCTCTGACGGTAAGGCCAAATACGGCTACGTCGGATTCCGTCTGGAAGAGGACGGGCCGGAATAATATGATAGGACTACCGGGAGGGGGCTCCGGGACCTCCATGGCTCCGAATTGAACAGGGTTCGACCAAAAAGGGGGCCTCCGAACCCCTCTCCGTGGTCCTCCGAAAAATACAACGACAAGGATAACATAACCCTATGAAAACAAACTATAAAATTACTATCGATTTCGAAACTCGCAGCGCGGCTGACCTCGCCACTTGCGGTGCGGCTGCCTACGCGGAACATCCATCGACCGAGGTCATCTGCCTCGCCGTGAAAAAACACGGTCAGGAGCCTGTGATCTGGTTCTCGCCGGATTTCAGGTTCACCGATTGCTCGGACTGGGCAGCACTCCCGATCATCAAGGATGACGTTATGCGGCAGATGATCGCCGAGGCCGAGGTCATTGAAGCACACAACATGGATTTCGAGTTCAACATCTGGAAACACACGATGCCGCGTTACGGCTTCACGGACACGCTTCCCCTCCAGAAGCTTCGTTGTTCGGCAGCGAAAGCGGCCTCATGCGGATTTCCTCGCAACCTTGAGGAGGCCTGCCTTGCTATCGGCGTGGCCCAGCGCAAGGACACCGAGGGTGCGGCGCTCATGAAGAAGCTGTGCGTTCCCCGCACACCGACACAGGACGAGCAAAAGGCCGATCCTGACTGGCGCAAACACTACTTCTGGAACGGAACACCCGAGGACTTCGCCCGCGAAGGCCTGTACTGCATGCAGGACGTCCGGGCAGAGGAAGCTCTCTCGGATGCACTCCCCGATCTAAGCCTCGTTGAACAGCGCGTTTGGCTGAAAAGTCTCCTCATCAATGACCGTGGCGTGGGCATTGACAGCTATTCCGTGGAGGCATTGAAGGTCTGCACAGATGTCGAGCGCGAAATCCTCGCGGACGAGTTCGAGGAAATAACCGGGATTGAATCTCCCACCATGAACCAGAGGCTGATCGCGTACCTGAAAGAGAAAGGCGTAGAAACCGACAGCATCAGCGAGGATGTAGTATCGGAACTCCTGAAATCCGACCTTGTTCCTGAGGTTCGCCGCGCCCTTGAAATCCGTTTGGCCTGTTCCAAATCATCGACGTCGAAACTGATGCCTATGATTGAGGCGCGGAGTGGGGACGGTCGTGTTCGTGGTTCGTTCGTGTATTACGGTGCGGTTACAGGCCGTTGGTCTTCTCATCTACTCCAGCTTCATAACATGCCGAGGGGCATCCTGCGAACAGACGAACGCATCAATGCGTGTATTGCCGCGTTCAACAAGGGCGACCTGGACTTCATCCGGCATGATTTTGGTGGTGTGATGACTGCTGCGTCTTCATGCCTGCGTGCCATGATTATCCCCGCTCCCGGAAACGACTTCGTCTGCGCCGACTTCAGCAGTATTGAAGGCCGTGTGCTAGCATGGCTGGCGGGTGAAGAAACGGCGCTGGACGTCTACCGGGAGGAGCGCGACCCGTACAAAGTGAACGCTGCTCAGATCTACGGCGTAGGCTATGATGCCGTTTCCAAAGACCAGAGGCAGGTCGGCAAGGTTGCCGAGCTTGCGCTTGGTTATCAAGGAAGTATCGGCGCGTTTTCCCGGATGGGAGAAAACTACGGGGTTGAGCTTCCCGATGATGAAATTGATGCGATCATCAAGCAGTGGCGCTTGGCACATCCGATGACAAAACGCCTGTGGAACGAGCTCGACAAGAGCGCCAAGAACGCGATCAGGTATCCGGGTGCAGAGCCAACATACAGGGGTATCAAGTTCAAACGCGATGGAGGTCTTCTACAAATGATGCTTCCGTCCAAGCGGACCCTCTGCTACAGGTCGCCTGAAATCGCGTTTGTCGAGAAGGACTGGGGACTGACAGAGGTCGTCCGGTATCTCGACAACAACGGTGCGCAGAAAGAGCTGTATGGTGGGAAACTAACCGAGAACCTCACGCAGGCGGTAGCCCGTGATCTGCTCGCGAACGCAATCTTCAATGTCGAGGCGCACGGTTATCCGGTCGTTCTGCATGTACACGACGAACTGGTCGCCGAAGTTCCTGAAGGATTCGGTTCCGTCGAGGAGCTGTGCGAGCTGATGTGCCGCCTCCCGCCTTGGGCTGATGGGCTTCCGCTGAAGGCTGAAGGTTGGCGCGGAAAGCGGTATCGCAAGTAGGCTGTCCGTGAATGATGGGCCGGTTGCATGGTGGCGATGTAACCGGCCCTCTTTGGATTTGCGTAACGGAGAGTCCTCTACCTCAACAGCAGCGACCGAAATGCCGTTTTTAGCCTCAGATCGTGGAAAAATCGTGGAAAACCATGAAAAACAGCATCGACAACTCTGCCCTCCCACCTCAAAAGCCTGTCATGGTGTCCGATATGGATGGTTGTTTCGGTTGTAGCTTGCCGGGAAACACTGTTTTTGCATCGTTCCATTTTTAGGATTGAGCCGGATGGGTAGATTTTCTGAGCTCAGAAGCTTTCCACGAATTTTCCACGATTTTTCCACGATTCATGTCACGAAACACAAAAAATCACCATGTTTCACAATGTATGAAAAATGGTGATTTGAGCTCAAAAATGGCGGTGGCAGCGGGGATCGAACCCACGACCTGCTCTTTAGGAGAGAGCCGCTCTATCCAACTGAGCTATGCCACCGCGCAAGCGTAAACTTTATACTATATCACTTTTTCCGCGAAAATCAAGCCGGAATCGGGGAACACTTCCCGCGGGCGCGCCGTTTTCTTGAGACGGACCGGCTCGTCGCACCGGCCGATCCGGACGTCGGCCGGGCGGGATACGCCGTCTCCGCCGAAGAAAAAAGTCCTGTAAGACGCGCAAGGCTTACAGGACCTGTCGAAAAGACTGTGTTTTGGGGAATCCCCGCCCGGATCATCGTCTGGGCGGGAGGGTGATGATGGAGCCGGTAACGGGCTGGCCGTCGCGGAGCTTGTCGGCGTTCTCGCGGGCGATGTCCTGCGCGCGGGAACGGTCCCCGAGCTGGGATTCGGCGATGTCCTCCAGCGTCTCGTTGGCGCGCACCTGGTACATGCGGTTGACGTCCGGGGCCGCGCCGCCGCCCATGATGACGACCGGCGGGTCGTCGATCACCGGGTTCTTCGGCGGGTAGCGGCGTTCGGGTTCCTTCGGGGTGACCTTGGAGCCCTTCGTTGTCACAGTGGCGACGTCGACCATCTCGTCGCGGGTGGCGAGGCGGAACATGAGGGTCTCGGTCTTTTCCTCGGGGCGTCCGAAGTCGGTGACGATCTCGGCGTAGAGGGTCACGGGGCCGATCATCTTCTGCGCGGTCTGCCCGTAGTAGTGCGTCCTGATCCGGTAGTCGCCGTTCAGCGCGGCGCGGACCATGAACTCCTCGGGGCCGTAGCCCTGCGTGATGTCGAACGAGTTGCGGCCGCCGTTGGTGGTCAGGCGGTGCTGGTAGAAGCACTCCTCGCCGGTCGGGTCGATCGTGTGCAGGTCCATGTCGGACATGTCGGTGTCCCAGCCGATGGTCACGCGGAGGTCGAGCTCGAGCGGATGCACGAGACGGCTGTCGACGTCCTTCACCTCGACTCCGGCGCGCTTCGCCTTCACGATGATGTTGTTCAGCTCGGTGATCGCGATCAGCTCCACGTCGCGGAAGCGTCCGTCGGGCTTCTTCACGATGGCGAGCATCATCATGTCGGCGGCGTCCTGCCAGCGTCCGGCTGCGGCGAGCACCAGCGCGAGGTCGCGGTAGGACTGCGGCTCCTCGGGCGCGAGTTCCAGCACCTTGCGGAACACGGTTTCTGCGGCGTCGAGTTCGCCGAGGTATTTCAGGTTGTAGCCGAGCACGCGCAGGAGCATGCGGTTTTCGAGCTGCATTTCGGCGAGGTTGGAGACCACGCGGACGGCGAATTCCTTCTGGTCGCTGCGGGCGAAGTAGTCCGCGCAGTCCACGAAGAATCCGAGGTTGTCGGCGTTCTTCGCGCGGAGTTCCAGGTAGCGTTCCTGTGCCTTGTCCTTCGCGGCTTCGATCTCCTTCAGGTAGTCCGCGCCGGAGGTCCACGGGTTCAGCTTGATCGACTTGGACGCGCCGTTCGTGCCGCCCGCCTTTTTCGAGGCGGGAGCGCCGGCGTCGGCCGCATCGTCGGAAGCGGATTCCGCGGCGACGGCGAATTCCATCACGGGTGCGGCGTCCATGACCATGCCGTCTTCCATTTCGGCGGAACGGGAGAGTCCGGGAGCGCTGTTTCTCTGCATGGCGGCGCCGCCGCCGAAACCGCCGCCGAAGCCGCCCATGCCGCCCGCGGCCGCGCCCATCGGACGCATGCCGCCGCCACCGCCGAAACCGCCCTTGAAGACGGGATCCGGCCGTTTCTTGCCGTCGTACCAGTCGATGATCTCGCTCTGGTAGCGTTTCGCGAGCGCGTCGATGCGTTTGTCGCGTTCGGTCGCGGCGTCGGCCTTTTCCTTCGCCTTGTCCTTGGCGATCTGCGCCTGGCGTTCGTCATACTTCGCGCGCCATTCGGGCAGCGTCTCGGGGGGACGGATGCTGTATTCGAGGTACTGGTCGAGGCTTTCGAGCACGAGCATGGAGGTGCCGGGCGTGACAATGCCGTACGTCTGGCCGAGCGTGAGGAATTCGGACGGCGTGGTCTTCGGGTTGCGTTTCGCCGCTTCGAGCTTCAGCATGCCGTAGAGCGTGCGGATCATCCTGCCGTCGAGTGCGGCGGCGGAATCAAGCTCAAAGGTCATTGCGGGCTGTCCGGCGATCTTCACCTCAAGTTTGTGCTTGCCGTCGGGGAACGTCCCCGCCACGCGGACCGTGCCGCCCGCGCGAAACGCCTTCGCGTTTGCGATGTAACCGGACGCGTCCGCGCCGTCGATCTTCACGGATTCGAGCGCGGCGGGCGAGGAGGCGAGGAGGTCGGCGAGCGCCGCAGCGGGCGTCATGCGCGCCAGGTTCAGGTACAGGGCGTTCGCGCCGGAGGCCTCGGCGAGGTATTCGAGGTAGGACGTCTCGGAGGTCGTGGAGACGGAGACGAACGCGGTGCGGCCCTTCGCGGCGGGGATGCTCTGCGCGCCCTTGCCGAAAGTCTGGATGCCGTCGGTGAAGACGAACGCGCAGGCGTCGGCGGGGACCGCGGCAAGGAATTGTTCCAGGCCGAGGAAGTCGGTGCCGCCGTCGTACGCGGTCTTCTTCAGGAAGTCGAGCAGCGCGGCGGCGTCGCCGTTCTTCACGGTGAACGTCTTCGCGGGCTCCAGCGTATTGCGGAGCACGGACACGGAGACGTCGACCGTCGCGTCCTTCATCTTATCCGAAGCGAAGAACTGTTTCAGCAGTTCCAGTTCGGGCGCGTGGTCGTTCGAGGCGCGGGAACCGGAGGCGTCCCACAGGACGGAGACGGATTTCGGCGCCTTGAAATCGGCGGCGTTCGCGGCGGCGGGAAGCGTCGCGGAAACGAGGAAGAAGTTTTCGCCGCCGAAACGCTCGGCCTGCACCGGCGCGGGCTTGTCCGCCACGGTGATGCGGAGGTCTTCCGGCAGGGCGATGTTCTCCAGCGTGCGTTCGCCGAGCAGGGCGTTTTCCCAGCGGGAGAAATTCATGTTCGCGAACGGCGCGGACTCGACCTGCGGCGCGGCGGCGGGGTCCATGACCTCCACGCGGAGCGACACCTTCGAAAGTTTGTTCTCGAAGCGCATCGGCAGCGTGAAGATCGGCGCGCCGTCCACGCGGTCCACCTCGGAGATGAACGTGATGCGGATGCGGCGGCCGCCGTTGGCGGGGATCGGATAGATGCGCGTGCGGTAGCTGTTGCCGCCGACGGACTCGACCAGCGCGGGGTCCGCGCCCTTGCGTTCGATCGCCTCGAAGACTTCCTGCGCGCGCTTCTTCTCCACGATGGCGGCGTCGATCATTTTTCCATTAATGTCCAGCGCGGCGCCCGTGACGGTGGCTCCGGCGGGCAGAGGCAGCGTGAATTCGCCTTCCAGCGCGACCGGGTTCGGATTGGTCACGACCGCCTCGAACTCCGTGCTGGCGATCTCGCCGCGGATGCGGACTTTCGCGGAGACCTCGGACACGACGACCGGGACCAGTTTCGGGTCGGCGGGACGCGGCGGAGGCAGGATGCGGATCGGGGGCAGGATCACGCGCGGTTCGACGAACGGGCGCGGACGGGGACGGACATACAGGTCTTGCGTTTCATTCATGGTTCTGGCTCCTTTTTGTTCCCCGGCTGCCGCAAGCGTCTGCACGGCGGCGAGATTCTTCATCTGCGGGGCGGGTTCCTCCGTGGCGGCCGCTTCATTTTCGGCAAACGCGGCGGCTTCCGGCTGCGCCTTTCTGGCAAGCATGGCGGAGGTGCGGACGGCCTGATCCGCCGCATCGGCATTCACGGCGTTCTTCTGCGCGGCAAAGGAATCGGTCGTCATCATGCGCGCCATCCGGGGCTGCTGTCCGTTTGCGGGAACCGCGCCGCCGAAACCGCCCATGCCGCCGCCGAAACCGCCGCCGAAACCGCCTGCGGGAGCGGGGGCCGCGCCGACTGCCATGCCGCCGTCGAAACCGCCGGCTTCTTCCATGCCGAACGCGGAGACGGCGATCCGGGACGCGTCTTCCTTTTCGTTTGCGGCATTTTCCCCGACGTCGGTCAGCGCGCTGCGGAGCATCGCGGCGGAGAACCCGCCTTCGGGCGCTGCCCCGTCCATTTCGACGTCGGCATCGTCGTTCGCCATATAACCGGAAGCGAGAAGAAGCGGCTGCGCTTCGTCTTCAGCCGCAGTATTTTCCGTCATGGCCGCGCCGTATCCGGCGGGGGCCTGGGCTTCGACGATCCTGTCGCCGCCCGGAACGCCGTAACCGTCGGCGCGGACCGCGGACGAATCGTCCTTCAGCGTGGTGAGCACGAGCTGGAACGCGAGGAGACAGACGGCGATGCCCGCCGCGGCTTTCCAGATCATCGGGAAATGCGGACGCGCCTGCGCCCTCGCCGCCTGGAGGAAACGGCGTCCGAATTCGTCCTCCGGCGTGTAGATGCCGGACTGTTCGCGGGCGTCGTAACGCCCCTTCAGTTTCCCGAGCAGAGCGTCGAGATCGCGCGCGCCGCCGTCGTTTTCATTATGCTTCTTCATAAGAGACCTCCCGGATGGATTTGGCCAATAATTGTTTCGCTTTGTGGATGCGCTGATAGAGGGTGTTGCGCGAACAGCCCAGCATCGCGGCGGCCTCCTCCGGAGAGCGTCCGGAGAGGACCCCGAGCGAAAGCGATTCCCGGTAGAGTTTGGGGAGACGGGCGACGGCGTCTTCCAGCCGGTCCAGCAGGCGCGCCTCGTCGGCGTCCTCGCCGGACACTGCCCCCGATTCCCCGTAATCCGCCAGGACATCGCGTTCCCGGGCGCGATCACGCACCATATCGTAGCACACGTTGAGCAGGATTCTGGTCACCCAGGTCGCGAACTCCGACTGCCCGCGGAAGGCGTCGTACTTCTGCCACGCGGCCATCAGAGCCTCCTGAACGGCGTCGTCAACGTCGGCCGGACTGCCGAGGATCCGCATCGCGGTCCCCCGGAGCATCCCGAGCTTTTCTTTGAGCAGCTGTTCAAAGACCTGTTCTCTGGTTTCCATACGTCCTCTTTCAACATGTTTCAACGATTAGACCCTTGCGCCCGGCCAAATCTTAGCATGTTTCCGGAAAAATCCCATTTTTTCGAAAAAAAGTTTGAAAAAATCATTCCCCGACGCCGTAATACACCTGCAGGATCAGCAGGAATACCGAGATCAGGTTGAACCCCATGTGCAGCAGCGTCGACGGGATCACCGACTTGCTCTTCTCGTACTGCTGCTGGAAAAACAGCGCAAGAAGGAACAGCGGGATCACGGGGACCACGAGGATCTCCCACGGGAACGGCTTCTCCGACAGACGGGCGAGCTGCATGTGGAACAGCGCGAACACCAGCGAGACCGCGACGGCGGCCTCCTTGCGGTAGAGGAACACGCGGACGAACCGGTAGAAGACGTGGCGGAACGCAAGCTCCTCGGCGATCGGGGCCGCGACCACGGTGATCAGCGCGAACCCGAAGAACGCCAGCGGCTTCAGCGAACGGAACTGTTCCACCACGGCCTGTTCCTTCACCTCGTGCCCGACCGCCTTCAGCAGCGCCGAAAGCCCGGCCTGCGCGCCGAACGTGACCACGGCGGCAAGCACAAAGACGGGAAACAGGAAGCGCAGGGAGTATTCCGGCGCCATGCTCAGTCCGAGCTTCTCCTTCAGCGGACGGTTCTGCTCCGTGCACAGCGCGGCGATCAGCACGGAGACCACGACCAGGCCGTTCTGGATCAGCAGCATCGCCGCCCGGCACGCATTCGCGCCCATGGACTGCGACAGGAACCCCATGATCCTCTGCGCAAACACGGCAAACGCCGCCCACGACAGCAGGATCAGCGCAAACGCCACGCAGACAAACGCGCTGCGGCGTCCGGTAAACGTATCGTAATTCAGTCTCATTTGACTTCTCCAAGGTGTTTTTCACGCAGATAGCGCAGGAACGGCGCGGCGTCCGGGACAGCGCATCCGGTCAGGCGGCGCAGGAAATCGGACGGGGCGTACTTCGCGCCGAACCGGTACACGCGGTCGCGCAGGACCGCCAGCGCGTCGTGCGGCGTCTCCGGCAGGCCGCCGGCGAAGAACTGTTCCTTCAGCATCGCGCCGATCAGGTTGCCCAGCATGTACGTCGGGAAATACCCCACGCCGCCGCTGTACCAGTGGACGTCCTGCAGCACGCCTTCGCGGTCGTTCGCGGGACGGATCCCGAAATACCGCCCGAACGCGTCGTTCCAGACCGCCGGGAGGTCGTCCACGGAGATTTTGTCCTCGATGAGCGCACGCTCCAGCTCCACGCGCAGGATGATGTGCAGGTTGTACGTTACCTCGTCGGACTCCGTGCGGATGAACGACGGGCGGACGCGGTTCACGGCGCGCAGGAAGGCGTCGAGCGGGACGTCCTTCAGGTTCGCGGGGAACGTGCGGACGAGGTCCGGGTAGAAATTGCGCCAGAATTCGGGCGAACGCCCGAGGATGTTCTCCCAGAACCGCGACTGCGATTCGTGGAACGCCAGCGACGCGCCGTCGGAGAGCGGGGTCCCGGCGTACTTCGGGGAGATCCCCTGCTGGTACATCGCGTGGCCGCACTCGTGGATGCAGCTGAAGATGCAGTTCGCGGGCTCGCTGCGGCGCACGCGGGTCGTGATGCGGACGTCGTCCAGCCCGAAATCCGTGGTGAACGGATGCGTGGAGAGGTCGAGCCGTCCGTGCGTGTAGTCGAATCCCATGGACTCGGTCAGGCGGCGGCAGAACGCCAGCTGGGCGTCCGTGTCGTAGTCGAGGTACAGGAACGAGTCGTCGGGCGCGGGCTTCGCCATGATCTCCGCGAGGATCTCTTCCAGCCCCTGTTTGAGCGGCGGGACGATCCGGTCGAGCGTCTCGGTCGTGAGCCCCTCTTCGTAGTCGTCGAGCATGGCGTCGTAACGGCTCCCGGCCTCGGGGAAGCAGTCGGCGTATTCGCGCTCCAGCGCCAGCAGCTTTTTCAGGGGATCGGCGCACAGGCGGAAATCCGACGCGGCATAGGCGGCTTCCCACGCCGCCTGCGTCTCGCCGTTCTGGCGCGCGAGGCGTCCGGCAAGCTCGGCGGGGACCGCCTGCTTCTTGCGGAAATCGCGTTCGAGGCGGCGGACCAGCGCGGCTTCGTCGCTGTCCGGCTCGAAGTCCGTCGCGGCTGCCTCGCGGATCAGGTCGCCGTATGCCGGATCGGTCGATTTCTCATGCGCGATCACGGTCAGCGTCTCGAGCTGTTGCGCGCGTCCCGCCGCCGCGCCGGACGGCATGTAGACCTGCTGGTCCCAGCCGAGCACGGCGAGCGCGGCGTTCAGGTCGCGGATCTCGGCGCACCGTTTCAGCAGCGGAGCCAGCCGGGGATCCCAGGGCTGTTCCCGACAGCTCATACCCGGACCTCCTCCTCGGAGGACGTGCGGTCGGCGGCGTGGGCTTCCAGCGCGGGCTTCACCACGGTCGCGAGGTAGTCGGCGACCTGCTGGGACGCCATGCCGGTGAACGCTTCCGGCTTCAGGATCTCGTCGAAACGGTCCGCAACGGAGGCGAAAAGCGGGTCGGTCTTCAGGCGGGCGATCAGGTCGTTCTCGCCGCCGCCCTCCTTCACGGTGCGCGCGGCCTCCATGGAGTGCATGCGGATGTGCTCGTGGAGCTCCTGGCGGTCGCCGCCCGCCTTCACGGCCTCCATGATGATGTTTTCGGTCGCCATGAACGGCAGTTCGGCGCGGATATGGGCGGCGATGACTTTCGGCCACACCTGAAGCCCGCTCGTGATGTTCGTGAGCAGGGACAGGATCACGTCCGCGGTCAGGAACGCCTCGCCGATCACGATGCGGCGGTTCGCCGAATCGTCCAGCGTGCGCTCGAACCACTGCACGGACTCCGTGAGCGCGCAGTTCAGCGGCAGGCCGATCAGGTAGCGCGCCAGCGAGCAGACGCGTTCGCTGCGCATCGGGTTGCGCTTGTACGCCATCGCGCTGGAGCCGACCTGCTTCTTGCCGAACGGCTCCTCGATCTCCTTCATGTGCGCGAGCAGACGGATGTCGTTCGCCATCTTGGACGCGCTCTGGGCGATGCCGGAGAGGACCGCCAGCACATTGTAGTCGATCTTGCGCGTGTACGTCTGGCCGCTCAGGCACACGGGGCGGTCGAATCCCATCTTCGCGGAGACCATGCGGTCGAGCTCGCGCACCTTGTCGCAGTCGCCGCCGAAGAGGTCCAGGTAGCTCGCCTGCGTCCCGGTGGTGCCCTTCGCGCCGCGGAACGGCAGTTCGTCGATGGCGCGGTCGAGCGCGGTCAGGTCGAACATGAAATCCTGGATGTAGAGGGAGAAGCGTTTGCCGAGCGTGGTGAGCTGGGCGGGCTGGAAATGCGTGAAGCCGAGCATCGGCATGGATTTGTATTCGGCGGCGAATTTCGCGAGGTTGTCGATCAGGTCCAGCAGTTTCCCGCGCAGGATCTTCATGCCGTCGCGCATCTGGATCAGCTCCGTGTTGTCCGTCACGAAGCAGCTCGTCGCGCCGAGGTGGATGATGCCTTTCGCCTTCGGGCATACCTCGCCGAACGTGCGGATGTGGCTCATCACGTCGTGCCGCACCTCAGCCTCGATCCGCTCCGCTTCCTCGAAGTCGATGTCGTCGAGGTGCGCGCGCATCTCGTCCAGCTGTTCGTCGGTGATCGCCAGCCCGAGCGCCTTTTCGCTCTCGGCGAGCGCGAGCCAGAGACGCCGCCAGGTGGAGTGCTTCCGCTGGGGCGAGAAATTGTAGCTCATTTCCTTGCTTGCGTAACGTCCCGTCAGGGGGTTCTGATAGGTCGTGTAGTCCTTCATTCTGCGAACCTTTCACGGCGGATGCCGTTTTTTATAATTATGGTGATGAATTTACAGTCTTTGAATATACACCATTTTTTCCGTTCTTCAACCGCGCGCGCCATTTTTCCTCGAATTTCCCCCGTTTTTCCTTTCCTTCCCCTTGTGCCCGGGCGAAGCCGGACCACTGCCGCAGAGGAGAAACATAGGGTATCTCGAAATGAGCTGTTCCGGATGGATTTTCAGCAGATGGGCAAAAAGGCGGCGAAGAAAGATTTGAAGATTGTTGGACTAATGTTTGCTCAGGACAAAAAAACGTGCGCGAGCGAAAGCCGCGCACTGCCACACTGGAGGACTTGTCCTCCCCCATACAAAAAGCGGGGCGTCCATCCACCCCCTGGACAGACGCCCCGCGCAATCAATCGTTTTTCTTAGAGGCCGTTCGGCTCAATCTTCCACGAAGAGGTCTTCGTCGTCGAACGGACGGATATTGCTCGCGCCGGAGTCGTACTGGGCGTTCGCACCGGAACCCGGACGGGCCGCCGGAGCCGGAGTCGTTCCGGCCGCGCCGCGGCGCGCGCCCTGTCTCATGCCCTGGCCGCCGAAGCCGCCCATGCCGCCCTGA
>CACZEK010000026.1 GCA_902780135.1 uncultured bacterium
GGGCAATGCCAGTGCGCAGAACAACCTGGGCTATGCTTATGAACATGGCGAAGGCGTGAGCGAAGACAAAGCGGAAGCCGTGAAATGGTATCGGAAAGCCGCGGAACAGGGCAATGCCAGTGCACAGTACAATCTGGGCTATGCTTATGATTATGGTAAAGGCGTGAGCGAAGACAAAGCGGAAGCCGTGAAATGGTATCGGAAAGCCGCAGAACAGGGCGATGAAGATGCTCGAAAAAGACTGAAGGAACACGGCCAGTGACCGTTTTCCCCGTTTTTTTCTGAACAGTTGGTGGCTTGAACGACAGACGGTGCTGCCAATGCCTACCCCGCCTAATTCAGCAGTTCCGCGTTCGGCTCCGATCAGTACAGAGTATTGAAGACGGACGGCTTGAAATACAGGCTTCTGACTTCCGGCGTTTCGTTTTCCCGGTAGCGTGCGACTGCGAAGGGCTGCGCGTCATCGGCGCCGGATTCCGCGATGGCGGAGCCGTGCAGGATCATCGCGGACTTCAGGCATTGGCAGCGCGGATAGCGCGGGCCGTCCTGTTCCGAAAGCCCCTCGAAACGGGCGAAGCCGTTTTCAGGGTGTTCATGCCCCGCGACGATCCGGTTCGCGCGGATCCCGAGTTCTTCGCATTTGAGGAAGAATTCGTCAATGTTGACGCGCCCTGCCGAAACTCCCCTGGAAACGCGGGAGACCTTTTTGTACTCCTTGTCCGGTTCGATCCTGACCCAGCAGAAATCGAGGAGCACTTTGGACTGGTTCATATCCTGAACGGAAGCAAGTTTCGGAAGCAGGTCCCCCATCGGGACTCCGGCGTGGGTGAAGAGCAGTCCGTCCGGGAGGAAGACCGCCGACGGAAGCAGGCGGAAGAAGCGGAGCAGGTCCCGCCCGAACGCGGCATATTCGGCGTGTCCGTTGAGCAGGTCGGCGAATCCGGCGGGCTTGACGCCGCTGCGGAAACACCCTTCTTCATTGTCGAACTTCAGTGCGTCCTCGTGGTTGCCGCGCAGACACAGGACCTTTCCGGGGCGTCGGCGCAGCAGCATGTCCAGCACGTACAGCACGCAGTTCAGGCTGTCCGGGCCGCGGTCGATGATGTCTCCGCAGAAACACAGCACGGCGTCGGGATCGCGGTTCAGGATCCAGGCGCAGGACGCCAGGAGCGCGGGATAGTCGCCGTGAACGTCCCCGAGGAACCAGACGGAACCGGACGGCATGGCGTCGGCGGGGACGGCATGCACCCCGGCGGACTCCGCACCGTTTATGCCGAAGGGGAAGCGGATCGTTCCGGGGTGCTCCAGCGCATGGTTCAGGGCGTCAGCGACGGACCGGAAATCGGGCTCCGGGAGCGGGCGCCGCCTGTTGCGGAAGAAGGCGACTCTGCCATCCTCCGAGAACCGCCACAGGGGCTTTTTCGAGGCCTTGGAAGGGGCGGGGACGATACGGACGGACCTGTCCCTGAGGGACCGCATTTTCTGCCGGACGCGGTCCCGGATGATCCGCGGGAACGATTTGGAATAAGCTTTCATAATTTTACCGGGAGATTCTTCAGTTCACGCAGCAGCTGGGCCGCCGTCGGGCGGTCGCCGGGCTTCATGGCGAAACACGCCTTGATCACGCCGACCGTCGCCTGGCAGGTTCCGCAGCGGAGTTTTTTCAGGTTGCATTTGCCCTTTTTGACGGCGTCGCGGTATTCTTCATGCGCGAACGGGAAGGGATGCCCGTCGGGGGACAGCATTTCGCACAGGATGATCGCCGCCGTGAACACGTCGGACGCCGGGACGGGGACCTTCCCCCCGAAATGCTCCGGGGAGAGGTACTGCTCCGTACCGCGGTAACGGTATTTGTCGGGATCGGCGGAGAGTCTGTGGCGCGGGCTGAGTTCATCCGCAAGCAGGGAGGAATCGAAGTCGATGATCCGCAGCGCGGTCGGGACCTCGTTCAGCCCGCCGTCCGCCCGTCTGTTCGCCACGATGAGGAGGTTGTCCGGCTTCAGGTCCGCGTGGACGACGCCCGAGGCATGCAGGAGCATCAGCCCGTATGTCATCATTTTTGCATGAGTGAGCCGTTCGGTCCAGGAAAGAGCGTCCTTTCCTTTTCCGTCGTCTTTTTCCAGGCAGTCCTTCATGGATTTGCAATCGGGATAGTATTCCTGCACCTGGTAATAGCCCCGTTTCCCCGGTTTCGGTTCATCGAAGATGAAGGAATCCAGCTCGCGGCAGAAGCAGTTGCATTCTTTCCAGCACGCCTTGACCTTTTTATGGATCTTGTCCTGATATTCGACGAACGGCTTCAGGATCCCGTCGCGGTACGACGGATCGTTGAACTGCTTCAGGAAGACCTTGTCTTTGTCCGGGTCGAACTCCCCGACCTTGCGGAGCAGCCTGTCGCGCATCCTCTTTGTTTCCGCCGCGGCGGCCGCCGGGCAGAATTCCGCCACGTAGCTCAGCGCGTTGGATCCCTTCAGATACCGGACGATCCTCCAGCACCTGATCTTCTCCCCCGGGGCAAGCAGAGACGCCATTAAAACGCCTCCTCGGTCGCGGTGGCGGTAACCGTCCTGGCGAAATCGCGGATGATGTCCTCGAAGGTCATCTTGTGATTCGCCTTTTCCTGGGGCGTAAGCTCGGCCGCGCTCAGATGCATTTTCGGAAAATCCTCCGGTTTGCCGCATGGGACGTAATAGACGCCGTTGTACTCGGCGAGTTCATGGTAGCAATTGAAGTCCGGAGCGATGATGCTGAGGCGGATCCGCGACGATGCGAGCGCGTTTCCGACGTCCTCCAGCTCCAGGTTTCCGGGCACGTACGACACCAGGTCCTGACATGCGGCGTCCGTGAACAGCATCACGCATTTCGCGGTGCGTCCGGTCGGACGCCACTTGCCGGGATCGGTCTTGCCGGACGAGACTTCCATCTGGGAAACATAGTGAAGGGCGTCCAGGACCGATTCCTCGAGGGATTCGGGATCGCCGCCGGACGGCTTTTTGCTGTCGAGCTGGCGCCGGAGTTCATTCAGGTCGGCGGTGAAGGGGGAACCGTCGGCGTCGAGCCAGTCGGCCTGATTGAATTCATGATTGCGGAACCCGATGATGCGCGCCCGCCAGTCGATCTGGGCTTTCTGCAGTTCCTGCACGAAGATCCGGATGTTTTTCTTGACCGCGTCGATGCAGTAATCCATGGAGTCGGTGATGTCCAGGAGAAAGACCACGTCCGCAGTCCCTTTGACTTTTGTGTTGTTCGCCATGATGTCCCGCCTCGTTTATACGGCAATGTACACTTTGACGGTCCGGGTGTTGCCCTTTCCGTCGGTCATTTCGACGACCGCGCCCTGACGGAGTTCCGTCTCCGCCTCGCACGACAGCGGTTTCCCGTCGACTTTGTTGGGGCGTTTTGAAGTCTGCGATTTCGCCATGACGCGTCCGTCCGGCAGTTTGCGGATCACGATCTGGGGCTGCCCCATGTAACGGAACATGTTTTCATCCTGATCGGCTTCGGGGTCGATGCCCGTGAGGACGTTCCGCATGACCTGGGGCGTGGCGGTGACGTCGACGGAGGCATAGGAGCCGCAGAGATAGATGTGCCCGGATTTTGCGCCGTCCGGAATCGCGTATCCCTCGAAATCTTCCCCTGAGGCAGCTTCGTACGTCTTGATGGCGGTCTGCTTGTTCCCGATCTCCCGGTTCAACGCTTCGAGCTCCTGCTGTTTCTCCCGGAGCTGCCTGTCGAAACCGGCGAGTTCGGCTTCCTTTTCCTGTTTTTTCCGGTCGTATTCCTCTTTGATCCGGTCATCCAGGGCGTCCAGCTCCCGCTGTTTTTCAGCGATCTCCCGTCTGACCGCCTCCAGGTCCTGCCGTTCCTGCGCGCAGCTGAAATTCTGCTGCGAGAGTTCCCGGGTGAGATTGATCAGCATGTCGTTGTCGAGCGCGGCGTTCCGGTCGTAGGACCCGGAGGGAGCCGCCTGCCTCATGAGGTCGGCGAACCAGGTCCCGTATGCCGCATCCAGATTGTTCTGTTTCCGGACGATCTCCCGGATTCTCTTCAACTGAAGCACGAGAAGGTCGAACTGGCCTTTCACGTCCTCCGACTCGTTCTTGAACCCGTCGTAGAGGTCTTTAGCCTGTTTCTGCAGGTCTGCGATCTGTTCGGGCGACATCAGCACGAGGTCTTCCGCGTTTGTTTGCGGAATGTCCTGCCCGGCAATGTTCGCGGCCTGATTCCGCTCCGTATTGTTTTCACTCATATTTCGTCTCCTGGTTGTGGGGAAAAAACTGTTATTGTTGTAAATCCGCCGCCAGTCTGGCGTTGTTCAGGATCGGTTCGATATCCTCTTTCCGGATGTCCCTGAAGTCGTCATCCGTCAGCGCGCTCAGGTCCTTGCGCTGGATGCGGTTTGCAAGGTTGCTGATTGCCTGGCTGAGGACGCCGTTGACCGTGCGCGCGTTGCCGAAATTATCCTGTGTGCGGAGGATCACGAACAGCTCTTTCAGCATGCTGGAAGCCGTTTCCGAACCATCCTGATCCGCGCCGTCTTCCGGGATTTCGTCTTTAAGAGTATAATTCTGTCTGGCCGCGGCATGACGGAAGATCTCGACGCACTCGTCCGCGGAATAGTTCGGGAACTGGATCTCGCCCGGGATGCGGCTGGCAAGTCCGGGGTTCGCTTCCATGAAGCTGTCGACTTCCCTTTTGTATCCCGCCACGATGACGACCGTGTCCTGATATTCCTCGGCGGTCAGATTCCGCACCAGTGTGTCGATCGCTTCACGCCCGTATTGATCGTCCTGCCCGGCGGAAGGATTGTAAAGGCTGTAGATTTCGTCGATGAAGATGACTTTGCCTCGGTTTTCATGGAAAAGCCGGTTCACCGCCTGCTGGGCATGCCCGAGATATGCGCCTTTCAGCGTGGTCGCGCCGCATTCCCTGCATTCGTCGGTTTCCGTGATCCCCATGGCATGGAAGAAGCGGCCCATGTGCCGCGCGATGGAGGTCTTGCCGGTTCCCGGAGGGCCGGTAAAGCGCAGCCGGTAGTTGGAACGGTCCGCATTGGGTAGTTTCAGTCTTTCATTGCGCGCCATGGTGAATTCGACGCGATGGAAGAAATCCCTCAGCTGCTGCTTGAGGCCGTTCATGCCGATGAATTCCCTGTCGATGTCCGCCAGGATCTCTTCGCATTTGTCGTGGTGGATCTCATGGGGATCGCGGACATGTCTTTCCAGGATCTCCGAAGGCGAATTCTCATCTTTTCCCACTTCCAGCAGCACTTTGTCCAGCACATTGCGGACGCCGCGCCCGTTGCCCTCCGTCCGTTCCAGGATGCGAAGCAGCTTCTGTTCCGCATCCGCGGAAAGCCTGATGTCCGTTTCCGATTTCTTGTTGCGGTTCTTGAGAAACAGCTTGAATATTTCCAGTTTCTGTTCTTTGGTGTAGTCCTGGAAATGCAGCTTGTACGGGATCCTGCTGTCGATGCCTTCGTTGATGTCTTTCAGCGCCTGGAGCCGGTTTTCATACCCGGCGAAGATGACGGTCAGGTTGTCGCGGTGGTTTTCCATTTCCGTGAGCAGGACCTGGAATGCCTTCTTGCCCCATTCGCTTTCGGCGAAGAGATAGGCTTCGTCCACAAAGAGGACGCCGCCCATGGCTTCCTCGATCTTGTTTTTCATGCGCTGAATGGCCTCGCCCTCGTTGTACTGACCGACGATGTCCTGGATCGCGATGGACACCGTCTTGCGGCTGGTCCGGAGTTCCATGGCCCAGAACAGCTTGGCGATGAGATTCGCGACGACCGTCTTTCCTGTGCCCGGGTTGCCGAGAAAGAACATGTGATAACTCATGTCGGCGGCGTGTTTCCCCGATTCGGCGTTCTTCACGATGTCGTTGATCTCTTTTTTGACCTCATCCAGCCCGATCATCCTGTTCAGTTCTTCCAGAATGTCCTCTTTCGTTTCGGCGGCGTCCACGTTTTCCGCTTTCAGGAGATCTTCCAGCTTGCAGTTTTTCTTCCCCATAAAGAAACTCTGGACCCATCCGACGAAATTCTGAAGATTGAAGTCCTTCTGCGCCTTGCCGGTCAGGACCACGCGGTCGCAGTCGCGTCCTTCCGCGCCCCGGATGAAATTCCGGGGGGCATAATAGTCCTTCAGCCAGGCCTTCATCTCAACCCGGTCCGGGAGCCCGATCTGGACGACGCTGCTGATGTGATCGTAACAGGAAACGCGGTGTTCCAGGTCCTGGAACTCCTTCAGCCGATGCGGATTGACGATCAGGATCGAACGCGAATCGGGGTGCGCCTTCCGGACGATGTTTTTCCAGCTGATCGTGATCGTTTCCATCCTTTTCACAATCTCTTCATTCACGTCGTTCAGGGTCAGGAACATCTTTTCCGGATACGGGAAGATCACCAGCACGCGTTTGTCGCTTTGGTTCAAGGCTCTCGTGATCAGTTCCAGCGTGTTGCCCTCGGCGTTTTTCTGTGCCGCCTCCTGCGCCCGCTGTGCGGATTCGTCCGGTTTCTTCTGTTCCCCCTCTGCCGGCTGGCCTGCCGCGACGTCCCGGTTCTGCGGTTCCGCAGCCTCGTTTCTCCTTGGCCGGAGATTTAAGTTCAACGGTTTCTTCCCTTTCGGAACTTCGGTGACCCTGTTGGTCAGACTCTTGAACAGCTCCTCCGGCGTAAGACGCGGGTTTTCCTGTCCTTTGCCGTCGAAAGAAAGCGACATATCCTTAACGTTCACGGTGATGATGATGTCGTAATCCCGTTTTTTTCCGCATTCGACGAGCGCCTGGTCGATGGGGTAAAGCCCCGGGTTGTTGTCCTTGTCCGTGATCAGGAAAAGATCGTCGACCCCTCCGGAGAAAACGACCTGATTCCGTCCCTTGTACGATTCGGAAAAGATTTTTTCGATTCGTTTGTTTTCGCTCATGTTATTTCGACCTTTGCATTTGGATGGTGGTTTCCTGCTGAACGGTTGTCGGGATTGCAACCGATTTCGATTGGTGTTCGGCGCGGCCCCAGTCGGTTACGTCGAAAATGATTCCGTCGTCTCCGAGTTTTTCCTGAAGGCTCTTAACCGCGCCCGTGCAGAGCTGTTCCTGTCCGTCCGGGATATTTTTCACCTCGAAGCTGACTTTTCCCTCCAGGGACACCTGCATCTCCATGTCGGCGACGTTTCCGGGCGCGGACGCCACGATGTGGAGTTCGGACAGTTCGTCGTTCTCATCGTCAAGATATGCTTGCGGTTCGTCGTAATTTGCGTCGTACAGTGCCTGCATGATGCACCGGGCGATCTCGAGGCGGTTTTCCGCCGCTTCCCTGTTTTTCACTGTCGTTTCAACGATGCCGCGGATCTTTTCCATCCCGTTCGCGACCGCGGTTTCCGCGCCGGCGAAATCCTCCGCCAGGATCGCCGCTTCGGCGGAGTTCACCTCGTCGAACGCCGCCTGGATTTCTCCCGCGTTCATACCGGAATACGTGGCGATCTCGTCACGATTGAATCCGGCGGCTTCCTCCTTAGCGTCGGCCAGGGTCTTTTCGGCGGCGGCTTTAGCGGTTTCCCAGGTGATCTGTCCGTTCTCGATCGCTTCCGCCGCGTTCGCAAGCATCGCCTTCAGGTCGCCTGCTTCCTTCAGCGCCTGCTCATATTCTCCGTCGGCGACAAGCGCGTCGAAGGAATCCAGGAGCTTCTGTTCCTCGGACGAATAGGTCCCGCCGCCGAATTTTCTGTAGTCTTTTGCCTCGATCCGGTTCCTGAGCGAATGCAGGTCGTCGGCCATGAGCTTTGCATTGCGTTCGTTTTCCTCCTTGATCCGCTCCTTTTCCTTCCGGTTGTTGCCGAGATTGACCAGACGGTCGTATTCCATCTGCGCGAGGTCCGCCAGATTCTCCGCCTCCGAGTATTTTGCGAAGCATTTTTGCGAGAGGTTCAGCGCCTCCGTGCACAGGCGCGAATCGGATCTCAGGGCCGAAACAACTCTTTCCGCATTGGATTTGAGCTTGTTTGCCCTTTTGTTTTCTTCGTCGCAATACCAGTCTTTTCCTTTCATGGACTGCCGGATGGAATCGGCTTCCACAACGATGCCTGCGATTTTTTTGTCGGATTTTTCTTTCTTGGAAGCGTATGCCTGAAGTTTGTCTTCGGAGTCCCCGTACAATTTGCCGGCATCGCGTATGGAATCATCGAACCGCTTGAGAAAATTCTTCCACTGTTTTGTGTCGTCTTTCAGATACTGCTGCAGGTCGGCCGGAAGCTCCCGGGGCAGCTTGATGCCCTCAGTTTTCCTGCGCTTGGCGTCCAGCGCCTTTTTTCCGGTTTTTCCGACTTCTTCCGCTCTTTTTGCACATTCGTTCAATTCCTTTTGGACATTTCCCAGAGTTTTGCTCAGGGACCGTGTTACGGTTGCTTTTTTGACTCCGCTCATAATGGATGCTCCGATATTGATGTTGTTATGATGATTTACCAGTGAATGTCAAATTGTTTTTTGTTCAGCTCCGCTTCGAGTTTTTTGCGGAAATCGCGCGGCGGGATCCCCGTGAACCGCAGAACGCCGGACTGAAGGATGTCGAATTCGACCGGACGCCCCTTTCGCATGGGGAGCCCGTCCGCCAGGACGGCATACCGGTCCGAGAGCATGTGGATGGTCTGGTTGGAGGATCCGCGCCACAGTTCGCCGTGGTCCAGTTCCTGCCGGTACGGACCGTCGACCAGGATGTCGATCATGCCGAGGATTTCCGGTTTGCCGGGCATCGGCTTCAGCTCGTCCAGGAGATACCCTGTGTAGACCATGACGCTCAGTCCGGTCCGGGCTCTGATCTGCCGGAGAAACTCCGCCAATGCCCCGGCAGGCTGGTCCATCGGTTCGCCGCCGGACAACGTGATCCCCTCGATCCCTTCCAGCGCGCAGATGCGGTCCGCCAGCTGCTGCGGGGTGCAGGATTCAAATTCCTCAGAACGGTTCATTTCAGCGGCAATGCAGCCGGGGCATCCGCGGGAACAGCCGTGAAACCATACGACGGCGCGGCAACCGGGACCGAGCGCCTTTGTCTTTTCCTGAATCCTGTCAACCTGTAATTGCTCCGTATTCATTTTCAGCTCAACGTCCAGGAACCCCTTTTCTCCGCTCCATGGAGCAAACGCCATGCGTCGAGTTCATCGGGATTGCCTGTTTTTCCGCCTGAGCCGTTTCCGTCCGGCTGACGGAAACAAGCCCATTCCGGTTGTTTATGCTTAAATATATCCGCGGGATACCTTTTTTCAAGCCGTGAAAAACATATTTTGCTTTTTTTCTGTTTACGGAACATCATCCGCCATGACGGCTCATGTTTTTTGCACGGGCTTCGCGCATGGCCGGCCGTTTTGTAGCGGACCGTCGTCATTTTCCTCGGCGCATGCTCCGATATATGAATTTTTTTCTTGATTTTTTTTTCATTTGAAGCTTGTTTTTTTGCCAGTCCCATACTATAATATTGGTCGTTTCACACAATTTGCGGAATGTGAGGCGCATTCCGATTAAAAAACAATGAAAGGATGAATAACTGCGTCATGCCTTATTGCGATCAATGCGGTGCGAAACTGGCGGCGGGAGATGCGTTCTGCGATCAATGCGGTGCGAGACTGGATTCCAAGTCCTTCTGTGAACCGGTTATGGAAAAGAGGAAAAAGCAAACAAGCATTCAGGCGGTCTACTGCGAAGAGTGCGGGACGAAACTGGTTCCGGGGGCATTCTACTGCGAGGAATGCGGGACACCGGTTCCCGGCACCGGGAAGACCAATGAAAAAACGAATCAGGACAGCTTTTTACCCGAAGGTTTGGACTACAGTCTTTTCTGGTCGTCCGAATGGGAGTCGAAATGGGAAAAAGCCGTGGGGAATTCGGACGGAAGCGAAGTCGGCATCATCCTGACGAATCTTTCCGAACTCGCATCCCGGCTTGAGGCGCCGGAATCCGAAGTCGAAGGCGTAATCAACCGTTATATCGCGGCGGCGGAAAAGAGAGGCGTGAACTACTATCCGCTTTATCTGGATAAGAATTCCGTTTGGCCGGAGAACTGCATCTCGGACGATGTCGGCTGCATCGTGGATGTGCTTCGGCGGGTCATTGACGTCGCGCGACCAAAATACCTGTTCATCTTGGGAGATGAGACTGTCGTCGATGTGGTGAACTGGGACAATGAAGGCGGAACGGATGAACTGGGTGTGTTTTCCGATTTTGCGTATTCCGTACTGGATACGACATCACCGTGGGAAGGGCAGGAGTTTGATCTGACAGAAGCGCTCCGGGTGGGGCGGCTGCCGGTCTCGAAAGCCGATTTCGATGGGTTCCGTCTGTATTTTGAGAATGCGGAAAAAGGGATCGGTTCCCTCAAAACGCTGCGTTCATTCGGATTGAGCGCACAGGTTTGGGAGGAGGAATCGCAATATGAATACGAACGGTTCCGGAGCGATTCCAATGATGTGGAGACTTCCCCGGATGCGGATATCGGGAGCGTAAGCGATATCCTGATGTGGTCGGAGGATTATAATATCCTCTACTTCAATCTGCACGGCTCCGAAAAAAAAGAAAAGAATCACTGGTCGGGTGAAGGCCGGTTCAACGGGGAAAGATTGTTTGTCAAAGCCGTTTCTCCAGAGATATTCGGAGAATACGACGTGCCGTTTTTCCTTGGCGTGGAAGCATGTTACGGTGCGAGATATATCGGTTATGCGCCGGAAGAATCCATTTTGAAGACCGCCATGCGCAACCGATGCCTTGCGTTTCTGGGGTCCAGCATAACCGCGAAGGGAGCCTCTCTCCCGGACTTCAGATGCTGCGCCGATATCATCGTCGGGGATTTTATGAAACATATCGTCCGCGGTGAAACCGCCGGAGATGCGCATGTTATGGCGGTTGAAGAATTGATCCAGCAGAGCAAATCCGGTAAAAAAGGCTGTTTGTCCCCTGATGACATCCTGACGATCGCCGAATTCTCCCTGTACGGGGATCCGTCCGCCTGCACGGGAAAGAACAAAAACTCCGGGAAGATCAAGGGCGTGTTCAAAAAGGCAATCCGCGGAGTGCCGAAAGGGATCCGCGTCCCGGTGCCGGACGTCCTGCGCGCGGCAAAAATGTATCTGGCCGAAGTCAATGCCGAGATCGAGGCGCAAATCGATGCCTATGCGGCGCAGTTCCTCCCGTTCCGGCCGGACGATGATATGCAGAAAAACAGCATCGTTTTTTCACAGAAGACATATCAACTGCAAAACGGCAGGCTGTTCAATAAAACATACTCATTTGACACTGAGCTTGGAAAGAGTTTTGTCTCGGTTTATTTCGACAAAAACGGCAAGATCATTGAAACGCTTGAGTCCAAGTAAGGGAAGGAGAAAAAAACATGATCCAATATCCGGAAGAACCGATCGAAACGACTGGAACGGTCGTTTTCCTCCTGTCCAATATCGGCACCAAAAGCGAGGGTGTATTCCCGTTCCTGTACGTCAACCGGAACACGATGTACAAGCTTCATCTGAGAGGGGACGACTCTTTTGAAGAAAGGGGTTTCCGCCCTTATGACGGAATGCGCGTCAAAGTTTCCGGCGTGAAGATCGAAGACATCAAAAAAAGCGTTGCGGCGGGCACCCTGATCGCCGATACGGTCATCCTGGCGGATAAACCGGAAAACCCGTCCGGAGATTCACCTCAAAACGAGGCGGAGAGCGTCTCCATCGAAGAAGCCGTGCCACCGCCCGCGACTCCAACCGAATGATCCGCTTTTTTTTCCCGACTGTAACAAAACATTTACCATATCAAGGAGCTCTCAACCATGAAGAAATGCCCGAACTGCAAGACCGAAGTAAAAGACACCGCGAAATTCTGTCTCGTCTGCGGTATCAAATTGGATGCTGCTCCGGCGCCTCAGCCCCAGCCTGCCGCGCCGGGGACGAGTGCCGGAGAACCTTCCTTTCCGCCGCCGCCCAAGGATTTCTCCCTGATTGGAACGTTCATCCACTGGAACATCCTCCCCGAGCAGATCGCGGTCAAGATCGACGAGAACGACATCGCCGCCTACGGACGGGATGTGAAGGGCGTTTCGATCCAGGACGGCGTCACCGCCCTATTCTTCTACAATGGGAAACTTCTCGCGCAATTGAGTGCGGGCAGCTATACGTTCAAAGACCTGGGGGCGGAGGAACCCCGTGCGTCGAAGCCGCCCAAAGCGGAATCCGCGCCGAAAGCTCCGGAAAAGGACAAAAAGGCCGAGAAGAAATCCCTCTTCGGCAATTTCATCAACCGAGTTTCCTCGTTTTTCCCCGGACGCAGCCGCGAACGAGCCCGGGCCGCCGGCCTGACCAACCGTATCCCCTCCAACATCCCGCCGGTCTCCATCGTCCTGGTCCGCACGACGGATTTCCCCCTGATCTTCACGTTCAAGAACGCCAACACCGCGAATCTCCGCAGCGAGGTCGGCGTGCATGCGCTGTGCCGCATCACCGACATTGCATCGTTCTATTCCCGGATCCTGTCCGGCGGCCGGAAAATGGTCATTCTGAAGGACCTCGCGCAGGAGCTCGAGCCTGTCATCGGCAGAGAGATCAACATGGTCTTCGCGTCGGTCTCGCCCGAACAGGTGAACAACAACGCAAACCTGCAGACGCTGCTGCTCCGGCGTCTCCAGATCACCGTGCCGCAGCTCTATCCGTTCATTTCCATTGTGAACATCGTCAACCTCACCGCGACGAACGCCGAGCTTGAGGGGTTGCGCCGCTTGCGGGAAGAATTGTACGTGTCGGAGCAGACGCTGGAAGAGACCATGCGGCGGAATGTCTTCCTGTCCAGAATGGCGGAAGCGGCCGGTCAGCAGAATGAAAGGATGCTCGGGATCCGGCTTTCGCACGACCAGACGGTGCAGCGCATGTTCAACGACCACACCATCGCGAAGGAAAAGATGGATGCCGCGCTTGCCGCCGCGAAGGAAAAAATCTATGAGGAGATGTCCCTGACGGAAGACCAGAAAGCCAAGTTCGATCTGATGCTGGCCGCCCAGAGAAAGCTGCGCGAGGCGAAGACCGCCGACGAGGTCGAGGCCGCGATGCAGGTATTCGAGAAAAATGGTCTTCTACGCCAGCAGGAAATGAACAACCTCCGCCACCGCATCTCGCACGACGCCAGCCTTCGCGACCTGAACGACGCCCAGGTCCTCTCCATCGTGACCCTGCAGAACCAGCAGGAGCTCGAACAGAAACGGATCGACTGGGGACGTCAGAACGAGAAAGACCAGCTGGATCATGAACTCAGTCAGAACCGCAAGGTGGACGGCTATCAGGATGAACGTTTCCGCTCGGAACTTGAGAAGGAACGCCTGAAACGCGAACAGGATACCGACCTCGACCATGAGGAACGGATGAAACAGCTGGAAACCATGCGCGAGCTCATGGCAATCCGTCAGGAAAAAGAAGACGCGGAACACCGCCGCAATCTCGAACTGGAAAAAACGCGAGCCCAATCCCAACAGGAGATCACGCGCATCTATACTGTGATGACACCCGAGCAGATCATGGCCGCGAATCCCAATATCACGCCGGAAGCCGCCCAGGCGCTCGCCGAGAAATTCAAGGCGGAGGCGGCCGCCGCACAGAACGACAAATCCATGCAGCTCATGCAGCAGCTTCTCCAGATGAAGCAGGATCATGCGCAGGATCTGCTGGACGCGAAACAGCAGGAGCTCGACCGCACCCGTGCGGACGCCAATGCGAACAGCGACCGGGTCGTTGACGCGATGAAGACTACGATCAATGCCGTCGGCGGCATGCCGCAGCCCCCGCCTTCCGGCAGGGCCTCGTCGAAATCGGCCCCGTCTTCCTCCGCCGGAACCGCTTCCCGGGTCTGCCCGAAGTGCAACAGTCCCGTTGAGGATAACGCCGTCTTTTGCGACGACTGCGGACAGCGGCTTTGAAAACCAGGAATCCTGCACCCCCTGATTTGAGGTCCCGGACGATGAAATGTTCCCAATGCGGAAGTGAACTCAACGAAAATGCCATTTACTGCGAAGAATGCGGCACGAGGATTCTCCGTGAAAAGAAATGCCCGAATTGCGGCTTCACGACGATCCCGACCGTAAAATTCTGTATGGAGTGCGGATACCGTTTCCCGGCTCCGGGCGTGCCCGGCGCCCCCTGGAACGCGGGTGTTCCGATCGGCGACAGGAATGTGACCGCGGACGACGTGAACCAGACCTGTACGCAGAAGGGATCCGACCGCGATTCGGCAGTGGCTTCCCTTGGTGACAAAAACATGATCGCGCGCGACGTGAACCAGGTCGCGATCAAGGAGAACATCCATGTCGAGGGCGGCGGGACCTTTGTCAAAAATGAAGATGAAACAAAGAAGCTGGCGCGGTGTCATGTCTGCAACGGGAACAGGGCTGTTTCCGACGGTTTTATCTGTTGCGGTTGTAACCGGTTCACATGCAAAGATTGTTACGACAGGGATTTGATGCTCTGTAAGACGTGCAAGGAAACCGAATACAGGAAAGCATTTCAGGCCGCGCGCGAAAACGGGATGAAGGTGCTTTCTCCGGAGCAGATCCGGAATCTTGAGACCAAATACAGGATCAGGCCGGACAGGGCCGCGGACCTGTGCCTGGAAGTGATTCGAACGGTACAAAGGATGCAGAACGGGGCGCAAAGCGGCCTGGATGACGAGTCGGATGTCGAATTCAAGCTCTTTGCCGAAGGCAATATCCGGGATGCGTATGCAATCCTTCTGGGCGAAGCAAGAATTGACCCATACAACGCCGAAGCCCTGGCCCGAAGACTGTACGCAGCGCTTAAAATCGCATCCGTGCAAAATGAGAACAATCTCTTTGCCGTGCCGAACGAAGCTCAGAAGGAGAAGACATTCAAGGCGCAGAAAGGAAAACAACCCCCCGGCCGGAACATCTCCGCCGAGTCGGCCGCCGAAGACGCGGGTCAGATCGTGGAACTGGCTTTTATCCCCGGAAACGATACGCCCGGCGTTTATCTGGTCCTGATCGACCAGGCGCTGGAGGGGCAGCCTTTCCCGGAAAGCGTTGAGAAAACGCTTAAAAAGGTTTTCGATGCGAATGCCGTCAAGGATTATCTTGATTTTGCAAGACGGCTTTTGGACCGGGCGAAAGAACTGTGGCCCGGCAATGTCCTGCTGAAATGCCGCAGGATCATCTATTTCTTGAAGCTTTTCGAACAGACCCGGCTTTCGAAATGCAGAATGGAAGCGAACGAACTCCTGAAATCCCTGCCAACGGACAGTCCGTCCGTCATGGAACGTTCGTGGCTCGCGAAAGTCCGCGGCTTGATGCAGGGCGGGCTGTTCGATCCGACACCGCAATACTGCGAGGAAAACGGCGGACTCTATTTCTTCGTGCTGAATCCGTGGAGCAGTGAATCGTATTACAAAAAGGCGAAATCCTTCCTATCGGGAAATAAAAAAACGCTCTCCCCGTACGATAAGAAATGTTATTTCCAGCTGCTGGAAATCGCCGCCACAAAATTCGGTTCGCCCTCTGCCGAAATCCTGACGAAGTACGCGGACTGCCTTGCAAACGGATTTGGAACAGATCAGGATACAAAAACCGCGTTGGAATTCTACCGGAAAGCGGCGGAAGCGGATGGGATCAACATAATAATTGAAGGAACGGTTTTCAAATCGTATCAGGATCATGGAACACACACGGAGTATGCCGTTCCGAACGGGATCACGAAGATCGCGAACGGAGCTTTCGCAGAAGCCCAGTTGAAAAAGATTACGATTCCTCTGACCGTTTCAAGCGTGGAAGAGGATTTCGCTCCCTCATGCGCTTTGCAGTTTGTCGGCGACAGTGCGGTCGAAGCAACCTCTTTTGATTTTGACGGGTGCGTTTTTTCCGTTCCGGAAATCACCGGCATCCGGACTGCTCTCCATTCCTTCTCCAGAAAGGTCCGGAATGCCGAAGACCGTGTTTCCTGGTGCAATCCGTCCATAACTCCGAACTGCGACCGGAAATGCGAATCGTGCCTGCTCTATTTGGAAAAAGGTATCGCGGCACAGAAGATCCTGGCATTCCTGACGTTCGCCATGAAGTTCTGCGAGGAACACGGGATCCGGGTTTCCATGCCGGACACCCCGAAATACATGGACGCGGCCTTTGCGCTTGCGGAAGGATACGCACACCGTGGAAGCGGAAAAACACAGGATGTCTCCAGGGCGGCCGCATGGTACCGCGAGGCGGCGGAACGAGGCCATGCGGAAGCGCAGTTCCTGTTTGCCGGATGCTGTTTCGACGGCGCCGGGACGCAAGAGGACAAGGCCGAATCGGTCAAATGGTACCGGAAAGCCGCCGGGCAGGGCATTGCCGGAGCGCAGCTCAAGCTCGCCGGATGCTGTTTCGACGGCATCGGGACGCATGAGGATAAAGCCGGGGCGTTCGGCTGGTATCAAAAAGCCATCGGGAGCATCCCGGGCACAGACGCACGATCCATGTATCAGATCGGAGAGTGCTTCCATAACGGCTGGGGCACGAAACGGGATGATTCCGAGGCGGTGAAATGGTACAGGAAAGCCGCGGAACAGGGGCTCGGCGCGGCGCAGTTCGAACTGGCCGGGTGCTGTATCAGCGGTTTCGGGATGAAACAGGATAAAACCGAGGCGTTCGAGTGGTATCGCCAGGCGGACGAAAAAGGCATCACGGATGCGCGCGCACAGATGATTCTCGGAGAAGGATATTTCAACGGATGGGGCATGAACTCCGTGGATTACGATAAAGCGCTCGCGGCATACCGCAAGGCAACAGCGGGCGACGGGAACTGTTTCTTCGCGGATTGCACTCCGCGTCTGCTGCTGGAGCACATCACGGAAATCGCGGCGAATCGTACGGAAGAAGACGTCAGAAACATGGCGGCACAGATCCTGAGAGATGTCTTCACAAAAACCGAAAACTGTTCCGGTCTGGACGGCGGCAACTGGGTTTCTTTCCTGACTCTGACCGACGGCATCCCCCTTGAGCATTGCGATTGGGAAAGCTTTACCGGAAAGAACTGGGTCGATCTGCTTTCCATAAAGCCGAAGTATGCAGAATACTGCGGATTGACCCCCGATTCTCAAAAGATTTACTGGACAAAGATCATCGACGATCAGCTGAAAACCCTTGCGGACAAACAGCCGGAATTCCGTTTTGTCTATGACCTGAGAACCGGCAGAAATGTTGCCGAATATTTGAGAGACCATCCGGAAATGATCCGATTCTGCAATTGGATCCGGGTCTCCAGGCCGGAGTGGATTGTAATCCTGAGAAACGTGGAATTGACCCGGCGTCTGGTGAAATCGGATCCGGATATTCTCAGCAAGTATTGTCCCTGGGACTGTTTCAATGATGAGGACAGGGTTTATCTCCTTTCGATTTGTCCGGAATACGCATGCCATTGCAAAAAGAACCTTTCCGCTGAAGGGTGGAGCCGGATCCTGAAAAACGCGGAATTGACCCGGCGTCTGGTCGAGTCTGATCCGGAGTTCCTTGCAAGCTGCCCTTGGAACGATTTTACCGGAAGCCTCTGGAGCGATCTGCTTTCGCTCCGCCCGGAATATGAATCCTGCTATAATCACCCCACGATGGCTCGCTATGTTTTCCTTAATAGCGGTCATGCAGGTTCACCCGTCAGGGAACCCTACGCGATTTCCAAAGAAGGATGGATCCGGATCCTGAAATCGGATGCGGCGGATCGGTTTCTGTCTGTCCCGGGATCTCCGAATGCCGCGGCACAAGACGCCGGGCGGAAAGGATTCCAGGCGCTTCTCGCATCGTGTCCGTGGGAGATCCTCGCATGGGAAGACTGGGTTTCGCTTCTTTCCGTCAGACCGGAATATGTGCGCTTTTTCAAATGGGAAAAGTTCAGGAAAGAAGATCACGGGCCGTTGAGAAAAATCGGCGACCGGCTTCTGCGGTACGTCGACGTCAATCGGCTTCCCTTTGTCGCCATCAGCAGAATGTGCTGGGGCGACAGGTACCGCAACTGGGACAAGCTCACACCCGGAGAATGGTGCGGCATCCTGAAAGAGTATCCCGGACTGGCGGAATACTGCAAATGCTGGGACCGCTTCACTTGCCCGGACTGGGTCGAACTTCTCTCCCAGCGCCCCAAATTCAAAGACAACTGCGGCGCATGGAAGGAATTCAGTCCGGAAGAATGGGACGAGCTGCTGGACGCACAACCGGAACTGCTGAGAAAGTATCCGGTTCATGATCTCCACCGCATTCTGAATTACTCTGACATCAGCAGTAACAGCCCCGTTTTCACTCCGCTGGCAAGACGGTTTTCTTTTTTGGCAACGTCCGCGTTTCTGCTGGTCTTTTCCTTCCTTTCCCTCTGGGGACCGACCGGCTGGTTCCGTTTGTTCGGAGAGTCTCCCAGACACGCCCTGATCTCCGGCGCGGTCTGGATCACTGCCTCAGTATTCGTCGCATGGGGCTACAGTGTTTTCTGGGGGCCGATCTTCGATAAATTACACTGGATGAACCTTGTATACGCTGGGTTTGTGTCTTTTTCCCTCTACACGTTCTATCACTGGTCGTTCCTCTTCTCCCGGTGGTCAATCGGCCTGATCTGTTGCGCGGCGGTGCCGGTTCTGCTTTTCGTGATAGTTGCAGCTCAGCAGATGAGTTGTGAATACAAGTACACGCTGGACTGGTGGAATTTGAGTGAATTATTTCCCAGATGCGTGCGCGCGTATCCATGTTTCGCCGTTTTCAGCTGGTTCCTGCTGAGTCCCGTCGTGTGGTCCACCTGGATGATCGCCGGTGTGGTTCTGATGTGCATCATTTCCCTTGTTGCACCTTGGTTTTTCTCAAAATGCAGCATGTCTCCTGTACCCTCCTTCGTTTCTTTTTTTGTTCCGCCTCTGGTCATCGGGATATGGTTCCTGTTTTCTCCCGTTAATCCTCATGCCTGTTATAAAATGGCGAATGAACTGCAAACTTCGTTCCCGTCCGCCAGCCAGGCGCTCTACCGGAAGGGACAGGCCGCGGACCCGGATTTCGTACAATTGAATCTGTCGAACTCTTTGGACCAGACTCGGGACGGGGAAAGCGATTAAGCGATACGACCATGATAAAAACGAATCCGAACAGACTTTTCAGAATATACGTCGGCATTCTTGCGCTCCTGCTTGCCGGCATGCTGGTTTCCTGCGGCGAAAGTCCGGAAACGGGCGGCCGTGCGGAGTTCGAGCAGGGGGAAGCCGCGTATGCCGGCCGGGACTTCGGGACGGCCGCCGAATGGTTCCTGAAGGCCGCCGAACAAGGCAGCGCGGAAGCGCAGGTCCGCATCGCCGACTGCTACTGGAACGGTCGGGGTGTGGAGCAGGACGACGCGCAGGCGCTGAAATGGTATTTCGAGGCCGCCAAACAGGCAAACCCGGAAGGGACATACGGAGTCGGCGACTGCTATGAGAACGGACGCGGCGTCGGGAAAGATATGGAAACGGCATTCAGGTGGTATTACAAAGCGTCCTGCCTGGGATATCCCAAAGCATATTACAAAGTCGGCGAATATTATGCGACCCGCATCGGAGGACAAGGCGCGAAGGACGCGATACAATGGTTTAAGAACACGATAAAGGCTTTGGAAAAGAAAGCGGAACATGGGGATGCCGAAGCACAGTATTATCTCGGCAAATTTTATGCCTCCGGGTATGGCGTGAGAAAAGACTACAGAGAAACTTTCAAATGGTTCTTAAAAGCCGCCGGACAGGGCCATGTGCCGGCAGAGTATGAACTTGCCGGCTGTTATGAAGACGGCAAAGGGACGACTCCGAATCATGCGGAAGCACTCAAGTGGTGCCGCACGGCCGCCGAACATGGCCTTGTGGACGCCCAGATCGAACTTGGAAGACTCTATAAGGACGGCGACGGCGTAGGCAAAGATTACGCGGAGGCGCTCAAATGGTACCGACTGGCGGCCGAACAGAGGCGAACGGACAAAGACCTTCTCTCGGAAGTCGATCTTTTGAAAAAGATCACCTATTGGGAAAAAATGGCGGATCAGGACGACATCGAGGCGATCCTCAAGCTTGCCGCATGGCATGGGAAAGGCGATGGCATACCGAAAGACCTGCCCGAAGCGGTGAAATGGTATCGCAAGGCGGCGGATCTGGGCGATGCGGAAGCGCAGTTCGAACTCGCAAAACGTTTTGAGACCGGGAGCGGCGGCGTGAACAAGGACGATACCGAGTCCGCGAAATGGTACCGCAAAGCCGCCGAACAGGGACATGCCGGAGCCCAATACGCGTTCGCCGAATGCTGTTTCAATGGACGCGGGGTTCCCGCAAACAGGGAAGAAGCCTTGAAATGGTACCGCAAAGCCGCCGAACAGGGACATGCCAGCGCACAATTTGAACTTGGCAAATACTATGAAAACGGCACGGGTGGGAACAAGAATTATGTCGAAGCCGTAAAATGGTATCGCAAAGCCGCCGAACAAGGACATGCGGATGCGCAGTCGAGAGCGGAAAGATTGAAGACGGTCTCAGATTTGACTGAAGCTGCGGAACATGGCAAGGCGGAGGTGCAATCTCGTCTCGGCTACTGCTATTTTAACGGTTCCGGCATCCCCGTGGATTATGCCGAAGCCGTGAAGTGGTTCCGTAAAGCCGCCGAACGGGGATATGCCGAGGCACAGTATTATCTTGGCCAATGCTATGAAAATGGCTTTGGTGTGGCAAAAGACTATTTCGAAGCCATGAAATGGTATCGCAAGGCGGCTGAACATGGTCATACCGAAGCGCAGACGGGAATGGAAAGATTGGAGACGCTCTCAAATCTGACCGAAGTGGCGGAACGAGGCGACGCGGAGGCGCAGAACAGTCTCGGCGAATGTTATCTGTATGGACGGCGGGGTTATACTCCGGATTACGAAAAAGCCGTGGAGTGGTTCCACAAAGCCGCGGAACAGGGACATGCCAATGCTCAGTATAATCTCGGCTTGTGCTATTCCAACGGCTCCGGCGTTTCGGCGAATAAAACACTGGCTGCGGAATGGTTCCGTAAAGCCGCCGAACAGGGGAATCAGGACGCACAACGTTTTCTGGATCATTTACGATGAGCGCAATGGATGGAGAGAACAAATCGAATGAAACTCCGCATTCTGTAACCTTGAAGCATGACTTTTATATCGGCAAGATGGAGATGACCCGGGAACAGAGGGATGCGGTGATGAGCATAAACCCGTCGCGAGGAAGAGGCCCCTATATGCCTGTAGAGAATGTG
>CACZEK010000027.1 GCA_902780135.1 uncultured bacterium
GTCGCGGACACGGTGACGGCGCCGTTGTTGACCTTCTCCGTAACATCCGCGGCGGCGGCCGGAGCAGCCGGCGGCTCCTTGTCGATGTTGTCGACCGTAACGGTCTCGACCTCGGAGACGTTGCCCGCCGCGTCGGTGCCGCGGAAGCCGACCGTGCCGTTGATAATGATAATCACGCCGCCTTCATCGTACGCCTGCCAGGTCGCGCCGCCGTCGAGCGTGTATTCCTTCACGACGGAATCCTCGCTGAACGTGGCGGTGACGGTAACATCCCTGTTCGTGAGTTCGGTGATATTCGCGGCGGCAGTCGGCTTTTCGGGCGCGACCTTGTCAATGTAGTCGACCGTGAGCGTGGCGACGCCGGAATATCCGAGGAGGTTCGCCGCGCGGAAGCTGACCGTGCCGTTATCTGTCAGGACCACGCCGCCCTCGTACGCCAGCCAGGTCTCGCCGCCGTCCACGGAATACTGCTTCAGCGTCGAATCCGCGCTGAAATCCGCCGTGACCGTGACGTCCTGATTCGTGACGGTAATGATGTCCGCCGCCGCGACCGGGTCGGTCGGGACGGACACGGTGAGCACGGTCTCGTTGTCGGCGTGGTCGACCGCGCGCAGCGTGAAACCTTCGATTCCGCCAGTGAGGTTGAAAACATAGCTTCCGTCTTCGCCGCGGACGAGGTCCGTCCAAACGCCGTCGTTCAGGCTGAGCTGTACCGCCGGGGCGTCGTCCAGGTCGTCCGCCACGGACACGACGACTGCGGATTCCACACCGGGCGTCAGGAAGGGTTCGCCCGAAACGAGGCGGAGGCCGTCGATCACCGGCGCGGTCGCGTCGTAGTTCACGGTGTACTCGACGATCTTGGAATCCGCGCCTTTCTCGTTTTTTGCCTTGAATTCGACGGTGCAGTATTCCGAGAGCGTGATGCCTTTTTCGTTGTCAAGTTCAATCCAGCCGTCGTCATCCACGTCGCCGGGTGCATAGAGGAGGGTCCCTCTGGTCCTGGGCTTGACCGCCTGCTTGATGCGGTACCAGATGGACTTGGAGTACTGGTTCACTTCCGTCTTGATGTTGACGGCGTACTTGGACCACTTGCCCTTCAGCAGCTCCTTGCCGTCCGAGGTGGCGATGATGTCGGTGATCGCCGCGTCGGTCGAGAGCACGGAGAACACCAGCCCCTCGTCGGTGGTGTTGGACAGCTTGTAGGTCAGCTCGTCCGTCACCTGCAGGAACCCGCCCACGGAGATGGTCCCGGCGAACGAGCCGTCGCGGATCACCTTCAGCGAGCCGTTATAGCCTTCGGAACCGCCCGCGAGCACGTATGCGCCGCCCGCCTGGTCCGAGGTGACGGAGACGCGGTCCAGCGTCACGCCGGTGAGGTTGGAGAGGTTGTCGATCATGGCGGTCTCGCCGGGCGCTTCGAGTTCGGTCAGGTCGAAGTTCACGGTCAGCGTCGCGGCGTCCGCGACAGAGTTGTTCAACTCAACGCGCTGGTAATCCGTGTATTTGATCGTCTGACCCGGATTGTTCGGGTCTTCTTCTTCGACCTCGACTTCGACGTATTCATAGCGCTTGCCGGTCGTAAAGACCGTGCCCGCGAGGTTCAGCGTGCCGTCCAGCACCGCGCCGTCGCCCTTGACGATGAGCATCGCGGCGGAATGGACGTCGGCGTTCGACAGGGTCGGGCCGGCCGTGCCCGGTTCCTTGGATCCGTCCAGCAGAGTGATGACGCCCGCGCTGGCGACCACGTTGTTCGCCGTGCCGCCCGCCATGACCTCAAATTCAACGGGGCCGACTTCGGTGTCGTTGCCCGCAGGGCCTTCGTACCCTTCGGGACAGAGCATCGTGACGGAGTTGACCACGCCGCCCCTCTCGACGCCCATATAGCCGCCGTTGAGGACCGTCGCTTCCGCGACCGCGCCGCTTCCGTAGACATAGATATTTGTGCCGTAGGCGTTTTTGCCGCTGGCGATGGTCGCGGAAAGTCCGGACGCATAGCCGCTCGTGGCGATGCTCGCACCCACGCCCTGAAGCTTGGTGTCAAGCATCTTGCCGCCGTTTTTCACGAGGACGCTGCCGTAGCCGCGCAGATCGCCGCCTGCCAGCACGCCGCCCTCGATGATCGTCATGGAGAGACGCGCGGAGACGTAGGCGCTGGAATAGAAGAGATCGCGGTACTCATGGCCGAACTGACCGCCGAAGCCCGTCAGCACGCCGTCGTTCGTCTGGAACGTGCCGTTGCCCCAGTCCGCCGTCCAGGTCCCGTTCAGGGCGGTCGGCGTGTAATCCTCGTTTGCGGTCTTCCCGAGCGTGAACTCCAGACCGGCGTCCTGCTCGATTTTCACGTCGGTCGCAGTGAGGCCGAACTTGCTGTTGACTTCCAGTATGCCGCCGGCCTTGACGGTGATCCCGTTCACGGTCGCGCTGCCGGCAAAGTAGTCGCTCCAGCCGGAACTGTTGGCGAAGATGATCCGTCCTCCGGAGGCAACGAGGCCGCTCATGTCCGCGCCGTTGCTCGCGTAGATGGCGCCTTCATCGCCGACGGTCGCGCCTTTCACGATGCCGCCGGAACTCACGTTCATGTAGGCGATCGTAGTGTTATAGGCCGTAGGATTGCCTTCCTCGTCGCGCGAAGTGATCGTTTTATAGCCGCGGACGGTCACGTCGATGGCCTGCTGATCCTTGGTCAGGGTGATGTTGCCCGCGAAGTCGAGCCCGCTCACGTACGCCACGCCGTTGGCGGTCACGCCGTTCATGATGCCGCCGCCCTTGTTGGCGATGACGCTCGGCGCATTGCCTTTCCGGAAGCCCCAGTCCAGCGTATTGGTCAGCTGTCCGCCGGAATCCAGGCGGACGCCGTTCAGCACGGTGGTGTCCATGTACTGCGGACCCGACAGATCGACGTGGCCATCGCTGTCTCTCTCTCCTACCTGATGCGCGCCCGCCCAGCCGGAGAGATACAGCACGCCGCCCGCGGCGACGAACACTTTGTCGATCGTGCCGCCCTTCGCCATGGCGATGCCGCCTTCCAGGACCGTCACGTTCGTCGCCGTGCCGCCGGAGGAGACCAGCAGGCCCGCGCGGCTTTCCGTGTATTGCGATTCAAAATGCTCGAAGTTGCTGACCGCGCCCTTCACCGTCACGTTATTGGCGGAACCGCCCGCCACCACGGTCAGGACCTTGCATTTGTCGCGGGTGTACGAGGGCGTCCATGTGTCGCTGTTGACGATGTCGTTGCCGGTCTTCAGGGGCGAGGCGGAGCCGATGTTCTGCACGATGCCGCCGCTGCCGACCATCAGGAACCCCTCCCAGTCGAAGCCGCCGCTGCTGACGTCCCCGTCGAGGACGGTGTAGTTTTCCAGCACGCCGTCTTCCTCATTATATACGCCCTTCACCACGCCGAAGTAATATTCGTCATAGGCCGAGCCGAGATAGGGCCCTGTGCCGTAGTAGGAATCGGACGAGTAGCGCGAATGGTTGTCCTTCAGCATGACGGTGCCGAGGCCGTTGAAGGTGACCGCGCCGCTTCCGATATAGGTGAAGTCCTGATGGGTCGTCCAGTTGGCGGAAACGACCAGCCCTTTGCCGGCGGTGACCGAGTGGATCTCGCCCGGATCGATCGCGTCCCAGGTGTAATCCACATAGCCGAGGAGTTCATCCCCTTTGGAGTTGTAGATCGCCTTGCTGTAGCCGCCGCTCCCCTCGCCGAAGAACTCAATGACCGCGGGATAAGCGCTGCCGAGCCCCAGCACATCGCCGATCCGCAGGTCCAGGTCTTCCACCAGGTTGTAGTTGCTCTGCTTGTTTTCCCTGCTGTGCCAGCGGGCGTTGACTTCGCCCCCTCCGGTCATGATGACGCGGCCGCCTTCGATCTTCACGTTATAGACATGGGCGCCGCCTGTCACATCCAGCGTCGCGCTCACGGCGCCGATAGCCTTGGAGACGTTGCCGTCCGTATACTGGTAGGTCTTCCAGGTGCTGACGTTGTTCGAGACCGTCACATCCACATCCGCCGCGACGCCGAGATAGGAGAATCCGCTGACGTTCATGATCCATCCGCCGGCCACGCCGATGTCGCCGCCGACGTATCTGCGTTCATAGGCAGTATCATCGCCGAGGTTCGTATAGATGGCGCCGGAAGTGTACATGGCGCTCATATACTGGCGGTAGGTGGCCGAGGCGGAAGCATACATGGCGGAGGACCACGCCTCGCCGGATCCGTAACTGCCGTGCGCCGAGGAATAGGCGTCCTTGATGGTCTCAGAGTGAAGCCAGAAATAATCATGCGAGGCGGAATAATAGTCGAAGGTCTGCAGGACGGGGTCCATCACCACGCCGGAGACATAGCCGCCGTTGATCTGCAGGTTCGCGCCCCGGTCCCCGATCCAGGTGTCGGTGGTGCCGCTGCTGTTCTTGAAAAAGGTGCTGGTGGTGAGTCCGCCCATGGAGATGGCGCTGACGCTCGCGCCCTTACCGATATAGAGCGAGCCGCCGTTGCCGATGTTGATGTTGCTGCCGCTGGCGTTGCTTCCGAACGAGACATACGCACTCTGCGGCGCGGTCGCGAGGAATCCGCTCATGTAGGAGGAGCTGTTGCCATAGCCGTTCGTCGGGTAGTTCCAGGTCGCCCGGGGATCGGTGACCCCGTCGAACTGAAGTCCGCCGCTGGACGCGATGTTCAGGTCCTTCAGGATGCCGCCCGTGCCGATGGCATAGTGCGTGGTGTATTCCCAGTATCCTTGGCCGCTGCTGCCGGAGGAGATCCACTGGCTGGACACGGTGTCCGACAGGCCGGAGACGTACACCCGTCCACCGTTGCCGAGGGTGATATTGGTGGCGGTGCCGCCCGATTCGATGGTCAAGGTGGTCTGGGAACCCCACCATTGCGGTACGAGAACGCCGTTGCTCTCATAGAGGAACGCGCTGATGTCGCTTCCGGACCATTGCCTGTCGAGCCCGACGGTCAGGTGGTTCACACTCGCGCCGCTGGCCACATACACGCTGTTGAGCACGCCGCGGACTACGAGGCCGTCAACGAGCAGGCCGGACCCGGTCTTGCCGCTCGCCGGGTTGTCGGTGTCGACCCCCACGTTCAACTGCCGCAGATTCCGCCGGACCTGGCCGCCGGAAAGGATGGAGCTCCCGCCCCGTTCCACAAAGCCCATGTCGATATATTCCAGATCTTTGGAGGCGAGCAGCCCGGTCAGTCTCTGAGTCCCCGAACCCGCGTCCGTGAACAGGACTGTGCCGCCGTCGATGAAGGTGATATCCTGGGCAAGCGTGTTGCTGCCCGCCAAAGAAAGACCGCCATTCTTGTCGAAGGTGATATTCCCGGCGGAGGTATTGTCGGCGAGCCCGAGTCCGTTCGGGATGTAGCCGTGCGAGGTCAATCCGGCCGCGGCCGCGGAGCTCCGCAAATCGGCGAAGTTGATTCCCGTGGCCAGCGTGAAGTTTTGGTAGTAATGGTAAGTCGAGTTGGTGGGCACCGGATCCATCGGTTCATCCGTTTCCGCCTCCGCGTGATAACTGGTGTCGTGCTGCTTCTCCCGGTCGGAGGGCCAGCAGAAGAGATTGCCCATGCTGGACAAACTGTAAAAGTGATTATCTCTGCCACTGGAATCCAGCATGTCTTCGAGATCTTTTTTAATCAGATCCGTGGTCAGTGTTGCATCGTAGTAGTAGTTCGATGTGACGGTCCAAGAGTACTTGTAAGACATTCTGCGTCTCCTCCGGTTGCGTTATATGTTATGTGTTGCTTGTTTGCCTGTCTGATCGTCCGCGGTTTGCCGAGGCGATTCCCCGTGAGCTGAGTTCCCGTAAGTCGTAAAGGACTTATAGGCCGTATCGGTCATATAGGCCGTATATGGTGTTCCCCCGGTCGGCATATTTTCCGCGATCGTCCGTCTGTTTTCAGGTAAAAAAAGGTCTCGGAACAATTCTACAGTTTCAATATATTCCGTTAGACAGCAAAAAACAAGTGCGGGTTCTCGCTTTTTTTCTTCTTTATTTTTCGAATTTTATAAATATTTGCAAAAAAAAAGAGGAGATGGTCGTGCAAAAAAAGCCCTCACGCCGTTTCCGGAGTGAGGGCGGTCCGTGCGTGCCGGGCTTTCGCTCGCGCACACTGCAAGCGGTGTCGAGCTGTGCCGGGCGTGCGCTCCGGCACAGGGGATCAGTTTTCCATATATTTCAGGTCGGGCTTGCGCGCGGCGAGCGTCTCGTCAAGACGACGCACCGGGGTGGTGACGGGCGCGGCGTGGAGGGATTCCGGGTCGTTTTCGGCGGCGCGGGCGATGTCCTTCATCGCCTCGATGAAGGCGTCGAGCATTTCCTTGGACTCGGTCTCGGTCGGCTCGATCATGATCGCCTCGGGGACGATCAGCGGGAAGTAGATCGTGGGCGGATGGAATCCGCGGTCGATCAGGCCCTTGGCGATGTCGAGCGTGTGGACGCCGTTCGCGTCGAGCTGGCGTTTGCCGGAGAGGACGCACTCGTGCATGCAGGGGCGCTTGTACTTGCGGTCGTAGTACGCCTCGAGCTGCGACGCCACATAGTTTGCGTTCAGGACGGCGTTCTCGCTGACGCGGACGAGCCCTTCGCGGCCGAGGGTGAGCAGATAGGCGTAGGCGCGCAGGATCACGCCGAAATTGCCGTAGAACGGGGCGATGTAGCCGATGGATTCCGGGTAGTTGTACTCCAGGCAGCAGATGCCGTCCGACCGCCGGATCACGCGGGACGTGGGCAGGTACGGCACGAGGCTGATGGAGACGCCGACCGGGCCGGAGCCGGGACCGCCGCCGCCGTGGGGCGTGGAGAAGGTCTTGTGCAGGTTCACGTGCATCACGTCGAACCCGATGTCTCCGGGGCGGACGCGTCCGACGATGGCGTTGAAGTTCGCGCCGTCGCAGTAGCAGAGGCCGCCCGCCTGGTGCACGAGCCTGCAGATCTCGGACACGTTCGGGTCGAAAAGGCCGAGGGTGTTCGGGCACGTCAGCATGATGCCAGCGACTTCGGGCGACAGCATCGCCTTCAGCGCGTCCAGGTCCACGTTGCCGTCCGGGTCGCTGGGCACGACCTTCGTCGTGAACCCCGCCACGGTCGCGCTCGCGGGGTTCGTGCCGTGCGCGGCGTCCGGGATCAGCATGTACTTGCGTGCGGTGTCGCGGCGTGCGCGGTGGTAGGCGGCGATCAGCATGCAGCCGGTGAGCTCGCCGTGCGCGCCCGCCATGGGCTGCATGGTCATCTGGGAGAACCCGAGGAGTTCGGCGAGCATGCGTTCGGTCTCGTGGAGCACGATGAGCGCGCCCTGGACCAGCACGCCGCCGCGGCGGAGCTGGGGCAGCAGCGGGTGCAGGTCGGCGAATCCGGCGAGGCGCACGACTTTCTCGTGGAACTTCGGATTGTATTTCATGGTGCAGGACCCGAGCGGATAGAAATTGGTGTCCACGCTCATGTTCATCCGGCTGAGCCCGGTGAAATGGCGCACGACCTCAAGCTCGGAGGCTTCGGGCAGCGCCGCGGGTTCGGCGCGGCGGAGGGCGGCGGGAACGGCGGAGGCGGCGGGGACGTCGCACTTCGGGAGGACGACGCCGGTGCGTCCGGCGCGGCCGGTTTCATAGATCAGCTTCATAACAGCGCCTCCATCGCGTTGGCAAGCGCCTTGATCTCCTCGCGGGTGCGCTTTTCGGTCACCGCCACGAGGATCTGGTTCTTGCGTTCGGGGTAATAGCGTCCGAGCGGGAATCCGGCGGCGAAACCCTTGTCGATGAGCTTGCCGACCAGTTCCGCGCCGTCGAGCGGGGTCTCGATCACGAATTCGTTGAAGAACGCGCCGGAGCCGACGGGCGACACGCCGTCGATCGCGAGGAGCTGTTCGCGGGCGTAGACCGCCTTCGACATGCAGAGCTCGCCGACCCGGCGGAACCCGTTCTTTCCGCAGAGGGAAAGGTAGATCAGGGCGTTCAGGGCGCACAGGCTCTCGTTGGAGCAGATGTTGCTGGTGGCGTGTTCGCGCCGGATGTGCTGTTCGCGGGTCTGGAGCGTCAGCACGTAGCCGGTCTTGCCGTTCAGGTCCACGGTGCGCCCGACCACGCGGCCGGGCATCTTGCGCATGTATTTGGACTTGACCGCCATGAAGCCGAGGTACGGGCCGCCGAAGCTCAGCGGGATGCCGAGGCTCTGCCCCTCGCCGGTCACGATGTCGAACCCCATTTCGCCGGGGGTCTTCAGGCAGCCGAGGGCAACCGGGTACGCGGAGCAGACCGCCAGCGCGCCTTTCGCCTGCGCGGCGGCCGCGACTCCCGCCAGGTCCTCGACCTCGCCGAAGAAGTTCGGGTACTGCACGATCACGCACGCCGTGCGGTCGGTGACCGCGGCGACGACGGCGTCCAGGTTGGAGTCCGTGCCGCGTCCGTCCGGGATCTCGATGCGCTCCAGGTCCAGGTTCCGGCAGTAGCACTCGATCATGCAGCGGAAGATGGGGGAGACGGCGGCGGAGATCACGACCTGGCGGCGTCCGGTGATGTGCGCCGCCATCATCATGGCTTCGAAGAGGGCGGTGCCGCCGTCGTAGAGGCTGGCGTTTGCGACCTCCATGCCGGTCAGGCGGCAGATGGCGGTCTGGTATTCGTAGATCGCCTGGAGCGTGCCCTGGGAGGCTTCCGGCTGGTACGGCGTGTAGGCGGTGTAGAATTCGCCGCGCGCGGCGATGGCGTCCGCGGCGGCGGGGATGATGTGGTCGTAGTAGCCGCCGCCCACGAAGTTGATGAGATGCGTGGCGTTCTTTTCGGCGAGGCCGGAAAGATACGACATGACCTCGAACTCGGATTTGCCTTCGGGGATGCCGTCGAGCTTGGGCGCGGGGAACTTCACCCCCGCCTTCTCCCACATATCCTCGACGGAGGCAAACCCCGCCGCGGCGAGCATTTCGGCCCGGTCGGCGTCGGTATTCGGGATGTAGGGCATGGCTGTTGCCTTTCTGGTGGTAAAACGGGAAAGAGAACTCAGAGCGATTCGACGAACTTGGCGTAGGCGTCGGCGTCCATGAGGCCGCCGAGGTCGGACGCGTTCACGCCTTCGAGCTTGCAGATCCAGGTGTTTTCCGGATCGGCGTTCAGCGCGGCGGGATCGGCCTCGAGGTCGGCGTTGCCTTCGCCGACGGTGCCCGCGACGGGCGCGAAGACGTCGGAGACCGCTTTCACGGATTCGACCGTGCAGAGCACGTCGCCCGCCGCGACCGCCTTGCCGGGCGCCGGGATCTCGACGTAGGTGATGTCGCCGAGGGAGTCGGCGGCGTATTTGGAGATGCCGAGCGTGGCGGTGGTGCCGTCGAGTTCGATCCATTCGTGCGATTCAGCGTAGTATTTCGCCATGGTTTTCTCCTGAAAATTTGGTTGGTATGGTTGAAAAACGGTTGATTGAGCCTGAAACGGGGCGGGTCACGCCTTCGGGTTGGCGGTGCCGTGCGTCCAGAACGGCAGCGGCGCGGGCTTCGCCTTCACGACGGCGCGGTGCAGCTCCACGTCGAACTCCGCGTCCGCGGGGATCTCCGCCGAAGCGTCGAAATACGCCATCGCCACGGCGCACCCCAGCGAGGGCGCGAACGTGCCGGACGTGATCGTGCCGACCTGCGTTCCGTTGAGCAGGACGGGCGTCCCGGTGTGGGCGGCGCGGCGGCCGTCCAGCACGATCCCGCGCAGATGCTTTTTCGGCGGGACGGCGCGGAGCGCGTCGGAGCCGACGAACGCGCGGGCGGACTTGTCGAGCTTCAGCAGCGCGCCGAAACCCGCCTCGACCGGCGTGGTCGATTCGTCCATCTCGTCGCCGTACAGCGGATAGCCCATTTCGAGGCGGAGCGTGTCGCGCGCGCCGAGTCCGGCGGGCTTCACGCCCGGGCAGGCAAGGAGTTTCCGCCACACGTCGACGGCGTGCGCGGCGTCGAAGTACAGCTCGAATCCGAGCTCGCCGGTGTAGCCGGTGCGGCTGACGAGCATGTCGAGCCCGAAGAGTTTGAACCTGCCCCAGTGATAGTATTTCGGCAGTGCGGCGGCGTCCAGTCCGAGCGAGGTCAGGACCGCCATGGAATCCGGCCCCTGCAGGTCGAATTTCGCCGTGGCGTCGGAGAGGTTTTCGAGTTTCACGGACGCGGGAAGGCGTTTGCGGAGCTCGGCGAAATCGACCGCGATCCGCGCCGCGTTCACCACGATGAAGAATTCCTCCGCGCCCATCCGGTACACGATCAGGTCGTCGATCACGCCGCCCGATTCGTTCAGCAGGAAATTGTAGCGGCAGACGCCGTCCTTCTGGTCCGCCACGGACCGCGCCAGAGCGGCGTCGAGCGCCTCCGCCGCGCCGGGTCCGCCGGCGGTGAACTCGCCCATGTGGCAGATGTCGAACAGCGAGACGTGCTCCCGCGTGTATTTGTGTTCGGCGAGGATGCCTTCCTTGTACTGGACCGGCATGAACCAGCCGGCGAACGGGACCATGCGCGCGCCGAGCGCGACGTGTTCGTCGGCCAACGGGGTTTTCAGGAGAGAATCGTCCATGGGAAGCGCCTTTCTGAGCGGAAGCCGGGAAAAAAGGCACTCCGGTCTCCGCGGTTTGTTATCGAAAAAAGCCATCAGAATAATATAGACTTAAAACGGTTTGAAATCAAGACGACAAGGACGGAAAACAGCCTTTTTCCCGTCTTTTTGAATCACGACCGCGGCGGGGCGTGTTTCCCGTCGCGTGCCGATGTTCCCGGACATGCTCAAAATACGCGTTTTTCGTCCCCCGCGCGGCTTTCCGGGTTGAAAACAAATGATTTCGAGGGTATATTATATAGTTATGTTTTGATGCACGCGCACCAGGGTCCGCGTCCCAAACCGGCCCCGCGCGTCCGCCGGAAGGCCCCCTTGCGCCGTCCGGCGCATGACGCCGTATCATTCACTGCCTCGCAAGAAGGAGTTTTCAAACCATGGCTAAGAAAGAAAAGAAGGAAATGCTGAAGAAGCTTTTCCTGCATCACCTGATCTGCTCGCTCGGCAAACGCCCGGAAAAGGCCGTCAACATCGACCTCTACCACGCGCTGGCGTACACCATCCGCGACCTCATGATGCGCGACTGGATCGCCACCCGCGACGAGTACGAGGAGAAGAACCCCCGCATCGTCCACTACATCTCTCTTGAGTTTCTGATCGGCCGCACGCTCGGCAACGCCATGGTCAACCTCGGCGTCGAACAGGACGCGGCGGAAGCGATGGCGGAACTCGGCTTCAACATCGACGACATTCGCAACGAGGAAGTCGACGCCGGACTCGGCAACGGCGGCCTCGGACGCCTCGCGGCGTGCTTCCTTGACTCCATGGCGACGCTGGAGCTCCCGTCGTTCGGCTACGGCATCCGCTACGACTACGGCATCTTCAAGCAGATCATCCAGAACGGCTACCAGGTCGAGGAGCCGGACAACTGGCTCAGCCGCGGCAACCCGTGGGAGATCCGCCGCCCCGAGCTCGCCCGCGTGGTCCAGTTCGGCGGACACGTCGAGAAGATCCGCGACGACGCCAACCCGGACCGCCGCAGATGGGTCGACACGCAGGACGTGAAGGCGATGCCCTACGACACTCCGATCCCGGGCTACCGCAACCACACCGTGAACACGCTCCGGCTGTGGTCCGCCGAATCCCTCTACGGGTTCAACCTCACGAAGTTCAACCAGGGCGACTACATCAGCGCCAACCTGGAATCCAGCCTGGACCAGAACATCACCCGCGTGCTCTATCCGAACGACAACAACCACGAGGGCAAGGAACTCCGCCTCAAGCAGCAGTATTTCCTCGTGTCCGCCTCGCTCCAGGACATCTTCAACCGCTTCGAAAGCAGCGGGGAAAACATCAAGCTCCTCAAGGACGTCATCGTCGTCCAGCTCAACGACACGCACCCCGCGCTCGCCATCCCCGAGATGATGAGGCTCCTCATCGACGTTCACAACTACTCCTGGGACAAGGCGTGGGAAGTCACCACGAAAGTCTTCAACTACACCAACCACACGCTCATGTCCGAGGCGCTCGAACGCTGGTCGGTGCAGCTCATCGAAAAGCTTCTCCCCCGCCACCTCGAGATCATCTACCAGATCAACTTCATCTTCCTCCGCCAGGTCGCCACGCGCTACATCAACGACAACAGCATGCTGGCCCGGATGTCCCTCATCCAGGAACAGCCCGAAAAGATGGTCCGCATGGCGTACATGTGCGTCGTCACCTCCAAGCACGTGAACGGCGTCGCCGCGCTCCACACCGAGCTGCTGCAGAACGGACTCTTCCACGACTTCAACGAATTCTTCCCCGGCAAGTTCATGAACGTCACGAACGGCATCACGCCGCGCCGCTGGCTGAAGAAGGCGAACCCCGGACTCTCCCGCCTCATCGACGCCAGGATCGGCGACGGCTGGCCGAAGGACCTCATGCAGCTCGAACGGCTCGTGAAGTTCAAGGACGACAAGGCGTTCCTCGGCGAACTCGCGAAGGTCAAGCGCGCCAACAAGCTCATCCTCGCGAAGTACATCGGCGAGCACAACGGCATCGAGATCAACCCCGACTCCATCTTCGACGTGCAGGTGAAGCGCCTCCACGAGTACAAGCGCCAGCTGCTGAACATCCTCCACGCGATCACGCTCTACCTGAAGCTGAAGGACGACTCGTCCCGCGCACCATCATCTTCGGCGCGAAATCCGCCCCGGGCTATTACATCGCCAAGCTCATCATCAAGCTCATCAACGCCGTGGCGGAAGTCATCAACAACGACAAGGCGATCGGCAACAGGCTGAAAGTCGTCTTCCTCGCAAACTACCGCGTCTCCCTCGCCGAAAAGATCATCCCCGCCGCCGACCTCTCCGAACAGATCTCCCTCGCCGGGACCGAAGCCTCCGGCACCAGCAACATGAAGTTCGCCCTGAACGGCGCGCTCACCATCGGCACGCTCGACGGCGCGAACATCGAGATCCGCAACCAGGTCGGCGCAGACAACTTCTTCATCTTCGGCATGAACGTCGACGAGGTCCGCCAGCTCCGCGAGCGCGGCTACCGTCCGGGCGAATTCGTGGAGAAGTCCCCGCTGCTGAAACGCGCGATCGAGCTCATCCGCACCAACTTCTTCTCGCCCGGCGAGTTCGACATCTTCCGCCCCATCCTCGACAGCCTCGACTCCGACAACTACATGTGCGCGGCAGATTTCGATTCCTATGCCGCCGTGCAGGAACAGGTCGCCGAACTCTACCGCAAGCCGATCGAATGGCAGAAAAAATGTCTCCAGAACATCGCGAAAATGGGATACTTCTCCAGCGACCGCTCCATTCAGGAATACGCCGAGAAGATCTGGGACATCAGGCCCTGCCCCATCAACATCTCCAACAACCACGGCTACGACCTCGCCGCAAGCCAGCTGGCGCAGGAATAAACGGCCGCCCGAACTGAAACTGGATTCATCCCCCCATGAACTGGCTCAGCTCCGGACCTTTCACGGTCTTCGACCTCGAAACGACCGGCTTCAGCGCGGTCCGCGACCGCATCATCGAGATCGGCGCGGTCCGCGTGGAGCTCGACGGCTCCGTTTCGAGGTTCCAGATGCTCGTGAACCCCGGCGTGCCCATCCCGCCCCGCCTGACCGCGCTGACCGGGATCGACGACGCCATGGTCGCCGATGCGCCGAGGTTCAGGGAAGCCGGATTCAAGTTCATGAATTTCGCGCGCAAATCGCGCCTCGTGGCGCACAACGCACGCTTCGACCTGTCGTTCATGCAGGAGAGCCTCGCGCGCTGCGGCATGGAGCTGATCCAGGGCGGAGCCTACGACAGCATCCCGATCTTCCGCCGCGCCTACCCCGGACTCTCCAGCTACAGCCTCGAATTCCTCCGCACGAAGTTCCCCGTGCCCGACAATTTCCCCGGCCAGCCCCACCGCGCCGCCTACGACGCCGACGTCACCTTCTCCCTCTTCTCCATGGCGATGAACATCCTCTGCGGCGACCCCCGCCGCCAGCCCGAATGATCCGCCGGAGGCATCGCCTCCTCTGCGGCAGTGCCCTGCTTTCGCTCGGGCACAGAGACTCCATGAACACGACAAAGGGGAGGTCCGCAAAGCATGCGGATCTCCCCTGAATTGTTGTGCAAAAGCTTCCCGGCTGAACGGAAAAACGGGCTTATCGCCAAGCGTTGACGAACGTGACGACGCGCCACAAAAACCGGGCTTATGCGCCGGGGGAGGACAAGTCCTCCACTAATACGGTGCTCTGCTGCGCGAGAGCACAACGTGACGACGCGCCACAAAAACCGGGCTTATTCGCCGGGCTTCGCTTCCGGGGCGTTGACGAACGTGACGACGCGCTGCGGGAACGGGATGTTGAGGCCGGCGGCCTCGATCGCGGGCTTGAGCTGCGCCTTGATGGTCCAGTAGGCAGGCCAGTAGTCCGCCGTGGCGGTCCAGTAACGGAGCGTGAGCTGCACGGAGCTGTCGGCGAGCTCGGACACGAGCACTTCCGGCGCGGGGTCCTTCAGGACCATCGGCTCGTGCGACATGATGTCCTTCATAGCCTGAATGGCGACCGGGAGCGAATCGGCGTACGCGATGCCGACCGTGATGTCCGAACGGCGGACCGGGTTGCGCGAATAGTTCTTGATCGGGGTCCCGAAGACCACGCTGTTCGGGGCGGAGACGAAGAGTCCGTCCGGGGTCTTCAGGATGGTGGAGAAGAGGCCCATCTGCTGGATGGTGCCGCTGACGCTGCCGCAGTCGATGTAGTCGCCGAGCTTGTACGGGCGCAGGATCAGGAGCATGATGCCCGCGGCGATGTTGCTGAGCGAATCCTTCATGGCGAGGCCGATGGCGAGGCCGGCGGCGCCGAGCACGGTCAGGAGGCTGGCGGTGTTGAACCCGAAGAGATCAAGTATGATGAGCGTGCCGATCACCCAGATGAGCGTGCGGACGATCGTGTAGGTGGCGTAGGTGAGGGATTCGTCGCCCTCGATCTTCTTGAAGAGCCGCGCGATGATCTTGCGCGCCGCCATGGAGACGAGCTTGGCAACCACAATGACGACCAGCGCCAGGATCACGACTTTCACGAAGCGGATGATGTCGTCGCTGTGGTTGTTCCAGAGGTTCGAGAAGAACCCGGGCCCCTGCTCCTGGAGCTGGCGGACGACGCTGTCGGCATCGTTCAGATGGCTTTCGAGGAGGGACTGTCTGCGCTGGGCGGCTGCGGCGGCCGTCTCTGCGGATTCGGCGGTTGCGGGCGCGACGGCTTCCGCGGCCGCTGCGAGCAAGGCATAGGGGATCATGGCAAATACCTTTCTTGTTTGGGGGAGAAATATGGGGTTGGGAATGAAAGCGGAAAAAGGGCGGGATCAGTTCGCGAACATGCGCTGGAGCTCCAGCTGGAATTCCTGGAGGTCCTGGCGGTCGGGCTTGCCTTCGAGCTTCTCGAACATCAGGCGGCCCATCTGGTCGAGGCACCAGTTCCCGCTCGCGCCGGAGCCGAACGACACGCCGCCGGTCGCCAGGAACCCGGGCCGCGCGAGCTGGTCGATCGTGACCGTGGTGCGTCCGCGCGGCGCCGCCTTTCCGTCGTCCGCCGCCGGGGCATCCTCCGCGGGCATGGCGTCGTCCGGGGGAAGCTGTTCCGCGCCGGGTTCGTCCGTCGGGAAATCGTCGGCATCGCCGGCGGGCACGGCGTCCTGCGCCGGTTTCTCTGCTTCGGGAGCGGGTTCCGGCCGAGGCTCCGCCTGCTGCCAGAACGACGTTTCGATCTCGGACGCGATGAGGCGCAGTTCCATAAACGTCATCTTCACGCCCTGTTCGGCGAGCATGTCCTGGATTTTGGAGAGATTATGTCCTTCGCGGGTGCGCGCCGCGATGAACGCCTTGATTTCGTCGTGTGTCATGGTTGAACCCTTTCGAAAAACGTTCGGGAAAAAGATGCAGTAAAAAACATAGGCGGTACGGACGAAAAATCAAGAGGGACACGCCGAAAAAGTCCGAAAAATACCGTCCGCCGCCGGGGATTTCGTCTCGCGGGGGGACCGCTTCTTTTCCTCCGCCTTTCCCCGTCTCCGCGCATCCGTCTGCCCGAAATTCTTAAAAATATTATTTAATTGCTTCGGTATCCGTTTGAAAAAAGAAATAACGGGGTGTAGATTAACAGGCTGAAGCTCCGCCTGCGTCCGCATCCGGGGCGCATTTCCGTTTTCCCCAACACACTACCCATATTTTCACAGGAGAAAAACCCTATGAAACACTCAAGATTCGCATGGCTCGCGGCGTTTGCGGTCACCGCCCTCGCCGCCGTCACGTTCATCGGCTGCGGCAAGGACGACGCTGCTGCCCCCAAGGCGGAAGCCTCCGTCAGCGCGGGCGCAGCGGCCGCCACCGGAAACACCGTCTTCGACAAGACCACCGCCCGCCTCGAAAAAGGCGGCATCGCCTTCGCGTTCACGGACGGCGCGTCCGCCACGCAGATGATCGACAGGATGTTCGACTCGTTCGGCGCGATCGTCCCCGCCGACGTCCCCGAGGCGAAGAAGATCCTGGACGCCGTCAAAGACTTCACGAACGAGCTCGGCCTGAAGTCGTTCCTCGGCTCCGGCGCCAGCGTGAAGAAGAACGGCGACTACTACCGCTGCATCGACTTCGAATACGCGCCGGAACAGAAAGGCCTGTTCTGGGACCTGATCGGCCCCGCATCCAGCGGCCCGGCCCCCGAACTCAAGCTCACCTCCCCGAAATCCGCCGTCGCCGTTACCACGAAGTTCGAGCCCGGCGTGCTCTACGCGTTCATCGACAAGAAACTCCGCGCCACGCTCGACGAAGAGACCATGGGCATGATCGACCAGCAGATCTCCAACCTCCACAGCGCCGGCATCCAGCCCGACAAGCTGCTGGAGTGCATCTCCGGCGTGACGTTCTATTCCGAAGGCCGCGAATACAAGGAAGAGGACATGCAGGGCATCCTCGCAGGCGAAGACCCCGAAGCGAAAATCATGGAACTCGTCCCGAAATTCGGGCTTATCCTCACCACGAAGAGCGACCTCTGCTGGAAAGCCCTGGAGAACTTCATCTCCCAGTCCAGCCCCGAGATCGTGAAGGACGGCAAGATCGTCCCCGTGGAAGGCATCGCGATCTTCCAGTCCGGCAACTACCTCATCGCCACCAACGATGAAGCCGCGATCCTCGACCGCATCGCCGGAAAAGGCTCCGACCTGACCGCCAACGCCGAGTTCGCCAGGATGGCCGCGCTCGCGGGCAAAGACTTCTCCAGCTTCTCCTGGGTCTCCGAAGACTACTACAAGACCATCGCCAGCCTCTCCGGCGTGATCGGACAGGTCGCCGGCGGCATCACCGGCGGCGCGGTCCCGGCGACCGATCCCATGGCGATCTTCGGCAATGACATCCACAGCGTCCTCAGCGCCTCGAAGATCGACGCCGAAGGCCTCACCTTCACCACCATCACGTCCGACCTTCAGGTCGCGCTCCTGAACTCCGGCACCGTCGCGGGCGTCGTCTCCGGCGTCCTCCCCTTCATCGGCCCGATCGCGCAGAACATCATGGCGACCATGCAGAACGCCGGCGGCATGGGTTCCGTCGACAATCTGGAACGCCAGTTCAATGCCACGCTCGCGCTCGCCCAGCTGAAGGAAGCGAAGATCCCGGAAAGCTCCTGCGTGTTCTTCGCAGTCGCGGAAGACGGCGGCGTGGTCTTCGCCAAGTGGGACGCCGAAGAGGAAGGGATCGTCCCCGTCGGCGACCCCGGCGACGTCCTGGAATTCCCGTTCGTCGTCCTCACCTCGCCGGAAGCCGCGGAGAAAGCCGACAAGCCCGAAGAGACGGTCGTCTTCTATGAAGACCCGAACGATTTCTTCGACGGCATCTTCGTCGTGTTCGGCGACGGCTCCGTGAAGTATCTGGAAGGCGACTTCGACAACCACGTCGAGGCAATGGAAGCCGCCGCCAACACCTTCGACCTCTCCGACAAGGCAGCCGCCGACCTGCTCAAGAAGGCAGCCGCCATCGACGAGATCTTCGAAGAAGACTGACATCTTCCGTCTTTCCGCCTCGGCGGTCCGCCATGCGCGGCTTCCGCCGGACGGCAGCGATTCGGACGCCCGTGCCCCCTCCCCGGACACGGGCGTTTTTTTCGCATCCGCGCTTGCAAACGGGATGAAAAATGGTATAGTATAGGTCGATAGAACCAGAACCCGGACCCGGAGATCAGCATGCCGACTTACACAAGCACAGGCCCAGACGGCGATGTCGTCCTCGCAAACGCCCTGCCGGAAGCCGAATACATGTACGGCTGCACGCCCACCGCGGTCGCCATGATCCTGGGGTATTACGACCTGTACGGATACCGGGGGACCGACCTCCCGAACATGATCGAGGGGGACGTGGATTCGAAATCGCGCGGCACGGACGGAAACGCCTACAACATGAACGCGTTCGACACCGCGCTCGGCAGGGCGACCGCCACGGAGAGCTTCGTCTCGCGGTTCCACGCCCGCGACGGCAAGGAAACGACGCCGAAACAGGAGCTGACATACGCGTTCAAGTCCGACAACAGGACCCTCGACACGGACGTCTGGGACTGCATCGCCGACTATCTCGGGACCGGGCAGTTCTGGCGCGGCAACGAAAACCTCTCCACCACGGTCACATACGGCTCGCTGGAGGAGCTTTACGAAAACGACTGCGAGATCGAAATAAAGGACGGCTCCACGAAGCGCACGGTCCGCTACGTCGACACCTCCATGCTGCACGGGCTGAACCTGTACGTGCAGTCCCGCGGCTACGCGCTGGACGGCGAGATCACGGGCTGCTACCTGGTCGACGTCGTGGGCGGGAGCTTCACGTTCGCCGACTACATGCGGGAGATCGACGCGGGCCGCCCGGTGATGATCTCCGTCCAGGGGCACTCCATGGCGGGCTACGGCTACAATGAGGAGACGCAGGAGATCATCTTCGACGACTGCTACGTATCCGGCAGGCGCATGAAATGGAACGGCACATACCGGTTCGACAAAGTCGACCGCAAACTCCAGTCCGTCGCCGTCATCGGCATCAACGTGAACGGCAGCGTGGACCTGGCGCTTGAGACCATGCCCGGCAGCGACTGGGAAAAGCTCATCGTCGCGGGGACCCCGGACGCGCAGGAGAACGCGGATTACTGTTTCGCCGGGACCGGCATGTACCTCCGCTTCACCGTCTCCAACCTCGGCGCGACGGACAGCGGCGATTTCAGCGCGGCAGTCCGGGTCGACGGGGAAACCGTCAGCGCGGGGACGCTCGACTCCATCGCGGGGGGATCGTCCCGCGGGATCGCCGCCCTGCCCCTCGGCAAGCTCGCCGTCGGCATGCACAACGTCCGCGTCGTGCTGGACGAATCCAACGACATTCAGGAGCTGAGCGGCTCCAACAACGCGGCGGAAACCGACATCCTCGTCCTCAAATCCGGCACAAGCGTCATCTCCTCGGGCCTCATGCTCCCGGTCGGTTCGCACGAAAACGTCAGCGGCGTTTACGTGCAGGGCGGGGCCAACCTCACGCTGGCGGGCGGGCAGGCGTCCGACACCGTCCTGCGCGGGAAACTCATGGGCAGCGCACCCGGCAGTTCATCCTGGCTCCCCGGCGAAGTCATCGTCTCGCAGGGCGGCTGCGCGTCCGGCACGGACGTCTACGGCTACGGCAGATTCGACGTCCTGAGCGGCGGACGCGCCGGGGACACACGCATCCATTCCCAGGGCACGGCATTTGTCCGGAACGGCGCCGCCGCCTCGGACACCACGGTCCGCTCCGGCGGGAAACTCACGGTCAGTTCCGGCGGAAAGCTCACGGGACGGATTCAGGTCGAGGACGGGGCGTCCGCACGGATCAACAGCGGCGGCACGCTCGATTTCGACCTCTCATGCCTCGCGCCCGGCGCGGCGGCGCGCGTGAACGACCTTTCCCTGATCAAGGGGACGCCTCTCTACACGCTCACGGTCTCCGGCACGCAGGAACCCGGCGCATATACGCTCGCGGACGGAGCCGGCGGGTTCGACCGGGACATCACGGTCACGGGCACGGACGGCGGCACGCTCGGTACGATCAAGGCGGGGGAGACCGTCCTGCTGAACGGCATTGCGCTCAAGCTGAATCTGGACGCGGGCGTCCTTTCCCTGACCGTCTCGGACAGCGCCCTGGTCGACCTCGTCCCGCCGACCGTCTCCAACATCCGGGCGGACGTCACAACGCCGACCTGGGGGAGCGTGACCGTCACGGCGGATTTCGACGACGACAGGGCGCTGGCGCAAAGGCTTTACAGACTCGGCGAAAACGGGGCGTGGCTCGCCTGCCCGGACGGCGGCGTGACCGTCACGGAAAACACCGTGGTCTTTTTCAAGGCGGTCGACGCCTCCGGGAACGAATCCGAGACCGCACGCTTCGACGTTTCCAACATCGTCTCCTCGGGATGCGTCGCCGGCGAGGGACAGACCATTGAGGTCCTCCCCGGACGGACGTTCACGGACACCGCGCTTTCCGACGGCGGCATGGTCGTCTCCTCCGGCGGCACGGCGGACGGCGTCGAAGTCGCCGACGGCGGACGGCTCACGGTCCTCGACGGCGGCGCGGTCACCGGGCGGATGAGCTTCGCGCCCGGCGCGGACGTTTCCTTCGCATCCGGAGCCGTTCTGGATTTCGACGTCTCCCTCCTCAAGCCCGGCGCGGACGCTCCGGCAAACGGTCTTTCCGCCGTTCGGGGGACGCCGCTCTGCACGCTCACGGTCTCCGGGACGCAGGCGAAAGGCATGTACAGGCTCGCGGACGGCGCGGGGGATTTCGGCGCGACGGTTTCCGTCCGGGACGCCGCCGGGACCGCGCTCGGGACGCTCGCGGTCGGGCAGACCGCCGACTTCAACGGCGCGGGGTATTCGCTGAACCGTTCGGACGGCAGCCTGACGCTCACGGTCGGCGCGGCGGGCGTCGCCAACGGCGCAGACTGCGGCTGGAACGGGTTCCTGTACGACAAGAAGACCAAAACGCCGAACGACAGGATCAGAGAGTCCGACCCGGCGGTCCTGAAAGCCGGCACGACGGAGATCGTGCTGGACACCCCCGGTTCGATCTCGAACGGCGGCAGGCACAATTTCGTCGGGTTCCGCGATGACGCCGACTACCGGAAGATCTCGCTGGAAAGCGCGGCGGCGCTGAGCTTCTCGGCCGACGCGACGGACGCGGCGAAGTTCGTCGTGTACAGACTGGTCGAGAGCACGGACAAAAACGGCGATCCGGCGTACAAGCTGAAGACGCTTCAGACGACCTCGCTTTCGAAAAAGAAAAAGTTCGCGGCGGCGACGAAACCGCTTCTGCTCGAAAAGGGCGACTACTACGTCTCCATGCAGGCCGCGAACACGAAACAGGACGGCAGCGTCTATTACAACGTGTCGCTCGACATGGACGAAGGAAATACGGTGTTTTACTCCGACGGCGACGGCGGCGGCAACAACTGGCTGTACGACAAAAAGACCAAAGCGGTGAACGAGGCAGTCCGGGACGCCGCCGGCATCGCGCTGACGCCGGGCAATGTTCAGATCGACGACGAGACGCCCTCCGGCGAGGGAAGCGGCGGCCGGAAGAATTTCGTCGGGTTCGGCGACGAAGCCGACTTCGCGAAACTCGACCTGCCCGGCACGGCCACCGTGAGCTTCAACGTTACGGCATCCGGCGCGGCGAAATTCATCGTGTACAGCCTGACCGAGGGCACGGACAGGAAGGGCGATCCGGCGTACAAGCTGAAAGCCGTCCAGACGACCACGCTTTCGAAAAAGAAGAATTACACAGCGACGACCACCCCCGTTCAGCTCCCCGCCGCGGACAACTGCACGTACTACATCTCCATGCAGGCCGTGAACGCGAAAAAAAACAGGAGCGTTTATTACAGCGTGTCGTTCGGCACGCCGGAATCCGCCTCGGAGTCCGCCGCCCTGCTCCTGCCGGACTGCGCCGCCTCCGCGCTCGACATGCCGGGCAGCCTTCCCGCCGGGCCGGACGCCGCGTGGATGCCCGATGCGTCCGCGTTCGCCGGGATCACGCAGAGCGAAGACAGAATTCTCCTTCAGGAGTCCGTGTTCCTCGCCTGACATTTCGCGGCGGAAATCCGCCGCCCCGTTACGGCGGATACGGAAAAAGCCCTGCCTCCCTTTCCGGGAAGCGGGGCTTTTTCATGGGGTTCGGCGCTCCGCGTCCGGGCGTCAGCCGGACACGTTTTCAGTGGAGGGCCTGTCCGCCGGGATGTACGCGATCAGCGTGATCTCGCTGTAGGTGATCTTCAGGTTGCACTGGCAGCGGCGGACCATGAACTTGTATTCCGGGACCCACTCGTGCAGCAGCGGGACAATCTCGAAGAACTCCTCCGGGTTGTGGTAGATCGCGACCGTGATCAGCGGCTTGTCGCGTTTGATCATCTTTTCCGCGCCGCGGACCACGGGCAGGCTCATCCCGCCGACGTCCGCCTGGATCCACGCCACGCGGCCCTTCACGTCGAACCTCCGTTCGAAAAGATCCAGCGAGGTGACCGGGACTTCCGATTTGCAGGGCTTGCCCTCGCGGTCGTGGTCCGGCACATTCGCGCGTCCGGGGCCGTCGCCGATGCACAGCCTGTACAGTTTCACGTTTTCGATCCCGGACCGCTTGACGTTCGCCTGCAGGAACCGCCCGGTCCCCGTCGCGGGCTCGAATCCGTACATCATCGACGGTTTGTACTGGTTCATCGCGATCAGGGACGCGCCGCAGAACGCGCCGCACTGGTAGAAGACGCCGCCCGCCAGGCGGTCCGTCACGGCGGAGTCCAGGAAAATCGCGCCGTGGCGGTAGAAGAACTGCGGCGGGTCGAAATAGGGATAATCGCCCTTCGCCAGCTCCGCGTACTCCGGGAACCGCTCCACATGCGCCTCCCAGTCGACACGTTCGCTCTCCGTCGCCATCCCGTACGGGAAATAGAAGACCACATTGCGGAACTCGGGCGCGGGGAACGCCTCAAGCCGCTTCATGCCGAGCCGCACGGCCGCCACGCTCGCCTCGTCGCAGAGCATCGACTCCAGTTTCTTCATCGCGTCGGGATGCTCCGCCAGGTAGGCGCGGAACCATCCGGCGTATTTGCAGAATTCGGGCGGAACGCGCACCAGCTGGAACTGTTCGAACAGCTCCTCCTCGCGCGATTTCGGCTGCTCCTGCTCCTCCGCCTGCCCGGCGGCGTCGACGGAAAGATTGACGCCGTCGAAATTGTCCGCCGCAGGCTCTTCGGACGGCATGGAAAGCCCGGATCCGCCGGATTCCGCATCGAGCGGCGCGGACCGCGGGGTCACAGGCGGCGCGGGCTCCTTTTTCTTCATGCCGGAGGACGGCACGGACGGGATGCGCCCGGCGGCAAGCTGCTGTTCGCCCAGGCCGAAATTGTCCTCGAACTCTACGGCGGCGGATGCGGCGGAAGCTTCGTCTCCGAAATTGTCCGCGCCGGATTCGTTTTCACCGAAATTGTCAGCGTCTCCGGCGGGGGCGGCGGCTTCCGCAGAGACAGTTTCCGCTGTGGCGTTCTCCGCGGGAGCGTTCTCCGCCGCGTTGTTTTCAGCCTGAGTCTCCGCCCGGACGGCGGCGTGTTCTTCGTCAGTCATAGTCGGTTCTCCACTTCAAAAATTTCAGGTCGGGGTCGGTTCGATGCGGCCGACCGCTTCGCGGAAATGCTCCAGCATCACCGGGACAAGCGGCGCGTTCGCGCAGAGGATGCCCTCCGCCGGATAGTTCGTGCCGCCGTTCATGTCGAGCACGGCGGCCCCGGCTTCGGACGCGATGAGCGCGCCCGCCGCCACGTCGTATTCCTTCAGCGCGATCTCCCAGTACACGTCCACGCGGCCCGCCGCCACGAAACACAGGTCGAGCGCGGCCGAGCCGCAGCGCTTGATGTCCTGGGCGACGGGGAACACGCGGTCGATGATCGGCATGTTGTTTTTCTTCAGCCCGGCGCGCAGGCACGCGAACCCGGTGGCGACGACCGCCGAGGAGAGTTTGTCGCACCCGGACACATGGATCGGGCGTCCGTCCTCGAACGCGCCCTTCCCGCGTTCGGCGGAAAACATCATGTCGAGGCGGGGCGCGAAGACGCAGCCCGCGATCGTCGTGCCGTTTTCCTTCAGCGCGATCGAGATGCAGAAGAACGGATGCCCGTGAACGAACGACTGCGTGCCGTCGATCGGGTCGACCACCCAGCAGAAAGGCGATCCCGCGTCGCGGCGCCCGTATTCCTCGCCGTACATGCCGTGCCCGGGGAAACGCTTCCGTATCTCGGCGGCGATCAGCGTCTCGACCGCCTTGTCGGCTGTGGACACGATGTCCTTCGGCGTGCTCTTGCAGAAGACGGCGTTCTCCTTGATGTGGGTGAAGTATTTCATCGCCTCGGCTCCCGCGAGCCGCGCGATCTCCTGGATTTGCGGAATATAGTCCATGCCTTTCGAGCTCCTTTCCGTTCAGTCCAGCCGGACCTGCCCGACCAGCTCCGACACGGACTTGATCCCGTGCGAATCCAGATAGGCGTCCAGCTCCTCGATCACGCGGAGCGGTGCGCGCGGGTCGGCGAAGATTGCCGTGCCGACCGCCACGGCGGACGCTCCGGCGAGCAGGAACTCGACCGCGTCCAGTCCGTTCATGATGCCGCCCATGCCGATGACCGGGATGGAGACGGCTTTCGACGCCTCGTAGACGAGCTTGATGGCGACCGGCTTGACCGCGGGTCCGCTCATGCCGCCGGTCACGTTCGCGATCTTCGGGCGGCGCGTCTCCACGTCGATCGCCATCGCCGGGATGGTGTTGATGAGGCTCAGGATGTCGCTGCCGGCGTCCTGCGCGGCGAGCGCGAAATCGGCGATGCGCGACACGTTCGGGCTGAGCTTGGTGATCAGCGGGATGGCGGTGGCTTTGCGGACGGCGGCGACGACTCCGGCGAGCGCCTTCGGGTCGGTGCCGAACGACAGCCCGCCCTCCTTCACGTTCGGGCACGACACGTTGATCTCGAGCGCGGCGACGGCGTCGCGTTCGGCGTCGAGGCGTTCCGCCACGTACGCATAGTCTTCCGGCTTCTTGCCCCAGATATTCACGATCACGGTCGCCTTCGTCTTCTTCAGGCGCGGCAGATAGTGCTCCCCGCTCAGAAACGCGTCGATGCCCGGCCCCTGCAGCCCGATGGCGTTCAGCATGCCGCCGGTCACTTCCGCCACGCGCGGCGTCGGGTTGCCGTGCGACGGCCACGGGGCGATGCCCTTCACGACGACCGCGCCGAGCTTCTCGACCGGGAAAAAGTCCTCGTATTCCTCGCCGTATCCGAACGTGCCGGACGCGGTCATGACCGGGTTCTTCAGCGAGAGCGGACCGAGTTTTACGTTCAGATCAGCCACAGTACACCTCCTCTGCGGGGTAGACCACGCCTTCCTTGCAGCTGCGCGAATACCGCCAGCCGTCCGGCGAGGATTTGTCGACGACCTTGATCACGCAGGCGAAACACGCCCCCACGCCGCACCCCATGTGCTGGTCCATGCTGACCTCGCACTTCAATCCGAGCTTTGCGGCGGTCTTCGCCAGCGCGTACAGCATCGGCGCGGGGCCGCAGCCGTACACCATGGCGCCCGACGGGAAATCGCCTTTCTTCGCCTCCATCAGCTCCGTCACGAACCCCTTGAACCCGCTCGAGCCGTCGTTCGTGGCGGTCTCCACGCGCCAGCCGAGCGCCTTGTATTCGTCGATCAGGATGAAGTCGGATTCCGTGCGCGCGCCGAGGAACAGGATGCCCGGGCGCGGCGACTTCTTCGCCAGGAAGAGCGTCGAGGCGGAGCCGTAGCCGCCCGCCGCGATCACGGGGAACGTGTTTTCATCGGGCACGGTGTAGCTCGTGCCGAGCGGGCCGAGGATCCTGCAGGATTCGCCCGGCTTCATCCGCGCCAGACGCTCCGTCCCCGCTCCGACCACCTTGAACACCAGCGTCAGCTCGCCCGTCGCCGCGTCCGCGTCGCAGATGCTGAACGGACGCCGCAGGATGTGGTCCAGCGCATCGCCGATGCGGACATGCACGAACTGCCCCGGCTTCGCTTCGGACGCCACGTGCGGCGCGTGAAAGACGATCCGGTGGTACGCGCCGTGCAGGACGCCGCACCGGAGGATCGCACACGGAAAATCATTCATAAGACATGCAGTCTCCCGTCCGGCGGGAACGCGATTCCCGTTCCGCCGGACCGTTGTGTCGGTTTATATTCAGAAAATGCGTCTTCAGGGTATCTCTATTGATTCGGGCGGATGGATTTTCAGCAGATGGGCAAAAAGACGATGCAGAAAGATTTGAAGAGTGGCTGCCTGAAAACGCAACCACCGAAAACCTTTCCAGTCGGACTTTGCCCAGATGCGAAAAGCCGCCGGACACAAACAATAGAGGTGCCCGCTAATAAATATACAGCCTCGCGCGCGAAACGTCAAGGGCAAAGATTTTGACCGGATGTTTTTTTTGAAATCTATTCGATATCCTCTTGACTTTCTCTGTTTCCGCGTTATGTTATACATGTATAACAAATCAGGAGGCGGCACTATGGTTGCAGTGCGTTTGAACAAGGAAATCGAAAACCGTCTGGCTTTCCTCGCGAAAAAAACCGGGCGGACAAAATCCTTCTATATCCGTCAGGCGCTGGAAGAGCACCTGGAGGAAATGGAAGACGCCTACCTGGCGGAAGAGCGTTACCGCACGCTGGGAAAGACCGTTTCTCTGGATGAGCTGCTGAATGAATCCGAAGTGGCGCGTTGAATTCGACGTGCGCGCGGCGAAGGAACTCCGCAAGCTCGCGCCCGAGGTCAGAAAAAAGATTTTGCTGTTCCTCAAGGACAAGATCGAAACGGAGCTCGACCCGCGCCGTTTCGGGAAGGCGCTTCAGGCGAATCTTGCCGGATTGTGGCGGTATCGCATAGAAGACTACCGGATCATCTGCGCGATCCAGGATGACCGGCTTGTCGTTCTTGCGCTCAAAGTCGGCCGCCGCAGGGATATTTACCGCTGAAGCGTCCGCCCGTTTTTTTCTATCCGCGCGCCCATGCTCACCACTCTATCCATGCCATGATGCCGTTTTCCTTCCGGTTTCCTCCTGAAGTTTTTTATATTATTTTTTTGTTTTGCGAATTTTTTACTTGACTTTTTCATGGCGGCGGTGTATGGTATTGAAATCTTGCGACAGAACGCACAACGGAGTGGATCACCGGATCCATCCTGCTCAACCGTGCGGGACTGTTTAGGATATACTGTTCGGATGATGCGCAGGCAATTCAGGTTGAAGTCCTCTTCAGCGGGTCGTTCCGGGGCATTCGGTTGTGCCGTCACCATCGCACTGAATTTCAGGCCGCAAAGCCCGGGGGTTCGTCCCGCCAGATTAATTGAAGCGGTATAACCGCGAAAGGACAACACCACAATGAGACTGTATGTGGGCAATCTCGCATTCGCAACCACAAACGACGAACTCAAGGCCGCGTTCGAGGCGTTCGGCGCCGTCGACTCGGCGACCGTCATCATGGACCGCGAGACCGGACGCTCCAAAGGCTTCGGCTTCGTTGACATGAGCAACGACGAAGAGGCAAAGGCGGCGATCGCCGGACTTGACGGACAGCCGATCGGCGGCCGCAACGTCCGCGTGAACGAGGCGCGCCCGAAAGAGGACCGTCCGCGCGGTCCGCGCCGTTTCTGAGCTGACGGGAAACAAGCTCGAACAAGCAGAAAGTATCAGGACGGTTCCGGGTTCATCGGGACCGTCCTTTTTCGTGTACGGATTTCATGGCGGGGGAACGGGAATGCCGCCCGGTCCGTTTTCCGTGTTTTACGGCTCGTTTCTGCGGCGGTTCCGGCGCTGCTGGTAGTAGTTGCTCCGGCTCGTGAACCCGCTCCGTTTCGCCGCCTCGTCGGGCGGGACGCCCTCCGAGATCAGGTGGTCCGCCGTCGCCAGGCGCAGGTCGTTCAGGTACTGGCAGAACGTCAGCCCGGTCGCCTCCTGGAAATGGACGTGGAACGCGCTCCGGCTCATCCCGGTGATCCGCAGCGCCTCTTCGACCGTGACCGGGCGGATGTACATGCTGTCCAGGTAGAACAGCAGTTCGGAGATGCGGCGTTCCGGGTCGCCCGTGTCGGACGCGACCGGGCCGCGGGGAGGCTCCGGCAGGTGGAACCCGATCTCCAGCAGGCTCCCGAGCAGGGAATTGATGCGGAGGGCGTTGCCGAACGCGGGTTTCTTCTGCAGCTCCATGATGCGGTGCACGATCCGGTCGCAGTATTTGCTGTCCGCCTCGGACAACGGCAGCAGATAGCCGTTCTTCTCCACGAAGCGCGTCAGATGCTCCATCAGAAACGCCGCTTCGGACGCGGCCGCGGTATCCCCGATGCAGTACCGCACGGACTGCATCAGCACCGCGGTCCGGCAGCCCGACTCCGAGGCGCAGAAGACATGCGGCTGTCCGGGCGGGATCAGGAGGAAATCGCCGACTTTCACGCGCTGCCGCCACTGTCCGACTGCCTGGATGCCGCCCCCTTCGCAGCAGTAGAACCACTCGTATTCGTCGGGATGCACGTGCTGGCGGCAGCTGGAGACGTCGCCCTGGAACGGGTGAAGATACACGTCAAGCACGTTGGGCATGACGCGGATTTTTTTGACTCCGGACGGTGCGTTTCTCATAGGGCGGGTCATTTCTTGTTTTTTGGGGGGTGTGATATTGAGTAACCAAAATATATCCACGATTCCGACCAATATCAACCCTTTTTCCGTTTTTTTCCGCGCTTTTTTCCGCCGGAAAAGACAAAGAAACGTTACTTACCGTATGGAACGATACGGAACGATTTCGAGCCGGGCTCAGTAGCCCCAGGACACGATCGTCCAGCCGCCGTCCTTCGCACGGGCGAGCCACCACTGGTAGTCCCTGTACTCGGAATCCCGTTCCCATGCGTACGGACCGTCCTCGACGGGAGAATGGAAGTCGGTCAGGAACTCGGCGACCTGCACAAATTCCGCGCCGTCGGCGAGGGAATTCAGCCACTTGAGATTCTCCGCGCTGTTCGCCTCGTCCCCGGCATAGCGGACGCCGTGAAGCTCGCATCCGGCGAAGGAGGCAAATCTGCACTTGACCGCGAGCATGGCGTCGTACAGCTCCTCCTGTGTGTAAAGCGCGCTCTTGCCGAGGTCGATCCTGACCTCCGGCGCAGGCTTTCCGGCAAGATACTCCTCCAGCGTCATGCCGGGCGAAGCCATGATCTTCCGGGCGGTTCCGGAGCTGTCCAGGTAGCGGATGTGCCAGGGTTCATAGCGATAGCCCGTGATGTGCTCCTTCCCCTCGGGATAACGCAGGATGAAGCCGTAATCCGCGAGCCCGGCATGGATCGCGTCCCATATCCCTTTGTACTCCTCCTTTTCCATGTCCTCGTTGTGATAAACGTCGGCAAACGCACCGTCATCGCCTCTGACCCTGAAATAGAGGTCCAGCGCCAGGCCGGTATGATGTTCGGAAAACCCGGGCTGCGCCACGGTCTTCGCCGCATAGTCCGCGCCGTACTTTGCGATGAAACGGTCCATGATGTCCTGCTGGGCGGCTACGCTCCGGCGGGCGGAATCGAGTTCAAGAAAGATGCCATCGTTTTTCTCCAGGTCCGCCTTCAGGCGCACGTAAGCCGCGTACGCCTTCTCCTCGACCTCCACCTCGTCGCCCACGGAATTGACGACGGTCACGGTCTTCAGCGCATCCTCCCACCCGGCAGGCAGGGGATTGAGCTTGTTCACCAGCGCCATATAGTCGATCCCGGATTCGGCTTTTTTCCCGCCGCACGCAGCCGCCGTCAGGGATACGCAGGCCGCGAACACGAGTCGGGCCGCGATTCTGAAAAAGGATTTCATCTGCTGTGTCTCCTGTTGTCCGGGGAAAATATAGCATGCGCCCGGGACAAAGTCAAACGGAGATCCGGCATTCCGCAAGAACGGCCGGGAAAGAACGGATCCGGTTTCCCCGCTTCCATGCGCGGCATGCCGCCGGAAACGAGGCAAAAAAAGGGACCCGGAGGATCCCTGAAAAAGGGGTCGGCCGGGTCCCGGATGCTGTTCAGAGGAACAGAGGATTACGGCTGCACGTTCTTCATGGCAGTCTCGTCGTCTTCGGGGGCATAGAACTCGATGTTGATGCTCATGCCGCCACCGCCCATGCCGCCGGCAGGACGCTGTCCGCCGGCCGCGGGGGCATTGCCGCCCGCCGCGGGAGTCGCGCCGCCGGCAGGCGGAACGTTGATCGGCTGAGAACCGGACCCGGCATTGCCGTTTCCGCGGTTGCCGCCGCCGAAGCCGCCCATGCCGCCGCCGAAGCCGCCCATGCCGCCGCCGAAGCCGCCCATGCCGCCGCCGAAGCCGCCCATGCCGCCGCC
>CACZEK010000028.1 GCA_902780135.1 uncultured bacterium
CGATCCGGACGATGGTTTCATTCCGGCGGACACAACAGGGCCGGACAAGATGGATATAACCTGGCTCACCCAGGCACCGGAAGACGAATATGCCACAAAGGAGCTTAAATTCTCGTACAAAGAAGGGATGAAGATACAGTGTTTCTTTTATATTAAGTGCGGCAATCATTATGGAAAAGGGCTAATTTCAGAGATAGATGCTTCTGACAATACGAAATACAAAAACGGTCTTTTGTTTGTAAAATTATATATCAACAAGAATCAAAATGATTTGAATGTTAACTCTAAATAATTTTTTTTCAGGTCATTATACCTACCATACAATCAAACAAATCAAAACGCGGAAAAAGCCTGTCCCGTTCGTCGCGGGGCAGGCTTTCATAATTTTGAGATGTGCTTGTTCGAGCTTGCGGAAGCTCGAATTTACTTCTGCACGGGCTGGTCGCCGAGCTGACGGAGGGCGGAACGGCGGATCTTGCCGCTGACGGTCTTCGGGAGTTCGGTGAGGAAGTCGATCTTGCGCGGATATTTGTACGGCGCGGTGTTCTTCTTCACGTAGTCCTGGATCTCCTTCTTCAGCTCTTCGCTCGGCTGTTTGTCCTTCGTGAGGACGATGTACGCCTTCACGACCTGTCCGCGGGTGGGATCGGGCACGCCGACCACGGCGCATTCGAGCACGTAGGGCAGCTCCATGATGGCGTTTTCGACCTCGAACGGGCCGATGCGGTAGCCGGAGGACTTGATGAGGTCGTCGGTGCGTCCGACGTACCAGTAGTAGCCGGCCTCGTCGACCCAGGCGGTGTCGCCGGTGTGGTAATAGCCGTCGTGCCAGGCGTTGTGCGTGGCCTCCTCGTCGCCGTAGTAGCCGACGAAGAGTCCGGGGATCTCGCCCGGTTCCGCCTTGATGACGATCTCGCCGACCTCGCCCTGCTTGACGGGCTTGCAGTCGGCGTCGAAGAGTTCGACCGGGTACATCGGCGAGGGCTTGCCCATGGAGCCGGGATGCGGTTCCATGCCGTTGATGTTGCCGATGATCATGGTGCTTTCGGTCTGGCCGAAGCCCTCCATCATCTTGTGTCCGGTCTGCTTCAGGAAGACGTTGAACACCTCGGGGTTCAGCGCCTCGCCCGCCATGGTGGTGTGCTTGAGCGAGGAGAAATCGTAGCCGGAGAGGTCTTCGCGGATGAAGAAGCGGTACATGGTCGGCGGCGCGCAGAACGTGGTGATGCCGAACTGCTTGAAGAGCGGCATGATGTCCGCGGCGCTGAAGCGGTCGAAGTCGTAGACGAAGAGCGGGGCCTCGCAGAGCCACTGGCCGTAGAGCTTGCCCCACATCGCCTTCGCCCAGCCGGTGTCGGAGATGGTGAGGTGCAGGCCGTTCGGGTCGACGCAGTGCCACCAGCGGGCGGTGATGATGTGTCCGAGCGGATAGGAGAAGATGTGCGTGACGATCTTCGGGTAGCCGGTCGTGCCGGAGCTGAAGAACATCAGCATCGTGTCGGACGCCTTCAGGCCCTCGGGTCGCTTGAAGACCGTGCTGTAGCGTTCGAGCGAGGCGTCGAAATCGAGCCAGCCGAGGCGCGAGCCGTTGGTGGAGATGCGGAATTCGACGGACTTGCACAGGTTCGCCGCGGCGTCCGCCTGTTCCAGCACTTCGCCGTCCGAGGTGCAGATGATCGCGCGGATCGTCGCCTTGTCGAAACGGTACTGGAAGTCGTGGACGAGCAGCTGGTTCGGCGCGAGGACCGCGACCGCCCCAATGCGATGCAGGGCGTTGATGAGGATCCAGAACTGCCAGTTGCGGCGGAGCACCATCATCACGCGGTCGCCCTTCTTGATGCCGAGCGAAACGAGGTAGTTCGCCGCCTGGCAGGACATGTCGGAGATCTGCTTGAACGTGAATTCGCGGTGTTCGTGCGTGCGGCTGAGCCAGGAGAGCGCAACCTTGTCGGGCGTCTTCTCTGCGAGGCGGTCCAGCACGTCGTACGCGAAGTTGAAGGTGTCGGGATAGTGGAACTTGACCTTGTTCAGGATGCCGTTCTCGTCGAACGAGGCGTCGAGGTAGTCCTGGTACAGCAGGCGGCCTTCGGACTCGGGTTCCGCGGCGGCGTGCGGCGCCGCGACGGGCGCGGGCGCGGGAGCCTCGGTTCCTTCGCCGTACATGACGATGGCGAGGAATTCGCAGGGCTTGCCGTCGGCGGCGACCATGCCGTGCGGCAGGCTGGAGTCGAGCAGCACGCTGTCGCCGGGGTTCAGCACGTCGATCTTCTCGCCGAGCTGGATGCGCAGGCGTCCGGAGAGCACGTAGTCGAACTCGTGGCCGGGGTGCGTCGTGAGGTGGATCGGAAGCCCCTCGTCCTGCGGCTGGGCACGGACGAACAGCGGCTCGGTGTTGCGGTTCTTGAGCAGGGGCGCGAGGTGACGGTAGTCCAGCTCCTCGCGGCGCTTGATCGGCATGCCGCCGCCCTTGCGCGTGATGTTGTACAACGAAAGCTTGGGAGACTCGCCGCTGACGAGCACGCCTACATCGACACCGAACCGCTCCGCGCAGAGGTAAAGGAAGGCAAACGGACTTTCAACGAGGCCGTCTTCATGCTTCCGGTATTCTTCTACGGTGACGCCCGTGACCCTGGCCATTTCCTCCTCGGAGATTTCCATGATCTGACGGATGTCGCGAATGCGATTGCCGATTTGCTGAAGTTTGTTTTCCATCTTTCGTTGTCCAAAGTTGTTGAAGAAAAGCGGGAATCTATAATATACTATAAAAATGCGGATTGTCAAGTCGGAATCACCGGAATCCGTATTCCCCGACGCGTTTCGAGCCTGCTCCCGTGCCCGACAGCCGCCCGGCTTCAACGTCTCCGGCGGCGGGAGCAACCCGAGACGGGGGACGAAAACAGGGAAATGGAAGAAAACGGTAAAAAAAGTTGCTCTTCCCGCTTGCATTATCCGGGGCGCGGGTGTACTTTTTGAATGTTTTTTTCCTTCCGTCATTCCGCAACACCTGAAAGGACCTGCAGAACATGAAACCCTCCGATCTCGCAGGCGTAATGCTTTGCGCCGCCGCTTTCTTCACATCCGCCGCCGTCTCCGCGTTCCCGGAGTACGATCCCGGCTCGGAGCAAATCCTCGTTTACACCAGACCCGCCGAGCCCAACCGCTATCCCGACGGACTCGCGCGGTCCGTTCACTTCGCACGAAGCACCGACGGGAAGAACTTCACGGCGATGAACGGGAATTACGGCATCCTCTTCGCGAAAGCGACGATCTCGCCCGAAAACACCATCCGCCCGAAGTGCGTGAAGGACCCGATCATCTTCCCGATGAAGGACGGCGGCTACGGCATCATGGCGATCCGCACGAACGAGGACGGCACCCCGGACGAGGAGAGCAAGGGGAAAGTCCTGCTCTGGACCACGAAGGACCTGATCCATTTCTCCGATGAGGTCCTGGTCGACATGGGCACGACCGAGCAGATCGGGCACTTCGGATATATTTCCCTGCCATCGAAGTATAATCCCAACTACCACTTCGGCTGGTGGGCCGAATCCGGGAAACAGTACGAAACGACAATCACCGATTTCAGCACGCCGGGCAAAACGACCGGTCCGTACGACGATATCATTGTGGATGAAATAGCGGAGGAGTGGATTGTGGAACCGAATGGCGCGAATCTCCTGAGTATAAAATCTCCCCGTAAAGTCTCCGTGCCGCGTTCCGTGGCGGACCGCGCGGCGCTGCACTGGGGACACCTCGTCTCCGTCGCCGCGCGCGTGCCCGAAAACGTTCTGGCACGTTCTGCGGATGAACTCGCGAAAGTGAAAGCAGAGATCGTGTATTCCGACGGCTCGACGACGCTCAAGCCCGTGAAGTGGGACGCCTCGGGCGTGCAGTTCGACAAGCCGGGCAAGTATGAGGTCACGGGCACGGTGCAGAACGAATCCTACGGGTTCCCGCTCGCCCGCGCCTGGGGCGACCCCGTCATCTTCAAATGGGACGGCAAGTTCTATTTCATCGCGACGACCGACGCCCGGAACAACATCGGGCTGTACGTGCGCGAGGCGGACGATCCGCACGGCCTTTTCGCCGACGGCGTGAAGGAACACCTGATCCTCGACAGGGACGAAGCCCGCCAGCTCATCCAGACCTTCTGGGCGCCGGAGTTCCACGTGATCGGCGACGACCTCTACATCCTGTTCGCGGTCGGCCCCAGGTCGTGGGGTCCCCAGTGCCATTACATGAAGCTGAAGAAGGGCGCGAGCATCATCGACCCCGCTTCGTGGGAAGACCCGGTCAAGATCATGAAGAAGGACGGCAAGGGCGTCGGCGACGGCGGCATCTCGCTCGACATGACCTACATCAAGGCGGGCGGCAAGTCCTACTACGTGTGGTCCTACCGCCGCGGCATCGGCTCGCCGCGCGACACCGGCTCCATGCTGTACATCGCCACGGTCGACGAGAAGAACCCCGGCGTGCTCACGTCCGAGCCCGTGCTGCTGACCCGCCCGCTCTACGGCTGGGAAAACGTCCGCGGCACCATCAACAACGAGGGGCCGTATGCGTTCAAGGCGAACGGGAAGGTCTACCTGACGTACTCCGGCGGCGACGCGGGCGGCTACACCTACGCGCTCGGGCTGCTCACCGCTGACGAGAACGCCGACCTGCTGGACCTCGCGTCCTGGACGACCAGCCCGACGCCCGTCCTGTCGTTCAACTCCATCCCGGACAAGTTCGGGCCCGGGCACAACGCGTTCTTCACGGACGACTTCGGCAACCTCATGATCTCCTACCACGGCGAGACGTCGATCCGCGGACGGGAACGGTGCGTCGCGATCCACCGCGTCCACTTCAACATCGACGGCGAACCGGTGTTCGACATGTCCGCGGAACGCGACCTCGACCCCGCGCTCGCGAACGTGAAGACGACGGTCGTGGTATCCCGGTAAAGGCAACAAGGGGACGCTGACGGCGCTTTTTCATGCGTTTCACAAAAAATACATGCTTTCAATCATTTATTCGCGTATCGGAAGATTGTATTTTTCCCCGCTCCGCTGTATAGTATTGAAGAAAAGAAAAACCGTCTCCGCGCCCTTTGCGGACGCGGAGCCCGGCTTCGCATTTCCAACCCCTAACCAACAGGAAAAAAGTATATGAAACCGCAAACCTACGGCTTCCTCGCAGGCGCACTGGCGCTCCTCTCCGCGCCGCTGTTCGCCCAGAACCCGATCATCCGGGACAACTTCACCGCCGACCCGTCCGCGCACGTCTTCAACGGACGCGTCTACCTGTACCCCTCGCACGACATCCCCGCGCCGTACGACTACAACCGCAAGGACTGGTTCTGCATGGCGGACTACCACGTGTACTCCTCCGACAACCTGGTCGACTGGGTGGACCACGGCGTGATCGTGGACCAGACCTACGTGCCGTGGGTGAACACGCGTTCCTACAGCATGTGGGCGCCCGACTGCAACGTGAAGGACGGCAAATACTACTTCTACTTCCCCGCGAACAACCGCATCGGCCTCGCCACCGCCGACCAGCCCTACGGCCCGTTCCGCGTGGAGGACCAGCCCATCCAGGGCGCGAACGGCATCGACCCGTGCATCTTCATCGACGACGACGGCACCCCGTACCTGATCTGGTCCGGCATGGGCATGCAGATCGCCAAGCTGAAGGACAACATGAAGGAATTCGACGGCCCGTCCACCAGCATCCAGCACAACACCCCGCAGAGCGGCATGAAGGAAGGCCCGTTCATGTTCAAGCGCAACGGCATCTACTACTTCACGTTCCCCTGGGCGGAGAAGGAACGCGAGACGCTGGCGTACTGCATGGGCAAGAGCCCGACCGGCCCGTTCGAGTACAAGGGCAAGATCATGGAGCAGTCCGAGACCGTCTGCTGGACCAACCATCACTCCGTGGTCGAGTTCCAGGGCAAGTGGTACCTCTTCTACCACCACAACGACTATTCCCCCTACTTCGACAAGAACCGCTCCGTCTGCATCGACGAGCTCACGTTCAATGAGGACGGCACCATCAACCTCGTGAAGCCCACCCTGCGCGGCGTCGGCATCACCCCCGCCACCCGCGAGATCCAGATCGACCGCTACTCCAGCGTCGGACCGGAAAACGTCAAGATCGACTTCGTGAACCCCGACCGCACGTTCGACGGCTGGAAGGCGATCTTCTGGAACACCACCGAATACCGCCAGCCGATCTACCTGACCTACGACCGCGTCGATTTCGGCGACAAGCCGCTGAAGTCCGTCACGCTCAAATGCCACTCCCTCGCAGGCGGCGTGATCGACCTCCGCGCGGACAACGCCCAGGGCCAGCTCCTTGCCTCCGTGACCGTCCCCGGCAAGCCCGACTGGACCGAGGTCGTCTGCCCGCTTCAGGCGAGCCCGAACGGCGTCCACACGCTCTACGTGAGCATGCGCAGCGGCAACCACATCGAGGTCGACTGGGTGCGCTTCAATCCGTAAGCTGCAAGCTCGTCCCGAGTAAAAAGCTTTCCGCTGCGGCAGGTGTTATCCAAACATCCGCCCGGCGGAATTTTCTTTTAAATAATCAATTTCAGGAAAGCGGTTTTTTGCAAGATACAGGATGTAGGTGTCGTGGAATACGATTCTGTTTCCCGCAGCGAGCACGGCGTTTCGCAACCCCTCGAAAAACGGAGTCCTGTACGGCTCCGGGATCACGATGTGGTCGCAATGCGTGCCGCAGAACGAGACATACTCGTCGGCAGTCATCACACGTTTTCCATGGAATTCGCGGCGCTCGAACTCCGTGTATCCGTAAGCCGATGCGTTCTCGTACCGGAACCCTCCGTGCGTGTACGGGACTTCCGGCCGGAAGTATTCGGAATAGACCTTCTGGATGTTTGCGTACAGCGTTTCGTTCGGCGTCCTGTAGTCGGACACGGTCAGCATCATTGCCAGCGTGCCGCCGGGTTTCAGAAGACCGAACGTTTTCGGGAAGGCGACATCCTCCGGAATCCACTGGATCGTCGTCGCCGAGTAGATCATGTCGAACCGTTGTTTGCGGAAATCGTATGGGATGAAGTCGCCGTTGATAATATGAAAGTTCGGACGACTGCCGTACTTGCGTTTCATGAACGCAAACAGATGTTCCCCAAGTTCAATCGCATGATAGTCGCACCCCGTGTCCAGAATCGGATCCGTCGCCTGTCCGGTGCCGGGACCGAGCTCCAGCACGGATCGCCCCGGAGCGATTTTTGCGGATTCGATCAGGGCGTCGAATAGTTCCGGGCAGTAACGCGGTCTGTATTGATCGAACTGCTCCGGAATCGTGTCAAATACTTTTCTGAATTCCATTTCATGTCCCTTCCGGGGAGAGGACAAGACCTCCACTGCGGCAGTGCGCTCAGCTTCGCTTGCGCACGGAAGATGCCGGAACAGCGAATCCGGGTCAGAAGTACATCCACTCGTAGAACGGGACGTAGCCGTTCGCGGCGCCGGCGGTGGCAGTCGGCGTGTAGGTGAAGACGAGGCGGCGGCCGGGGATCTTCTTTTCCAGCTCCTCGCCGTTCGCGTCGGTCACGGCGGGCCGGATGATGACCGTATAGACGCCGGACGAGTTCCAGCGCACGTAGTTGTTGATCTTCGTCATCACGGTGGAATCGGAAGCGAGGTTTTCGGAGAGCGGGACGCGGTCGATCGAATGGAATTCCGCGATCGCCTGGTGCAGTTCCAGCAGATCGTTTTCATCCAGGTCGCACGCGAGGACGAGCCAGTCGTCGGTCACGCCGAAGATGTCCGGGTTGCCGTCGATGGTGACGCCGGCGGTCGCGGGCGGGATCAGGCGGATGTAGGAGAGGCGGCCGTCCTGGTCGATGGGGAAAAGATCGGTCATGCCGGGGATGTAGGCGAATTCGTTGCGGTCGGTGATCGCGCCGTTGCGCGGCAGGGGCGCCATTCCCGCCTCCTCGTATTCGTCCGCCTCCCAGCTGCTGGAATCGTTGGGCGAGTCGTCCGTGTCGATGTAGTCGGTGATGATGTAATTGAGGTCTTCGAGCAGGTCGGTGAAGTCGTTTTCCTCGTCGACGAAGTTCCGGAACTGCTGGAGCGCCTGCTGGAAATTGTTGCCCTGCAGGTTCACCGGGCCGGCGGCGTCCTTGATCGTGAAGACGACCGGGGTGCCGTAGTAGTCCATGAAATGCGGCACGGCGTCCGGGAGATAGCGGTCGGTGTCGTATTCGCTGTAGTTGTCGACGTTCAGCTGCTGCGGATTGCCGTAGAGCTCGCGGTCCGCGGAGATCAGGAACTGGACGCGCTGCGCCATGCCCTCCAGCACGTAGTAGCTGCGCTGAAGCTGGACAAACGGCATGACGGTGAACGACGTGGTCTTGGAGATGGACATGACCATGAGCGCGAGGAGCGAGCCCGTGGCGATCAGGAGCAGCACGGAGATCAGGGCGATGCCGGATTCGCCGCGGCGGAGAATGCGTTTTGCGAGTTTGCGGTTCATCATTCGTCGATCTCCTGAAGCGCGCCGTACACGCTGTTGCCGCCGGACGCGGCGGTCCTGCGGAGCCATTGTTCTGTCGTGCCGTCCTTCCATTCCACGGTCATCTGCACGGCATGGGGGATGAAGTCATACAGTTCGCGGTTCCATTCCTCCAGCCAGATCACGGCGTTGTCCTCCACGCCGGCATAAAGGAAGGAAATGCGGTCGACGTCCGTGGCGAGGACTTCGCGGTCGTAGGGCATTATGTCCTCGTCGTCCTCGTACCACGGCAGGCGCGGGAACTTGCTGTATTCCGCCACGAGCTCATCCGTCGCGTCGTCCACATAGACGCGCACGAAGAACAGGTTGCCGCCGACGTCGTCGTAGGAACGGCGCAGGGTCGTGAAGTGGATGTAGTCCGGTTCGCCCAGGAAGACCTGGAACGTGTCGTCGTTCACGTCGGTGGTCTCCCAGTTGAACGGGATCATGTTGCGGAAACAGCCGTCCATGACCTGGTCGATGTTCAGGTAGACCTGAAGCTGCGCGGAGACGCGTTCCGCGGACGCGAGGGCGCGGAAGAACGACCGCGAGGCAAACGCGATGATGCCCGCGATCGACATCATGATGCCCGCCGCGGCCACCAGCTCCATCAGAGTGAAGCAGCTACGGCGGGTCCGGCGATTCTTATTCCGGTTCCAGACCTTCATCCTCGTAGATGATCCTCTCGATTTCGAGCGTGCCGACGGTTTCCTTGCCGGACGTCTTCAGGTTGACAAGTTCTATGACGCAAAGTTCCAGCGGAAGCTGCCCGCTGATGGACATGAAGTCCTCGTCGATCTGTTCGTCGCTGACTTCCTCGTAGCTGATGTTGACCTGGTAGTCGCGGTACGGGAAGAAATCGCGGTCGACGCCGTCCACCACGTCCGCCCTGTGCAGCAGCACGTATTCCGCCGCCTGCGTCAGCATGTGCATGTTGTGCCAGGATTCGTCGGCCTTCGCGATGCGGGCGCGCGACGAGGCGATGATCTGGAAAAGCGAGGCGAGCGAGATCGCCAGGATGCCGATGGCGATGATAACTTCGATGAGCGTGAAACGCTTCACGCACGGCATTGCGTTGCGCCGGATCATTCTTCACCCTGCCCCTTCTCGCGCGCGACCACCGCGCCGGTCAGCTTCGCGACGGAGATCACCATCACGCGGTCGCTTTTCGCCACCGCGAGGTTCAGGTTCCATTTGCCGGAAGCGCCGCCGTCGGGGTAGAACCGGAAGACTTCAAGCGGCCGGTTTTCCTCGGTCGTCAGCTCGAATTCCTCCGGCAGCTCCCATTTCGTGTCCAGCGTGACGAATCCGTCCTCGTACTCCATTGCCTCCTCCTGGTCCCGGGTGGGGCGCGCCATGTAGAACATGCGCTGTTCCGGGTCGTACACGACCATGCGGTCCTCGCCCATTTCCATGGCTTTGTAGCGGACGCGGGAGCAGAGGGAACGGAACTCGCTCGTGGTGCGTTTGATGAGGCGGGAGGTGGAGTCCGTACGCATCGCCGAGACGGCTACCGCTCCGGTCAAAACCATGATCACGATCACGACCACGACTTCGACAAGTGTAAATGGTTTCCGTCTCGACATTTTCGTACTTGAACTCCCGTTATACGGGGGCGATGGGTTGTTTCAGGAGATCACAGTTCCCAGTTGGTCTGGTCGGCGTATTCGCCCTCGCCGCCTTCCTGTCCGTCGGCGCCGAAGGAGTAGATGTCGAATTCACCGTGTTCGCCAGGGAAGATATACTGATATTCGCCGCCCCAGGGATCCAGCGGGACTCTCGGCTTGATGTAGGGGCCGTCCCACTTTTCGGACTGGTCGATATTCTCCATGAGGCCCTGAAGGTCGGACGGATAGGTTCCGACGTCGAGCTTGTACTGCTGCAGCGCATCGTCGAGGAGCTTGATCTGCGTCTTGGCCGTCGCGATCTTGCTCTTCTTGATGTAGTTCATGTACATCGGGGTGGCGACGGACGCCAGCGTGACGAGGATCACGATCACGACCACGACTTCGATGAGGGTGAACGGTGTAACTCTGCGGCGTTGTTTTTGCGTTTTCATGGGGGTATCTCCTTTGATGTTGGGATTATTTTTTTGATTTCATTGCCGTTTATGTCCGGGCGTCACTCGACCGCGTTCAGGTCCATCATCGCCTGGAAGATCGAGACCACGACGAGCAGCACGACCGACGCCAGAAGCAGGATCACCGCGGGCTCGAAGAGGCTCAGCAGACGCTTGATCTTCGCGCGGGTGTCGTTTTCCAGGTTGTCCGCGATGCGGACCAGCATGTCGCCGACGTTGCCGGATTCCTCGCCGACGCGGAGCATCGGCACGGTTTCGCGCGGCACGTACGGGTTGCCCTGGAGCGTCGCGGAGAGCTTCTGGCCGGATTTCAGCTTGTCGGCAATGGGCTGGAAGGGTTCGGCGACGACCGGGTTGTGGATGATGCGGCCGGCGATCCTCACCGTGCGGATGATCTCCACATGGTTCATGGTCATGATCGAGAGCGTGCGGATGTAGCGGCACATCTCCAGGTCGGAGATGATGCGGCCGATCAGCGGGATCTTCAGCTTCATCTTGCTGGTCACGTAGTCGAACTGCTTCTTGCCGAAGATCTGGATGTAGCCGAAGCAGCCCGCGACGATCAGCAGCGGGATGACCCACCACGCCCACTTCGCGAACGCGCTGAACGCGAGCAGACGGTTCAGCGACGGCGGCGTCTCGCGCCCCATGTCGGCGAAGATGTTCGCGAACTTCGGCACGAACACGGTGAACAGCAGGATCACCACGATCAGGACGATGCCCAGGATCACGGACGGATAGATCGAGTTCGAGATGATGAACCCTTTGAGGTCGCGCGTCTCGCCCATGAACTTATACAGCTGGACGAGCACTTCCGGAAGGCAGCCGGACTCTTCGCCGGATTCGATCAGGTTCGCGTAGTAGTCGGGGAAGAGCGAGCCCTGCGAACGGATGAGTTCGGAGAACTTCTTGCCTTCGTGAAGGCCCTGGCGCATGTTGTTCACGAAGGACCTCTGCCGCGGATCGTCCGACCCCTCGGCGATGATCGCCAGGGCGCGTTCCAGCGGGATGTACGAACTCAGCAGCGGAGAGAGCTGCCGCGTGAATGCGAACGTGTCGATGCCGCTGTTTCCGAAAAGCTTCAGCTTGCCGCCGGCGTTCATGGACGCCTCGCCCAGATACTGGATCGGGATCAGGCGGCGCGAACGGAGTTTGCTCAGGGCTTCGTTCTGGTTGTCGGCTTCGATCAGCACCTCGGACGGCTTGTCGCGGCCCGAGGACGCCAAATATTTATACAGACCCATGCGGCTTCTCTCCTGTGATTACATGTCCGCTACGGACCGGTTGGCTTCTTCCTTCGTCGTGATGCCGAGGCGGACCTTTTCGTCCGCATCCTGGCGGAGCGTGCGCATGCCGTGCTTGACGGCGATCGCCTGCAGCACGCTGCTGTCCTCTTCGCGGATCACGGCCGCGCGCAGGTCGTCCGTCACGGTCAGGAGCTCGAAGACGCCGGAGCGTCCCTTGAATCCCGTGCCGCCGCAGCGTTTGCAGCGGTTCGAGACGTCGCCCTTCTGGCCCATCGGGACTCCGATGTAGCCGGAGCCGCCGCAGACGGTGCAGATCTTGCGGACGAGACGCTGGGACAGCACGCCGTAAAGCGCGGAGGACACGAGGAAGGGCTCGACGCCCATATCCAGAAGTCGCGTGACGGCGCCGACGGCGTCGTTGGTGTGAAGTGTGCTCAGCACCAGGTGGCCAGTGAGGGCGGCGTTGATGGCGATGTCGGCGGTTTCGCGGTCACGGATTTCGCCGACGAGGATGATGTCGGGGTCCTGACGCACGATGGAGCGGAGGCCCGCGCCGAACGTCACGCCGATCTTTTCGTTCACCTGCATCTGGCAGAGGCCGGCGGTCTTGTATTCGACGGGGTCTTCGATGGTGATGATTTTCTTTTTGTTGTCGTTCAGCTGGTTGATCACGCTGTAGAGCGTGGTCGTCTTGCCGCTTCCGGTGGGGCCCACGACCAGGATGATGCCATACGGGATGCTGATGAGCTTCTCGAAGTCGCGGAGATTGGCTTCCGACATGCCGAGGGTCTTCAGGTCGAAGGTCAGGGCGTCCTGGTTCAGGAGTCGGAGCACGATGCTTTCGCCGGTGAGGATCGGCAGCGTACTGATACGCATGTCCAGTTCCTCGTGGCCGAGCTTCACGTTCGTGCGGCCGTCCTGGGGGAGACGGCTTTCGGCGATGTTCAGGCCGCCGATCAGCTTGATGCGGGAGGCGATGGCGGGGAACTGGTTGAGCGGGCAGCTCATGATCTCGCGGAGCACGCCGTCGATTCGGCAGCGCACGACCACGGCGTCCTCGCCGGGTTCCACGTGGATATCGGACGCGCCGTCTTCCAGGGCGCGCGTGAAGATGTCGTTGACCAGGCGGACGATCTTCGCCTCGCCCGCCATGCTGCGCAGGGAGGCTTCGTCGTCGGACTCGTGGAATTCCTCCTCCTCGTCGATGTTCTGCAGACGGGAGAGCATGCGTTCCAGATACGTCCGGCGGACGAACTGGAAGCTGGCGGTCATGTGCCAGCTCTTGCTGACCAGGAACGTGATGTGCTCGATGGAGTACGGGTCGGCGATCAGGAAGAGCATGGTCTTGTTTTCATCGGACCACTCGTAGGGAACGCACAGGTTGGCGTTCAGGAATTCCTGCGGCGCGTTCGGGTACGGATCGGGCTGCCGGATGTCGTTCTCGTCCGGGGCGGGGATGCCGTAGCACTCGGAATAGATTTCCGTCAGCTGCTGTTCGCTGATGGTCCCCGCTCTGACGAGATTGGAATCCGCATCGCGCAGATCAGCCGCGGGGGCGTCCACGGAGGGATATTCCTCCTCCGTGAGCGCGGCGAGGCGCTCACGGAGTTTAGCCCGCATATCGGGGAATGAGTTGAGTTCATTCGTCATGGGTTTCGACCTCAGTAGTCAAGAGTGAACATGCGGGAGCTGGGTTTCTTGTGTTGGCCGTCGGCGGAGCTGCCCAGGTTGTCTTCGAAGTCGTTGATGGCTTCGAGTGCGTCGTTGTAACGGCGGATCATGTCTTCCACGCGGCTCTTCTCGTTGATGATATGGCCGGTGATCATGAGGAGGATCTCGGTGCGGGTGAGAGAGCTGTTGGTGTTGCCGAAGAGTCTGCGGATGAACGGGATCTCGTTGATGATCGGGAGGGACTGGAGAGTGTCGGTGCCCGATTCCTCGATCAGGCCGCCGATGATCATGGTCTGGCCGTTGTGGATCGTCATGGAGGTGTCGACTTCGCGGTTGGTGATTTTCGGCGCCGACGTCGTGCCGGAGACGGTTATCATCTGCGCGGCGGAGAGGGTCTGGTTCAGCTTCAGAGTAATGAGGTCTGTGCTGGTCACCTGCGGGGTGACGGTCAGCGTGATACCGGAATCCTTGTAGGACGTGCTGGTGAGCAGGGAGCCGGAACTGCTGGTGTCGGTCACGGTGCTGCCGACGTACGGTGTCTGTTCGCCGACGGTGATCTTGGCTTCGGTATTGCTGGAGACCAGGATCTGCGGGCTGGCGACGACTTTGAACTTGCTGTCGCCGGCGTAGGCACGGAGATAGCCCAGCTTGTTGTTCGGGTCGTTCGGATCGGCGAGCATGAAGGAGTAGCCGGTCTGGCGGGCATCAATGCCGGTGCCGGCGGTGTCGGGATCCAGATCCGTCCATTTCGTACCCATCTGCATCAGGTTTCCGCCCCAGCTGCTGGAGGCCGCGAGTTCGAGGCCGAACTGCGTCTCGTCGTCGAGCGTGACTTCGCAAACGGTGACCTGCAGGAGGACCTGCGCGGGCACGACGTCGAGGCGGTCGAGGAGCGCCTTGATGGAGGCGTAGGTCCTCGGCGTGGTACGGATGACCAGGCGGTTCAGGGCGCCGTCGGAGAAGATCTTCACGGGCGTCTCGAAGATGTTGGACTTCTGGTCCGTCGTGGTGGAGCTGTATTCCGAATACGAACTGTTGCGGTTATTGTTGTTGGTGGTACGGGTGGTGCCGGTGCCGTTGACGGTCTGCGTGCGGTTGCCGCCGTCCTCGTCGATCGTGAGCGAGGTGCCGGTCATGTTGTAGAGGACCGCCAGGGCCTGCATGAGCTGCTCGGACTTGGTGTACATGACCTTGTGGACGAAGATGCGTTCCTGGTCGAGGGAGATGGTGCCGTCGAGGATCTCGATCCAGTTGCGGATCTCCTGCGTGGCTTCCTTGGTCGCCGCGCTGGCGATGATGAGCTGGAGGCGGTCGACGGACGTGATCTTCACGGAGCCGGGCTGCTCGTTGTTTTCGTTGAGCTGCTTCACCACGAAACCGAGGGTCGGGAGGACCTCACGGAGTTCTTCGGCGATCTTGCTCGGGAGGATGTTCTCGCAGGGGACGACCACGCGCGGCCATTTGGTGCGCGGATTGTCGTCGAGGATGTCGAGGAGGTCTTTCAGCTTGCGGATGTTGTCCCTGTAGTCGCAGAGGAGCACGGCGTTCGGACGCTGGACCTGGATGCAGGTGGCGGTGCTGCCGAGGAAGGGACGGATCTGGTTGATGACTTCCTGCGCGCTGGCGTAGTTCAGCGGATAGAGGAGATATTCGGATTCTTCGAGTTTGGCGCGCTGGCCGAGTCTGTTCAGCGGGAGGATGCGCAGCAGGCCGGAGTTTTCAACGGAGATGCCGACGCCCGCGTTTTCGATCAGGGTGGTGAACGCGGCCCACAGGTCGCGCTTCGTCATCGTGGAGTTCAGGTTCAGGGTCACGAAGCTGCGGATGTCGGTGTCGATCACGAAGTTGAATCCGAGGGCGTCCGCGAACGCCGGGATCACGTCCATGATCGGGGCGCTGTTGAACACGATGTTCACGGCGATCTCTTCGTCGCCGCCGCCTTTGCCGTCGAGTTCTTCCTCAAAGAGGATGTTCTCGTAGAAGGGCTCCGCCTTTTTCGCGGCGCTTTCGTCCTTCGGGGGCGGAAGAACCGGAGTCTCGACCGCGTCGATCTGTTCCGGAGTGGCGAGATCGCGGGACTGCTCGCGGTCGACCATGATCATTTCTTCCTGGATGGACTGCGGAAGGAGGGTGATGTCCTCGCCCGCGTACTTGTCGTGATAAAGGAAACGGTACTTGTGCGCCGGATCGACCTTGTTGCCTTCGCCGTCGCCGGGATCGTCGCCCATGCCGATGGCCGCGAAGAAACGGCCGAGCCAGGTGGAATCGCCCTTTTCGGACGCGTTGATCTCTTCTTCCGCGGCGGCTTCGACGTCGTCGACTTCGTCGGTGGGCGCGTTCACGACCACGACGTTTCTGACTTCGACTTCGCCGTTTTCGCCGGGCGTGACGATGGAAGTCTGTTCGACAGTGATCTCATCGGCGTCGGGGTCCTCCAGGATCACGACCTTGCCGTTATCCTTGTCCTCCAGGATCTTGCCTTCGCTGAGCTGTTCGAATGCGGGGGCTGCCGCGCCATCCGCCTGCGCGGAGGCGGTTTCTTCCGCCTCGTCCGCCGCGCTCGTCGTCTGAGGTAAAACGAGCAGGAAGGAAGCGAATGCCGCACCGGTGAGGGTTGTGCAAATCTGTCTCTTCATCTTTGAGGTTCCGTTTCTTATGTAATTGTTACCGGCAGAGCCGATTTTTTTGTTTGTTTCGTGAATCAGGGAAAGTGGGTTGTAATCTCAGGTGGGATGGGGGGGTTATCTGCCGCCGAAGCCGCCGCGACCGCCGCCACCGCCGCCAGCACCGCCTCGGCCGCCGCCCATGCCGCCTCCGCCGCCGCCGGTACGTCCGCCGCCAGCACCGCCGCCGCGTGCAGTTGCACCG
>CACZEK010000029.1 GCA_902780135.1 uncultured bacterium
AACGCCGTCTGCGTCGCTGTGCTTGGTGAGCATGTCGACGGTCTTCTGGCGGGCGTCCTCGACCGTGCCGAGCGTGTACTGTTCGGCGACGATCGTGATATTGGGGAATTCCTTCGCGAGCGTATCCCGGAATCCCTTCGCGCGGTCGTCGGTGGACGCGGAGTTCTGGATGAAGCACGTGAGGATGACTTTGCCGTGCCCGTTCAGGGCCGCGCCGAGCCTGCGCGCGGCGTCCGCTCCGCCCGCGACGTTGTCCGTGGCGGCGAAGGAATCGTATTTGTCGGTTTCAATGCTCGAGTCGATGATGACGACGGGGATGGACTCCTTCGCCTTTTCGACCGGGCGGACAAGCGCCTTTGCGTCGTTCGGCGCGAGCACCAGCGCCTTGATGCCGTGCGTGAGAGCGTCTTCCACGGACTGGATCTGCTTCTCGCGGTCGTTTTCCTGTTCGGGCCCGTTCCAGCTGATGCTGTAGCCTTCTTCCTTGCCCGCCTGTTCCGCGCCGCTGCGGACGACTTCCCACCACATGGATGCGGTGCCTTTCGGGATGACGGCGATGATCTGGCCGGATTTGCTGCCGCCGGAGGTCATGTGCCGGATCTTCCGGATCACGCCGGACGTAAACAGCACCGCCGAGACGGCGAGGATCAGGATGACCGCGATGTTGTTCTTTTTCATTGTGGGAATTCGCTCCTGTGTCTGTGTTATATTAACGGATAAAAAACGGGGCAGGGAGGATGCGGACAGCCGCGTCCCGCAAAACTATAACCTTTTTTCCATAAAAAATCAAGCATGCTTGTGAAAAAACATAAAAAATAACGTAAGATTAACGTGAATGCGGTATCCGTGAAAGCCGCGCGCGCCGGACCGGCCGGCGGAAAGGAAAACGCGGAAATGCCTTTTTTGTTTGCGGATTGTTGCGGAAAAAACATTGAAAAATGGAAAAGACATTGTATATTATATGTTCATATATTTTTCTGGACTAACTGTTTCATTCCTTATCGGCGTATGGCATCAACTCGACAGACATCCGGCGTTCACGCGAAAAAAAGAGGGCTGGCGGCGTCCGTAAAACGGTTCGTCGAGCTCGTCCGCGGCCGGAAGGGCGAGAACAAGACCTACACCAAGGGTCCGATCGGCGGCACGATGCTCCGCACCGCCCTGGTGATGCTGCCCGGAACGCTGGCGATCAGCGGATACAACCTGGTCGACGCGTATTTCGTGGGGCGGCTGGACGGCGACGCGCCGATGGCGGCGATCGGGCTGACCGCGCCTCTCGTGATGATCTGCGGCTGCCTCTTCCACGGACTTTCCGCGGGCGTGATGACCACGACCGCGCAGGCGTTCGGCGGGAAGCGCCGCTGGCGCGCGGAACAGCTCGTGAGCACGGGTCTTCTCCTGATCACGGTTTTCTCCTTTACGCTGTCCGTTCTCGGCCCTCTGGCGACGCGCGGCATCTTCCGGTTTGTGAAGCATGCCTCGCCCGAGGCGATCAAGCTTGCCACAGCGTACATGGACATTTGGTACTGGGCATGCGTGACGTCCGCGCTCGGGATGAGCGGGAACAACCTGCTCGTGACCGCCAACGATTCCAAAAACGCCAGCGCGACGATGGTGCTGGGGCTTGCCTCGAACGCGTTCCTCGATCCTCTGTTCATGTTCAAAACGTCCGTCTGCGGCATCCCGCTCGGATTCGGGCTGGGCGTGGTCGGCGCGGCATGGGCGACCGTGATGGCGCAGGTGATCGGCACGAGCGCGGTCCTGCTGATCCTCTGGAAAAAGCATCATCTGATCCGGTTCCGCGCGATCCGCATGGCGAAACTGGCGTCCCTGTGGAAACGCATCATTTCGTTCGCCATCCCCGCCTCGCTCGGTTCGCTGATGCTCCCGATCGGAATGACCATCATGACGTGGATCACGTCGCATTTCGGCGACGTGGTGATCGGCGCGGTCACGGCGGCGCAGCGCGTCCAGGCGATCGCGTTCTTCTTCCCGATGTCGCTGGGCGTGTCCCTGCTGCCGATGATCGGGCAGAACTACGGCGCGCGCCTGTACAGCCGCATCAACGGCTGCCGCCGGTTCGCCATGCGCTTTGCGTTCCTTTACCTGATGACCATGTCCGTGGCGTTTTTCCTCTTCGCGCCGCAGATCGCCGAAAAGTTCCTGGCGGACGACAAAGTCGAGATGCGCGCCGTGATGGCGTTCGCGCTCCGCATCCTGCCGTGGGGCTTCGCGTTCATGGAGGCGCACCGCTACTCCGGGTTCTTCTTCACCGGATGCGGACGCCCGATGGCGGCGGCGATGCTGAACGCGATGCGCATCCTCGGGTTCCTGGTGCCGCTCTCGCTGCTGGTCCTGCTGTATTTCCGCCTGACGGGCAATGAGGACACCGCGCTGACGCTGCTTCTCGTGTCGCAGATGGCCGCGGACGTGCTCGCCGGGACGATCGCCATGATCCTCGCGCGCCGTCTCACGAGGCGGTTCCCCGCCGACGGCGTGTCCGAGACGTTCGGACGCCGCCGCAGGTTGTTCGACTGAACGGGCGCATCCTGTTCCCTGTCCCCCGTTTTTCGTCCGGTTTCCTGTTCCCGGCTCACCCCTGCCGCCGCCTGCGGGCAAAAAGACTTTGTTTTTTTGCAAAAACGATTTGAAAGTCCGGGGATAAGGCATTAGATTATTGTGATAAAGATTTTATTCCTGTACCCGAGGCTTCCATGAAACGTTTTCAGACAATTCTGGTTCTGCTGGCTGTGACGGCCGGCATTTTCGCGCATGCGGATGACACGGTCCCGATGCCCGCGCAGAACCCGCAGCAGCCGCTCCCCGAGATCCGGCTGGACGACGACGCGTGCAAGGAGATGATCACGTTCCTGTACGGGCTCTCCCTGCTCAGGACGCATTATGTGGACGGGAGCAAGGTAAACTACCGCGACCTGTTCCGTTCCGCCCTGCGCGGCGTGATGCAGGACCTCGACCGGTTCAGTAACTTCGAAACGCCGCAGTCCTACGAGGAGACGCAGAAGGATTTCTCCGCGCAGTTCGGCGGCATCGGCGTCACGCTGTCCACCCGGAACAACCTGCTCGAGATCGTGGGCGTCACGGAGGACGGCCCCGCCGACAAGGCGGGGATCAAGGCGGGCGACGTGATCGTGAAGATCGACGGCAAGGACCTGAATAAGCTCAAGCTCTCCGACTGCATCGGCATGCTCCGCGGCGACATCGGCACCACCGTCGAGATCGCCGTCCGGCGCGCGGGCGTGAAGGACGAACTTTCCATGCACGTGGTCCGCGGCACGGTCGAGGTGCCGAGCGTGGTCGGCGCGCATATCCTGCCGGACAGCGGCGGCATCGGCTATCTCCGCATCCTCCAGTTCGCCCGCGACACCCCGGGCCGCCTCGACACCGCCCTTTCCAAGCTCTCGGCGGAGGGCATGACCTCCCTGGTCATCGACCTGCGGAACAACCCCGGCGGCATCGTGGACAGCGCGGTCGAGGTCTGCAGCCGCTTCGTGAAGGAGGACCAGACGCTCGTCACGCTCGAATGGCGCGACCCCTCCAAGAACCAGACCTACAAAACGGTCAGCTGCACGAAATACTACAATCTGCCCCTGATCCTGCTCGTGAACGGCAATTCCGCCTCCGCGGCCGAACTTTCCGCCTCCGCCCTGCGCGACATGAAGCGCGTGGTCGTCCTCGGCGAAAAGACCTTCGGCAAGGGCTCCGCGCAGAACATCATGCCGATCGGCGACCTCGGCGCGCTCCGCATCACCGTGGCGCACTACTTCACCCCGTCGCACACGCCCATCCACGGCAAGGGACTCCAGCCGGACATCACGGTCGAGATCCCGCCCCAGAGGGCGCAGGCGTTCTATGCCCAGCTCAACGACTATCCCGGCGTGATCGACCCAGGCCTCGCGGACGGCGTCCGCGACGTTCAGCTGGAACGCGCCGTGGAGATCCTCCGCAGCGCCTCGATCCTGGAGTCCGTGAAGGATTCCGGGGCAGCCACCGAAACCACTTCCACAACAGGGAAATAATATCATGAGACTCCGTCACAGCCTTCCTCTTTTCCTCTTCGCCGCCGCGTTCCTCCTCTGCGGCTGCGCGCACAAGCTGATCGTTTCCGAGGTGCTTCAGTCGCCCGAACAGGCCCCGATCTATACCCGTTACAACATCTGGTACACCAGTCCGAAGCGGATCGACACCCTGAACATGCTCAAAGGCGACATCCTGCCGTTCGGCACGGAGGTCGTCATCGACTCCGCGACCGACCGCGAGATCTGCTTCACCACGGTCAAGGACAAGCGCGAGTTCTGCATCAAATTCTCCACCGACTACCGCATGATGTCCGCCGAGGACTACCTGCGCGAACTTTTCTCCACGGAAAACGAATCCGACCTCACGGTCGGCATCCGCCCGCTGACGATCGAGAAGATCAAGGCAGGCATCGTGGAGAAGGGCATGACCCGCCAGGAGGTCGAACTCGCTTTCGGCCCGCCCTGCGCTTTCCGCACGCCGTCGCGCAAGCTGGATACCTGGTGCTACTGGACGGAATACCTGGTCGGCAAGCGCATCATCTTCACCCGCGACGTCGTTTCGGACATCCTCGTCCTTTAACTTTTTGAGGTGCAAATCATGAAAAAGACAACCAGCGGAAAGACAAGCCGCATCGCAGTCATCGGCGCCGGAAAAATGGCGACCGCAATCACCGTTTCCCTCGTTTCCAAGGGCGTTCCCGCCTCGTCCATCCTCGCATACGACGTCAGCCCCGCCGCCGCGCAGAAATTCACCGCCGCCACGGGCTGCAAGACCGCCGCGACGCTCGCCGGCGCCCTGAAAGACGCTTCGACCGTCCTGCTGGCGGTGAAGCCGCAGGTCGCGCCCGTCGCGCTCAAGGATGCCGGCTCCGCGCTCCGCGGAAAGCTCCTGATCTCCATCGTCGCCGGGCTCAAGCTCGAATCCCTGGCGTCGCTCGCCGCCACGGACCGCATCGTCCGCGTGATGCCGAACACCCCCGCGCTCGTCCAGCAGGGCATGACGTGTTTCGCCATGTCGCCGAAGGCCACCGCCGCCGACCGCAAGTGCGCGCAGGAGATCCTCTCCAGTTTCGGGCTTGTCCGCGAGGTGCCGGAGACTCTGCTCGACGCCGTCACCGGCCTGAGCGGAAGCGGCCCCGCGTTCGTGATGGAGTTCATCCTCGGCCTCGCCGAGGGCGGCGTCTACTGCGGCCTGTCGCGCGACCTCGCCGTCGAATCCGCCATCCAGACCGTCCTCGGCACCGCCGAGATGTGCAAACGCGATCCGCAGGCGATCTCCGCGCTCCGCAACGCGGTCATCACGCCGAACGGCACCACGGCGCGCGGGATCCACGTGCTCGATGTCGCGGGGTTCCGCGGCATCGTCGAGAACTGCGTGATCGCGGCGGCGGAACGTTCCGCCGAGCTCGGACGCAAGTAAAACAGCATTCGGAAACACACCATCCCTTCTGACGGGAGACAAGGAGGCTATCATGACCATTCTGAGTACGATCAGCGAGTTTGTGAACGGCGGCGGCATCATGGCCGTCTACTGGGGATTCGCCATCGGCGGTTCCGTGATCTTCGCCATCACCGCCATTGCCGCGCTCTTCGGACTGGGCGGCGAATCCGCCGGGGACGTCGACGTGGACATGGACGGCGAAATCGACATCGTCCACCCGGATTCCGGCATCTTTGACTTCAAACTGATCTCCTTCCGCTCCATCCTGGCGTTCATCGCCATGTTCGGCTGGGGCGGCGTGGTGTTCGGCGAATACGGCTGGAAGGGCCTCGGCGCCGCGCTCGGATGCGGACTCGTGACCATGGTCATCACCGCCTACCTCATCATGTCCATCCTGAAGCTCCAGCAGAACGGCACGCACGCGAACGCCTCCCTCGTCGGCAAGCATGGCACCGTGTACCTCTCCATCCCGGCCGGCGGACGCGGCAAGGTCGTGCTCGACCTCGGCGATTCCACGCGCGAGATCACGGCGTATTCGGACGTCGCGCTTTCGAAGGGCGATCCCGTCGTCACCACCGCGCTCAATGCCGAGATTTTCACGGTGAAGCCGCTCTGAAATCATCCGCTTCGATCAGGGTGGAGCTTATGCTTTCCCCCCGCGAATCAGTCTTTCCTGTTCTCTTTTTTTTCGATGGGGGCAGGGAAGACTTTTTTGTGTTTTCCGTGTCCGAGCGAAGCCGGACACAACTATAGTGGAGGACTTGTCCTCCCCGGCACTACTTCAGTGGAGGACTTGTCCTCCCCGGACACAACCGCAGTGGAGGACTTGTCCTTCTCGTGTCCGAGCGTAGCCGGACACAACCGCAGTGGAGGACTTGTCCTTCTCGTGTCCGAGCGCAGCCGGACACAACCGCAGTGGAGGCTTCGCCTCCCTTTTTTTGGGGTTTTTTCTTTTTTTTTCTGGCATTTTGCGTCTTTTATGCTAAATTATTTAGATTAGGGTGTATTTCCCTTTGTTTTTGTCATTAACCGGAGTTGCATCTCATGTCGTTCAGTTTTGTCCGCACGCGTTTGCTTGTGTGCCTGGTGACGGTCCTGTCGCTTGGCGCATTCCTTGCGTATGCACAGGATGCCGAGGCGGAAAAGGAGCCTGCGTCCTCTGCGGAGACGAAGCCCGAAACGGCGGAGCCGGCTCCCGGGAACGCAGCCGAAACGTCCGCCGACGAGGAGCTGGCTTCCTCCGGAATGACCGCCGACGAGGCGCGCGATGCCGAGCTTGAGGCGAAGAAAGAGGAGGAAAACGCTTCCCTTCGCGCCAAAAACGATGCCGCCGCGCTGGCCGTCTTCCAGAAGGGGCTTGACCTCGAACGCGAGGGCAGCTACCGCAAGGCCGCCAAACGATACCTCGACGCCGAGCTTCTTACGTCCGACAAGACGGTGAAATCGAACGCGCTTTCCAACGCCGCGCGCGCGTTCCGCCAGGCAGAACTCTACGGCAGGGAATTCGACTGCATCGAACGCCTCATCAAGGAGCACATGAACCGCATCGACTTCACCGGCGCGGTGAACCGGGAATACGAGATCGCGGACGCTTTCTACAGAGGCCACCGCGACGCCATGTTCGAATGGCTCCCGTTCATCAAGGATTCCGACCGCTTCGTGGAGTGTTCCGAACGCGCGCTTGAGAACGCCCCCTGCGCCGAATCCGCGGGCGCCGTCCGCTTGCGCCTCGGCGGCATGTATCTCTCGAAGCAGCTGCCCGATAAGGCCATTGAGAAGTTCAAGGAAGTGCTTCAGCTCCACCCCGGCACCGATTCCGCTTATTATGCCGAACTCGGGCTGGCGGACGTCTATTGCCAGCTCGCCGAACGCGGCGACGGCGACGCACGCTGGGCGACTCTTGCGATCGAGCAGCTCGACCATTTTTCCGAGACATATCCGAAAGCTCCGGAGATCCAGTGGGTGAAGGAACAGCGTCTCGCCATCGACAAGATTCAGGCGAAACGCCTTCACGACCTCGCGAAATACCATCACCGCAACGGCCGCGACGACCTTGCCGAACGCTACCTTTCCCAGGTCGTTCAGGATTATGCCGAGACGGAACACGCCATCCCGTCCGAGAAGCTTCTTGCGGAGATCGACGAGACCTACGAGGCACCGCCCGCCTCCATGCCGCGCAAGGATCCCGCCCACTACGATTTCGCACGCAGCCCCATCCCGCTTGAGGACGCCGATCTCCTGATCGCGCCGGAGAACAGCGACGGCAAATGGCTGCTCCCGATCCGCGACCTCAAAAAGGACATCAAGACGGATTCCCGCGAATCCTATGAAGAAAGGGCCGGTTCCGATGAAGCATACTGATTTCCGTTCCGTTCGAACGCTTCTTGCCTCCCTGGTCTTTGCCTTCGGCTGTGTTTTCTTTGCATCGTCCTGCGGCTACTACCACATGGGCTCCATGATGCATCCGCAGATCAAGACGATCGCCATCAGCACCATCCGCAACGATACGCGCGAACCGCTCCTCACCGAACTCGCGCGCACCCAGATCGCCGCCCGGTTCCAGAGCGACAACTCCCTCAAGCTCGTTTCCAAGGAGGAGGCCGACTGCATCCTCTATGTCCGCCTCGTCAGCGTCTCGAACTCGATGCGCCGCTACAATCCCGGCTATGTCGACGAGGAATACCGTCCGGCTGAATTCCGGGTCGGCCTGAGCGCGGAGATGGAGGTGCTGATCCCCGGGCGCAGCGAACCCCTGATCCCGAAACGCACCGTTTCCGGCTCCGCCAACTACCAGTACAACGTCGATCCGCAGGTCGGCAGGTATTACGGTCTCCGTCAGGCGTGCTACGACCTCGCGGGCGAGGTCGTCGAGTACACGACCGAGGCGTGGTGATTCCCGCCCGTCCTCCGGGCCCGTTTCCCCTCGATTCCCGCACTCCGCTCCGGCATGAGTGGCATTCCGTGTTGATTGAGCTTGTTTCCCCTCGTTTCTCCGCTTTTTGGGGAATATGCCTTGCGCCGTGCTTTTTTTGAGCTTGACTTGAGCTTGAGGCAGGGCAGGGCGTTCATGCCGTGTCCGGGGGGCATTGAGATGCTCTGGCGGTATGTGCATCATTCGTTCATTTCCCGCACACGTGTCATGCGTGCATATATATGGATGGAGGCTGCCTTCCGTCCGGGGCGGGGCGGATATATTTCAGTTTTTTTTGAGGATTTTTCGCGGGAAGGGCTTGACAAAGCCCGGTTTTGGGTGTATTTTATATGATGTCGGTTCTGAAAAGTGCCGGTGTTCTCCTCAAAAGCGAGAAAGAAGCTTCGGATTCCGTGGCGGGATACGGAGCACGGTGTCGAAGAAAATTCGAAAAA